>CADEGH010000004.1:0-232269 GCA_902826835.1 uncultured bacterium | reverse complement strand
CGACTCTCGAGGGCTTGGCCTTGGACGTGATCCACCGCTTGGAACGCTCTGCCGATCATCTCGTGGTGGACGGACCTCGACCGGGAGCGGTGGGTGACCGAGAAGGCCTGAGGTTCACGGTGCGCTGCCGACGCCGCGACACGGAGATCGTGACCGCCGGGGCGATACGGAAGGACGGTGATCGCGCCTATCTGATCTTGGGGGCGGCACCGGCGGCGAGTTTCGATCTCGCACTGCCGGCAATCCTCGAGACGATCGCGTCGGTGCGCGTCCTCCCCGACGCCCAGAGTGCAACCGAGTCTGAGGATCCCTTCGAGCGGGCCGCGAAGGCGGTTCGCCAGTGATCACTCGCCCTTCGAGGCTTCGAACAATCCCTTGAATCGGGAGTCGGCTTTCATCGCCGCGAAGTCGGGATCGTCGACGAAGTTCTTCGCGATGTCGCGGTCTTTGTAGTCCGCCCGGAGCAAACGCTTGGCTTCGTCGAAGCGCCCGAGTCGCGCGTTGCAGCGAGCCAATTGCACTCGCGCCCGCCATTGTTGAGCGGGCTGGTACAGGGAGGACGCCCGCTTGTAGTAGATGATCGCGTCTTCGAAGGCCAGGAGGCTCTTCAGGTAGTCGCCAGCCTCCATCTGGGCGTTCACGTCCTTCGGGGTGCGATCGGCGGCTTCGCGCAGCGGCTTGGCCAGATGCTTGGACCCCCGCGCGTCGTCGAAGGGACCCGCCATCAGTCGGGCCGCCCGCTCCCGCAGCGGATCCGGAGCCGTGGTCTGCACGAACTGTAGGAGGTGGGAGGGCGAGGAATCGCGTGTGCCGATCTTCTCGAGCGCGTCCAAGGCGGCGGCTTGAAACCCGGAGTCGTTGACCACCAAGCTGTCGTGGGCCAGACGCTGCGCTTCAGGGAGCTTCGGAAACGCCGCCAGGCTGCGAATCGCGTATTTGCGGACTTCCGGATCGGGATCAGCGGTGGCGACTTTTTGGATCACCGCGAAGTCGTCTCTTCCACCACTCGTGCCGTAGGAGAGCGCGGTCACGGCATCCCGCCTGATCAGGGCCGTCTCGTGGCTGACGAGGGACCGGGCGGCCGTGAGGCCCTCGGAAGTCTTCGAAAGGGCTAGTGCCTTCAGCGCTGCCCCGAGGACCGCGGGCGAGGCCGGGGGGGACTGGCGCACGACAGAGAGGAGTTTGGCATCGGCAGTGCCGCGAGCGAGTTCTCCGGCAAGTTCTACGAGGGCGACGCCCAGGCCATCGGTCACCGATGGAACGAGGTCGATCATCCGCGGGGCCAAATCGCTTTGGCCGTAGCGCTGAAGGATCGCCAGCAGGTGCAGACGCACGCGGGGGCGGTTGTCGCTCTTCAGGGCATTCAAAAACCGGTCGGGGAACGCGGGAACGAAGCGTCCGAGCTTGGCGCGTGGCTCATCGACTTGCGGACCGGCAATTTCCGGGTCGAGGGCCGCGAGTTGGGCGAGCAGATCCGGCATCTCGCGGTCGAGTTCGGCCTGGAAGGCACCGATCTTTTCGCGAGCCAAAGCCCGCAGATCCTCGACGGGGCGCGCCGGCTGAGCGAGTCCGACCGCGCCGGCGAAGATGAAGAAGAGCGCGTTCCTCATGATAGGGACCTCAGGGCGCGCGCGATGCGCTCGAACGCGAGGTCCGCGTGCGCTTCGGTGAAATCGAGCACGGGTCGGAAACGGATCGTGCGCTCTCCGCTGGCGAGGATGATCACCCGTTCCTGCTCCATGAGGATCTTTCGTACCTGATCGCGCAACTCGGTGGTTTTCAAATCGAAGGCGCACATGAGCCCCACGCCTCGCACGTTGCTGACCAGCGGGGACAGCGTCGGGAGGGTTTCGAGGCGCTTGAGCGCGTAGGCCCCAACCCGCGTGGCGTTTTCGAGGAGCCCGTGTTGTTCGATCAATTCGATGTAGCGGGTGCAGCGCACCATGTCGCAGAGGTTGCCGCCCCACGTCGAGTTGATGCGGCTCGCGATTTTGAACACGGAGTCGACTTCATCGAGCCGGGCCGTGGCCGCGATCCCGCAGACTTGGGTCTTCTTGCCGAAAGAAAAGATGTCCGGCTCGACGCCGTGATGTTCGAAGGCCCACCATTTTCCGGTCAGGCCGAACCCAGACTGGACCTCGTCGAAAATGAGTAGGATCTCTTCGCGATTGCAAATTTCGCGCAGCGCCCGGAGGAACTCGGGACGGAAGTGGACGTCGCCGCCTTCGCCTTGAATGGTCTCGAGGATGAGGGCGGCGATGTCGTGGGGATGAGCGGCAATCGCCGCGCGGATTTCCGAGAGGGATTGGGCTTCCGCCGCTTCGGTGGCCGCGCGGTGGGCCGGAGTATCCGGGAACAGGCGGCCCGGATTGTGGACCCGGGGCCAGCGGAACTTCGGGAAGTACTGGGTCTTGCGCGGATCGAAGGTGTTCGTCATCGACACCGTGTAGCCACTGCGTCCGTGGAAACAGTGGCGGAAGTGGATGACCTGGGTGCCGAGTTCGCCCCGCCCGGCCTGGAGGTTTTTGCGCACCTTCCAATCGAATGCGGTCTTGATCGCGTTCTCGACCGCGAGGGCTCCGCCTTCGACGAAGAAGAGATGCGTGAAGGCCTTCGGAAGGGTCCGCGAGAAAGCCTCGACGAAGTCGGCCTGGGCCTGGGTGTAGACGTCCGAGCACGTGGGCTTATAGAGGGCGGCCTTGAGGAGTCGATCGCGGAACTTGGGGTCCGCCATTCCGGGGTGGTTGTGGCCCACTGGCAGGCTGGCGAAAAACGAAAACAGATCCAAATACTCGGTGCCGTCGCGCTGGTCGACGAGAATCGAATCGTGACTCCGGTCCGGGTCAAACACGAAGGGGAAACCGTCGACCAACTGCTTCTTGCGGAGCACTTCGTGGACGCGGGTCGGGGGAGTCGAGTAATCACGATGGGGCGTCAGGTGCATGACTGGTCTTTCGCAGAGAAGGACCATGTAGTCTATCAGGCCGAACGGAGAAGCGCAGGGGCTGGCGCCGTAAAGCCTAGTCCCAAAAAGAGTTCCGGTCGACCTTGCCCCGTGCGCGAGTTGGGTTCACCATCCCGCATGTCCGAATTCAACGCGCGCGTCCTCATTGCCGATGCCATCGAGAGTTCGGAGCTCGCCGCCCTGCGGGACATGGGGGCGGAAGTCTTGGATCGGGCGGGAATCTCGGCGCCGGAATTGGCGGAGCTCTTGCCGACCGTCGACGCCCTCGTGGTCCGCAGCCGGACCAAGGTGACCGCGGCCCTCCTCGCCAATCCCGGCCGGCTACGGGTGATCGGGCGGGCCGGGGTCGGGGTCGACAACGTCGACCTCGAAGCGGCGACCCGAGCCGGCGTGATCGTGATGAACACTCCTGGCGGCAATGTGGTGGCGGCCGCCGAACAAACCATCGCCTTGATGTTTGCAGTGGCCCGCCGGACCCCCGCGGCCGTGGCCTCTCTGCGCCGGGGTGAGTGGGAACAAAAGCCCTACGTGGGGGTCGAGCTCACCGGCAAGACGCTCGGAGTTCTGGGCCTCGGTCGCATCGGGCGGGAAGTCGCGAAACGCGCCCAAGGCCTGCAGATGGTTGTGCAGGGATTCGATCCGCTGATGACGCCCGAGGCGGCCTCGAGTCTGGGGGTCCGCCTCGCGACGCTCGAACAGGTACTCGAAAGCTCCGATTTTGTGACCGTCCATGTGCCCTACGCCCCTGCGACCAAGAACCTGCTGAATGCGGAACGGCTCCAGTCGATGCGTCGGGGCGCCTACCTCTTGAACGTCGCGCGCGGAGGTATCGTGGACGAGGCGGCCCTCCTGAATCTTCTCGAGAGTGGTCATTTGGCAGGCGCCGGATTCGACGTGTTCGAATCGGAGCCGCCCACGAACCGGGCGCTCGTCGAACATCCACGCATGGTGGCGACTCCGCACCTCGGCGCCAGCACAAAGGAAGCTCAGTCCAGCGTGGCGCGTCAAATCGCGGAGCAGATCGCCAAGTATTTGGAAGTCGGCGCGATCGAAAACGCGGTGAACATGCCGAGTGTCGGCGGCGAGATGGCCGTCAAGCTCCGTCCCTGGGCCAGACTCGCACGGCGTCTGGGTGGCGTGGCGGCGGCGCTCGCCGGCAATCCCCTTGAGCGCATCGAAATCGTGACCTTCGGCTCGGTCGGGGAACTCCCGCGAGCTCTGCTCGTGGCCGAGACCCTGTTCGGGGTGCTCTCGCCATTTGTAGAGGGACGCGTCGCCCCCGTGAATGCCCGCTGGTATGCCGAGGAGCGGGGCATCGTCACTCTCGACCGTCACGAGGCCTCGCACCCCGCTTTCACCGGCCTCTTGCGGGTGACGGTCACCGGGCCGACGGGGACCGTGAGTCTCGACGGCACGCTCTTCGGCCTCGATCAGTTGCGCATCGTGCGCTCCTTCGGCTTCAACATGGACGCGGTGCCAGAGGGGCCGATGGTGTTCGTCGGGAACGCGGACCGGCCCGGCGTGGTCGCTCACCTGAGCGGCGTGCTCGCGGCGGCCCGGGTGAACATCGCCAACATGAGCGTGGGCCGCGACCCCGCCCGGGGCGAAGCCTTGGCCGTCTTCAACCTCGATCAAGAACTCGGCGAGTCGATCCTCAAAGACCTGGCGGCCGACGAGCGCATCCGGTGGGTGCGATACGTCCCCGGCCACACGACGCGGAGCTGACCGTGATCCACCCATTCTGTGCCCTGAGACCGACGGCGCGTGCGGGCCACCCGCAAGACCTGGTGACCTTGCCCTACGACAAGATCACGACCGAGTCCTTGCCGGCGCTCCGGGCCCGCAGCCCCTACTGCGCGGTCCATCTCATCCGCGGCGAGTCGGGACCCGAGGATCGCACCTGGTACGCGGAAGCCCGCCGCAAACTCGACGCGTGGGTGAACGGCGGCCTGTTCGCGCCGGATCCGACGCCTGGTTACTACGCGCTGCGCCAGGAGTGGGCCGGAGCGGACGGGAGTCGTGTGGTGCGCACCGCGATCGTCGGGGCCCTCGATTTGGCCCAGCGCGGCCGCGTCCTGCCGCACGAAAAGACGCACGCTCGCGCCCGCGAGGATCGGTACGCGCTCCTGCGAGCCACCGAGCACCACTTCGGTCTCGTGTTCTTGCTGCGCCCAGGCCGGCGCGGCCTCGCTGCCCATCTCGCGCAGGCGCGGCCGCTGGGATCGGTGCTCGGTCTCGAGAACGCCGATCATCACGCGTTCCGCATCGACGCAGAGGACTCGGTTGCTGAGATTCGCTCGATCCTCGCGGAGGGTGAGTACGTCATTGCCGATGGCCATCATCGCTTTGCGACCGCGTGTCGGTTTGCCGACGAACATCCGCGGGCCCGCCGGGTCCTCGTCGGAGTTGTCGAGGAATCCGACCCGGGACTCAGCATCTTGCCCACGCACCGCTTGCTCTCGGGGATCGGACGCGACTTGCCACGGGCCCTCCTGTCTCGCTTGCCGGGCGCGGTCCCGGTCGATCTTGGTCCCGATCCCGCACGCTTCATTGCCGAGCGCGGTCCAGGCAATCTCGGGATCATGCTCGCGAGTGGCGAGAGATATTGGCTTCAAAACCCCCTGGCCAAAGAACCGGGTGCAGAGGGTCTCGATGTGCGTCGACTCGAGGAATTGGTGATCGGCCCTTTGCTCGCGGGGAAGGAGGTCGAGGACCACTTGTCGTACTGGCGTGATCCCGCCCCGGCCCTCGCCCAACTTCGCGCCGGTCAGGCGGACCTATTGGCGCTGGTGGCACCGTTGCCGGGCAGCAAGGTCATCGAGGTGGCCCGTCGCCGCGAGGTCATGCCCCAAAAGTCCACGGACTTCTATCCCAAGCTGCCGACCGGCTTTGGTTACTTGCCGGCGTTGGAGTAGCGAGACCCGTTCAGGGGCCGGTCGAATCGAGGTTCTTGCTCATGACCTCCCGGATCGCTCGGGAGAGGTCGTCGGCTTGGAACGGCTTGACGAGCACGGGATTGGGGACGGTGTCGAGAAACCTCCGGCTCGCGTCGCCCGCGACATCGCCGGTGGCAAACACGATTCGCGAAGCCAGGTCGGGATACCGAGCCCTCACCCCGGCATAGAAGTCCTCTCCGCTCTGATCCGGGAGGAGCAGGTCGCACAGGATGACGTCGAAGACCTCGGTCGCGAGTAGCGCGAGCGCCTTGTCGGCCCGGTCGACGCCTTGAACACGGTGGTCATCCAAGCTGAGGAGGGCCTCGTAAGTGGCAAGGATTTCGTGGTCGTCATCGACCACGAGCACACGGGCGCCGGTCGCTGCGCCGGTCGGGGCCCGCTCAAGATCGGCGGCGGCCGCCGGCAATTCGATGACAAACTTGGCGCCGCGCGGGGCGTGGGACTCGAGCCAAAGCTGTCCACCGGCCTCGTGAATTAATTCTCGGGCAATGCTCAATCCGAGGCCGCTCCCTTGAGGCTTCGTGGTGACAAAGGGCTCGAAGATGCGCTCGCCTTGATCCGAAGCGATGCCCGGGCCGTCGTCTTCGACGGTGACTTCGACCACGGGCGTGCGCACCCGCAGTCGGCTCTCCCGCCCGGGTTTTTGGCGGAGTCCGATCCGAATGATTCCCGCGCCTTGCTCCTGGGCCATGGCTTGCCGTGCATTGGTCAGCAGGTTCAGGAGTACTTGAGTCAGGCGACTCGAGTCGGCCAGGACCGCTGGCAGATCGGACGCCTCGTCGAGGCGAACCTGGATCTCCCCGACATCGCTGTACCGATCGAGCTCGAGGGCGTCGAGCAAGGCCGCGTGCACGTCAACGCGCTGCAGACGAATGGGGCGCTTGCGAGCCCAGCCCAACAAGTCTTGGACGAGACCTCGGCAGCGGAGGGCCGATCGGAAGATTCGATTGGCCGCTTCGACCCGATCCTCGCGTGCCGGATCACGGCCCAGCAACTCGGCCAGACTGATGATGGCCTGAAGCGGGCCGCCGAGTTCGTGGGCCACCGCGGCCATGCGACGCCCCAGGACTTCGAGCCGCTCCGTGTCCCCCAGGGGATCCGCTCGCCGCTCCGGTCGGCGGAGCGCGCGGCGCAAGTGGTCGAGATCGGCGCTCGTGAGGTGAGCGCTCGCCGGAAGTACCAAGCCGGTCCACTGGGCGAGTTCCGGTGCGGGCACCGGGAGGAGGCAGAGACCGCTGTCCCGAAGGTCGGCCGGGAGTGCGCGGCGGCAGGCGTCGGGGAGGAGGCGGAGGGGAATCGTGAAGGAGTGGCCGGCGGCGAGGTGGGGTCTGGCTTCTTGTTGGGGAAGCCACGGTGCCGGGCCGAGTAAATCACTGGCAACGGGCGAGGTCGCGACAACGAGGGGCAGGCGCGACTCCGCGTGGATTTCGAGCAGGGCCGCTGATCCGAACAGACTGCGCAGATGGTCTTCGGCACAGCGCAAGCGCTCCTCCGGCGGCTCCGCCGCCACGGCTTCCATGGCCTCGGCCAGGGCGGCCAGACGCTCAGGGGGCATGGGCAGCCCCCGCGCGACGGCGGCGCTCGATCAATTCGGCCACGATGGCGACCGCGATCTCCGGCACGCTCTCGGCGCCGATGTCTTTGCCGATCGGCATCTGCACCGCTTCGGCGACCGCGTCCGGGACGCCTTCGGCTCGAAGGGTCTGAAGGAACTGGATACGCTTGCTGCGACTGCCGAGCACTCCGATCGAGCGGGCCCTGGTCGTCAATGCCCAGCGGAGCACCGTGAGATCTTCGGCGTGACCGCGGGTCATGATGCGGATGTGAGTCTCGGCACTCACGTGCACTTTGGCACCGAGTTCGTTCAGGTCCGCCACGATCAGTTCATCGGCGGAGGGGAATCGTTCGGCCGACGCGAAGTCCGGGCGGTCGTCCACGATGGTGAGGCGAAAGCCGACGCTCTTCGCGAGAGGAGCCACCGCCTGACCGACATGGCCCGCTCCCACCAGGATGACCCACGGCTCCGCGAGGCTCTCGACCATGATGGTGACGATACCACCGCAGGCCACGCCGGTGCGTTCGGCCGCCTCGCCGACCAACCGGAATTCGAGAATACGAGGGCGGCCGGTGTCCAAGACCTCCCGGGCGGCGCGGATCGTGTCGGCCTCGAGGCAGCCGCCCCCCACGGTGCCGAGGATGGTCCCCTCTTCGCGCACCAACATGCGCGCCGTGAGTTTCGCGGGGGTGGAGCCGCGACGGCCGATCACGGTGGCGAGCGCGCAGCGCTCCCGGAGTTTTCGCAACTTCGCGATTTCCTCGAAGAGATCCATCACTCGGTTCATAGCATCCGCCCCCCGGGCCGCCGGGCACTCTGGGTGCACGTTCCTCCGTGTTTTCGCTGATACCATGCGGGCTGGATGCTTCGTTCCGACTTCGACGTTTTGGTGGTGGGCGGTGGCCACGCCGGTTCGGAAGCCGCTCACGCGGCGGCCCGGTTCGGGCTCAACGTTTGCCTGGTGACTCTGGATGCGGCCGCGGTCGGGCGCATGAGCTGCAATCCTTCGATCGGCGGTCTCGCGAAGGGCCAGATCGTGCGCGAAGTGGATGCCTTGGGCGGAATCATGGGCAAGGTGGCGGATCGCACGGCGATCCACTTTCGCCTCCTCAATCGCAGCAAAGGGCCGGCGGTGCAATCGCCCCGCACCCAAAACGACCGGGGCCTCTATGAGCGCGCGGTTCAAACCGAGCTCGCGAACGCCGGCGTGGAAACGCGGGAGGGTGAGGTCGCCGATTTGATCGTGGAGGCCGGTCGGGTTGCGGGGGTAAGGCTCTCGAGTGGCGCGACACTGCGAGCTCGCCAGGTTGTCTTGACCACCGGGACCTTTTTGGGTGGCATGTTGCACACCGGTCTCTCTACTTCCGTGGGGGGACGACTCGGGGAGTCGGCGGCTCATGCGTTGGCACAAAGGCTGCGCGACCTTGAGTTCCGGGTCGGCCGACTCAAGACCGGAACCCCGGCACGTCTCTACAAAGACAGCATCGCTTGGGACCGTCTTGAACCTCAACCATCGGATGATCCTCCGGTGACTTTCTCGTTCTCCCCCGTTCCACTACTGGCTACACGGGTCGATTGTGCGCTCACCCGCACGACCAAGGAAACCCACGCGATCATCGCGGCCAATCTCGATCGATCGCCGATGTTCACCGGAATGATCACCGGGCGGGGGCCACGGTACTGTCCTTCGATCGAGGACAAGATCCACCGCTTCGCCGACAAAGACGGCCACCAAGTTTTCTTGGAGCCGGAAGGCCTGGAATCGGATCTCGTCTATCCGAACGGCATCTCGACTTCGCTGCCGGCTGAGGTGCAAGCTGCATTCATTCACACTATCCCCGGGCTGGAGGAAGCCCGCTTTGCGGCTTTCGGGTACGCGGTCGAGTACGACTACATTGACCCGACCGAGTGCACACGAGAGCTCGAATCCCGGCGTCTTCCGGGACTTTGGATGGCCGGGCAAATCAATGGCACGACCGGCTACGAGGAGGCGGCGGGTCAGGGGTTTTACGCGGGAGTGAATGCGGCTCTCCGATGCCTCGGGCGTCCACCGTTCCATCTCGAGCGCCACGAAGCCTACCTCGGGGTCTTGATCGACGATTTGGTGACCCGCGGTGTCACCGAGCCCTATCGCATGTTCACTTCGCTGGCGGAGCATCGCCTCCTACTTGGTCACCACGATGCCGATCTGCGATTATGGCCAAAGGCGAAGACCCTCGGCATTCTTGACCTTCACCAAGCGGAGGCCACCGAGGCTAGAAGTCTGCGACGCGATCGGGCTCGGCGTTGGCTGATGGGCACTCGGTCCGCCTCGGGAACGATGCTGGAGCGCCTGCGTGAACCCGGATTCGGATGGACTGGGGTGAAACGAGCCCTGCCCGTCATGGCCGAACTCGGATTGGACCAGCGCGACGAGGACGAACTCACCACCGAAGCCCGCTACGCGGGATATCAGGCTCGCGAACTCACGGAAATCGAGCGCCGGAGGGAAGCCGACGCCGAATCGCTTCCGCCGAGCCTGGACTACACCCGAATCCCGCACCTGCGCGCCGAGGCTCGCGAAAAATTGCAGCGGGTCCAACCGGCGACGGTGGGTCAAGCGTCGCGCATTCCTGGGATTTCGCCGGCGGATATCTCCGCGGTACTCCTCTTCGCCGGGCTCGACGGTTCGAAGCTTCCGGACCCGGAGGGCTCATGAGCACTCATTCCGTCTCAGTCCATCCTGATGGCCGCACCTTCCTGGTTCCGGATAACGCCAATCTACGGGAAGCGTGCCTGCGGGAAGGCGTCCGGATCTACTACGGCCTCGGGCGACTCGCCAATTGTGGGGGCCGCGGCCGGTGTGGAACCTGCGTGGTCCGCATCCAGGATGGCCAGTCGAACTTGGCGGTCCCGACCCCCAGGGAACGCGATCGCCTCGCCAGTTTCGGACCCGGTATGCGTCTGTCCTGCCAAACGCACATCCGCGGGCCCTTGACCTTCGATCCGCGCGGCTGAGGTTACAGTCCTCGCGCATGCTTCGGACCGAGAACTTCAATCTAGGCACCCAGACGATCCGGCTCGAAACTGGGGAATTGGCCAAACAGGCCCACGGCAGTGCTCTGCTCACCTGCGGCAAGACCGTCATCTTGGCGACAGTCGTGGTGGGGGACGAACCCCGCGAGGACCCCGGATTTGTTCCGCTCAGCGTGGACTACCGGGAGAAGATGGCGGCGGTCGGACGCTTTCCCGGAGGCGCGAGGCGGCGGGAGGGAGGGCCCACCGATCACGAAATCCTCTCGGCCCGGCTGATTGATCGTTCCCTTCGGCCCCTCCTCGAAAAAAACTGGAAGCGCGAGATCCAGTTGGCGGTCACGGTGTATTCTGCAGAGCCTGAATCGAGCGAGGCTCCGCTCCTTGCACTGGTGGCCGCATCGGCCGCGATGCACTTGTCGCCAGTGCCCTGGCGCGGGCCGGTGGCGGCAGTCCGGGTGATCCAAATGCAGGGTCAGCCGACAGTGGCGCCCAGACCCGCGAGCCGAGACCACGCGACCATCGACCTCGTCATCGCGGCGACCAAACGCGGCCCCACGATGCTCGAGGGCGGTGGGAGAGAGGGCCGCGAGAGTGACTTCCTGAGCTTATTGGAACTCGGAGTGAGTCAGCTCGAACCCGCGGTCGCCGCGATCGAACGCTTGCGGGCCGCCGCGCCGTCGCCGCGCCTTGCTCTCGGCATCGCCGCAGTGGCGCCCGAACTGGCGACTCTGGTCAAGGCTCAAAGTTCCGCGCTCTCGACGGCTTTGCTCATTCCGACCAAGACCGAGCGACGGGCTGCGGTTGCGAGCGTCATCGGGCAGGCCGTGGAAAAAGAGGCCGCTCTCTCTCCCGAAAAACGGGCACGGCTGGCTTTAGCGTTGGAGCACGAGGGAATCCGCCTCGCGAGGGAGCGAGCCTTGACCGAGGGTCGTCGGGTCGACGGGCGCACTCTCGACGAGGTGCGGCCGATTTCGGGTCGAGTGGGCTTACTCCCGGCTGCCCACGGAAGTGCGCTCTTCACACGCGGTCAGACGCAGGCGCTCGTCACCGCCACCCTTGGATCGGGCCAACAGGAGGCCCTGAGTGAAGGCCTCGACGGTTCGAGTCGATCGAGATTCTTCCTGCACTACAATTTTCCCGGATTCAGCGTCGGGGAGGTGCGGGTGAGTCGAGGCCCGAGTCGCCGCGAAGTGGGGCACGGAGTGTTGGCGGAGCGGGCGTTGCGGCCGGTGATTCCAAACAAGGAACAATTTCCCTTCGTCGTGCGACTCGAATCGGACATTCTCGAGTCGAACGGATCCTCGTCGATGGCCACGGTGTGCGCGGGGACACTCGCGCTCATGGACGCGGGAGTGCCGCTTTCGGCGCCGGTCGCCGGCGTGGCGATGGGCCTCATCGTCGACGGGGATCGCGGGGTCGTTCTGACCGACATCCTCGGCGACGAAGACCAACACGGTGACATGGACTTCAAAATCGCGGGTACCCGGGCGGGCATCACCGCGATCCAAATGGACAACAAGATCGGGGCGGTGCCGGCGGAGTTGATTCGCCAGGCCTTGGAGGCGGCGCGGGTGGCGCGCGGACGCATTCTCGACGCGATGAGTGCGCTCTTGGCCAGCCCGCGCACGGAACTCGCGGGGAGCGCCCCTCGGGTCGTCGACTGTCGCATCGCCCGCGACTTGGTCGGAGCCCTGATCGGTGCCAAGGGGGCCACGATCCGCGGCATCCAGCAGGAGTGCGGGGTCGAAATGACGGTGACCGACGAAGGCTTGGTCACCGTGTTTGCGCCCGACGCCGAATCGGCCGCCCGGGCGTTGGCCCGCGTGAGGGATCTGGCGGGAGTGGTGGAGCTGAATCAGGTCTACGAGGGTCGGATCACTCAAGTGCGGGACTACGGCGCCCTGGTACGCATCTACGACAACGCCGAAGGCCTTGTGCACATCACCGAGTGGTCTCGCGAACGCATCGACAGTATGGAGCGGGCCGCGAAGGTGGGCGAGAAGGTGCGCGTCAAGGTGATCGGCGTCGATCCGAAGGGCCGCCTCAAACTCAGCCGCATCCAGGCCCTCTGAAGCGGCGCTCGCTTCGGTCTCAAGCCTGGGCTTGCTGGCGGCGGTACTTCCGGACTTCCGAGGTGAGAATCCAAATGTCCAGCGCCAATACCGCGATGATGGAGAGCGCCTTCACCGCCGGGGTCGTGGGTTTGCTCACGCTTTGAATGAGTCCGGCGAGCACGGCATCGAGAATGAAGATGGCCGGTAGCCACATCGTGAGGACCGCGAGTCTCAGGCCGTAGAGCCGACCTCTTGAGCTCACGATGTCACGCACGGCCCGACTGGCCAGGAATGGCCCACCGACGAATCCGGCCAAGCTGATCGCCATGACCGCGTACATGAGGACTTGGTTGATCACCTTCGGGGGAGGGGGAGCCTCACCGGGGCCGGAGACCGTGACCCCGACGGGCATCCAGAGCAGAACCAACCCGAGGCAGGAACCGAGGAGCCAGAAAAACGAGCCCACGGCTCGCTTGGACAAACGGGAGGGAACCGGTTCGGGGGCGGGTTCCGCCGGAGGACTCTCCGGACCGCGCCCGCTGGGCGAAGTTCGCACGCCGCCCGCTCCGGTCGTGGCGGCTTGCCCCACTCCCGCGGCAAACCCCTCCTTCCAGGCCGAAAGCACATCACTCTTGAGCTCGCTCGCCGCCTGGTAACGGCGGGCGGGTTCTCGTTCGAGAGAGCGGAAGACGATGTCGTCCACGCGGGAGCTGACATCGGCGTCGGCCGACGGAGGATCGAATCGCCCGAGCGGCAGCTTTCCGGTGAGCATTTCGTACAGCACCACGCCGAGGCCGAAGATGTCGGCGCGATGATCGACGGAAGCGGGGTTCTCGATCTGCTCGGGAGCCATGTAGTGCGGGGTGCCGACGCGTTCGCGGGTGCCGGTCAGCGTGACTTCCCTCGGATCATCCCCCAGGAGCCGGGCGATGCCGAAGTCGGCAATGTGCACGTCACCTTGAGCGTCAACCAGGATGTTTTCGGGTTTCACGTCCCGATGGACGATGCCTTGTGCGTGCGCGTAGGCCAGAGCATCGCAGATTTGGGGGATGAGCCGAAGCGCCTCCGCCGGCGAGGGGCGGCCCATCTGCATGAGCTCCCGCAGATTCGAACCCTCGACGTATTCGAGCAACAAAAACGGCACCCCGCCTCGTTCGCCGAAGTCGAACACTTTGACGATGTGGCGATGCGAGAGCTTGGCCAGGGTGCGCGCCTCGCGGGCGAAACGCTCGGCGAAGGTGGGATCCTGGGCGAGACTCGGAGGCAGGATTTTGATGGCCACCGGTCGGTCGAGCTTCGGCTGGCGCGCCAAGTACACCGCGCCCATCCCACCCCGCCCGATCAATGAATCGATCGTGAGTTCCGGGAACCACCCTGCCACGGACTCGAGTGTGGGAGGAACGAATCCCGAGGCGTTGGAGGTTCGGGCCGATCCTTGGGCCATGCGCAAGAGCCGTTCGGGATTCTGTTGGTCGCGAGATTCGGAATTGGTCATCGGTAGCACCCTCCGGTGCACCCCCATCACCGGAAGGGTGGCCGAAGGTTACAGCTTGGCAGGAAAAAACTATCCCTGGACGGCTTGGATCAGCTCGGCTAATTCCTCGTCGATTTCGCCCGGATCGGACACGGTCGCCGCGATTTCGGCTCGCAGGAGATCCCGGAATCGCTGCCGAAGCCGATGGACCAACACCTTGAGCGCACCCTCCGAGACGCCCAAGGACGCGGCAATCGCCGCGTACGTCGACTCCCCCGGGTCGCCCTCCAAGTGGGGGAGGAGGCGTTGGAACATCTCCGACTTCCCCTTGGCGGTTTGCTCGAGCTTGAGGCGCTGCATTGCACTCCGGATCGTGGTGAGGGCCCACTCGCGGACGAACGCGTCGACGGGAGTCACGGAGGAGGCGGGCGAGTTCCCTACGCTTTTTTCCTCGTGGTCCGGGGTGAGGGGCTCGAACCCGGCCTGGCCGCCGCGCTTCGCAGCGCGCACCGCCTCGCGCTGGTGGCTCCAGTGGTTTTCGAGTGCGCGCAGCAAGTACGACCGAAACCGCCCGAACTGCGACCCGGGAAGGAGTTTCGCGAACCCTGGGCCTTCCAGGAGGTGCCCGCAAAACGACTGCACGAGATCGTCGGCATCGGCGGGCTGCAGGCCCTTGCGACGCAGGTAGGCCACGAGAGGGCTGCGGTAGAGGGTTAGGAGCTCGGACAAGGCGAGGCGACGGTCGGCGGGGTCGCCCTGCGCCAATACGATGAGGCTCCAACGCGTCGTGTGAAACGGGGTCGATGGCGGGGGAGTCGTCACTCGGAGGGGGGCTCAGAGGGAGACGAGCAGGGCGGTGGAGACGCCGAGGAATCCCGGAGTGCTGACTCCCCACTGAGCAGCAAGCCACACGCCGAAGGGGCCCGGGCCCGGAATCGGAAGGGGGATCGACAATTCGCCCGCCGGGTCGATCGTGAATGGGCCGAGGATGATGGGGCTCGCGGAAAGATCGACCACGAGCGTGCCGTCCCCGACCGGCGGATACGGTTGGACTCCCGGCGTCCCGATCGCCAGGTATGCGGCCGCTCCCGGTTCGGCGAGTTCAAGGCGCAGCGCGAAGCCCGCATTGCCGGCCGTGGGGGCGCCTTGGGCCTGGAGGAAGGACACCACGGCTCGCTGGCCCGGGGTCGGCGAGGTGGTTCCCGCTCCGTCTGTGGTGACGACCCCAAAGGTCTGCTGCATGTAGAAGAATGGAATCGAGGCGGAGACCGCGGTGTTGCCGGCGCGGGCCTGCAAGGAGCCCCACGGCGAACTTTGGGCGGCCGCGCCGGGCGGGCTGAAGCCGAAGGTCGGCACCACCACCAAGGCCGTGGTCGCGGATACGACGGTCACCGGAACCGTCTGCGTGAAGGGACCCACGAAACCACCGGTGTCCGCGGTGAAGGCCACCGCGGTGAGGGCCGCAAAATTGTTCCCCCGGAGCACGATCGTGGCGCCGGCCAAAGCGGCATCCGGACTCACTTGATTCACCACGGTGGGAGCCTGCCCCACGACGGACGCCACCAGGACCAGGTCTGCGATCAAAGTGCGGCAAGCACGCAACTGCATCGGCGACTCCCTTCGGATGGGCGAGAGGAAGTCTACCGCACTCGGTCAGCGCTTCTCTACCGGCAGCGAGGGCGGAGTGGCGGGGGTTCCCATCAATCGCTCCAGGGTTTCGCGCACGTCGAAGGGGTTCCACGCGTTGGTGTTGATTTCGATCGTGCCGAATTCGAGGCTTTCGACCATCTTCTTGGCCAACAGGAACTCGCCGCCACTTTGGAAGTAGGCCTGGTTGATGGCCTCCTCTCCCTTCGCGCGGGCACGGTCGGCGAGAAGCTGGCCCTCCGCCGTCTTCTCCTTGAGGGTGCGCGCCGCCTCGGAGGCGAGGCGGGTGGTGTAGAGACCCACGTCGCCCTCGATCTCGCGCAGCTTCTTCTCCTTGTCGGCCTGGAGTGTGCGGATGTCCTTGGCCCGTTCCTCGGCAATGCGCTTCACCGCCGCCTCGGCTTCCTTCTCGATCTTCTCGGTGATCTGCTTCTCGCGTTCGGCCCGCGCGAGGGAGGATTGTAGGAGCTGATCCTGCTCGAGCAGTTGTTTCTCCAAGAGCTTGGTCTCGAAGCCGGAGTCGTAGTCGATCTTACGAACGAGCACCGAGAGGATCGACAGACCCTCTTCACGAAGTGACTGATCAAGTCGCTCCCGGGCAAGTTCGGCCTTCGCGCTGCGCTTGTTCGAGTCGTAGAAATCCTCGGTCGCGAGGTCGCTCATGATTTCCCAGATCGTCTTGTTGGCGTTGCGCAGCGCGATCTCTTCCGCCTTCTCCTTGGATCCGAATTTCTTGGCGACCGTCCAGGCGTAGGTGCGGCCCTGCTCGTCGCGCCGGATGCGGAACAACACGGTGATATCGAGGTGGGTCGTGTACTGGTCCTTTCCTCGGACGTGCACGCGGGCATCGCGCGATCGAGTGCGCTCGAGGTGGATCGCTTGCACGGTGGGATCCCAGAGCGAGAGGGTTTGCATTCCGGGCCAGATCCAGATGTAGCCGGGGTCCCGGTCTTTTTGCTCGACGCCGCCGCTGAAATTATCGGTGACGACTCCGACCTTGTCGAGCGGCACCTTGCGCAGGCAAAGAACGACGACGAAGAGGGAGAACACCAACACTCCGAGAATGAGCCTTCCTGCCTTCATCGGACACCTCCCCTCGGAGCCAAGGTCTCCGGATTCACCTGCTCCATTTGCACGCGCTGGGGCTGGCTGTCGAGTGAGAAGGGACGACCGGTGATCTGCACCCCTTTGAGCTTCTGCGAAAGCGCCTCTTTCACCAGCGAGATGCCCCCCTTCGCATAGGCGTCGGCGAGTGCGCGAATGCCCTCGGCTCGTTTGGTGAGTTCGAGCTCAGTACCGATGGCCTCGTTTTGGAGTCGGATGAAGGCGGCGTCGGCATCCTTTTGCATCTTGTAGGCGAGACCTTCGGCTCCGGCCCGCTGCTCCAAGGCCCAGGCCTCCTTGGTGATCAGTTCTTTTTGAACCTCGCCCTTCGCCTCGGCTACGGCATTGCTGCGTAGGCGATCTTGTTCCGCGACCATCGTCTCCTGTTTCTTGCGGTTGGTCTCTTGGGCCGCGGCTTGATTCACGAACACCTGGTCGGCCTCTTTCCGCCGCTTGATCATGGCTTCGTACTTGTCGTCGTAGTCCCAGTCGGTGGCGCTCACGGTTTGGATCTCGATGCCGAACGGCGCCAACTCGTCGTTGAGGCGGCGGCGCGTGTCCTCGATGCGGGCGGTGCGTTCTTCTGGGCGCGCCAGTTCATCGAGATTCAGGCGGCCGATTTCGTCGCGGACCTTCGAGCGCACAAAAGAGACCACGAGGTCGTTGACCTTGGTGATATCGGCGCCTCTCGAGCCCATGCCGATTTCTTTGACGATCTTGGAGGCTTCGACCGGGTTCAGGCTGTAGGTGATCTCGACGTTTGTGTCGACATTGGCACCCTCCCTGGTCTTGATGATCACACTCTCCTCGTCGGCCATGATGAGGCTTTTTTGGGTCTTGTCGAGGACGTACACGTCAGTGAGGCCGAAGGGCAGGTGGATGATGATTCCTTCGGATAGCTGAACGGCCTCGGCGCCGGTGATGTTGTTCTTGATCACCGCGACCTGCCCAGGCGCTACTTTCGTGGTGATCGACAGGGCGGTCGCGATCAGGAGCACTAGGATCAACACCGCCAAGGCGATGGCGGCGACTTGTTTCGGAGTCGGTCCGTCGGTTTTGGTTTTCATGGACATATCAGGTCTCCTGGGGTGGAGTGACGGGCGACGCCCGGTCGGCGTGGACCTCGTAGTGCAAGAAGCGCGCGGAGATCGGGCCGATCTCGATGGGGAAACGCCCCTTGGCCTTCAGGCCGAGGTGGCGTGTGAGCTCCGCGTCTCCGGACAGAAGAAACGCATGGGCGCCGCGACCATGAGCTTTGAGGAATTTCCCGAGCGCGTTCCACGAGCCGATCGGGTCGTCGTCCAACCGTTCACCCCACGGCGGATTCGTGACGACGACTTCCGGTTTGGTGCGCGGCACCAGGTTTTTCACATCGCACACTTGGAAGTGAATTCTGCCTGCCATTCCGGCGCGCTCCGCACTCTCCTTCGCGATCGTGATGGCGCCGGCGTGGCGATCGGCCCCCTCGAGGGCGAGATCCGAGGCCCTGGCCTGCTGATTTGCCCACTCTCGAGCGGCCGGGAAGACCGCGTGGGGTACGTCGATCCAGCGCTCCGCGGCGAAGCTCCGGTGCAGGCCCGGGGGAGTGTTGGTGGCGATCAGGGCGGCTTCGATCAACAGCGTTCCTGAGCCGCACATCGGGTCGAGCAAGCTCCCTTCGGGCGGTAGCCGGTGGGCGAGGAGGAGCCCGGCCGCGACACACTCGTTGAGCGGACTCTTGACTTGGATGGGTCGGTAGCCACGTTTGTGCAAGCTCGTCCCTGCCCAGTCGCGGTAGAGCCGGGCTCGCCCGTTGATCACCGAGAGGCGCAGGGGGAGGATGGGATCGTCGGCGTCGACATTGGGGCGTTTGCCCTTCTTGTCTCGGAGCCGGTCGACCACCGCATCCTTCACGACGAGCGCGGCGTGCCCGGAATGGTTGAGGGCGCTGTTGCGAATCGACGCCGTCACCGCGAGAGTCTGCTCGGGGGTGAGGAGTCGCTCGAAGTCCACCCGCGCGCAGAGTTCGTAGAGCTCCTGCGGGCTCTCGATCGGCCCATCCGCCAAGAGCTCCTGCACATGGAGGCCGGTTCGCAGCGCGAAGCACGCCCGCGCCGCTTGGTCGCGCGAGGCCTGGCCGCTGACTCCACCTGGGCGGGTGAGGAGTTCCTCGAAACCGAGTGCCGCCAGTTCACTCTCCAGAACCGGTTCGAGGCCCGGGGCGCAGGGAACATCAATGCGTAAGGGGGCGCGGCTCACGAGTTCCAAAATCCCAGGCGGACGGCGTCCTGACGGGTGACCTCGAGTGCGACCTTCCGATTGATCACCCGCCCCGCTTTCGTCAGCGCCAAGTCACCGTCCTCTAGGCCACGGCTCACTTCATCGTTGACCATCAGGAACGGAATCTGTCCGGACTCGTCGACGTAGTGCCAGCGCCGATTCCCCCGGACGCGATCCGCGGGCCAGGCTTCTCGTTGGACCATCTCACGGGCCCGCGTGACCCACTCCCGAGCTTCGGCCTGGGCCTTCTGCATGCCGCGATCGCGCTCGGTGGCGGCTTCCCGTTCCGCGGCCAACTTTTGCTCGGTTTCCGCACGCTCGATCTCGGCGGTCGTGCGCTCCTCCAGGGTCGACGACTTTCTCGCCAACCTCTCCTCATGGGCGGCCCGCTTGGCCTCCGCCTCGCTCAAGATCCCAGCCTTTTTCAGTGCATCTCCAAAGCTGCTCATGGGCTATGATAACCGCTTCGGTGACAGTTGGATGCCAAACCGCGCTCCTTGGGCGAAGGGTAGAGTCGATCGGTAGATGGAACGGCGGAGTTCGCAGGATCATTTTGCGCTACGACGCTCGCGGGGGTACTGGTTTGAGGTTCGAGCGTGTGGTGGCGGGCCGCCAGGCATTGAGTCTCTCAACTGCACGACCACCATTTGCCGCGAGTGCTACAGCGTGCGGGTGCAATTGGGATTTGACCTGGGCCGGTGGAGGGCGTTGGTTTGAGTTGGCTCCTGTTCATGGACGAGAGCGGTCACGACCGAAAGTCCGCTCCTTACGAAGTGCGAGGTGGCGTCGCGCTGTCCGCCGGTCGGTTGTGGCCGTTTGTCCAATCGGTTCAACGCCTGGAACTCGAGGCTTTCGGTTGTCTCCTCTCCGAGTTCAAGAAGGAGTTCAAGGGCTCACACCTGTTGGACAAAAACCGGTTCGCCTGGGCAGCGCAAGGGCCGGCTATTCCGGATCCGCAGCGCCGCAAACTCGCGAAGAGTTTTCTCGAAAAGGGCGTGAGGAAGGGCGCACCTACCAAGCCGGAGTTCACCGCCTATGGTCAAGCTTGCATCTCCATGGCCCTCGGAGTCTTCCAGGCGCTGCGAGATCATGACGCTTGTCTGTTTGCGGTGGCCATCCCCCGTACCACTCAAAAGCCGCCCGGTCCGGAGCTCGAGTATTTGCGCAAGGACCAGGTCTTTCTCCTTGAGCGCTACTTCTACTTCTTGGAGTAGCGCCAAGAGCACGGTCTTTTGGTGCTGGATCAGGTTGAAGACTCGGATGATCTTCGTCTGGTGAGTCGCCTTCAGCGCTACTTTCAGCGGACAGACCCGGGGCGCTACCGGTCCAAGTGGATTGTTCCGACGCCGCTCTTCGTTTCGTCCGACCTCGTGACGCCGATCCAAGCTGCCGACGTTTGTATCTATTGTGTCAACTGGGGCTTCAGGCTGCCGACCCAGGGAATGAACGAACCCACGCGTGAGGAGATAGCCGCTCGATTTGGGTCGTGGATCAGGACACTCCAGTTCCGCGGGGAAGGCTACCGAGACGGGAATGTTTTTCAGAGCTATGGCGTCGCGTTTGTCAGCGAGCCCTACGGACCACGAGCCTAAAAAAAGAGGAGGCAATGCCCTTCGAGCTGGTTTGAGACAAGGGTCCCAAAGCAGCGCTCCGGCTGAGCCTCCAACCGCATTCTGACTCCCCATTAACCGTCAGTCAAGCGCCCCTACGAGACAGGACCTTGATTCCGGAGTGGTTCCTCTTCCCGCGCTCCCTCGAATCCCGCCCGAAAGGGCGTCCAGCTTCAGCGATGAGGGTTACCGAGTGCGGTGGATTGACTTCACCAGAGCCCAAGGTCGCTTGCGAACCCCTTGCTCCTGGGGGCCAAGGACGAACCGACGCGGCCGGGTCCCTGCGAAGGCGAAGGTTTGGAGTCCGGGGTAGGGCAGAAGAAAGGGAGAGCCCCGGAACCGCGAAGGTTCCGGGGCTCTTGTGGAGGCGGGGGGAATTGAACCCCCGTCCCGCGGTCCCGCCGCATGGGCTTCTACGTGCGTAGTCGGTCAGAGTTGTCGCTCGGGCTTCCGTGAGCCGACAGCGTCGGCCCGAGCCAGCCGTTTCGGGTCTCGCGCGCCTCGTCAACGACGGGAGTCGGCACGCCAGCTCGCTGGTTGGTCATTCCCGAAGCCTCGCGAGCATGGGCCCCGGGAATGCGCGGTCTAATTAGGCCGCGAGAGCGAAGTTGTGATTAGCAACTACTTTTTCCACGGTGTTTTGAGAGGCCTCCGTGGAACCTCTGCACGCCACCCGTGTTTTGGACGACCCGGTCGAATCCGATCGCCCCCAGGTGAAGCGCGATTATGAGGATTCCGAAGGGATCCCGCAATAGGCCTGGGCCGCTGGTCGCTCCGTCTTCACCGCCGGATCACGGGCGTTCTTACCGAGGGCAAGGCCTAACTCTGTCTCGGAATCGGGCAGGTGAGCAGCATTTCGCGGACTTTTGCGGAGATCGAGGGCGTGGAACGGGGATTGCGGATGGGCCTGCCATGCGCGTCAACTCGACTCATCCGGGATCGTTCTTGGCTCGGTGCATCCTAGTCTTGGCAGGTATTTCGCTCCCGGCCTTCGGCCAGGGCGGCCAGATTTGGGGGCAGTTCATCACCTTCCTCGGCGGAACCACCCAGAGTCAAGTGGTCACGAGCCCCGCCTCGAATTTGGAGGCGGCCGATGACTTCGACCTCGTCGGGACGGTGACGACGGTCACCATCACGGGAACCACCTGCTATCCGTGCGCCTACCTTCCGAACAGCTTCAGCGCCTGGGTGAGGTTCTACGACGATCAACTGGGGCGGCCTGGGAACCTGCTCTTCCAAGAACTCGTTCCCTCGGTGGTCACGACTAATAGCCCCGAGTTCCTCATGAACTTGGCCACGCCATTTGCAGCGACCGGTCGACACTGGGTCGCGGTCCAGTTCATCACGCAGGGACCGCACGGCTTCGGCTGGGGGTTTGCCAACACCGGCAACGTCGTTCACGGTCCGGCCCAGACGAGAGACCGCGCCGTCGGCAACCCCTGGACAGTGTTGACTTCGACACCCGGCGGGGCGACGCTCGTGGATCTCGCATTCACCCTGCGCGGTTCGCTGGTGTTGCCTCCGACGCCCACTGGGCCGGACCCCTGCGGGGCCTGGAGAATCGAAGACCTCCCCCTTCCGATCGGAGCTTCCTCCGCGCTCGTGGCGGACATTGCCGTACGGTCGCCTACCGAGGCTTGGGCGGTTGGGTCATGGTCCGGGGGGACGGGCTTGTCGGCGACGGGTGGGCCGGCCACCTGGCGTTACGACGGTTCCACCTGGCAGAGTGTGCCCTTTCCCACCACCGCGTTTGGAAACTCGACGCCGGGAGGACTCACCTCCGTTGCGTTCACTCCGAACGGCTCGGTCGTGGCCGCGGGGGGCCGCCTGGCGTTGAACATGTCGTTTTTTCCTGGTGGTCAGCCGATGATTGCCCGTTGGTCCGGCTCGGCCTGGGTGGTGGATTCCTCGACCGCAGTGTCCTACGGTTCCGGCTCCTTCGTGTACGCCATCGCGGCCGTGAACGACAATGACGTGTGGTTCTTGGGTTCGTGGATCGACGGCTTCTGCAACGGCGGCTTTGCGTGGAGATGGAATGGCTCCACTTACACCTCCTATCCTTTGCCCTGTGCCGCGCTGCCGGGTGCGGTGGGAGATTTTGAGGTGATTGCCGCCGAGGCGCTGCCGGATGGTCGGGTCTACGCGCTCCAGGGTGGGGAGGGAGCCGATCCCACGGTCATTCCGCAGTTGATTCGATTCGACGGCATGAGCTGGTCGCATGTCCCCTCGCCGACTTTCGGATACACCCAGTTCTACTTGCGGGGTCTGGACGTGCTGCCGGACGGGACCGTCTGGATCGGCGGCGGAGCGGTGTCGCCGATCGCGTTGGGCGGTTCGATCTTGCGCAGCTTCGCGATGCGCTTCGACGGAACGAATTTCTATGAGCTCCCGGTCCCAGCCGGAGCCGGACGACCCGCGGCCTCGAACCACTCGGTCGTGCATTTTGCCGAAGGGACGGTTCAGGCGTACGACGGTGTGGGAGGCGTCCAAATCACGGACTTCGCCGGCCAGGGCCAGGTGGGCATCATCAACATTGAGGCACTGGGACCCTGCCACCTGGTCGGAGTCGGGGGGCGGCGCGCCACGAGCTTGAGTCTGTCGCAGCCGATCGTTGCGTGGCGGGATCAGGGATGCTCGGCGGTCCCGTACGGGCCAGCTCAGCCGGGCACCCTGGACCTCTCCTGGGTGCCGAGTGGTCCTCCGAACGCCGGGGCCATCCAACTCTCGGGAGGCACCCCTCTCACGCCCGCGGTTTTGGGGGTGAGCCTCGGCTCTTACTCGGCAGCGATCGCGGCCGGCCAGGTCTTGATCGATCTGACTCCGGGCTCCTGGTTCTTGCTCCCGATGACGCTCGATGCGACCGGAAGTGGTTCTGTGGCCACTTCGCTGTCGGTGCCCGCATTGGCAGGAGTGTCGTTCCACCTCCAAGCAGCGCTTGGTCCGGGGGTGCCGCTCGTTCTCTCGCGCGGCCTCCTGCTTCGGCTCTGCAACTGACCGGGATCCACCGACCAGGGGGGGACTCGTCCTCCGGTCCGGACGAAGGCTGCACGCCTCACTCGCGACGAAGGGCGCGCACCATCTCGGATTGCGCCGACTTCTTCGCCAACGCGGCCCGCTTGTCGTGTTTTTTCTTGCCGCGGGCGAGCGCGAGGGTGACTTTGGCGAGCCCGCGTTCGTCGAAAAACAACTCGAGGGGGACGAGGGTCTCACCTCCCGCGGTGAGGGAACCCCGCAGTTTCTCGATCTCCCGCCGGTGGAGGAGGAGTTTGCGGGGCCGCTTCGTGATGTGGTTGGTCCAACTCGCCGCCAAGTACTCGGGGATGTGGAGGTCAACGAGCCAGATCTCGTCGCCTTCGAGTCGAGCGTAGGCCTGATCCACGGCCACCCGACCGGCCCGCAGGCTTTTCACCTCAGGCCCGTGGAGGGCGATTCCGGCGGTGAACTTTTCGCCCAGCTCGAAATCGAAGCTCGCCCGCCGGTTCTTGGCGATGGTCTGACGAGCCTGGGCAGGCTTCTTTTTCTCGGTGGTGGGTTTCAAGCAAGGGCGCCGGGGAGGGTTGAGTTCGGTTGCGAGTCAGGCATGATACGCACCTGCCGCCCAGGTGGCGAAATTGGCAGACGCACTAGATTCAGGTTCTAGAGCCCGTTAAGGGTGTGGGGGTTCAAGTCCCCCCCTGGGCATGAAGGCCCTCGGCTTGCGCCGGGGGCCTTCTGCATTTCATCGAGGGATCTCCAGCGCTCGCCTCGGGTCTTCCGGCTCGATCTGGACCTCGGCCAGGTCCCCGACTCCGCTCGCGCGCAGGAGACAAGCCGCCATGGTTCGTGGCGCCGACAATCCAAAGTCGTGAGCCGCGGCGGGCGCGATGCAGAGGGGGCATCCGAGGAGCGCGGCCAGCCGTTCGCTGTGCCGAGGAGAGACCAGCCGATCGGCTTCTCCGACGATCGCCCACGTTCGGGCCGGCAGTTGGTCCCGGAGCGGTCGGAGCCGGAAATGCGAGGCGGCGATCAGTTGGCGGGTCCCGTGAGAAAAGCGGAATCCTTCGGCTAGCTGCAGGCGGTCCAAGTGGGTCGAAAGTTCAGGATACGTCTGGATGACCTCGGGGCGCACGATCTCACCGATTTGGACGTGGTGGTCGAAGCTGAGGGTTCGCAGGACGCGACCGAGAGTGCGGGCCACGCTGCGTGGGGATAGGCGCCAAAGCCCGGTCTCGAGCGAACTCGACGCAAAAATTGAGAGAGACGCCACGCGGTCTCTTCCGAGGAGAGCCGCGAGGGCTGGCGCAATCATTCCGCCCAAACTCAAACCGGCGAGGTGGACTGGTTCGTCGAATCCGAGTGCGTCCAGAGTGCGGCGATGGAGGGCAGCGTGACCCCGGATCGAAAGCGGAACCCCGACGTTGAGACTGCCCCCGAAGCCTGGATTGTCGACGAGGACGAGACGAGCCTGGTCCCGCAGGTGCGCCGCCACGAACGAATAGGTCGCGCTCACCCGCCCGAGTCCGTGGATCAGGTAGATGAGCGGGCCGCGATCGCCGATGACTCGAGCGCTCAAGGGGCCGACTCCAGGGAGGGGCGTCGGCAGCGTCGGAAAGAAAGGGGGAGGCGCGATCAATAGCGGTAGTGGCTGGGCTTGAAGGGGCCGGCCTTGGAAACCCCGAGATACTTCGACTGCTCGTCGGTGAGCACCGTGAGCTTGGCACCGAGCTTGCCGAGATGGAGGCGAGCGACGCGCTCGTCGAGTTCCTTTGGCAAGGTGTAGACCTTGCGTTGGTAGAGCTCGTGGTTGTTGAAGAGCTCGATCTGCGCCATCACCTGGTTGGTGAAGCTCGCCGACATCACGAAGGACGGATGTCCGGTCGCGCAGCCAAGATTCAGCAGGCGCCCCTCGGCCAGCACGATGATCCCGTGGCCGTCCGCGAAGATCCACTCGTCGACTTGGGCTTTCACGGGCGAGCGTTGGACTCCGGGAGTCTTCGCGAGTCCGGCCATGTCGATCTCGGTGTCGAAGTGTCCGATGTTGCCGACGATGGCGCGGTGTTTCATCCGCGCCATGTGCGCCGCGGTGATCACTCCCATGTTGCCGGTGGCGGTGATGAAAATGTCGGCGGTCTCGAGCACGTCCTCCAGCGTGAGGACCTGGTAGCCCTCCATCGCGGCTTGGAGAGCGCAGATCGGGTCGATCTCGGTGACGACAACCCGCGCGCCCTGGCCCTTCAGCGCCTGGGCGCAGCCCTTACCGACGTCGCCATAGCCGCAGATCACCGCGAGTTTGCCGGCGATCATCACGTCGGTGGCTCGGGCGATGCCGTCGACCAAGGAGTGGCGGCAGCCGTAGAGGTTGTCGAACTTCGACTTCGTGACCGCGTCGTTCACATTCATGGCGGGGAAGAGCAACTCGCCCTTCTCCATCATCTTGTAGAGACGATGAACGCCGGTCGTGGTCTCTTCGGACACTCCGCGGATGCTCTTCGCGATCGCGGTGTAGCGGCCGGGGTGATCCTTCAGGCTCTGCGCGAGGATTTTCAGGAGCTCACGGAAATCGTCGGAATCGGCGCTCTCGATGGGCGGAGTCGCGCCCTTCTTTTCGTACTCGACACCAAGGTGAACGAGCAGGGTGGCATCACCACCGTCGTCCAAGATCATGTTCG
Organism: uncultured bacterium; assembly: GCA_902826835.1. Lineage (GTDB taxonomy): Bacteria > Planctomycetota > RBC034. The sequence goes on along the minus strand of CADEGH010000004.1, from coordinate 205,981 downwards.
GCCCTTTGCCGTCGGGCCAAATCATCGCCCGCTCCGTGCACCACCAGTACTCTTCGAGGGTCTCGCCCTTCCAGGCGAACACGGGAGTGCCCTTCGGGTCCGTCGCGGAGCCGGTCTTGCCGACCACCACCGCGGCGGCGGCGTGATCTTGAGTCGAGAAAATGTTGCAGGAAGCCCAGCGCACGTCGGCGCCGAGTTCGACCAAGGTCTCGATCAGGACGGCGGTTTCCACCGTCATGTGCAACGAGCCCATGATGCGGGCGCCCGCGAGTGGCCGCTTCCCGCGGTATTCCTGACGGAGGGCCATGAGGCCCGGCATCTCGTGCTCGGCGAGGTCGAGCGCGCGTCGGCCTTCGTGGGCCAGCTTGAGGTCGCGAACTTTGAAATCGTGCAGGGTGGTGGCGACGGCCATGATTGGCTCCTGTTATTTGTTCTGGACGGATTCTGGACACCGTCTCTGCGACTATAGCCCGCGTTGCCCCTGACCGAAGGTCGCGAGGCGCACTTGGCCCGAGAATCTTGGGCTAGTGATTCTGGCCAAACTCAACCCTTCCAAGTTCAGAGCCTTTTCATCGGAGCGATCATGGCTCCCGACACCAAACCGGCACTCGCGCTACCGGGTCCTCGCACTTCGAGGCCCACGATGACCTGGTCAGCCAACGCGGACGTGTCGACGAGCCAGATCGCCGGAGCCTCGAGTGCCTCCGGGCTCACGAGACGCTTCCGATCGCCATTTTCGAGCTCGAGGATGAGCTCAAGCCCGGGAGGATGGGAGTGCGCGCTCGGCCCCAAAAAAACCGCAAGGCCACCCAGGCGGGGCGCGGGCACGGGCGCGCTGAACACAACCCGCTGACTCCATCCGGATTCCCTCGATCCTAAGGGTAGTGGCCCGGCGAGTTGGGCTCGGGCAAGGTCCAAGTCCATGACCAATTCCAGACTGTCGATCCGGATTTTGGCCCCCGTGACCGGCGAACTGAGTGCGAGGAGGCCAAAGCACTCGGCCCGCGTCGCCACCCAGGGCATCGCCAAGTCGACGGCTCCCACCGGGAGTTCGTAATCGAGGAACGCGCTGATGGAGGACACCCGCGCGATCGCCGGCCCGTGAAGGACTTCGCCGCGCAACCGAATCGACAGGATCCCGGTACCGGGGTTCTGAATTTTGCCTGGCCGTGTGGTCTCCACTTTCCACTCGGGCGTCAGCTCGTGAATGCCGGGCCCGAGGACCCGCGGCGATCGAAAGACCGCTTCGCCACCGGCATTGGCGGTAGGCCCGATCGGCTGCAAATCCACGGTTGGGCACTGCATCAACACGGTGCTGATTTCTTTACGCGTGGAGGCCTGGCAGCACATCCAGAACTCGGGGAGTTCGATGAGGAGCCGCTTCGGCATGACTTGCCCTTCCCGCACGTGCTGCATTGCCAGGCCGATCGGGAGAATGGGTCCGATTCCGGGCCGGGTCTCGGGGATGACCGGTTCGGCGCAGTACCACCCCACGGTCTGCGGGAACATGCGGCCGTCCGAGTAGCTGGTGCCGGTCACCATCAGGCTCGCGGGCGGGCCGCCCGGATACGCGAGGTAGTGGATGTAGGTTCCGTCGGCGGCATAGAACCGAAATTGGGTTTGCTGGTGATAAGGGTCGAAGTGCTGCGTGGGGTGAGGCAAGAGTCGGAGCCCCGCGAGTTTGCGAAGGTCCGCGGGGGCCGGGATCGGATCCAAGTTGCGCGGCGCTCCCACGCGTTGAGCCTCCGGAACCTGCCAGCCCAACCCACGGGTGACAAACTCCGCGGCGATCCGCTCGCCCTCGGGGCTCCAGTGGGTGTCGGCGGGAAAGTAGAGCCCGGATTCCCGACGTTCCATGAAAGGAGTCAATAGATCCGGGACCCGCATCCCCAGATCCTCGAAGGCTCGCCGATAGCTCTGGTAGCTGCCCGCCACGGGATCGAAGCCATGCGGGAGTTTGTCGGCGCAGATCACGGACTTGCGCGGAAGGAGTGCGACCCCGACGTCGATTCCCAGGGCCACCAACCTCCGGTGCAAGGCAGCAAGGGGCCGCGCGTCTTCCGCGACCAACTCATCGAGATTGGACTTGCGCGGTCGCACGCGGTGTGGCTGGAAGAAAAATCCGTCCTTGCCCACCAGAATCGACGGGTCCGCCTCCTTGAACAGGCTGAGGAGGGCTTCGGAGTAGAGGGGCTTCGAGACGGACGCTGCAGGTGAACGGAGCCGCCACTGCCTCTCCCACCAACGGAAAAGCGATCCGTCCGAAACGCGGGCGTTGGCGACGAGGGCCGCTTCCTTGGCTCGTTCGTTGCCGACCAACTCCGGCCGAGCGATTGGCCACCCGAGGTCGCTCACACCGCGGGCGCCAAGGAGGAGGATGAAGGACAGGGCAACGCCGGCTTGGAGGAATCGCGGGGTCGTGAAGGCCCCGCGGATTTCCGGCGTTCCGCCGCGTTCCTCAGAATTGGAAATAGAGGAAGGGGACATGTCCTTCATAATCCATGTGGAGGAGTGCCCACCAAAAGGCGGCTTGCAGGGGCAAGACCCACTGAATGCGGGCCTGGTCGACGAGGTCTCGGGTCGGCTTGCCAAACCAAACGATGAGGGACGCCACACCCAATGCTGTGAAGTGAATGGGGCGTGGCCCGAGTGTCTGCCCAACCGAGTCGGAGAGACCGAACATCGCGCTCAAGTAATCGATCGCGTGCGGCAGGTCCTTGGCGCGAAAAAACACCCACCCGATCAGCACCAGGAAAAAGGTCCAGGCGATTCCGAGTGCGCGAGGGAATCGCCAACGCGCGATGGGACCCGCGAGGAGTCTCTCGACGATCAGCCAGAATCCTTGGTAGGCGCCCCACACGACAAAAGTCCAATTGGCGCCATGCCAGAGTCCCCCAAGCAGCATCACCAACGCCAAATTGACGTAGGTCCGAAGCGATCCCTTGCGATTGCCACCCAGCGGGACATACAAGTAGTCCCGTAGCCAAGTCGAGAGCGAGATGTGCCAACGGCGCCAAAAGTCCGTGATGCTGCGAGCCCAGTAGGGTCGATCGAAATTGATCGGGAAATGAAATCCCAGCATCAGGCCCAAACCGATCGCCATATCGGAGTAGCCTGAAAAATCGAAGTAAATTTGGAATGCGTAGGCGAGGATGCCGAGCCAGGCGTCGCCAGGGGCCAAGGACGTCGCGGCAAACGCGGAATCCGCCAGGGTGGAGAGGGGATCAGCGATGAGGATCTTCTTGGCGAAACCGCTTTGGAACGCCAGCACTCCCCGGAAGAACAGGGACAAAGAGTGCTGCCGCGATCGAATTTCGTGGGCGATGGTGTGGTACCGGACGATCGGGCCGGCCACGAGCTGGGGAAACATCGTGACGAAACAAAGGAAGTCGATCGGATTGCGCTGAGCTTCGACATCACGGCGGAAGACGTCGATCGTGTAGCTCATCGTCTGGAATGTGTAGAAAGAAATTCCTACCGGGAGGGCGATCGGTTCCCATTCGGGGAGCGTCCAACCCCAGTGGTGTACGAGCGGGCGCAAGCTCTGCGCGAGGAAGTGGGCGTATTTGAAGGTCGCGAGCATCCCCAGATTTCCGACCATGCTGAGGATGAGCCACGCGCGTCCGGTGCGTCCGCGTGACTGGGCGTGGGCGATCCGCAAACCGGATACGTAATCCAAGACCGTCGAGAACAGCATCAACAGCACGAGATCCGGCCGCGACCATCCGTAGAAAAGCAGACTGGCCAGGGAAATGGTGGTCGACCGGAGGCCGCGCGGTGTGATCGCGTACACCGCCAGAAAGGCGGGAAGGAAGACGTAGAGAAAAACGTGGCTCGAAAAAACCATGCGCCCATGCCGACGCCCGAGGCGCCAATCCGGCTCGTGGATTCGAAGTCGCGATCAGCGGTGCTCGATGCCCCACCAAGTCCAGCCGATCTCGGGATCGTCGTGTTGGCTGCGGAACTCGTCCTTCGGGTTGTAGTGCTGATTCGTGTAATAGACCATCGTCATCTCGCGCTCCCCCAAGACCTCATAGCCGTGCGCGAGGCCCTTCGGGATGCGCACCGCCTTCGGGTAGCGTTCGCCGCAGAAAATCGAATTGGCGAATCCGTAGGTGGGGGAGCCGACGCGGAAGTCGACCAGGGCGATGCGAATCTCCCCGACCACTGGCACGAAGATGTCGTCTTGGTGCAGGTGATAGTGGAAGGCCTTGATCGTGGTCGGGCGGGTCATCGTGATCGAGGTTTGGAGAACCTGGAAGTCGCGGGCGACCTCTTCGTGGTCGCGGAAGATCTCGATGAAGTGGCCCCGGTCATCCGGCCAGGATTGGAGAGGCTTGATGTACACGCCTTGGATCTGGCCTTTTTCGGGGCCCACGTTTTGATGGATGATCTGGTGTTTGACGATCTTGGTCGGTCGGCATTCCATGCGTGTTGCTCAGGCGCCAGGTCGGGGAGGCCGCGAAGGCTCTGGGCTCCCTTGCGCCTGGCGCGCGATTCATAGCCGATCCCGGCCGTGCCCGCGAGGGGTTTCGTGCGTCCTGGCCTCGGCATCCCGACTCGCCAGTGCCTCCCGGATCCGTAGACTGCGGACGACCCGGTGGTGATCCCATGAAAAAGTCCCCGTCTGCCGCCCATCCCGAGGCCTATGTTGCCGCTCTCTCCGGTTGGAGGCTCAAGCTCGTCTCCGCGCTGCGACGGGCGGCAAACTCCGCGCCCACCCTGACCGAGGAGATCAAATGGGGGCACTTGGTCTACTCCGCGATCGGGCCGACCCTGCTCATCCGCGCCGAGGAGACTCGGGTTCTTTTTGGCTTTTGGAGAGGGAAGTGTCTCCAGGAGATCGAGCCTCGGCTGCGCCCAAGTGGGCAGTACGAAATGGCGACGCTGGAGTTGTTCGAGGGGATGACGATCGCAAGCGAGACGGCGCGGCGACTGGTCCGCGAAGCGGTCCGGCTCAACGAGGAACTGGGGGATCCTCGGTGGGATGCCAAGCCCCGGACCCCTTCGAAGGGTAAGAGCGCCGCGAAAAAGCCTGAGGCGGCACGCAGGCCGACCACCGCGCCGACGCGGAAGGTCGTCTCTCGGAAGCGGTGACGCAAAACTGCTCGGCCCCGGGCGTCGCGCGGCTCGGGGACTCAACCGGGGTTGGCGACCGGCCGGTTGGGGGCGGCTCCTCCGCGTGCGGCTGAGGTGCTACGCGGACTCGTCGCCAAACACGATGCCCATGCCCCGGGCCGTTCGAACGAGGTCGCCCTCGACCTGAATGGGTCGGCACGTCGAGGCTTGGAGGTCGGCCATCGCGATGTCACTCATCGCGCCGTTCACGATGGCCACCATGCGGCCGAAGCGGCCGGCCATGACCAGTTCCACGGCGGCATTACCCATGCGCGAGGCCAGGACTCGATCAAAGGGAGTGGGGGTCCCTCCGCGCTGCAGGTGGCCGAGCACGGTGCAGCGAGTCTCGAGGCCGGTCCTCGTCGCGATCTCCTCGGCGACGAACTGACCCATCCCCCCGAGCGAGTGCTTTTGACCGCCCGGATTGGCCTTGGTCTTGGCCGCACCCCCCGCGGGCAGGGCCCCTTCGGCCACCACGACGATGGAAAAGTGCCGCCGGAATTCCTTGCGGCGTCGGATCTTCGCCACGATCGGTTCGAGTCGGAACGGAATCTCGGGAACGAGGATGACGTCGGCGCCGCCACCGACCCCGGCGCCCAGGGCGAGGTGTCCCGCGTGCCGCCCCATGACCTCGAGCACCATGACCCGTTCGTGAGATTCGGCGGTTGCGTGCAGGCGATCCACGGCCTCGGTGGCGAACGCCATGGCGGTGTCGAATCCGAAAGTGAGCTCGGTGCCGGGGATGTCGTTGTCGATTGTTTTTGGCACCCCCACCACGGGGAGGCCGTGTTCGATCATGAGGCGGGCACAAATCCCCATCGTGCCTTCGCCGCCGATGGCGATGAGGCCCTCGCACCCAAGCTCCCGGAGGATCGCCACCGCCTCGGCCGATCGATCGAAGGGACGCCCCTCCGCATCGGTGAAGGCAAACGGGTTGCCGTGATTGGTTGTGCCGAGAATGGTGCCGCCGCGAGTGAGGATTCCCCGGACGGAGTTGCGGTGCAACTCCCTCACTCGCCGGGGGATCTCGAGCAGCCCGTCGAAGGAGTCTTCGAGCCCGAGCACTCGCCAATTCAGGCTCGAAACGCCGCGTTTCACGACGGCGCGGATGACGGCGTTGAGGCCCGGCGCGTCGCCGCCGCCGGTCATGATCGCCACGGTCTTCGACTTGGGCATCGGCTCTTTTAGCCATCGATCGAGACGCTCCAACCGGAACTGCGTAGGATCCCGGATGCGAGTGAGGATCGAGGATCGCAACCACGATGGTCGAGGGCGGGGAACCGCGGAAGGGCGGACGGTCCTGGTGAGCCAAGCTCATCCCGGAGAAGTCGTTCGGGTCCGCACCGACCGAGTGACCAAGGGCACCGTTCAGGGTCGCGTCGGGACGCTACTGACGCCCGACCCGACACGCATCGCCCACACCTGTCAGCACGAATTCCATTGCACGGGCTGCCCGATGCTCGCGGCGACCCCGGAGTCCGAGCTCGCGTTCAAAGAGGCCGAACTTGCCCGTCTTTTGAGCGGCCTTGCGGGAACGCGTGAGGTGGCGCCGATGGTCCGGCCGAGTGGCCTCTTTGGATACCGCCACACCGCCAAGCAGGTGTTCGGCCGACGCGGTCCGCGGACGATCTTGGGCTCCTACGTTCAGGCGACCCACAAGATCAGCGATAACGCGGCTTGCCCGGTCTTGGCTCCTCGCCTCGCGACCCTGTTCGACCTCCTCGCGTGGGGAGCCCACGAACTGCGCCTGGCCGTTCACTCCGAGGACGGGCGGCTCGGCCTCAGGCACGCCGTCGCCCGCCTCTCCAAGGCGACCGGTGAGCTGGCGCTCCTGTTGGTCTCCTCCGAAGATCCTCCCCTCCAAGCCCGAGCACTGGCGCGCCGGCTTCGCACCCGCCTTCCGGACCTGGTGGGCGTCGAAATCGGGTTCCAGGCGGGGAATACCAATACCCTGCTCGAGGCCACCACCGTCTTTGTCGAGGGGACGCCCCTCATCGAAGAGGAAATCCTGGGCTTTCGCCATCGACTCGGGCCTCGTTCGTTTTTCCAGGTGAATCCGACGGCTGCCGAAGTCTTGTTCCAGCAGGCGATTGCCCTCGCCGGAGAAGGCAAGCGGGTGCTCGAGGCGTACGCCGGGGTGGGCGCGCTCACCTTTCCCCTCTCACGCCACTTCGAGCAAGTCGTGGCGATCGAGTCGGCAGAGGCGTCGGTGGAAGCCCACAGAGCCGGTCTCGAACGGCATGGGATCACCAACGTGGTCTGCCACGGCGAGCGGGCGGAGTCCGCATTGGCCTCGCGAATCGCGGAGTTCCGACCCGAAGTCTTGGTGTTGGACCCCCCTCGCTCCGGCGCCCCCACCGAGATTTGGAGCGGCCTTCGGGACTCTTCGATTCAGCGGATCGTGTACCTTGCCTGCGATCCGAAGACTCTGGTCAGCACGTCCAACGCGCTGTCGGACCAGGGATTTGGCCTCACGCACCTCGTGCCGGTCGACCAGTTCCCGCGCACCGCTCACTGGGAGCTGATCGCCCGATTCGATCGGAAAGGGGAGAGCCTGCCTGGCTCCCCAAATTGAGCGCGCCATGGTAGGGAAGAAACGCGCGGGGGCGCGGGTTAGGCCAAAGGACGTGCGCGACGCCGGCCGTTCCCCCGCGGTGGATGTTCCCGAATTCCGCCAGCCTTCTGGTTCGAAGGTCCCGATGCCTTTCTGCCCCGGAAATCCCCGCTTGCCCATGCCCAGCCATATTCCCGCCGCGTTCCGAGTTTTCGCCTGGCGAAGATTCGCGGTCTTCTGCCTTCTGTGGCCGCTCTCCGGCTGCTTGACCCCGGAGCGGGCGATCGCGGAAGTCGACGAGGAGGCCGGGGCGGTGATCAACGCCAAGGCCACCGCGTCCGGCCTCTCGAACGAGGCCGCCAATGCTTATCCGAGTCCTTCTCGCCGGACCAAGGAAATCGTGGCCTCTCCGCTGGATCTGGCACCCGAAGCGAGCGAAACCACGATCGACTTGATTTCGCTGCTCGAGCTCGGGGCGAAAAACAGTCGTGAGTACCAAGATCAAAAGGAGCGGGTCTACCGCGCGGCGTTGGGGTTCATGCGGGAACGCGAGGACTTCGCGGGCCGCCCGTCGGCGCTCTTTTCGAGCTCCGCCACCGCCTCGAACGACACCGAATCTCTGGGGCTGGGCGGGGAGCTCGGCTTCTCGAGGATGCTGGAGCGCGGGGGCAGCTACGCGCTTTCCCTCGGCGGGGACTTCCTGCGTTTCATCTCTTCCCCCACGAGCGAAAACCTCGCTTCATTCCTCGATCTCTCCATCGCGCTTCCATTCTTCAGGAACGCCGGCCAGGAGATCGTCCAGGAAAATCTCACCCAGGCCGATCGCGACCTTCTGTACGCACTGCGGGACTTTGAGAGGTTCAAGCAGGAATTTACGGTCGATCTCACCTCCCAGTATCTGCGGATTCTCTCCCGCAAGCAGCGCATCAAGAACGAAGAGAGCAACCTGAAGCAGCTCCAGCTCACCCGGGAGCGCAACGAGGCGATGTTTGCGGAAGGGCGGCTTGGGATTGTCGAAGTCGACCAAGCCCGTCAACAGGAACTCGGAGGTCGAAGCCGCTTGATCGCCGCGGAGCAGGACCTCGACCGCAGCCTGGATGACCTCAAATTGAGACTCGGTCTCCCGGTGGACAGCCGCCTCCATCTTTCGAGTGAGGATCTCCAGAGGCTTCCGTCGCCGCTCGACGCCCCTCTGTCCGTCCCCGAAGTCATGGCGATGAAACTCGGGTTGCACCGGCGCCTCGACCTGCGCAACGCGGTAGACGGGGTGGCGGATTCCGAACGGCGCGTGAAAGTGGCCGAGAACCAACTCGAACCGGATCTGCTTCTGCGCTTTTCCTCCCGGGCGGACAGCGCGAACTTGAAGCCCCTCCGCTACAATTTCTCGGACGGCACCTACTCCGCCACGGCGAGTCTGGATCCGGGCCTGTACCGCGAGCTCGAGAGCATCGCGCTGCGCCAGTCCTGGCTCGACCGGGAGAGGGCCTTCCGCGATCAGGAAGCCACCGCCGATACAGTCAAAGCCGAAGTGCGCGACGCACTGCGGGGGCTCCTCCTGGCGCAGGAGGAGTACCGGATTTCGAAGGACGCCTTTGCCCTGGCCGAAAAGCGGGTCGCCTCTTCCGAGGCCCTGCTCGCGGAAGGTCGGGCGACCACCCGAGACTTCCTGGAGTCCCAAGATGCCTACCTATCGAGCCAAAACACTCTCCTGGACGCGCTCATCGATTATCGAATCGCGGCGCTCGTCCTCCTCCGGGATACCGGGGTGCTCGTGGTCGGCCCGGGTGGCTTCGACGAAGCGTCTTCGCGTGCGGCCTTGGTGGAAAGCTGAGCGGAAGGAACCCCTCATGAATCGAGCGACAGGTTGGCTCTTGGTGGCGGTTCTCCTTACGGCTTGTGGCCCGGATCAGGCGGCGAGCGATCTCGCCGCGGTTCAAGCGGTGGCGGTGCAGCGTGGCAACCTGCGGATCACGGTCACCGAAGGTGGCGACCTCGACTCCGGCAAGCCGGTGGCCATTCGCTCCGAGGTGGAGGGTCGTCCCTCCATCCTTGGCCTCATTCCCGAAGGAACTCAGGTCAAGAAGGGCGACTGGCTGGTCAAGCTCGATAGCAGTGGCCTGCAGGACAATTTGAACCGTGCCGAGATCCGCGTCGAGGAGTCGCGCTCTCAGGTCGAACAAGCTCTGCAAGCCCTCGAAATCCAAGCGAAGAGAAACAGCGAGGACGAGACGAGTGCGCGGACCGACGTCGAACTCGCGGAGAGTGGCCTGATCGGGTACCTGAAGGGCACCTACGAGCTCGAGAAGAGCAAACTCGAGTCGACGATCACGCTGGCTCAGGAGCGCTTGGCTCGGGCCAAGAGTGAGGCCGAGGCAAGCCGACGATTGGCCGAGAAGAGTTACGTCAGCAAGAGCGAACTTGAGGCGGATCGCCTCGCCGAGCGCCAGGCCGAAGAGGCGGTGCGCATTGCCGAGCTCGACATCAAGCAGCTCGAAAACTTCACCAAGCCGGACGAGATCAAGCGTCTCACTGCCGACATCGAAGTCAAAAAGCTCGCCTACGCCCGCGTGCAGCAGCAGGCCATGAGCGAGCTGAAGCAGAAGACGGATGCGCTGGAGGCAAACAAGAAGAGCCTGACTCTGGAAACCGAGGCCCGGGACAAACTCGCCGGCCAATTGTCGAAGACGATGATCTACGCGCCTTCGGACGGCCTTGTGGTCTATGCCCGCCAAGATCGTGGCGGGCGGATGGGTGGCAGCGAGCCGATTGGCCTCGGTAAGGAAGTCCGCGAGCAGGAGGAGATTCTCCGCATCCCTGACCTCTCTTCGATGATGGTCAAGGTGGATATTCACGAGTCCGCGATCAAGAAAGTTCGCGAAAAGCAGCGCGCCTGGATCCGGGTCGACGCGATTCCGAATCGACTCATTCCCGGCACCGTGACCCGCGTCTCCCTCGTGCCCTCTTCGCAGTCGTCGTGGATGAACCCCGATCTCAAGGTCTACGAGACCTTCGTCCAGCTCGAGGAGACGGTCGAAGGCGTGAAGCCGGGGATGCACGCGCAGGTCGAAATCATCGTGCAGGAAATTGCCGACGCGGTGCACATGCCGCTTCAGGCCGCGCATCAGTCGGGAAGTCGCACCTTCGCCTATGTGAAGAAGGGGGACGGCACTCCGGAACTGCGCGAGATCAAGGTCGGCTACAACAATCAGTCCTACGTGCACGTGGAGTCGGGCCTGAACGAGGGAGAGATGGTTTTCCTCGTACCACCCCCCGGAGCTCCGAAACTTCCCGAGCCGGAAGCCGCGCCGGATCTGCCGTCGGCCGCTCCGACGACGGGGACGCCCGCTGGCCAGGGTCCGGGAGGAGGATCCGGGACTTCCCCGACGCCGGACGACGGCAACCTGCCGCGCGGCGCCGGCGACGGGAATCGCTCCGGCCGCCGCGAAGGTGGTGGTCGCCCGGAGGGTACCCGCGGCGAGAGCGAAGGCCGGCGCGCGATGTCGGAGCGCATGCAAAACATGTCTCCGGAGGACCGAGCGAAGTTCATGGAGGAAATGCGCCGTCGTCGCGGCGGGACCGAGGGTGCTCCTGCGGCTCCGCCGACTCCTCCGACCGGGCAGGATGGGGAGCGCAAGTAGTGGACGGTTCGGTCGTCGGGCTATCGGGCATCAAAAAGAGTTACCTGATGGGGGATCAAGAGGTCCACGCTCTGGCTGGCGTCGACCTGGCCATCGGGGAAGCCGAATTTGTCGCGATCATGGGGCCCTCCGGGTCGGGTAAGTCCACCTTGCTCAACATTCTCGGCTGTCTCGATCGTCCGACCGCCGGGAGTTACATGCTCGGTGGCAAAGATGTCGCCGTGCTCCCGGACGACGAGCTCTCGCTCGTTCGATCCGAGCGCATCGGGTTCATCTTTCAGTCTTTCAATCTCATTCCTTCCCTGAACGTGCTCGAGAATATCGAGGTTCCGCTCTTCTATGCCGGTTGGCCAGCCAGGAAGAGTCGCGAACGTTCGCTCGAACTCGCGGGCCGAGTCGGGCTCGGTCAACGGGGACACCATCGCCCGACCGAACTGTCGGGCGGTCAGCAGCAGAGGGTCGCGATCGCTCGGGCCTTGGCCAACGATCCGGCGATCATTCTCGCGGACGAACCCACGGGCAATCTCGACTCGCGCACCGGCACCGAGATCATGGGAATGCTGAAGGAGCTCCACCGCGAGGGGCGCACCATCATCATGGTCACCCACGAAGACGACATCGCCGCCCACGCGAAGCGCGTCGTGATGGTGCGAGACGGACGGATCCAGGAAGATCGGAGACAAGGTTGAGCCGCTTCCTCCGCATTGCCGCGCTCGGGTTGCGCAGTCTCGGGCTGCACCCTCTGCGTTCGTTCTTGACCGCGCTCGGCATCATCATCGGCGTCGGCACCGTCATCTATATGTTGGCGCTCATCGAAGGGCGGGCGCGGGAGATCCAAGATCGCATCCGGGCGCGCGGCTCGACCAACATTCTGATCAAAGCGCGCAAGCCTTCGGACGACGGGCGTGCGGTTGCGACGAGGTCGCGCGAAATCCAGTACGGGCTCACCTACGACGATGCACGGCGGGTTCGCGAGACCTTTCCCGAAGTCGAGGTCATCGTCCCAGTCCGCGACGTGAACGGCTCGATTTACCAAGAGGAAATGCGCCTGGACACGATCGCGATGGCGACCGTACCCTGGTACCTCGAAGTGGCCCGTGGAAAGCTGGCACGAGGCCGCTGGTTCACCGACGTCGAGTTTGGAACCACCGCCCCGGTGGGAATTCTCGGTAGTGAACTCGCAGTTCGGCTCTTCGCTTACCGCGACCCTCTGAACGCCAAGGTTCGTCTCGGGTCCAAGGTGTTTACGGTGATCGGCGTCCTCGAACCCACGATTACGAGTGACCCCAAAGAGGCTCTGAAGAAGGACCGCGCCCTGTTCATTCCCCTGAGCACGGTGCGGGAGCGCTTCGGCGAGCGCAACGTGAAGACCACGTCGGGCTCGATGGATATCGAGCGAGTCGAGCTGCACGAAATCATGGTGCAGGTGAAGAAGCCTTCGGACGTGATCCCCACCGCCTCGGCCATCGCGGGCATGCTCGCGGCGTGGCACAAAAACGACGACTACGAGTTGGACGTGCCGCTCGCCCTGTTGCGGGAGGCCGAGGAAGAAGCCAAGAAATCGCGCAAGCAATACGGCGCCATCGCTGCGATCAGCTTGCTCGTCGGGGGCATCGGCATCATGAACATCATGCTGGCCAGCGTCACCGAGCGGACTCGCGAGATCGGTATACGCCGAGCGCTCGGCGCCCGCCGGATCTTCATCACCAGCCAGTTTCTGATCGAAACTTTGATTCTTTCAGTGGTGGGCGGTTTGATCGGAGTGGCGGGGGGAATCGGCGCGGCCTACATCCACTCGGCTCTGGATCCCAACACCCGCACCAACGTGACGATTGCCAGCGTGCTCCTCGCCTTCGGCATCAGTGCCCTGGTCGGCGTCCTGGCCGGCCTCTATCCCGCCGTGCGCGCATCGAGAATGGACCCCATCGAAGCCCTGCGCCACGACTGAGTCGGCCGTCTGCGGCTGCGCCGCCGGGCGGATCCCCAAGACTCCGCCAAAGAATTTGCCGAGCGCCGCACCAGTTTCAGACAGGCCCGCTAATTTGCGCCCGACTCTGATCCTCCGATCTCGATGAGCAGGCACCGACCGCGCCACACGGCCCTGTTCGTCGCCGCAAACGACCGCCAGGCCCCCACCCATGTCCTCCACGACCGCCTCAACAAAGCGCTCGCGCCGCCCGACTTCAACCGCAAGATCGAGTCGATCCGCGCGCTGCCCTGAGTAGACGATTGCCAACGCCACCTCTCGATCCGGTCCAAGCGCTACCTCCGCGCGGTGATGATCGGTGACTCCGGGGCCAGCACGCCCGATCGCGCCCTCGTGTGGCGCAGCGCCGCCTCGCTCTCGTTGATGACCATCCTCGGCCTCGGGCCCCAGGGTGGTCGCCACGCGATCCCCCTGGAGCCTTCGGCTCCTTGGAGCAAGCTGCAACTACCCTGGCACAGGGGGAGGTCACTTCCAGGTACGAGTGCTTCATGGCGACTCCACAGGATAAGCTGTGATCACAACGAGAAGCTGATCCGTCGGGTCAGGCTCCACGATCACTTCCCAGCGCCGGGCGTCATGCGATGTCTCCACGACCCAGCGTCCAGCCTCGTGATCCTCGTGAAGATCCATGGCGACCGACATCATACTCCGGAGATCGACTTCGGAGAAGCGCCGATCGACCATGCGCTTCAGGACGTGGGAGCTGAGCTCAAGCTCCTAATCCCACCACGCGGGCCAGTGCGTCCTTCGCGAACCACCCATCAGTTTCCAATCTCAATTCTTGTGCGCCTAACTTCTATTGGGCGGACCTGTCGGAAACCGCCGAGGTCGACGACGGGGTTAGTCTAATCGGGAACGCAGGTGACGCGCTTGATGGTTGAGCAGATTTTTTTACGGGTCCCACGACGCCCGGGTCGGGCTGCCGAGGTTTTCTTGGTCGGACCGGGCTAATGGGGGCAGCCTCGCGGCGGTCGGGTTCTGGACTGACTCTGGTCCGCGCCCGGGAGGAAGTCAATAGGAGTGCGACTGGTAGTAAGTAGAGTAGTGCGCATTCGGAGTGGCTGGGCGCGTTCCCAAACCCAGCTTCTTCAACGGCCTCCTGAGGCGACGCGCCAACGATGGTCGCCGTTGCGCCCGGACTTCAAGGTAAGTCGAAGAATGCCCACTGGGCTTCGAACGGGGCCGGGGCCGCGCCCGCTCCGAGCGCGACGGCTCCCGAGAGATCTGGTAGTGGCAAGGGGATTTGTTCGAGCGGGCTCAGGAGGGTGGGGATCAGAGACATCAAGAGTCCCGTGACCCCTGCGGGAGGGGGAGTCTGGTTGCGGCCGACAAAACTGCGCTCGACCACGAGACTGAATTGAGGGATGCCGTAACCGAGTCGTTGCGTGCGATTATTGGTGTCGATCTCGAGCTGGATGGGAACAATCGCATCGAAGCTGAGAGTGAACAGAGGCAAGGTCACAAAGGGGCTGGTTTCGACCGCGAAGGTCAGGCGCAGGGCTGCCAAGTGCAAGCGCGCTCCGGTGGTCTCCGCACTGGCGACCGGGCTGGATCCCAACTCCGCGTGGACCAAGACGGGAGTGGTGATGTCAAAGGTGTCGAGTCCGAGGCCCGGCAGAATGGACAGGAGCGTGCCAACCGTGAGCGTCAGATTCGACTGGCTCGCGACGCCGCCGAAGTCCCGCTCGAACGAGCCGGTCGCGGTGAGCGCCGCCGTCACCTGATTCAAGACGGCAAGGCTTTGGGAGTGGGCCGCGTCGTAGGGACCACTCACCCCCGGGACAGCCGGAGGGAAGTTCGGGAGGGCCGCCACCACGCGCCGCACGCCGCTGACCAGCGGGGCCGTTGGCGAGAAGGCCAGGGGCGTCACCCGGAAGTTGTTCCGCGCTTCGAGTCCGAGCCCGTCGTGAGTGAGAAGGGCCAGGGGCGCTTCGATTTGGAGCGGCACGCCTTGGCTCGAAAGGTCCCGATTCAGGGCCAGCCCGGACAAGGCGGCGCTGACCGCGGGCGCGATAAGGCCACTGAGGCTCACGAGTTCTTGGCCCACGGCGGCTTCCAGGGCGTTCGTGATGGCGGTTTCGGACACGTTTGGTGGCAAGCTCGGAGTCGCCTGCAGAGACCAGCCCTGGCTCGTGGCGGCGCCATTGGCGACCACGAAATTCAGCGGAGCCCCGGGCGGGCTGCCAACCGTGAGCTCGCTCGTGACCTGGACGCTGGGAGAGGAGACGGTTAGGAGCGAGGCGAAGGGCTGGCCCTGCGCGTTCCCCTGGACTTGGGCTTGAATCGTCACTCCCGTCCAGGTCGCCGACATTCCGATTCCCAATGTAGAGGGCACAAATTGAAAGTCGACCCCGGGCTGAGCGGCTCCGGTCAGAGGATCAATCGTGCCGAAGGCGCCGGAAGTGGCGGGCAGGGGTAGGGTGGGGATCAGGGCCAACGCGAAGCCAATCGGGAGTTGTGAGAGGCTCTGCTCGATCGGTGCTTCGAGGCTGGACAGGGCCGATGAATTCTCGCGAGTGGCAAAGGAGATACCGGTCCAGCTTCCGAGTGGATCGGCCGCCCCTTCGAAGAGGGCAATCGCTCTCGCGATGGAGAGACCCGACCCCCACTGAATCTCGAGCCGGATTGCGCCCGACACGGTCGGCGGTGCGACGGGGACGGAGGAGAAAAACCCACCCGACTGCACGGGGGTCATGATCCCATCGATTGTGAGCGTGGCGGGCGGACCTTCCAATCTCCCCTGCACCGAAACCGGAGCACTCAGGAAGCTGCCTTCCTGGGGTGAGAAGATGTCGAGGCGATAAACGAGAACCCTGACATGATCGGCGCTGATGCCACCGGGCCCGAAGGTCAGGAGTTCGAGGCTGTAAAGGCCCGGCTCGTCGGTGACGAAGAGCGGAAAAGCGGTTTGGTCGTGCGCGAGGGCGGGATTCGAACCCAACGGGGACCCGACCACGGACCATTGGAATACGACACTCGTCGATCCGCTCAGGCTGAGAGAACCATCCAAGGTGATTTCCTGGTTCACGAACGCGATCGCATCCGGTCCGGCGTTGGCGTCCTGATTGGCGAACTGGAATTGGACCCCGTTCGAGATGACCACGCCAAGCGCGGCCGAAGGATCGAGCCAGCCGGCCACCGCGAAGAGCTGGGCGCCGAGCAGGACTGGCACATTCGGGATCCCGAAGATTCGCGATTCCGAGCCCGACGGGTCGAAGGGGAGAAGGCCGGCGAGATCGACCAATCCGGTCGGTCCGATCGGAATCACCAAGCCCGGCAAGGCGATGGGGCCGGGATCCGGACTCACCGCCAGAATGAAGGGCAAGCCGGGAGGGCCAACGATCTGCAACTCAAGCGTTCCGCCGATGGGAACAAACGCCTGGGAGTTGGAACCTTGGACCGAGAGGCTTTGGGCATGCCCGATGGTGGCGAGCAAGACCATCGCGAAGGTGCGCACGGTGGTGGGCATGGCGGGGGCGGAAGAAGGGGGACAGGGAGAGCTTAGCGGTTGCGCGTGATGCGAGTGGGGAGTTTTGAGGAGTTTTTCTCAAGGATTCCATGAAGGGGAGGCGGGCCGAGTCAGACTCTCGCCTCGCTGCCTGGCCCCGCGTCCGGGGTTACTTAGGATCCGGGGACTATGGCCGATGCATCTGCCTGGGCGTGGGTCGAGGGCCGGGTTCTCCCCGCGGCCGAGGCGCGGATTCCCCTGGAGGATCGAGGCTTTCTCTTCGCCGAGTCCGTGTACGAGGCGATCCTGACCGGCGGAGGAGTGGCCTTCACGGGCGGCCTCCACCGGGCGCGGATCCTGCGGTCTGCCCAGGGTATCGGGATCGATCCAGCAAGAGTCGAGACCCCGCTCGATGCCGCCATCCGTGACCTTCTGCGAGCCTCATCGGGCCGGGACGGGCTCCTTTACCTCCAGGTCACCGGCGGGGCGGGCCCTCGCGACCATTTGCCTCCCGAACCCGGCCTGGAGCCGCGGGTCTACGGCACTTGGCGTCCCTATTTGCGCTCCGGGCTCGCCTCCCTCCGCGCCCGCGGCCTCAACGTCATGACCGTTCCGGACAACCGCTGGGCACTTGGCACCTTCAAAACGACGCAGCTCTTGGGTGCGGTGCTCGCGAAGCGAGCCGCCCGGGCCGCGGGCGCGGAGGATGCAATCTTCGTGGATGATCAGGGCTACCTGCTCGAAGGCAGCAGTACGAATCTTTTTTTCGTTCGCGGCGGAGTCGCGTGGACCCCGCCCCTGACCCGCAATCTCCTGCCGGGGATCACGCGCCACGTTCTCCTACGGCGCGCGCGCGATCTCGTGATGGAGCGGGACCTCCACGTCTCCGAACTCGCGAGCGCCGAAGAACTCTTCTTCGCCTCCACCACGCGCCCATGTGTCCCCATCCACCAGGTCGACCGCCAGCCACTCGGCCCCGGCACCATGGGCCCCATCACCACTGAACTTGCCCGCCGCTTCGACCAGTGGATGTCCGAAGAGATGGGTCCGCCCGGAGGGGCTCCCTGAAACTGACCGATTCGCCCGGCCTCAGGGGATGGTGACGCGGACCCAGGGGGCGATTTCGGTGACGAGGGGGATCGAGTTCAGGGTGACGGCGCTGGTTTGGAACGAGAACCCGGAGAGAAGGGGCTCGTTAGGCAGCACAATTTGGCACTGGGCGCGGCCGAGTGCATCGAGAGTTCCCGAGAACATCGAGAAGAGCGGGGCGGGGGCCGCGAGACTCAAAAGGAACAGATCGTCGACTTGGAGCGGCACCTTGCGGCCGTCGCCGAGGGCGAGGCCCGGATTCGAGGCGAGGGAGATGGCGGCGAGGTAGGTCTGGTTCGGGCGGGCCGGAAAATCGAGATCGAAGGCGAAGGGTTGACCGAGGGTCGGAGTGCCAACGGGATCCACGGGGAGGCTGCCGAGCAGGCCGAGGATGCGCTCCATCAGGAGGGATCGGTGGGCGGGGCTGACGATCGCTTCGAGCGGAAAGCCCAGGCCGAGGACTCGACCGTTGCCGCTCAGGACGGCCGCACCGGTGCCGGTGCTGTAGCGCATCACGATTTGACCGCCACTCCCGGCCGTCGGTTGGATCACGTCCGGGAAATCGACGTCGTAGATTCCCGCTAGTCCATTGTCAAAAGTCATCGCGGGGAGGGAGGCGAGGGGACCGGTCGTGGTGGCTTGCAGCGCGTAGGTGTTGGCATCGTCGGCCACGTAGTTCTGGCCGAGCGTGGTTTCGTAGAAGCTGCGATCGGTCGTCGAGCCCTGTTGATCGAGATCCCAGCCGACCTCGGATCCGGAGAAGAAGAACCGACCGCCTCCCGACAAATAGGACGAGATGCGGCTCTGCTCCACCGCGGAAAACGACTCGTGGACGGTGGACTCTTCGCCCAGAATCCAGCCCACGCAGGCGTAGAGGGGAAGCGGCGCGAGCAGGTTCGCAACCGCTTCATTGGTGGCTCCGTCGAAGGGATAGCCGGCGGCGAGGATGGCCTCCACCGCGGCCCCGTCCACGGTCAGCCAGTGGAAGGGATTTTGAGCCTCTTTGACCGTCCGGTCACGTCGGTCGAAACCGTTCACCAGGAGGAGGCGGGAAGCACTCCCGGGGGCCACGCGAGCTCCCACGGGTTCGCTGTCGGGCCCGGTGCCAGAGCTGTTCACGGCGGCGATGCGGAAGAACCGTGTGGCGGAGTGCGGCAGGTCGGGAATCGTCAGGGACGTCCCGTTGACCACGGTTCCCGCGTCGAAGGCGAAGCCACCATCGGTGCTGGTGCGGATGCGGTAACTCGACGCACCGGGCACGAGATTCCAGGTGACGACGAGCCCCCCGAGACTGTTGTTGCGCACCGCGATCGAGGTCGGCGGGTCCAAGAGTAGGGGACTGCCAGGCGCCAGGTATTCGAGAATTGCGCGACCCAAGGCTCGTCCCGCCACGCGGCGGAACGTCGGATGGTGGATCGCTTCAATATCCCCGCCGAGGTCGTCGTGGAATGCCAGCTCCACGAGTACGCCGGGCATCTGAACGAGCTCTCGCACTTCGCCAAAGTTGGCCGTCTTCTGACCGCGATCGACCCAGCCGGCGTTCCATCCGGCCCGCAGGTCGTTGATCAGCCGGGGATGCAGGACTTGTTGCCAAGTGGTGCTCCCCGGAGTCGGGGCGGTGTTGTGAATGAAACTGTCCGTGCCGGTGCCGCCCCCTGCGTTGGTGTGCAAGGACAGGTAGAGGTCGCCTTGGTTGTCAAAGTACCACTCCCCGAATTTCGGGCGGCAGGTGACGTCGTCGTCATTGTCCTGACCGGAGGTGATCGAGTCGTACACGGAGGACGGGGCTCCCCACAGTTGGGCGTGGTAGCGCGAGCACTCTTTCCATTTCAGTTGGTTGCTGGTGCCGCTGCCGCGTACTACGGTCCCCAATCCGTCGCCGATTTTCACCGCGTCGGCGATGATCACGCCGCCGATCGAGGACAAGTTGTTGATGGTGACGCTGGCTGCGGACATCGCCCGAAACGGATAGGTCCCGACGTACACCCACCGACGGTCGAAACGGGTCTGGTCGACGGTCCGAAAGCTGGTTCCGGCGGCATGAGTCACCTCCACGCGGGCCGAGGTCGTACGGTTCGCCCCCGAGCGGAACGCGACGTAAACCGGGTAGTAGTCCTGAGCCATGATCGTGGTCGCGAACGTGGCGGTGGCGCCGCCGCTCGGATTCGTGTTCGTGAAACGGTAGGTCGTCCCGCCGAACCCGAGCGACGCACTGGTCGTCCAGGCCCCGGTTTCGGTGTACGCGGGAGCGCCGGCGTCGTTTTGAATGATGTGCTCCTCCGTCGTACGGGAGCGGGCGCGGCAGAGCAGGACATGCGCGCCGCTGTCTTCGAGGTACGGCAGTACGTGGTCGTGGATGATCTCGTGGGTGTGGATGTCCTCGATGAGACCGTCGATGACGCCGCGCTGGGTGGTCCAGCCCAAAGTTGAGTGCCAGTAGAATCCGTGCCCGGGCGAGAGCACGATTTCGCGGCCCGCGAGGGCCCCCGTCGGGTTTTGGGCGACGGACACGGCCGCGAGGATCAAGGCCGCTACCGCGGAGGCGCAGGCGGTCGAGAACGGAGATCGAAGGCCCGAACGGGAGGGGCAGTCTATGGGCATGAACAGCTCGGGGTTAGGCGATGGACCCCGAGCGCGCTCCGAGATGGCGCGACGTGGGATCCGACTTCACATTCGAAAGCAGGGTACCAGCCGGCCCCGGCCAAGGTCGAGGCGGAACTGCCGAGTTGGCTTTCTTCGGGTTGCGGATCGGGAGGCGGCGTGCGACACTCGCCGCCCTCCAAGGAGAACGACCATGAACCGACCTCGGGTCTTGTTGTCCGGACTTGCCCTCAGCGCAGGTCTGTGCGCGCAGGCGATTTCCTGCGAGGTCTCGCCCAACCCTGCCATGCCCGGGCAGGCCGTCACGCTCACCGTGAGGGACGCTTCAGGAGCGGGCTTTGAACATCCGACCTCCTGCTTGGCCCCCACGATCATCATCGGGGTTCCGAATGGCCCGGTGGCGCCACTTTTTGCCTCCATATGCGGAACCGCTCCGACGGTTGTCGCACCCCTCGGTTCGGCCTTCAGAGTCCTGAGCGCGGGCCAAAGCACCACGCTCGGACCCGGCCACTTCTACTTCCGAGTTCGCTGGCGTCCGGTGGGCACGGGTGGCTTCACCTACCAAGACGAGTGGGTGCCATTCGATCTGGGCGCTCTGCCTGCCGACCTCCAGCCTCAACTTCCGGCCCAAGTCGGCCAAGTGATGCCGCTGCTGTTGAACGCACCCACTGGCGTGAACGAGCTTTACTTCATGGCGGCCTCTTTGACCTGCAACCAGGGCATCAGTGGTGGCCCCACTCTCTTCGTGAGCCTCGACTACGACTTCGTGTTTCAATTGAGTTTTCCGAATCCCGTGGTGGGGCTTTTTGACAATTTCATCGGGGTTCTCGATTCCTCCGGGCAGGCCTCTGCCACCGTGACGCTGCCGAACGTCCCGTCGTTAGCCAGGTTGCCCCTCCACCTTCAAGCGGTGGTTGCGCCAGTCGTCGGTTCGCCTTTCGTGTCGAACGTGCTCAATCTCTGCATTCTCCCCTGAATCGGATCCGCGCCGCGATAGAGTGCGACGGGTGGCCGGTCGTAGCGATGAGCCACTCCGACCTTCCCCGCGGAGCCTGGTAAATCGTGCGCGACGACCCGTGCGTTTTTATCGTCGATAAGCCGGTGGGTCCGACGTCGCGCGAGCTCTTGGACGATCTCGAGCGGCACCTTCGCTCGGGGCCGCTCGGACACGCCGGGACTCTCGATCCTTTAGCCAGCGGCGTGCTCGTGGTGTTGACGGGCGAGGCGCGGCGACTCCAGGACCTATTCATGGGATCCTGGAAGACCTACGAAGCGGAATTCACGTTGGGTGCGTGGTCGGCCTCGGATGACGCGGAGGGGCCGTTCACGCCGAGCGGAGTGGCCGTCGGGTCCGTGGAACCGGCGCGAATTTTGCCCCTGCTCGCCGGGTTCGTCGGCACGATTCAGCAAGCGCCGCCGCAGCGTTCGGCGGTCCGTGTCGAGGGGCGTCGTGCCTACGAGCTGTCCCGGAAGGGGAACGATGTCCCGCTGGCTCCGCGGACGGTGCAGATCGCGAACATCGAACTGCTCCACGCCGAGGATCTCCGGATCCGCGTCAGGGTGCACGCCAGCCCTGGCACCTACATTCGAAGTCTAGCCCGGGATTTGGGCGTCGCCGCCGGGTGTGGGGCCTATGTATCGCAATTGAGGCGCACGAAGTCTGGACCATTCGGGGTGGAGACCGCGGTGGTCGCTGCGGATCTTCGAACTTCCGACGGACTCTCCCTCACGGAGGCGTTGCGCCATTACCCCGCGCTCCACGTGCGCGAAGACGAAGCCTCGGATCTCCGCCATGGACGGGTGATTCTCGCTCCACCATTCGAATCGGAGCGCACCATCGCGTGGTGGAACGACCAACCGATTTGTCGGCTGGTGGCGGCCGCCCCGGCCACTGCGCGATCCTCGCGGTGGATCGCCGACCCCGCGCTGTTCATGAACCCAAATCGGCAATGAACCCGGGCACCGCGGAGAGGGGGAATACCGCGGCGCGTCCCGGCAGCGGGCGGCTCGCAATGATGACAGGGCCGCGTTCGGGTGAGTCGGGTCGCCGTCCGTGGCTGCCTCGGACGACCCCGGCGTCCAGTCCGATGACGTCCAACAGATTACGAAATCCCAGTTTTCTTCCGATCAATCTTCGGCCGACCTTGAGCTTGGGGCGAGCCAGCTCGGGATCGAAGAGCAGCTCCGCCGGGTCGTAGCCAGGCTTACGATGAATGTCGACGGTGCGCGCGAAGTCGGGTGCGAGTCGGTCGTCTTGCCAGTAGTAGTAGGTGAACCAGGCATCGGCGTTGGCAACCAGGACGATCTGTCCGCTGCGAGGGTGGGCGAGGCCTTCTTTGCGCAGAGACCCCCCAAAGAGGACCTGCTCGATCCCGGGCACGCTGCGCAAGAGCTCCGCTACCGCGGCGACGCGAGCCGGATCGGCGACGTACACATGGGCAACCTGGTGATCGGCGACCGCGAAGGCCGCACTGGCTCCGGGGTCCAATCGCTCCGTACCGAGTTCCTCTCTCACCTGGAGCAGACCCGCTTGTCGCAACCACCGATTGGGATGCACCGCGGTAGTCACGGGATCGATCCCGTACTCGGAGACGACCAAGACCTCGGCGCCCATCGTGTCGGCGAGATCCACGAACTCGCCCACGATTCGATCGACCTCCGCGAGCGCGAGTTCCGACCGGGGGTCCTTGGGCCCAAACCTCTGGAAGTCGTAGTCGAGGTGAGGCAAATAGACCAGGCTCAAGTCGGGGCGTTCGCGACGAATCAGGTCAATGCTCGCATCGGCAATCCAACGGGTGCTCGCAAGATCCGCACCCGGGCCCCAGAAGCGGAAGAGGGGAAAAGCTCCGAACTTGTTTTGCAATTGCGAGCGGAGCGCAGGGGGATGAGTGTGGATGTCTGGGATTTTGCGGCCGTCGGCCGGGTACATGGGCCTCGGCGTGACCGCGTAGTCCACGGGCGCGTACATGTTGAACCAGAAGAACAGCTTGGCGACGCGATAGCCGGGGCGCTCGCGGCGCAAGCGGGTGGGAATGTCTTCGGCCTGGAGGAGCGCGTGGGGTTGTCGCCAAAACAGCACTTCGCCGAGCTCCGGCCAATACCAGCCGTTGCCGACGATGCCGTGCGCCTCCGGGCGCAGCCCGGTGAGAATTCCGGCTTGTCCGGACAGGGTGACGGCGGGGAAGGCCGCTTCCAGGGGTCGCAGATCGCCGCGGCTCGCGAGGGCCGTGAGTCGGGGCGTTTTGGGGCCGACCAAACTCGGGGTCAAGCCGACGACATCGAGAACGATGAGGGGCCGGCTCACGGCGCCAGTCGCTCGGCCAGGATGGCCAGAAGCCTCGAACGCACCATGTCCATGGCGACCCGATTCTTCGCGCCGCGCGGAATGATGAGATCGGCGTGCACCTTGCTCGGCTCACAAAACTCAAGGTGCATAGGGGCCACCGAGTGTTCGTATTGGTCCAAGACCGACTCGAGCGAGCGCTGCCGCTCCACCGTGTCGCGACGAATGCGACGCAGGAGCCGCAGGTCAGCCGGCGTGTCCACGAACACCTTGATATCCATGAGGTCGCGGAGCGCGGCGTGCCAAAACACGAGGATGCCTTCGAGAATCAGGACCGGGCGCGCGGGCGTGAGCTCGGTGACCTCCCGCCGATTGTGGGAGGCGTAGTCGTACACCGGAATTCGTACTGGTTCGTTCCGCAACAGAGTTTCGAGATCGGAAACGAGCAGGTCCCAATCGAAGGCATCGGGATGATCGAAATTGACTTTGCGGCGCGCTTCGAGGTCGAGATCGGTGAGGTCCCGGTAGTAGCTGTCGAGTTCGAGGAGTAGCGACTGCTCGCGGCCCACCTCCATTTGGAGGATGCGAGCCATGGAGGTCTTGCCGGATGCGGTGCCTCCGGAGATTCCGACGAGCACCGGCCGTTCGCTCATCATGACTGGACTCCGTATCCGAGTGGCTTCAGAACGTCGAGGGCGGTCGCATAACGTCCGAGCTGGGGCATCAGGTACGTGCCTACGATCTCCGACTGGAATTCGAGCAGCATGTCGCGAGCGACGGCAATGCCGGCGGCCCGTTCGCCTGCCCCCGCTCCCGCATCGTGCAGGCGGCGTCGAATGACTTCGGGCACCGCCATACCCGGCACTTCGTTGTGGAGGAACTCCGCATTGCGGGCGGAGACCAAGGGGCAGATCCCGAGCAGAATCGGGACCTTGAAGGGGCGCACGTCGCGGAGGAAACGGCGCACCACGGTGGGGTCGTAGACCGGCTGGGTCATCACCACTTCAGCGCCGGCGTGAATTTTCTGTTCGAGGCGGCGCAGCTCGCGGTCGTAATCCTGGGCGCTGGGCTCGGCCCCGGTGGCGAGCAGGAACCTGGTCTGTTCACCGACGATCTTGCCTGCGGGGTCGATGCCGCGGTTCAGTCCGTCGACCAACTTCAAAAGCTCGATGGAGTCGAGATCGAATACGGCCGTCGCTTTCGGATAGTCCCCGAGCTTCGGCGGATCGCCGGTGATGATCACGAGGTTGTGCAAGCCCAGCGCGTGAGCGCCGAGGATGTCGGCTTGCAGGCCCAAGAGATTGCGATCGCGACAACAGACGTGGAGGATCACTTCCGCCCCGAGCGACTGACGGAGGAGCATCGCGAACGCAGTGTTGCTCATCCGCACGGTCGCTCGCGGACCGTCCGCGATGTTGACCACGTCGATTCCCGCTTCGAACAGGGTCTTTGCGGTGGCGATCGCCTTTTCGGAGGAGAGCCCGGTAGGGGGGTTGAGCTCCACCGACACGACGAACTCGGCCGGCCCCGTCGGCGCCCGGGAAACCGTGCCGCCGGCCAACCTTGATTCGAACACCCTCATGATCTTCGCCGCGAGTGGGGAGCGCTCGCTTCGAGGAACCGGCGGAAGCGGCGTCGGGCCCGAACTTGCGGGAGTGGGAGAGACGACGGTCGGGGTTCGCAGCGAACCGCCGCTCTGCATGCGGGCGGCGGCGGCGATCGAGGCCACGTGTTCCGGACGGGTGCCGCAGCAGCCTCCGACGAGCCTCACTCCGGCTTTGAAGAGGCGCCGCGCGTACACCCCGAGGTACTCCGGGGTTGCCATGTAGAGGGTGCGCTGGTCCAAACGGCGCGGGCGTCCAGCGTTGGGTTGCGCGCTCACCGGCAGGCCGGCGGCGAGCATTGCGGTGGCCACGTCGTGAACGATTGCGGGTCCCTCGCAGCAGTTCACCCCGACGACGCTGGCGCCCCACGCGCCGAGCAGACCGGCTACCGTGGCGGGGGAGGTGCCGTCCCGCAGGTGGCCGTCCTCCTCGAAGCTCATCTGGGCGACGATGGGACCCGAGAAATTGGCGCGCGCCACCTCCAAGGCGATCCGAATCTCCCGCAGGTGATGAAAGGTCTCCAAAACGAGGAGGTCGACCCCAGTACTGGTCAGAGCGAGGATTTGCTCCTCGTAGGCGCTCCGGACCTCTTGAACGACGGACTCGGAGAGAACCCCGAGTCCTTCCCCGGTGGGGCCGATCGCGCCGGCCACCCAGGCTCGACCCTGGGCCGCGGCCCGCGCGATTTCCACGCCCCGTCGGTTGATCTCGACCACCCGATCCTGAACGCCGTAGCGCGCCAAGAGGTAGCGGTTTGCGGAGAAGGTATTGGTCTCGAGGATGTCGGCGCCGGCCTCGCGATGCTCCTCGTGAATTTTCTGCACGGTGTCGGGTGAACCGAGGTTGGCTTCATCGAACGAGCGATTGATGAAGTACCCGCGCTCGTAGAGCATCGTGCCCATGGCGCCGTCGAAAACGAGCGGGCGAATGGCCAGGGCATCCAGGAAGGGCGGAAGTTCGGGCATGGAGTGATCTTTGGGTGGGGACCCCCGGGCCAGGATGCGGCCACGCCGAGGCTTGGGCACGCGAAGATGGTAGCGGCGGCTGCAAGGACTCGGGAGTGGGGCGCTCTACCGAGAATTGGTTCGGCCTATTTCGCCGGTTGAATCGGGTTTGCCGATCCTGTCAAGGGGCCCTGTTACAGTCGCGCCGGGTGCCGGGCGGCACCCTCGGGAGATCTGCAATGGGGTGCAAGGCTCGGGGCCGGTGGACGGCCCTGTTCTTGGTGGCGGTCGGAGCGGCTTCGTTCTTGTCCGGGTGTGCGTCGGCGGAGCCGCCGCCGCCCAAGAAGAAAAACTTCGCGGCGCCCAGCACCTGGCCCTACCTGGAGCGGGTCACCGATCCCGCGGAGATGCCGGACTTCCGCCCCGCGTTTCTCGATCGGGACAACACGCTCGCCGCCCTCGACCAAAGTCGACTCTTCTTTGCCAAGCCGAGCTCGAAGAAGTGGTTTCCCTATGAGACCAACGATTCCAAGGTCACGCACGAGCGGCAGCTCGCCACCCTCGACCTTCTGGCGAACGCCCTGAAGAAGTCGGCGAGCGCAGAGGAATTCCACGGCTGGTGCCTCCAGAGCTTCGACGTGTATCGCAGTGTGGGTGCCGATCGCACCGGCGCCGTGCTCTACACCGCTTACTGCGAACCGATATTTGTCGGCAGCCTGCAAGAGACCCCCGAGTTCAAGTACCCGCTCTATACACTGCCGACCGATCTCGTGAAGGACGAGGACGGCAAGTGTCTCGGTCGCCGCACTCCCGATGGATCGCTGGTCTCTTATTACTCTCGTCGCGAGATCGAAGTCGGCAAGCTCATGAGGGGCAAAGAGCTGGTTTGGCTCCGTGATCCCTTCGAGGTCTACATCGCGCAGGTACAAGGTTCGGCCCGCATCAACTTGAGTGATGGCCGCCAAATGTGCGTGGGTTATTCCGGCAAGACGGATCGACCCTACAAGAGCATCGGTCAATTCCTGATTTCGGAGAACAAGATCCCTGCCGACGGGCTGTCCCTCACCGCCCTCAAGCGCTACTTCCGCGACAACCCTCAGGATGTCGAGCGGGTGCTTGCCCACAACGAGTCTTACGTGTTCTTCATGGAGCGGGAACCGGGCCCGTTCGGAAGCATTGGCGTGAAGGTCTCGCCGTTCCACACCGTGGCCACCGACAAAACGATCTTCCCGCGTGGTGGCCCGGTGGTGGTCGACACGCGAGTGCCGACGAAGTCGCCGGTCGAGGCGTCGGGAGTGGAATTCCGCAAGACGACTCTCATTGCTTTCGATCAGGACACCGGAGGTGCGATCCAGGCGGCAGGTCGGGCCGACCTCTTCATTGGAACTGGCCCGGAGGCGGAGCTCCTCGCGGGATACACGCAGGAGGAAGGGCGCCTTTTCTACATGTTCGCCAAAGAGGTCACGCCCTGAGCGAATCACCGGCGCCCCTGCCTCGCGCGGCCCACCCTCCGTGTTCCTCGGCTTCTCCGCACGTTACGATTTGATCCAGCCATGAATTCGGAAGAGCCTCATTCAGAGCCCGACTCGCCGTCGGGGGAGCCCAGGGACACCGACCCCTCGACGCTCTTCCTGTTGTGGTCCGATCCGAGCGCTCCCTTGGAAGAGGAAATCCGACTCGCGCTCGATCGCGATTTTCCCGGCATTCGTGCCGTCGATGATCTCGAGACGAGCGACGAAGTCCCGTGGGGAACCGTGTTTGCATTACCCGACGATGGGGGAGAAGTGTCGATCTGGGCCGAGCTCCGCGGGGAACTCGGCGAAGACCTCCTGCGTCGTGATCTGGAGAACGAGGCCGAGTTCGCGGCGGCCAAAGCGGCCAAGTGGATGATCGGTTGCGAGGTCTTCCTTAGGCCCGGCCGCGCGCTGGCCGATTTTCATCAGCAACTCCGCATGCTCGCGAGCGCGGCAATTCCGGGGTTGCATGCGGTGTACGACGACAATGCGTCGATCGTGCGTTCCGGCCGTCAGGTCCAAGCGCTTGCCCGTTCACCGCGAGTGCCCACCGCGGACGCGCTCTTCGCCCTCCACGACACGGAGGCCAACGGAAATTTCTGGGTGCACACTCACGGTCTTCAGCGGGCGAGCCTGCCGGAAGTGGACTTGCTCGAAGTGCCGACGGATGCCCTCGAAGGAGCGCACGAATTGATCGTGGCGGTCGTCGAGGGACTCTTGACGGGACTGCGGATCCAGCCGGACGACTCCCTCTTGATGGTTCAAGGCGGGCAATTGAGAGCCCTTCCTCTCGAGCGTGCCATGCCGCTGTTTTCACCCGACACCCCCGGCGGTCAACGGGACCGCGAAGGGAACGACGCGGGAGATCATGCCGGGCCGCATCTGGTGCTCTTGGATCCCGAGCGAGCCGGACCCCCCCTGAAGCTCCTGCGAGGCCTTCGGAACCGCACCCTGATCAAGTCGAGGGGGAGCCTCGAAGCCCGCGCGGAGTTGGCTCGCCAGGAGTACTCCACGTTTGGCCAGTTGTTCTTTCTCAAGCGCGAAGAAGGTTGGCGTTTTTTCGCGAAGTTCGTGTTCGGCGAGGCGGCCGAAGGCACCGAGCAGGAGCACCTGTGGTTCGAAGTCACCGGCATCAAACCGCAAGAGATCCGGGGGAAGCTCGTGACGCCGCCGTTTCGGGTGGCGGTTTCCGAGATGAGCTCCGAGCGGTGGCTGCCATTTCAGCGGCTCACCGAGTGGCGCATTGCGTCACCCGATCGTGAGTACGGGCCCGAACAAGCGTCGGAATTGGCGCTGGCGGAAGACCTTTAACCGGTGGCCAGAGTCTTTTTGGCCTCGAGCGTGCTCCCGAGACTTCGCGATCGGCTTGGCGAAGAAGTCGAACGTCTGCGCGGAGTCGGACCGAGCGTGCGCTGGGTCGAAGCTGACAACTACCACCTGACCTGGGCCTTCCTCGGGGAAGTCGATGACGACGGCATCATGAGCTTGCACCGACTCCTCAAGTCGGAGCTCCAAGGGGAGCGGCGGATCCAGGCCGTGGCGAAGGGTCTCACGGGGCTTCCCAAATTCGAGGAGCCCCGGGTCGTCGTGTGTGGCGTGCGTGGTCGCGACGAGGCGGAGGAATCGAGGCGCGCGGCCCTGGAGACTCGGCTCAAAGCGAGTTTCGCGGCGCGAGGATTCGTGGCGGATCGCAGGTCGTCCGGGCCCCACATCACTCTGGGGCGGGTCCAGGCCGCGACGGAGTGGACGGGCCTCAGCGATCGCATGGGACCGGCTCGAAATCGGGAATTTGCCCATTTTTCGATCACGTCCCTGACGCTGTACGAGAGCCAGCTTCGGCGGGAAGGCTCCCTGTATCTGCCTCTCCAGAGCTACGAGCTCCGGGGGTGAATTTGTTAGGGTTTTGTTCTTCCTTTGTCCCCCCGGGTCGCTAAGATCCGACCCGAGCCCGCCGCGGTGCGGGTACGGTTGGGAGCCCCGCTCGGGGCGATTCGGGAGAGCATCCATGGCCAAAGCGGTCGCGACCAAATCCACGGAGGACAAAGAGCTGGCGGCGAAGCAGTCCGCGCTGAGCTTCACCCTCGGGCAGATCGAGAAGCAGTTCGGCAAAGGCGCCGTCATGCGGTTGGGCGAGAGCCCGATCGAAGAAATCCGAGGCATCTCGACGGGGGCGCTCTCCCTCGACTTGGCGTTGGGAGGCAAGGGGCTTCCCCGTGGGCGCATCGTCGAGATCTTCGGACCGGAATCTTCCGGCAAGACGACTCTGACCCTGCACGTCATCGCCAACGCTCAAAAAGACGGCGGGACCTGCGGCTTCATCGACGCCGAACATGCCCTCGATCCCGCCTACGCCCGCAAGCTCGGAGTTGACTTCAAGACGCTCTTGGTCAGCCAGCCCGATACCGGCGAACAAGCGCTCGAAATCGCCGAGATGCTGGTTCGCTCCAACGCGGTCGACGTCATCGTGATCGACTCGGTCGCGGCGCTGGTCCCTCGCGCGGAACTCGAAGGCGAAATGGGCGACTCCCACGTCGGGCTGCAAGCTCGCTTGATGTCGCAGGCGCTCCGCAAGCTGACCGCGGCGGTGGCCCGATCCGCGGTTTGTCTCGTGTTCATCAATCAGATTCGCGAGAAGATCGGCGTCACCTTCGGCAGCCCGGAAACCACCACGGGTGGCCGCGCCCTGAAGTTCTACGCCTCAGTGCGGCTCGACATCCGCCGCATTGGTCGGCTCAAAGACGGCGAGGAAGTCGTCGGAAGTCGCACCAAGGTGACGGTGGTCAAAAACAAGGTGGCGCCGCCGTTCCGAGTGGTCGAATTCGACATCCTCTTCACCGAAGGGATCTCGCTCACCGGCGATGTGCTCGACTTGGCGGTGACGGCGGGGATCGTCGAGAAGACCGGGAGCTGGTTCAGCTTCGGGGAGGAGCGCTTGGGCCAGGGGCGCGACAAGGCCCGGGACCTGCTGAAAGAAAATCCGGCGCTCCTGCAGCGTGTCCGCGATGCGGTCTTGGCGAAGATGACCCCGGCTGACCTCCCGGCCCCTTCAAGTTCGGGGGGCGAGGAGGAGACTCGCAACGAAGAACGATCCCCGCGTCGCGCTCAAGCTGCCTCGTAGTCGGCAGGCGGCTGGCCCGATTCCCTAGGGGGTTCGCCCCTGGGCCACGCGGTATGGGCCACTTCTTCGAACGGGCGGTACGTAGAGGATCGTTCTCTTCCGCCCCGGACGGGGCGTTCAGAATCGACGGACTTCGTGGCAAGTCCCGAGTCGAGCTCCCAGCGCTGGCCAAGGCGGTGGGGGGGCGTAGGGCCGCTCCTTCCGACAAAACCCGACCCGGAGCGTGAAAGCGGCAAAAGCTTTGGCATGATCCCAGCCCTACGGGCAGTGGCCACCTCCGGGCACTGCTCCTTGAGTTTTCCCGAAGCCGGGCTTCGGTTGCTGAAAGTCCTCCCATGGCCGTACCTAAGAAACGCACCTCCAAGATGAAGAAGCGGCAGCGCCGCTCCCACCACCACCTGACGCCGGTCCAACTCCTCCGGTGCAGCAACTGCGGACACGCCGTGCGTGCCCACCGCGTCTGCGGGAACTGTGGTTACTACGGCGAAAAGGCCGTGATCGTACACGAGGACTTCTAAACCATGGGTCCGACGCGCATCGCCCTCGATGCCATGGGTGGTGACGCCGCTCCTCGCGCCACCGTCCACGGAGCTTTGGACGCATCGTCTCGGGACTCGGATCTCGAGGTGGTGCTCGTCGGCGATCGTGCCCGCATCGAGGCCGAAATCGCGGGTTACGCCGGGCAACGTGGGCAGGTGTCGGTTTTCCACGCCAGCGAAGTGGTGGAAAACGAAGATGCCCCTACGGATGCGGTGCGTAAGCCGGACTCCTCGATTCGTCGGGGCGCGGAACTGGTTGCCAAGGGTGAAGTCCACGGGCTCGTGGCCGCCGGCAATACTGGTGCGGCCGTCGCCGCCTCCACCGTCATCGTCCGGCTGCTGCCGGGAGTCAAACGACCCGGCATTGCGGTGACGCTCCCGACCGCCCGCGGCAAGGCGATTCTCTGCGACGCGGGGGCCAACATCCACTGCAAGCCGCTGCATCTCTACCACTACGGGATCATGGCGGCGCAGTATGCAAGGCACGTCCTCGGCAAGGATCGGCCCACCGTCGGCCTGATGAATATCGGGTCGGAAGAGGGCAAAGGGACCGAACTCGTTCGCGAAACCGCGGCGCTGTTCCAGGGCTCGAACCTCAACTTCATCGGTAACATCGAAGGGAACGATGTCTTCCCCGGCCGCTGCGATGTGATCGTGTGCGAGGGCTTTGTCGGCAACGTGGTCCTCAAGACCGCGGAAGGCCTCTCGGAGATGGTCGAGGCGAAGCTCAAGTCCCTGGTCGCGACCGTGGCGAGCGGCGACCCTTCCCGAGCCGGCCAACTCGGCGAGCTCCTGAAGAAATTCCAGGGGGACATGGACTACGCAGAGCACGGCGGAGCGCCGCTCTTGGGCCTCAACGCTCTCGTCTTGATTTCGCATGGCCGGTCGGATGCTCGCGCGATTCGTAATGCCCTGCTCCAAGCGGCTCGATTCCACCGGAGCGGCGTGCTCACCCAGATGCGTCACGAACTCTCGGCGTCGATGCCCAAGGGTGTCTCGGGTTAGTCCTAGAAGGTTGCGCCGGCATCGCCTCCGGAGCTTTCCGGGCTCGCAGTTCTCGGGAGCCAGAGGCAGAGTCGCCGCCACCGACGATTTCAGGGAGACGAAGGCATGTCGGATCTAGCCGTTCTCTTTCCCGGCCAGGGCGCCCAGAAGGTCGGCATGGGCAAGGATTGGGCCGAACGATCGGCACCCGCCCGCGAGATCTTCGAGGAAGCCGACCGAGTGTTGGGCTACTCCCTCTCCCGCCTCTGTTTCGAAGGACCGGCTGAGGATCTCAACCGAACGGAACATGCCCAGCCCGCGATCTTCGTCACTTCGCTCGCCGCGATCGCGGCCTGCGAACAGGCGGGCACGCTGAAACGTTCCGAGGTGGGAGCAGTGGCGGGCTTGAGTCTGGGCGAATACACCGCGCTCGCCTACGCGGGCGCCTTCGATTTTGCCGAGGGCCTGCGATTGGTTCGCACCCGAGGTCGGGCTATGCAGTCCGCGGCCGAGTTGGAGCCGTCGGGGATGGTCACGCTGCTTGGAGCCGACCGCGCCATGGCCGAGAAACTGTGCGATGCGGCTCGAGCTTCAGGCGTGTTGGTCGTTGCCAATCTCAATGCGCCCGGCCAGGTCGTGTTGGCAGGAGATCGCGCTGCGTGCGGGCGAGCGGTCGAAATGGCCAAGACCGTGGGAGTCAAGCGCGCGATACCCCTCGTGGTCGCCGGTGCCTTCCACTCACCGCTCATGGAGCCGGCCCGGGCGGCCTTGAAGGAAGCGCTTGCTCAAACCCGCGTGCGGGCGCCGGACCGTCTCCTCGTCAGCAACGTCACCGCCGCGCAGGTATCGAGCCCGGAAGACGTGCGACGGCTCTTGGCCGAGCAGGTCTGCGCACCGGTTCGGTTCGAAGAATCGCTGCGCACGCTCCACGACGCCGGCGTTCGCCGTTTCGTGGAACCGCCGCCGGGTGATGTGCTCGGAGGCCTGGCCAAGAAGACTTTGACCGACATCGAGACTCGGTCGCTCGCGATTCCCGGGGAGGGTGCCTGACATGGAACTTGCGCTGCGTGGTCGGACGGCCTTGGTCACCGGAGCTTCGCGGGGAATCGGAAGAGCGATCGCCCTGGCCTTGGCCAAGGAGGGCGCCCAGATCGCCGCTGTGGCTACCACGGAGACGGGAGCCCAGCCGACCGCGGAGGCCTGCCGGGCCCTTGGCGTCGAAAGCGAGGCCTACGGAGTGGATGTCTCGAACGCAGCCTCGGTCACGGCCCTCGTCACCAAGGTCGGGGAACGATTTCCGAAGGTCGACATCTTGGTGAACAACGCCGGGGTGACCAAGGACGGAGTCTTCCTGCGCATGGGGGAGGACGACTGGGATCGGGTGATCGACGTGAACCTGAAGGGAGCCTACCTGCTCACCAAGGGCTTGGCGCGACAGCTCCTCAAGAGCCCGGCCGGCAGGGTCATCAACATGGCCTCGGTCGTGGGCATCCAGGGAAACGCTGGGCAGGCCAACTACGCCGCCAGCAAGGGTGGCCTCGTGGCGCTCACACGATCGCTTTCGAAGGAGTTCGGGGCGCGGGGGGTCTGCGTGAACGCGGTCGCTCCGGGCTTCATCGACACCGACATGACCTCGGCGGTTCCGGAGGCGCACCGAACCGCGATGCTCGGGGCGATATCGCTGGGAAGAGCGGGGAAATCCGAAGAGGTCGCGGACCTCGTGACCTTCCTCGCGAGCGACCGCGCGGCCTACATCACCGGGCAGGTTTTGGTGGTGGACGGCGGCCTGCGCATGTGAGTCCGGGCGCCTCGGAGGTGGGAGATCGGGGGAGCCGATTGAACCCGTACTTCCTGCTTGCTAACTAGCCCCCATCTTTTTGGGGGAACCACCTGACGCCGGTGGCGCAGCGAAGAACCCCGATCTGTTCCAGGATATAGGCCCCATGTCCGAGAAGTCCATCGAAGAGAAGGTGATCGAGATCGTTTGCGATCAACTTTCCACGAGCAAGGACAACGTCACGTTGAAGACATCTTTCATCAACGACCTCGGTGCCGACTCGCTCGACACCGTGGAACTCGTGATGGAATTTGAAGAACGGTTCGGGATTGACATCCCGGACGAGGAAGCGGAGAAGATTCAGACCGTCGGAGACGCGGTCGAGTACATCAAGAAGAGCTTGAAGAAGTGAGTTGAAGCTCGGCAACCGCCGGTTGCCGAGCGAACGATCTGCCCGGACCCGGGCGGATCCCCCGAGCACGCAAGCCATGAGCAAACGCACGGTGGTGATCACGGGGCTGGGAATCATCTCCCCGGTGGGCCTGGATCGAGAGTCCACCTTCGAGGCACTCCTCGCCGGACGTTCGGGCTTAGGCCCAATCACCCACTTCGACGCGAGCGCGTTCACCACGCGCATCGCGGGTGAACTCAAAGGGTTCGACGCCGCGCCGATCCTCACGCCACTGCGCGCCCGCAAGCTGGACCGATTCAGTCAGATCGGTCTCGCGGCCGGGATCGCGGCGTGGCAGGACAGCGGACTCGACATCAACAAATTGAACGCCGACCGGGTAGGGGCCGTGGCAGGTTCCGGCATCGGCGGGCTGTCCACGATCGAGGAGCAGCACGACGTGCTCCGCGAACGTGGGCCGGGCCGCATCACCCCCTTTCTGATCCCCAAGCTCATGATGAACGCCCTGAGTGGCGAGCTCAGCATTCAGCTCGGACTCAAGGGCCCGAATTGGGTCACGGCGTCGGCCTGCGCCTCGGCCGCCCATGCGATCGGATCCGCGCTTCGGGCCATTCAGTACGACGAAGCGGACATCATGCTGAGCGGTGGCTCCGAGGCTGCGATCACCCCTCTCGGGATCGGCGGCTTCTGCAGCCTCCGGGCGATGAGCACCCGGAACGAATCCCCGACGGCCGCGAGTCGTCCCTTCGACCGCGACCGGGACGGCTTCGTGATGGGCGAAGGCGGTGCCGTTCTCGTTCTCGAGGAGCTCGAACACGCGAAGCGGCGCGGCGCCCGGATCTACTGCGAACTCGCCGGATTCGGAGCGACCGCGGATGCTCATCACATCACTGCTCCTGCCGAGTGTGCGGAGGGCGCTCAGCGCTCGATGCGGCTCGCCATGCGCGACCGTGGAATCGACCCGTCGACGGTCAATTACATCAACGCTCACGGGACCAGCACCCCGATTAACGACCCCAACGAAACCGCGGCGATCAAGGCGGTGTTCGGCGATCGCGTCCGCCAGATCGCGGTGAACAGCACGAAGTCGATGGTCGGGCATCTCCTCGGGGCCAGCGGCGCCGTGGAAGCCGCGGTGTGCGCCCTGAGTTTGTCCAGGGGAGTGATCCATCGCACTCTCAACCACGAGAATCCCGGCGACGGATGTGATCTCGACTACGTGCCCGAAGGATCGCGGGAACTTCGAATCACGGCCGCCCTCTCCAACAGCTTGGGATTTGGTGGGCACAACTGCACTTTGGCTTTCCGTCATTTCTCGTGATCCCGCGCCCCGGGGACGCGCCGCATGCCACTTCCATCCGCGCTTCGCGAGGCCCTTCTCGCGCACGACCAATTGGCTCTGATCGAACACTTCGGGCGCTTGAACATGGAGGATGGAAATCGGTTGCTCGCTGATTTGGCGAGCCTCGACCTTCCGCTGCTGGCGCGAGCGCGCGAGGACACACGATCAGGAACGACGCCAGCCGCCGCCCAGATCGCTCCGCCTCCAGTCATCGTCCGGGGTGCCAATCCTGCGGCCGACCGGGAAGCCACCTCGCTCGGCGAACAGGCGCTCCGAAACGGGCGAGTCGCCGCGTTTGTTGTGGCGGGTGGGCAAGGAACTCGCCTCGGTCATCCCGGTCCGAAGGGGACCTATCCCGCAACTCCGGTCCGAGGGAAGCCGCTCTTCCAGGTCTTTTCGGAGAAGATTTTGGCGGCCTCGCGGCGCTATCGGTCGCGCATTCCTTTCTTGGTGATGACGAGCCCCGAGAACCACGAGGAGACCCAGAGCTTTTTCGCCCAGCACCACCACTTCGGACTTCGCGAGGAGGATCTGCGCTTTTTCTCCCAAGGAACGATGCCGGCGATCGACGACCGGGGTCAGCTCATTCTGGCTAGTCAGACCAGCCTCTTTCGCAGCCCCGACGGCCACGGTGGGAGCCTTCGGGCTCTCCAGGCGTCCGGGGTGCTCGCCTGGCTCGAGAAGGAGGGCATCGATCTCATTTCGTACTTCCAGGTGGACAATCCCCTGGTGAACCCCGTGGATCCGCTCTTCCTCGGTTACCACGAACAATCGGGGAGTGAGTTCTCCGCGAAGTCGGTTTGGAAGCGCAACGCGGGTGAGAAGGTCGGCGTCTTCGTCGACGTGCAGGGCAAGACCCGAGTCATCG
This sequence comes from uncultured bacterium, assembly GCA_902826835.1. GTDB lineage: Bacteria > Planctomycetota > RBC034. The sequence goes on along the minus strand of CADEGH010000004.1, from coordinate 169,164 downwards.
AGTATTCCGACCTGCCAGCGGAACTGCGCGAGGCGAAGGACCCGGCGGGGCGTTTGAAGTTGGGCGCCGGCAGCGTGGCCATCCACGTCATTGGGCGCCCCTTCATCGAAGCTTTGACCACCGGCGATCTGCGGCTCCCGTTCCACGCGGCGAGGAAGGACATTCCCGCGTACCGCGACGGGGCGTCGGTGGCGCCGATCAAAGGCACTAAGTTCGAAACTTTCGTGTTCGATGCGATGCCACTCGCCCGGCGCACCATGGTCATGCTGGTGCCTCGCGAAGACGAGTTCGCTCCCATCAAGAACCGCGAGGGAGAGGACTCGCCCGAGACCAGCCGCCGGGCTCAGGCCGACCAGTTTGCGCGTTGGCTCGAGGCCGCGGGGTTTGTGGTACCACGCGATGACCAAGGAAACGCTCCGGCCGGGCTCGAGATCTCACCGCTCGTGGCCGATGGCCCGGAGGCACTGCGATCGCTCGGGTCTCGCATCGGGGCCGTGCGGGATGGCTTGTGCTTGGAGTGAGGGCGCTAGGAGCGGGGGAGAATCATGGGCAAGCTGGACGGTCGCGTCGCACTCTTGGCGGGAGGCCATCCCTCCGAGCATGAAGTCTCTCTGCGCTCGGGGAGGATGATGGCGGAAGCGCTCGCGGAGGCTGGTTTTGGCGTCATTCCCGTCCTACTGGGGATGGACGGTACCTGGAACATTGCCGGGGCTTCGAGCCTGGAGTCTGGGTGGCCGGTTTCGGTCGCAACGCAGTGGGCAGCGGCGACCTGGAGGGGCACCGCCGCGTCCGCGGCCCTGGAACTGGCGAGGCTGGGGGTGGACACAGTCTGCCTCGGCCTACACGGACCTAACGGCGAAGACGGAACGATCCAGGGATTCTTGGAAACGGTTGGCTTTGCGTACACCGGATCGGGCGTGACGGCCTCCGCGGTGGCCATGGACAAAATTCAATCGAAGCGAGTGGCGGCCAGCGTCGGTCTGAGAACTTCCGCATTCGAAGTGCTGGAGCCGGGTGACCCCTCGGCCGGCAGTTCCGCTACCCGAGCGGCGTGGGCGGACCAGGTAGTCACCAAGCTCTCGCTTCCGCTCGTGATCAAGGCTCCCATCTTGGGCTCGTCGGTGCACGTGCATATCGCGCGAACCTCGGGCGCGGCGCGCGCCGCCGTCGAGGAAGTTTGGCGGGCTGGCGAGCGAGTGCTGGTGGAGACGTTCGTGGAAGGGCGGGAGTTCACGGTGCCCGTGCTCGGGACGGGCGCCGCTGCGAGACCGATGCCGGTGATCGAGATCCGGCCCAAACTCGCCGGCTGGTTCGACGCTGCGAGCAAGTACACACCCGGGGGCGCCGACGAAATCGTGCCGGCCCCGATCCCAGCCGCCGAGGCATTGCGACTCCAGGAGGCGGCGCTTTGCCTGCACACCGCGATCGGCGGAGCCGGCGTGACGCGCACCGATTTCATCGTGAACTCGGAGGGGGTGCCCTTCGTTCTCGAGATCAACACCCTTCCCGGCATGACGCGAGAGTCGCTGGTGCCTCGCGCCGCGCGGGCGATGGGCAGGAGTATGGCGGTCCTCATGCAAGATCTCGTACTCGAGGCTCGGACTCGTCGAGCCGCTCGGCTCGCCCTGCGGGCAGAAGCGGGATGACTCCGCGAGTCGATTGGACTCGGGTCTTGGTCACCGACCCGGCCGGGCGAGATCTGCCCGAGTATGCGCGGAGCCTCGTGACTCCCCTGGCCCGGCATCGGGTCACTGCCGTACTCGCGAGGTGGCGTGCCGCGTCGGAATCGGAGATGTCCACGCTCGTGGCGGAGCTGAGACGAGTTTGGAAGGGCACTTTGATGGTCGGCCAGTTTCCTGCGGTTGCGCGGCAAGCCGGCGCGAGCGGAGTTCACCTCGGATTTGGGAGCGTGACCGTCGCCGAGGCTCGTGCGACCTTGGGCCCGGGCGCTCGAGTGGGGCGATCTGTCCACACTCGAGCTGAAGCCACCGCGGCCCACGAAGCGGGCGCGGACTACCTGTTGTTCGGGCCGATCCTCGAATCACCCAAGCCGTCGCACTCGCGGCCCCCGGTCGGATTCGACGCGCTGGCGGAGGTGGTGGCAGCGGTGCCGATTCCGGTGGTCGCGATCGGCGGGCTTTCAGTCGCCCTCGAGCCCCGTGTGCTTGCGACCGGGGCCGCCGGGTGGGCCGCCATCCGGTCCCTGCACACAGCCGCCGCGACGGAGGGTTCACCTTGACGAGGCGCATCCTTCTCGTTTGGGGTCGGCGCCTGGCTCTGCTTTTGGCCGCGATCACCGCGGGATTGCTCGCTCGCAAGCTCGACGTCGAGAAACTGCCCCCGGAGGTAGCGTCGCTGGATGGCGTCGTGCGGCGCGGGGCCACCGTGGTCTTCATGACCGTTTCGGAGCACACCGCGCTTGGGGAAGGCTCCCTGGTGGAGGCGATCGTGCAGGAATCGTCGGCGGCCCCGAAGCGGGGAATCCTGAGCCGCGTCGAGGGGAAGCCTGGTCAACAGGTGCGCTTGGTGCCGGGCAATCCAGGGGAACTCGTGATCGAAGTCGACGGGCGAAGGCTGTCGGCGCGGGCGGAAGCGAAGGCGTGCGCGATCCCCGCAGGAGTGATTCCGGACGGGCAATACTTGCTCGTGAATCCATCGCGGGACGCGATTCCGCGCGATAGTCGCGAGTTCGGGCTCTTTCCCCGCGCGAGGATCACGCGCAAGATCATCAGCAGTTTTTGAGCGGGTCCAGGGCGGCCGGTGGGTCGAAAGACGTCTCTCGGCGTAAGATCCCACCCCATGCCGTCGGGCGAACTGGAATTCCTGAAATGGCTCGAAGCGTCTGCAGTCCGTACGTCCGGCATTCATCGATCGATCGGGGACGACGCGGCGATTTTGGCGGGCGGTCCGGACGACTGGGTGGTCGCTACCGACACCCTTGCCGAAGGGACCCATTTTCTTGTTGGCGAGGAGCCGGAACGAATCGGGCGCAAAGCGTTGGCGGTCAATCTGTCGGATCTCGCGGCGATGGGGGCATCACCGCGAGCGGCACTCTTGGCGCTGACCTTGCCACACGGATTCTCGCCGGAGTTACCCCGGAGGATTGTCCAGGGGATCCGAGCCCTTGGCGCGCAGTTCCACTGTCCGCTCGTGGGCGGTGACACCACGACTCACCGGGGAGGCATCGTCGCGACCGTGACCGTGCTCGGATGTGTCGAGCCCGGACGGGGAGTGTTACGGAGCGGAGCTCGCGCGGGTGATTGCATCTTTGTCACCGGGGCACTCGGCGGCAGCCTACAGGGTCGCCATCTCGATTTTGTGCCTCGCCTGGCGGAGGCGGCGCTGATTTCGTCATGGGGTCCGAGTGCCATGATGGATGTCTCGGATGGACTCCTGCTCGACCTTGCGCGACTCGCCGAAGCCTCGGGGGTCGGATTCGAGCTCGACCTCGAGCGAGTCCCGGTTCACCCCGATGCGGCCCACTCACAAACCACCGCCGCTGGCTTGCCCGAAAGGCCATGGCACGAACTGCCGCTGCCGCGACTTGCCGCCCTGCGGGACGGCGAGGATTTCGAGCTCTTGTTCGCAATGAATCGGGAGGCGGCCACGGGTCTTTTGCGTCACTGGTCGCTGCCCACGCCGCTGACCGGGATCGGGGAGTTTCAGGCCCACGGCAACGTGGTGCGCTGGAAAGGGACGCGGTGGCCGGCGTTGCCTCTGGGGTACGTGCATGAATGAGTGGGAGCTGCGCACAGACTCGGTCGAAGCCACCGAACGGGTTGGCGAGCGCATCGGCGCCCGTCTCGAAGCCGGCGATCGTGTCCTTCTGCGCGGGGAACTCGGAGCCGGAAAGACTGCACTCGTGCGCGGAATTGCCCGCGGGTTGCACCTTTCCGACCCCCGCGAGGTGGCGAGTCCCACTTTTGCGCTCGTTCACGTCTACGAAGGCGGTCGGCTTCCGATCGTGCACGCCGACCTGTATCGAATCGAGGATGAGGCCTCGGCGACTCGCCAGGGGGTCCTCGACGGCCTTTCCGACCCGCGAGCAGTGTCTTTGATCGAATGGCCGGAGCGCTGTCCTTCGATCGCCTCGGATCAAACCTGGGAGGTCCGGATCGACCACGGAGGTGAGGACGTGAGGCGGCTCCACATTCGCGGTCCGGCGCGGGCGGCGAGCGGCTTTTCCGATCGCCCACGGGACGAACCGGAGTTCGCATGAACCTGCCTCCCGATTCCCCGTTGCCCCAGCCGATGCGCGATCCGGACGTGCAACTCATGCTGCGAGTGCGCGAAGATGACCAGGAGGCCTTCGCCGAGCTGGTAGGCCGCCACAGCACGCGGCTACTTCGGTATTTCATCGTGCAGTCCGGAGACCACGCTCTCGCCGAGGATCTTTCCCAGGAGGCATGGGCCAAGGTGTTCCGAGCTCGCAGTGACTATCGCCCCGATGCCAAATTCACGACCTTCCTGTACCGCGTAGCGCGCAACCTGTGGATCGACTGGTATCGGAGCGCCGCGAGCCGGCCGGCCGCGGCCGCAGGCCAAGGAGACGATGATGGTGAGGAACTGCCCGAACCCGTGCACTGGGCAGCCGGCGAGACTTCGGAGAGGGTCTCGGGGCGCTTGGAACGCGAGGACCTCCGAGGCCTGCTCGTGCGCGCTGTACGTGCTCTTCCGCCGGAAATGCGCCAGGTCTTCGAACTGGCCGAATTCTTCGACACTCCCTACGCCCAAATTGCCGAGCGCCTGGGGGTCCCGGTCGGTACGATCAAGTCGCGCATGTGGCACGCCTACCGTCGGTTACGAGAGTTCTTGGGGCCGGATTTTCCGGAGCTCAGCGGGTGAACCTGGACGGGTCCGGACCGTTGATGGGATACCCCTTTGGATCACGCCATGACAATTCCGCCCAATCCCGATGGTCGCCTCACCCGCCAGGTTGAGGATTTTGCGGACGCGGTTGCGCCGGGGGCCACGCGCCCGGCCGACGCACTCGCGGGTGACCCCGAACTCCGCTCGCTCCTCCGGTTTCGCCAGAAGGCCATCGAAGCCTTGCCGCGGGTCTCGCCCAACCTTGCCCGGGCTTGGTCTTCGCAGGTCCTGGTGAGAGAAGCGGGATCTCCCGCTGCCCTTGGCTCATCCAGGGACAACGTGGAACGCGGGACCCTGCTCGGGCGGTGGTTTCAGCTTTCGAAATCCACTCGATGGCTCGGTCGAGCGATCGCCCTCTACGCGGGAATTCTGCTCGGACTTTGGCTGGCCCAAATGATGGCCTCCCCCGACACCTTCCAGACGATCCCGGTTCAAAACGTGGCCAGCTCGTCACCTTCCTCGGGCAAGTGAGCCGGTTGCTTCTGGCGGTCTTCGTCGGGTTAGTGCTCTCCCGCACGATTCCTCGGCTGGCTGCACCAAATCGGGCAGTGAGTGACGAGACTCGTCAACGAAATGGTCGCCCACCTCCGCCGCTGGTCTGCTATCTCCCGGTGTCGTGAGCCGTAACTCGAACGGGCTTAATGATTTAGAAGTGGCACTGCTGTTCGGGCTCTCCGGGAATGCACTCTGGTCCTGAATTTGCGAAAGGCATGGTGTCCCTGAGCTCGTACCCCCAGGGTCGCGGGAGTCCTCACATGAAAGTCACCTTCACCGGAACGTTGCGCGGAAAGAAGATCTACGCGGTGGTCGATGGATCGGACCGCATGTTCAGCGGAACCCTTGAGGAAGTGAAGCGCTACTTGCTCGTTCGCAATCACAAGATCCGGGAGCGCGAGAACGCTTTGGCTGCCCACCTCCAGCAGGTGCGTACCGAGTCTTGATTGATCGGGGTGGGGGGGGTGGTCTTCGGGCGCCCGGGGGGGCTCTACCTGTAGCTTCGCCGAGATGCAGCGAGGAGAGCTGACCCGCCCAGCGGCCCCTGCGAGTCGCGAAGGTCGTCACAAACCGTCACTGGAATCGAGGGTCTGACCCCAGTGCCTGAGTCCCCCGGGGGGCAGTTGCTAAGCTGCGCAGATGATGGTTTTGGGGTCGCGCTTGGCAGTACTTCTGCTCTGTGGAATGGCACTTGGCCAGGCGCCGCTGAGCTACCTCCACGGTGCGCTCTTGGACCGATCTTCGGTGATCGTGCGCGCGGAAATGGAGAAGAGGGCGGGAGGAAGCAGTCAGGACTTCGGCGTGGTGCCGTTTTGGGTGCGCAGTGTCTTTCGAGGCAAAGCCCCCGATCGAATCCTCGTGCGAACGCCCACTGCTCGACTGTCAGGCGTGCCTGAACTCCCCAAACTCTTGTTCCTGCGCGGGTTGGAAAGCGGCGCGATCTTCGACTTGATCGATCTGGTGGACATCACCATCGATGACGAGGAAATCGTGCCTGGCCTCTTGGTTCGATACCTCGCCATGCAGGCTTCCGATCCCATTCAGCACCGCCAAGACGCTCGAAGGTCCATCGCGTGGGTGGGATTGGAAAGTGTGTCCGTGTTCGGAAGGCGAGTCGGCTTGCGGGAGCTGAACGAGTTGGTTCGGGAAGTACCGCACCGCATGGATGCCGCGGATGCCGACCGATTCGCCAAGCTCTTGCCACGGCTACCGACGGAGGACGAGGCTTTGGCCAAGCGTCTGGCCGGCGAACTCCAAAGTGCCGCCTTCGGCGACTTCGCTCCGCTCCTCGCGAGCACGCGGGATCCTGCCCTGAAACAGGCCTGGGGAGAGGTGGTGGAGCGGTGGAAACGGAGCGCGGAGGAAACGGAGCGGCTCACCATTCTGTCCGACCTCGCCAAGAAGCGGGGAGCGACAGCCGCCGGCTTTTTTGCCGGCGCGCTCGGCGATTCCAGCCCCGCGGTGCGAGCTCGGGCCGCGTACTGGATCGGCGAACTCGGGGAGCCGGAGTCCTTGGATGGGCTGGTGCGGGGTTTCCCGGGTGTTCCCGGTGTCGAAGCCCTCATGCGAGTCGAAGCGATCGGCAAAGTCGGCAATCCCGAGGCTATAGGGTTCCTTCGCGCCAAGCTGAGTCGGCCGGAGCTCTTGGAGGAGACCTTGACTGCTTTGGCACGGATCGGGGGCCCCGAGGCCGAAACTCTCTTGCAGGGGGTGCAGGGCCGCTTGCGTGGGGCTTCCGGCGAACCAAGCCTGGTCAAGAGGATCGACGAGCTCTTGGATCCGAAGTTCGCGAAGGAAGAGTCCAAGCGACGACTGCGCGCGCGGAAAACCTACTATGCACAATAGTCCGCGGTGGAATCGGCTGGCCGCGGGCATGCGACGGCTCGCGATGTGGATTTTGCTTTTGCCGATCGGATTGTCGGGCCAAGAGCCCCTGCCTTCCTCGCTCAAATTGAGTCTGGACGATGCCGTCTCGCTTGCCTTGCGGAACAATCTGACGTTGAGATCCCGCCTCATCGACGAGGAAATTCAGCGCGAGCGGATTCGCGAGGCGTTGGCCGCGTTTGATCCCACCCTGTTCGGGACGGCGTCGATCGGGCGCTCGGAAGTGCTCTTTTCTTCGAACTTCCCTCTGAACCCGGCCGATCCGCTCTCTCCCAGCGTGACTCGAATCATCTCTCAGACGGGTGATGTCGGAGAGGCCACCCTGGGTGCGCGGGGGCTGCTCCGAAGCGGATTGGCTTGGGAGCTCAGCCTGGGCGCGGACTACTCGGATTTTCAACGCAACTCGGGCCTCACCCCCATCTTCAACCACGCTACGAGCCTGAGCTTGACGCAACCGCTCTTGCGCGGGGCCTTCGAGGAATACCAGACGGCGCCGATTCGAGCCCTGGAATTGGCGGCAGGTGGCGCTCACGAGACCTACCGCGTCGACGTCTTGGCCAAGCTGGGTGAAGTGGATCAGGCGTACTACGACTTGATCTTCGCCCGGGAAGACGCGGGCCTTCGTCGACAGAGCTTGAGCCTCGCCGAAGAGCAACTCGCGATCACCAAAATTCGCGTCGAAAGCGGAGCGCTGCCGAGAGTCGAGATCACTTCGGCCGAATCGGCGATTGCCGAGCGGCGGGCCGATGTGGTGGTCGGGGACGCGGCCGTGTGGCGGGCCATGGACCAACTTCGCCTTTTGATCCTCGCCTTTGAATCGCCATCGGATTGGCAGCTCGAACTCGAGCCGACGGAAATCCTCGCGAGCGAGAGAGTGGCCCTCCTGCCGTTCGCGCGTGTCCTCGAAGTCGCGGAGAGCCACGCTCCCGAGTTGCTCCGGGCTCACTACGAGGTCGCACGCGCCGAAATCGTCCTCAGGCAGCGTGAAAACGAGTCGTTGCCGAAGTTGGATCTCTTCGCGACCGGTCGCTTGGTCGGGCTCTCGGATCGGTGGCTGTCTGCTTTCACCGATTCCTTCACCGAGAACGAAGGGGCGGCGAGTGCGAGCATCGGCGTCAACTTCGAAGTGCCACTCGGGAATCGGGCCGCGCGGGCGCGGGAGGGGGAGGCCCAATTGGTGGTACGCCGGAGCAAGCTCGAACTGGACAACCTCCGGCACTCCTTGATTTTCCGCTTACGCAGCAGCATCCGCGACGTAGAGGTAGCCGAGCGCTCGATTGCCGCCCGCTCGGAAGCTCTCCGGCTGGCGGCGGAGCAACTGGAAAACGAACGCCTGCGCCTGGAACTCAAAACCTCCACCAACTTCCAGGTCTTTCAGGTGGAAGATCAACTGCGCCGACGCCGCATCGAGACGGTGCGGGCGCGACTCGACTATCGACTTTCGCTGCAACGCTTGGCGCGAGCAGTCGGAGTGCCGTTGGCCAACCTACTCGAGGCACCGTGACGGCCTCGTCCCATGCAGCGGTTCATGGCGATCGAATGAGCCTCGGCCCGCACCAAGGCGAGGGGCGGCACGGGTCCGGGGGACGGCGCGCTTCCGGCCCCGATAACGGGGTAGTCCCGGGCGAGCCGAACTTCCAAACTTCGTCCGCAGGACGGGCTCCGAAGCGGAGCCGCGCCGCATTCTTCGGGGAACGACGATGAAGTGGGAACGAGTGCTACTCGTGGTCCTGGCCGCGGTGGCAGTGGGATTTGGTCTTTCGAGACTGACTCCCTCGAAAAAAAAGCAGCCCGCCCCGACGACGCCGACTCCGGTGGCTTCCGGGAGATCTCCCTCCTTTCATATTGGTCTGAGTGTGGAGGAAAAACTCCGCGAAGCCGAAGCGTGCATCGTGGCGCTCACGACGGCTCGTTCCGAAGCGATCGGCGCGATCCGTGACGACCTGGCGCTCCTCGCCGACGAGGAGCCGGTGCTTGAGCGGATCTTCGTCGCCTTCGACCAGCGGGCCCACGTCACGAAATTCGAGGCGGGGGCGTTCGCGGACATGGCGGCTCGCATTCGAGATCCTCGATTTGTGCCGCTCGTCGCCAAGCTTCTCGATCACGAAGAACTCATCGTCCGGCAGTCGGCAATCCAAGCCGCGCTGGTGCAGCGATCGCCGGCATTGACCCTGCCTCTGCTCGAAGCCTACCGACGCTTGGAGCGGGAATTGAGCGGCCAGGGAGCGCGCACGCGCATCGCCATCCTGGAGGCGGCTTACGTCTGCGGAGGGCCGAGTTTGCCGGTGCTGCTCTCGGAAGCCCTGCGCGATTCGAGAGTCGAGATCCGAGGCCAAGTGGCGCGGCTGATTGCCGGAGCCGAGCACCGATCGTTGATTCCTGATCTCCAAGCGCAGCTCGCGAAGACGACGGAGCCGATGGAGGAGATCGAAATCCGCTCTGCGCTCTTTCACCTGGGAGAACGCGGATTCATCGAGGGCATCCTCCCGAAACTCGAACATCCGTCTTCGTTGGTGGTCATCGCCACTATCCACGCGTGTGTGAGTGCAGCATTGGTGGAGGCTCTGCCCGACTTGGCCAAGGGCGAGGCTGCGGCCACTGAGGATACTCGCCCCCACTTCGTGTGGGCGAGAATCCGCTTGCAGGATCGCGTCCGTATCGACGAGGCCTTGGCCGTCGCTCGCGACGAAAAGGCCACGCTCAAGAGTCGCGTGAGCGCACTGCGCGGGTTGGGTGCTGGCGTTCCGGTGGTGACTTGGCCGCAAGTCGTGGACCTCGTCGACCTGCGAATTCCGGAAGGTGCCGGATCGTTGGCGCTCGGCATCTCGGAGACCGATGAAGTGCCGTCCCGCGAAGCCTTCCGAGCTCTGGCCAGCGCACCGGAAATGACGGACCCCACGGGTGTGCAAGCGCTCTGTTCTCGACTCGGAGACGAGGGAATCCGATGGATCCTCGAGCTTTGGGACGAGGGCGCTCGGCCGGATTGGGTGCCGGAATACTTGCGCTGGCTCGGGGAGATTCGGACGCCGGCGGCCCGAGAGGCGTTGCTTGCGCGGCGGGCTGCCGATCCGGCGCTCACCGACCAGATCCTCCGCATTCACGATCTTCGGGATCGCAAACGCCGATGATTCAGAGCTTCTCTTTGCGCGCCGACGTGGATCCCGAAACCGCCCTTCAGGCCGCGGAGGATTTCTTCCGGGCCACGCAGGCCACACCTGTCGAATCAGGGCCCCATCGACTCCGCATGCGACGGGGGAGTCCATTGCGCCGCTGGACCAGTTCGCGCCTGGAACAATGGCCGATGGACATCGAAGTGTCGGCACAGCCCCTGACCGACGGCGGTGCCGCACTCACCCTCGCCTATCATCTGCATCGAACGCGGCGGCTCTTCGGAGCTTCGGATCTGTTGGTGCTCGAAGCGGAGGCGGCTTTGCTCGACGGCGCTCTGCAGCACAAAAGTCCGCGCAGTCTCGAGGAACTGCTTTCGCCCCTGCGCAGCCAGGTCGCCTACGCGATTCGGATGAATGTCGTGCTTGCGGTGATGATCGTGGTCTGGGCCGGACGCATGGCGGGGTTCGCTTGGCCCTGGGTCATCCTGGCGGCCCTCGGAGTGGCCGCGCTCGACGCGATCGTGATCGCCGCCTTCGCCGATCTCATCGTGGAGTCCGTTCGGCGGGTGCCGCCGAGCCCTCAGCGGGGTGTGACCGCGTCCACCGGCGACCAGCGGTGACCCTCGGACCGCAGGCTCGCCTTCGTGAGAGGATGGTCGGGGCCGAGGTAGCCTCCGATGAGATGGAAGGGCGGTACCTCGCTCGAGCCCTCCTTGGGGTCCAACGCATTGTCGGTGGAAAGCAGGGCTCCCGACTCGGACAGGGCGTAGATCTGCCGCCCCGTAGCGCCAAACTTGCGCGGCCAAGCGTAGACGATTGCGTGCAGGTAGGGGAGACGGGCCTCGTCGGTGGGCCGCCTGAGGACTCCGATACCGTCCTGGCTGATCAGGTAGAGGACGTAGTAATAGGCCCCGTCCGTCGCAAATTCGCCAGACTCGCGGAGGCCTAGATCGATAGGCTTCGGGGCGCCGGGTGTCGGGTCGGGAAGGCTCAGGATTTCGCGGAGTTCGAGCCACCCGCGTTCGGGATTCCGCGCGAGCTCCGAAGCTTGCAACCCGTGCAGCTTGACCAGGGTGCGGACCACGGATCGTTCCGCATCCAGAACGCGCCGGCTTTGCCAAGCGGGAATTCCCACGAGGCCTAGCGCCACCACCAAGAGCAGGGCGATCGCGATCTCGAGCAAGCCCACCGTCGCGGCGCCACGCCGGGGGTTTTGCGACTGCGTGACTATGCGCATGTGCTGATAAGTCATACCATCCCATGTGCTCCGTGGCTACCTTCGGGGCTTTCCTCGGACTTCGAACGAAGGGACGGAATTGTCGACCACGGAGTCACCTTATCGGGCCGCGTTTTCGATCGTTCAGCGCCTCCGCGAAAACGGCCACGAGGCCTATTTTGTCGGGGGCTCGGTGCGGGATCATCTGCTCGGCTGCCCTCTCGAAGAACTCGGGGAGATCGACGTCGCGACGTCGGCGTTGCCGGAGCAGGTGGAGGGTTTGTTCGCTCGGACGATCGGGGTAGGGAAGTCGTTCGGCGTCATCCTCGTCCGCACGCGGGGCCAGGAAGTGGAGGTCGCCACCTTCCGAACCGAGAGTGACTACGCGGACGGTCGACGCCCCTCACGGGTCGAGTACGCGACCGCGGAGGAGGACGTGCGCCGGCGCGATTTCACGGTGAACGGCCTCCTCCTCGATCCGCTGAACATGCAGGTGCGCGATTTTGTCGGCGGAGTGGCGGATCTGCGGTCCGGAGTGATCCGCTGCATCGGGGATCCGTCGGAGCGGTTTCGCGAAGACGGACTGCGGCTCCTGCGCGCAGTGCGTTTCGGCTCGCTGGGCGAATTCGTATTGCACGCCGACACCGCCGCGGCATTGCGGAATCACCGGGACCGACTCCAAGCGATCGCGAAAGAACGGGTCCGCGAAGAGCTGGTGAAAATCGCGTCTCACCGCCGGTCAAGACGAGGAGATGCCTGGCGCACCTTGGTCGAGAGTGGTCTGGCGACTTTGGTCCACTCCCAGTGGATTCCGGAGAGCGCTGATTGGGGGGCGACGGCCGTCGACCGACTCGAGCTTCGCACCTTCGTGGGATTCTTGGCAGCGACCTTCGGGCGCGTTCAAAACGGCGCGTCGACCTTGCGGAGCGAGCGGAAGCGCGCCCAGGCCATCGCGGAAGACCTCCGACTTTCGATCGAGGAGGCTCGGAGCCTCACGGATCTTCTCGTGGATCGGGGGCGATACCGCGGATGGTCGCGTTTGAGTGCGGCCCGGCAACGCCTTCTCGCGACTCGCATCGATGCCGCACTCCAGGAGGACCTGCTCCGCGCGGAGAGCGGCGAGCAGATCGTGGTCGAACTCGAGAACGATCGAGGCCGGTGGGGCCGCGAACGACCGGCGCCTCTGGTTGACGGGCGAGCTCTGCAGGGGCTGGGCCTGCGCCCCGGTCCAGGTCTCGGTCGCTTGCTGAGACGAGCGCGCCTCCTTCAACTATCCCACCCCGAAGCCTCCGCGGAGGTCATCCTCACCGCGGTGAAAGCGGGGGGCTCACGCCGCGCGTTGGCGCAGGCACGAGGCTGACCCGAGGACCGCAAGATAGAAGCTCGCCACGAGGGCGGCGGCCAACCAGTGGCCGGTGGAGAGGACTTGCAGCGCGCCCCAGATCGGCAGGGCGAACACCGCTCGGCGAACCGCGAGTCCGGCCCCCGGCGCGGCTCGACGCAGCGGGTCGCCGACCCAGATTGCGAGACCGATTCCGCCCGCACTCGCAAACCCGAGAAACCACGGCGACCGGTCTCCGGATGCGAATAAACCGGCCATTCCCGCGGCCGCGCCGACGAGCGCCAGGAAGAGATCGAGGCGCGATCCGCGGCGCCTTCCCGCCTCTGGATTCTCCAACTCACTGATCAAGCTGATCAGCAGGGTCCAAGCCCCTTGCAGAGCCGACGCGACCAGCAGCACCGGACCCATCGCCCCGCTCACGACTCCGCCTCTCAGGAAATTCTGCGCCCGGCAGCCGGCAATGAGGAGTGCGCGGAGGCGCTGGAATCGCTTGGGGAGAAAGGTGTAGGCAAGGATCGTCGCGAACAAGGAGAGAGTCACGAGGGCGGCGGCGCGAGGCAAGAAAGCAATCGGCGCGAGGCCGACTCCGAAGGCGAAGATCGCCACCACGAGGGCGGCGCGAGCGGACACGGATCCGGAGGGAAGAGGTCGACCGGGCGCGCCGGCCCGATCCTGCTCGAGGTCGTGCAGATCGTTGAGCGCGATTGCTCCCGCGTAAAGAAAGGCTGCCGAGGCGCTCAGGAGCCAGGCCTCCGGGCTCGGCAAGCCCCAAGTCGCCACCGTCGCACCCGCCACGATGTCGGCGGCGGCCGTGATCGTGTTCGGGAATCGCACGAGGCGGAGTATGTCCCGCCCGGTCATCTCAGCGGTTCCAGCCGATGAGGCGCGCGACATCATTCCAGTTGGCGTACACCATGAGCGAAAGGACCAAGGCGAGGCCGGTCCACTGCAAGTATCCGAGGAGTCGTTCGCTCAAGGGACGACCGCGCACTTTCTCGATGATCAAGAAGAGCAGCCACCCTCCGTCGAGGACGGGAATCGGGAGGATGTTCAGGAACGCCAAGTTGATCGAGACGATGGCCAAGAACAGAAGTCCGCGGGTGAACCCGAATTCGGTGCGGCGTTTCACTTCGCTGAAGATGGTGTAGATCCCACCCATGTGCCGGCGTGCTACCTGACCCGTGATCAGGCTTCGTAGCGTCTTGGCGATGCGTTCCACGGTGCGGACGGTGTTGGTCGCCCCCATCACCAAGGAGGACAGGAAGGGTTCACGACGGACTTCTCGCACGAGGGTCGGGCTCTCGATGAACCCCGAAGGCAGGATGAGTGATCGCTCTCGTGGTCTCGGAACGACATTCACCGTCTGCTCGACCCCGCCGCGGCGAATCGTTACGGCGATGGATTCGGATCCGGTCGATTGAACGTAGGTCTTGATGCTCTTGTCGGTCAACTTGTCGAGGTTTCCGACGCGAACGAGTTCGTCACCCGAGAGGAGGCCGGCGCTTTCGGCGGGGGATCCTGCGATGGGCTGGATCGTCTTGACGGCCATCCCGATGGCGACGGTGGCGAGCCAACGGGCGCGATCCTTCGCCGAAGGAAGGTCGAGGGTGAGGGTCTCCACTCCGACCCGCGAACGGACCAATGAAAGCGTGAGCTTGGGGTTCTGGTAAGGCGGAGCATCGGGTTGAGCCAGGCGGGGAGAGGTGCCTTCGCCGACCAAGCTCTCGAACGCCGTGACCGTGGAAACCGGCGAGCCGTTCACCGCGACGATTTGATCGTCGGTAGCCAGGCCGGGGCTCGGATGGTCGGCACGGAGGCCGTGCACCCAAGCCGGTCCTTCCATGCGCCAGCCCACCTCGAAACTCGGATCCTCGTTAGGCCCGAGCTTGCCGAGTGGTTCGAGCTTCAGCGTCTTCGGACCGCTCGAACTGGATACCACCAGCTCGAGAGGCGTACCCAAGAGCTGGGCCTCGTCGATGGCGTTCAGAAGATCGAGGCTGCGGACTCTCTTGGCCTCGAGACCTCCGACGGCCAGGAGTTCCTCGCCACCCGTGAGGCCTAGGGAGAGCAGGCGCTCCTTGGCTTGCCGTTCCAGATCCGACGTGGTCGGGAGGGCGGTCAAGTCCGCCGTGATGCGCAGCCGCTCCCACGTGGGGCCAATTCCGATTTCGGGGACTCCGCGGCCGGAGAGGTCGCGGGCTTCCAGAGTCACGGTGCGGCGCTCGCCTCCGCGTTCGTACTCGAGCTGCAGAGGGCCATGGGTCACCGCGACGTCGGTCGCGACGTCCTCGAAGCTCAGGATCGGTCGACCGTTGATGGTGATGACCCGATCTCCGACTTCGAGACCCGCCGTCCAGGCCGGCCCGCCGGTTTGCACCGCCCCCAAGACCGGTGCCTCGAAGGGCACTCCGATCGAAAACGCGATTGGAATCGTGATCAAGGCGAACAGGAGGTTCATGATCACGCCCGCGGAGATCACGAGCACCCGGGCCCCCACGGACTTCGCGCCAAACTCGTCGGGAGCTTGAGCCGGCCGAGTCGGATCCTCGCCTGCCATCTTCACGTAGCCCCCGAGCGGGATGAGGCAGAACTTGTAGTCGGTGTCGCCTCGGCGAAATCCGAACAGCCTCGTGCCAAAGCCGATGGAGAACGCCTCGACGCGGATTCCGACCGCCCGAGCGGCGAGAAAGTGCCCGAGCTCGTGGATGAAGATCAGGAATCCGATCCCAAAGATCGTGCCGAGGGTGTAAGTCAGATTCGCGAGCATGCCATCGTTTCTTCACGGGCCCAGCGGTCGGCTTCCCACACGATGTCGAGCGTGGAAATGGGCTCTTCCCGGTGGCGGGCGAGCACCTGGCCGACCAAATCAAAGATGTCAGGAAAGGCGATCTCGCCTTGGAGAAAGAGATCGACCGCGGCTTCATTCGCAGCGTTGAGCACGGCGCCGGCGGTGCCGCCGCGCTTCGCAGCGTCGAATCCGAAATCCAGACTCGGAAACCGCGCGCGATCGGGCGCAAAAAACTCGAGGCCGGAAAAGCGAGTGACCGACCACGCCGGTTCGTTCGCAGCCAGGCGCTCTGGCCAAGTCATCGCGTAGCGGATCGGGACCTTCATGTCCGGAAGGCCCATTTGAGCCACGATCGAGCCGTCCCGCCACACCACCATGGAGTGCACGATCGACTGCGGATGGACCACCACATCGATCCGGTCGGCCGGGACTCCGAACAGCTCGCGCGCCTCCACGATTTCGAGGGCTTTGTTCATCATCGTGGCGGAGTCGATGCTGATCTTGCGGCCCATGCTCCAGGTGGGGTGGCGCGCGGCCTCGTCGGGAGTGATCGAGGACCAGGTCTGGCGATCCCGAGTGCGGAACGGACCGCCTGAACCGGTGAGCAGCAGGGTTTCCACTTCGCTGGCCTTGCCGGTTTGCAGGCACTGGAAGAGCGCGGAGTGCTCGGAGTCCACCGGCACGATTTGGGTCCGATGTTCGAGCGCCAAGCGACGGAGGAGAGGACCCGCCGCGACCATCGACTCTTTGTTGGCCAGCGCCAGTCGATGTCCCGCGGTCAGCGCCGCCACCGCCACCGGCAGGCCCTGGAAACCGCTCATCGCGGCCAAGACGCAGTCGTAGTCGGGTTTCTTGGCAGCCTCGACCAGCCCTTCGGGCCCGGCAAGGATTTCGCCCCGAAATCGGGAGGATAGGCGCGCCTTCAACTCGAGGAGCTTCTCGGAGTTCCCGATGACCACGCGCTCCGGTTGCCAGGTGAGGGCCTGCTCGGCGAGCGCTGCCACATTGTGGCCGGCGGCGAGGCAGCCCACCCGAAACTCCGCGGGGAGAGTGGCGGCAACCTGCAGGGCCTGGGTCCCAATGGATCCCGTCGAGCCAAAGATGGCGAGTGTCCGCATGATGCGTCGACCGGTTCGCGGAAGTAACTCTTTGCTATTCTTGATCTTACGAGCGACCCTCACTATAGGGCAATTTGCGGCTGATTCCAGATCTCCCTCCCGATTCTCGGGGCCTTCGTATGTTGGATCGGCGAGTCGCCGCAGCTCGCAGACGTTGAGAATTCGTATGCCGACCACTCAAGGGCTCGGGGCACCGCTGGGCCTCCGCCGGATCTCTCCTTTTTTGCTGTTCCTCCTGACGTTGAACGGCCCGCTTTGGCCCCAGGGGGATGAACCCCGCGCGGCCGCCCGCCGTGAACTGGACCAGGTGCTGAGCAAGTTGAGCCAGTCCCAAGCCTCCTTCGACGACTTGGTGCTGGGCTCCTCGGTGGCCGTGGACTTGGGCATCTGGCATCACGCCCGGTCTCTGGCCGACGAGGCGACTCACCGGGCGCCGGATCGGTTCGAGGGTTACCTCTGGAACGGGCATGCGCTGTTCCGCATGGCTGAAGATGCGGTCGCCAACTCGAAGGGTGGGGGAGGCTTGATCCGGGCCACGTTCAGCGACGCTGCCCAGGCCTACGCGATGGCCCGCAGCAAGGGGGCTCCCGCCTTCGACTCCGCCTACTTCGAGGCCGAAGCCCGACTCATGGCCATGGAGCTCGAGGCCGGCCAGCGCGCGGTGGAGGCGGCGATTGCCGCGGCCCCCCTGGCGAGCGCGCCTTGGAGCCTCAAGTCGCGAATTCTCATCGAGACTCGCGACGGAGTGGGAGCCGCCGCGGCCGCCGCGATGGCTCTTGAGCGTTCGCCGGCCGACGCCGACGCCGCCCTCTTGTGGGTTCGGGGCATGACCATGTCCCGATCCAAGACCCCTTACCTGGCGCGATTGCCGGAGCTCTTCCGGCAGTTTCCCGAAGAAAAGCGCCTTTACCACGCGGTGGCCGCCTCCGTTCCCAATGTGATGTCCGCGAGTGAACTGAGGCAGCTTTGGAATCGCGAACTCGAGTCGGCGAAGCCCGAACACCGGCGTTACTTCCACTGGTTCCTGGCGGCGTTGGAGGAGCGGGAGAATCGCCTCGATGTCGCGCTGACCCATGTGCGCGAGTACGTGGCCGCGGCCCCGGAACTCCCGGAGGGGCATTGGAAGCAGGGTTGGATCCACACCTCGCTCGGCGATTTGGCCGCGGCGAGAGTTGCGCTCCTGAAATCCAACGCCCTGAGTCCGGACTTCGATCGGGAGGCGCTCACGAGCGCGTTCCGTCGTCTGGTCGCGGCCCACGCGGCGAAACAGGAATACACTCCTGCCCTGCGTCTCCAGGAGGTCGTGACGAGCCTGTCGATCGATCCCGAAGATCGTCTCGATCTTGGCGTCCTCCAGCGCATGGTGGGCGATCTCGACCTCGCCCACACCACCTACCGTGGGCTCGTGGAGTCGGACGAGATCTCGGTGGTGCTCCGGGCCAAGACTTGGAACTACATCGGCCTTCTCGAAAACGGACGGAGCCGCCCCACGGAAGCGGAGGCCGCGTTCCGCCAGAGCTTGGCTACGGATCCTGACCAGGCCGACGCGCGGGAAAACCTAGGCATCCTGCTGATCGAAATGAAGGAAATTGCGGCCGGACTGCGCGAGCTCGACCAAGTGCTGGCGGTCGATCCGACCCGCTCGCGCGCTTCCTATTGGCGGCTTTCCGCCACCGCGCCGCTGCTGCGGGAAGCGCCCAAGAAGTGAGCTCGGGCCCGTCGGGGGCGAGGCACCCTCGCACGTGCGGAGGGCCGGCCGGTCCTCGGCTCTGAACAGAACTCGAGCAGACAGTGTTGATACGATGGGCGGACGGTTCCGCCCGGTCGTGGAATCCGCCCTTACGCAAGACTCCGGAGCTTCCGATGTCCCGCTGGATCCTCCTCACGATTCTTGGTCTCGTTTCGACCACTTGGCAGACGGTTGCTCAGGAACAACCGGCGGCCGGACTTTCGGCCGACGAGGTCACGCTGCTCGGCAAACAATTGGCCGCATGGCGCAAGCTCGAGGCCGAGACACCCAAGACCGCAAAGGTGGCGGAGCGCTTGGTCGAGGACCGAAAGAAGGCCGCGGAGGTACTCAAAGCCACTCTGGAAAAGGTGCGAGCGGCCCACGCCGGTAAGGAGATCCTATCCTTCACCGATTCTTGGGCGAATGTCTTCGCAGTGGCCGCCACCGAAACCAAGAGTGCGACGGCCGAAGGCCTAGGGCGCGCGCGTCCCGAGAAGTTCACGCAGAAGATCAAGGGCAAGGATCTCACCTTCGACTACGCGATTCTTCTGCCGGCCAAATACGACGGCAAGAAACGCTGGCCACTGCTCGTGGCGCTGCACGACAAAGTGCAGCCTCCGGAACGAGAGACGGATGGGGTCAAGTACCTGAATGAGGTGTGGGCGACCTCCAAAGATCCGGTGGTCAAGGAATTGCGCGACCAATTCATCATCATCTGCCCGACCGTGGGCGAGCGCCTCAACGCGAAGAAAAACGAGGACAAGGAACGAATCGAGTGGTTCGACGATCACCACTATCGCATCCTCCGACTCTGCATGGGTGAGGCGGTGCGCAATTACAACATCGATACCGACCGGATCTTCGCCGAAGGCACCGGAGTCGGGGGGACCACCGCCCTCGAACTCGCTTACAATCGTCCGCAACTCTTCGCCGGCGTCGTGGCGCGCAGCGCCTTGCCGGCCACCGTCAACAAACTCGCCAATCTGAAAAACCTTGGCCAAGTCCTATTCGTGGATCGCGAGGGAGGAGTCCTCTCGACGGACACCGGAAAGCTGGCGCGGCAGCAGATCGAACAACTCGCCTCCACTCATTCCGTGAAGGTGGAATTCCAAGTGCTTCCGGCGCTCGCCGACAAGGGGAAAATGCGCCAGGCGCTCGGCACACAAGGGGTCGATCCCGTGCACGATGCGACGCCCGTGATCGCCAAGTGGCTCACGGGAATTCAGCGCCGCACCAATCCGGCGGAAACTCGCTACGCCACCTCCGATTTGCGGAGGTTCCGGGACGGCTCGTGGGTTTCGATCCTGGTCGCGGAAGTCGACGATGGCAGCACGTCGGTCGCGGTGGTCGAGGCAATTGCGGATCGTGCCAAGAACACGGTGACCATCACCACGACTAATGTGGAGACGTTCAAAGTCTTGCTGAACGACCGACTCGTCGATTTGGACCAGCCGGTCAAGTTCATCCTGAACGGCAAAGACTTCCAAGAGCGCAAGTTCGATCGGGACGTCGATCAATTCATCACCTTCGCGAACAGCTTTGCGCCGGACCCCGGCGTCGTGATCAACGCCGAGCTGACCATCACCGTGCCCAGGGAAGCGGAGAAGCCCGCCGAATCCGGAACGGGCGATGGGAAATGAAGCGAGCGCGGGCTCGATCCCACTGATCAAGCCTCTGCGCACCGTCTTCGTGGTCGGGCTCGTAGGCCTGGCCACCATGGTCATCGAGCTCACCGCCACGCGCGCCCTCGCCCCGTGGTTCGGCGCTTCGATCCTCACGTGGACCAACGTGATTGGTGTGGTTCTCCTGGCCCTCTCCAGTGGGGCTTGGATCGGGGGGATCTTGGCGCAGCGAGGAGGCTCGCTCTTCGGGCTTCGCAATGTCCTCCTGCTTGCCGCCGCGCTGACGCTCCCGGCAGCGTTCCTGCTCCGGCCGCTTTCCGAGTGGATTCTCCCGCCGCCTACGGCCATGAATCCGGCCATTGCCGCGGGACACGTGGTCCGTGGCAGTCTCATCGTGACCACACTCGCGTTTGGACCGGCCATTTTTCTGCTCGGAATGGTGGGTCCTTGGCTCATTCACCTCGCCCTGCAAGGGAGCTCGCGTCCCGCGGCCTTGATGGGCCGCATTTTTGCCTGTTCCACTCTCGGGAGCCTGCTCGGCACTTACTTGCCGGCCCACTTGCTCCTCGAAACCGTGGGGGTTCGTTGGACCTTCTTGATTTCCGGGCTCGTGCTGCTCAGCGCGGCGCTCATCCTCTCCTCCCGGCGCGGGAAGCCCGTCCTCGCTTGCCTCGCGGCCTTGCTTGGGGCGGGAGTCCTGTGCTTGATCGGGGATCCTTCGCGCCGCCCGCCCTTGGGCGAGGTCCAGCCCGGACTCCGCGAGACCTCGGTCGCTTTGGATTTCGATTCGGCTTATCAGCGCGTGCGAGTTTCCGATTGGGAGACGAAGGGCGATGGTGGCCAAGTGCAGGTCGAACGTCGCTTGATCCTCGACGAGGGGCAACTGGAGTTTCACTCCTCGTTCGTCGAAGGCTCGCCTTTGACCGGCCATTACTACGATGTGTTCGCGGCCCTGCCGGCGCTCCTCCGTCAGAACGAGTCCCCGATCGACGTCGCCATTCTCGGTGGCGGGGCCGGGACCCTGTCGAGACTTCTCCGGGGCACTTACGGCGCACGAATTGGCCAACTGTTCAACGTGGAAATCGACCCCACGGTCATGGACCTACGAGAGCGTTTCGGCGTCGAATCGCACCCAGCCGATCACTGGATCGCCGCGGATGCCCGGGTCTTCTTGGCGGGCGCCGCCCGCGGATTGGGTTTGATCGTCCTGGATGCTTACTCGCACCAGATCGAAATTCCGGCCCATCTCGCGACCAAGGAGTTCTTCGCGCTGGCGCGCTCGCGGCTTGCGACCAACGGCATTCTGGCAATCAACGTATCCTCGGCCGATCTCGAGTCCCCCTTGGTGTCGGCGATTCGCACCACACTCGGCGAGCTCTTCTCGCAGGTCGCGGTCAGCAGTTGGCCGGGGAGCTGGAACGTGATCGTGATCGCGGGTGATCAGGCGCCGCTCCTCGATTGGACTCGCGATATTCCCGAAGTGCTTCGCCCCGCCGCCCAGCGGTTGCGATCCGGATGGATGCCCGCCGCTGCGTTGAGCTCGCCCGGACGGGTTCTCACCGACGACTTGGCGCCGCTCTCCAAACTCGCCCGGGAGATCCGATGAGGGGCGCGCTGATCGGCGCCCTCTGGGCTTTCCTCATCCCGGTTTGCTTCGGGCAGGAAGTTCCGAGCGCCCTCCGCGAGGAGGTGCTTCGAGGCGACCCCGGGACCGATCGCGAGATGCGCCGTTTTCTCGAGTCGGATCGCGGCAATAGTCAGTGGCTGCGCACCTTTGGCGCCGTCGCGGAGCTGTACCGGAAGTCCGGTTCCGGGTCGCAGTTGCTGCTCGCGGCCGAAGCGCTCCTACCCGCCGCTTCCGAGACCGACCCGATCCGCCTGGCGGCCGGACTCCTGGCGCGCGATCAAAAGTGTCTCGCTCGTTCGGATCGGCACCTGCGCTCGATTGCGCCCCTCTCCACTCACGTGCACAGCGCGCTCGGCTACCTGGCCGGACTGCGCTTCGACCATCCCACGGCCGCGGCGCAGTTTCGCAGTGCCAAAGACCCCACCGCCGCCTCCTACCATGACCGGATCCAAGCGGACCTGGACCGCAGTGCCGCTCGTCAATTCCTGCTCCTCTCGTTCCTTCCCCTGGCATTCGCAACCCTCCTCTGGTTCACCCTCCGCCACCTCCGGTCCCGTCCGTGACCAGCGCCTATTGCAGCCTCGCCCCACCCTCGCACCGCCCGCTGCGCTGACTGTTCTTGACTCTGGGTGTCGCGGTTCCGTAGAGCGGCCGATTGGTCGGAACATCTTGGCCCCGTCTTGAGTGAGGCAAACCTGGGTGATCGAAGAGGCACCGCATCACCCTTCCTTATGGGAGGAAGACGGCTTAACGACGAGGATAAAAAAACCCGGGGGCGGACAAGCCGCCCCCGGGTGTGTCGAGCCTGAATGCAAGATCAGAGGATGGTCAGGAGCTCGCCCAAAGCTTCGGTATCCGCGAGGTAGTTGGAGTTCTCGTGGATGCGCGAGAGCAGGGGGATGTCGTCCTTGTCACCCAAGAACCCGAGGGCCACGGTCGCGAACGCGCGCGACACGTCTTGGAACTCGCTGTTCTTGTTCTCGACCATCTTGGTGAGAATCGGCACGGCCTTGGTGTCGCCGATGTAGCCGAGGGCCACGGTGGCGGCGCCGAGGATCGCCTTGGTGTTCTTGGACTCGAGGATGACCTTCTCGAGCACGGCGACGGCATCCGGGTCCTTGAGGAGACCCAGCGCCACCGCGGCGCGCTTGCGCAGATCCTGGTCGCCCTTCTCGGCCGCGAGGCCTTGGATGGCGGGGATGCTGTTCTTGTCATTCAGGAGGCCGAGGGCGAGGCAGATGTAGCTCTTGAGCTTCTGCGAGCCCTTGCCGTCGGTGAGGTCGCCCCGGAGGGTTTCCACCGACTTCTGGTAGTTGAGGAGGCCGAGCGCGATCGCGAAGGCCGACCGCTCGGGGTCGTTCTTGGCGGCCTTGTAGCTCTCGAGGATCAACTGGCCGCTCTCTTCGGAAGTGCTGGGATTCTTGGTGCCCATGACTCCGAGGCCGAGCGCGGCGAAGGTCTTCTCCGCGAGCTGTCCACCCTTCACGAACTCCATCAAGGTGGCGCGACCGGACTCGTCACCGATTTCGCCGAGCGCCATGATGGCGAAGTTCTTCGTGCCCGGGTTGGGGGCGCGCTTCGCATAGTTCACGAGCTCCTTGATGATGTCCTTGTCTTCCTTGTTGGCGAGGAGACCGAGGGAGATCGCGGAGCCGTAGTTCACGTAGGTCTCTTTGTCGCGGAGACCGGCGCGGAGGTCTTGGATCGCCGCGCGATAGCCGATCTTGCCGAGCGCCACCGCGAGGTGGGCACGGACGTGACGCTTCGCTTTGGTGTCCTTGTAGATCGCGAGGATGTCCTGCGCCACCTTCTCGCTCTTGACGAGTTGGAGGGCGATCGCCGGTCCCATCTGGATGTCGATGTGAGCCGCGTCGATCTTGGCGAGGTCCGCCAGTTCGTTGAGAACGTTGGCCTCGTCGCCCACGAAGCCCTCACGGGCGCCGATGAGGCCGATCGCGACGCTCGCGAAGGAGCGGGTGCGGGTGGGCACGTCGCTCGTGTCGGTCCCGACGAGCTTGCGGCCCTTCGGGGTGTTCTTCGCGATCTCGAGCAGGTCGGGCACCGCGGCCTTGTTGCCGAGGATGCCGAGCGCGAGGCAGGTGGATTCCTGGACGATCTTGTCGGTGTCCGCCAAGAGCTTGCGCAGGGTGTCCAGAGCTTCGGGTTCGGACTTGTCGGCGACCTTGCCGTACGCGATGGCCGCGCCGGCGCGGGCGTCGTAGTAGGGATCCTTCAGGCCGAGCTTGAGGGCCGGCATGATTTCCTTGCGGATGCGGGCGGTCGAAACCTGCACGACACTGTCCCCTTCGCTTTCGCCGAAGAAGGTGTCACGGCTGGTCGACGCCGCTTCCATCGAGCGCACCTTGCTCTTGAGGAGCAAGAAGCGGTCTTCGTTCAGATCCCACCAGAAGTCCCAGTCGAGGAACTGGTTGCCCTCGCTCTTGGCCTTCGCTCCGGGGGTGGTGCGCCCACCGCCGGTGCCACGGCCGCCGCCGCCGCCCGGACGAACCGGGGCGCCGCCGGGATTGGGAGTGCTGCCGCCACCACCGCCCGCGCCGGGGGTCGTGCCGCCGCCGCCGCCCGCCGGTCCGCCACCCGGATCCGGCCCGCCGGTGTTGCCACCGCCGCCAGGTCCGTCATATCCGCCCGAGCCGCCGCCACTTGGGCCGTTGTATTCGCCACCGTGGGCGAAGGCCGCGGAGGCGAGGGCCACCACGACCAACAAGGCCAAGCTCAACGAGATCTTGTTCATGAGCATCACCTACTAAACCTGCCAGAGTACGACCTCAGGCACACCCCGGATCGCCGCCACGCCTTCAGCAAATGACAGGCCCTTGGTTGGATCTTTGGATGATTTTGGGGCCGCGCCCTTAGTTCTTGCCCGGTAACAGTTTAGGAGCGGCGTGGGCGGGAGGCCCGGCCCGGCACTACGGGCGGCTCCGTCGTTGCGATGGAAGTTCGTCACGAATTCGTAGCGGTGTTACCGATTGGTAGCGGCTGGAATCTTGGTGCGTACCTGTCCGAGCGGGCCAGGAAGGACCGAAATCGGGAGGCTCGACGGCCGGTCGCCTCCACACGCGGGACGAACCGGCACGGCCAAGACTGCCCGCCAAGCTCCGGGCGAACGTCGGTCGAGATGCGCATTGGAAACCAGCGACCAACATCGCCGCGGGGTTGGGTGTACGGGGCGGGCCACCCCCCCAAGCGTCCCGAGCTCCACCTGCTCCGCTTCCCCGGCCCGAGGAAAAGCCCGTTTGGTAGGTTCCCCGCCGCATGACTCCGCCCCGGATCGCCCTTGCCCAGATCAACACCGTTCCCGGGGACATCCCGGGCAATGCGTCGCTCATTCGCGCGGCCTGGCAGCGGGCCGACCAGGTCGGGGCCGACCTCGTGGTGTTTCCGGAGCTGGCCCTCGTCGGCTACTCGCCCCGCGACCTCCTGTTTCGGCCACGATTCGTCGATCGCGCGATGCAGGAACTCCGAGAGCTCGCGAGTTCCGGTTACCGCAGTGCGGCCCTCGTAGGAACGGCACTCCCGAGGCAAGGAGTGGGACGCCCGTTTTGGAACGGGGCTGCGCTCCTGCGCGATGGCCGGATCGAACAGACCTTCCACAAAGAGCTCCTGCCGGTCTACGACGTGTTCGACGAGGCGCGCTACTTCGAACCTGGTCGCGGCGGCAGCTTCAACCTCCGTGGCCACCGCATCGGGGTGACGATCTGCGAAGACCTGTGGTTTGTGGGGGAGGGGCGCCTCGAGATTCCGAGTTATTCCGCCGATCCCGTGGCGCAACGCGCCGCGGAGGGCGCCGAGGTCATCGTCAACCTCTCGGCTTCCCCGTACCACTGGGGGAAGGCGACCGCGCGTCAGCGGACCATGGTCGGCGCGGCTCGTCGATCGGGTTGTCCCGTCTTGCTCTGCAACGTCTGGGGTGGCAACGACGAAATTCTCTTCGACGGCGGCTCGTGCGCGGTCGCGGCCGATGGTTCGTTGATCGTGCGCGGGAGGCGATTTGCAAACGACCTCTTGGTCGTGGATTCTTGGGTGGGGGAGACCGAGCCCTCGATCGAGGAACTCGACATTCGCGAATTGCGCGAGGCCCTCGTCATGGGCCTGCGGGATTACGCGTCGAAGTGCGGCTTTCGGGAGGTTGTTCTCGGTCTCTCCGGCGGCATCGACAGCGCCCTCACCGCCTGTCTCGCGGTGGAAGCTCTAGGGAACCGAGCGTTGCGAGGCCTCGCGATGCCGTCGCGGTTTTCGAGCCGCGAGAGTGTCGAGGACGCCATGGACTTGGCGCAGCGCCTGCAGATCCGCTGCGACCTCGTGCCGATCGAAAATGCCTACGCAGCGCTCACCACTTCGCTTGAACCGGCACTGGGGTCGGTTCCGTTCGGACTGATGCATGAAAACCTGCAGGCGCGCATCCGCGGCGTGCTTCTGATGGGCGTGTCCAACCAGACGGGCGCGCTTTTGGTGACGACCGGCAACAAGTCGGAATTGGCGACCGGATACTGCACGTTGTACGGCGACATGTGCGGGGGACTCGCGGCGATCTCCGACGTCTACAAGACCGAAGTGTACACCCTGGCCGCCACCTACGAAGAAGCCGGTCAACTTCCCCATCGCAGCATGACCAAAGCTCCGTCCGCGGAGTTACGGCCGAATCAGACCGATCAGGATTCCCTGCCGCCGTACTCCGAACTCGATCGCGTGCTCGCCTGGCATCTCGAAGAGGGGTGGGGCGCTACCGAAATCGTGGCGAAGGACCCTGGTCTGTCGCTCGCCACCGTGCAGCGGGTACTCGCGCTGGTGGCGCGCAGCGAATACAAACGCAAGCAGGCGGCGCCGGGTTTGCGGGTATCGCGGAAGGCGTTTGGGTATGGTCGCCGTGTACCCTTGGTCGCGAGCCGGTTGGATTTCCTGGATCCCGGGACTTCCCGAGTGGGATCCGCGCATTGAGACGAGCTGATGAAAAATAGTCGGAAGTCCAAGTCCGAAGCCACGAAGTCGGGGCGCATCGGGGTCTGGCTCCTCGGGGCTTACGGCGGTCTCGCCACGACCTTGGTGGCGGGGGCGCGGATGATCGCGCGTGGTCTTTCGGGCACGACCGGATTGCTCACCGCTACCGACGCCCTGCGCACACTCGATTTCCCCGCGGTGTCCGACATGGTCTTCGGCGGCCACGACATCCGCCGCGCGAGTTACCTGGAATCGGCGACGGAAATTTACGCGCAGAATCGCACCTTGGACCTCCAGAAGCTGGAGGTCATCCGAGAAGACCTGGCTGCGATCGATGCCGACATCCGACCAGGGTGTTCGCTGAATTGTGGGCCAGCGGTGCGAGGACTCAAGGCGAAAAACGGATTCCGCGCTGCGAGCCCGGCGGCCGCGATCGAGCGGATTGCCGCCGACCTCAAGGACTTCCAGGCGCGTCACCGCCTCGAGACGGTGGTCGTGGTCAACGTGGCTTCGACCGAGCCTCCGAGCGTCGAACCCAAAGAGGCATCGGACTCCGATGCGTTTCGCCGCTACCTGAAGACGTCGGCCGCCAAGCGACTGCGGGCCAGCACGCTCTATGGTGTCGCCGCGGCCGAATGCGGCTTCCCGTTCATCAACTTCACGCCGAACGCCTCGTCCTTGTGGCCCGCGGTGCAGGCCATGGCCGTCGAGCACGGCGCACCGGTGGCCGGCAACGACGGCAAGACGGGCGAGACCCTCGTCAAATCCGCGCTCGCCCCGATGTTTAAGTATCGCAACCTGCAAGTGCTGACCTGGCAGGGCTACAACATCCTCGGGGACCGCGACGGCTTGGTTCTGTCCAACCCCAAGCACAAGTCGGCCAAGGTCAAGTCCAAAGACGGCGTCTTGTCACGCATCTTGGGCTACCCGCTGCACACCCACGTCGGCATCGACTACGTGCCGAGCCTGGGCGACCAAAAGACGGCCTGGGACTTCATCCATTTCCAAGGCTTCTTGGACTACAAGATGTCCTTGCAATTCACCTGGCAGGGATGCGACGCCATCCTGGCCGCTCCGGTGGTCTTGGATCTGATCCGCTTTGCCGAACTCGCCCGCCGCCGTGGCGAGTCCGGACTCATGACCCAAGTGTCGTGCTTCTTCAAAAGTCCGGTCGGCGTGGACGAGCACGACCTCCACTTCCAGTTCCACCATCTGCTGGACTACGCGCGCCGCGTTCAAGCGAAGAAGGCGTGGCCCACCGGCCGGATCGCTCGGCCGGGGGAGATTCTGTTCGGTGCTCATCGGCCCTGAGAGGGGACTCGTTCACGGTTCTTTGGACCCGTCCGGGGAAACCCACAACGTCCGATAATCAATATTATGTTACTTATACGGGCCCCTGGTAATTCCCAGGGTTTTCGTGCGATTCCAGTGCGAACCAGCCCGCGTTAGTGGCCCGGCTTGTACTTCCGCCCTGACTCTGGAGACTGCGCCTCCATGCGCGAAGACGGCTGGTTTCTGTTGGCGTTCATCGGGGCTCAAATCGGCCTCGGAGTCTGGGTGTCGCGGCGGGTGCAGACGCGCGACGACTATCTCTTGGCGGGACGAAGCCTGGGCCCGACCCTGTGTGTGTTCACGATCTTCGCCACTTGGTTCGGTGCCGAAGCCTGTGTAGGCACCGCCGGCCGCGTGCACGCCGAAGGGCTCGCGGGTGCCTCCGGCGACCCCTTTGGCTACGGGCTGTGTCTCCTCCTCACCGGGCTCGTGTTCGCGGGTCCGCTTCGTCGTCGTGGCTTCACCACTCTGGCGGATCTCTTCCGCGCCCGCTTCGGCCCGGTGGCCGAACGGGTTGCCGCGCTGTTGATGATTCCAACTAGCTTGTTTTGGGCTGCCGCCCAACTGCGGGCCTTCGGTCAAGTGCTCTCGGAAGTCGGCGGGATCGAACTCGGATGGAGCATCGCCGTGGCGGCAACCGTCGTGGCGGCGTACACGACAGTGGGTGGTCTCCTCGCGGACGCCTGGACCGACCTGGTGCAGGGGTTGCTCTTGGCTCTGGGCCTGGTGGTTTTGGGCTGGTTGCTCCTTGAGCGAGTCGGAAGTGTCTCCGGCGCCCTGTCGGCGCTGCCCGCCGAGCGTTTGGCGTGGTCTCCGCAGGCGAGCTCCGGACTCGACATTTGGGAAGGCTGGACCCGAACCGCGTTGGGGTCGCTGGTGGCGCAGGAGCTCATTGCCAGGGTCTTGGCGAGCCGCAGCGAACGGGTGGCGCGCTGGTCGGCCGCTGGCGCCTCCGGGCTCTACGTGGCCCTAGGGATGATCCCGATCGGAATTGGTTTGCTCGGTACCGACTTGGTGGGCTCGCTCGAAGATCCGGAACACATGCTGCCCGCCGTAGCCAGGGAACTCCTGCCCCGGGGTCTCTATTTCGTCTTTTCCGGGGCGATCGTCGCGGCCGTGCTCTCGACCATCGACAGTTGCCTGCTGGTTTCCGCGAGCTTGTTTGTCACCAACGTCCTGAAATTCCGACCGCGCTCGGAGGGCGGCCAATCCCTCTGGTACGTGCGCGCCATCGCGTTCCTCGCGGCAGGGCTAGCGACTTGGATGGCGCTCGAGGCCGAGAGCATCAGCGGAATGGCGGACCTGGCCTCCAGCTACGGGTCGGCGGGGCTGGTCGTCCTGCTGTGCTTCGGGCTATTCACCACCCTGGGCACGCCCCTCGCGGCGGTCGGGAGTCTGCTCGTCGGTGTGTTGTGCTCGTCCGTCCCGTTTCTGCCCGAGTCTTCGGCATTGCGGAATTCTCTACCGGAGTGGTTCAGCCGTTACTCGTTTCTCGTATCGCTCTCGGCTTCGGTGGGCGCGTTCTTGCTGCTGAGCTTGATGCCGCCCCGGCGTGGGTCGAGCCGGTCGACATCCCTGGTAGCCTGATCCCATGAGCTCTCGGTTGACTACGATCTTGATTCTGACCTGGGTCATGGTGCTGCGTTGCGCGGGGCAAGAGTCCGACGCGGCCCGCTTGACCAAGGCCTACGAGGAAATGCGCAACCGCCCGGGTTCTGGCCAGCGGGTCGCGCTCGCCAAGGACATTGCCGCAGAGCGAAATCCGGAACTCGTCCCGGTCATGGTGGACGCGCTCATGCGGGTCGGTCAGCGGCTCGGGTCGCTCGAACAACAAATCGACCGTCAGACCCTGGTGGCCATTCAGGACGAAAGCCAATTGAGCAAATTGCCGGCGTCGCGTCGCGACGCGGCCCTGGAAAAACTGCAGCGCGGCCAGGGAGATCTGCTCGTGCTGCGCACGGAACACGGCTGGTTGTTCGACGAGGCGAAGGCCCTCCAAAAGGGAGTGCGCGACAGCATTCGCGAACTCGGAGAGCCCAAACTCACCGTGGCATTCACCGACATGATCGCGCGCATCCGAAGTGAGGCCGATTCGCGGGCTCGACTCGAAGGGCTGCGAGTTTGTGCACAGTTTCCGCGCGAAGATTGCCGAGTCGCCATCGCCGCGGACTTGACGGCGAAGGAACCGCGGCTGCGTCTAGGGGCGGTGGATTGCCTCGGAATCCAGGGCCAGCCGGAGTCCGAAGCCGGGGTGTTGCCGCTCCTCGAAGACCCCGCGGACGCGGTGCGCTTGAGCGCATTGAGGGCCCTCAAGCGTGTGGGTGGAGCCGATGCGATCACGGCGGCTATCGGAAGGTTGTCCAAGGAGCGTGGCTTGCTTCTGGACGAGTCCATCGCCACCCTGGAGGCGCTCACCGGAGTCAGTTTCCACGAGAGTGCCCTGGCGTGGACGGACTGGTGGGAACGTTCGAAGCTGAGCTGGAAGCGGCCGACGGCGGGCAAGCGAGACGGCGCCAAGAAAGGCGAGCCCGAGAATCTCGCGCACTACTACGGGATTCAATTCCGGGCCGAGTCGGTGGTGTATCTGCTCGACGTGTCCGGAAGCATGAACGAGCCGGCCTTGGCGTCGGGAGTCACCGGTCAGGGCCCGAAGCACGAAACCAAGTTGGAGCGCGCCAAGCGCGAGCTCATCCGATCGCTCGAGAGCTTGCCGGTCGGAACGCGAGTCAATGTCACGGCGTACAGCGATCGGGCACAGTCTTATGCTCCCGAACTCTTGAAGTTGGATGCCACTACCCGGCGAGCGCTGGTCGCGTGGGTGCGGGCGCTCACCGCGACCGGCGAGACCAACCTGTACGACCCCGTCGAGGCACTCCTGATGTCCGGACGCGGCTCCGATGCCAAGCTCGACAAGCGGATCCGGGTGGAGACCGTCTTCCTGTTGACCGACGGTATTCCGACCGCGGGTCGTCTGCGAACTCCCTCCGAAATCACGCGGGAAATCGCTCGGCAGAACGAAATGGCGCGGCTGGTCCTTCACACCATTGGCGTGGGACCGGATCACTCGAAGGAGCTCTTGAAGGGCATGGCAGAGGCCACCGGCGGCCGTTACGTCGCGGCCCCCTGAGCCCATGACCCTAGGCGGGTGCTCTATCCGCCGAAAAGCTGCTCGAAATGGCGCCGCGCGGCCGCGGGGTCGTTGATTTTTCCCGGCTGAAAATGCGTGGTGGTGCGCGGGGCCACCGCCACCGCCGGCATTCCGGCCGGCATTTGGTGAATCTGTCCAGCTCGAGCGAAGTCGAAGTGGAGGCAGCGATTGCTGCCGAGGGGATCCTGAACGATCGCTACGTTGGGCACGAGACAGCGCACCTGGCCGCGTGGCACGAAGTGCACACAATTGGCGCAGGCATGCAGAGCCATGCCACATTTCGAACAGGTGTTATTGAATCCGGGGTCTCCCGGTTCATCCCAGGCCGCATGACAACGATGACACGACTTCATGTAGGAATTCGCAATCCACCAGGGGGGTGGTGGATTCGCGCCCCTTCTTATGCACGTCTTTCCCAGCGAGGCATCCGAGCGTCCTCGCATCCCTAAACTCGGCGGGCCTGGCAGTCGGCCCGCCGGTGGTCCATACGGAGCCGATGCTCCGCTGGCCAACCGCATGCGCAGGAGTGTGGGGCCTGATCAAGCTTTCGTCAAGCCCCTCCCCCCGTCATTTCTTGTCCCAGGGTCGCCATTTCGCCCGGTAGTCCTTTAGGAAGGCCTCAAAGTCCTTATCCAGGGCTGCGGT
This sequence comes from uncultured bacterium, assembly GCA_902826835.1. GTDB lineage: Bacteria > Planctomycetota > RBC034. The sequence goes on along the minus strand of CADEGH010000004.1, from coordinate 137,283 downwards.
GTCGAGCTTGCCGTCTTGGCCCAAAACCTCGACGAGGAACTCCTTCGGACCGGCCTTGCTCGCGAGGAACTTCGGCCAGAACGACTTGAAGGCCGCTTCGTTTTTCAGGGACGCGTAGTGCAAGAGCAGGCCCGCATGGGCCATGCTGGCCTCGTTCTTGATCTGGACCCGATTGAGCAACTCGCTCGCGGCGGGAAGCAGGTTCTGTTTGCCCGCCGAGAACAACCAATAGAACTGGTCCCGCGGGTAGTACGTGCCCTTGTACCCGCCTGCTCCGTAGCCGGCGACCGCGTCCAGGAGTGGGGCATTCAGGCCCTGAGTCTTCGCGAATCGGTCAATGATCGCGTGGGTCACCGCGTGGGCGGGGAAGTACGTATCGTGGGGTCTGATCTCGAGGTAGTAGGTGCAGGCGGCGCCTCGACCGTCCCCGTAAGCGGACTCGTAGAAGCCGCCGAAACTGCTGGATCGAACGGCATCGAAGTCCGTCTTGGCGGCCTGACCGAGCTTCTTGTAGTCGGCCATTTTGGCGCCGACGATGAGGACGATCGGACCACGCTTGCCGAGCAAGTCGGGTTCGCTGCCCAAGAGCTTTGTGACGAGCGAATAGGTGTGCTCGGCGATGTCGACGTACACCCTGCCCTTCGCGTGGGAGAGGTTGCTCCTGACCTCGAAGTGCTCGGAGCGATGAACCCACGGCTTGTCGAGGCTCGTGAATAGGGGATCAAGCTCGGCGATGGCGACCCACTTCCCCTCGTGCATGCGGAAGCCCGCATCGATTTTCTCCTTGTCGGCGGGAGAGACCCACTCGCCCTCCGCGAAGACCCAGCCTTCCTTGTCGATCTTTTCTTTGATCTCTTTTTTGACCCAGGTGTTTTCGTGGGGCACGAAGCCGGCGGTCACGCGAGCGTGGTCGGCTGGGGAGTACCAGGTGTCTCCGACTTTCTTGAAGCCGCGCGCTTTGTAGTCGGCTTCCTTCGCCGCATCCTCGCTGCGTTTGGCATCCGCCTCGGAGAGCCACTTGTCCCCCACCTTGCGTTGCCCGAGCAAAAGGCGGGCGTCCGCGTGATCGGGCGCAATTTTGACGGCGTCCTGGCCGCACTGGCGGGCTTCTTTGGACAGACCGGCCTCCTTGGCCCACTTCCCGAGTTCCGTCAGGGCGCCCGCGTCCTTCTTGTCTACGGCCGCCAGCTTCGTCTTGAATTCATCCCGCGCCGTCGGCTTCTTCTCGTGGCGGATCACCGAGTCTTTGGAAAAGGAGAGCTTCTTGCCGTCGAGGGTCAGAAACTCGAGCCCTTTGTCTGACTCTTTCACGAGGGTCAAGTCTTTGTGAACGGCGCCACTCTTGAGGGTGACGTCGTCCGCGTGGGCAACGCCCACGGCGAGGGTCCACACGAGAAGCGTGCGCAGGTAATTCATGGCGGTGAACCTCCGGGAACGAGGGTCGAAGGAATGCTGATCGGTCACGCGATGCGGCGCCCGAAGGCGGCGACATCGAGGAGGCGGCCGTCCTCGGCGACGAGGTGGCCGTCTACGATAGTAGCGCGGAGTCGGCCGTCGAAGGTGCGCCCGATCGAAGGCGAATTTTGAGCTTTGGTCACCAGGTCCTGCGCCGCCACCACCGTCTTTTGACCGGGATCGACGATCACAAAGTCGGCGGGTGCGCCTTTTTCGATCTGCCCGCGGTTTCCCAGGGAGAACGCAGCGGCGGGCGCGGTCGCGGTGGCCCTCACTAGGGCCGACAGGGACAACTTCGCCTCGCGGTAGAGCTGGTAGAGCATCAGGAACTGGTGTTCGATGTCGGCAATGCCCGAGGGCGCGGTCGTGTAGGCCCCTCCCTTTTCCGCAGGCGTGTGGGGGGCATGGTCGGAGTGAACGTGATCGATGACTCCAGACTCGAGTCCGCGGAGCAGGCCCGTGCGATCCTCGGCCAGCTTGATGGGGGGATTCACTTTGAAGACATTCCCTCCCCGGGCGACGTCGTCGGCGGTGTACACGAGATAGTGCGGGCAGGTCGCGGCCGAAATCCTCATTCCGCTCTGGCGCGCCTCCGCCACGAGTTCCACCGCGCGAGCCGTGCTCAAGTGAGGGAGATGGAGCCAGACTCCGGTGTCTCTCGCCAATTCGATGGCCTCGGCGACGGCGACCCATTCCGCGACGCGGGGCCGCGCCGATACGTGCGAAGAAACGTGATCCGGCAGACCCTCCCGCGCGATCTTGCAGATCGTGTCGGACTCCGCGTGAACCGCGAGAGGTTTGCCGGTCTTCGCGACCGCGGCAAAGGCCTTCCAGAGATCCCCCACCCCGGTCACCGTCAAAGGGCCGACACTCTGGGTCATGAAGACTTTGAAGGCCACGACTTCCGACGCGAGCTTGCCGAGTTCGGGCAGGTTTTGCACGCCGATGTTGGCGTACAGACCGTAATTGACGCGGGCCTTCGGCGCGATCTGCGCGTGTTTGGCGGCAAGCACCGCCAAGTCGGTCATGAGGGGCTCGTTGTTCTGAATCTCCAGCACGGTCGTGATGCCACCGCGGGCGGCCGCGGCGGTGCCGGTGCCGAAGTCCTCTTTGTCGGTACGGCCCGGCTCCCGAAAGTGCACGTGGGTATCAATCATGCCGGGGAATACCCACGCGCCCTGCGCGTCGAAGCGCCGTCGACCCTCCAACCGCTTCGAACTTAGCTCCACGATTTGGCCGTGTTCGATCCCGATCTCGGTGCGCACCCACTCGTTGCCACGCGGGATGGAACCGCCTTCAATTACCAGGTCCATGCGGTCTCTTTCACTCGATTTCGAGGCGGCCGTATTTTTGGCGGCCCACTCGGAGCAAATTGCCGGTCGCGATCGGCACGGGCTCGATCGGCGAAGTCACTTTGTTGCCATCGAGGGAAACGGCCCCCGCTTCCAAGTGGCGTCGGGCCTCACTCTTGCTGGCACAGAGTCCAGTGGCGACGAGGAGTTCCACCATCGTCCAAGTTCCTTCCGCGGAAGGACCACGAGCCGCCACCCGAAGTTTGGGGGCATCCTCTCCCACGTCCTTCTTCGCCACCGTCTTGGTCCAGTGCTGAACGGCCCGCTCGCCCGACCCGGCCCCGTGGTACTGGTCGACGATGTAACGAAGGAGGGCCAGCTTGGCGTCCTTGGGGTTGCGATCCGGCGCGAGCATCGCGTCGATTTCCGGCAGCGCGAGTTTGGTCAAGAGTTCGAACCAGGAGCGGAGCTGAGCATCGGGGACCCGCATCACCTTGAGGGCCATGTCCTCCGGCGACTCGGTGATCCCGATGGTGTTGCCAGCGCTCTTGCTCATTTTCTTTTGACCGTCGAGACCGATGAGCAGGGGCCCGGTGATGCAGGCCTGGGGTGGCTGGTCATCCTGCTCTTGCAGATCCCGTCCGACGAGCAGATTGAAGAGCTGGTCGGATCCTCCGAGTTCGACGTCGGCCCGCACCATCACGGAGTCGTAGCCCTGGAGCAGAGGATAGATGAGCTCGTGCAGGTGAATGGCGGTCCCCTCGGTCCAGCGCGATTTGAAGTCCTCCCGCTCCATGAGGCGTGCCACCGTGCTGCGCGCGGTCAATCCGATCACGCCGAGGAAGTCGAGTTTGCCGAGCCACTCGCGATTGAAGCGGACCTCTACCCGACTCATGTCCAAGACCTTCCCGGCCTGAGTGAGGTACGTCTTCGAATAACCATCCACCTCTTCGGGCGTGAGGCGCGGCCTCGTTTTGTTGCGGCCCGTCGGATCGCCGACGAGGGCAGTGGCGTCGCCGATGATGAGGACGGGATGGTGTCCCAGATCCTGAAACAGCCTGAGCTTGGTCAAAGGGACGGTGAATCCGAGGTGTAATAGGGGCGAGGTTGGATCGACCCCGAGTTTCACCCGCAACGGCTTCTTGTGGATCAGGCTGCGTTCGATTTTCGCCGAGAGCTCGGCCTCGGACACCAAATTGACCGTGCCGCGCCGAATCGCGGCGAGCTGGCGCGCGACTTCGGCCGCTATTTCGGGTGGGGGTGTCGTGGGAGTCATGGTGGGGTCGATTGTGAGGAGGCCCAAGCTTGCCAGGCCATTGGGTCGGCTTCGAGGGGTTCACCGGTCAGAATTCGCAGGGCGACACAGCAAGCGATGCGCGTGGGGGCCCGGGGAGGTTGATCGCCGCGGCGGCCCAGGATCGCCAACAGCTCCCCAACCGATCCCGCTTTGTCTTTTTCGTCGAGAAGGGCGGCCGCAACCGGAATGTGCAGGGGGCTCTCTTTCTCTATTGCCTCGAGCAGGCGGGTGCGCGGGGATTCGGCCAGGTGCTCGTAATTGCGTGGGAATACTCCGCAGGACTTCTGGCGGAAGCGGAGCGTGCCCGGGACACTCCCCTCCCCCATGCGCATGGCCGCCGGATAGAGGATGGCGCTCACCGAGTAATTGCGGAAAGTCACGCCTTGCGGATTCTGTTGCAACGTGTCCAAGGAGATCGGCCAAGCGTGCCGCTCGCCCGGAGCCAAGACCAAGTCCTTACCCGTCTCGAGGTTCCACGTGATGCGCTCATTCACGACGGTGCCGTCGATCCCGAACTCTTGAAAGTCGACCTCGACTTGCATGGTGGTCGTCGAGGCCTCGGAGCCGGCGACGCTGGGAATGGTCAGCGTCGAGCGGGAGAGATTCACGAGGATCAATTCCCCCGTGATCGGATCGCCGAGCGCGACCCGATCCCGATCCAAAAGCACGAATGCGTCAGCTACGGTCGACTGCAGCAGATGGCGCTTCGTGGTGACGCGCAGATTTTCGAGCTCCTGCCTCTGATCTCGGTCGGTGGCTGCGGCTTGGGCTTGATCGATTGCCGACAGGGCGGCCTCGTAGTCCTCCCGGCGTAGATGCAGACTGACCTGCTCGCGCAGGGCTTTGAAATCGAGGGCTGGTGCCTCCGCCGTCGGTTCCACCGGAGGACTCTCCGACGTCAGCGGAAGCTCAGCCGGACCCTCCGCACGCGTGTCCGAAGGCGGAGCGTCAGCGCAGGCGACTAACAACAGAGTCAATAACCACAGGCCAATGCGATCCATGGCGCACTCTACGTCGGCAATGGCTGGGAAAAGTGGCACCGGAGGGGGGCGGGCTCGACCCCGATCGGCGGTACGGGCCCGCCGCGTTTCCGGGAGGGGGGTCGGAGGGCACGCAGCGCAGGGCTCGCGCCGCTCGAAAAATCGGAGCCTGATCAGGCGGACCACGCGGCGGGCCGCTCTCCCGGTAGGGAGAGCAGCCCGGCTGAAATCAGGAGGCTTCGCCGCCGTCCTTGGTGACGGCCTGCGCCTCTTCGGCGTCGTCCATCAGCTCGTACTTGGGCGGAGCGTTGCCCTTCTTCGACTCGATGACCTCGAGGAGGGTCAAACCGATCTTGCGCTCGTCCGGGTGGACCTTGATCACTTTGACCTTGACCAGGTCCCCGACCGACACGACTTCCTCGGGGTTTTCGACCTTGGTCTCGGAGAGCTCGCTGATGTGGAGCAAGCCTTCCAAGTCCTTCTCGAGTTCGACGAACACGCCGAAGTTCGTGATCTTGGTCACGCGGCCTTCGAGGTCGGCACCGACGAGGTAGCGGTTCGGGATGTCGTATTCCCAGGGATCCTCGGAGAGCTGCTTGACGCCGAGGGCGACCCGCTTCTTCTCCTGATCCACCGAGAGCACGATCGCCTCGACGAGATCACCCTTCTTGACAAGTTCGCTCGGGTGACTGACCTTGCGCGTCCACGACATGTCGGAGACGTGCAGGAGGCCGTCGATGCCCTCCTCGATTTCCACGAAGGCGCCGTAGTTGGTGAGGTTGCGAACCCGGCCGCGGATGATGGTTCCGACCGGATACTTCTCCTCCACCATGTCCCAGGGATTGTCCTCGGCCTGCTTCATGCCGAGCGAGATCTCCTGCTTCTGCGGATTGACGTTCAGCACCACGACTTCGACGACGTCGCTGACGTTGACGATCTCGTTCGGGTGGTTGACGCGCCGGGTCCACGACATTTCGGAGACGTGCACGAGGCCTTCGACACCCTCTTCGAGCTTCACGAAGGCGCCGTAGGACATCACGTTCACCACTTCGCCCTGGAGCTTCATTCCGGGCTGGTAGCGATTCTCGATGCTCTCCCAGGGCGAAGGCGTCTTTTGCTTCAGGCCGAGGGCGATGCGCTCGGAGTCCTTGTCGAACTTGAGGACCATCACCTCGATCGTGTCGTCGATGTTGAGCATTTCGCTCGGGTGATTGATGCGTCCCCACGACATATCGGTGATGTGCAGGAGGCCGTCGATCCCGCCGAGGTCGACGAACGCGCCGAAGTCGGCGATGTTCTTGACCACGCCGCGACGGACCTGGTTCTCGGTGAGATCTCCGAGGATCTGCTGCTTCTTGCGCTCGCGGGTCTCCTCCAGGAGCTTGCGCCGCGACACGACGATGTTCATGCGCGGCTCGTCGATCTTGATGATGCGAGCCTCGACTTCCTTGCCGAGGTAGTGGCTGATGTCGCCGGCGCGGCGGATCTCGATCTGGGAGGCCGGGAGGAACACCGGGATTCCGATGTCCACGAGGAGGCCGCCTTTGATCTTGCGGGTGCAAAGACCCTTGACCACATCGCCTTCTTTGTGCGTGGTGATGATGCGTTCCCAACCGCGAATGCGGTCGGCGCGACGCTTTGACAGTTCGAGCATCCCCTCGGCATCGTCCATGCCTTCGAGGTAGACCTCGACCTCTTCGCCGACGACCGGCGGCTTGTCGCCCCACTCTTCGAGCGGGACTTCGCCTTCGGACTTGTACTTGATGTCGACCAGGACCGAGTCCGGGGTGATCTTGACCACCCGTCCCTTGACGATGGTCTCCGGGCGGAAGGCCGTGCCCGGCTCTTCGCGAGTGGCCGCCTCGGTGAGGAGGGTCTCGTCCCCGATCATGAGGGCGAGAAGTTTTTCCTCGTCCTCTTGGGAAGAGGTGAACCGTTTGATCTTCTGGCGAGAAACGTTCTGACTCATGATCATCCTTCCCTCGCGGCTGGATCCGAGGCCACGAGGGGGCCGCTTCGACGTTGGGCCACCGAGAACCGGCGGCTCGGGATTCCCTGATAGGGGGGCTCCACCCCAAGAAGGACTCCGCGGCCTCCCCCACCGTGGGAGAGGTCCGATCTCGGCCCCGCCGAGACCTGAGCCGACCCCCTCGACAAGAGGTGGGGCGGCCTGTGCACACTAAGGCGGCGAGACACCTCGCCGCGTTTGAACAAGGTCCTGGAGACGCGCGAGCACCCCTTCGGTGTCGAGGTCGCTCGTATCCAGGTAAATCTGATCGTCGACCCGCCGAAGCGGCGCCGCACTCCGAGTCTGGTCCCGGTGGTCCCGCTCGCGGATCTGGTGGGCGATCTCGTCGAGATTCGCCACTTGGCCTTTGGCCGCCAGTTCTTCGTGGCGACGCCGGCTGCGCGCACCGAGATCTGCATCGAGGTAGACCTTGAGCTCGGCGCGGGGGAACACCGTGCTGCCCATGTCCCGCCCTTCGCAGACGAGAGGGCCTTCGCGAGCCACTGCCCGTTGGATTTCCAGCAGCCCCGCCCTCACCCGAGCATGCGCGCTGATGGTGCTCGCCGCCCGCGTGACCAACTCGGTACGAATCGCGGCCGAAACGTCGCGGCCATCGAGCTTCATGCGTCCGTCGGGGTCTTGAGACATGCGGAGGGTTTGAATCAAAGCGGCCAACCCGGTTTCGTCGTCCACCGCGATCCCCGCCTCCAGCGCAGCCAGTGCGAGGGTTCGATAGATGGCACCGGTATCCAAGAACCGCCATCCGAGGCGGCGGGCCAAGGCTTTGGCAGCAGTGCTCTTGCCGGCTCCGGCCGGGCCGTCGATGGCTACCACGAAGGAAGGCCCGTTGGGGCCCCCTGAGTTCTGGGTCGGTCCGAAAGTCAAGCGGGAACTATACTGCGGGCGAGTTCGTGACCAACCGAGGCAAGGAGTATTCCCGCCGGAAGGTGGCGGTAGCCGGGTCGAAGGTACAGGTTTGGAGCTCGCCCTCGGTCCACCGGATGCAGTTGGGGACATCCTCCCAGGCACCGGTAGTGACCAGCCAAGTCCTCGCCCGATCCGAGTTGAGTTCCCGGGCTCCGAGATCATGGATGTGGCCGCAAATCACGACGGGATAAGGAGTTTCGTCGATGAGCTTGCGGCAACCTGGAAAGACGGTGGAGAGGCGGCTGCCTTGGTTCCGGCGGGTGGTGCGCCGCCTGGCTTTTCGGGCGGAGATGCGCCGGTAGGAGCGGGCCGCCAGGATGCCGGTGGACAAAGGAAGGCCCTGGACGATCCCTCGAAAAAGTCGCCAGCGAAGCACCCCACGGGCCCAAAACTGGTAGGAATGATCGTCGAGGCAGAACTCATCCCCGTGGGAAACGTGGGTGGCGGCGCCGCCCAGGTTCATGACCAGGCGATCGGCCACAACCAGGGCCCCCGAATCCGCAAACGAGCGGTCGAGCAGGTAGTCGCGGTTGCCGTAGAGCGCGGCCACCGCCATGCCGCGGTCGCGCAAGGCTCGGATGGCCGCAAACAGTGGCCGATAGAAGTCGTGCCGACCTTGTCTGCGCCCGACGTAGAACTCGAAGAGGTCGCCGTGGATCACGAGCGCCTGCGTCCGTTTCGGGATCGCCTCCAAGAAGGCGAGGAACTGGCGTAGGTAGGGCTCGTCTTGGAACCGCAGATGGACGTCCGAGACGAAGATCACCTCTTCGTCCGCGTCGAATCGGCGTTCGAGTTCGCGGCGCTCAGTCGTCGTCGCGGGCACGGTCTTCTACTCCCTCGATGCCGTACAAGCGCATCTTCTCCCAGAGGTTCTTCCGACTGATTCCGAGCAGCGAGGCCGCCTGGGCCCGATGGTCGGCCGTGATCTTCAAAACCTCGCGGATGTGCTCGCGTTCGGCTTCCTCGACCACATCGCGGAGCGGTTGGATCTTGCTCGGTACGTTGAGCGCCATCTTGTGCGACGGACTGCGTTCGACCAGGTGCTCGCGTTTCAGGAAGGTCGCTTGCCCAGCGAGGGCAATGGCCCGCTCGATCGCGTGTTCGAGCTCGCGGACGTTGCCAGGCCAGTAGTAGGTCTCCATGGCCTCCATGACCTCGGGCTTGATCTCATACGCCCGCCCTTGGCCGTACCTCTGCACGAAGTGCTTCGTGAGAAGAGGGATGTCCCCGGTGCGTTCGCGCAGGGGCGGAAGGCGAAGGGGGACGACATTCAAGCGATAGAACAAATCCTCGCGGAACTTCCCCTGGCGGACCAGGTCCTTCAAATCGACTTTGGTCGCGGTGATCACCCTGATGTCGACCTTGATGGTTTTTTCGCCGCCGAGTCGTTCGATCTCGCGCTCCTGCAAAACGCGCAGCAACTTGACCTGAGTGGCCAGCGGCATGTCGTCGATGTCGTCGAGAAAGAAGGTGCCTCCCTCCGCGCGCTCGATGCGGCCGACCTTGCGATCCCGGGCATCCGTGTAGGCGCCCTTTTCGTGCCCGAAGAGTTCGTCTTCGAGAAGGGAGCTCGGGATCGCCGCGCACGATATCGCGACCAGCGGCTTCGCCCGCCGGCCACTCTTGTTGTGGATCGCGCGGGCGATCATCTCTTTGCCGGTACCGGTTTCTCCGACGATGAGGATGTTCGAGTCCGTGCGGGCCACCGTCTTGATGGTGCGGAACACGTCCTGCATCGGCGTGCTCTTACCGATCAGACTTTCGAACCCCGCGATCTCTTCGATCTGGGCCCGCAGCACGAGGTTTTCGGTCTCGAGGTCCCGCAGGCGCGCTGCCTTTTGCAAGAGGAGCACGATCTGTTCGTTCAGGAACGGCTTCAGGATGTAGTCGAAAGCGCCTTCCTTCATCGCCGCGACCGCCGACTCGATCGTCCCGAAGCCGGTGATGAGGATGACGGAGAGATTCTTGTCGATCGCTTTGGCGCGGCGCAGGAGTTCGTCGCCCTTCATTCCAGGCATGTTCAGATCGGTGATCAGCGCGTCGAATCGTTCGTTCTCGAGGATGGCGAGCGCCTGGTCACCCGCCGCCACGGTCAGCACCTCGTGCCCCGCGTCCTTCAGATCGTCCTGAAGGGTCGTCGTGATCGTCCGCTCGTCATCGGCGATGAGGACCTTCAAGCGACTTCCTCCGCGGGCCAGAGTTTGCCAGGATTGAGCAATTCGTCGGGATCGAACAAGCGCTTCACTCCTTGACTGATACGGACGGCCAGCGGACCGAGGGCACGTGTCACGTACGGAATCTTCTTGGTTCCGATCCCGTGCTCGCCGGAGATCGTACCGCCGAGCCCGAGTACGATCTCGAAGACCTCCCGCTTGAGCTCGGAAAGGTGTCGCTTTTCCTCGGGCCGGCGGGGGTCGTAGAGAAAATTGCAGTGCAGATTGGCGTCGCCAGCGTGGCCGTAGGCCAGCACTCGGATCGGGGTCCGGGCGGCGGCGGCCCGGATTCGGCGCACCGCCTCGGGAAGCGCGCTCCGGGGGACGCCGATGTCCTCCGAGGATTTTGCGACCGCCATTTTCGAGACCGACGACGAAATCGCGCGTCGTTCGCTCCACAGCCGAGTCTGTTCTTCGGGCGTTTTGGCCAGCAGAACCTCGGACGCTCCGGCCGCCCGCAGGCCCTCCTCGCAGTGGCGGGCCTCGGTCGCCACCTCGGCTTCTCCCCCGTCCAGCTCGATCAGGAGTCTCGAACCGACGCCGGGCTCCGGAGCCCTTCCCGCGGCGGTCGCGACAATTTCGAGCGTGGTGCGGTCCATGGATTCGAGCGCGCGCGGAAAGACCCCCTTGGCGGTGACGGCATCGGCCCCGCGGAACGCACCTTCGTCGTCGGCGAACGACGCGACGATAGTGAGGCGAGCACGGGGGGCGGGAATCAAGCGCAGGGTGAGCTCGGTGATGACTCCGAGAGTGCCCTCCGAGCCGACCATGAGTCGCATGAGGTCGTAGCCCACAACGTCTTTCAACGATCTCCCGCCCAGGGAGAGCAGTTCCCCGCCCATGAGTACGACGCGCATTCCCAAGACGTAGTCGCGGGTGGTCCCGTACTTGAAGGCGCGCAGTCCTCCCGCCGAGGTCGCGACATTGCCGCCGAGGGTGGAGAAACGACTACTGGCGGGATCGGGGGGGTAAAAAAGACCGGCCGCCTCCACCGCCGCTTGGAGGGTTCCGCACGGCACCCCCGGCTCGACCACCGCCGCGAAGTCTCGCGGGTCGATGGCCACAATGCGATTCATCGCGGCCATGTCGAGAACGAGCTCGCCGGCCAACGGGCGCGCGCTGCCGGTCGGGGAAGTGCCGCTCCCCCGCGTCACGACTCCTACTTGTTCGGTTTTCGCCCAACCGAGGACCGCCCGGACTTCCGCTTCCGAGCGCACACGAACCACGCCGCCACAAAGACCGGGCTCCCTCGAAGCCTCCGTGGCGTACGCGAGTCGGGTCGATGGATCATCAGCGACTCGATCCGCCGGAAGAGCGGAACGCAGGCGATCCAACGCGGGGGTGGAACAGGCTCGCATGGACCATCATAGCGAGCCGATCGTCGGGCCCGGATCCGGCTACACCGGCATTCGCTTGACGACGAAGGAACCAAGCTTCTCCGCGGCAAAGGCCGGGAGGCGGCGGAACACTGCTTTGGCCAAGTCGTAGCGTGGATTCGATGCGTTCACCGATGGCAGGCTTTCGCCGGGTTCGAGCACGAAGTGGTAAGCGAGGCCGCGCGGCTCGAAGCCCTGGTTCTTCTTGAAGGCGAAGGCGCCGGTGTCGCGGCGACTGCGTCCGAAATCGAAGATGGAGAGGCCCCGCGACGCCGCGTCCTCCATGGAGGCGCAATACATGAGATTATTCGCGGACACCTCGTTGGCCTCCTCGGACGCCCCGCTGTAGTACGCCATGTAGGTGTTCTTCCACACGAAGCTCATCACCGCGGCGACCGCCCGTCCCCGGTGCCGGATGCACAGCATCACGCAGTCTCGGCCGAGGCGCTCCTTCAGGTTGGCAAACAGGCTGCGCGGGAATACCGGGGACCCGAGCTTGCGTTTGTTTTCGGCGAAGAGCCCGTGGAACTCGGCGACGGAGAGTCGATTGATGTCGACTTCGAGTTCGGGATTGTCTTTTGCTTTCCGGACTTCCGCGCGAGCCTTGCGAGGAATCGAGTTCAGCACCGCCGACGGATCGGCGGGCAAGGTTCGCACGAAGGTCGCGTGGAGATCGCTGGCGGGCAATTCGATGCCGGGCGGCGACTCGAGATGGCGCAGCTCGGCGTATTGCGCGCCGAATTCACGGCTGATGCGACGGGCTTCGAGAACGAGGCCCTGCGTCGCCGCGGCCGTCTTCGCGAGAATGCCGCCGTAGACCCCGAAGGGCACACTCACGAGCGACCGGCCGAAGAAAATGCTGCGCACTCCCACGAGCGGGAGCACGCCGACGACTCCCCCGTCGTCCTCCGCGATCAAATACCGGGCGTCGTGGCGGAATGTCCGCAGGAGGACATCGCGCCATGACAAGGAGTGGAAGATGGTCCCCGGGGGTTCGGCCTGCACGAAGGCCTCCCAGGCTCCTTCCCGGTCGCGGGTCAAGGGGCGGATGCGGAGGCTCATGCGCTCTCCTTTTCGTCCGGACCCTCGACTACCCGATCGACGTGGTAGTCCCGGAGATTGCGACCCTGCGTGAAAATGATGATCTCCCCGATCAATCCGATGCTCCCGACGATGAAACCGAGCACGATCAAGAAGATGCCGAGCACGAGGAGCGGTTTGTCCGCGAGTGGCTGATTCTTGACGATGCGGACGTAGAGCATCCACAGGCTGATCGCCAATCCCACGAAGAAAAACGCGAAGCCGAGTAGGCCGAAAAAACGCAGCGGCTTGTGCGTGAACTTCATCAAGAAGAAGAGCGAGAGGATGTCCAAGAATCGACGGGCCCACGCTCCGGGATGGAACAGGAGAGCCCGACCCTCCTCCCGCAAGTGCGGCAGGGGCAATTCCTCGACGCGGAATCCTTTTTGCACCGCGAGGATGCTCAGGAACCGATAGAGATCGCCGTGGAAGTGGAGCTCGTCCGCGACGTCGCGACGGAAGGCGCGGAATGAACAGTTCAAATCGTGCAGAGAGACGTTGGTCAGGCGGCGGGTGTAGGCGTTGAAGAGCCAAGACTGCAATCGGGCACCGAGACCGTCGACGCGGGGGGTGCGGCGGCCCGCGACGAAGTCGATGCCGGCCTCCAGGCGCTCGACCGCCAGCGGGAGCCCCGAGGGATCGACTTGCAGATACCAGGTCGTCGTGACGAGGTACTTGCCGCGGGCCTTCTCGACGGCCGCGTCGAGCGCGACCGACTCGCCGAAGTGGCGGCGGAATTGGACAAGGCGGATCTTCTGCCAATGGGATCGCAGCTCCAAGACGGCGTTGGCGAAGGCTCCGCCAATGCCGTCGTCGACGACCAGCACCTCGTAGGTCTTGCCCAGGCGCTCGAGTTCTTCCCTCCAACGCGCCATGGCGGCACGAAATGTCTCGATATCGGGGGACGGACCCGACACGATCACCAGGAGCGAGATCAGAGGTTCGGGATTCGCGGTCACTCAGGGCACCTCGATGGCAAATTGGCGTTCGGCGCCATAGACCTCCTGGCCCCGCGCGCGCAGGATCAGGTCGGCCAGAAGCCCGAGGCTCACGCAGTAGAGGAAGGAACTGAAGAAAAGGAATATCAGAGCCGGAATGATGATGGTGTCATCCTTCCAGCCTTCGCTCAGGTTGGTCATCCAGAGCGAGAAACTGACTCCCGTGAGGGTAAGGAAAAGGAGGCTGATCAATCCGAAGTAGTGCATCGGCCGATCGGCGAAGGCCACGATCATCTTGATCACCGTGAGGTCGGCCAAGACCTTGAAGATGCGATTCAATCCGTACTTGCTCTTGCCGAGTCGACGAGGGTGATGCTGCACCGGCAGCTCGGTGACGCGAGCCCCTAGCCTCGTGCAGAGCGCGGGCAAGAAGCGGTGCATGTCGGAGTAGAGCGGGAGGGGCTTCACGACCGCGGAGCGATACGCTTTGAGCGAACACCCGTAGTCGTGGACCTTCACTCCGGTGACCCAACCAATCAGGCGATTGGCGACCCTGGATGGGAAGTTGCGAGTGAAGGCGGCATCCTGCCGGTTACGCCGCCAACCCGAAACGAGATCGAACCCCTCGTCGAGCTTGGCGACGAGGCGCGGGATGTCGTCGGGGTCATTCTGCAAGTCCGCGTCCATGAACACGATCGTGTGGCCTCGGGCGGCCTCGAGCCCCGCCGCCATGGCGGCGGTCTGACCCCGGTTGGCACGTAACCGCAACATCCGAAATCCCGGGCGCATCGCCACCTGCTCCGCGAGGACGACGGGAGTCCCGTCGCGGCTGCCGTCGTCGACGAGGATGACCTCCGTCCGCTTGTCGAAGCGGCGAAGAAAACTGTCCAGGGTGGCAAAAAGCGGAGGCAGACTCTCCTCCTCGTTGAACACCGGGATCACGATCGAGACTTCGGGGTTTCCCACCTCTTGGACCACTCGGGGCCTTTCGGTTGCGGTGGGCTCGACGCTTGATGCCCGCCGGTGTGAGTGTCCCAATCGCGGGCGCTTCCAGCAAATCCCTCCAAAGTCGAACCCCTTGCCGCCCCCGCCAGATTGGGGGTACACTCTGAAGCCGCGCCAATGGACTGCTTAAGTCTTGGTGCTGCGTACACTTGGAGCGGGTAGGACCGCGCTGCCGGTCCCCCTTGCCGCCCTGGAGTCTCCGTTGCACGACGTGGTATTGGTCCATCGGTCCGGCCCCGACCGGGACGCGGTGACTTCATTCCTCGAAAAGGCCAGCCTGCGAGTCACCGTGGTCGAGGCGGAGAATGCGAGTCAATTTGTCTCGGCCGAGTCGATTTTGGTCATCGAGGCGGACTTGGTCGCCACGGTTCCCCCCGGTCGATTGCGGAGCCATCGACTCGTGATCTTGGGGACTGGGTCCTCGATCCCGCTGCCTGAGGGCACGGCCGTCTTGAGCGAGCCTTACTTCCTACCCGACCTCGTGAAGGCTATCGAAATCGCCGCGACTCCTCGCGCCCCGAGCGCTCCCTCGCCGCGTTCGATGGCTGCCTCATCCGATTTGCTTCGCAGCCTGACCCACGCCCTCGCCAATCCGCTGAGCGGGGCCCAGGGTTGGATGCAACTGCTGGCGACCGACTTGGTTGCTCCGGATCCTCGCGCGCGCGCTCTCAAGCAGGCTCGTCAAGACTTGCTTCGCCTCGAGCGCATGTTGCAGCTCTTCAGTTGGATCGGTGGCCGGGAGTGTTCGCAAGCGGTGCCCGTGGACCTAGGCGCCCTCCTGCGCGACCGGATTCGCCCCGTCGTGGCGGATGGCCTGGACGTGCGGCTCGAACTGCCCGACCGCCAGTGGATTTTTCAGGGGGATCCCACCCCGATCCAGATGGTCATCGACGCCCTCCTCCACGCGTATCTCGAGGAGAGAACGCGCTCTCTGCGGCTCACGATTCATGGCGAAGGCGACGGCGACCTCGTCTCCCTCCGGTTCACCGACGAGGGCGGGACCGTCCCGATCGACTTGCCTTGTCACGACCTGCCGGTGCTTCTCAAGCGAACGCGCACTTCGCGAGCCCTCGGATTGTCGTTGGCTCATCGGCTGACCCAGGTCTATCCGGGGACCACGATCGTCGTCATCCCTGATCTCGCGCCCGGCACGGGCGGGGCCATCGAGTGGCGCATCGCGCCCGTGCAAGTCGGAGTCCCACGGATGTTGGGGTCGGTCGGATGAGCGAGTCGTCGCCCCCCATCGTCGTCCTGACCGACGGCGAAGCCAACCTCGCCCACTACATGGATCTCTTGCGGACCCAGGGTGCGCGGGTTCTCGCCACGTCGCGTCCCTACGAAGTCATGCTCTTCGTGGAACGCCATAGGCCGAGCGGGGTGATCCTGCGGGCGTGTCTGCTTCCCGACCCGGCCGAGGACTTCTTGCGCCAGATTCGAGACTTTCCCCACCGTCCGTTCGTGATCTTGACATCGCAGGATACGACCGAGGCCGAGGCGCCCAGCGCCGAACTTGCTGATCTTCGGCTCGCGGAGCCGTACCGCTATTCCACCCTGCTCGAGGCCCTGGAGTACGCGCGGGAGCGCCAACGGCGGAGCGATGCCATGGAATCGACTCCGCGCGCCGAACGCGACTCGGCCAGCGAGTTCACGCCTCGCCTGCGCCGACTGGTCCAGCTTGGCCTGCGCTTGACGGAACTCGAACGGGATCGGGACAGTCTCATCGCCACTGGCTTCGAAGCCTTCCTCGAAATCTCGAACACCGAACAGGGTGCGCTCTTCCTGCGACCGGGGGAAAATTCGCCGCTTGAGCTCCTGCGCCGTACTTCGGAGTGGGAACGGGAATTGCCTGCGGTCGAACTTCTTGCGGCGGCGGTCATCGGTGATCCCAACCTGCGCATCGCGACGCTGGGAGAGGGCTCGGGAGCGCCCGTGCTCCTCGTGCCCCTCCTGGAACAGAGGGTGCCCATTGGCGCCGCAATTCTCGGTCGACCCCGCGGCGGTGAACCGTTCTCGGAGAGCACCATCGACCTCTGCACATCGCTGGCCGCTCAGTTTTCGACGAACCTCCTGAATGCCCGCAAGTGGGAAGACCTGCACCGCATGGCGGTGATCGATCAGCTCACCGGACTCTTCAATCGCCGGTTCTTCGAGCGTCAGATCAGCGTCGAACTCGAACGAGCGCGTCGCTACGACCGTCAGGTCACGCTCGCGTTGATCGACATCGACCATTTCAAGGTCATCAACGACCTCAACGGTTACGCGGCGGGTGATCAACTGATCCGAGCCGCGGCGGAGATCATCCGCAAGAGCTTCCGGGAGGTCGATGTCGTGACGAGGTGGGGGGGCGACGAATTTGCCATCCTCCTGCCCGAGACGGGCAAGCCGCGGCTGCCGATGCCGGGAGAAGCCGCCTCCGTCAACTACGTGGAACGTGTGCGCAAGGCGGTCGAGTGCGCGGACTTCCGGCGAGTCTTGCCGAGCCTCACCGGCCGCATCACCGTCTCCGCCGGCGTTGCCACCTTCCCGGTCGATGCTCGGGACAAAGAGTCCCTGTTCGCCGCCGCCAACTTGGCGCTGCGCCGAGCCAAACGCACTGGCAACAACCGGGTCTGCGTGGCGGGAGAGGACTTACAAATGGGGGTTAGCCCACCGCTCGGGTGAAGGGCGTCCGCTCTGGGCGACTTGCGAGTCTGTGGTTCTCTCGTCCGCGGGTCAGCCGCTTAGTAGCGCAGTCGTGGGTCACGTCCGGGCAGGGTGCCGCACTCTCGACGAGATCCGGCATCCGCGAGGCGCGCTCAGCGATTCGTGGTGCGCAAGAGATCGAAGAATGGCTGGAGGGAGCGTTGGTCCACGGAAAACCGCTGGGGGGGATCGGTATCCAGGCTGGCTTCGGAGATCCCGTCCGGACCGGCGGGACCGACGCGGAGCTCGTGCCAGCGACCCTGAGGATTGTCGGGGATTCCACTTTGGGTGGCGCCCTCGGCGACGAGGTAGCGCACCGAGAGTCGCGACGCTTCGATAGGACTGCCCTGATCGCCGCTTCGGTGTTCCCGAACCGGAAGGCGAACCAATCGGGTGACCAGGTCCTTCGACAAGGAAGCGGGCAGCGGTGACGCGGACTGCGCCGACACAATTTCCCCTGCCCAGTCTTTTCCCTCGGAGACCGAGCCCCGCACTTCCACCGACGCTCCGCCCGGCGCCCTGATTTCGAGGCTCGCCAATTGAAAATAAGCAAGAAGCCCCTGGGCGTAAAGCTCAAGCAAGTCCTCGCTCCGCACGAGGACTCCTTCGAGGGCCGCCGCGGCGACCACTCCTCCGCCCTTTTCGTCCTTCCGTCTCGCGAGACACCGACCATCGCTCGCGGCGCCGATTTCGTAGACGAGATCGGCTTGGCCTTCAGGACCAAAGACTTCGAGCGTCCATTCAGGCGTAAACGGCTCAAGTTCGTTTTGATACGAGTCGAAGCCCAATTTGCGAAGCTTCTCGAGGAAGTTCCCTATGCGGACCGGATCGGTCCCTCGATTCATGACGACCCCGGGTTTGGAAGATGGGATCAGCACTTCGTGCACGGGCTGATTCTGATGACTGCCGGTGAGCGCGAGATGCAGCCGGTGCGGCCCGGTCAGGCGGAGCTCCCGAATCTCGGACGGATTGATCGGGATCCACTCCCTCTCTCGGTAGTCGCCGAACGGCCGAGCGAACTCGGCGCGGAGCCCGGGGTCGACCGCGTAGTGCGAAGGCTCGCCATCCACCGCGATGAAGAACTGATCGTCCGACTCGGAGAAGAGCCGGGCCTCGATCGGGGCACCGTCGCTCACTTCGATGCTCAGGGTCCCGAAGGGCTTTCCACCACCCTGTGGATTGATGCGTTGAGGGTCGCGTCGACCCATGATGCGCGCATTCAGGAGACGGTTGCGCAGTTCTTCGAGGCGGCGACTGTCGCCGGGGGCCGCGAAGGGATGCGTGACAAACCAACGCGAGAATTCGCGGGTAGCGCGGAATCGGGGACTCTCCCCGACTTGGAACGCGAGGCTGGTCACTGAAAGGGGTGAGACCGCAAACACCGCCGCATCCTCGAGCGCCTCGAGCGGAGGTTGTAAGGAGTTCAAGACTTCCTTCGCCACGGAATAGACCGGGCCTGCCTCCCCTACCCGGACCATGACGTCGAACGCGGGACCGGTCGCGCCCAATTCGAGCTGAAACTGACGGTCGTCGTCCCCGCGTAGCACGATGCGCCGCCGCTGCGCCGCCGCCAACCCTAGCCGCGCGAGGTGGGCCTCGTTCACGGAGTCCTCAACGGTGCGCAGCGGAGTCAGGGTTTTCAGAGCCGCGAGGAGGTCCCTCACGGTCTCCGAGCGGGCACGTACGGGCAGCCCATCCGCGATGTTCCGGGTGATCAGGTGCCAGCCTTGGGTCGCGCGCCGGAGACTGACGGTGGACGGCCACACTTCTCCGAGGGGATCCTCGAGAATCAACGAAGTGATCTTCGACTCCACCAGATCGGGGAACAGGGTCCGCGAGCGGGCTTTGGATCCGCCAGGTCCATCGGCACCGCGCGTGAAAAACCAGCCCGCCCCCAGGGCCAAGGCCAGAACGAACAACAAAAGGGTGGTCTTGGGATTCATGCGTGCGGGACTCGTCCCGGGAGGGCCAGAGAATGGGTCACAGAGTCGAAAGGGCAGGGAGGCGACGATCGGACTCAGGAGCGACGCTGCAACCAAAGCAAAAGGGCAAGAAGGGCAGCTAGCCCCGGGAACACCACCATCGAAGTCAGGAACGCCGGCCGGGCCACCCGTTCGTAGGTGACGACCCTGGCTTGCACTTCGCTGCGCGGGGCGAGTCCGATCGCGGACTCCTGGTCGGTGAGCCACGACAGCGTGTTCTGGAGAAGGTCCCGGTTGCCAAAGAACGTGCTGGCAGCCAGTTCTTTGGGGGCGAGGAAGCTGGCGCCGCCATAGACGACGATCCGGGCGGGACGGTCGCTTCCTCCCCGCGGTCGCTCCAAGGCGATCGCGAGGTTGCGGTCGCTCTCGGGCGTGGGTGCGGCGGCGGCTTCGTCCATCCGCGGAGCTCCGGAAGTCGAATCGTAAGTGCACGGGACACTTCGGGCATCGGAACTCGCTCGCAGCAAGGTGGTGCGGCGCGCCCCGGCGGCAGTGTCTTTTTCGACACGGATCGGGCGGCAGGGCCCTGCATAGAGTTCGATCCGATTCTTGAGCGGAGTGTCGATCGGGTGCAGTCCGTTACAGAGTCGCGCCGACTGCAAATCCGCAGGACCCCTCCGTCCCGGGTGTGCGAGGGAGCGATCCTCGATCCAGGCGTCGAGCAGGCGTACTCCGTAGCGTTCGAGGATGCGCGAGTAGTTTTCCGGCAGGCGAGGGTCGGCGTAGATGAGGATCCGTCCCCCGGCGTCCTCGTATTCGCGCAGGAGCTTGACCTCCCCCGCGCTGAGGGGGGAAGTGAGCGCGGGCAGGAGCACGGCGTCGACGTCCGAGCTGACCTCGGGCAGTCGGCGGAGGTCGGAAGGGACGAGGTCAAACCCGTCCGACTGGAGGGCACTACGCAGGCGCTGGGTCTCCCCGCTTCCCTCCTCGAGCACGCCGCCGTGCCCCTGGGCGACGAGGATGGTCTTCATCTCGCCCATCAACAAGGCGCGAAGCGTGGCTACGAGTTCCTCATGGACGAGCCATGCCCCCGGAGCGCGAGGCTCGAGGCGCTCCGCCCCCGGCTGCGCGGGGAATACGCCCCACTCCATGTCCTTCATCATCTTGCGGAGGGGAACCACCCGGCGGCGCCCCCCGCACTCCAAGATGACGTGATTGACCACCTCGTCGGGGGAAACTCCCAATGTCTTGGCAAGGTCCGACAGGCGTTGGGGTTCGTAGTCCGCATTGAACGTGCGGTATTCGACCTGCCCGCTGAAGCGGCTCCACTCGAGCAGCACTTGTTCGATCCGACGCCACGCTTCGCTGACAATCGGCCGGTAGAAGACCTCGAGGAGATCTTGCCGGGGATAACCCTGCGCGTCGAGCACCCGGTTGCGGATGTCGCTGTCGAATCCCCATGCCAAGTCGATCTTCAGAGGAGTTTCGAGCGTGCGCAGGAGCTGCTTGGCGAGCGGGTCGAGCTCGTAGCGGTGGTCGCGCGTCAAGTCGAAGCGGAGGTCGCGCCGGTAGGACCACTCGCGCATGAGGATGACGGACCCGATCGCCACTCCCAGACTGAGGAGCGAGGCTACGACGACATTGAGGAGTACCCGCGCGCGGTAGCGCCGGGTCATGCCCCCTTCGGTCCGGTTCACAGCCACTTGCGCATCTCCAGCACTCGGATGGTCACGAACAGGAAAAACGCGGTCAGTGCCGCCCTGTAGGCCAAGTGGACGAGATCGAGCAGGCCGCGCGCCGCCTCCTCGGTTTGGCGCAACAAATCTCCGAGGCCGAGGACTCCTCGCAGGTCGCTCCAGGTCTCGGGCAGTTTGCGCGCCAGCGCCGGTAGAAACACCACCGCCATCACGAGGACGAACGCGAGGAAGCCCGCGAGCAAAAGGTGTCGAGTGAGAGCCGAGGCGAGCAGGCTGACGGAGAGAAAGAGCCCGCCGATCCCCACGATGGCCAGGTAGGAGCAGGCCACGCAGCCCCAGTCCGGCTCGCGGTCGACCGTCGCGAGCACCAGTGCGTTGATGGGAAGGATGGCCCAAATCAGCGCTACGATCGCGAACAACGCAAAGAATTTGGCGAGTACGATCTCGTGGTCTTTGGCCGGAGTCGTCACGAGCATCTCGAAGGTCCCGCTGCGCTTTTCCTCGGATATCGACTTCATCGCGAGCAACGGCACGACCAACAGCATGAGATACACGGCGAAGATCGAGCTCTGCCAGGTGACGAGCAAAAGGTCGGTCGATCGCAGGTCCGGGTCGGTGGACCCGGGCAAAATGCTCTGGGTGTATTGCGCCCCGAAAAGTATCCACGCCAATCCGATGATCAGCCAAGTCACCGGGCTCTTGATGGCGCCGCGCCATTCGTGGCCGAGGAGGATCCGGAATCGTCTCACGCCACGTCCTCGCTGCGGGTGGTGATGGCGGCGAACATCTGTTCCAGGGAGGGCACTTCGGACTGGACCGAGTAAACCGGCCTGCCCTCTCTCACGAGCCGCTCCACGACCCGCGGGGTCGCCGCCGCATCGGGGATCAAAACCCGAGTGGTGTCTCCCCCGGGTTCCACCGACGCCGCCGCCGAGCTTTCGCCGTAGTGAGCAAGAGGTTGACCGCCATGCACGATGGAGGTCTGGCCGACGCCGCGACGCAAATCTTCCAGGCGGGAGGCTGCGCGGATCCGCCCGCGGTGGATGACGATGATGCGGTCGCAAATCGCCTCCGCCTCCGGGAGGATATGAGTACTCACCATGACGGTGTGGAGCGCCCCGAGCTCTTTGATGAGCTTGCGCAGCTCCATGCGCTGATCGGGGTCGAGGCCGGAGGTCGGCTCGTCCAGAATCAGCAGGGAGGGCCGATGGACGAGCGCGTCGGCAATGCCTACGCGCTGCCGCAGGCCTTTGGAGAGACTGCCGATCAGGCTCGACTTCCTGGCAGTCAAGGCCAATCGATCGAGCACGGTGGCGACCGCTTGTTTGGCTTCCGCTCCGCGGAGGCCCTTCAGGCGAGCTCGGAAATCCAAGTACTCGAGGACCCGAAGGTCGTCGTAAAGCGGCACTCGCTCGGGCAAATAGCCGATCATCCGCCGCACCGCGTCCGAGTCCCGGACGGTGTCTCGCTCGGCAATGCGTACGGATCCCTCGGTGGGCGGCATGTAACAGGCGAGGATCCGCAGAGTCGTGGTCTTACCGGCCCCGTTTTGGCCCAGAAAACCAACGACCTCGCCCCGGGGGACCGAGAAGGAGACACGATCCAAGGCGACAAAAGATCCGTAGATCTTCGAGACGTTTTGAGCTTCGATCATCCGGGTCCGAGGTCCAAACGGGTGATCCCACGTGGGGGGCGGAGGCTAATGCGGGCCGCATCATACGCAGGCCACGGTCGCTGGCACGGACCTCGGAAACGAACCGCGGCCGGGCCCCCGCTCCCTACGGATCGCATGGATCACCGTTGGACCGGTCTGGTTGCCCGACCGGTCCGGCCGGGCGGCGGGCTCACTTCTTCACTTCGAAGTCGGCGTCGATGACGTTGTCGTCAGCGGCTTTGTTCTGCGGCTTGGCCTCAGCGTGGGTATCGGCCTCGGCTTCGGGCTGAGCCGTCTCGCCGCCTTGGTCGAACTTGTCCGCAAACTTGCGGGCGACGTTTTGGAGGGCCTCGATCTTCGCCTCGATTTCGGCCGGGTCGGAACCTCGCCCGGCATCCTTGACCGCGTCGACCGCCTTCGTGAGCTCGGCTCGATCCGCCTCGCTCAACTTCGCGCCTTTGTCTTTGATCTGCTTTTCCACTTCGTAGGCGACGTGATCAGCCTTGTTCTTGGCTTCGATCAAGGCGCGGCGCTTTTTGTCCTCGTCCGCGTTCGCTTCGGCTTCCTGCTTCATCCGCTCGATGTCTGCGTCGGTGAGGCCGGAGCTGGGGGTGATGCGGACCTTCTGTTCTTTGCCGGTACCCTGATCCTTGGCGTGGACGTTCAGGATGCCGTTGGCATCGATGTCGAAGGACACTTCGATCTTCGGCACGCCGCGCGGCGCGGGCGAGATTCCGTCGAGGTCGAATCGGTTGAGGGTGCGGTTGTCGCCCGCCATCGGGCGCTCGCCCTGGAGTACGTGAATGGTGACCGTCCGCTGGTTGTCGTCGGCCGTGCTGAACACCTGCGTCCGTTTGGTCGGGATCGTGGTGTTGCGTTCGATGAGGCGGGTCATGACGCCACCGTAGGTCTCGATGCCGAGGCTCAACGGAGTGACGTCCAAGAGCAAGACGTCGCTGCGATCTCCGGCGAGAATCGAACCCTGGATCGCCGCCCCCATCGCGACGACCTCGTCAGGGTTGACGCTGCGATTGGGTTCCTTCTTGAAGATCTCTTTGACCAGCGCCTGCACGGCGGGGATGCGGGTCGAACCACCGACCAAGATGACTTCGTCGATCTTTTCGGGAGAGAGGCCGGCGTCAGCGAGAGCCTTGACACAGGGGTCTTTGCACTTCTTCACCAGGTGCTCGACGATGCGCTCGAACTCGGTGCGTTTCAGGGTCATCTGGAGATGTTTGGGACCCGAGGCATCGGCGGTGATGAAGGGCAGCGTGATGTCAGTCTGGGAAGAGGAGCTGAGTTCACACTTGGCCTTTTCGCAGGCCTCCTTCAGACGCTGCAACGCCATTTGGTCCCGGCGTAGATCGACGCCGGTGTCCTTTTGGAACTTCTGAGCGACGTGATCGATCAGGGCGTGATCGAAGTCATCGCCGCCGAGGTGGGTATCGCCGTTGATCGCGAGCACTTCGAACGTACGACCCTCACCGCCGGCGTCGGCCACTTCGAGGATGGAGATATCGAAGGTGCCACCGCCGAGGTCGAAGATCGCGATTTTCTCGTCCTTCTTCTTGTCGAGCCCGTATGCCAACGCTGCGGCGGTGGGCTCGTTGATGATGCGCACTACCTCCAAGCCGGCGATCGATCCGGCATCCTTGGTGGCCTGGCGCTGCGAATCGTTGAAGTAGGCGGGCACGGTGATGACCGCCTTGTCCACCGGCTCCCCGAGGTGCGCCTCCGCCGTCTCTTTGAGCTTGCGCAGGACTTTGGCGGAGATCTCGGGAGGGGTCAGCTTCTTGCCGCGCACTTCCACCCGGACGGGCTCGTCCGCGCCTCCCGTGATTTTGTAGGGAACGCGGCGCTCCTCCTCCAAGATCTCACCGCGGCGACGCCCCATGAATCGCTTGATGCTGAAGACCGTGTTTTGGGGGTTGGTCACCGCCTGGCGCTTGGCGGGTTGACCGACGAGTTCCTCGCCCCCCTCGGTGAATGCCACGACCGAGGGGGTGGTCCGGGCGCCCTCCGCGTTCACGATGATCGAGGGTTCGCTCCCCTCCATGACCGAGACGACCGAGTTGGTGGTTCCCAGGTCGATACCGATGATCTTTCCCACGTGCTTATCCCCCGAGAATGGGTGGTTGATCGAGCGCGGACCCGAGTTCCAAGCTCAGGTCGCTGGGCGGCCATACGCAAGCTCGGTGCCAGGCGACTCAAGTCCCATCTGTGGACCCAGATATCCGGCGTTTCTTGGGGAAAAGGCGAAGGTGGTGATCTTCTCTAGGAGGGCGCTTCCCCCTTGGCGATGCCACGTTCCGGTCGGCCTGGCAGGGCCTGACAAATTGTCAGGGAATCCCATACTCCCGAATTTTGCGGTACAGGGTGCGCTCACTGATGCCGAGCGCTTTGGCGGCCTTGGCTCGATTCCCTTCCGCCCGGTCGAGTTGGAGCTTGATGAGCTCGCGCTCGAGGCGTTCGAGCGTCCAGTTCCCGATGTCACTCACCGAGACGAGCGCATGGGAGGAAGGGCGTTCCTCGCGCACAAAATCGTCCGGGAGGTCGTTCTTCGTGAGAATCGTGCCTTCGGACATCACGACCATGTGCTCGATCGTGTTTTGGAACTGGCGCACGTTTCCGGGCCACGCGTAGCCCTGGAAGATCTCATGGACCTCCGGCGAGAGACCTTCGATGGTGCGGCCGTGGCGACGGGCACTTTCGGAGAGGAAGTGATCCGCGAGGAGGCGCAGGTCTTCGCGGCGCTGGCGAAGCGGGGGCATGTCGACGCTCACGACTTTGAGGCGCCAGTAGAGATCCTCCCGGAAGGCACCCTCCTGAATCGCCTTTTTCAGGTCGCGATTGGTGGCGGCGACGAGTCTCACGTCGATTTTGATCGACCGGCTGCTGCCCACTCGGGTGATTTCCCGCTCTTGGATGACGCGCAGGAGTTTCACCTGGACGCTCAGGGGCATGTCCCCGATTTCGTCCAAGAAGAGGGTGCCCTGGTGGGCGAACTCGAACACTCCTTCGCGGGTCTTGGCGGCGCCGGTGAACGCGCCCTTCTCGTGGCCGAAGAGTTCGGACTCAAGCACGCCCTCGCTCAGGGCCGCGCAATTCAGAGCCACGAACGGCCCGAGTCGGCGTGGCGATAGGGAATGCAGGGCTCGTGCGACCAGTTCCTTGCCGGTCCCGTTCTCTCCCTGAATCAAGACGGTCGCTTGGGTGGGTGCGATGCGGCGGATCGTGTCGAAGACCCGCTGCATGGAGGCGCTCGTCCCGAGGAGGCCCTCGAAGCCACGCGGAACGTAGGGCCGCAGCTCCAGGACTTCGCCCTTCGTGCGAACCCGCCGCCGCTCCTCCGCTTTCCCGAGGGCGGCTCGGATTTCGTCGACATCGAGGGGCTTGGTGAAGTAGTGCGACGCGCCGAGCTGCATGGATGCCACCGCGTCCTCGATGCTCCCGATGCCGGCGACCAGCATCACTTCGGGGGCGGAGCTCAACCTCTGCGCCACCGCCAAGACCTCCCCGCCGCGGTGGCCGGCCAGGTCGACGTCGGTGATGACGACGTCGAAGGGCTCACTCGCGAGGGTTGCCATGCCAGTTTCGAAAGTGTTGCGAACCACCACGGAGTAACCGCTTCGCTCCAAGGCTTCCCGCAAGAGGTCGGCGTGGGATCTTTCGTCTTCGAGAACGAGGATGCGCAAAGAGCCGGCGGTCACGCGATGGGACCTCCGCTCGCGGGCAAAGCCACGGTGAATCGAGTGCCGAGACCCTCGGCGCTGTCGCAGGCGATGCTTCCGCCGTGGCGTTCGATGATCTGCCTCGCTACTGCCAACCCCATGCCGGCTCGATCGGGTTTGGTGGAAAAGAAGCCGTCAAAGATCCGGTCGCGAATCTCCGCCGGGATTCCGGCCCCGGTATCGATGATGTGGATGGTCAAACGCTCGGCTTCCGAGTGGGTCAGCAAAGTCAGGACGCCTCCCGACGGCATCGCCTGCTCCGCATTGCGCACGAGTTGGACCAACACCTGTCGCAGAAGATCCGGGTCGACGCGGATATTCGTGAGGGTTCGGTCCAGTTGAGTGCAGACGCGGATCCCCTTCTCCGCCAGGTCGGGGGCCAAGAAGGCCAAAACCTCCTCGACCAGGGCGTGGGGGTCCCGATCCCGCAACTGCAGCTCCGGCTCCTGGGTCAGCCGGACGAAGTCCTGAACGATTCGCTGCACGTGTTGGACTTCGCGCAACAGGAGCTCGACCTTGGTGAGCGCATCCGCGGCGGAAAGAGCATGATGGCCCCGGATGTCCTCTCGCAGCAACTGCAGGCCCATCGCCATCGTGCTCAACGGTTTTTTGACCTCTTGCGAAAGCCCGTTCACCAAGCTTTGCCAGGGAGGAGGGCGGTCTTGGCTCGGTGGAGGGTTCATGCTTGAGGGGATCAGCGATGTCGGTCCATCGCACCTGGTTCGAGAAGGAGTACTCGGCACGAGCCAACGGCCGAGCGCGGCCTCGGCCGGATCGGCTCGTCCGCAATCGCCCAATGGCGAGTGCCATCCTGCTTCTTGCGCTAGGGCGGTTCAGCGTGGGTGGGCTCGAACCCAGCGGAACGAACGCTGTCCGAGTCGCCCCCTGATTGGCCCGGCCGATCCAGCCTATTCTGAGGGCGAAGGGCGCCAAGGCAAGAGCGACTCGGATGCCTCCGGGACCACCGACTTCGGTGAGTGAATCGACCGAGGCGAGGCTGCGGGGCTCGTACTGCCCAACTGGACCCCCCGAGTGATTGGTAGTGTTCGGAGCACGGGGAGCTCGGGGGGCGCGCCCGATCAAGAGGAGATTGCCCTGCACGTTCTCGTACCCACGGAACCGCTTCAGTTTGCCGAGCGGGCGGCCCTGGTCGCTCAAGCGCTCGAGGAGGGTCAGGTCGTAGCCCTGCCCACCGAGACCGTGTACGGGTTGTGCGCGCGCGCCAACCGAAGTTCCGCGGTGCGACGAATCTACGAGCTCAAGCGTCGCCCGGATTCCAAGGCACTCCCCTATCTCTTGCCCGACGCCGAGGCGGTCCAAGGCTTTTCCAATGTGCTCCCGAAACGAGCTCAAAAGCTGATGGCCCGATGGTGGCCTGGTCCACTCACGTTGATTCTGGGTACCGATCCGGGGACGGCGGTTCGAGTCCCCGATCACTCGTTCACTCGCGAGGTCCTGCGGCTTGTGCAGGGTCCGGTTCACGCCACGAGCGCCAATCTCAGTGGGGGCGCGCCGGGCCTCACGGCCGAGGAGGTGGCTCAGACTTTTCCCGAACTGGGTTGGATCGTGGACGGGGGCTCCTGCCGGGTGGGCCGCGAGTCCACGATTATCCGGGCACACCACCCCCACCGGCTGGAAATGGTGCGCGAAGGGGCCCTCTCACGTGCCGAAATTTCCGAGGCGGCTCCCCTGGAGATTCTGCTGGTTTGCACCGGCAACACCTGCCGAAGTCCGATGGCCGAGGCCATCTTGGTGAAGCTCCTGGCGGAAGCCTTGGGAGTCGACGCCACCAATCTCGCATCGGCGGGCTTTGTGGTTCGTTCCGCGGGCATCGCCGCCTCGCGGGGTGGCGCGATGAGCGCGGAAGCGAAGCGTGCCCTCGAGGAGGCGGGATTTCGGTCCGGGGCAGGTCACCGCACGTCCAGGGTTTCCCCGGAGGTCCTCGAGAGTGCCGATCTGGTTTGGGTCATGACCTCCGCGCACGGTCAAGCCCTGTCCGGGCACCTGGTCGGTCGGTCCGCAGCTTGGGATTTGGTCGACCCAGACGGCCGTCCCATCGCGGACCCAATCGGGGGTTCCGGCGCCGACTACGCTCGAACCCGCGATCACCTCGTCCGTTGCCTCCGAGCGAGGCTTGCCGATCTGCTCGAAGCCGGGCGAATCTAGCCGCCGAGCACCGAATGACGGGAGCCTAATTTGCGTTGAAGTTTTTGGAGACCGAGCTGGGAGTTATCGCCCGCGTTTCCGTACTCAACTCAAGATCAAAAAACGTTGCCGAGGTTGTGTTCCAGCACGTAAAAACTCCGGTATTCCATCTTTTTTCCCCTTTTTCTCCTATTCCAACCAGCAGTTCCCCTTGGCAACTTCTTTCAACGGCGCGCCTTCGGCGCGCCGTCTTTTTTTCTGAGCCGCGGATTCCCGTCTGGCGAGTGCCTTGTCCAAGAAACTGGACATCCCTATCCCATTGCCAGACAAGGCTTTGGAAGGAATTCCCCGGTCCTCGCTGCTTGACATGGCCAAGAATTTCGCCATCCCGTAGGCCACCGGCTCTGGCGCCAACTGAGTTCGGCTTGAGCCCGGCTTGCAGAAAAAGTGCAGCTTGGGAGGCCTTCGAGTGATGCCTCTGAAGTGTGGCCTGACGTTTGCTTACGAGGAGAGTCCGGTCCGCTTCCGCGGGCCGTAGACCTGCGCGTCAGGTGATCTGAAAAGTGAAGAGTTCCGGGCGCACGAGATCTTTCCCTCCCCAACCGCCCTCTCTAACTCGGAACTCTTTCTTCTTGTGGGGCCCGCCTCCCGGCGGGCCCCCTGTTTTTTTTCGGTCGGGAATTTTCGCCCGCTGAAGGGAATCGGGGGCCAGTCGACGCTCGTGGTTGAGGTAGCGGTTTCTTCGCCGCCGCTCCGGGCGCGTTACGAGAGGAATGAGGTCCGTTCTGGCCCGCCAATCGTCCACTGGGCCACGTCCACCACGGCCCGCGCTAGTTGAGGAGCTTTTGGAGCTGGACCGCTTGGGCCGAGCTTTGGCCTTCGGCGAGGTCGACTTCGATCTCTTTCACGATGTATCCGGTGCGGTTCAGGCTGATCTTGAGTCGACCTGGCGGCAGGCCGGTCAGAACAATCTTCCCTTGCGCATCGCTGCGGGGCGAGGGGCCAGGAGTGCCCACGAGCTTGCCGGTGGCCAAGTCGCGCACGGTGGCGATGCAGGCCACCACCGGCTCACTGAAGTCGTCGGTGAGGGTGATGGTCAGGCTGCCCGACACCGCGAGGCTGTAGTCCCGGACGATCTCGACATCGTTTGCAACCGGCACCTGCTCGACCTGAGGCACTACGTAGCGGCTGGATTCGACCTTCAAAATGTAGGTGCCAGGATTCAGGCCATTGAGTTCGTACTTGCCTTCGGCGTCCGGTCGGGCCGACCACTGGCGCTGATTGACCGAGCTGCCGTCGCCTTCGTCTTTCTCCCCGTCTTCGCTCGCCTGGGTCGCCTCTTTGTCCATTTTCGCGCGCGGCGCCGCGGGATCCGTGGAGTTGAACGCCGTGATCATGACGTCCTGGATGGGCTGTCCCTGTGGCGTCTTCACGACTCCGCGAATGATGCCGCCGCGAGGCAGTCGAACGGCTCCGATATCCTGAACCGAACCGCTCGGAACCGTGACGAGGTCGACCACCGCCCGAGCGAAGCCGGGCGCGGTGACGGTGAGCTGGTAGTCGCCCGGGTCGATATTTTGCAACAGGAACCGCCCACCCGGATCACTCACCATTTCGGTATTCGACGCGAGTCGCGGGCCGGCCGCGGTCGGATCGTCGCGGTAGCTCAAGACGGCCGTGAATTCGGTGACGGGAGTGCCCGTCGGGCTGATGACGACCCCGGCGACGCCGCCGTTTTCCAGGAGCTGGAAATCGACGGAACTGGAGTCGGCGGGAACATTCAGCGTGGGCCGGGAAGAGAGGGCGTCCTTGCGGGCTTGCACCCGGTACTGGCCCTGCACGAGGCCGGGGATTCGGTAGTTGCCGGCCTGATCGACGGTGGCCGTGCCTTGGGGCCGAGTGGACCAGCCAAAGCTCGCGGTGACCAGGGCCCCTTCAGCCGGACGCCCATCGGGACCGACCACACGACCGGCGATGAATCGCCCGATCTTCAGCGTGAAGTCCTGGGTGGCCACTTGGTCCACTTCCCGGATCTCGACGCGCTGATTGGTGAGCCCGACGTGCTGCGGATGTTCGATGCCGAAGGTGTAGCTTCCCTTCCACACGCCGCTGAGATCGTACCGTCCATCATCGCCGGTAACGAACGTCTGCGTCGACGACTGACCATGTCCCATGCCCGGTGGGAACCACACATCCGACATGCCGGGGACCTGAATGGTCACCACCGCACCAGGGATGGGCGCTCCGAGTTCGTTGGTGACTTGGCCACGGATGCCGCAGCCACGGCGCAGCCGCACCTCAACACTGTCACGAATTTCTCCGGGTCCGACTTTGATCTCCTGGGAGACTCCGATCCCGTAACCGTCCTTTTGAACGGCGATGAAGTAGGCGGACTTCGTGCCGAGGTTCTTGACGAAGAACTTGCCGTCGTCCTTGGTGACGAACTCGGGTTCGCCGCGGATCTTGTTGAAGATCATGGCGTTGACGGCCACGAAGATCTTGGCGTTGGCCACCGGATTGCCATCCGGATCGAGGCATATTCCGGCCGCGTTTCCGGTGGGCTCCAGCCGGAATTTCAGCAGATTTCCCTTGGCCGGATCAAAGTGGTCCGACTCGGAAAGCGGATTCGAGAGTCGATCGTCGGTGAACCCGTCCGCGGTCATGCTGAAGAACTGGGGGCCCGTCTCCAGACCCTTGACGACAAACAGACCGTTCGCGTCGGTGCGCACTCCCTTTTCGGGGATCAGCGAGTTGGTCACCTGCACGAGCGCGCCGGCGATGGGCTTCTCGTCGAATTTGTTGAGGATCTGACCATGGACCTCGATCCCCTTCTTCATGGAGAGGTTGATGACATTGGTCTTGCCCAATTCGACGGGCTGCTCCTCCTGCGCGCGTCGGTATTCGTCGTGGTGATACAGCCAGAGCACTTTGCCGGCGGGGACTCCGTCGAACAGGATCTTGCCTTGTTCGTTGGTCCGACGGCGCTCGTCCCAGCGGAACACCCGGTTGACATCGCTCGTACCGGTCGACTTGAAGTAGCCTTTCACTAGCGCGTCCGAAATCGGGGCTTTGGTGTCCGCGTCGGTGACCACCACTTCGACGGGCGCCCCCGCCAGCAGGTTGAAGTCGACCAAGAGGCCCACTTTCACGGCGTCCTTCACCTGAGGGATGAACCCCATGGCGACGGCCTTGACGTACTTGATTTCCGCAGGCACTAAACCGGTGAAGCGATACTCGCCTCGGTCATCGGTCGTCGTTTGCTGCAACGTCTTTTCGTTGAAGCGATCCCACATCGGCCGGGTGCTGACCATCTCCCGAATGGCCTCGTAGTCGATGAGCTGGACGGTGGCGCCGGCCACCGGTTGTCCCTGGACATCGCGCACGAAACCGGCGATCTCTGTCGGTTTCCCGGCTTGGCCGGTCGGCGGCGGGGTCTCGCCTGGAGTTCTCGTGGCGACCGGCGGCGTCTTGTCCGGCTCCGTTGGTGGTTCCTTGGGAGCAGGCTTCAGTTCCGTGGTCGGAGTGCTGGTTGGTACGGGTTTGTAGGGTTCGGGCTTCGTCGCGAGAGCCTGGTAGACGAAGTAGCCCACCACGGCGAGCGCGATGATGATCAGAAGGATGTTGACGGCGGAGGAACCACGTCGATCCACGGCAAGCTCCCAGGCTAAGGCGCAACCCGGCATCGAGGGCATACCCCGGGCCGGGTAGGGTCAGACGCTCCTTGGACGGCGGAGGCCTGGTTTTCCTTCCGGACTGGTCGACCGGGCGCAGTTCGGATCTTGCGCAGTTTCCGATCCGAGCCAAAGCGGCACGCAACCTCAAGAAAAGGGCCCGGTTCGGTCGATTTTCAGGCGGGGTTTGGAGAGCCCAAGCTCCAAGAGGGCAGTCCATGCGAGCCAGTTCGCGTTCTCCGGATACGGGCTCCATTCCGATCGCGCACGACGACCGCCGGGCATTTCCCCGGGTTTCGTCGACCTGCATCGTGGAGTACCGACCGATCGGTGACCAGGAGGCCATCGCGGCGGTCAAGACCCAAAGCCAGGGTCTCCTCCAAAACATTTCGGGCGGAGGGCTCTGCGTACGTCTCGCCGAGCGGCCGGCCAAGGGGCAGCTCTTGGCCCTGAACATCCAGTTGCCCATGTTCCCGACCTCCGTGATCGCGCTGGGAAGGGTCAGTTGGGTAGCTCCCGTGGGCGACCAAGAGTCGGACGTGGGGATCGAATTTTGGTGGGTCGGGTGGCAAGACGCGGGCGCTCAGGAGCAGATCCGAGCCTTCATCGAGTCCAGCCTCCACTCGGTGAATCAGCCTACGGCTAAAGGCCAACCCAAGTCGTGAGGCCGAGTCAGCGCGGTTTGGAGTAGGGCACACTGCCTGGATTCCGGGAGTGAGGTTCGTTCGAACCACTCCCGTCTGGTGCGCAAGTCAGCCGCTCCAACGCCCGCCCGGCGCATCCCGGGTGACTCAAGGTCATTTGCACCGGCCGGACCGGTAGAGTTCCAAGAGATCCCCCACGAGTCTCTCGGGTGAATGAGCCCACAGATCAAGGGGGTCGATTCGCGAGCTCCGTCCGTCCCAGGCGGCGCGGAGCGCGTCCGCCCACTCTTCGGGGCGACCCTCGGAAGGCCACAGGAGAGCTTGCGGACCAGCAACGCCCCTAACTGCACCCACGTCGGTGGCGGCGATCGGGAGCCCGCGGGCTCGCGCTTCCAAGAAACAGAGCGGAGTGCCCTCCTGGGCGCTCGTGAGAATCGCGAGATCGGCGGCATCGTAGTAGGACTGCGGATCGGATTGGAGCCCAACGAGGTGCAAGCGCTCCAGGACTCCGAGTTCCCTCGCGAGCGTCAACACCCGGCTTCGAAGCGGCCCATCCCCAAGCAGGATCATGTGAAAGCCCGGGAGGGCGGCCAGGAGTCGAATGGCCTTCTGCGGACGTTTGATCGGGACGAGGCGCGCCGCCATCACGAGAGTGGGAGCCTCGGCCGGAATTCCCAAGGTCTCTCGAATTCTGGCCCGGTCGGCCGGAACAGCGTCGGTCAGAAACCCGGGGTCCAGCGCCGGTGGAATCAGTCGCAGTTTGGGGGCAATGTGGCCTCCCAATAGTTGAGCGAGTTCAGCGGCTTGGGCCTCGGCTTGGACGACCAGCCACGTCGACTTTTTCGCACTCCGGCGCTCGCTCGCTCGCAGAACCCAGCTCACCGGGAGAGGCCAGTAGCCCTGGAGAACGTGGCCGTGAAAGGTGTGAACCACGCATGGCACCCTCTCGGCGAAAGCGGCGGCCCTTCCCAAGAACCCCGCCTTGGACTGATGCGTGTGCACCACGTCAGGGCGAAAGGCGCGAATTTCTCGGCGGAGCTGGGCGTAGGCCCGGGCGTCTCGAACCGGGGAGACTCCGCGAGTGAGTTCCGGAACGAAGCGCCGATCCGCCTCGGCCGGTACCGTCAAGATCCCCTCTCCTTCACTTGGGTGGCACGGTCCGTGAAGGAGTCGATGGACGTGGCCTGATGCCGGCATACCCCGGCAGAGCATTGCAATGTGCCGCGTGGGCCCGCCTACATTGAGTCGCGTGACGATTCGGAGGATGCGCAGGGAGGAAGTCATGACGGTGGAACGGGCCGCCGCAGACTCTACGATCCCGGCTTCCCCAAGGACCGTCGGAGTCTCTCCGGGCAGGGAATTGCGCCGGGCGGTAGCCCGGGATCCGCTGCTCACTGGCTCCCTGCCCCCTGCTTCGAGACTCCCGGCCGTGTCGAGAGTCCCCTCCGCGATTTAGAGTCGATCACCATGGCCGCGAACGACGCTCCGATCGAAATGCGAGTCGAAATCCGGGATCTCGTGTTTCGCGCCGCCACGGGAGATTTTTGTGTTCTGGAAGCCGAGGTCTCGGGTCGTGAGGCAGTCATCGTCGTCGGCCACTTTCCGTGGTCTCCGGCCAAGGGCGAGTGGGTCACGGTGCGAGGGCGGTTCGAGTCGCATCCGAAGTTTGGCCGACAACTGCGGGCCCAAGTCGTCGTTCCCGACTTGCCCGTCGAGCACTTGGGCATCGAGCGCTTCTTGGCGTCCGGTCTCTTCAAAGGGGTCGGAGCCAAACTCGCGCGGACCTTGGTGCAGCGGTTCGGCGCCGCCACGCTGCAGGTGATCGAAAACGAACCGGGGCGTTTGCGGGAAGTGAAGGGGCTCGGTGCGAAGCGGGGCGCCGCTCTCAGCGAGCATTTGAAGAAGGCTCGTGCCGAGAAAGAGACGTTCGTGTTTCTGTATGGGCTCGGCCTCGGGCCTAGTCTCGTGGCGGAAATTTGGCGCGAGTTCGGCGTGGGCGCGATGGCCGAGGTGGGTCGCAATCCCTACGGACTGGTGCAGCGGGTCCGCGGCATCGGATTCAAGACTGCGGACGAACTGGCGCGGCGTCAGGGTCTGGCGAGCGACGCACCGGAGCGCCTGCGGGCCGGGCTCGAGGAGGCCTTGCGGGAAGCGGCGGATCTCGGCCATGCGGCGCTCCCCCTGGCGGACCTTTTGGACCGCGCCACCAAGTTGCTCCAAGTTTCCCGAGCCCACGTGGAGGCCCGACTGGACCTCGCGCTCACGGAGGGAACCCTGCGTGCTGATCGCACCGAGGGGGTACCGGGTTCGGAACTGCTGTGGCGACCGGTGCTGCATGAAGCGGAATTGGAGGCGGCCCGACTCTTACGGGGGCGCCTCGAATCCGGCGCCGTACCGGCGATTCCTAGGCCCAATTCCGACGAAGCGGTGCCGTGGTCAGCGGAGCAGGAGTCCGCGATCGACCTCCTCCTCCGGAATTCCATCGCCATTCTCACCGGCGGTCCGGGGGTTGGGAAAACTTCGATCCTGCGAGAGGTGGTGCGGTGTGCGCAGGCGTCGAAACTGAAGGTCGCCTTGGCCTCGCCCACCGGTCGAGCCGCCCGGAGGCTGGCCGAAGCCTGTGGTGCCCCGGCGACCACCCTACACCGCTTGTTGGGCATCCTCCCGGATGGACGCGGTCCGAAGGGTGCCAAGCCGATCGAAGCGGACCTGCTCATCGTGGACGAGACCTCGATGGTCGATTTGCTGCTGCTGGTGCGACTGCTTCGCCGCCTGCCTTCCCTCACGCGACTCGTCTTGGTCGGTGATCCCGACCAACTCCCTTCGATTGGACCAGGCTCCGTCCTGCGCGACTTGCTCGACGCCCGCTGCTTTCCGACCGCGCACCTGACTCGGGTGTGGCGTCAAGGAGAGGGCAGCGACATCGTGCGCGCCGCGCACGCAATTTTGCGGGGGGTCGAGCCGGTGTATTCCGGGCGATCCGGCGCCGGTGATTTCTACTTTCTCGAGCGCCCGGACAGTGAAAGGGGGCACGAGACGGTGATCGAACTGTTCTTGGAGCGATTGCCGCGCAGGTACGGCCTCGACCCCAGACGGGACATCCAAATCCTCGCGCCGATGCACAAAGGAGCGGTGGGTACCGAGGCTTTGAACGAGGCGGTCCAGCGGCGGCTCGCCCCCCCGGGACAGGGGCTCATGGCGGCGGGGCGGCGGTTCTTCGAGGGGGACCGGGTGATGGTTTTGCGGAACGATCACGAGCGCGAGATCGCCAATGGTGACCTGGGCCAGGTCGTGCGGTTGGCTTCCACCACCGACGCGATGGAGGTGCAGTTTGAAGATCGGATTATCCGGTTCGAAGGCGAGCAACTCGTGGACCTTCAGCCCGCCTACGCCATCACCATCCACAAGGCGCAAGGAGGTGAGTTTCCGGTCGTGATCCTCCCGATCTTTCCCGAGCATCATCTGCTGTTGCAGCGGGCCGTGGTTTACACGGCGTTGACCCGGGCTCGCAAGCTCCTAGTCCTTGTTGGTGATCGTGGCGCCTGGCTGCAGGCGATCGCCGACGACCGGCGGCAGCGGAGATTCGGAGCGCTCTCTGATCGCCTATCCGGGCGGTCCCGCCCCTTCGTGTTCTCCCGGGCGGAGACCGGAAATCCCGGAATCTTCAGCGACTCACCGTAGACAGGGCCGCCTCGGTGGGGGAAGATGTCGTGATCTCCCGGATTTCTCCGGGCCTCGCGATCCCCTCGCGAGGGATCGTCGGCCTGCCCGTGCCGGCATCCATCCCAATCCCATCCTTGCCATGCGCATCCTCACTGCCGGCGCCCTCGTGTTGTGGTTTCTCAGTCACTCTTTGATGAGTCAGGGGGTCGTACGCTCGTGGGAGCGGCTCGCCACCGGATTTTCCCTCTTGGATGACATCGACTACGTGGCGAACTCGGGATCTCTCCTGGTCTCGCGCCCGCTGCTCGGGAGCGTGGGAAATCTCGACTTGGCTTCGGGAAACTACGTTCCGCTGACCAACGGGGTCGTGCACGGAATGGCGCTCGAGCCTTCCGGACAAGCTCTGTGGGTGGCGGATTTCGGGCCCTCCCAGGTGCGCCGGGTTGACCTGGTCAGTGGGGCTACCACCCAAACCATCGCGGTGCCGGGGCACCCGCTCGAGATCCTCTTCGTGACTCCGACCGTCATGGTGGTCGGCGCTCTGCTCGGAACCAACTTCGCCACGAGTCCAGGTCACCTCGCATTCGTAGACATCGGGCAGACCCCTCCCCCGCCTCCGTTCGTGTTCGCCACCGGCATCGTGGGAGGCATGGATCTCGCGTACCTCCCGAGCGGGCGACTGTTCGTGGCCTCTCTGACCTCGCCGGAGTTGTCCGAGGTCTTGATTCCGGGGGGGCAAGTGGTGCCCGCCATCGGCCCGCTCACCGACTGTACGGACTTGATCGTCGGTCAGGACGGGGCCATTTACGCCTGCACTCTGTTCGCTCAGGAGATCATCCGCTTCGACTTCAGTTCCACCGTGCCGACGAGGACCAGCGTGGCGGCCCTGCTGACCTCGACCTTGGGCCCGGGTCTCGAGGACCTGAGTCTCGATCCGAATGGTGATCTCCTGATCGCCACCAATCAGGGGGAGGTCTGGAAGCTGGTCCTGAATGCGGAACTCGTGCAGACCGGGCTCGCCCTTTCGAGCTTCCCCTTTGCGCTGGACCTGCGGGTTCCGGCGTATCCGGACACCAGTTACCAGCTCCTGGCATCGTTTGGAATCGCCGCCCCGGTTCCGGTGCCCGGTACCAGCTTGCAATGGCATCTAGCTCAAGACGATCTCTTGGCGCTCACCTTGCAGGCGCCGGTAGGACTGGTCCAAGACTTTGTCGGCATCACCGATTCGAACGGCACCGCTCGGGGAGTCGTCTTCACCCCGATCCTCGCGCCCTGGCTCGTGTTCGACGTCCACTTTGCCGGCGTCTTGCATGCCGGTGGGCAGATCCGGCACGTGACCAATGCCCTGACGGTGCGGATCTTGAGCTGAGGGCCGCCGTGAATTTGGAACTCAGCTCCCCTCGGTGGCCGCCGAAGAAATGTAGTCGTGCTTTTGCGCCGACTTCGCGAGCAGGATCAGCATGACGACGAGCTCGATCAGGATGAGCTGGAGCGCGCCGCCCTGAGTCAGGGTCAAATCCAGGTCCGATTCGGAAATCAGGGTCCCTCGAGTCTGGAAGATCGGACTCAGAAGGGACTCGAAACTACTGGTCGGGGCGGCAAAACGCGCGTTTGCCTGGACACTTCCGAGCGCGCCATCGACCGCGAGGATGGAGAGCACTCCCAACACCGTCGGATGTTTGAGCTTCAAGCTCATCCAGGTGTAATAGGCTCCTGAGAGCATGGCGATCGCGAGGCCGGCGAGCATGATCCGCCACCTCGCTTCGGCAGCGGCCTCGGGGTTCGGGAAACCCGCCCAACCGTCGAGGCCGGCGCTGGCCACCGCCATCGTTCCGAGTCCGCACGCCCATAGGAGTGGGGTCGCGAAGACCACGGTGCCGAGCCAAAATCCCAGTACGATGCGAACGCGTCCGAGTGGCCTCGTGACGAGAAAAGTCATCGTGCGATCGTCCATCGAGTCGCGGGCGATGCTCCCGGCGAAAAAGAGCATGATCAGGGCCGAGATGAACACGAAGAGGGTCGGGAATATGGACTGAATGTAGGTGTCAACGGTACCGGGAGGCGCTTCCGATCGGATTACCAAGGCGAGGGCGCTGGGCACCATGAGCAGGAGCACCGCCACCAGGGTGCGGCGGGTCCAGGCGATCTCACGGATTACGAGCCCGGCCACGAGGAAAAGGCTGCGAAGGCACGAAGGGCGTTTGGCACTCTTCACTTCAAGAGTCTCCCGAACAGTGCCTCCAGGTTTTCGCCGGGGCAGGCGATCTCGCGCACCGGTGCGCCTATCTCCAATAGGACGGTCGGCAACGCGGTGACGAGCTGTTTGGAAGAACTGGTCCCCACCCGAATACCGTCCTCACCTTCGAACACGAGCGAGGTCACGTACGCCTCGCGAGCGAGACGAGCGGCGAGCTCGCGGGGACGATCCATCCGAATCTCGAGGGTGAAGGCGTAATCGGAGAGGCAATCCCGAATGTGTTGAATGCTTCCGTGCGCGAGGAGTAGTCCGCGGTGCAGCATCACCACGTGATTGGCCACGGCCTCCACTTCGTGGAGGATGTGGCTCGAAAACACCACGCTCACCCCCTCCGCCGCCAGTCGCTCGATCAGGCTCACGATGTCGCGCCGGGCCACCGGATCGAGTCCGGTCATGGGCTCGTCCAAGAGCAGGAGTCGCGGCTCGTGGACCAGCGCCGCCGCGATGCGCACGCGTTGCCTCATCCCCTTCGAGAAACCCCGCATGCGCCGATTCGTGACCGCTTCCAGGCTGACTTTTTGAATCGACTCGTGTGCGGCCTCCCGCGCATCGGACTTGGAGAGTCCGCTGGCGCGTCCGAGGAAACTCACCATTTCGTGCGGGGTCATCGATTCGTAAAGGGCGTCGTCTTCGGAAACAAACCCCATGGAACGGAAGAGGTCGGGGGACGAGAGGGGGTCTTGTCCGAGCACTCGAATCGTCCCGAGACTGGGCTTGATCATCCCGGTCATCAGGCGCAGGAGGGTGCTTTTTCCCGCTCCGTTGGGCCCGAGCAGGCCGATGACCCCCGTCGGAATGTCCACCGTCAGATCGGTGAGTCCCATCACGCGCCCGTAGGAACGCGACAGCCCGACCGCGGAGATGATGGATTCCTCGCTCAAGGGAGCCTCCCCGATCGCACGCGCCGGAGCACCAAGAACAGGCTTAGGGCGGCCAGGCAGCCGATGATCAAGGCGCTCGAAGCCAGCGAGTGATCCGGCGAAGGGAATTCCAGATCCAAGTTCTCGAACGGGTTCAGTCGGAGAAAGGAGGCCAGGATCACCTGGAGGTTGGCACGGTAGGAGACGATCTCCCAAACCGAGTCGCCGGTGGACTGGGTCAGGATCACGCTGACCGCCATCGTGAGGAAATAGAGAACGAACCAAGTGATGGTGGCGTAGCGCGAGCTTTTACCCAGGCTCGATATGCCGAGGATGACGATGGCGTTCAGGGTGGCGTAGGCGATGCCGGCCGCGATCAGGATGGGATATAACTTCAAGCAGGGTCCCGCACTCGCGGGCACGAAGAGGTTGGCGGCGAGCAGACAAAACCCGGTCGGCACGATGAGGATGAAAAGCAGCGGCTTGACGACCGCGATCAGTTTTCCGAT
This sequence comes from uncultured bacterium, assembly GCA_902826835.1. Taxonomy (GTDB): domain Bacteria; phylum Planctomycetota; genus RBC034. Next base: position 97,277 of record CADEGH010000004.1, on the reverse strand, counting down.
GACGTAGTCGCGACTCCAGATGGGTCGAGCCACGTACACTTCGAAGGCGCTCGTGCGCAAGTCGTCGGCCACCTGGCGCGCCCCGTATATCGCGGTCCCCACGGTGGCGAACCAACCCTGGACGATCGTGATCATCGCGTAGACCAAGTTCGAGGCGACTCGGTACCAGGTCTCACCTGGGACGTCGTTGAACGACTGGTAGCCGGTTCTCGCCATACCGTTGACCACCTCCAGCACCGTCGATTCGTTGCGCGTCATCACGTAGATGATGACCGCGACCACAAGCCCGGGAATTTGGCTGACCGCGAGCCAACCCTTCGGGAACCATCCCTTGAGCGCCATTGCTCCGCATTGGTCACCGATCGCCCAGACCGCTCGCCAACTGCTGGCGGGTTCGTGGTGGTCGAGCCGCCGGTATACCTGCTCAAGAATGGGCATGGGGAGCCTCGCCTATCACTTCGAAAAACGCCTCTTCCAGCGTGCGGGTGCCGAGCCGCATTTCTTTCAGTCCTACTCCGGCGCTCGCGGCGGCCTCGATGAACAGCCGCGGCTCGGCGTGTTCGGGCAGTTGGGCGGTGAGGCTGCCTTGGGTCTCGTCGTGCGCCACTTTGACGCCGCGGGCGCCGAGCGCGGCCAGGAACGGGCCCAAGTCACCGACGATTTGGAGCTTCCAATTTCGATCGATGTTGGCGGTCAGGGAGGCCACGCTGCCCGTCCGCAGTACTCGGCCCTTCGCCATGATTGCGACTCCGTCGCACACTTCCTGGACGTCGGGCAGAAGGTGGGTCGAGACGAGCATGGAGATCCCGACCCGCCGGAGTTCGACGATCAGCCGGAGCATCTCGCGTCGGCCCACTGGGTCCATCCCGTTGGTGGGTTCGTCGAGCAGCAAGAGATCCGGGTCATGCACCAGGGCCGTCGCGAGCTTGGCGCGCTGGCGATTTCCCGCGCTCAGGCTGTCGACGGTCCGGTAGCGTTCTCCGCTGAGCCCGACGTAGGTCAGGACCTCGTGAGCCCGCGCTTCAGCCGGCCGCTTCGCGAGCCCCGACAGTCGGCCCATCATCGACACGTAGTCGATCACCAACATGCCGGGCACGTGAGCGTCCCGCTCCGGCATGTACCCCACGCGGTGCCGCAGGTCGGTCTGACGACCGTGGATGCTGTGGCCCAAGACATCTCCCGATCCCGAGTCCGGCCGCACCAAGCCCAACAGGACTTTGACGAGCGTGCTCTTGCCGGCTCCGTTCGGACCGAGAAGGCCGTGGGCTCCGGGCCCGAACTTTAGGGTGACTCCGTCCAGCGCGACATAGCGGCCGAACGCGACGCGGAGATCCTCCGCGGTGATGATGGGGGGGCCGCTGGTCGGATCCGTCCGCGGATGGCCCGGGCTAATGGTTTCAGTCGGGATCATAGGCGCGCCCCCGTCCTCCTCCGAGGAGGGGCGCGGCGCACTCTACCCGGTGGTCTCCGGCCGCACGAAATCCCGCCGCGGAGTCAGTGCCGAAACTTCGATCGGCAAAGGGAAGGGGCGCTCTCTCGCCGCCTCGGCCTGAAGGCGCAGGAGGATGCGGCGGGACAGCAAGCCGGAGACTCGGGTGACGAAGCTCCAGGTCAGGAACGCTAGGGCCAGGGCCGGAATCAGCGCGGCAAATTCGATCCACACGAAGACCGCGGTCACCGCGGTGCAGGCGGTCGTCACCAGGGCGGCAAACAGCAGGCTCGCGAGCTCGCGGGAAGTGGGCGGAGACTTGAGCGGGTAGTGGAAGCCCAAAGGCTCGAGCGGGGCACCGAGCAGAAGCAGCAGGCTGAACAGGGATCCGAGCGGAATTAGCAGGAGGGCCAGTCCGAAGCCGGTGAGCAGGCCGAGTGCACTCGGGATGACCAGGGCCCCGAGGGCGAGCGCCATCATGACGAGTTGGGTGCGATCTACCGCCAGCGCGGATTCCCCGAGACTCCGCGCGGGGGCGTCGGGCCGAGACCAGGCGAGTTCGCGGATGCGAGCCCCCGCCGGGATGAGCCACACGCAGTAGGCCGCGAGTACCGCCCCGTAGAGGATCGTGGCGAGGCCTTCCGGCAGGAGCCACCCCAGCGCGGAGACGGCCATGAAAGCGAGCGGTGCGAACGAGAGCGGAATCAGGCGATCGAGGATCGACTCGGGCTTGAGGGCGTCAAGGAAGGTCTCGGCCACGATTTCGGAGGGCTCAGCCGAGAGACCCAGCAGTGGCTCGGGCAGTCGGAGCGACTCGGAGTGCGCGAGTGCGTGGGCGCGCAGGTCTCGTGCCTCCTCCGAAAGAGGGTCGAGCCGCTTCAGGCACTCGAGCGCGATCGGGTAATCGGAGAGATCGACGGCGAGGGTTCCCGCCTCGGTCAAGAGGACGAGGGACCTCTCCCCCTGGGCTAGACGGTGAATCAACGAATTGAGGCGGGCTCTCACTTCCCGCGGGCGCAATTCGGAGGGCTGGCTCTTGGGCGCGCTCATTCCCGAGCTTTTCGGCGCGCTGAGGGAGGAATCTATTCCTGGCTCGGGACGCGGCTTCCCGGTTCAGGTTCCGGCACCGAAGAGTTGGAGAGGTCCATAGGCTTCTCCGTCGACCCCGGGCTCGGACTCGTCATCCTCTGCCATCGACCCTGCGGCGAAATCCGCGCTCCTGCTAAGTTCCAGGACGGATGAGTCTATTTCCTCGTGAATCGTGGCCCTGGATTGCCGTGGTCCATTTGAATCCCCTGCCGGGTTCACCCCGGCACGTGGACGGAGTGGACTCCATCCTCAAGGACGCCCTCCTAAAGGCCGACGCTTTGGTCGCGAGTGGGGCGGACGCGGTCTTGTTCGAAAACTTCGGGGATGCTCCCTTTTTTGCCGATCGAGTTCCCCCCGTCGTTCCGGCCATTCTCGCGGTGCTGGTGGCCGAGGCCCGTCGCCGTCACTCCGTGCCAATCGGAGTGAACTGTCTTCGCAATGACGGCGAGAGCGCCCTCGGGGCCGCGGTCGCGGGCGGCGCCGCATTCATCCGCGTCAACGTGCTGGTCGGAGCGGTGGCGAGCGACCAGGGCTTGATCGAAGGGTCGGGGGCGGAGCTCTTGCGAGCCCGCAAGGCCTTGGCCTCCCAGGTCGAAATCTGGGCCGACCTCCGCGTCAAACACGCCACTCCTTTGTTTTGTCCGAGCCTCGAAGACGAAGCGCATTCGGCCGTTGATCGTGGCCTCGCCGATGCTTTGATCGTCACCGGAGCTCGGACGGGGTCTCCCCCGGACTTGAGCGATCTGAGCGAGCTGCGGGCTCGATTTCGGAGTGCGACCCCCATTTTGGTGGGGAGCGGAATGTCTCCGGAAAACCTGGCGGGCTTCGTTGGCGCCAGTGACGGAGCGATCGTCGGATCTTCGCTTTTGGCCCAGGGCCGAGCCGGGGCGCCCCTCGATCCCGAGCGGACTCGTCAATTTTCCGCCGCGTTGGCGCGGGCGCGCGGCTCTCGGCTTCCCCCTCGTCCGCCCGCTTCTTCCCCCCCATTCTCGAGTCGACCATGACCTTGACTACTGTGAATTCGTCGGCCCTCGAAACGTACATCGGCGCGGTGCGAAGCGCGGTCGACGCACGGGTTGGCGCTGACGAGACCGTGCGCCGCGTGGTCGCCGCCAACCAGGTCTTGCGATCGGCTCCCTTCGAGATCCCCGCTCCGCTGCGACGGATCAAGCCGGGAGTGGCCTACACCCGCAATCTCGTGCACCAGGACCTCGAGCGGGGCTTCAGCGTCATCGCCATCCTTTGGGGGCGATTCCAAGAGACGCGCGTGCATGATCATCTGAATTGGTGTGTCATGCACATGCTCGAGGGTAGTTGTATGGCGATCGACTACGAGCGACTCGACGACGAAAAGACCCCGGGCCGAGCCGAACTCGCCATTCGCGCGGCCGGAGTGTTGGAGACGGGAGGCATTTCCGGTTTGACTCCCCCTCCGAGGTCGAACATTCACAAGATCGCCAACGCCCGTCCCGAGGTCTCGATCAGCCTCCACACCTATGGCGACCCTGGCACGCGCGCGCGGGTGTTCGATCCGGTGGCGGGCAAGGTCGAAATCGTCGATCTTGCGTTCCACAACCTCGAGCCTTGAGGATCGGAAGGCGAGGGGAGTCTTCGGAGGTTCTGATCCAAGGGCCAAACCCGTTCCCACCCTGCCCCGACCGGCGTCGTTCGGCAGTGAACCTCAGACCGAAAACGAGGTCCCGCAACCACAGGTGCCGGTGACGTTGGGATTGCGCACCGAAAAGCCCGCCCCCGTCAGTCCTTCTTGAAAGTCGACGACGGAATCCCCGATGAACAGGAGGCTGCGGGGATCCACAAACACGCGAGCGTCCGCGTGTAGGTAGACGTTGTCCTCGGGAGCGGCTTCCGCGAGATCCATCCGGTACTGGTACCCGGAACAGCCTCCGCCCTCGACGGTAATGCGCAAACCGAATCGACCGAGGTCTTTGCCCTCGGCGACCAGATGTGTGCGAATTTTTTCGGCGGCTTTGTCGGTGATCGTCAGCATATTGGGCTCCCGCTCAAGCGATGAATCGAGGCATGGGCCCCGTTTCATGCTGGAGCCATTATAGCGGTCCGGCCGTCCAAGCACGACCCGGATCCTGGCCGGAGGGCGCTCAACCTCTCTTCTCTTCTCGGTAACCTGAACAATGACCAGTCACGATTCCGGCATCTCCGAAATTCGGTCGCTCGAAGCGGCGGTCGGCCTCCTCGTCGACGATCCGCGAGAGACCACGGTTCGGGTGCGAGGACGGGATTCGCTCAAGTTCCTGCAGGGTCTCTGCACCCAAGACTTGCGGCCGCTCTCGGATGGCCAGGGCAGCCGGGCGATGTTCCTCACCGGCAAGGGCCAGGTCATTGCACTCGCTTCGGTCTACCGCATCGCGGACGAGTATCGGCTCGGAGTCGACGTCTCCGCGGCCGCCGCACTGGTGGCGCATCTGCGCAAGTACATCATTGCCGCTGCGGTGGAGGTCGTCGAGGCGTTGCCAACCGAGGTTGTTTCTTGCCTGGCTGGGCCGAGCAGTTCCCCGGTTTTGGAGGAGGCTGGCATCCTGCCGCCGGGCTCCGCGCGCTGGGCCGGGGTGGTGGATCATCCGAATCTCGGCCCGGTGGTTTACCTGCGCACACTGCCCGAAACACGGGCGGAGTTTCGGCTTCTGTTTCCCTCGACTCAAGAGAGGTCGTTGGGCGAGCGACACTTGGTGAGGTTGGGGATCCCCCTCGAACTCGCGAAGGTGAGCCTGCAGGCGGTGGAATCGGTCCGCGTGCGCGCCGCGATACCTCGGTTCGGGGTTGACATCGACGAGTCTGTGCTGCCAGCGGAGTCGGGACTTGAGTCGGAGATCGTCAGTTACACGAAAGGCTGTTACAGCGGCCAGGAAGTCGTCGCGAAACAGCGCTACCTCGGGCGACCGCGCAAACGCCTGACAAGTGTCGGCTGCCGCGAAGGCGAGTACCGAGTGGGTGACCAAGTCACCCACCTCGGGCAGAGGCTAGGTCGCATCACCAGCGTGTCCACGGTGGGAGACCGCGACGCCTGGCGGGCGCTCGTGATCCTGAAGAACGTGGAAATTCCCGCCGAGGCGTTGCTCGAGTTTCTGACTGAGACGGGAGAAGTTCGCGGGCGCGGCGTGGTCGCCCCTCCCCTCGTCTTCGGTTAGCCCGGCACGTTCAGTCCTGAACGCTGAGGAGCTCGACGTAGAAAACGAGGGTGGCGTTCGCCGGAATCGTCGGAGGGGACCCCGATTCACCGTAGGCGAGGTGAGGGGGAATGACCAGGCGAACGATGCCGCCTTCCTTCATGAGCTGAAGGCCCTCGTTCCAGCCGCCGATGACCTGGCCGAGGCGAAACGAGGTGGGCTCGCCGCGGGAGAAGGACGAGTCGAAGCTCTTGCCGTCGGGGAGCCAACCGGCGTAGTGGACGGTGACGTTTTGTCCCATCTTCGGGGTCTTGCCGGTGCCCGCTTTCACGGTTTGAACCTTGAGGCCGCTCGCGCGTGCATCGAGGTCTTTTTCCGCCGGCATCAGAAACTCGGGAATGCCGAGCGGGCGTGCGATGCTCTTCATGCGCAGCTCCCAGAAGGTGACCTCACCGGGCTTGACGACCGGATGGGTCCTCTGGCCGAGGCCGAGTTCGCTCTTCACTTCGAAACGCCATACCGAGCCACTCTTCATCATCACGCCGGCCTCTTTCATGAAAGGCAGCACGAGCTGACCGGCCGGCCCTTTGATCACGTCCTTGGACATGATCGAGCTGCCGGCGAGTTTTCCGGCCGCGTTCCAGTAGGTGTACCCCATGGAGATCACTTCCGAGTCCTTGGCGGGTTCACCTTCGCCTTCGGTGATGACCTCGCACTTGAGGCCGGAGGCGGTGGTCACCGTTTTCTCCGGGTTCAGGGCGCGGAATTCAGGGAAGGGCTCGGCGCACGCTTTCACCTCGATGAGTTCGACGTCGAAGATCAACGTCGAGTTGGGGGGAATGGTCGGCCGACCGCGCTCACCGTAGGCGAGCTCGGGAGGAATGGTCAGCTTGGCCCGGGTGCCTACGGTCATATGCGAGAGGGCCTCGTTCCATCCCTCGATGACCTGTCCCACCATGAACTCGGCGGGATCGGAGCGCGTTCGGGAATTGTCGAAGACGGTCCCATCCACGAGCCAGCCCGTGTAGTGCACGACCACGGTGTCCCCGAAGCGGGGTTTGGCTCCCTCGGGGTTGCCGGGGGTCAGGACGGAGATCTGGAGGCCGGAAGGGAGCTTCTGGACTTCCTTGTCGGCGGGGATGGCGGGTTTTGGGTCTTGTGCGGGCACGAGGGCAGCCAAAAGAGAGAGGAGAAGAATTGGACGCAAGTTGAGAACTCCAATGCCGAGAACGCTCGGGCCTCAGCCACGGAGCGTTTCGTCGGAAATGCGCAAGTGGGCCACGGGCTCTCCGCCCAAAAGATGGCGATCCACGATGAGCGGGACATCTTCAGGGGTGACGGACCCGTACCAGACGTTGTCAGGATAGACGACTAGGGCCGGGCCATGATCGCACACATCGAGGCAGCCGGCGCGATTGGCTCGCATCCGGGCGGTCAGGCCCCGCAGCTTCAGGAGGTCCTTCAGGGCCGTGTGGACCGCTGACGCGCCCCGTCCATGGCAGGATGCCTCAGGAGATCCCGGGCGTTCGTTGAGACAGACAAAAACGTGACAGTCGAACTTTCCCTGGGGGCTCATGGGGGCAGGCTACTGCGGTTTTGGGCTCACTGAAAGTAGCGGCTGAGCCTCGGGCCGCGCTGGTCCTGATAGTGGCTACGGAGTCCGGATGCCCCGTAGGGCAGGGTCGGGATCGAGGCCAAGTCCTCGAATGCCATTTTGCAGATGGGCTGCCCGTGGCGCAGGATCAGGTCGTCGTCGTAAGGACGCACCTCGAGGACGGCGGGGGTGCCTTTCCCCTCCCCTTGGGGCGACCAGCCGAATCCAGGATCGAAGAAACCTGCGTAGTGGGCGCGAAACTCCCCGGCGGTGGTCTCGTAGGGCAGCATTTCCACGGCGTGGGTCGGGGGAATCCGGATGAACTCTCGGGTGCACAAAATGTAGAAGTGGCCGCGGCGGAGCAACATCCGACCGTCCTTCGGGCGAGTCAGGGGCTCAAAAAATTCGAGGGCGGGATTCTGGGCTCCCGCGAGGAGGCTCACCTCCTCGGTCGTGGCTCGGGCCACCCAACCGACGATATCCCCCGACAAGTCCACGGAGAGCATCACACCATCGTCGACCCAGAGCGCCTCGGTGGGAACCGGGGTTCCGTCGGGAAAGAGAACCAGGGGATCGCGGCGGTGGAGCGCCTCGAGTTCCTCGGTTCCGAGGACCCGGCGGCGGCCGTAGAAAATCGCCTGATTCAGGCTGTGGCCCTGCTGGAGCACGACGTCGAACGACCGGGGTGCCACCTCCAAGAACAGCTCTCCCTGGTAGCCGCGCGAGATCTTGTCGAATCGAGGGTGACCATCGCAGAGGGTGCGGGTCTGCACGTCCAGGCGCCCGATGCTGCTCTTCGAGTTCGTGTACGCCCCCAAGGTGCTCGGGAGGTGGAGGGACTCCTCGAGCCTGATCAAGTACGTCTTGCCGCGCAACAGGGTCTGGGGACTCGAGAGGTCGATCGACCGGCGGGCGAACTCGTCGATCAGGGTACGGATCGGCTCCTTCGGGAGCGGCAGAATCGACGCCGGGAGGCGATACGCCTCGGCGGAGAGGGTCAAGTCGAGCGAGCAGGGCTGCAAGCGCGCGAGGTCCAGGCCACCGGGACGCCGAATGCAACCCTGCTCGAACAGGGCCTGAATCGATTCCGCGGAGAGTGCTCCGCGATCAGCCGACATGGTGGATCAACTGCAACCCATGGAGGCACCACAGTTCAGGCACTTGTAACAAGCGCCATTCCGCACTGTGATGTGTCCGCAAGTGTCGCAAAACGGCGCGTCACCCATCATGTTCTTGAGGTGGTCCGACAGAGCCCCGCGCTTCGGCGCCGATGACGGGCGAAGATTACGGGTCGCCGGCGCATCGAGGCGCCGCTCTGGGCTCAAGCCAGTCTCGTCCTTGAGCAGAGCGTCGAAGTCCCGAATCCGATCCTTCATCTCCTCGACTGGAGGGCTGGCATCGCCCTTTGGGATCTCCGCCGGGTCCGGGCCGTCGGCGGGAGGAATGTGGACAAAATCGGTGCGTCCGAGGTACTCCATCGCGAGGAGTCGGAACATGTAGTCGATGACCGACGTCGCCCACTTGACGTTGGGATGATCGACCGGGCCCTGGGGATCGAAGCGCGTGAAGGTGAAGACGTCGACGAAGTCCTCGAGGGGGACTCCGTACTGCAGGCCCAAGCTCACGGAAATCGCGAAGCAGTTCATCATGCTGCGGAAGGCGGCGCCTTCCTTGTGCATATCGATGAAAATTTCACCGAGCGATCCGTCCTCGTAATTGCCGGTGCGCAGGTAGACCTTCTGGCCTCCCACCTTGGCTTCCTGGGTGAATCCGAAGCGCTTCTTCGGGAGGCGGCGTCGGCGCAGCGGAGTGGGCGGGAACGTGGGAGCCAGCGGCGCTGCCACTGCCGACGGCGATTCCACGGCGGGTGCGGCCGAGGGCGCCACCGCGGCCGCGGAAGCGGGCGCCGTGGCGGGTCTGGTCTCTTCCTTGGCCATGCTGCTGCTCAGGGGTTGCGACCCCTTGCAGCCGTCGCGGTAGAGGGCAACCGCTTTCAAGCCGAGCTTCCACGAATCGAGGTAGGCCTGGCGGACCTCCTCCACCGACACCTCGTTCGGCATGTTGATGGTTTTGGAGATGGCTCCGGAGATGAACGGCTGAGCGGCCGCCATCATGCGGATGTGACCCGAGTGGTGGATGTAGCGCGAACTCTTGGGACCGCAGCGGTTGGCGCAGTCGAAGACCGGGAGGTGTGAGTCTTTCAGATGCGGAGCGCCCTCGACGGTTTGGGTACCACAAGCCCAGACTTCCGCGGCGGCGATCTCGTGGGAGGTGAAGCCCAAGTGCGCGAGTAGGTCGAATCCGGGTTTCTTGGCCTCGGGCGGCAGCTTCAAACGCGCCAGCGTCGATTCCCCGAGCTGAGCGGCTTGGAACGCCTGGCGGAACTCGAAGACTCCCGACAGGGACGCTTCGATCCGGTCGATGTCTTCGGCAGCGAACCCTTTCGAGAGCAGGGCATCGCGATTGATGGCGGGAGCGCCCTCGAGCGTCTGGTGTCCCAAAACCCAATCGAGGATGTCCTGCACCTGCGCCGGCGAGTAGCCGAGGTTCTTGAGCGCCCGGGGCACCGACTGGTTGATGATCTTGAAGTAGCCGCCGCCGGCGAGCTTCTTGAACTTGACCAGGGAGAAATCGGGTTCGATGCCCGTGGTGTCGCAATCCATGAGCAGGCCGATCGTGCCGGTGGGCGCGATGACGGTCGCTTGGGCGTTGCGATATCCGTAGCGCTCTCCGAGTCGCACCGCTTGATCCCAGTCCTCGCGGGCCCCGCGAACGAGGTCGGCGTGCCCCAAGTGGTTCTCAAGGGCGTAGGCCGCGTCGCGATGCATGTTCATGACGCGGAGCATGGGTTCGCGGTTTTTCACGAAGCCGGGGAAGGTGCCTTTGTCGCGGGCGATTTCGGCGCTGACCTTATAGGAGTGTCCGCAGGTGATCGCGGAGAGCGCGCCGCAGACTAGCCGTCCCTCGTCGGAGTCGTAGGGGATTCCCATGACCATGAGGAGGGTGCCCAGGTTGGCGTAGCCGAGCCCGAGCGGCCGGTAGTCGTGGCTGTTCTTCGCGATCCGCTCCGTCGGATAGGAGGCGAAGTCCACCACGATTTCTTGAGCGAGCGTGAACACCCGGACCGCGTGCCGGTATGCCTTCAGGTCGAAGGAACTGTCCTCGCGGATGAACTTCATGAGATTGAGCGAGGCGAGGTTGCAGGCCGAGTCGTCCAGGAACATGTACTCGGAGCAGGGGTTGCTCGCGCGGATGCGGTCGGTGTTGGGGCAGGTGTGCCAACGGTTGATCGTGGTGTCGTATTGAACGCCGGGATCGGCGCAGCGCCAGGCGGCCTTGGCGATTTTGTCGAACAGGTCCTTTGCTCGGTAGGTCGCGCTCACCGCCCCACTCGTGCGGTGGTATGTTTTCCATTCCTTGTCGCTCAGGGCGGCCGCCATGAACTCGTCGGTCATGCGGACCGAGTTGTTCGAGTTTTGGCCGCTCACCGTGCGATAGACCTCACCATTGAAATCGGAGTCGAGACCGGCCGCAATCAGGATCTGGGCCTTCTCTTCCTCGCGCGCCTTCCACTGGATGAAGCGCTCGATTTCGGGATGGTCCATGTCCAAGATGACCATCTTCGCGGCGCGCCGCGTCGTACCTCCCGACTTGGTGGCGCCCGCCGCCTTGTCCAAGACTTCGAGGAACGACATGAGGCCGGAGGAGGTTCCCCCGCCAGAGAGGCGCTCGCCCTCGCCGCGGACCTTGGAGAAGTTGGTGCCGGTGCCCGAGCCGAACTTGAAGAGGCGCATCTCGCGCTTCACCGCGTCGGCGATGTCGAGCAAGTCGTCCTCGACGCTCTGGATGAAGCAGGCGCTGAGCTGGGGCCTGGAGTAGGAGTCGGGGCACTCCCGCACCGCGTCGGCGGTTTCATCCCAAAACCACGTCCCGACCGGGCGGCCCTTGATGCCGTAGCGCGCGGCGAGGCCGCAGTTGAACCAAACCGGGCTGTTGAAGGCACCGTACTGGTGAACCAAGAGCCAGGAGAGTTCCTGCTCGAAAGTCTCGGCATCCTCCGACGTGCGGAAGTAGCCGCCGAGCATCTGGCCCGCCTCCCGCAGCGTCCCCGCTACTCGCTCCACCACTTGGCGGACCGAGGTCTCGGAGCCGCTCGGAGTGGGGAGGCCCGCCTTGCGGAAGTACTTGCTCGCCACGATATCCGTGGCGAGTTGGGACCATCCCTCGGGCACCTCGACGTCTTCCATGCGGAAGACCCGGGAACCGTCCGTGTTGCTGATCGACGAGGCGCGCCGGATGTAGCGAACCTGGTCTAGGACCGACTCCCCGGTCTTGGAAAAGAACCGTTCCACCGAGAGCCCCCCGGCATCGGAGGCAACCGCCGCGCCCCCCTCGGAATTCTCCGCACGATTTCCGAGCCTGGAGCGACCGTTCGAACCTTCCATCGGCTCCACTCCCCCTGGATCCGAAGACACTCTCGAGAAAGCTCACGTGGAGGCGCGCGCCCCCCCGAGGCTTCTCGGGGCCCAATGCCGAGGTCTTGAGCTAAGACCCCCAACATATAGGGCAGAGGGGGATCATAGGGCCATGCCCTTGTGAGTCAAGGAAAAGCCGCGAACATTCGGAACCTCAATCCTTGAGCGGACTTACCACCACGTTTGGATTCCCCAGTCATGAGCATCGCCACCAAAACGGGAGACGACGGCAACACCGGCCTGTTCGGCGGTCGCCGAGTTCCGAAGGACGACCTCCGCATCGAGGCCTACGGATCGGTGGACGAACTGAACTCCTGGCTGGGCCGCGCCCGGGCGGAGGGGGTGGACCGGGACCTGGACCAGACCCTGTCCCAGATTCAGTCTGATCTCTTCTCGCTCGGGGCCGAGCTCGCCACCCCCCGGGAGAAAAACCCCCTCGCCCAGCGTGTGGCGCCATTCCCGGTCACCGCCCTCGAGGCGTTGGAGGCCTCGCTCGTCGAGCTGGAAGACCGCCTCCCCCCCCTGACCGCCTTCATCCTGCCGGGAGGGCACGCGACCGCCGCCACGCTACAAATCGCCAGGACCGTCTGCCGGCGGGCGGAACGCAACACCGTGACTTTGGCACGGAGCGAGCGCATCACCGGCGTGGTGGTGCAGTACCTGAACCGCCTTTCCGACTGGCTGTTCCTCGCCGCTCGGACGATCAACCATCGCCAGGGCATCGAAGAGCCCACCTGGCGCGGGCTACCGGACGCGGGCCCCCGAAGCTGACCAGGCGGGCCGGCCCTGGCGACCGGCCACTGCCGTCCGTCGGGGCGCTGCCACTCACGGCCGATAGCGAGCCCGGAAGGCGCGGCCCGGGAGAGGGCGTCCCAGCGCGCTTTGAATGAGGGCCGACGCCTCGCACTGGGCATCCAGGTCGATCCCGGTCTCCAAACCCAATCCGCGGAACAGCCACACCAGATCTTCGGTGGCGACGTTTCCGGCCGCTCCCTGAGCGTAGGGGCAGCCGCCCAGACCTCCCGCCGCCGCATCAAAAACCCGCATCCCGAACTCGAGGGCAGTGAGCACATTGGCGACCCCCATGCCGTAAGTGTCATGGAAATGACCGGCACAGCGAGGAAGGGTGCCGTCGGCGGCGAGGCAGGCCAATAGCTCGCGGATCTCGGCCGGCGTGGCATGACCGATCGTCTCCCCCAGGCTCACTTCGCGGCACCCGAGCGCGAGCATGCGGCTCACCACCCCGGCGGTCCGGCGCGGGTCGATGCGGCCCTCATAGGGACAATGAGTGATCGTGGAGACGTAACCGCGCACGCTCCTTCCATCGGCGCCGGCAGCGGCCATGACCGGTGCGAACCGAAGGAAGGCCTCCTCCGCGGTGGCGCGGATGTTTCTCTGATTGAAGGTGTCGGACACTCCCACGAAGATCGAGACCTCGTCGAAAGCGAAGCCTCGAGTCCGCAGATAACCCGCCTCGTTCGGTACGAGCGCGGACCATCGGACTCCCCTCTCCGCTCGCAGCTTCGCGGCCACCGCTTCGGCGTCGGCGAGTTGGGGGATGGCCTTCGGCGACACGAAGGCGGTGGCCTCGATCGCGCGATGGCCCGCACGACGGAGGGCCTCGATGAAGGCCAGCTTCGTGTCAGTGGACACCGGGGTGGACTCGTTTTGCAGTCCGTCCCGCGGCCCCACCTCGACGAGGGTCACCCGCTCGCTCACGGTTTGGGAGCCTCGGGTTCGATGCGCGCCAGTTTCTGGCCGATCTCGACGGTCTGATCTTGGACCGCGAGAATTTCGGCGACGACACCATCGAAGGGCGCGGTGAGGCGGTGTTCCATTTTCATGGCTACGAGCACGACCAAGGTCGCACCTTTCTTTACGGCCAGGCCCTGCTTCACCGCGACCTGCACCACGGTTCCGGTCATCGGGGCTTCGACGACTCCACCCCGGGTGTCGGCGTCCTTTCCGCGCTTGCGCTCGACGCTCCGAGCGAAGCTCCAGGTTTGCCCGTCGTGCCGGACCTGACAGATCCGCCCGTCATCGAAGATCTGGCCGCGCACGCGTTTTCCGTCGACGAGCAATTCAACGTCGACGCCCTGACGCATCGCGCCGCTAATCGTGAGCGACTGGCCGCTTGGGCCTTGAATGCGGAACTCGGTTGGAGTGCCTTCGCGGTTCAGGATCACCGGCGCACCGTTCCATTCCCAGCGTTGGTTGGGGACGCTCATGACGTGCCTCCTCCCACGATTCGAAACGGCCCGACCGTTTCGAAGAGGTCGGGTAGAGAGGGGGCTTGGTTAGCCTTCGCTTCGGGGCTCGCCCTCGGTAGGGCGCCGTGGGCGGCTAGCAGGGCCAGGACTTCGGCGGGGATGCTAGGTTCGAGCTTCGGCCATTCGTCGAGCGAGTGGGTGAAGGTCTTCGCACCCGTGAAGCAGTCGCTCTCGAGCAATTCACGCAGGTACGCGCCGTTGGTCACGACCCCCAAAATCTCGAGATCCCTGAGGGCGAGGATCAGGCGGAGCCGAGCCATTTCCCTCGTCTCCCCGTGCGCGAGGATCTTCATGAGCATCGGGTCGTAGTGAGGGGTGATCGTTTGTCCGGCGGCCACCCCACGATCGATCCGCACTCCGGGCCCCTCGGGGAGTCGCAGATGCCGGATTTGGCCGGTCTGGGGCAAGAATTCCCGGCTGGGATCCTCGGCGTAAAGGCGGGCTTCGATGGCATGACCCTGAGGAACGATGGGGGTCGGCAAGCGTAGGGCTTCCCCCTCCGCGATGCGGACCTGCCACGCCACGAGGTCCAGGCCGGTCACGAGTTCGGTGACTCCGTGTTCGACCTGGAGTCGGGTGTTCATCTCCAGGAACCAAAACCGACCGTCGGGTTCGAGGAGGAACTCGACGGTGCCAGCGCTCACGTAGCCGACTTGGCGCGCGAGTCGGACCGCCGCGGCCCCGAGTTCCGCCCGCAGTTCGTCGGTGACCACCGCCGACGGACACTCCTCGATGACTTTTTGGTGGCGCCGCTGCAGCGAACACTCGCGTTCGAGAATCGCTCGCGTCTCGCCATGGCGATCGGCGAGGACTTGCACTTCGATGTGGCGAGCGGGCCGGACGAAACGCTCGAGCAAGACGCGACTGCTGCCAAACGCGGCGCCGGCTTCGCGGCGTGCCGAAGCCAGCGCGCTCGCGAACTCCTCGGCACTCGCAACCTTCTTGAGTCCTTTTCCTCCCCCGCCGTGGGCGGCCTTCACCAATTGCGGGAATCCAATTCGCGTCGATTCGCGGGCGAGGATCAGATCGTCGTCCGGGCCGTCGTAACCGGGCACGACGGGTACATCCGCCGCCACCGCGAGCCGACGCGCGCCCGTCTTGTCGCCCATGGCCCGTATGGCGCTCGAAGGCGGGCCCAAAAACACGAGTCCCGCCGCTTCGCAGCGGGCCGCGAAGTCGGCGTTCTCGGACAAGAATCCGTAGCCCGGATGCACGGCGTCCGCCTCGAGGGCGCGGGCCGCGGCAACGATCTTGTCGGCGTTCAGGTAACTCTCTTTGGCGGGCGGAGGCCCGATCTCCTGCGCGCGCTCGGCCTCGCGCACGAAGAGGGCATCACGGTCGGCGCTCGAATGCACGACCGCAGTGCCGATTCCCATCGCGCGCAGCGTGCGTTGGATGCGACAGGAGATCTCGCCGCGGTTGGCGATGAGGACTCGACGGATTTTCATGGCGAGGTCTCCGGCCACTGTGGTGCGCGTTTTTGCAGGAACGCCTGCAGGCCTTCGCGTGCTTCGGGGCAGGCGCGTGTCTCCGCGATCTCCCGCGCGAGATTTTCGAGCACCGCGGGATAGGGCACGGAGCCAACGAGATCGGTGAGGGCCTTGGCGCGACGGGCCGCCGCCGGCCCCACGCTCAGAATCTGACGAACCAGCTCATCGACCTTAGTGTCGAGCTGACTCTCCGGCACGACTTCGGAGATGAGCTGGATTTCCCGGGCGCGGTCGGCGTCGAAAATCTCCCCGCTCGGGAAGTAGCGCCGCGCCGCCGCCCTCCCGATCTTGCGCAGGGCAAACACGGAAATCACCGCGGGGATGATGCCCAAGCGCACCTCGGTGAAGCCGAAGCGCGTGCCTTGTGCGGCAATCGCGGTGTCCACGGTGGCGGCGAGTCCGGCGCCCCCGCCCAAGGCGGCGCCGCGAATCTTCGCCACCGTCGGAAAGGGGATCGCGTCGAGCGCCTGAAACAAGCGGGCTAGCCGGCGAGCGTCCGCCAGGTTGTCGGCTTCGGGCTGATGCGAGGCCCGTTGCATCCACGCCAGATCGGCGCCGGCCGAAAAGGTCGAGCCCTCGCCCTGAAGGATCAGGCACCGCAGGTCGTTTCGCTGACGAGCGGCTTCGAGGACCGCGGTGAGTTCGGCGATGAGGCGCTCGTCAAAGGCATTTTTCACCTCGGGGCGGTGGAGCGTGATGGTGAGGAGCGGACTCGAATCGCTGACGCGCAGCGTCTGATACTCGTTGGTCATGGCACCTCTCACATCCGGAAGACGGGCCAACTGCTCGGGGGGGTGGGCGCCACCTGGCAGGCCGCGAGGGCCATGCCGAGTACTCGACGGGTGTCGCGGGGCAGGATGACTCCGTCGTCCCACAGCCGTGCGGTCGACCAGTAGGGATGGCCCTCGGTCTCGTACTTCTCGCGAATGGGGGCTTCGATTTCCTCCTGTTCGCTCGCGGACAGAACTTGCCCCCGTTTTTCGAGCTGCTCGCGCTTGACGGTGGACAGGACCTTCGCCGCCTGTTCACCGCCCATCACGCTGATGCGCGCGTTGGGCCAAAGGAAGAGGAATCGCGGGTCGTAGGCGCGACCGCACATGGCGTAATTGCCGGCGCCGAACGAGCCACCGATGATGACCGTGAGTTTCGGTACATCCGCGCATGCCACCGCCTGAACCATTTTGGCGCCGGCGCGGGCGATGCCGCCGTTTTCGTAGCGCCGCCCCACCATGAAGCCGGTGATGTTTTGCAAGAAGAGCAGAGGGATGCGCCGCTGCGCACAGAGCTCGACGAAGTGGGCCCCCTTCTCCGCGGATTCGCCGAAGAGGATCCCGTTGTTGGCGACGACTCCGACCTGGTACCCCATGAGGCGGCCAAAAGCGGTCACCAAGGTCTTGCCGTAATTCGTTTTGAATTCGTGGAAGGCGCTTCCGTCCAACAGCCGCGCCATCACTTCGCGCACCTCGAAAGGTTCACGTCCGGAGATGGGCAGGACTCCGCCGATCTCTTCGGGCGCATAGCGCGGCTCGGTGATCGCGGACCCCGCGGCACCGCCGGTCAATGAGGGACCGAGATTTTCCGCCATGGTCCGGATGCGAGCGAGGGCATCTTCTTCGGAATCGGCCAAGTGGTCGGTGACCCCCGAAATCTTGCAGTGGACATCGGCGCCCCCGAGATCCTCGGCGCTGACCTCCTCTCCGGTGGCCGCTTTGACGAGTGGCGGTCCCCCGAGGAACACGGTCCCATTGCCCTTGACGATCACACACTCGTCGGACATCGCGGGAACGTAGGCGCCTCCGGCGGTGCACGATCCGAGCACGGCCGCGAGCTGAGGAATGCCGGCTGCGGACATGCGCGCCTGGTTGTAGAAAATCCGCCCGAAGTGTTCACGGTCCGGGAACACTTGATCCTGGAGAGGCAGGAACGCCCCTCCGGAGTCGACGAGATAGATGCACGGGAGATGGCACTGGGCGGCGATGCTCTGCGCCCGCACGTGTTTCTTCACGGTGAGGGGGTAGTACGTGCCGCCCTTCACGGTGGCGTCGTTGGCCACGAGCATGCACAGGCGGCCGGCCACGCGGCCAATCCCAGTGACGATGCCCGCGGATGGAACTTCGCCGTCGTAGAGACCGTGCGCGGCGAGCGGTGACAGTTCGAGGAAGCCGGTCCCGGGATCGAGGATGCGGTCGATCCGCTCCCGCGGCAGGAGTTTGTTTCTCGCGCGGTGCCTCGTGACGGCATCGGGCGGTCCGCCCTTCGCCACCTTGGACCATTGGTCCAGTAGGTCGGCTTCGAGTTTCGAGTAGTGGGCCAGGCGAGAGCGAAAGCCCTCATCCTCGCGCTCGATGTGGCTGTCCCAGACTTCCATGCTTGGCCTTGTTCAGTGTTCGTTCGAACGGGTTCCCGCCAAGACGGCGGACACGATCAAAGAGCCGCTCTTCGGATCCTTCTGGAGCTTGACGATCCCGTGCTCTTCCATGTCGAACAAGAGCTCGGAAAAACTGCCGTACTCGTGGTAGGCCTCGTCGAAGACGGGTTTCTTGCGCTTGATGGTCTGTTTGACCATGGAGGCCCACACGAGTTCGCGGCCCTCGCGAAAGAGAGCGCGGACTGCGTCGGCGACCAAATCGAAGGCCTCCCGCTTGCGATCCGATACGCCGGAGATTTCGCGCGCGATGTGCTTGGTCGGAGCGGCCCGCACCAGCTCTTCGTAGAAAATGAACTCGTCGCAGTTTTCGATCAGCAACGGCGAACTGGCCGCCTTGATGCCGATCCCGATCACCTCGCGGTTGTTCTCGCGCAGCTTGGTGACGAGCGGCGAAAAGTCGGAGTCCCCGGTCACGAGCGCGAAGGTGTCGAGATGTTCCTTGCTGTAGGAGATCTCGAGCGCGTCCACGACCATGCGGATATCGGCGGAGTTTTTTCCGCCGAGGCGCTTCTTTGGGATCTCGATCAGCTCGATCGCGGCCGCATGGAGCTCGGCTTTGTAGTCGCGGTGGGTGCTCCAGTCCGCGTACGCTTTCTTGACCAGGATCTTGCCCTTTTCGAGCAGGCGGTCGAGCACGATCTGGATCTGGAATTTCTTGCCCGGGGATCCCTTGATGCCCAAGGCGAGGTTGTCGAAGTCGATGAAGAGGGCGATGCGTTTTTCGCCCGTGGAAGGTGAAGCCATCGGATATTCTCGGTCGCCACTCCTCCTCGCGGACGAGTGGCCAATGAAACATGGTTGGTGCGCGCGGTCTTGCGCGCCGAGTCGCCCGCGGATGCCCGATTCGGCATCCGGGATCGTCCCGGCGTGTTCGCCACGAGGAGCGGCAAGCTCCTCTTGGCGCGGTGGGAAGCGGTAGCTTCCCCGATGAAGCCCTTGCGCGGCCGCGGGAGCCACCAAGGGCCCCGGATTACGGCCATCACCCCCTGGGCGATGGCCAAACATAGCGAGAGATTGAAATCCATGTCGGATTGGGCGCCAGGTCTCGCGATTCCTGACGACGAGCTCACCGTGGTCACCACCCGTTCGGGTGGGCCCGGTGGCCAGAATGTGAACAAGGTCGAAACTCGGGTGGAGGTGCGTTGGATCCCAAGCCAGTCGAAAATTCCGGAGCCCTGGCGCTCGCGAATCGTCGGGGTCCTGGCCAATCGCTTGAGCAAGGAGGGAGTGCTGCGAATCGTGTGCTCCGAGACGCGGTCCCAGTCGGAGAATCGTTCGCTGGCGCTGGCGCGGCTCACGGAAATCGTGCGCAGCGCCGCCAAGCTCCCAAAGAAGCGCCGGGCATCTCGGCCAACCAAAGGTTCCAAGGAACGTAGGTTAGCCGGAAAACGCGCCGAGAGCCGACGCAAGCAGGATCGACGTTTTCCCTCTTCGGACTGAATCGGTCGAACGCGGGTGGCTCGGGCTCGGCTGAGGTATCGGTGAGGGCCCAGGCTCAGAATCGAAGGCGGCGCAGTTCACCCGCTTCGGCGTCCGAGACCCAAAACGCGGTGCCGTCGTAGCAAAGCCCCGTGGGGCGCCCGCCCAGGCGGTACGAAATCAGGATGGCTCCGGCGGTGGCATCCATCTTGTGGCAGAGGCCTTCGCTGGGCTCGGTGTAATAGAGATGCCGACCCACGAGGACGAGCCCGCAGATGTCACCCTTGGTGGGGAGAGCGCGCATGAAGCGGCCATCGGATTCCCGCACCTTGCGAGCCTGGCCTAGGCGGGAGAGGCCGTACCACACTCCGCCGGTTTCGTAGTGCAGGCCGGTGACATCGCCACTCGGGAGGTCGATCCCGAGCGAAAGGGCGATCGTGCCGGTTTCCGGGTCGATCCGGGAGATGGTGCGCGAGGTTCGGTCGGCTTGCCACACGTGGCTGCCGTCCCAAGCCGTGCCGGCCAATTCGCCGTCAAAGGCGATGCTGAAAATCACCTGCCCGGTGGCCGGGACGACCTTGAAGATCTTGCGATCGGTGCGGTCGGAGACCCACAGATGCTCACCGTCGTAGGTGAGCCCCTGGGGATTGGGGCCGGGAGACTTGATGCTGGTCAGAATGGTGCCGTCCGTAGCGCTCATGGACACTCGATGACTGGGGCGACGAAGCCTCGTCCGCCCGGTTCCCGCTTGCGCGGTATGGCCTTTCGTGAAGAAGGTAGGCATCCTCGCCCACCTGGAAAGACGGCAGAATGTATGTGATCTGGCCCCGGTTCCCAACCCCGGGGCAGGGAGGTTGCGACGCCCTGGGGGCACTTTCGCCCCTCGTGCGCGATCGAGGGCGCGAGCCTCGCGTCAAACTCGGATGAAGGAAAGCAGCGCCTCTTGACGCCGGTCGATCTCGTCCCGGGTGGTGGTCATGAGGCGCTCGAGCCCGAACCCCTCGACGGTGAACGACGCCACCGTGGTTCCGTAGGTGAGGGCGAGTTTTTGGCCGGCAAACGAGAGGTCCCCGCGCTCCGCCAAGGCTCCGAGGAAGCCGGCGGCAAACGAGTCCCCCGCTCCCGTGGGATCGCGCACCGTTTCGAGCGGGTAAGCCGGCACGGCGTAGAGCTGGCCGTCGCGGAAGAGGAGTGCCCCGTGCTCTCCCTTTTTCACCACGATCGTGCGCAGGCCGAACGCAGCGATTTTCTGCACGGCGCGGATCAAGTTCGACTCCTCGGCGAGGCTGCGCGCTTCGTCGTCGTTCAGGACCACGCCGTCGACTTCCTTGAGCACCTCGATCAGGGCCGCCCGCGCGCCGCTGATCCAAAAATTCATGGTGTCCAGGAGGACGAACTTGGGGCTCTTGAGCTGGCGCCGCACGTGGAGTTGGGTGACTGGGTCAGTGTTCGCGAGGAACACGTAGGGCGTCGAGCAAAACTCCGCGGGCAGGGTCGGCTTGAAGCTGCCTAGTACGTTGAGCTCGGTCGCTAGGGTTTCGGCGGCATCCATCCGTCCGATGTAGCGCCCCTTCCAGCGGAAGGTCTTGCCGCCGGATTTGCGCTCGAGCCCGGCCAGATTGATGTTGCGCTCGGCGAAAAGCTTCACGTGCTCTTCGGGGAAATCCTCGCCGATCACCGCCACCAAGCGGACCGGCACGAAGTGGCTGGCCGCGATCGAGAAGAACGAGGCGGCGCCGCCGAGAATGCTCTCGCGGTGGCCATAGGGAGTCACCACGGAATCGAGCGCTACGGAGCCGACGACGAGGAGGGACATGATGCTGGTTCCGAGACCGGGGTCGCCTGGGCGGGAGGATGGGCCCGCCCGGGCCGACGGTCGAGGACGAGGAAAACTCCGCCGAAGAGGCTGATCGCCAACATCGTCGTGCGGGTGAGGATGGACAGTCCGATGCTCAGGCTGGGATTCAAGATCCCCACCGTGCGGAAGAAGTAGGCGAAGGCCGCCTCCCCCACCCCCCATCCCCCGGGCAGGAGCGGGAGCGAGGAGACGATGAGGATGATGGGGACCGTGGCCAAATAGGTGATCAGCGGCGTGCCTTCGAGGCCGGATTCCGGCCCGACTCCGATATCGCGTCCGAGAATGTAGATCGCGACGATGTTGGCCGCGTGGGCCAAGACCGACAGCACACTGGCCATGGCCAGGGTCGCTCCCTGCGAGCGGTACGCCAAGAATGCCTCGTCGAGCGACTTCAGGATTTTCGCGCCGGGGAGGCGGCGCATGAGGCCGTCGACGCGCAGGACGCGGCGAACG
The DNA here is from genome assembly GCA_902826835.1 of uncultured bacterium. Lineage (GTDB taxonomy): Bacteria > Planctomycetota > RBC034. Next base: position 75,629 of record CADEGH010000004.1, on the reverse strand, counting down.
CGCCGGGAAAAGAACACCAAGACCACCGCCGCGCCGGCCCCCAGGGCCAAAAAGAGCCACTGCGCCAACGACTGGTAGCGCGAGTAGTGGAACGCCAACACTCCGGCGCTGAGCAGGGCAAGGATCGCGAGTCCGAGCACCCGGTCCACGATGACGGTGCCGACCGCCACCGCGCCGCGCCCCGGGTGGGCTTTGGCCACGAGAACGGCCTTGATCAGGTCTCCCCCGGTCAGCCCGGGCACGACATTGTTGAAAAAGAGCCCCACGAAGGTGAGTCGCACCGCTTCGAAAAAGGACACACCGAGCCCCTGCGCGAGGAGCAGGATTTGCCACCGGCGGATCCCGAAGAGGTAGGCGACCAAAAACAGGAGCAGCGCCAGCCCGAAGTGGAGGGCGCTCACCCGCCCGAACACCGTGCGCAATCCCTCGCTGAAGTTCGGCGTCAGCTCGAAAGTGCCGTCTCCGCGGTCCCGGCGAACCCGCGCGAGCGTGGACAGATCGGTAGTGACTTTCCCGTTGGCCGCCTCAAGTTCCAGGGCTCCCTGGAAGCCCGCGCTTGATCCGAGGATGGGTGGCTGGCTCGGCAGTTCGACCCGGAAGCCCCCCGGCACTTCCAGCAGGACTGGACCCTGATGGAACGGAACCTCCTGCCTCGTGCCGCCCGCGGGCTGGATCCATACTCCCGCCACTTGCGGATCCACGTGCAGACCCTGGCCCCGCCTGACCTCGGTTTCGCCTTCGATCTGCACCTGGTCCTGCCAGTCGATCTTGCTGGCGACAAACGCCACCACCCCGGCCCCGATGAGGAGCTTCAGGACCAACTTGGCCCGGGCCCCGAACCGGGGCGATGCGCTGGTCGACGAAGGGGGCACTAATCGTCCCTTCCGTGCGCGGGTCGGACCTTGCCCAAGGCGTCGATGATCGAGTCGATTTCGCCGCTGAAGCGGGCGAGCAGGGCTTGTGCGAACGCCACCGGCGCCATGTCGATTTCCGCAAGGCCGATCGCTCGTACGGGCGCGCCCTCGCTGCGCACGTTGACCCCGAAGTGCACGAGCCCCGACAGCGGCGAGAGCGTGGCGATGCTCACCGAGAGTTTGGCATCGCCGAGGTAGACATCGTCGCCACTGCGACGAACGTCAGCGCGACCGGTCGCTTCGCGAACCAGATCCGCGGCGTGGCTCGCCAGCAATCGCTGAATGAAGATCATGCGCGCGAGGTCAGCGCCGAAGCACTCGACCAGCACGTGCACCATTTCCGGGGAGTAGATGAAGTCGCCCGCCTCGCGATCCTCGAGGTCGACGAGCCGCTCGCCTCGGACCTCACAGGCGCCGATAAAAGCGACTGCGGCGTCACCTTTCAAACCGAAACGGCGACGGATCCAGTGAGGCGCGAGCGGCGTGCCGTCGTAGTCCTGGCGAACCTCGGAGGCTACGCGGACAGAAAGGCTCCTCATGGCCAGCGATTTCGCCCTTCTTTTTCGTACCAGAGCAACCACGCCCTCTCATCGTCCCCGTAGTCGACTTCGCACAAATCGGCGAGGCTGCGGCGGGCGGTGATCGCGATGGCGAGACGGCGGTCGCCCAGGTCGGTGAGGAGCGCTTCGATGGTCCGACGGCCCGGATAAAACCGCAGAGTCTGGAGGAGTTGGACGCGGGCATCCTGATCCCGCTCAGAGCCGCCGCGTTCCTGCAGGCGGGCCTCGAAGCCGGGATCCAAGACATCCTGCGCGGCCCGGTAGGCTGCCATCCGCACCACCGGATCCTTGTCGTTCATCGCGTGGAGCACCCCGAAGACCACGACCTGGCGGCCGATGCGGGCGATCGTGTCGGTCAGCGTCGGACGAAGGTCCGGCACGTCGTAACCGAGGAGGCTGATGGACAGGTAACCGAGCACCGAGCGCGAACTCGCCAGGCTCGCAAACCGCAGGTTGCCGAGGGTGGCGACAGGGCCGGTGGCAGCCTGAGCGGCCTCCGCTTGGACCGCCGGCTTGCGGCGCGTCCAGTACTCCTCCCAGACTGCGGGGTCGCTGGGCAGGGATTGTCCGGTGATTTCCTTCAGGCGTGTGTGCGCGCGTTCCACCACCGCACGGTCCGGGCTCCCGAGGGCGGCCAGGAGTGGCTCCGCCTCGAGTTCCTTGGTCGCCTGATGCAGCAACTCGATGTTGGCGAGGGCGACATCACCAACGTTTTTTTCGTCGGAGTAGGAGGTGGCGAGCGGGGGCCACGGGTAGCGGAGCGCCACGTGCGCGAGGAGGTTGACCGCGTCGGCGCGGATCAGCGGCACCTCGTTCACCTCGAGGAGCCAGCCGGCGTCGTGCACGGCTCGGCCCGCCTGCGACAGGGTCAAGACCTCCTCATCCATGAGGCCGGTGAGGCCTTCGTGGACGAGCAGTCCGGCGTCGTAGACCCCGAGGTTCAGATGACCCTTATTGGGGTCGACCGAAGTCTTGAGATCGCTGAGGTACTCCTCGGGCCCTTTGCAACCCAAGAGGATGAGGAGAAGCAGGCAGATCGGGCTGGCTCGCCTGGTCACAGGGCACTCCGATGGAAAGCGGACTCTACGGCCGGGGGTTTCCGCGATCAACGCACGGACTCGGCGAGCCGCGTGGCGTCGGCAATTTGGGCCTGGGTGGTCGGGTCGGTCGATCGGCGGTCCGCGGTCAACAGGGTCAGGAGCCGCGGATTCTCACCGAGCATCGCAATGGCATAGGTGCCTGGCCACACCGGGCGGCCGGCCGCCCGGCGCTCCGCGGCAAAGTCGGCGAGACACTCCTGCAGCGTATCCGGCAGGCGCCTCTCGAATCCGTAGAGGCGGGCGAGGTCGAGGTTCAAGAACGCCGCCTTGAGGACCGCCCTTGCCCACACCTCGTCGTCGGCCAGGCGGGCCAAGTGATCGGAGTCGAGAAAGGTCGCCTCGAACAGGATTTGGTCGTTTTGCCGGTGGGCCCGATCCCAAAGCAGCGGGGTGGCCAGGTCTCCCAAACCGAGACAGACGGAGCGGCCGACCATCCGGCGCTCCTCTTGGTCGCCGTGGTCCCAAAGCTCGACCAGGGCGGCTTCGCCAAGACTGGCTTCGATGAACTCGACCGCCGCCGCCACATCGGCGGCGCGCCACGCCCCGAGATTCAGAGTTGCGACCCCGGCCTTCACCAACTCAGGAGCCAAGGCCCGCTTCCCGACCCGCCGAGGCAGGCTCGCAAGCCACACCAGGCGCTGCGTTTGGGAATTTCCGATCTTGGCTTGGACCCACGCGAGGCCGGCCAGCTCGGACTCCGAGAGTCGACCTCGGAGGGGCGGCCACGCGATCATGCTCTTTTCCCCCAGGTTTCGACGGACTGGCCGCGGAGGAAGGAGTTGCCAGCGTGAGTGGCCCCGAGGGTCGAAGCCGGCGGGGTCGACCACTCGGCCTCCGTGCCGCGGCCGGTCTCCGAGAAAAACTGGACCGGGTTGCCCCAGACGAGGCGATCGATGTCCCCCACCCCAAACTCGGCCTCCGCCATGAGGTCGGCGGTCTTGCGCACGGACAAGGGGTCGCTCACCCCCCAGTCGCAGGCGCTGTTGATGATCATGCGCTCGACCCCGTATTGGCGCAGGATGGCCACCATCCGAGGTGGATCCATCTTGGTGTGGGGGTAGATCGAGAAGCCCTGCCACACCCCGGTTTCGCGAGTGATCTTCACGGTCTCTTCGTTCCCGTGGTCGAGTAGGACCCGGTCCATCCGGATTCCCGAATCGCGGATGATGTCGAGGCAGCGCAGAAAACCCTGGCGCTTGTTCCGGTGCGGAGTGTGGACGAGCGCGGGCAGGTCGTGCTCCTTTGCGAGCACCAGTTGAGCGAGGAACCAGCGTTCCTCTTTGGCCGTCATGTCGTCGAGGCCGATTTCCCCGACACCCACCACGCCGTTTTTTTCCAGGTAGCGAGGGAGGAGTTCGACCACGCCCGCATTCACCCGGTCGTCGTTCGCCTCGCGGGGATTGAGACCCAACGTGCACACGTGGTGGATTCCGAAGCCGGCGGCCCGAAACCGCTCCCAACCGAGCAGCGTGTCGAAGTAGTCGACAAAGCTACCGACCGAAGTGCGAGGCTGGCCCAGCCAAAACGCCGGTTCCAAGACGACCCGGACGCCGCTGTCGCGCATGCGTTCGTAGTCGTCAGTCACTCGGGACACCATATGAGCGTGCGGTTCGAAGATCTTCATGGATCCCCCCGTCCGAGGGTGCGGGCGAGCCTCGCCCAGGTGTGGATCAACTGTTGCGCCCGCTCTACCACCGTCGGCAGTTCGAGGAGCGCTTGCCGCGACATGGTGGCTCCGCCGAGAGCGGAGGCCGCCACGTGCACGCCCAACTCGACCGAACGGCCGGGATCGCGAACGAGTTCGCGCAGCACCTCGATGACTTCGGTTTCGTGTGCCTCGATCGGCCGCCGCTGCAGAGCGCTCGCGAGTTCGAGGCGCAGCGCCGAACTCGCCTCCGCCGTCAACTCCGGAGCCGGGCGTAGGCGAACTTGGCCGCGACGAAAAACCTCAAGCGGCCATTCTCGTTGCAGCTCGGCGATGTGCACGCCCACGAGGGCGAGGTGGCTCGTTCCATCCTGATTGCGGCGATAACCCTCGATGCGTCCCACTCCGAACACTTTTGTGATCGGAGGCGTGCCGTCGCTTTGGCCTTCGAAGCCGGGAAGGAGAGTCGGGATGCCGACCCACCCTGGTCCGTCGAGGGCATCTTCGAGCAGCGCACGGTAGCGGGCCTCGAACACGAACAGGGGCAGAAGAGTGTCGGGAAAGAGCACCGTCTTCGGCAACGGAAACAGCGGGAGCCGGTCGATGGTTTCCACCGCGGTCACTCCCATTCCGTTTCCGGACGAAGGGCCGCTTCGAGTTCGGCGATCACGAGTTCCCGGGCGCCGTCGATTCCTGGTGCCTTCACGGTGCAGCCTGCGGCCCCGGGGTGGCCTCCCCCGCCGTGCCTTCGAGCGAGCGCGGCGACGTCGACCTTGCCTTGCGAGCGAAGACTGACCTTGGTCTGCTGATCGTCGATCTCGAGGAAGAAGACGCCGACTTCGACGCCCTTGACGAGCAAGAGGTGATTCACCACTTCGAAGGCGTCGCGAGCATGGATGCCGCCGTCGCGCAGTTCCTGCGTGCGGACCGCGAGGTGCGCAATTTTCCCCTGGGCGAGAAACTCCATCCGAGTCAGGGACTGACCGAGGAATCGCATCTTCGCCATGGGCACCTGGCAGGAAAGGCGCCGCCACATCACATGAGGATCGACACCACACTCGAGGAGGTGCGCGGCCATGCGGTGGACCGAGGGCTTAGTGCCGGGGAACGAGAAGTTGCCGGTGTCCGAGACCACGCCGGCGTAGAGGGGCTCCGCGATCGACGCGTCCATTTCGGCCCCCATGTGCTGGAGCAATCGATACGCCAGCTCCGCGGAGGAAGATGCCCGCATGTCGATCAGCGGCAAGTCGAAGAGGTCGTTTTCGTAGTGGTGATGGTCGATTACGACGCGGGTGGCCTGGGCCGCGCGGATCGGTTCGAGCATGCGGCCGAGGCGGGCGCTCCCCCCAAGATCGGTCGCGACGATCACGTCGGCACGTTGCACCCGACTTTCGTGCTGGCCTGGGACAAAGACCAAGAACTCGCCGGAGTCGTAGATCCAACGCAGACTACTCGGAGCTGCGCTGCAATTGACCATCATCGCGCGTTTGCCGAGCCGGCGCAGGTGTCGCAGGAGGGCGATGGCGGTGCCCAAACCGTCGGCGTCGGGAGTGATGTGGCTCGTGAGCAGGACTTCGCGGGCGCGCTCCAGCCGCTCGGCGACCTGGTCGAGCATCGTCGCCGAATCGTCCGCCCGCGGATGGCTCACGCTTTGATCAGCGACTCGATGCGCTGGCGAATGCGGTCCGGGTAGTTGCCCTGGATCTGGTCGACCTTCTTTCCGTCCCGGAAGAAGACCACGGTCGGCACCGAGAGCACATCGAACTGCGCCGCGAGATCGGGCTCCTCGTCGACGTCCACCTTGCCGATGAGCACTTTGCCGGCGTAGTCCACCGCCAGCCGGTCGAGCGCCGGCGCCAGCGCTTGGCACGGGCCGCACCAAGTCGCTCCGAAATCGATGACCGCAGCGCCCTTCCCCTTGGCGACTTCTTTCTCGAACACGTCGGTGGTGATCTTTTTCGCAGCGCCCATGAACTTCTCCCGGTGAAAATCGAAGCGGAGGCGCATCGACCCCCGCTCGCGAATCTAACAGGCCGCGTCGGCGCCGATCAAACCTCGGAGATTCGGGCGAAACCGCCCTCCTGGCCCTCCGGGGGACGTTGGTCGAAGACTTGGACGGGCACGGCGGGCCGGGCGACCTCGAGGTCGAATCGCTGCGCCCGCGGGATGGTGGCGACGTCCTGGAGGGAGTGGTCCCGCACCGAGTGGCGATAGGGGTCGCGAAACAGAAATGTGATCGCGGCCAATTGAAGGACGTTGTTCACCAGTCCGGCGACAGAGAACGCGGTTGGACTCGCCGCCCCGGGCCGATCCAATACCAGTACGAGAGAGTCGAGAATGAGGAGAATAGCGAGGATGAAGTAGTCCGTGGGATCGACGAGGATCCGTCCGGTTTCTCGACCCGGATAGAGACTCTCCCTTCGGGTTGCCCCGAGCGCCATCCCGCGCTCGATCATGCTGCGTGCCTCTTCGCTCAGCGGCAGCGAGACCGGTTGCCAAAGTTGGAAGAAGGCGAGGACGGCAGCCACCGGGGTGACGTAGACCGAGGGGTGTCCGAAAACTAGGAGAAGCACGCCAACCGCGATGAGCGCAGCGTAGACGGGACCCCAAATTCGAAACGACGGGCGTCGCCTCCACCAGCAGTAGATCAGCATCCCAACGGGCAGAAGCAAACCGTGCGGCCAGCTCATGGAACTCTCCGTCGGGTCACCGCGACCGCCCCCGGAATGATGTCGCTCGTGCGCCCTCGAGCTTGTTCGTTCCCGTCGTAGAGCAATACGAGCTCGTCCGTGGTCTCGGCCAAGAGCAGCTCGTCGCGGCTGGCCAAGAGGAGGCCCATCCCTCGAGCCCGCGCGCTTCGGAGCCCCTGGGCCAACCGGTCCCGCAGTTCGCGCACCACCTCGGGAGGTGGCTCATCGAGAAGCAGAAACCGGGGGGCCATCCGAACGTGCAAGACGATGGCCGCCAAGTGAGCGAGCGGCAGGGGCAGGTCTCGAGCTTTCGCGGCGATCAGCGCCAGGGGGAATCCGAACTCCTCGGCCACGGCTTCGAGGGCCGGCACTTTGCGAGTGGCCTGGGCGCGGAAATTGCGGCTCCAGATATTCCAGGACTTGAGGCTCTCGTCGCCGCACAGCGGGGATGAAGGTGCAAACCCAACTTCGGCACGAAACTTGGGCCAGCCCAGCGCTTCGGCCGCGACTCCGTCGAGTTGAATAGTTCCGTGGCTCTTGTCGTCGAGGCCGACGATCGTGCGCAGGACCGCACTCTTTCCCGCCCCGGCGGGCCCAGTGAGACCGAGACTGCCGCCGGGGGGAAGTTCGAAGGAAAGGAGGTCGAACAGGACTCGCTCCTGGTCGGCCCACTTCACGACTCTCGCCAACTCCGACACGACCAGCGCCATGGGGTCATGCTACCCACCTTCAAGGGGGGCGACGAGAGCGCTAAGGTCAGGCTCTAGGTCAGGAGGTTCCATGGATCGAGACTCACTGCTCGCTCGTGTCAGGTCGAAGGAGCGCCTCTCAGAGGCCGAGGGCCTCGCGATCTACTCGGACCTGGACACGGCCACCTTGGCCGAGGCCGCGACGCTGGTCCGTGAGCGCTATTCCGATCCACGGATCGTCACCTACCTCGTGGATCGCAACGTCAATTACACGAACGTCTGCATCACCGACTGCAAGTTCTGCGAGTTTTACCGCCCGCCCGGCCATGCCGAGTCCTACGTGCTCACTCGGACCGACATGCACCGGAAGCTCGCGGAACTCGTGGCGGTCGGAGGAACGCGCGTGCTCCTGCAAGGGGGACACAATCCGGATTTGCGGCTTCGTTACTACGAAGAGCTTTTCCGCTGGATCGGCGCGGAGTTTCCGACCCTCGAACTCGATGCTCTCTCCCCCTCCGAAGTGGAACACATCGCGCTGCTCGAGGGGATGAGTCTCGAGGCCGTGGTGGATCGTCTCGTGGCCAGCGGTCTTCGCGGCATCCCCGGAGGTGGGGGCGAAATTCTCGACGACGAGATTCGCGCCAGGGTCTCCCCGAAGAAAATCAAGACCGCGGCTTGGCTTCGGGTCATGGAGATTGCCCACGAACGGCGTCTCTACACGTCGGCGAGCCAAGTGTTCGGCTTCGGGGAAGAGCCGATTCATCGCCTGCGGGCGCTCGAAGCGCTCCGCGCCCAGCAGGATCGTTCCCTCGCCCGCTTCGGGCACGGATTCATGGCCTTCATCGCCTGGCCGCTCCAATACGAGAGTCGGTACGGGGAAGTGTTCGGCAAAATGAAAGGCTGGAAACTCGGTGGTGACGCCGAGGACTACTTGCGTCACATCGCCTTTTGTCGCGTCTACCTCGACAACATCCCCCACTTCCAGGCCTCTTGGCCGACGATGGGCCTCGAAGTCGCCGGTCGCGCTCTGCATCACGGGTGTGATGATCTCGGAGGCACCATGATGGAAGAGAACGTGGTGTCGCAAGCCGGCTCGGTGCATGCTTGTGCCCCGGCCGAGTCCCTCGTTCGGGTCGCGAAGTCGGCCGGCTTTGAAGCTCGCCAGCGCGACTCCTGGTACCGCTCGCTCTCGCCGACCGCGTGAACGGGATTTGGGAGTTCCAGTGGCAGGCCGAGGCATGGGTGCTCGGCTTCGACCCGAATCGTCGGCGATCCGACTCCGCCGCGAAGACGTGGTCTCAAATCGAAAGACGTATGGAGCGCACCTTCGCCACCGAAACGTGGCCGCAGGGGGAGCGCGCCCGTGCCGCCCTCCGCGAACTCCTGATAAAATTCCTCAGCTTGGAGGTCTCGGTGATCGCTCCCTCACTGGGCCGTCCGCCTCCCTCACTGCCGCCGCAGTTTTGCGAGCGCCGCGGACCGGAGGAAATCTGGCTGCGCTGCCAGCATGAGCGTCGCCGGAATCTCGAACTCGTGGGCCGCTTTCTGGCCACCGCCGCACCTGAATCGGAGACGACGACGCCGCCCTCGTGCGCTGGATTGGAATTTCTTCGGGCCTGGTGTGAAGCCGTTTTGACCCTGCACGCGGAATGGGAGGCGCTTTCAGACGACGTCGAAGTCCCCTAGCGCGATGTCCCAGGCATCCTTGAGCCAGTCGAGCGGCAGCACGGTAGCTTCGTATGTGCGGGCGACGAAGCGAAAGTGACTAGGAACGGGAATGAACCCGCGGGCTCCGAGGCCGTGGGCAAACGGACTCGAGGGTCGCACGAACGCCTGGAGTCCCTGCACTCCGAGCCCGGTCCCGCTGGCCTGGAGCGAATCTGCCAGCGTCGGGGCGAGAGGGTGCGCCGAATCGGCGATCACGTCGGCGATGGCCCCGTAGCCTTCCCGGATCCACTGCGGACGGAACACCGCCAGGCCGACGATCAGCCCCGAGTCGTCTCGGTATTCGCGCAGTTGATAGATCGGCGAAGGGCAGTTGGCGTAACGCCAATTCAAGTACTGGGCATCTTTGATGACCGAAACCACATGTTGGTGGGCCACCCTCGACCACAGTTCGTCGTGTTCGGGACCGAACCCCGTGATCGGACTCTCGCGCAAGCGGGGCGCTGCCTCGGCGACGGCAATTTCCCGGGTCATCAATTCGACGTCGTAGAGGTGTACGTAGCCGAGAAGCTTACGGCCGATTCGAAAGGCCGGGGGATTCGGAAGCCCGTACATGATGGCTTCCCGGTCGGGGCGACCGTACTCGTCGACAAACGCGTTGCAGGTGCTGGCAAAAAGGCCGGGCTTCTTCAGCCCCGCCCGAAATTCCGGATCGGTCATGCTGTCGACGACTTCGCCGAAGAGAAACACTTCGTCTCGCACCTTCAGACGGCGGGGCAGGGCGGCGAATTGGCTGATCACCTGGCCGGCCGCCGTCCTCGCTACCCACGCGTGTTGCCCGCAGGGATTGGCTTCGAACTGCCAACGCCAGTACTCGAGGCTCTTCGCCTGGCCGAATACTCTCCGAAAGGTCTCGAGGAGCGCGACCTCCTCCCCCTTCCGCAGTGGGCCAATCTCGTACTCGCTCACGTCGGCGGGCATTTGGTGACTCTCCAGGCCTTGAGGGTTCGGCCCGTGCTCGGATCGACGGCGCGACACCAGTAATGCACGGATGGCAGGCTTTCCCACCAGGTTCGTGGCCAGGTGAAGGAACCCGGAGCCGGCGGAAACAGCCCGACTGCCAAGCTGAAACGCGCCTGCCCGGCGATTTCCAAGAATGCGCCGGGCACGTCGGGCAGGTCGACGGTCGGAGGATTCGAATTGGGAGGAAGGATCTCGAGGGGGAACGGGGCCTGTCCGTCGCAGTCTCTGGCCACGGCGCGCGCCAGGACGGTCTCCAAGGTGCGCAGACCGGCGGCGCCAAAGTGAGTCGAGAAATAACGATCGCGTCCGATCCGATTGCGGTACATCGCACCCCGGAAGCGGGAAAATGTGGAGCGCGAGAAGAGGTGGACGATTCGCGCGTCCGGCACGTGGAACAGGGTCTGGCCCTGGGCGCGGTAGCGTCGGAACAAATCCGTGTCTTCGTAGTAGAGCGGATAGGTCGGATCCAAGAATCCGTAGCGCTCCAGAGTTGCGCGGGCCGCGAGGAAGAAGCCTCCACTCAGCATGTCCATGGGCAAGGGACTGGATGCCGTCCAGGCCGCGTGGGCTCGGCGGGATCGCTCGTGGAGTTGATAGCGCGCGATGCCGTCGTGCCGACGACCGAGCTGAACAAGGCTTTCGGTAGAGGGATCCGGGAGATCGTTCGGGGGCATCAGCACGAGACCCTCGGGGTCCATCGTGGCGAGAGGCCCGACGATGGCAGCTCGTGTTTGCTCCAGCGCGCGGAAAAGTGCGTTCAGGCAGCCCGGCTGAACCAACACGTCCGGATTGGACACGAGGTGCCACTTGCCGCGGGCCAGGTGCAGGCCCTGCAAGTTGGCGAGCGAGTAGCCGACGTTGTGCGCGTTCCGCAGGAGCCTGACCATGGGCCAACGGGCCAGCGAATCGAAGAGCGCTTGATCGTCATCGGGCGAAGCGTTGTCGATGACAATGATTTCGAGGGAGCCCGGGCGGCCTTCGACGTGGAAGGAGTCGGCGATCAGCGTCGGAATGAGACGATCCACCAAGGCCGCGCTGTTGAAGGACACGACCACCACGCTGAGATCGATGGCTGGGCTCGGGGCCGTCATGGAAGGACCAGCTCCGGGTTCAGGGAGTGTATTCCTGGCAGCCGCGGCAGATGGGGATTTCGTCGCTCTTCCCCTCCTCATGCAGCCGCCGGAAATGTTGGGCTCGCTCGCCGTTCCAAATCTCCGACACGGACTGCTCGCGCACGTTGCCGATTTCCATCGTGCAGTCGTAGTCGTAGCAACAGGGCGTCATCCGTCCGTCGAAGTAAACCTGCGCCGTTTTGTAGAGCATCCGGCACGGTCCGCGGTGGCCGCTCTTGAGCGCGGTCATTCCGCTCGGTTCCTCGACCCGTTTGTCCGCGACGCTGCCGTTCCACGTCTGATAGTTGCTGAACGCGATTTCGTCGCCGGGCTTGAGCCACGGCGCCCAGTATTCTTGGAACTTGGGCACGTCCGCTTCGGTCTCCGCCATTTTGATCATGCGGAGGATGATCCGCGGGAGGGTAGCCTGCCGGCGTTCTCGCTCTTCGAACAGGTAGCGAACATTGGCAACGACCCGCTCGTAGTTGGCATTCTTGCGGATGGCCTCGTAGACCTCCTTGTTAGTGCCGTCGAGGCTGACACTCACGAGGTCCACCTCGCCGTCGATCAATGCGGTGACGTTTTTCTCGTTCAGGAGCGTCCCGTTGGTGATCACCATCGTGGGATGCACGCCCTTCTGTTTCAGATAGAGCAGCATGTCCCGGAAGCGAGGGTGAATGAAACTCTCACCGAATCCCTGGGGCAGGAAGATGCGGTAGGCGTGGTGGGAGGCTTCGTCCGCGATCTTGGCGAACAGCTCGAAGTCCATGTTGCCGAATCCACGTTCGGCGATCTCGCGCGGACACATCGGGCACTTCAGGTTGCAGAAGTTGGTGACCTCCACTCCCATGCTGAAGGGGAAAGCGCCCGGCTCGAGGTTTTTGAAGGCCTCCTCGAGAATCATGTTGAGGTAGCTCACGGCGTTCCTCTCTCGGCCAAAGCCAGTTCCAAGTCCGCGATTCGTTGTTCCAGGCCACGCACGCGCGTAGCTCCGGCGATCACCTCACGCCACAGTTCCATGGGGTCGAGTCGCCCGCGCATGTCTTCCGGCGGAAGCACGGCCGCCGGATCCGTCGAACCAATCGAAAGTAGGACCGTAGCCGTCTCGATACTCGCCGCGCTGCCGGTTCGGGCGAGGCGACCGAGCCAATGCGTCACGCTGTCTTGCCACGGGTGGTCGGACAATAGACCGAGGGTGGCGAGCCGACTTCGGCGGGCCACCACGGTCGAGAGGCGAACCTGGCCATGCAGGGAATCGTTCGGATCCAAGTTCGCTTTGGTGCCGCCCGTTCCGTCGGCGAACAGGGCGCGAGTGTGGAGAGTGTCGACTCCCCTACTTTCGAGATGAGAGATCGCGGTGACGAGATGGTGGGCCAGGAGATGATCGCCGTCGATGGCAAACGCCATGAAGGTCCCGCCGGCGCGGGTGGCGGCGGTGTTGAAGCCCTGCACGAGATTCGGCGCCGGCACGATCACCAGACGTGAACCGAACTCAAGGCCGGAGAGGGCGGATTCCTGACCGGTGAGGACGACCGCGAACACCACCACGTCGGGGTAGTCCTGGGTCAAGGCGGAGACCACCGAGGTTCGGAGATCGGCGCTTCGGTCGGCCGCAGCGAGTACCGAAACCTCGCGCGACGGCTCGGTGGCGACGTCGATTTCCACCGAAGGCGGATAGGGAGGTATCGGGATGTCGCGTGGATGGAGTCGACCCCCGGCGGCCTGGCGGAAAAGCCGCGGGAGCTCAGTGCCCGCATGGGCACTCGTCGGGGTGACGAGGTGCAGCGCCTCGTCGATCCGCCCTTGGCGGGCCAAGTAGACGGCGTGCAATTCTCGAAGCAGTGGAGAATCGGGCGCGCGGCGCCTCGCCTCCAGGAGCTCGGGAAAAGCGTATTCGGGCGGAGCTCCCGCCGCGAGGGTGTCGCGGGCGAAGCTCCAGTGGGCCCGCAGAGCGTGGGAGGGGTTTTCGTAATGAAACGCCTCACCACCGGAGTGGGGCGCGATGCGGACTTTCAGAGTCCCCTCCCAGAGGAGCTGGTGGTTGAAGAGGTTGCGATATTCCTCTTCGCAACGGTGCCTAAGCTCGGGGTTTTGGAACAGGATTCCGTAGAAGAAGCTGCGGAGTGGGTGTTCTATGAAGGGCCGGGCTTGGAATACCAGGGAGTCTTCCTCCCGGTCGACGATCCAGCGATGGGTCGGATTGCCGTGCGTCAATTCACCGAAGCGCGACGGGACCTCGACAAAGCCGCGGCGCGCCACGCGCGACAATTCCGCGGCCGCCCGCTCGGGATCCCGGACGTGCTCGAGGACCTGGGTGCAATAGACAAAATCGAATTCGAGATTTGAGAAAGGCAGCGACTCGACGGCGGCCTCGACGTAACGTTTTCCCGGCTCGAGGACGGCAGGGGCGCCATTGCGCTGCGCCGAACATCCGAACGTGAGGTCGCAGATCACGTTCGCGCGCGACCATGCGTTGCCGCCTCCCCCGACTTCCAAAACGCGGTGGTCGGGGCGAATACCAAAGGCATCCGCCAGCCCCGGGGGACGCCCGGGCGGCCAGTTAGGGCCGAAGGCGTTTTTGCCCCATCCGGTCATCGCGGCTGAGCCTCGGGAGCGAGCCATTTCACATCGGCGAGGATGACGCCCTTCTCCATGCCCGTGTAATTGACCTTGAAGCGGGACCAGGCCAATCGCTGATCGAGGATGTGGTCACAGCTCTCGTCGAGGAGGTAGCCGCTGATGTAGAACTCCCCGGCCGTGAACGAGAGGGGCACCCGCACGACCAGGGAGGCTTCTTTGCCCTGGAGCGCACAACCATGGTCGGAGCTGCGGGTCGAGAAGATCATGAGGTCGTCGTTGCGATTCACGATGACGCCCACGTGATGTCGGCCCCGGCCCGAAGGATTGACATACGAGACGTGGATGTCGGCAAACTCGCCACTCCGGAATTCGAGCGTTTCCGTCGTCTCTCCGGCGCGGGTGATCTTGATCGGGCCCAAGTGAGGCAGGGCAAGATCGGGCGTTTCTGTAGCCCCGGCCTGACTGGCCTGCCCACTCGATTGGGCCATCGTGAAGTTGACGTACTCGTCGGTGATCTTCGTGGGATCTCCGGAATCCATCTGTTGACCCTGGTGGAGCCAGATGGCGGCATCACAAATGTGGCGGATGTGGTAAATGCTGTGCGAGACGAAGAGCACGGAGGTTCCGGACTCGCGAATCTTGCGAATCCGATCCATGCACTTCTTTTGGAAATAGGCGTCCCCGACCGCAAGCACCTCGTCCAGGATCAGGATGTCCGGATGAGCCAACAGCGCGGTGGCAAACGCGAGGCGCATCGTCATCCCCGAGCTGTAGGTGCGCACCGGCATCATGAGGTAATCGCCGAGCTCGGCGAACTCGGCGAGCTCCGAGAAGCGCTCCTTCACTTCGCGCTTGGGAATCCCCATGATGGCCGCGTTCATGAAGATGTTGTCTTTGCCGGAGAAGTCTCCGTGGAAGCCCGCGCCAAGTTCGAGCAGCGAACCGAGGCGGCCCCTTACCTCGAAGTGACCGGTGGTGGGCAGAGTGGTTCCGCTCATGATCTTGAGCAAGGTGCTCTTGCCGGCTCCATTGCTCCCGACGACTCCGAGGGCCGATCCTTTCGGGACATCGAAGCTCACGCCGCGGAGCGCCCACTTTTCGGTGTGGCGCTTGACCTTGCCTCGAGTGACCCACTCCACGATGCGACTGCGGGGGTCGGGGTACACCCGGAAGACCTTTCCGAGGTCACGAGCGGTGATCGCGATTTCGTTGGCCACGGCTTAGACCTCGTCCGCGAAGCGGGGTTTCAGGCGGGTGAAAGTCCAATGACCCACGATGAGCACGGTGAGTGCGACGGCTCCGAAGGTGAGCAGCCAACCCCACGGAGGCGCTCCCGGGTTTTCCGGCAGCAGGGCGAACTTCGCCCGCGTCGCCTCATCGACGACCGACCCCAAGAACTCGTGATCCGCGGGGTGGTAGACAAAAATCGACCGGTAGGTCTCGAAGAGGTAGGTCAGCGGATTCCAGCGCAGGATCGTCGCGAGCAGGGGCTGACCGGGAAATCGTCCGAAGGTGAAGATCGGGGTGAGGAAGAAGATGAAGTTGAGCAAGAGCGGCATCAGATGCCCGATGTCGCGGATGAACACCGAGGCGCTGGAGGTGATGAAGGTGATGCCGAGGGTGAAACAAGCTTGGAAGAAGAGGGCGATCGGCAGGAGGTAGGCGTGGTGTGGCAATTCACCGTGGAAGATCAACACCCCGGTTGCGACCAGGGCAAATCCCACCATCGTCGACACCAGGCTCACCCCGACCAGGTAGACCGGCAGAATCTCACTCGGGAAAGCGAACTTCTTGATCAGGTTTCCGTGCTCGATCACACAGCCGCTCCCCCGGCTCAGGGTCTCCGCCATGGAAATCCAAGGCACGAGGCCGCAGAACATGGCCAGGGGAAAGAAGCCGGGTCGGCGCTCAACGAGGCGCGGGTCCACCCCGGTTTCCAAGAGCTGGCGGAAGACCACCACGAAGACGAGCAGGAAGCAAAGGGGTTGGAGAACGATCCAGAAGCTGCCGAAGATGCTGCCTCGGAAGCGAGCCCGTAGCTCACGGGTGATGAAAGTCGCGAGCAGCTCGCGGAACTGGATGCACTGACGAACGAGGGCGATCACGGGCTTGGTCACTCCAGGGCAGGGACCCGACCAGCGGAGCCCGAAACCGGCTCGCCCCTCTTTCGACCGAGGGCCGGGCCAAAGGTAAAGCTCAGAAGGCGGGCCAAGAGGATCAGTCTCGGACGATACTGCGCCGGCCTCCCTCCGGAAGTTCGATCTGGGGCGGCAACCGTCTGAACCTACCTGGGCCTCCCGGTTTCCTCGCCCTGCTGGGCCGTGGTACCTTCCGGGGTGCGGCGGCCGCGCGAGTGGCCTTTGGGCTCAGGATTCCATTCTCGGAAGACCGAGATGGGTCATGGCCCTCCGCTCGCCCGCTCCGAAGAGCCCCGGGCGACGGACGCGCTTCCCGCTCCCTGCGAAAACCTGCCACATGACGGAACGATTCGATGTCTTGGTGCTGGGCGCGGGCCTCGCCGGACTGTCGGCGGCCAACCGCCTCCGGAAGCACGGCCTGCGGGTGCTCGTGCTCGAAGCGGCCGCGCACCCCGGGGGCCTCGCCGGTAGCCACACCATCAAGACCCAGTGGGGCGAGTTCGACTACGACAACGGCCCACATCGGTTTCACACCACCGACCAGCATGTCAAGGACGAGGCGATGGCGCTCCTCGGCGACGACATCCACTGGGCCAACCGCCAGTCCCGGATTTTCCTCTACAACCGATTTTTTCACTACCCGCTGCAAGGCGGGAACGTCATCCGGAATCTGCCGCCGCTCGTGCTGGTGAAGTCGTTCCTCGACTACCTGGCGGTGAAGGTCAGAAACCTGTTCGCGCCTCGCCCCGACTCGAACTTCGAAAACTGGGTCGTCAACCGCTTCGGGCGCAAGCTCTACGATGTCTTCTTCGGCACTTACACCGAGAAGACCTGGGGCATCCCCTGCACGAGGATTAGCGCGGACTGGGCGGCTCAGCGCATCTCGCTTCTGAGCCTCTGGGACACCGTCAAAAAGACCCTGTTCCGCCCCAAGGACAAAAACGTCCCTCGGACCTACGTTTCGAAGTTCTTCTATCCGAAGCGCGGCGGGATCGGCACGCTCTGCCAGCGGTACGTCGAGGAACTCCGCCGCGGCGGGGCGCAGGTGCACTTGAGCTCCCCCGTCCGTCAAGTCCACGTGCAAGCGGGTCGGGTCGTCGGAGTCACGGCGGACACTCCCGAGGGTGCACGTCGATTCGAGGCTGATCGGGTGCTTTCGACGATTCCCGTCACCACGCTGGTGCGACTGCTGGACCCTCCGGCGCCCGCGGAGGTGGTGGGCCATGCGAATGCGCTCAAGCACCGCAGCATGATCTTCGTCTATCTAATCCTCAATCGCGCCAAGGTCACCGACGATCACTGGATATACCTGCCGGAGCAGAAACTCACGACGCACCGGCTTTCGGAGTTCAAGAATTTCAGCCCGGACGCCGCGCCGGCGGACAAGACTCTCCTGTGCGCCGAGATCACCTGCGACTTCGAGGACGTGAAGTGGCGCAAGACCGACGAGGAGCTCCAGGCCATCGTCGTCAAGGACTTGGATTCGATCGGTCTCGTGAAGGCGAGCGAGGTCCTGCACACGTTCTCGAGACGCGAGCGCTACGCCTACCCGATCTACGACCTCGAGTACCGGGGGCATCGCGATGCCCTACTCGACCACGTTGGCTCCATCCAAGGTCTGGATACCACGGGTCGCCAGGGACTCTTCAAATACAACAACATGGACCATTCGATCGGAATGGGACTGGCGGCGGCCGACAACCTGATTGGTCAGGGGGACGACCACCGCAAGGTGGCCAGCGAACAGCAGTACTTCGGCTGAGGCCATTCCGGGGATGCCAAAGACCCAGGATGTGCTCGCACGTTTGAATGGCGTGCCCCTCGAGGAGGTGGCCTGTTACCTCTGCGGCCGCACGGACGGACCCGTCCTCATGGCGGACGATCCATTCTTCGTGCGCCGCTGCGCCGGGTGTGGGCTCGGCTACACGAGCCCGCGCGTGCGGGCCGATTGCCTGGCCGATCTCTATCGCGACACCTATTTCTCCTCGGAGCGCGCGGAACAATTCGGCTACTCCAGCTACGAGGCCGATTTGGACGCTTATCTGAAGACCTTCCGCGCGAAAGCTCGCTGGGTGCGCAGCCTCGCCGAGCCGGGTCGGCTTCTCGAAGTCGGGTGTGCCGCGGGCGCGTTTCTCAAAGCGATGGCGGAGCTCGGCTTCGAAGCGCACGGCCTCGAGATCTCTCCCGCCATGGTGGATTTGGCCCGGTCGAAGCTCGGCTTGGAACGAGTCCAGGTGGGCGTGTTCCGCGAAGGGCTATTTCCGGATGCCCACTTCGACCTCTTGGCGATGTTTGACGTAGTGGAGCACCTCCCCGACCCGCTCGTGGAACTGAGGCTGGCCCATCGTTTGTTGCGCCCGGGCGGCCGGCTGATCCTCCAGACGCAGAATCTCGAATCGATGGCGCGTCGTCTCCTTCGCGAGCGCTGGCCGCACTTCAAACAACTGGAGCATGTCTACCATTTCTCGCCGAGCACGATCGAGACGCTGCTCGCGCGCGCCGGATTCGAAGACGTGCGCATCCGCACCCGCTCTGCGGGCAAACACGTGTCCTTCTCCGACATCGCCGACCGGGCCCATCGCCTCGGCGGCATCCCGCGTCTTTTGTGCCGCCCAATCGAACTGCTGGGAAGGCGCTCCATCTACCTCAACCTGGGCGACGAGATGTTGGTCTCGGCGCGGTCTCGGAGCGAGGCCTGAAGATGGATGCATCGGCCTACGAAGAATTCCGTGACCTCGAAGCCGGGCATTGGTGGTTCATCGGCCGCCGCCGCATTTTCATCGAACTCCTGCGGCGCTCGTTTCGCAGCGGCGCCGCGCATACCCGCCGCGCGCTCGATCTGGGCTGCGGCATGGGGGGAATGCTCGGGCCGGTTTCCGAGTTTTGTGACGTGTACGGCGTCGACATTTCGAACGAGGCGCTAGCCTGGTGCCGGGATCGGGGCTACTCGAAGGTCTTCCTGGGCAAGGGGAATCACCTGCCTCTGCCCGACCATTCCCTGGACTTGGTGACTGCCTTCGACACGATCGAGCACATTCCGGAGGAGGCGGCGGCGTTGTCCGAGTGTTACCGCGTCCTGAAACCGGGAGGCCGCATCATCATCTCGGTGCCGGCCTATCAGTGTCTCTACAGCCACCAGGACCGGGTGGTGCACCACCAGCGCCGTTACACCCTGCAAGGCCTGTCGAAGAAGCTGAGGGCGGCGGGGTTCGAAATCGAGCGAACCTCGTACATCAATTTTTTCCTGTTCCCGATCATTCTGCCCGCGGTCTTGCTCATCAAATTGAAGGAACGATTGTTCCCGCCCGAGGGCTCGGGCAAGACCAACGTGAGCTTTCCGATTCCCCGGTGGGTGAACCGAGTGTTGGCGGAAATTTTTTCGTTCGAGCGCCATCTCGTGCCTCATCTCACGATTCCCGCCGGCCACAGTTTGATCGCGGTCGCCCGGCGGCCTTAGACTCGGCGCATGCACCGCGCTTGGCCCGGCCTCCTGCTCGCGCTCGCCTTTCTCCTGGCATGGCCAGTCCTCTTGGGAGATCGGGTGTGGCTACCGCGCCATTCGGAAGCGGTCGATCTGCCGTGGAGCCGGATGCACAGGGGTGAGCGGCAGGAGCCTCGCCACGACGCCTTCTCGGACAAGGTCAATCTCCTTTGGCCAGATGCCGCCTTTATCGAGCACCAAGCGCGGCACCACGGGGACCAGGGCTGGAACCCACTCATCCTCGGGGGCAGTCCCACGGCCGCGAATCCCTTGACCGCGGTGCACTCTCCGATCACTTGGGCCCTGCGAGGACTCCCTGCCCTTCGAGCGCTGGCGGTATCAGCCGCTTTGCACCTCTTGATCCTCGGGATCGGGATTTATGCGTTGCTCCGCCAGCGCGGAGTCCATCCGGCCGCCGCCACGGTGGCGGGTGCCCAGAGCATGTTGTGTGGTTGGGTCGCCGCGCATCTCCACAACGTGCCTCTGGTGGCGGTGGTCGCGTTTTGGCCGTGGGGAATCCTGGGCCTCTTCTGGATCAGAGACGGGCGCTTTCGAGTGGGGCTTTTGGCGATCGCCGGATCCATCGCGCTCCAATTGCGAGCGGGCTTCCCGCAGACCGCGGTGTACGGCGCGGTGGCGCTGGTCACATCGGGACTGCTCCTCCTGTTGCGCCCCGCAACCGCCTCGACCCGACTTCGTTTTCTCACCGTGAGTCTTGCGGGCGCCATCCTCGGGCTCATGCTGGCGGCGGGGCCACTCCTCGAAATCCGGGCCGCCATGGCGTGGAGTGGCCACCAGACGAACATTCCGGCGAACTTGGTGACCGATAGCTTTCGGCCGGGCGGATTTCTGGGGCTTGCCCTGCCCTATTCGTTAGGTGGGTTCAACGAGCGATTTCCGGACGACGGAAACGCTCTGGCGCGCTCGATTATCGGAGAGGGTCCAGAGCTGCTTCCTCCCTCCATCATGGGGTGGGGCGAGCGAATCCTCTACCTCGGCTGGCCAGTGCTCCTGCTCGCCGTGATCGGGCTGCGCCTGCGAGGGTCTTGCCTTCGAAGTCTCTGCCTAGGCTTGGTCCTGGTCGGCGCCCTGCTGAGCAGTGTTCCCGCCGTCATCACCGCCGCGGGGCATTTCACTCCCTTTTCGGTCGGAGCCCCGGCGCGCGCGATCGTCCTGATCGTCTTTGGACTCTTGGGCTTGAGCGGCCTCGGGTTCCATCAGGTGATCGTGGGGCTGCCCCGTTCGATCTCCGGAGTGGCCCTCGGCCTGACCGCACTCGTGGCACTTCTCGCTGGCGGCTTGGCCATTCTCGCGCGCGTCGACGGGACGATGGCCTCGGATGGGTTGCTCCGAGTTCTCGAGTGGACCGGGCTTGGTGATCGCCTTCCGACTCCCGCGCCTCCTCGTGCGGAGTTGGTCGCCTTCTTGGGTAAGGCGCAACCCCTCTGGGAGGCCGACGCGTGCCGTTTGACTTTCGTGAGTCTGGGAGCGGGCCTCGCGTTGCTCCTGGTGCGCCGCCAAAAGCGGGCGCTGGCAGCGCTGATCCTGGCGGGGCTCGTCATCACCGACCTCGGGCTCTTTTTTGCCCACGTGAATCGCCCGGTGCGCTCGGAAGGTCTGTTCGAGGCCACTCCGGCGATTGCGCATTTGCAGGCGACGCTCGGACCGTCCCGATTCATGCGGGTGAGTTCGACGGAGGCCCAGGCGATCGCCGAGGTGCCGCACTTGCTGGCTCCGAACCTCGGAATGCTCTGGGGTCTTCGTGATGCGCAGGGGTATCGCGAACAGGTGCGTCAGGAGTACGTGGCGCTTTGGAACGGCGTCGCGGCGCTGACGCGGGACGTGGGAGTCTCCGGCATCGCGGCGGACCGAATCGACTCGCCGATCTTGGATCTGCTCGCAGTCCGCATCCTGATCGCGCAGGCGCCAATCGAAAGCCTGGCCGCCCATCGAATCACGATTCCCGGCGCGGTCTCGGAGGACCTCTGTCTCTACGAAAACACTGATGCGCAGCCCCGGGCTTGGTTCGTCGGTCAGGCTCGCTCGCTCCCGAGATCGGAATTGGTGCCGGCGATTCAGAGCGGCGCGGTGGTTTTCCGGGAGGAACTCGTTGTACCGGCGCGCGACGGGTTGTCCATTGACCCGGGCGCTCGCGCAGAAGGCTCGGTTCGATTTGCGCGGGATGAGGCATCGAAGATTGATCTCGAGGTGGAGTGCGCCCGTCCGGGCTACGTCATTCTGGCCGACACCTTCGACTCCGGATGGTCGGCGCGGATTCGCAACCCAGAGGGCAGTGCCGCTGAGGCCGAGATCTTGCCCGCCTTCGGCTGTCTGCGGGCCGTCGCCGTGCCCGCGGGCCGCTGCACGATCGAGTGGCGCTTCGTCTCGGCCCAGCGAACCGGGGCGCTCGTGGGTTTGATCGCAGGCGCGATGCTTCTGGCGTGGCTGCTCTACTGGTATCGGCCGCGCCGGTCGATTCCTGTCCGTATCGAGCCGTCGGCATGAGAGACTTCGCGGCGGCAGTCGGGTTGGGGCTCGTTTTGGCGGCGGTGTTCTTCGCTCCGTATCTGTGGCGCGGCGAGCACTTCTTGCCCATGTCGTGTCGGGCGGCCCCTCCGTGGTTCGATCCCGCTGCCACTCTGCGTTCCGCGCAGGACGGGGCAGGCACCGACAAACTCATCTTCAATTACCCCAATTGGATCCATGCGGCCAATTCGCTGCGCAATGACCCGAGCGCCTTGCTTTGGAATTCCGGCCAATTTGGGGGAACTCCCTTCTTGGCCACGCAAAACACGGCGGTCCTCTACCCGTTCACTTGGCTGGCATTGTTGCCGGACCCCGTCCTTGGATTGTTGATTCACGCGGCGCTGCACGTGTGGTTAGCCACGATCTTGGCTTATGCCGCGGCGCGACGGTTCGGCGCCACCGGATGGGGCGCTGCGGTGGGCGCGGTGAGTTTCGGCGGAGGGACGTGGATCAGTGCTCACCACGACACCCTGCAATTTGTGCAGGCCGGAATCTGGATCCCTCTGATTCTTTGGGGGATTCTCGCGATCGTGCACGCTCCCCGTCGCAGTTTTGTCGCGATCAGTCTGGGCACGGCGCTGTCGTGGTTGGGGGGAATGCCCCAGATCACCATCCTCGGGCTCATCCTCGCCGGAGTGGTTTGTCTCGCACGGCTGACCATGGTGAGCGGCTGGCGAGATCGACTCCGGGTTCTCGGACGTGCCTCACTCTCCGTGTTCATCGGAGTCCTTCTCGCGACCCCTCAATTGGCGTCGACCTTCGAGTACGCACAAACTTCGTCACGCTTGGAACAGAATATCGACACGCTGGCGCAGGAAGGACTCCGGGTCCCGGAACTCGCGAGCCTGGTTCTTCCCTCGGCGCTGGGAATCGAAGGAGAGGTCGATCGCTTCCGGAAGGAAAGTGAATTGGCCGGGGCGAAGCGCCTCACGGTGTCTTCGCTGTGGCCCATTCAACGATTTGGTCTGACCGGGGCGGATCGCAATTCGATCGAGCGCGCCGGATCTCCGGGCCTGGTGGCGTTGCTCCTCGCCATATTGGCCCTGGGCGCACGCCCCGATCGACGACTCGTGTTCTGCGTAATTCTGTTCGGAATCGCCATCGCCATGGCATTGGGATCGGATCTCTTTCGTTGGGCCGCGCATCTGCCGGGGTTTCGATTCGGGAGCCCGAAACGCTGGATCTTCGTAGCGAGCCTCGCCTTGTCGGGGATAGCCGTGCTCGGGGTCGAGCGGTGGCGAACCCCGAGAGCTTCGTGGCCGTGGATTCTCTGGGTCGTCGCGGCAGTGTTGGGGGTGGCGTGGCTCGTGGCTCCAGGCGGGCCGCTCGGAGGCGGCGCGAATGCGGATGAACCGGCCCGCCTGTTCCTGGCGTACCTGCGACCGGATATCGGGTGGATGGCCGTAGTCCTGGCACTCTTGGGGCTGAGCTCCCGCCTTCACCCAAGGCTTCGGCTGCCCGCGCTCGTGCTCCTGATGATGGCCGATCTGGCGCGATGGCACTTTCAACTCAACCCGGGGCAAGTCGACGCGCCGGCGCTCTCCGCGACTCCGAGTGTGGCGCTGTTGCAAGAAAAGGTCGGCCCGGGCGACCCCCGCTTTCGCTTCGTGCGATTCAAGAATCTCACCACCGATCTGCCGGAAGTGGCGACGGCTCCGGTGGCGTTGCCGCCCAATCTCGGGATGCTGTACGGCCTCAGGGATGTCCAGGGCTACGAAGCGATCGTGAGCCGTCGGGTCGAGGAGTTGGCGGACACCATCGAGCCTGGGCTCCTGGTTGCGCACCACCTTTGGCGGGAGTTGCGGGACCCCCAGGCGCTCCAGCACCCCGTCTTGGACCTCCTAGGCGTGCGTTACGTGCTGAGCTCGGGACTGCTGCCGTTGCCGCTCGTGGCCCCGTTTCCGGGAGAGCGAGTGGCGGTCTACGAGCGGCCGAGTGCCCTGCCCCGGGTGACCTTGGTGCTGGAGGTGCACGTGCTCGAGAGTGAGGCGGACGTGCTGGCCCGGCTCGCTGATCCCGCTCACGACCCGAGCCGCGTGGCTCTGGTCAGCCGATCCGATCCGCAAGCGGGGGCGATGCGGCCGACGGCGACTTCGGCTTCCCTTCCCGCGGACGCGCAGGCCGAACTCGTCTCGGAAAGAGGCACGGAAGTTAAGATTCGCTTCCGCGCGCCTCCCGGCACTTTGCTTCGCCTCGCGGATACCTACCATCCCGGTTGGACGGCCGAAATTTCCGGACAAAGCCTGCCGATTCTCGTGGTCGACCATGCGCTCCGAGGGGTGGTTCTGCCGATTCCTGAAGGGGTGCTGACGTTCACCTACGCTCCGGTGGCCTGGACGCTCGGCCTCTGGGGAGGCTCGTTGGGCCTCGCTGGTTGGTTGTTCGTGCTTAGGTGCCTGGGCGGTCGTCCGATCCGCGACCGACATTCTCTCCCTACTCCACATGCATAACGGGAACCGAGTCTCGGTCGTCATTCCGGCCTACAACGAAGAGGCCACCATCGCCGACGTGGTGCGCGATTTCCGCGCCCACCCCACGGTGGATGAGGTGGTCGTGGTCGACAACAATTGTCGCGACCGCACGGCGGAACTCGCGACTGCTGCGGGAGCGCGCGTGGTCGCCGAGTCGGCCCCCGGTTACGGCAAGGCGCTGCTCTGTGGCATGCACGCCGCCTCGGGG
Organism: uncultured bacterium; assembly: GCA_902826835.1. Classification (GTDB taxonomy): domain Bacteria; phylum Planctomycetota; genus RBC034. The sequence goes on along the minus strand of CADEGH010000004.1, from coordinate 50,827 downwards.
GACTACCTCGTCCTGGTCGAAGCAGACGGCTCGTTCGGGGCGTACGACCTGGACAAGTTGCTCTGCTACCTCCCCGATTGCGCGATGGTCATGGGCACCCGGACCACGCGGCAGATGGTGCAGCAAGGGGCGAACATGGACTTCATTCTCCGCTGGGGGAATGTGGCCGCCGCCAAGATCCTCGAACTCCTCTGGTACATCCCGATGGAGCCGCGGCTCACCGATGTGGGCTGCACCTACCGAGCCTTGCACAAGCGCGCCTTCGAGGTGATGGCGCCGGGCCTGACCGAGTCCGGACCAGGGTTTTCTCCGGAAATGATGTGCGAGGCCCTCCGCCTCGGGCTTCGGGTCATCGAGATCCCGGTGCACTACGGCATGCGGCGAGGCGGAGAATCCAAACACTCCCGCGGAATCGCCAAGATCAGCAAAACCGCGCTCCGCATGTTCCGCTGCATTTTCCGCAAGCGCTTCTCGCGGGGCGTTCCCGAAGAAAGGCGCCAGCTTGCCCAGGTTCTCCCGGGCGGACGGGCGGCCTCCAGCCATCCAATCGGCTGACCGTTTCGTAAGGCTTTGGGGGTGATCTTCGGTTTCTACCTCGGAAACGACCTCCCGGCCCGTCCCGCCGGGCTGATAGACTCGACTGCCCTCTCTTCGCGAAGACCAACCATGATGAAGTCCTCCCGCCTCCTTCTGGGCGTCGGTGCCTGTCTACTCAGTGGGCTCGCCTGCGCCCAACCCGTAACGCCCGGCTACCAGCGGACCACCTTTTACTCCGATCCTAGTGGTGGACCGTTCACGAGCCTCACCCGGGACGGACAGGGTCGTCTCTACGTCCTCTCCCTCTCCGGGGTGATCAAGGTCGTCGAAGACCAGAACGCCGACCACGTCGCCGACGTGGTGACCACCTTCTTTCCGGGGACGGCGGTCAATCTCGATGCGCTCGGGATTCTGTGGTTCCAAAACGCGATTTGGTTGTCGCACCGGGGGGTGATCACGCGACTCGAGGACACGAACAACGATCTGGTGGCGGACACCCGGCAGGACATCCCGGTGTTCACACCAGCGAGCGGCTTCGATTTCCATCAGAACAATGATTTGTTCACGGACGGTACCGCCATCTTCTTCGGCCTTGGATCCTCGACCGACCACGATCCCGAAGTCGACCCGCTACGAGCTACCCTGCAGCGATTGGATCCCGTCACTCTGACGATCTCGACGGTGGCCACGGGCCTGCGCAACTCGTTCGACGGGGTGTTCCATCCGGTCACCGGGGACATCTTCATGGGCGACAACGGCCCCAATTTTGTACCGGGGAATTTCGATCCGCCGGACGAAGTCAATTGGGTTCGCCCGGGTCGCAACTACGGGCACTGGAACTACTGGGGGACTCCGCCGCCGGCGTCCGGCACGGAATCCCCGCTCGTCCTCTTGCCGACGCACGCCGCGCCGACCGGCGTGGTCATCAACGATGGAACCGGCTTCTCGGGCTACCGCAACGAACTGGTCATGGCGACCTTCGGCGGCGGCGTCGGTGGCATCGTCCGCCTTCCCCTCGTCTACGGAAACATCTCGAACTCGCCGCTCGGCTGGTACGACGCGAGCAACATCGTGGTGGTCGAAGCGGGTTATCTGCCGATTGACTTGGAGCCAGCCCCCGAAGGTGGCTTCTACGTCGCCCACTATCCTGGACGCATCGACGAGATTCGCGAACTGCACCGCTTCCACTTCCTGATCGATGCCGTGTCCTCCATCGGCACCACGGTTCCGGTCACGGTTCGCGGTCTCCCCGGCTCGGGGATTCAGGCCTTCGCGGCCGCGACCCTGGCGCGCCTTCCCGTTCCCCTCTTGCTCGGCCCCAACCTGCCGATTTTCCTCGACTTCTTCGACCCGATCTTCATTCTGAGCACGACGCCGGCCAACGGCGTTTTTGCGCTACCGCAGCCGGCCCCTCTGGGTCCGAACGGGGATGTTGCGGGGTCGGTCTCGATTCCGCTGGCACCCGCGCTCATCGGGCTCACGCTGTGGTTCCAAGCCGCCGGGTTCGATGCCACACTCACGACGCCGCTGGCCACCACTCCGCCCATCCAAATGGCGATCCTCCCCAACTTTTGAGCCTCCGGCTCAGCTTGCGGCGTGGGGCCGGTCGAAGGGTGATCTTGACCCGCTTCGAACTTCCATGTTAGTTCCCCACGCATGCCTCCCCTCACCGGAGTGATCCTATCGGCGGGAAAAGGGACTCGGATCGATCCCTTCAACGCCCACTTTCCGAAGCCGCTCCTGCCCATCGGGAACGAGCCGATCATGGGGCACCATTTGCGCCTCTTCCGATCGCTCGGGATCACGAAGGTGGTGGTGGTCGTCGGCCACTTGATGGAGCGCATCATCAATCACTTCGGGCGAGGCTCGGAGTACGGCCTCGACATCCGCTACGTGGAACAGGATCGCATCCTCGGGATCGCGCACGCCGTCGGACTGGCCGAGCCCCATGTCGACGGACCCTTCCTGCTTTGTCTCGGAGACATCTACTACCTGTCGGAACGGGTGGAGCGCTTGCTCAGCCGCTTCGAACGGGGTGATGTGCGCGGAGTCTTAGCGGTCAAAGAAGAGACCGACCCGGCGCCGGTGCGGCGCAACTTCACGGTCGAGCAGGATGATCAGGGCTACGTGACACGCGTGGTCGAAAAGCCGCGTGCGCCCCAGTGTCTGCTCAAAGGCTGCGGCATCTACATGCTCGGGCCGGAGATTTTCGACGCCATCCGCAAGACTCCGAGGACCGCGTTGCGCGACGAGTACGAGATCACGACGTCGCTGCAGATTCTCATTGACGACGGCTACCGCGTGGCGGTGGAACCCGTCGTGACCTGGGACCTGAATGTCACCTTCCCCCGCGACCTTTTGGACGGCAATCTCGCCTACCTCCGCGCGCGGTCGCTCGAAAACCTCGTGGCCGAAGACGCGACGGTCGGCGCGGGCGTGGAGCTGCATGGTTGTGTGGTGGGCAAAGGTGCGCGTATCCAGGGACCGCGGCGTCTCAGAGATTGTGTGCTGCTTCCCGATACGACCCTGCCGGCGGGCGAAGCGTTGGAGCGGGCGATCGTGAGTGGTGACCTCGTCATCCGCACGTGAGCGCCGCCCCTGCCGACTTCTCGCGAGCACCGATCTCATGGGGAGCCACGTTGGTCGTCCTCTTGGCGTTCGGTGTGGCCTCAGAGCTCTTGTTTTGGCCCTCGCGCGCGGTCCCGCCCCTGCTCGATGATTTGACCGCGGCGCATCTTTTTTCGGGCCGCGCCGTGGATGCGGAGGGGGCCCCGGTCGCTTGGCACGAAGTCCTGTGGCCCACACGCACGGTGGTCAACTTCCATGACCACTGGCGACCCCTGGGATGGCTTTCGATCGCGCTGGATCAAACGCTGTTCGGCTGGGACTTCCGATGGCTGCGCGGGGTCGCCGTGCTTTGGCACGCGATCAACGCGCTCCTCGTAGCTGGCCTGATTCGGTGTCTCGCCCCCCACCGCTCGCGGTGGACCGGAATCCTTGGCGGAGTGCTGTTCTTGGTTTGGGCCGGCTCCGTCGAAACCGTGGTGTGGGTGAGTCATCGCTTCACGCTGCTCGCGACCGCCGGATTCTTGAGCACTGCGATCCTCGGTGTGCGGTACGCCCACGGTCAGGTTCGACTCGGCTGGGTGATGCTCATGGCGGGCTTGACCCTCCTCACCAAGGACTCTCAATTGAGCGAGCTCGGCGCGGTGGTGCCCCTCGTCGCCCTTGCGAGTCCGGCCAAGGGGCGCTGGCGGAACACGATGGTCGTGGCGGCGGCGATCGCGGTGCCGTGGTGCCTCGTGATGGGACTGCGCTACCTCCTGTTCGGGCGGTGGCTCCCGCAGTTCGACGCCGGGACTAACGTCGTCGAAGGCCTGGACCTGGGGCGGATTCTCGAAGGCCTGCCCGCTCTCCTGCGCACCCTGCTTTGGCCGAGCCTTCGCTTCGAAGAGTCCGGGGCGACGGCCCAGAATGTGGCCATCCTCGGCCTCGGGGTCTTAGCCTTCCTTCTTGTCTTGGGAGGCGTGCGCGCTGCCACTCGCTCGGATCTTCCCGCGTTTGGCAGCGCCTTCACCGCCCTGATTGTTCTCCTTTGCCTGGGCCTCCCAACCCTTCACATCGGACCGGATCTCGAGGGCACCCGACGCCTCTATTTGCCGGCCGCGTTGGTGGCGCCCCTCCTCGCGACTCTGGCCGGGCGGCGCCCCCTCCTCTTGCTTCCGATCTTGCTCTGGCACTTGCCTCACTTGATCGAAAATCAAGCGTCGTACCGGAGCGCGTCGGATCGGGTTCACGCCGCGACCGCGAGAGTCGACGCCCTCGACGCGGGAGCCGTCAACTTGCTCCTTGCCGCGGAGCCGGGCGCGAAGCTCGCGAGCTTTCCCGCGACCACGCGCGGCGCTCCCGTGTTTGGACCCGAAGGAACGCACTTTCGGCATTACTTCCAGGCGCCGCTCGCGAAGCAGCCCCGTGACGTCCGGATTTTCCGCGGGGCCGACTGGCCGAGTGCCTTCTTGGGCGAGGTTGCCCCCCGACTGTTGTTGATCGATGAGCGGGCGCACACGCCCTCAGAGTGGGAAGAGTGGTCGCTCCGGCGTCGGGAACTCACCAGTGCGGTTGCGGAAGTCACCGCGCCGCTCGCAGGAGCGGACTGGCCGGGTCGCGGCACGATACCGCAGGTCGAGATCCAGCTTTCCGAGTCTCTCTCGAAGTGGCGGGCCTATTGGCAGCTCGAACACGCCGGCCGCTCGCTCTCCGTTTGGACCAAGGCGGAGAGGATTGCGCCCGAGGGTGGGCGGCGCTGGCGCCTCATCCCCGAGTTTGCGCCGCTTCCGCCCCAGGACGAGGCGCTATTCTTGACGCAGGACCACGGGGCGGGGGCGCAGCTTCGAGTGTGGCTCCTGACCGAGCCCGGAGGGTTGGTTGGCCTCGCTCCCGTCTCCCTAAGGTGGGTGCATCCATGAAGGCTCGGGAGCTTGGACTTGGATCGTTGTTGGCACTCCTCCTCGTGGCGGGTCTGTGGTCGCGGTCGCTCGATACTTACTTCCTGAAGGACGATCTCAGCCTCGCGATGTTCGCGGGCGAAGACGGCACGCTGAATTGGGACGGGCTGGTCAATCAGCTCCTGTGGCCGACCGAACGAACCTGGGACGACATTTGGCGTCCGATTCCCGCGTTGTCGTGGGCTTTGGATTGGCATCTCTACGGCGTCGAACCGCGAGGCTGGAATGCAACGCAGATCTTCATCCACCTACTGAACACGCTGCTCATCGGCACTCTGCTGCATCGACTCGCGCGGGCGGCCGGAGCGTGGCCGGTCATGGCGGCCATGCTCGCGTTCGGCCTCTATCCGCTGCACGCCGAAGCGGTGCTGTGGAAGACCCAGCGCACGGTTCTGATGGGGCTTCTCTTCAGCTTGATCTGCGTGCATCTGGCGCTGAGTTACGCCCGCCGCGGAGGAATAGGACGCTTAGTCTCGATCGGCCTGACCTACGCGCTCGGGCTCCTATCGCGCGAGCACGCCGCGGGATTGCCGGCTCTGCTCGTCCTCATCGTGTGGTGGTACACGCCGAGTGAGCACGAAGTCGGCGAGCCCCGCGGAATTCGGTGGGCGCTCAACGAAGCGCTCAAGATCGGCGCGGTGACCGCGCCGGTGCTCGCGCTTTACTTCGCCGGCCGCTATGCGATTTTCGGTCGACTCTCCGGTGGCTACTCGGGCTGGCCTTCCATGGAGGCGTACGCCAAAGACCTTGGCATCATCGAGGCCTTGCCCGCGACCGTGCGGCTGATGCTTTTCCCGTTCAATGCGTACTGGTTCGACCGGCCCGCTTTGGACGCAGGCTCCCCCCTCAGGTGGTCGCATCTCTTGATGCTGATCACCGGCGTCGGAATCGCCCTCGGACTGTGGGCGTCCTTGCGCCACGGACGGAGCGGTCTCAAAGCATGGGTAGTGGCTCTGGTGTGGGGGGCGCTCGCGTGGCTACCGGTGGTGCTCGTCTTCCGAGTCTTCCCGACTCTGGCGAATGCGCGCTCCGCCACCCACATCGTGGCCCTGATTCCCGCGGTCGCGGCCTACTTCCTGGCCACGGTTCGGCCGCGGTGGCTCGTGGGGCTCCTGCTTCTTCCCTGGACCCTGAGTCTGGCGTTCCAGCAGGAATCCTTCGCACGCGCGGATCGGCAAGTTCGCAACCTGCGCTCGAGTGCTACTCGGATCGCCGAGCAAAGTCCCGGTACGCGTCTCCTCGGGTTCGGAATCCCCAACGAAGTGGCCGGAGCCGTCACGGTGGATGCCTACTGGACTCCGCTCCTCGCTCCTCCGTTCACGAAGCCGGGAGTGGAGGCGGTTCCTCTCGTCTTGGGCCTCCAGTCGACGTGGGCGGGCATCCTGGAGAAGCAGCGATCGGATCCGCGTCGAGATCTCCTCTTGGTGGCCAATCCCGAGGACGGAATGCTCCGGCCGCTGCTCGAACCGGTTGCCCCGAATGAGGGCGAAGAATTGAAGTGGGTCGTTCCCTTTCCGGCCCCGCTCCAATGGGGCGGCGGCAAGCCCCTCGAATTCTCGGTGTTCCTGATCTCGGCGGCTCGTTTCGAGCTGGAGCTGAGCTCAGGAGCCTGGTCCGGGACCTACGCGATGCGCATCGATCAGGGCAGTGGGGTGGCGACGCTTGCGACCGATGCGTTGGGCACGGGGCCATCTCCCCTGCCGTGGCCGCTGCCGGAGGCGCTCTTTCCTCCGGACCGCCCCCTGATGGTGAAGGCCCGCGCCAAGGCTTACGACGAAGAGGGCAAAGTCGTAGCGACCACGTCGTCTCTCGAAATCGGATTCTTGATGCCGCCCAAACCTTAGTCAGGCGATGGTGCGGGCGAGGTCGAAGGCGGCGCGCACACAGGCATCGCTGTTGAAGTAGTTGTAGTTGCCGAAGCGGCCGACCACATCGATCCCTTGGCGCCGCACGATGGCGCGCACCGACTCGAGTCGCTCCTCCAGGCCGAGGCGATACAAGATGTAGCCGTAGGAGTTGGTGAAGGTGCGGGCGAACATCACTTGGCTCGGCTCGAGAAAGCCGCCGCGGGCCAGTCCGGCGATCACCTCTTCCGTGATCGCGCTCTCGCTCTTTGGGAGTCGGTTCAAATAGGTGACCTCGGCCATGATCGAGGTCTTGCCGGCGGGTGCGTTTTTCGGGCTGTAGTTGGACAGGTAAGTGATGCGATTCTGCGGGCCGTCCTCTTCGCTCGGGAAGTAGATCCACGAGTGGGGTGGGACCGAGGGGCGGTCGAGGGCCAGAAATACGGTCAAGACGGACATCGAATCGAGGCCGACGAAGAGGTCGCGCTCAGCGTCGGAGAGGGCGGCGAGCAACTTGCCGAGCACCGGTAGAGGCACCGTGCTCAACACCCGATCAAATCGCTCTCCGTTCACCGCGAAGCCGGGTTCCATCCGAGTGACGGAATGCACGGGCGTGTTCGTCCGGAGCACCCCGGGCCGCAGGCGCGCCACGAGGGCGAGAATCAGGGCTTCGAAGCCCCGCTCGAGCGGGTAATGGAAGATGGACTGGTGGACGTAGCCCTCACTGGGCATGCCGAGCGCGCCCCGCAGCACGTCTTCGAGCGGCGCATCGGGAACGCGTCCTTCGACCCACTTCGTGCCGAGTTCGTGCAAATCCACGTTCCAGATCTTCTGGTTGTAGGGGTGCATGAAGGTGTCGCACACCCCCCGACCGAAGCGCCACAGGCACCAATCGTGGAAGTTGGTCGGAGCGGGCGCGCCGTTTCGGCGGGCGAAACTCGCTTCGATGTAGTCCTTCAGGCAGACGAGCTGGTCGGCCGGCGGCAGGTCACCGAGTCCGTTTTCGAAGGGGTAGTGCACGTACCGCCCGCGGCACCAGATCTTCGTCTGCCGCTCGCAGGTGGTGTAACCGCCGGGTCCGAGCAGGCCGAGCATCCACTGGAGGACTTCTTTGTCCTTGCTGAACAGGATGTGGCCGCCCGCGCGGTCCATCACGAAGCCGCGGTCGACCTCGCTCTGGCACAGACCACCCGCTCGGGGAGATGCTTCGAAACAGGTCACCGAGTGCCCCTTTTCCTGCAGGAGCGAGCTGAGGGTGAGCCCGGTGATTCCTCCCCCGAGAACGGCGATCTTCATGCGGCGGATCCTACCCACATCAGGTCCGGTTCATCGGCGAATCGCCCAGGCGGACGCAAGGGGACTCAGCGAGTTCGTACCAAGGTCGCACGATAGGCGGCGAGTTCGGGCCATTTGGACAATTCTCTGAGAAACCTCCGCGCATCGGTCGGATATCCGGCGGTGCGCGCGAGGCCCGGCGCCCTCGCTTGGAACCATCGGTTGAGTTGGTGCATGGCGAGTTCCCGGTGGTACTTCGCCACGCAGCTCGCAAGCCCGATCTCCGCGACTCGGTCCTCGCCGGAGACGAGAAACTCGAGGTCGAATTCTCGTTCCTCGGCTTGCACTCGGTAAGCGGAGCGATGGGGCGACTCTTCTTCGATCGTGACGCGGGTGAACGGCCATACCACTTCCAGCCATGGTCCGTAGTGGATGCGGCCGCCGAGGCGATCGACCCGAATCGAGCCCCGGGGGCGGCTCTCCGTCCACCTCACCAACGCGGCCTCGATCGCCGCGAGTTCGACTTCGGCCTTGTTGCGCTGCTGGAACTGCGCGTTGAGGTCGGTTTCGTAGAGGGTGCGCGCGCTCAACTCCGTGATGCGGGTGGCGGTTTGCGAGAGGGCGTCCCGAAGGTTGGCCGCCGCCGCTTCGATTTCCGCCTTTGTGGCGACCAGCGGCACGGTTGCCCCGGATTCGAAATACCAAGGAAGCCTGGCCGCCTGGTCGCAAGGTTTGCGCAGCCAGGTCCCCATGTCGCTCGGGTAGTCCCCAAACGTGCAGGTCCAGGCCGCCAAAACGGTGATCTCGAGCTCCCGCAGCGAGCCCCGAAAGACGCGCTTGCTGTCGCCATAACGCAGCCCGCCTTCGGCGGCGATGCGAAGGCTCTGGGCGAGCCCGGAGGGGGGCCCCTGGCTCGCCGCAAACCCGATCACGAGCGGGCCCAGCGTCGGCCCGAGTCCGGCCTCGTCGATTCCGAGCTGGTCGTGGATCTTCAAGGCTTCGGCGCTCATCTGGTCGATAAGGGGTAATCCCTAAGGCTCTCGCTCGAGTCGTTCCACATGCCCGTGGACCTAGCCCCCTACACCATACTTCTGTGCGTGGATCCACCCACCATCCGGGACCAGGTCCGGTGCGGGCTCAAGCTCTTTCAGGGCCTGCGGGCCGTGGATGCCACGCGCGACCAGGTGACCCGCGTGCTCGAATCCGGCGAGGATGTCGACGCTCTGATCCTCTCCCACGGGAGCACCATGGCGGACCTGAAAGACTCTTTCCTCGAAAAAGTACGGGCCAAGAACAAAAAGGTGGCCATCCTCGTTCTGGGCGACCTCCCCAACCGCCAGCACTTCACCAAGACCAAAGTGGAGCTGGACATCCTGTCCTTCGTCCCGGTCCCCCTCGACTCCTTCGATCTCGCCCGCCGCCTCCACCGCCTTCTCGACCACCTCCAGAAGAAACGCTGATCTCCCTTGAGCCGCCCCCCCGATCAAGACATTTTAGGCGCCCCCGGGGGGGCCCTCCCCCCCTCCGCCGACGTAGCTCAGTGGTAGAGCAGCGGTTTCGTAAACCGCAGGTCGCGGGTTCAAATCCCGCCGTCGGCTCTCAGGCTCATCGTGTTCCCCTCCCCATTTCCCACCGCTGAGCCTTCGGCTCCCTTGAGCAAGTTGCAACTACGCTGGCACGGGGGGGACGGGGGGCGATTCGGTTCTCAGAACAAGTCTGAAACTTTGTAGACGCGAATACGCAGGTCACCATCAAGTGCCGCGAATTGACTACTGTCAAGAGAGAATGCTCCGAGCCTTTCATCAGACGAAGCCCTCCAGCCAAGATCGAGCGCAACTTGGTCACCGCCTTGAGGAAGTCTTGCCACACACAACGCCGTTCCGAAACTCGCTGCCGTATCTGGCCTCAAGAAGGTTATCAGTCCAAGATCAGGTGAGAGGAGCGCCGGAACAGAACCTCTCGTGACCATTGTATCGCTCAGCCAGTCTATTTCACCAGTGTAATCGAGCGTCGCAGGCGGCTCACGAAATTTCCATGAAACCTCCTGCTTTGCGCCAAGCAAGAAATCCCAGAATGAAAATATGGCCTGACCTCGCTCAAGGCGTGAGTGGCTGAACAAGACCTCCCCAGAAGCTCGAGGAAAATAGTCACCCGCTGTCGCTTTGTAATCCAATCCCAGAAGTGGAGATGCCTCTACCTTTCGCCACGCTTCGAGCTTCCAAGTCGACAATTCCCAGGCCAGGATCGTCGAGCTAGACTGCGCCACGACGTGATGGCCGTCCGCACTGAACCAAAGCGATGCAATTGATGTGTCCCGAATGCTGTTCGCATTGGTCCACTTGCCTCCACCCGGAGGCGAAAGCTTCGGTACTTCCAAGAGTCTTACCAAGTCGCCGGTTCGCACATCCGTAATCGCGAACTCCGAAAAGACCACTGGCCACGGCTTCGTTGGATCGCAATGGTCTCGCAACCACCTTTCGCGAAACAACTTGCTGACGTTATCCTGAAACGTAGTCCCAACACACGCGAAGAATCGACCATTCGAAGACACGTCGGACACCCGACTCGCGGCGAATTCTTTTTCACTAGGATCAGTACGACTCCACTTCCGCCGTATGCAGCGGCCCGCGGTACCCTTCTGCCCAGTCACAAAAACCTGTCCAGTCCCGTCTTCGATCGAACCAACGACAAAGGAGCCTCCTGAAGTCGACACTGTAAACGGCTTGGCTTGGATCCACTTTCCTACAACTGACCTTGACTCGAGTGAAATACTTGAAATGAAATACTCACTAGCCCGCCGACCACAGACCAAGATTCCCCTTCCATCGGGTGAGAACTGGAAGCGTTCTATGATCGGGGGGATCTCAGGGTTGAAACCGACTTCCAGAGATTCAAATGGAGGGTCTGGCTTGGCGACGGCTCGGCTGGCAGTAACAGGGTGAGATGCTGGAACTCCTGACTGTTCGCCTTTCTTGATACGTTCGCGAGTCGCATCGTCACTAAGTCGTCCGATTTCCCCGTCGATTAAGTCGTCAGGGTGAAGTTCCCCCAAAGTTCCGTTCGAATCGGCGAGTTTTCGCAGTTCGTCGACCCCAAGAACGAACACGGAGCCGGCATGCAACGCAATTGCGACTCTTGAAGAATCCGGCGCGAACAGTATTTGTGTTGGTCGTGCGTTTCTTGAGATTGCAACGGTTCCAAGCAACATTTCACGCCTGACGTCCGCAATTTCAAGTCTCGCTGGTCCAATCGTCTCTGCCGGTGGATAGGGCTCGACACAAATCGCCAAGTTCCCATCCGGCGAGAATCCGTAGCAGAGATAGCCGACTGGCCGAGATCGAATCTCGGCCTCCTGACCCTTCGCTCGGACTCTGATTGGTAGGAGACTCGGTGCAGGCCATTCCGCAGAATCTACGACTCCAGACGAAATGTTAAATCTGGGAAACGTGCGGCGTCTTTGATCCTTCTTGGCACTGGCTGTCATTGGCATGATGATTTGATCACAGCCGGACACCCAACTGAGCGTGCCGTCTCGCCACGCTTCCGCAGTCACCGGCTCCGCGGCGAACTTACGCAACAGCTTGCCGTCGCTTGCGTTCCACATGGCCAACTCGCCGTCGCTGAAGGCAGCAGCGATGCGCCTTCCATCCGGGGAGAATTCGAAGCGGAATGAGCGAGCACGAGCGCCTTTGGCCGACTCCTCGAGGGAAACCGGTTCGTCACACTGAATATCTTGAACAATCTCTCCGTTCGCGGAATCAAAGGTGATGATGTGATTTCCCGACGGCTTTCGCAAATGAATGTCTGCATCAGCTGGACCGGCGTTTCTCAACGGGATCAGCCTGAGGTAGCCGCCGATCGCTGCAAGTCTTGGATCCGGCGAAATGGCGATCGAATACGACGGTACACCGGCGATAACGCGAGCGGAGGTTCTTAGGCTGCCGTCTCTTAGGAATTGGGGACCTGCCCATGCAGAGACAATTGAGCCCGTTGATGCATCGACAATTTGGTCGGCATCATCGTCATTAAGCTTGGTGAAGTACGGGCCATGGTCCGAGTAGATGCACGGACGGTTCTTGAGTCTTGTCGGACGTGGTAGTTTATTTGTGCGATTGCCGTTTAAGTCCCAAGCCGTGATCGACTGCGCTCCGGCGATTAGTAGCCGCGACGAATCCTTGTTGAAGGCGATCCAATGCACGGGCTCCGCAAGTTCTATCGTCGCGGGCACGACGACTTGGCGCCTGGTCGGCTCTTCGGTTACTCCTTGGGACACTGCCGGAGGAAGGATTGCGCCTACTGTCGCGAAGAGAAACGCCGTGAGCACGGCCCGATTCTGACGCTGTGAGTGCCGATACAACACTGTGCGCCTCCCGGACGGCATACTATTCCCTGCCGACCGCGTCTTGATAATGCAGTGAATACGGTTCGACGTGCTGCATTCACGCAATTCTGGCTTCATGTCGCGACTGGCCACCGTCATGAGTGCGAACATCCTATGGGTCTTGAACTGAATACTCGGGTGCAGGGAAGTATCCATAGAGCTTCCATCGCGGTAGGGACGGAGGTAACTCTGGTACGCGCAGCACCGGCTTTCGCAAGTCGGAAAAGTGGCCGAGACTCGATTCCCGTCATGCAACAGAGCTTACCAGATGAAACCGGTCCCTTGTCAAGCTGTATCCTTCCACTGCACTCGACCAAGAAATCACGTCCATAGATGGTGAGAGGAATGGCCTCCATCACCCAACAACACGCTGACTGGACTGGTTTGGGCCAGAAATTTGCATCACTCTCTCTGATGGGGTTCCCACGAGATACCCTAGATAGTTGTGTTCTGTTCCTGGAAAAGAAAGCGGCCTACCCCTTCGGTGACAGTTCGAAACGTCCCGATGGGACGGAAGGGGTACGCCATGAACACGGGGCGGTTCATAACGCCGGGTGCGCTCGACTTGAAAGAGCCCTCCTCCCTGGATGCCTTGGCGATTGAGGGAGCCAGGAAGATGATCGCCGCAGCTTTGGAGGCCGAGGTCCAAGCCTTTCTTGAGAAGTTCGATTCCGTGCGGGATGAGAGCAATCGTCGGCAGGTCGTTTGAAACGGCCACCTCCCGGAGCGCGCGGGCGGAAGGCATCGACGGGAGCTAGTTAGATCAAAGTCAAGACATCTCGGGTGTCGTGTATCACGCTCCCCGACCGCGGACTTGGCTCTTCGCAGTGGCTTGCGAACCACGCAGCTCCGCCATTGCCGTGAGCCACACCCGCCCAATTATCGTGATGTGACCACGCTCAGGAAGCGGGACTCACGAGGGACCCGTAGCGGTTCATCCGCCGTCTTCCAGGAGGTTCAGGACAAGTCGGATATTCAGGTCCTTCTGGCCAGCCTCGCTTTCGGCGATGAGGAGCGCCAGCGCCACCATTGCGTTGTCGGCAAGCCGTGGCTCGCCGTTGGCGCGTAAGAGCAAGCCGGCTCGGCGCAGGTACTCGAGGAAGAGCAGCGTGCCGATGCGTTTGTTTCCGTCTCCGAACGGGTGGTCTTGGATCACGAAGTAGTCAGGTGGGCCGCGCGGGCCTGCGCACTTGGATAGAGGGAGGCGCCACAAAGGACTGCTCGATGGCCCCCAGGATTCCGGCGAGGGAGTCGCCGCGTTCCTGGCCGAACAGAGCGCCGGCTTCGCCACGTGGCGCGAGTTCTTTGCGCAGGCTGGCGGTCGCGGCTCGGGCGTCTTGGAGGGTCAGGCGCGCGGTCGGCGCCACCGGTCTTGTGGGCTTCTCCCCCAGGCGTTGCTCGTCATACTCAAGCAAGAGCCTCCACGATCGGGTGTAGCGCCGGACGACGTCGAGGACAGCCTGCCCCTCCTCCGTGATCAGGGAGTTTGTGGTCAGGGTCCGGGCCAGGAGACTGACGGCCTGCTGGACGGCAGCGAGGCGCCGTTCGGCCAGCCTCCGCTCGTTCAGCGTGTAGCCACGCAGTAGATGATCCCGAAGGGTCCGGGTGGCCCAGATGCGGATCTGGCTGCCGCGCTTGGAGTTGACTCGGTAGCCGACGGCCAGGACGACGTCGAGGTTGAAGAACTCGATGTCTCGGGCGACCTATCGATTACGCTCCAATTGAACTGTTGCATTTCTTGCACTAGTCGACTCCCGGTCGAGCTCGCCCGTCCGGAAGACGGTCCGCAAGTGCCTGGAGATCAAGGATTTATCGCGCTCGAACAGGTCGGCAATTTGGTTCAACGAGAGCCAAACCGTCTCCTGGTGGAGCCGGACGTCGACCCGGATCTCGCCGTCCGGGGCCTCGTAGACCACGACTTCTCCGCTGTGGGGCCCTGTCATCAGCCGACTCCCTTGGGGACGATGCAAACATCCCCGTATCTGGAGGGACTCAAGGAGGCCGCAGCGTTTGAAGCCAAGCTTGGGAGCATTCGGGTCGAATTCTCGCGAGGCATGGGGGGATGGTAGCCTAGACAACTCGCTTGGGGAGCACGCTCGAACAATGAGTGACCTTGGGTTCCAGCGATCTTGGGCCAATGACGTGCATGAACCTCAGTGAATAGAAGCAAGGGGAGCGAGGACGGAGAGGTGAAGCGGTGGGGGAGGCTTGTCTCGCGAGTGGCAATTGGCGGCGGCAATTTGTCTGAATGTACGGAGGGGCGGAAGGCGGAGGGGGAAATGGAAACGGCGCGGGACGGGTGAGGTCCAGCGCCGGAGAGAGCCTTATTCTCGGCCTGGGGAAGGGCCGGAGGATGGAGGGGGGAACTATTCTTTGAGGTCGACCTTGATGCGGGAGCGGAGGGCGCCGAGGAGTTCGCGCTTGGCAGCGCCGTCCACGGGGAGCACGCCGCAGGCGCGGGCCAGGCTCGTGAGGTAGTCGGCTCCGCCTTCACCCTTGACGGCGTCCATCAGGGCTTGGACGACGGTGGCATCGGCATTGCCCGCGCTGCGAGCGACGCTGGCCAGGGCGTGAGCAGCGTGGCTGCGCACCGCCTCGGGAGCCGTGGAGTCCTTGAAGAGCTCGAGGATCGCGGTGGTCGAGGACGGATCGCCGATGCGGCCGAGGGCCATGAGGGCGGCCGAACGGACCCGATCGTCACCCTTGAGCGTCGCGAGCAACGCGGGAACGGCCGCACCCGAGGTCAGGCCCGCGCCACGAGGCGGCAGGTGAGCGAGGGTTTGCGCCGCGCGCACGGCGATTTGGGTGGCCGCTTCGCGCGAGGTGTCGGTGCCGGCAACCAGGGCACGCAGGCTGGGCTCGTACCCCTCGGCGACGAGCGGGGTCTCGATGAAGGCCTGGACCTTGTCACCAAACGCGCTCTTGGCGGCGGTGACGTCGGCCGCATCCACGAGAACCGCGATCGGCTTCTCGGCGGTGCGGGCGTCGCCCTTCAGCTCTTTGACGACCTGGAAGGCGGTGGCGTCGTTCAAGTTGTAGCGCACGATGACCAAGTCCTCGACCGGGTACTCACGCACTGCCGCCACGCCGAGCGCGCCGCTGGGCGTGCCGTAGGCGAAGTAGCCGCGAGCGTTGAGGTCGGCGATGAGGCGGTTGCGGGTCTCCTCACGATCGTCGATCACGACGACGGTGCGGATCGCATCCTGGCCGAGAGCGTCGGCGAGCGCGGGCACCACTTGATCCTGGGCGGCGTAACCACCACCCGGGGCCAGCATGGCCAACGCGAGCGCGGCCTCGTACTTGACATCCTTCTGGGAGCTGCCGACCGCCTGGTTCAGGCCAGTGAAGCTGCCGGCCTGCTCGCCGGTGATGGTGCTGGCCAGGAGTCGGATCGCCGAGGTGGCGACCGAGGATCGGCCATCGGCCATCGCCTTGGCGATCGTGGCGTCCAACACCTCGGGTCCGTAGACGGAGGCGAGGTCGCCCGCGCGGCGCAGCGCGGCGGCTTGAGTCTCTTCGGCACTCGCCCCGGCGCCCACATCCTGCTGAGCGAGCAGGACGGAGGTCAGGAGCACTTGGGCATCACGGTGGGCCGGGAAGAGCGCGAGGGCATCGAAGAGCACCTCCTCCGCCAGCTTGAGGTGATAGAGGTCGCGCGGGACTTCGTGGGCGGTCAGAGCCCCATCCGCGCTGCCCCACACCGTGTAGGTGGCGCGGAACGGATCGACGACATCCTCGCTGCGGCGGTAGTAGGACTCCGCGAGCGAGAGGAAGTTGCCGGCAAGGTCGGCCGACACGCTGGCGCCCTGTCCGAGCTCGGCAAGCGCGCGGCTTGCGGCGGTCTGAATGACGCTGCCCGCTTCCGCGCCCGGTCCCATCGCCTTCGCGGCGACGTAGGGCAGAGCGCGGCGGTCCTTCAGTTGGCCGAGCACCGAGAGAGCGCTCGAAACCATCATCGGGTTGTCCATGTCCAAGGCCTGGATGAGAGGCATCGTGGACTGACGGCCCAACCGACGCAGCCACTCCATGGTGGTGGCGCGGGTTTCGGTCGACTCACTCGCGAGGCGGGGCAGGAGCTCCGGCACGGCATACTCGCCGTGGTCCGCGGCGAGCTTGAGCATCGCCTTCTGCATCTCGCCCCACTTGCCGCCATCCATCGTGGCGATCAGGGCTTTGATGGCCGCCGGATCCGCGAGGTGCTCGCGGGCGGCGGGGATGGAGCGGGCGAAGAAGTCGCGGAAGGCCGCCTCGTGCTCCCCACCTTTGATGAGGAGGCTGCTCCACTCGCGCGCTTCGAGCGTCGAGCGGAGTTTCCACGCCGTTTCCGACGAGGGATCAGTGGCCAGGAATTCTTTGATCTTCACCAGGGCTTCGCTGTCGCGGCCGCGCTGGTAGAGGTCCATCGCCTCCTTGAAGACGGACTCCGCATCCTGGGCGACGCCGGAAGCCGAGATCAAACACACGAACAAGGCGGCCGCATATCTGGCCGCACCTCGCTTCAGCATGGGACGATGACTCCCTGAACAGGGGACGCGATCCGCGTCCCGTCTTTTTTCCCCGAGCGCACCAGCGCTTCCAGTTCCCGTTCCCTCGGTCGCCCGGTGGTGACAGGAGGTGGGCATTCTATGGAAGGCTCCCAGGGAGTCAAATGATCCTCTTTGGGCGGGGGCGGCCGGAAGTTCTGCCGGGGTCAGGGTTTCCGCAGGATTTCCCCGGTCAAAACGCCAGCTTGCCCAGAGTCACCGGCCAGCGGGCCCCCGTGACACGGGGCAGATTTCCGGGTCGACCAAACACCCGCTCCCGGGCGAGGCAGGCAAAGAGGAGGGCTTCCTTGGCGTCGGGATCGATTCCGTGGGCCGCGAGGGAGGTCACCGGCACCGGGAAAAAGAGCTGCTTCAGATGCCGCATCAGGGTCAGGTTGTGGACCCCTCCCCCGCTGACCACGAGCTCGCGCGGGCCCCCGGGGATGTCCAGAAACTGTTGAACTGCCTGGTGGACCCCGCGGGCCACGAACGCCACGCAGGTGGCGAGGATGTCTCTGAGCGCGAGATGCTGGTGGCGGGCCACCAGGTCCTCGACGAAGGCCTGCCCGAACATTTCGCGACCGGTGCTCTTCGGCGGCGTCTGGTGCAGGAAGGGGTGGGCGAGCAGCTTGTCCAAGAGTATGGAATCGACGAGGCCGGTGGCGGCGAGGCGCCCACCGGGGTCGAAGTTCTCGCTGCCATTGGTGAGGCGAGCCGCCAAGAGGTCGAGGGGCAGGTTGGCCGGTCCGATGTCGAAGGCCATGACCCCTTCGGGATCCGTGGTGACCAAGGTGATGTTGGCGATGCCACCGAGGTTCAAGCAGAGGGTGCGCGGGCGCTCGCGGAAGAGCAGCCAGTCGAGGAACGGCATCAGGGGGGCTCCCTCTCCGCCCGCGGCGATATCGCGGGCGCGGAAATCGCCGACCACGATCGCGCCGGTTCGCTCCGCGATGACGTCGAGGTCGCCGATTTGAAGGGTGGTAGCCCGCCGCTGCGCCTGGGGTTCGGGGAGGTGGCAAACCGTCTGGCCGTGGCTTCCGATCAGATCGATGTCGCTCGGCTTCACATCGGCCTGGCGCAAGAGTTCGAACACAGCCTGAGCAAACGCCTCCCCGACTTCCGCGTGCAGGCGACAGGTGTCCTCGAGCGAGAGCTTGGGCGCGGCCGCAAGTCGCCGCCTGAGATTGACAGGGTAGGGGACCGTGATCGTGTGGCGGACCACGATCGCAGGGCCGGGCCCGAGCTCGCAGAGCAGGGCGTCGATGCCGTCCATGCTCGTGCCGGAGTTGAGGCCGACCACGCGCAAGCGATCCGCCATCGCAAGCTTCGAAAGGCGCGCAAACGACATGCGGGCAGGATACCGTCGCGCCGCCGTTTCGGGGAGCCCGGCAACCGGCCCACCGCGCCACTGCTAAGCTTCGCCGTGCCCGCGGGGTCAGAGCTCCGTCGGCCGGCGCGGAGCCCAGGTTGGCGCCGCCACCTTGGACTCGAGTGAGACCCGCGTGAGCAAGATCCTGATCGTCGACGACGAGACGAGCGTGCGCAGCGCCGTGCGCATGATCCTCAAGTACGAAAACTTCGAGGTCGAAGAGGCGGCCAACGGATCCGAGGCGCTGCGCAAGCTCGAGGCCGATCCCAATTTTGATGCGGTGCTCTCCGACGTGAAGATGCCCGGAATCGACGGGCTCGAGCTTCTGCCCAAGATTCGCCAGGCCCTCCCCTCTCTCCCGGTGATCATGATCTCCGGGCACGGCACCCTCGAAACGGCGATCGAGGCCACGCGCCGGGGCGCGTTCGATTTCCTGGAGAAGCCCCTCGACCGCGATCGGCTCCTGCTCACCATCCGCAACGCCACCGCGAAGAGCCGGCTCACCGCGGAAAACGAAACGCTCCGAACGCGCATTGCCGAGCGCTTCCGCTTGGTCGGCGCCTCCCCCGCCATGAACGCGCTGCGGGCCGCGATTGCCCGGGTCGCCGCCTCCGACGCGCGCATCCTCATCACCGGCGAAAACGGCACCGGCAAAGAGCTCGTCGCGAGAAACCTCCACCTTCAGAGCGCACGCCGCGACGCCGCCTGGGTGGATGTCAACTGCGCGGCGATTCCCGGGGAGCTCATCGAGAGTGAACTCTTCGGGCACGAGAAGGGCTCGTTCACCGGCGCGGACAGCAAGAAGATCGGGAAGTTCGAACAGGCCCACGGCGGCACCCTGTTCTTGGACGAAATCGGCGACATGCCGTTTGCTGCCCAAGCCAAGGTCCTGCGCGTGCTCGAGGAAAACGTCGTGCAGCGCGTGGGCGGCGACACGCCGATTCCTATCGACGTCCGCCTGATCGCCGCCACCAACAAAGATCTCGAGAAGGAAGTGAAAGACGGTCGCTTCCGCGAGGACCTTTTTTATCGCCTCAACGTCATCCCGCTCGTGGTGCCGCCCCTCCGTGATCGCGGCGACGACGTCGTGGAGTTGTTCGGTCTCTTCTTGATCCAGTTCTGCCAGAAGTACGCACGACCGACGATGCGCGTCGATGCCTCGGCGGCGGCCAAACTGCGTGCGCTCGCGTGGCCCGGCAACGTGCGCGAGCTGCGCAATCTCGCCGAGCGGGTCGCGCTGCTCGTGCCAGAGGCGATCGTGAGCGAGCACTCGATCGACGGACTCGGTCGGCGTGAATCCGCGAGCCTCGGGGATGAATCCCTGTTCTCGATCGGCAACTTCGAAGAATTCAAAGACACTGCCGAGAAGCTCTATCTCGAGCGCAAGATTCGCGAGAACGGCTTCAACATCAAACGCACTGCCGAGCTCCTCGGCATGCAGCGCAGCAATCTCTACAAAAAGATCGAGCGCTACGGGCTCAAGACTTCAGACGGCTGAGCTTGCGAGCGTGGCGGGGCGAACCGGCTTTCCGGTCGGTGCGGATTGGGCCACAGATGATTCCGTGGTCGTGGGCGATCGACGAAACCAATGGCTGAGGGTCGCGGCGTCGGCCGAAAGGACCAAGGCACGGAGGCCTTCGTCGGCCATCGCCAACGTGAGTTCGTCGGCCGCGGCGCGCGCGGTCTCCAAAGCCGTAGGAGCGCTGGCCTGGATCATGGGCGTTTGGCGGGCAGGCGGAGTTTGGTCCCGGCGAGCACCCGGTTGGGGTCCTTGATCCCGTTCAGCTTCACGATTTCGGCGACGCGCTGCACCGAGCCGAGTTCGCGACGGGCGATGCTCGCGAGCGTGTCGGTGTCTTTGACGATGTAGAGGCTTCCCCCGGTGGCACTCACCGGAGTCGCAACGGAAGAGCCCGAGCCTGGATCGAAAGGCAAGGAGCTGCCGGCGCGGCGGCGAGCCGGGTCGCTCGTCGAAGGCTTGGGAGCAGGCGGAGTCTTGGGCGTGGATCCGCTGTCTTTGGGTTCCGTCTTCGGGGCGCTCACCACTTCGGGAGGCGCGGGAAGTTTGATGGTGGCGCCGGTCGCCAGACGTCGAGCGTCTTTGATTCCGCTCTCCTTCTGCATGAGCGGAACCATGCGATCGGCCAGCGCGCGGCCGTACTCGCGTTCCGCCACCTTCCAGAGGCTTTCACCGTCACCGAGTTTGACTTCGCGTGGCCAGCCGGGCGTGGCGAGGGCGGGCGATTCGGACGGAGTGGGGGGCTTGGGATCTTCGCGCACCGGCTCGCTCTTCGGGAGAGGCGCGACTTCGGGGTCCTTCTCGACCTTGGGATCCGGACTCTCATTGCGAATGGTGCGCAGGCCGGAGTTGTTGTTGTCCACCACGCGCAGCGGCGGGGCTTCGGTGCGGGAGCGCTGCAGCGGCGTCAGCGGCGCCTTGGGATCGGCTTTGGCGACCTCAGCCGTCCCACCGTCGGTTCGTGTCCCCTGGTCCGACTTACGCGCAGGGTCCGTCACGAACGCCACCACCAGGATGATGGCCAAGAGCACCACGACGACCCCGATCCCCGCTTTTTCCAAATTCCCCATGGCCCGCCTCCGAAGTCGAACAAGTCCAGACGTGCCCGTCCCTGGCACTCCTGGTTCTCTTGATCATAAGGCCAGGTGGCACTACGTCAACAGCCCTCCACCGCTCGTAGGGTGGAATTCCGGGGCCCCCACATCTTGGCCCCGGTCGCTTGCGTGCTTCGATTTCGGCCGGTTGGCGCCCCCTAGGGCCCGGGTATGATGCGCCCCGTCCCGGCCAACCTAGGAGTGGTGATTCATGCGGCTGCTCGTGACCGTCATCGTCTTGTGTGGGGCGTTTGTGAGCTGCGAAGGCGGAGGTGGCGGCCGGGGTTCGACATCCCGGTCCTCGGACCGAAGCGCCCTGCCTCCCGTCAATACCACCCCTTCCGCGCGCGGGGATCGCCGCCTGATCTTGGTCCAGAGCGCGACCAAGGACCTGGTGATCTTCGTGAACGAGGGGCACCGCGGACGCGCGACTCCCGAAGGTCAAAGGTCCATCGTCCTGGGCCTGCCCGAACAGGCTTACAAGGTCTACAGCGACGAGGAATTGGACCAACTCGTCGGTCAATTGGACGAATTGGGCTTCTCGCGCACCGCTTCCCCGTTCCAGCCAGGTGAGGAGCGTTACCTCACGCGCGATGGCCAGATCGAGGCGAGCTTCCGCGGCCTGATCTACCTGGAAGAGGCAGGCAACCGCCGCAGGTTGCTCGGAGCTCTCCCGGCCAAGACCGGTGATGCGGCTGCTATCGACCGGTTGACGACCTACTCCAAGTGCAAGACGCTCCTCGCGGTGTGGTTCACGCAGAAGAGCGTGAGCGAATCCCCGCCGTTTTAGTCGCGGCGAACCCGCCATGAGGGCCGTCGCCGTCATCCCCGCCCGGTTCGCGAGTACGCGCCTCCCGGGAAAACCCCTCCTATTGGCCGGGGGCCGCACCCTCATCGAACACGTGTGGGCGAGGGTGCGAGAAGCCCGATCCCTGGAGGCGGTGGTGGTTGCGACGGATGACGAGCGCATCGCGCAGGCCGTGCGCGCCTTTGGCGGCGACGCCCGCATGACGCTCCCCTCCCACCCGACTGGGTCAGACCGCATCGGCGAACTCCTTCCCCAGCTGGACGCCGAGATCGTGCTCAATGTTCAGGGGGATGAGCCGGACATTGCGCCGGCCCTGATCGATCGACTGGTCCAGCGGCTTCGCGACGATCAGGAGCTCGGCTGCTGCACGGCCGCCTGTCCATTCCCGGACGGGAGCGCCGTCGCCGATCCGAACCGGGTCAAAGTGGTGACCGACGTACGAAGCCGGGCCCTGTATTTCAGCCGGGCGGAGATTCCTGCCCATAAGCCGGGCGACCCAGGGCCCTTGGATTCAGATCCGTGGCCGCTCCTCCACCTCGGCATCTACGCGTATCGTCGGGAGGTGCTCCAAGCCTTCCTCACGTGGCCCCGGGGGCGACTCGAGCGCATCGAGTCCCTCGAACAACTGCGTCTCCTCGAGAACGGCATCTCCATCGGCGTCGAACTCTGCGGCGAAGCCCCGCACGGGATCGACACCCCCTCCGACTTCGCGGCGTTCCGGGCGAAGTGGGAGGGTTTTCGTCCGTAGCGCTAAGAGTCGACCATGGCAAAGTTCATCTTCGTGACCGGCGGGGTCGTGTCCTCTCTCGGGAAGGGACTCACCTCCGCCGCCATCGGCCTCCTGCTCGAGCGCCGAGGTCTCTCGGTGGGAATCCAGAAACTGGATCCCTACATCAACGTCGACCCCGGCACGATGAGCCCCTACCAGCACGGCGAGGTCTACGTCACGGATGACGGCGCCGAAACCGACTTGGATCTCGGCCACTACGAGCGCTACACCTCGTCGCCGATCGATCGCACGAGCAACTACACCGCGGGGCGCATCTACCTCTCGGTCATCGAGAAGGAACGCCGGGGCGAGTATCTCGGCAGCACCGTCCAGGTGGTGCCGCACATCACCAACGAGATCAAAGCCGCCATTCTGAAAATGGCCGCGCGCGACTTGGACGTGGTGATCACCGAGGTCGGTGGAACCGTCGGCGACATCGAGAGCCTCCCCTTCCTCGAAGCGATTCGGCAGTTTGCGCTCGAGCAGGGGCGAGAGCGCACGATGTTCATCCATTTGACCTTGGTGCCGTTCATGCGCGCCTCGGGCGAGCTCAAGACCAAGCCGTCGCAGCACTCGGTGGCGCAGCTTCGCCAAATCGGCATTCAGCCCGACGTTCTCGTGTGCCGCACCGAACGGGCGCTCGACGAAGACCTGCGAGCAAAGCTCTCCCTGTTTTGCAACGTGCCCAAAGAGGCGGTCATCGAAGAACGCGACGTCCAGTCTTCGATCTACGAAGTTCCGGTGATGCTCCAGGAGAACGGGCTCGACGACATCGTCGTGCGTCGCCTCCAACTCGCGGCCGAAGACATCAAACTCGACGACTGGAAAGAAATGATCGCCACCATCCGTTCGATGAGCGAGGAGGTGGTGATCGGCGTGTGTGGCAAGTACATCAACCTGAACGACAGCTACAAGTCGATTTACGAGGCGCTCGATCACGCGGGAATCGCCAATCGCACGCGGGTGCGGATCCGGAAGATCAGCGCCGAGGACGTGGAGCGCGAAGGCCCCGAGGATCTGCTGCGTGGCATTCACGCCCTTCTGGTGCCGGGCGGGTTCGGCGACCGGGGCATCGAGGGGAAGATCCAGGCCGTGCGTTACGCGCGGGAGAACGGCATCCCCTTCTTCGGCATCTGTCTCGGCTTGCAAATGGCGGTCATCGAGTTCGCTCGCAACGTGGCGGGCATGAAGGGCGCCAACTCGACCGAATTCGATCGGGATTCGGCGTTCCCGGTGATCGATTTCTTGCCGGATCAAGCCAACCTCGACCGCAAAGGCGGGACGATGCGCCTCGGCGCCTACCCCTGCACGTTGCGTGACGACAGTCTGGCGAGCCGACTCTACGGAACGCGCGCCATCTCGGAGCGGCATCGCCACCGCTTCGAGGTCAACAATCGCTGGCGTCCCGCCCTCGAGAAACACGGGCTCTCCGTGAGCGGCACTTGGGCCGAAAAAGACCTGGTCGAGATCATCGAACTGCCCTCGCACCCTTGGTTCATCGGCGTCCAATTCCACCCTGAGTTCAAGAGCAAGCCGCTCTCCCCGCATCCGATTTTCCGCGGATTCGTGCGCGCGGCCCTGGCGCGGAAATCGGGATTGCTCGGCCAAAAGGTCGAAGCTGCCGTCGAACGCGGGAGTGGCAGTCGATGAAAGAGGGACCGATCCGACTGGAACCTTCGCTCGAGGCCCTGATCATGCAGTTGGCCACGCAGGTGCTGGTGGAATTGGGGCAGGTGCCCAATCCCGTTTCGGGGAAGCCGACGGTCCACCCGGAGCGGGCGGCCTACGCGCTGGGATTGCTCGAGGTGCTCCAGGAAAAGACGCAGGACCATCGAACGAGTCGCGAGGACGAACTTCTGCGCTCGGTCCTCTCGCGGCTCTCGGCGCTGAGCGACTCCGTCACGGCTTCAGATTGAAGACGAGGAATTCGCCGCTGCGAGTGACGACCAACAGATGGGAACTCGTGGCCACCCAAGTCAGCGGCTGGGGCACGCTCACGCGGTGGCGGTAATCGTGGGGTCCGCTGCCCACGGTCACCAACTGGTCGCCGGGAAGGAGCAGCGTCGACTGACCGTCGGTGCCATCACGGCAGTCGAGCGGGCTATCCGGTAGCTCTAGCGTGAGGGTGCCGGAGGCAGAGATCCGATGCAGGGTCTTTGCCTGGCAGGCCAGGAAAACACCCTGCGGAGTTCTGGTCGGAGTGAACAGGAATGGCGCGGATTCGCTCTCCGCGTGGAGAAGGGTGAGTTCTCTAGCCTGCCTGCGTACGAGGCCGCGGCCTCGGATCCACACGACCGGGCTCCCCTCTTCGGTCACGTGGATCAGGCCCCCCACCTGGTCCGCCGACCGGTGCACTTCGCGGCCGGTTTGGGCATCGAGGATGGTCAGGGTCCCGTCGCTTTGACGGCACCCGATGTGGCCTTGGTTCACGCACACCTGGATGGTCGGCTTCTCCAACTGGGCTCGCCAGCGCTCGCGACCTGATCCAGGTTCGACCGCGATCACCTTGCCGGATCCGTCCGCCACCACCACGGTTCGGGAATCGGCCGCCAGGCCCGCTGGCGAGAACCCGAGATCGGTCTCCCACGCAACGCGATTTTCCGCTGGCGAGTACGACGACAGGCTGCCGGTCTCGCTCACCGTCACCACGGATCCTCCGGCCAAGGTGGAGGGAAGGCGAACGCTGCGCAGCGAAGTCGGGCGAATTACGCTGCCGACACCCTGTCCAGTCCTCCAAGTAGCGAGGCTGCCCTCGCGGCCCACGAGGACCGCGGTGTTGGAATCGACGGCCGCCAAGCCCGACAGTGGGAACGGCGCAGAGTTGGTGACGGGGCCATCCGAAGCGGCGAGGACGATCGGCACACGGTGAGCGACCTCGGGCCAGGCGAGCGTCAGCGTTTCGGTCCTCATCCCCGCCCGTGAAGCGTGAATCGTGACTCGTTGATCGGCTGGTAAATCCAACGACAAACGGTCCTGTCCGCTCACTCCCAGCTCTGGACAGCTCAATTGAATGCCCGAAGGGCCGCCCACGATCTCGACGGGCAACACGAGGTCATTAGCCTCGGCGAGTTCGCGATAGTCGACGGCGAGGCTTTGGGCATGCGCGTGGACCCGCGCGCGGTCCGACTTGGCCTTGGCTTCCCGGAGTTGGGTCAAATGGCCTTCCGCGATGCGGACACGATCGGACAATCCTTGTGCCAATTCCCGGGCTTCGACCGCGGCCGGGGTTTGATCCTGGATTTCGTCGAATAGGCGCACTGCCTCACGGCAGCGCTCGTAGGCCTTCACGGTTTTCCGTAGGCCGAGGAGTCCTTTGGATTCGGCGAGGGCGCGACCGGCCTGATTCCGTTTCTCACGGGACTCGGCACGTCGCACCTCCTCGCGGTCCCGCTCCTCTTTTTCCGCGCCTTCGATCTGAGCCCGCAGTTGCTCGGATTCGCTCTTGGCGGCGATGGCAGCGGGGGTCAGCGGGAATCTCCCGCGCATCCGATCGAGAGCAGCTTGCCTCTGTTTGATCGACTCCGAGCGGTCCGGCTCCATGGCCGGGATGGCCTCAAGGGCCGATCTCGCCAGATGGCAGTATCCGAAGGCGAGGAGTGCGACCACGATGAGGACGGCGGCCACCGCGATACCGCGCCGGCTGGTGCGTTCCACGGTCTGTTGTCTGGAGAGTCGGCGCTGAATCTCGGCGATGCGCGGTTCGATCCGAGCTCGGCGCGACGGCGCCAGTCCCACCAAGGTTCGGTAGATCTCGAGGGCGCCGAGATCGTCATGATCTTGGACCTTCTTTTCCGCCAGACCGAGGTAGGCGTCCGCGGCCTCCTCCTGGCGACCGGCCCGCAATCGGAGTTTGGCCAGCGTCGCGAGCACCGAGGCGTCCTGCGGGCGGAGCTGGTAGAGCGCTTCGGCGAGGGTGAGCGCGGACTCGTGTTGATCGGTATCAAGGAAGAAGAGTAAGAGCTTGTCGGCCTGCGCGAGCAGAGCGGTGTCTGCTTCCGTCAGGGCGATCGGAGAGGAGGCCAGGATGGCCACTGCCCGTTGCAGGCTCCGAAAGTCGGTGGGCAGGACTGCCAACACTTCCTGCAGGGTGTCCACGGTCTCGCGCACGTGACCCGACTCGGCGAATAGTTCGGCCGCGTACCGCAAATGAGCGCCGGCCTTGGCCAGTCGGCCCAAGGATTGGTGTGCCCGAGCGAAGCGCTGATGGAGACCGATGTCGTTGCGGTCGTCCGGGAGCGCGCACCGGTACATCCGGATCGCGTCTTCGGGCCGGTTTTCCTCGAAGAGGCGGTCGCCGCTGGCGATCAGGGATTCCCGGTCGATGGGCTGAACCAGCCCCGCCTGGTGGAGTTGGTGTAAGGCGAGGTCGACGTGGTAGCGGCTCAGGCCGGTCACCTGCGTGATCTGATGGCTGCCTTTGACTCCGTCGACCGCGTCGAGAACGATGTGGGGAATCGGCTCGAGCTGGGTCAAGTCACGGGTCTGCGCCGATTCGCGCCCGGACTCGAACACCCGAGGCCTTTGTAGTCCGACTTCCGAGTGGTGCCGCCATTCGTCCTGGCGGCGCGCCGCTTCCATGATCAAGTGGTCGACGCTGAAGAAGTGTCCTCCGATCGGGTCGGCCCCACCTTCTTCCAGATTGAAGAAGATGCTCCTCCACAGAAAGACCTCGAGGATCCCCTCCTCCTCCACTTTGATCGCGACCGCCTTCAGGTCCTCGTCGGTGATGGTGCCCTGTTGACGCAGGAGATGGACGGGGTCGCTCCGGTACTGCTCCCCCCGCTCTAGCGCGGCGCGGTAATCGGCGTAGCTGACCACGCCCATCTCGACCATGAGTGGCCCGAGAGGGCGAGGCGCCGGCCGTTCGTCCAGCGCGACCTGGTTTTCGAAGATATAGAGGCGCCGGTGGCCAAGCAGGTTGCCCTGTTCGCGGACGTAGAGCCGGCCGCGTTTGCGGTTCAAAGCCAACATCTGGAAGACGTTGCTCAGATCCGTTGAGGGAAGTTCGCCCTTGATGGCCATGGAGTTGCGCTAGGACCAGTCGGTTCCGACCACTATCGACCGTGACGAACCGGTTCCTTGCCCAGGTTCCCGGGATCCCGCCCCGTCCGGCAACTTTTTCGGGAAAGCCGTCAAAACCCACCTGGAATTGCCCCCCGTCGATTCTCTACGCTCTGGCGCGTGCGAAATCTGAAGCGAGTCCTCATCGCCCCGATCGTGCTGGCCAATGTGTGCCTGGCGCGCTTCTTCTGTTGGCGGCTGCGTCGCATTCGCGCGCGGCGGGGGCCGGACGCAGCCTGGGACCATCTTTCCCTGGCCACGAAGCGCCTACCGGGCAGCGTCTTGGCCGCCGGGGCGACCGCTTTGCTCGCGGACTTGCGCCCCGGTCAAGCTCCGCCCCGCAGCCTGATCCGTCTGCTCACCACCCTCCACGGCTCAGCCCCGGTCCTGGCAACTGACGTTTTAGATCAGGGGGGCCCAGGTCGCGCGCCGGGCCGACGGGACGACTTCCTCTCGGACGCCGAACGCGACTCATTCCTTGGGCTCCCCCCGATTTTGCACGCGGACTGGGCGCGAATCGACCTGGACGCGCTCGCGGCGCGCCTCTTTTTGACCGAAGTGGGCCCCCGTCAGGGGCGCTGATTCCGGGGGTCTCCGGTCAGGGTGCAAGCTCGACCAGGTTTGGGATTGCGCGCGCTCCTCGGACGCGGAGAATCGGTCTCGTCCAGAGGCACTCACGATGCAGCGCACTCCCCTCTATGACCTCCATCGTTCGCTCGGGGCTAGACTCGTACCGTTCGGTGGCTTCGAGATGCCCCTCAGCTACGCGGACATCACCACGGAACACCATGCCGTGCGCAAGGAGGCGGGATGGTTCGACCTGTCTCACATGGGTCGAGTTCGGTTCCGGGGGCGGGACGCCCTCAAACTCGCGCTCGCCGTGCAGACCGCGGACGCCCAAAGCCTGATGGTCGGTCGCACCCGTTACGGGATGATTCTGAACGAGCGGGGCGGCATCATCGACGACATCCTCATCTCGCGCGAGGAGGATGGATACCTGTTGGTCGTGAATGCCGGCAACCGCGGCTTCGACCAAGCGCGATTCGTCGAGGCGGCCAAGGGTCTCGAGGTCGACATCGTCGATGACTCCGAGCGGTTGGCGATGGTGGCGGTGCAAGGACCGGCGGCGGCCCGGATCCTGGACTTGGTGGGGCTCGGCGCCGCCTTGGACCTCAAGTACTACCGATTCGGGAACTATCGCGTCGGCAGCTTGCCGATCCTGGTCTCCCGGACTGGGTACACCGGAGAGGACGGCTTCGAACTCCTGCTCCCCGCCGCCGAGGCCGGCGCCTTCTCAGAGCGAATCCTCGCCGCCGGTCGCCCGCTTGGCCTCATTCCCTGCGGACTCGGCTGCCGCGACACCTTGCGACTCGAAGCCGGGATGCCCCTGCACGGGCACGAAATCGATGCGGAGACCAATCCCATCGAAGCCGGACTCGAGTTCGGAGTGCGGGCCAGCCAGGAA
This sequence comes from uncultured bacterium, assembly GCA_902826835.1. GTDB lineage: Bacteria > Planctomycetota > RBC034. The sequence continues at coordinate 21,677 of CADEGH010000004.1, read as the reverse complement.
TACGCTGGCGCCGCCGCTTTGGCTCGAGTGCGGGCCGAGGGCCCAAAGCGTCGCCTCATTGGCCTCAGCACCGAAGGTAGCCACATCCCGCGGCAGGGACACGAAGTGCAACACGAGGGGCGGCCGGTGGGAGTGATCTGCAGCGGCACTCGCTCCCCCACGCTCAACCGCAACATCGCCACCGCGCTCGTGCTCGCGGAAGCGGCCGCGGGGCCACGATTCGAAGTGACGGTGCGCAAACACTCGGTCGAAGGCTCGCTCGTCCCTCTCCCCTTCTACAAGCGCGCTTCCAAATAGGCTTTTTCCCACCGAAGGAGACTCGGAATGACCCGCCCCAATTCACTCAAGTACATGAAGACCCACGAATGGGCTCGCTTGGATGGTGATTTTGCGTGGATCGGCATCACTGATTACGCCGTCCAGCACCTGAGCGACCTCGTGTTTCTGGATCTGCCGGAAGTGGGCAGCGACATCATGCAAAACGAGCCGTTCGGGGAAATCGAGTCCGTGAAGGCGGTCTCGGATCTCTACGCCCCGCTCACCGGGGAAGTGGTCGAACGCAACGACCGCTTGATGGAGGAACTCGACATCCTGAAGCGCGACCCATTCGGCGAGGGATGGATGCTCAAGATTCGCATGGAGAAAAAATCCGAGGCCAATCAGCTCATGGACGAGGCGGGTTACAAAAAGACCCTCGACTCGGACAATCACTGATCGCGGTGTCCTCGCTCGGTCTACGCTTGGAAGGGAACCGAACTGATGCGCTATAGCGGCCTGACCCCGACGACCCAACGTGAGATGCTCCAGGCGATCGGCGTGGAACGCCAAGAATCGCTGTTCGCGAGCATCCCCGAAACCTGCCGCATGAAGCGGCCTCTCGACGTCTACGGGCCCCTGCCCGAGTCGGCGCTACTGGATCGGCTCGACGGCATGAAGGTGCCGCCCCCCCGGGTCTCGCTCGTGGGCGCGGGCCTCTACTCCCACTACATCCCCTCGGTGGTGGATTCGCTGGTGAATCGCAGCGAGTGGGTGACTTCCTACACGCCGTACCAGCCCGAGGTGTCACAGGGCACCTTGGTCATGTACTACGAGTTCCAGACTTACGTCTGCCAACTCACGGGCCAGGAAATCGCCAACGGCGGCCTGTACGACGGCTCGACCGCCCTCGCCGAAGCGGTGCTCATGGCGAAGCGGGTGAGGCCCAAAGCGAAGTTCGTGTACGTCAGTGAATCGGTACATCCCGAGTACCGCGCGGTGCTGGCGACGTACCTGCGCTTTCAAGACATGGAAATCCGCGTGCTTCCCTGGGATCGCGCGAGCGGTCGGACCGACTTCACGGCTCTGACCAACTCCCCTGACATCGTCGCGGTCGTCGCGCAGACGCCGAATTTCTTCGGGGTGATCGAGGACTTCGCCGCGATTCCCGAGGGAGTGTTCCGCATCGCGGTTGTGAATGAAGCCCAATCCCTTGCTCTGCTCACGCCCCCGGCGGCCGACATCACGGTTGGCGAAATGCAGAGTCTCGGAATTCCCATCCAATTGGGCGGCCCCACTGCCGGCTTCTTCGCCACTCGCAAAGAGTTCGTGCGCCAGATGCCTGGGCGCTTGGTGGGACGATCGCTGGACCGACACGGCTCCGAAGCCTACTGCATCACGCTCGCGACCCGGGAGCAGTTCATCCGCCGCGAGAAGGCCACGAGCAACATCTGCACCGCCTCCGGGCTCATGTGCCTGCGGTCCGCGGTGTACCTTTCGCTCATGGGTCGCAAGGGTCTCCAGGATGTCGCGAGGAAGAGCGCACGGGCAGCCTTGGCCTTCCGGTCGGCGCTCGCTGAGCTCGGGATGCCCACGAAGTTCGGGGGGCCCTCGTTCAACGAGTTCGTAGTGGACGCCCGCCGCCGACCCGGCGTCTACGAGGCTTTGGAAAAGCGCGGGTTCCTCCTTGGGCTTCCGCTCGGGCCCCTCTACCCGGAACTCGAGGGGCATTACCTCGTGGCTCTGACCGAGATCCACTATCCGAAGATGGCCGAGTTGATCGGGGAGGTGAAGAGCCTTGCGCACCATAGTTGAATCGCCGATTTTCACGCGCGCGACCGAGGACAAGCCCGGCTTCTCCGCGATCGCCGACGACCCCGCCCTCGACCGGCTCCCGCTCCCCTTCCCGGAGCGCACCGACGGAGTGGGAGGCTTTGCCCAGACCACGGAAATCGAGGTCATTCGGCATTACACGCGCCTCTCCACGTTGAACTACGACATCGACCGCGGCCTCTATCCCCTCGGAAGCTGCACGATGAAGCACAACCCGCGGCTGAATGAGAAGGTCGCCGCAGATCCGGCGTGGCGCGATGCCCATCCGCTCTGGCCGAGCCGATGGCTTTCGGCCCATCACCGCATCATGGATGAGCTGCGGCGCGACCTCGCGGAGATCAGCGGCTTCGACGAAGTCAGCTTGCTACCCGCGGCCGGAGCCCACGGCGAACTCACGGCGGTCTTCATGATCCGCGCCTATCACTTGAGCCGGGGTCGGCCGGACAAAGACGTCTTCCTCATTCCCGACTCCGCGCACGGCACCAATCCCGCTTCGGCGGCGATGGCCGGATTTCGCTGCATCCAAGTCAAGAGCGGCAAGGACGGCACGCTACGGCTCGCCGATCTCGAAAAGCACCTCGACGATCGGGTCGCCGCGATCATGATCACCAACCCCAACACGGTGGGGGCCTACGAGCCGGAGTTCTCGGCGATCGCCGACGCCGTGCATCGGGTGGGCGGCCTCGTGTACATGGACGGCGCCAACTTCAACGCGATCATGGGCATTTTTCAGCCTGGGAAGATCGGCGCCGACATCATGCACTTCAACCTGCATAAGACCTTCACCACTCCCCATGGGGGCGGTGGACCCGGGTCGGGGCCGATCGGATTCAATCGCAGTCTCGCGGCCTTTGCGCCGGAGGCCCCGAGCCCCGAGGGAATCGGACCGGTCAAGGCGTACCTCGGCCAGTGGGGCATGTTCATCCGCGCCTGGACCTACATCAGGAGCCTCGGCGGAGTCGGCCTGCGCGAGGTCAGCGAAGAGGCGGTCATCAATGCCAACTACCTCCGCGCGCGCTTGAGTGGCACCTTGAACTTGGCGTTCGAGTGCCCGTCCTTGCACGAGGTCGTGTTCACTGATCGTGGCCTGCCCAACGGCGTGACCACCGGCGATCTCGGGAAGCGCCTCATCGACCACGGGTTTCATCCGCCGACCGTCTACTTCCCGATCCATGTCCAGGGGGCGCTCATGATCGAGCCCACCGAGACCGAGACCAAAGACGAACTCGATCGCTTCATCGCGGCCCTCCAGGCGGTGGTGGCCGAAGCCGCTTCCGATCCCGAGAAGCTCAAGTCCGCGCCGCACACCACTCCGGTTTCGCGCGTGGATGAAGTGCGGGCGGCCCGCACCCTCGACCTGCGGTGGATGCCGGTCAGCGAGTAACTCCCTCGGTGACCCCCGGGCGCTTCCTTTCGCTCGCCGACGGCGATCCCGCTTGGAACATGGCGGTGGATCACACCCTCCTCCACCGCGGAGTCGGGCGAATTCTCCGCTTCTATGGCTGGAATCCGGCCGCTTTGTCGCTCGGACACTTCCAATCCCTGGATGATGTGCCGGTCGATGTGAGGTCGGAGCTTCGGATCGTGCGGCGCATCACCGGGGGTGGTGCCATCGTGCACGCGGAGGAGCTCACTTACTCGCTGTGCTTGGATAGCGACGATCCGATCCTCGCCGCGCGCAGTCGTGCCGAGAGCTACGCAGTCCTCCATGCGCCGATCGTGCGGGCGCTCGCCCGACTCGGAATCCCCGCCCACTCGAGAAGCCACGAAGCCACGGAGGGTGGCTCTCCCTTTCTCTGTTTTGCGCGCGCCACCTCGCTCGATCTCGTGGTCGACGGGAAGAAGCTCGTGGGGTCGGCCCAGCGCCGACTCCGCAGTCGCTTCCTTCAGCACGGGAGCATTTTGCTCTCCTCCCACCCGAGGCAACCGGGGACTGCGTCGTGCGCGTCGGCACTCGGCAGACCGGTATTGGCGCAAGATCTCGCGGTCCGTTTGTTCGAGGAGTTCATTGACTTGCTGGGCCCCCTCAATCCCGGCGAATTGACACCCGAGGAATCGGCAGTGGCGCGCGCCGAGATGAGCCGGTTCAGCTTGCCATGACTTCGGAAGCGAGCTGAAGCAACTCTTTCGCGCTGCGCTCGGGGGTCCACGCCAATTCTGTGGAGAGCGCGGGGATCTGCCCCTCGCGAGCCTGACGAATCAACGCCGCGAGGGCTTGGACGTCGCCGGAAGGAAAGGTGTGGGATTCGGGAAGGACCTCTGGAATGCCACCGGTGCGCGAGCCGAGGATCGGGATCCCGGCGTGCAGCGCTTCCATGAGCACCAAGGGTGTCCCCTCCTCGCGCCCGCTCGGATGACGCCGACTCGGGATTACGACGAGACGAGCCTTCGCCATGATCCCGCGGACGACGCTCGAGGGTTGAACTCCCAAGAATCGGAGCGTCACCGAGAGCGACTTGGCCAAGCTCTCAAGACCGGTGCGCTCAATGCCGTCGCCCACCAGGACGAGAGGCAGATCTTGACCTTCGAGGGCGCGGATCAAATCGTCGAATCCCTTCAGCCGATCCAGCCGACCCACTCCCAGGACAAATTCGGGAGGTAGCTCGGCGTCGGGGGAAACTCCGATCTCCGCCGGGGCTCCCATGCGTACGAGTCGCGTCGGATGGGAGCGGGCGTAGGCTTCGAATCGGGCTTGATTGCGCGCGCTCGTGAATGCGACGGCGTCGCAGCGATTCAGGAAGATCCGTCGCAATAGGCCGGACCCGATCGGACGGCCGAGCCAATGCGCATCCCCGCCATGCATCACTCCCATCAGCGGGACGCCGCGATTGCGCGGGAAAGCGAGCGCTGACGGCAAGACCCAGTGCGCGAGTCCGAGATCGTAGGTCAGCCTCGAGAGTTCGGTTTTCGCGAGTCCGAGAAACTTCCGAAGCGACCAAGCGACGCCGGGATTCCGACGCAGATTTGCCTCCATGCCGTCGGCGTAGAAACAACTTCCATCGGTCTTGCCGAGGCGCAGGACCAAACCGGCCTTGCCCTCCTCCTCGGCCGGGGCACTCAACGCCGCGGGTGCCAGGGTGATCAGTTCATGACCCGCTGCCTCGAGCGCCGCGTGCAGATCGAACACGAACCGACCGGCGTAGTCCTCCGCGTGCCGGGGCCAAGAGGTGGTGACGGAAGCGATGCGCAACTTCAGCCCTGAGCGCGGAACGACCGGGCAAGGGGCGGCAAGGGGGTGGCTTCGGCCGGGCGCACGGACGCGCTGCCAAATCGTGCGCGCAGGAGAATCCACAGAATTCGGGGGCCGACGCGCCATGGATTGAGCCGCGACACTTCCGACGCGTAGATCGGCCGGACCGGCACGTCCACCACGCGGGCGCCGAGTCGGCTCAGGCGGAACAGAAGATCGTTTGGGTAGCCGTACCGGGGATACAGACTTCGCACATCGAGGCGACCGAGGATGTCCCGCGTGGCGGCGGTAAAGCCGCACTGGCTATCGCTCACATGCGAGTATCCGGTGGCAAGCCGAGTGACCGCCGAAAGAAAGATCGAACCGAATCGGCGATGCCTGGGCATGAGACTTCCGACCGACGGATGGTTCAGACGATTGCCTTTCACGTAATCCGCTTGGCCTCGAAGGAGGGGAGCAAGGACCGTCTCCAATTCCTCCGGGTCCATTTGGCCGTCGCCCGCCATCACCGCGCACAGAGCGGGTGTGCCTTCCGGCTCTTCAGCCAAGAAACGCAGGTACCCCGTGCTCAGCGCAGCGCCGACGCCAAGGTTGGTCGGATGGGACACGATCGAGACCCGCGGGTCGCCGACGGCGAGCGAGGCTCGGATGGTCTCATCGGTGCTCGCGTCGTCGATCAGCCACACCCGATCGACGTAGGGCGGGATGCTCCGGAGGGTCGCTCCGATGAGGCGTTGCTCGTTGAATGCGGGCACCACCACCGCGATGCGAACGCCCTCGATCATGGCGCTCCCCGCTTCCGTCGGATCAACGCCGAGAACCGAGCCCGGTCTTCGGGAGTGAACTCACGCAGGAGCAGGAGGACCGCGACATGCAGCAGGAAACCTGCCGCACACGCGGCCATCCAGACGAGCTTGCCTCGGGGAGACACGGCCGTGATGGCGGCGATGACGACCGCACCGGCGATCAAGGTGCGGACCAATGTGTGCACGGGGAAGACCGAGCCGAGTTCGCGGCCGGTGGAAATCACGGCGGCGAGGAGCCCGATGGAGATGGAAACGGCGGTGGCGATGCCCTGGCCCAAGAGGCCGATCCTCGGGAGCAAGAGCCAGCCCAGGCCGGCCTGAAGGAGCGCTACTCCCGCAAATATCAGAATGCTGCGGGTGGGGTTGCCGCGGGCGTTGGCTCCACTTCCGAGAAGGTAGAGAATGCACAGAGAGAAGAATCCCACGCATTCCAGGCGGAACGCGGTGGGTGCGGAGGGGTGAGCGGCGAGAAATACGTCGAAATTGCTCTGCGGCAGAAAACGCAGAGTGGTTTCCGGCGCCGCGATCAGCACGCTCACGATGCCGGACAGAAGAATGAGCGAGTAGCGGACGGCACCGCGCGTCCGGACCCGGCTCTGTTCGCGGTCACTCGCGCCCGCGGCTACGAACGGGAACATCACCAGCACGATCGCGGTGACGATGGAATAGGGAATCGTGGCAAAGAGATTGATCGGGGCCCATATTTCCTTGGCGGAAGCGGCCACCGCCTCGGCACTGCTGATCCACCATTGCACGTACCAGATGTCCATCTGGACGACCCATTGGACCAGGGCGAGGAAACCGACGGTTCGCAGTTGGACGGCAAAGAGCGTGGCTCTCTCGGGAACGCCCGGATGGGTGGCACTTTGACCTCGTTGAGCGCGATTGGTCACCACCATCGCCAAGAGCGCGACCACCACCGTGGCGCAAAAGAGACCTGTGTAGGCGGCGGCGGCGGTCGGGACCAACCAGATCGCGACCACGATCGAAAGGACCCGGAGAGTTGTGTTGAAAATGTCCAGGCACGCTTGGGCCATGAAGCGCCGCGCGCCGTTCAAAGTGCCGACGAGCACGGCGCCCAGTGCGGTCGCGAGCGGGATGCTGGCGGCGACTCGCAATCCGCTGGCGACTTTTTCCTGACCCTCCCCACTCGCGGCGAGGGGGGCCAAGAACCAAAAGGCCGCCGCCATCGCGGTGCCAAAACCGGCCTGAACGAGAAGGGATTGGCGTTTGATCGCGCGGGCCTGATCGGGGTTTCGCCCGACAAACCGCGACACGGATTGGACGGTGGATCCCACGACGATCACGTTCATGACCGAGAGGAGAGCCCCCACGGACTTGAAGTCACCCAGGAGGTCGACGCCGTGCCGTTTGGCAATGATTCCGATCGCGAAGTAGATGACGTAGCTCGAGGCCAGAAAATAGAACTTCCCGAGCGTCAAAAGGAGCGCGCCCCGGCCCGCGTTGCGGGCCACCGCGTGGTCGTCCGTGGTCCCCTGGGGAGCGGCACGCACCGGGTTGTTCGTCGACTCTGCCATGTTGGAGGGGGAGCTTAGCAATGAGAACGCGCTTGGAATCGGCGCGAAGGCCCTCGCGTCCGGGGTCGATCCCGCCGACGAGGAGGCCGTTCAGAGAATCGACCAGACCGGCCGACATACTGGGAAGGAAGGTCCTTCTGATGTCGTTTTTTCAACCCGGTCATCCTTGGGTCCTGGCTTGCGTGTTGGGTCTCGGTACGGTCGCGGTGGCTCAGCCGCGCACGTTCGTGCTCCAAAACGGAGCGGTGTTCCAAGGTCGGGTGCTGCAAGAGACCGACGAATTTGTGGATCTCGAACTGCAAAAGGGCCGCATCCGCATCGCGCGAAAGTGGTTGATCGAGAGCCAAAGCACGTTGGCTCCGAAGGTGACGGCTGGCGAAAAAGAAACGGGTGAGTCCACGATCTCGAAGATCCTCTCCCGCACCGAGGCGCGGAAGACCAACACTCTCCCGGGGCTGCTCCGGCTCGGCCGCCTCGTGCGGCCATTGCAAGCGACGCTTCCTCCCCTGCCGTCCGCGGGCTCTCCCGAGGAAGTGGCGCTCGAATTCTGTCGGGCCATTCAGGCGGGCCGCGGCGCCGAGGCGCTGGATGTGCTCGCGGATCCCGAGTCGCTGCTCGTTTGCGCCCTGCCGGTGTATGTCAAGGGCGTCACGAGCTACACCCGAAAAATGGCGGCGCGGCAGCTCCAGCGGGTGCTGTCCTCCTCCCTCACCATGCCCAAGGTGGCGGAGGCCTACGCGGGAGCGAAATTCACCGCGCAGCGGCTGATCTCCGTGAACGGGTACGAGCGCGTGGAAGTGACGGTCCATCCCCCATCCGGCGAACCCACCGCGGTGGTGGTGGGGGTCGCGGACGGGCTGATCGTGGACTTGACCTTTGGTCCTCCGCCGATGCCTTCCGTGTTCGCCCAGATCGTCGTCAAGATGAAGGCGGCCGGATCGCGTCCGCAATTCTTGCTTCCCCTGCTCGAAAGCCTCGTGCCCGACGTCCAGCGTTCGGCCGGAGCGCTCGGGCTCGGCGAGGCGGGCTCCGACCACAAAGACGAACGGGTTTGGTCGATGCGACCCAGCGACAAGAGTTACGTCATGTCGCTTCCTTGGGTGTGGGAACCGGCCACCGAGACCGAGGAGCTGTCGTTTGTCGACCTGCTCTTGACGACCGAAAAGGGTACCTCTGCCGCGCTGGTTTCGAGCGAGTTGTTTGTCCTGCCGTTCGCGGAGCTGAAGTCGGCATTCTTGGCGAGCGCACGCACCCAAGCTCCGGACTTGGAAGTGATGGCCGAAGAGGAAATCAAACTCGACGGTCTCACCGCCTGGCGTTTGCGACTGCGGGGCACGATCGAGGATCAGTCGGGCGTCTACGAAGTGGTGCTGTTCGCCGCCGCGGGACGGACCTTCCAATTGGCCGCCTGGACCCGCTCCACCGACTTCGATCGGGAAGAACCGACGCTGAATCGCTTCGCCGCCTCCTTCAAGCTCGGGCCGTGAGCCCGTCGGCTCTTCCGATCCTTGGAACTGCGACCTCGGCCTCTGGTGTAGGTTGAAGCCGGGTGCAGCGCGGTTGACCTCAGGGATCAACCTCAGCCGGAATTCGTCGAGTACCGGGGGCGCGACGGTGCCCCAGTCCAGGTTCCATCCACGGCACCGCACCCCGGGGCGATCCCGTTCACGGTCGGTTCAGTGCTTCCAGCGTGTCCAAGAGGGGATCGGAACAGGCCACGGAGTAGGCGCTCTTGAACTCGGCGCGATCCGGCGCGGTCATTCCCCTGGTGAGACTTCCGAGCTCGACAAGGCGCTTCGCGCGTGGAAAACGCTTCGGGACGGACGTTTGGCCCAAACTGAGTTCGGGTCCCTCCTCCGACCAGACCGCACTCTTCAAACTCAGACCGGAGAGGTGCCAGCCGGCCGCCTGGATGGCGATTTGGCGAGGCGAGCCAAGTGGCACTTTCGACGCGCTGGCCCCGAAGGTCTCGGGATCCTCATCCCAGTAAAGAGCCCCGTAGACGCCCGGGCGATCCGGGAAAGGGCCGAGGACGGCGGCCCGTGGCACGTTCCTCGTGGCGCCGGCGCGAACGGCGCGTTCGGCGGCGTCCACCGCGGCCTGAAAATCGGCCTGGCCGAGCCAGCGTACTCGGCCGGAGGCGTCCTCTTCGACCTGGCGGATCCACTCCGCCGGGGAGTCGTCGCCCCAGGGTGGGTCGCTGCGATAGGCCGCCGAGGCACCCTCGGCGCTGCTGGTGAACAGAGTGCGCTCCGGGAAGGGTGTGAGCATGCGCTGGCCCGCGGACCGCGCTCTCTCCCGCCGCACCATCCAGGAGAGGAGCCCGCCATGCGCGATGCGCAACTGGGTGAGGAACGGGCCTAGGTGAGCCGGCGAGCAGGCCTCCTTCGGCAGCGTGGCCAGACAGCGGGCCACTTCCTGGCGGCTCAATGTGTAGGTTTTCGGGCATGCCTGAGCCCGCGCGACATCGAGAATTCCCGCCTCCCACTCGAAGGGGATTGAGCCGGCGCGCAGATGGAGGTGCTTGAGAACGAAGTCCCGGGGAGCGAGCTCCGCCTCCAAACACCGAATCCAAAGGTCGCCGATCGCCAGCATGATGGGGGTCCGGTCGTGTTTCTCCGCTCGGGATAGAGCCTCTGCGGCCGGAATTCCCGGCAATTGTTCGGTGATGAGAACCCAACCGGCTTTCGAGACCCCCATCGCTATCGGGGCGGAGACCAATACCCCCGCGCGCGCGAATTGGCAGAGATGCTCCCACTCGCGGCGCACCTGGTCCAATTCCGCGGGCGGCGACGGGTGCTCCGGGCGAGACGACTTTTGAAACCAGGCGGGCGTTTCGTCGCTCAGGCAGCGCACCATGCGGGACCCAGAGAGGGCCACCAACCGGCCGCGGGAGTGAATCCAACTCGCCGGGGCATCCGTAATACCCAGCCGGTCCAACCGTGGCCGGTAGGACTCGCTAAACCGGAGGAATTCCGCTTGGTCTTTCACGGGAGGAAGGGGTCTCGGGCATCCTGCCGCCGAGCGCGGATTGCTAACACCCCCATCATGGCTCCTCGACCATCGGATCCCCGCTTCGGTTCGTCCCCCCGTCCTTTCTCACCGGGCGGCAAGAAGCCTAGGCGGGAGGATGTGCCCTTCGGCGAGGACGTGCTCTACCGATTGCCTGGTCAACCGGCGGGCCCGTGGATTTTCCGAAAAATGGTGACCTTTCCGACGGGGTCGGTCGCGCCGGGCGCCTACGTAGCGCTCCGCACGCAGGACAATCAGGTCATCGGGAGAGGTATCTACCAGCGGCACTCCGAAATTGCGTTCCGCCTACTCGGGGGCCCGGATGCTCCCGAAAATTTTTCGGACCTGCTCGCGCTTAGGCTCGGCCGGGCGCACGATCTGCGGACGAAGGTGTTGGATCTCCCGGCGCGCACCGATGCCTTCCGCTGGGTGAATTCGGAAGGCGACAACCTCTCGGGGCTCATCGTGGATCGCTACGGCAAGACCGCCGTCGCGGCCGTGTTTTCGATGGGGTACATCGTGAACGCCGAAATCCTGGAGCGGGCGCTGCTCGCCTTCCCGGGGGTCGAGCGGGTCCTCTTCCGTGCCGACGATCGCACCGAGAAGCTCGAGGGCTTTCATCTCCCGGACTTGCCCTCCGGCCTCGAAGAAACGGTGCACGAGGATCAGATCCGCTTCAAAGTCGATCTGTCGCTCGGCCACAAGACCGGGCTCTTTTTGGATCAGCGGGATCAGAGGCTCCTCATCCGCGGGTTGGCCAAGGGCAAGCGCATGCTGGATCTGGCCACCAACGCGGGGGGATTTGCGCTCTCCGCCGCGAAGGGTGGAGCGAGCGCGGTCACCGGTCTCGATCTGGATGAAAAAGCCCTCGCGCGCGCGCAGGACAACGCGAAGCACAACCGCCTCAAAGTCGAGTGGGTGCGCTCTGACATGTTTCCGTGGCTGCGGGATCGGGCTCAGGCCGGTGAGAAGTTCGACGTGGTCGTGCTCGATCCGCCGAAGCTCGCCGCGCAGCGCCGAGAGGTCGCCAAGGCCCTTTCGACCTACCGCGACATGAACGCCCTGGCCCTGTCGGTCCTGAATCCCGGCGGCCTCCTCCTCTCCTGTTCGTGCAGCGGATCCGTCGGAGAAGACGAGTTTGCCGAGATGCTCTGGCGAACCACGCGGGAAAACAAACGCGAAGCCCGGGTCCTCGCGCGCCTTGGCGCCGGCCCTGACCATCCGGTGGCTCTGAGCTTCCCGGAAGGCCGCTACTTGAAGGCTTTCCTTCTGTCGGTGGAGTGAGTCATGACGCGTCAACTTTGGCCCTGCATCGCTCTGCTCGCCCTTTTCGCTCCGGCCGGGTTTGGACAGGGGCAGAAGGACAGTCTGCACCTGATCGGAGGCGAAATCTGTGATGGTGCGGGCGGTCCCCGAATCAAGGCCGATCTCGCGATCACCAACGACCGCATCGTGCACGTCGGCAGCTTGGCCGGGCGAACCTGCGAGCAGTCGTTGGACGTGAGTGGCCTCGTCATCGCCCCCGGGTTTGTCGACGTGCATGCCCATGCCGACGCCGACGTCGTGAATACGCCCCACGCCGAGAACTTCATCCGGATGGGCGTGACCACGATCATCACCGGCAATTGCGGGGGATCGGTCTTGGAGGTGGGGAAACACCTTGAGTTGGTCGACCAAGTCGGCCTGGCCCTGAATTACGGCACCCTTGTTGGGCACGGGTCGGTGCGCGAGCGCGTCCTCGGTTCGGCGAAGCGGGCCCCCACCGCGGAAGAGCTGGCGGGCATGGAAGCCTTGGTCGCAAAAGCCATGCAAGAGGGGGCGTTTGGCCTTTCGACCGGCCTCATCTACGTGCCGGGCACCTACGCGGAGACCGAGGAATTGATCAGTTTGGCGAAGGTCGCGGGTAAGGCGGGTGGGATCTACGTGAGCCACATGCGCAACGAGGCGGATTCCGTTATCGCTGCCATCGAAGAATTGCTGCGCATTGGCCAGGAGAGCGGCGCTCCGGTACACGTGTCCCACCTCAAAGTCAGCGGCAAGAAGAATCACGGACGCGCCAAGGAAGTGCTGGATCGGTTGCGCAAAGCGCGCGAGTCGGGACAAAGGGTGACCGCCGATCAATACGCCTACGCTGCCAGCAGTACGAGTCTCGACGTACTCTTTCCCTCGGAGCCGTTGCAGGTAGGGCGGTCCCGGTTCGCGAAGAAGTTGGCGGATGATGCCGAGTTCCGCCGAGCGATGGAATCCGCGCTGCTCGAGGAAATGGACCGCGCGGGTTTCGGCGACTTGGCCTATGCGCAAATCGCCTCCGCCCCGAACAACCAAAGCCTGCAAGGTATGACGATCAAGCAGGCGGCGGTGGCCCGGCTCAAGGGCGACTCCCGCGAACTGCAGGCCAAGATGACGGTCGACCTGATGATCGAGGCGCGGGGTAGCCGAGTCGGCATGGTCTATCACAAGATGGCGGAGGACGATGTCCGCACCATCGTGAAAGAACCGTGGATCGGCATTGCTTCCGACTCCGGAGTCCGCACCCAGGGGGCGCGTCCGCATCCGCGAGGCTCGGGGAACAATCCCCGGGTGCTCGGCCGCTATGCGCGCGAAGAAGCCCTGCTGAGCCTGGAGTCGGCGGTTGCCAAGATGACCAGCATTCCCGCCACCGCGTTGGCGGTGCGGGACCGGGGGCGGATCGCGGTCGGCATGTTTGCGGATCTGGTGATCTTCGACCCCGCGACGATTCTGGATCAGGCCACCTACGAAGAGCCCTACTTGGCGCCCGTTGGCATTCGGTACGTCTACGTGAACGGCAAGTGCGCGCTGGCCGACGGGAAGACCAGCGAGACGCGGCATGGTCGATCCATCAAGCGTGACGCCTGATTGGGCGCTCGCGCAATCGGCGCGTGGAGGCCGACGCGGCCCCATCGTCTCTATCATCCTGGCGGCGGGGGAAGGTCGGCGGATGGGCGTACCCAAGGCGCTGCTCCGACTCGATGCGCAGACATCCCTGTTGGCCCGCGTCATCAATCAACACCGGGAGGCGGGGGTCGACGAGTGCCTGGTCGTGCTCGGGGCGGCGGCCGAACAAGTCTGGCCGCTCCTCGCGGGTTTACCGGCGCGGGGTTTGATCAATCCGCAGTGGGCTTTTGGACAAACCAGTTCCTTGCAGGTCGGGATTCGTGCCCTGCCGCCCGACGCCACGTTTCTCATCGCCCCCTTGGATCAACCGGGGGCGCGGGTCTCGGACTTACGAGCGCTAATTGCGGAATTCGAGCGCGCCGGGCAGCCGGCCTCCGGCATCGTGCGTTTGCGGAGTGACGGACGCGGCGGGCATCCGGTGCTCTTCGGCCCGGCTTATCAGTCGGAGTTCCTCGCGCTGGGCGAGAACGAGCCCGGCCACCTCGTCTATCGGAGGCATCAAGGCCGAGTCGCTTGGGCCGATGTCGACAATCCGCACTTGCATGCGGACTTGGACACGCCCGCCGATTTCACTCGATGGAAAGAGAGTGGCGTCGTCTGATCGTCGAATAAGGGAGGCCGGCGGGCCGGATCGGCCTCAGACCTCGATCGCAAAGCGCCCTTCGCGGGGCGCCACGACTTTCGCGGGCAGCCCACACAATTCGCGCAACGCTCCATCCACGTAGCTGTGGACCATGCGGCGGCGCCACTGCAAGGTGAAGTCGGTGTTGTCGAGGGGCGTGGCGAGATCGCGGGCCCGCTCCGCCACCGTGTGCACCAGTTCTTCAGTCGGAAGTTGACCCAAGAGCGCGGAGGTGTCGACCGAAAGTGGCGCCGAGGCCACGGCTCCGAGGAATACCCTCGCGGCGGTGATGCGCCCTCCCCCATCCGACGCCACCATGGCGCCCACCCCGAGCACGGGGAAGTCGATGGAATGGCGACGCCGCAACTTCCAGTAGGTGCTGCGACTATGGCTCACTGCGGGCAATCGGATCCGGGTCAGGACCTCGTCCGGACGTTTTGCGAGATACTGGATCCCGTCATCGACGAAGAGTTTCTCGACGTCGATCTCCCGTTCGCCCGCCACGCTGTGCAGCGAGACCTTGGCCCCGATCGCGGCGAGCAGGGGCGCCGAATCACTGGCGCTGATTGCCCAGCAGCGCGGGCTACCGGGGGCGACCCAACAGGTATCGCCGGCTTCTTTCAGGCAATAGTCGATCGAGCGCCGCCATTCCTCGGACTGGTTGTAGTAGGTGCAGCGAGTGTCGAGGCAGAGGTTGCCGCCGATAGTTCCCATGTTGCGCAGGACCGGGCTCGAGATGCTGGCCACCGCGCGCACGAGCCCGGGGTAGTGGCGGCGCAGATGATCGCTGCGAGTGATGGCGGTGAGCGTGGTGCTGGCGCCGAGGGACACTTCACCCGATGCCTCGGGCTGGATCCCCTGGAGTTCGGAGATCTTCCCGATCCAGAGGAGTTGCCGCGCGTGCTGGTGGCGGCGCTTCAAATTCGGAATCAAGTCGGTGCCACCGGCGAGCAACTTGGTCGAGGCGGGGTCGGCCGCAAGACGCGTCGTCAATTCGGTGAGCGTGCGCGGAGCGGCCCACTGGAGACTCGGAAGGCGCATCATGGCGAGGTCCTCGCGGCGGGGCGGTCCGTCATGGTGCCGCCCTTGATTCCGATTTCTTCGGCGTTCACGGCGCGGCCGTCGCCGCCCTCCTTCGGAGTCGGCACCATGAGAGGGGTTCCGTAATCGAGTTTCGGGAAGCTCTTCGGGCCAAAGCGGCCGACGCCGCCCCGGCGTTTGTCCTCGAGGGCTTTCAGGATCATGTGGGGCTGCACCGGGACTTGATCGACGCGCACTCCGACCGCGTCGTAGATGGCATTGCAGAGGGCGGGCATGATTGGGAGCAGCGGTCCCTGGCCCACTTCCTTCGCGCCGAACGGACCGTTCGGATCCGGATCCTCCACCAAGTAGGTGACCACCTTGGGCATGTCGACGAAGGTCGGGCTTTTGTACTCGAGCATGGACGGAAACTTGTGCACGAGTGCGCGGCTGCGGGACTTCGGCAGTCGACGAAATGCAGACTCCTCCATCAGCGCCTCGCCGAGTCCCATGTAGACGCTGCCCTCGACTTGTCCCACCACGAGCGTCGGATTGAGGCTGCGCCCGATGTCGTGGGCGATCCACACGGTGGGAACTTCGACGATTCCCGTTTCGGGGTCCACCTTCACTTCGATCACGGCCGCCGAGTAAGAGTAGGCCGGGGACGGGCCGACGCCGGCGCCGCGGTACTTGCCGGGACTGCGCGGTGGGGTGTAGGACCCAGTGGTGCCAAGGGTTCCGAAGCGCGCCTCGGCCACTTGCACGGCCTCCGCGAAGGACTTGCCGACGCCGGGGTTTTCGGCATCAAACACACGCCGGTCGGCAAAGACCAGGCGAGTCGTCGGCAACTTCATCTCTTCGGCCACGGCCTTGGCGATGAGATCGCGGGCGCGCTCGGCGGCTTGGATGGCCGCGTTGCCCATCATCAGGGTGACCCGCGACGAGTAGCTGCCGAGATCGACCGGGGTCAGGTCCGTGTCGGCGACACAGAGTCGGATGTCTTCGAGTGCGATCCCGAGGATCTCGGCCACGCAGGCGGCGAGAATCGAGTCGGATCCCTGTCCGATCTCGGTTTCGCCGCAGAACACCGCGACTCCCCCACTCCGGTCCAGTTTGATCTGCACTCCTGAGTGAGGCAGGTGATTCCAGTAGATCGGGAGTCCGGCTCCGCAGAGGTAGGCACCGCAAGCGATGCCCAGTCCGTGCCCGAACGGCAGGCGACCGCGGCGTTCCTTCCAGGCTGATCCCGCCACCACTCGGTCGATGCACTCTTTCAGGCCGATGCTCCCGACTTTGAGCCAGTTGGCGGTGATGGCCCCGGCGGGCTGCACTTGTTTGAGCCTGAGCTCGGCGGGGTCGATGCCGAGGGCCACCGCGGCCTTGTCGAGTTGCACTTCAAGGGCGAATCGAGGTTGGGGAGTACCGTGCCCGCGCTTGGGGCCGCAGGGGGGTTTGTTGGTGAAGATGCGCGCTCCGTCGAAGCGGTAACGCGGGACGTCGTAGGTGACGCACTGAAGGGCGCCGGTGTAGTAGGTGCTGGCGACGCCGTAAGACCCGTATCCCCCGCCGTCGAGCATGGTCTTCAGATGTTGGGCGGTGATCGTTCCGTCTTTCTTGAAGCCGGTGCGCAGATGCATCAGGGTCGGATGCCGACCGCGATGACAGAAAAAAACCTCTTCGCGGGTCAGGCAGATCTTCACCGGCCGGCGCAGGTTCAGCGCCATCTTGGCCGCGCAGATCTCGTGGTGGAAGGGATCGCTCTTGCCTCCGAAGCCGCCGCCATTGGGCTGCGCGACCACTCGAATGCGGGAGGCGGGCAGGCCCAGGACCTTGGTGAGCGCGCGATGGAGGTAGTGGGGAGTCTGCGTACTCGACCATATGCCGATGCGCCCGTCCCCCTCCGGCACGGCCAACGAGGCGTGTTGTTCCATCGGGAGGTGCGTGTTCCCCTCGTAGAACATCACGTCCTCGAGAACCAAGTCGGCCTCGCGTAACCCGGCCTCGACATCACCGAACTGCATGGTGATTTTCTTGTGGATGTTGCCTTCGTCCGCGTGACCGTGGAGTGGCGCGGAGGTGGGCAACAGGCCTTCTTCGATCGAGCCCACGGTTTCGAGCGGCTCGTAGTCCACCTTGACGAGTCGGGCCGCTTCTTCCGCTTGATCCTCGGTGAGAGCGGCCACCGCCACGACCGGGTCGCCCACGAAACGTACGACGTCTTGGCACAGCGCGTGTTCGTCTTGGCTGACCGGGAGGATGCCGAAGGGCTCCGGTACGTCCTTTCCGGTGAGGAATCCCACCACTCCCGGGAGGGCTTTGGCCGCTGCGAGGTCGATCGAGCGAATGCGAGCGTAAGGGTGGGGGCTCCTGACGAGCTTCATGTGCACCTGCCGCGGCAGGTTCAGGTCGTCGGCGAAGCGCGTGCGCCCCGTCACCTTCGCGACCGCATCCACGCGGCGGAAGGACGTCCCGATCATCGCTCCCTTGGGGGTCGGCTTTTCACTCATGGGAGTGATCTCCGTGTGGGTGGCCGCAGAGCTCGGAGAGGCTCGGGAGGGCGCGATCCTCGCCCCTCAGGCGAGCCGCCGCGAGATCCACCGCTTCGGTGATCTTGCGGTACCCGGTGCAGCGGCAGAGGTTGCCGGAGAGCGCCTCGTCGATCTCCGCGGAAGTCGGCGAGGCATTGGCGGCCAGGAGAGCTTTGGCAGTGACCAGAATGCCCGGTGTGCAGTATCCACACTGAGCCGCGCCCAAGTCTGCGAACGCGACCTGGAGGGGGTGCAATCCTTCGGCGGACTCGAGGCCCTCCACCGTCTCGATGGCCTGATCTTCACACTGGCGCGCGAGCACGAGGCAGCTCAGGACGGGGACGCCCTCGATGAGCACGGTGCAGGTACCGCATTCCCCGAGTTCGCACCCGTGTTTGGTGCCCGGCAATCCACACTCCTCGCGCAACACTTCAAGGAGCGTGTGGTGCTCGGGGTAGGCGACGGTTTTCCGTTCGCCATTCAGGACAAAGCTTCCGGTCACACTGTCGGCATTCATGAGGAACTCTCAGAGGTGGTCACCCTCCGCGCCGGTGGGCGAGGGGTGAGAGGAACGAGGTAGGCCTGGGCGGTCTGCACGAGCGAATCGAGGGTGGTGGATCCGTCGCGATTGAACCACTTGACCGACCAATTGAGCGCACCCAAGAGCAGGCGCACCGTCAACACGGGGTCGCTCGCGACCAGGGTTCCGTCGGCCTGGCCTTCTTTCAGGAGGCCGATCAGGGCTTCTTCGTACTTCTTGCGCAGGCGCAGAATGCGCTGCTTCGTCGGTTCGTTCAGGCTCTCCACTTCGAGGTGAGCCAAAGACCCGGGAATTTCTTCGTTGAGGCAACGCAGGTGCGCTTCGATCAGGCGCGAGAGTCGCACGCTGGCCGGGGCCTTCTCGCGGCGGATCATGGCACTCTCGGTCAGAAGGCGCTCCAGGCAGACTTCCTGGCAGTAGGCGAGCAGAGCCTCTTTGTTTTCGAAGTAGTAGTAGAGCTGCCCCACCGCGACGCCGAGGGCCCGGGCGATGTCCCGCATCCCGGTGCGCTGGAGTCCCCGCCGGCGGAACAGAGTGGAGGCGGCATGGAGGATCTCCCGGCGCCGGAGGGCCACCCGCTCATCGACAGTCTTGGTTTCGCTCTGAACCATGGTTCAGAAACTAACGCGGGCTCGGCGCTCTGGTAGGGTCCTGCCGTGGTGGCTGCAGACGACGTCGTGACCGCGCTGCTCGAAGCGGGCCTGGACTTAGCTTCGGTTCTTCCGCTTTCCGACGCGGAGGATCGGACCCTGCGCGCTTGGATCGCGGCTGGCCACCACGGCGCAATGCGCTACCTAGAGCGCCACTTGCCGGCTCGCGAGGATCCTAAATCGGCGTTCCCCCACTATCGGTCGGTGGCCATCGCCGCCCTCGAGTACGGCGAGGTGGCGAGCCCTTCCTCGGACCCCGCCGTGGGCAATATCAGCCGCTATGCTTTGGGCGATGACTACCACTTGGTGATGAAGGCTCGACTGGGCCGAGCCGCGGACCACCTGCGGAAACTGGATCCGGGGCTGCGAACCCGGATTTTGGTCGACGCCAGTCCGCTGAACGAGAAACTCCTGGCCGCGCGGGCCGGCCTAGGATGGGTGGGCAAGAACACGAACCTCCTCCAGGCAGGCCGAGGTTCTTATCTCTTCCTGGGAGCGCTCCTTCTTTCGGCCGAGTGTGCGGGCGAGCCTCGACCGGCGGCCAAGAACCGCTGCGGCCGCTGCACTGCCTGCCTCGACGTCTGCCCCACGAAGGCGTTCATCGGGCCATACCAGCTCGATGCCCGACGATGCATCTCGTACTTGACCATCGAACTCGACGGCCCAATCCCCATCGACCTGCGAGAAGGCATCGGCAATCGCATCTTCGGCTGCGACGATTGCCAAGAGGTCTGCCCGTGGAATCGCTTCGCGAGGAAGATTACGCCGGCGCCTTTTCTCCCGAAACCGGGACGTCGCACCCGAGGCCTCGTCGACTGGCTCCACCTCACTCTCGAGGACTTTGAGTCCGAGTTCCGGGGGACCGCGCTGGAACGCACGGGCCATCGCCGCTTCCTACGCAATGTGCTGGTAGCGATGGGTTGCACTCATTCCGCCGAGGTAGGGGCGCACGCCGTGCCCTTCCTTGGCCATGATGATCCCCTGCTCAGGGGCCACGCCGCGTGGGCGGTGGGCGCGTGCCGCCCAGCTCATGGGGAAGCCGCTTTGGAATCGGCATTGGCAGTGGAATCCGACCCTTGGGCTCAAGAAGAAGAGCAGCTTGCTCGAAGAAACTTGGTCGGCGGCTGAGAAAAAAAATTGGTCGCCTGAAAGTTCAGCCCGCAGACTTCTTATATGATCCCAACGGCTGCGCGCCCGCAGTCGCATCGAACTCAGCCCCCGGGGGCGGACAGAAGTGAAAAACCGGGCGGATGGCTGAACGCCCGGTTGATGGTGGGCGTTCGCTTCCGGGGGCACCTTTTCGAGTTCGGGCTCAGCTCATCCAGGCGTGGACGGTGGGCAGGTCCAGCATGCTGCGAAGCCCAGGCGAGGCCCGGCGGACCGAATCGATCGCGTTGAGGCTGATGGCGCAAGTCGCCACGTCTCCGTGGTATCCCCCCTCGACTTGAACCGCGATGTTGGGCTCCCCCGTGAGCTCGATGCGATCGTGCGGCTGGTCGGCCCCTACGTACATCTGAAGATCGAGCACGATTCGACCCGTAGCGTCCTGGGCACCTTGGTGAATGCCCGCCACCTGACCTGGCATCACATGCACAAAGTCGGTCTTCACCTCCTTTGGGCTGATCACCGGGCGGATGAATGTCGAGCAGCCCGTGGGGTCGACGTGGAACGCGCTGCACAAAAGGTGCAGGGATTCCATGAAGCCCCGGTGCCCAAACCCGCCTCCCCTGACCTTGGCGGCAAATTCTTCGGGGGTGAGTCCGGCTCCGACCTTCTGCTGGAGCGGGCCCCGGCGTTTCGCCGCATCCACGACCCGATAGGCCCGGACGAGTCGCACTCGGTCCATGGGGCCTGAGAGGGCCGCCGGCAGGAAATCGAGGACAAAGCCCGGATTGATGCCGGTCCCCACGCAGGCCGCCTTACCCGACTTGCCAGCTTCGTCGAGCTCTTTGCAGAGACCCGGATGGGTGAGGAACGGGAACGCCATTTCCTCGCAAGTGCTCACCACATGCACGCCGGCCCGCAGGAGTGGCACGCACGTAGGAACCGCGCGAGCGAGGTCGGAGACGGTCGTGACCAGCGCGACATCGGGGCGGAATCGGGCTACCGCTTGTTCGAGGCTGGTGACGACGTGACCCTCCACCTCGGCCCCGGTGACGACGTCCTTGAGTAGCTTGCCCTCGAGCTTGGGGTCGATGTCGACGGCGCCCACGACGGCGAGGTTTGGGCGGCGCGCGGCGCGGCGGGCCATCTCGATTCCGATCGGGCCGAGCCCGACTTGGAGAACACGGTGACGTTGCGTCATGAAAATCACTCCTGGCCGGCCTGGTCCTACTGGCCTTCCGCTCCGCGAAAGAGGACCGCCGACGGGCGGGATAGGTAACCCACGGGCCGACCCCCAAGTTGGGGCGCCGGGGTGGGTCGGGGATCTTACGCCGCGTGAGGCCGAAAGCGACTCCCGGATGAGGGCGCTACCATTGCGCATGACCTCGGCGAGCGACCCGGGCTTCCTCCTCTCCTACGGCACCAATGTGCACCCCGGCGAGTCCATCGCCGAGATCATCCGGGATCTCCGGCAGGTGGCGATCCCCTTGAAGGCGATGCTCGCGCCAACGAGTCCGTTCCCGCTTCCCCTCCGGCTCGGTCGGCGTGCTTGGCAGGAATGGGAGACCTCGGAGTCGGCCCGGGCCGACCTCCGCACCTTTCTTGGGCAGGCGGGTTTCGTCCCCTACACCGTCAATGCTTTCCCCTGCGGAGAGTTCCAAG
>CADEGH010000003.1:253427-340619 GCA_902826835.1 uncultured bacterium | reverse complement strand
AGTCGCGAGATTGGCGCGATGCCACCCGAAGCGCGCTGTGTGTCTCATCTCCCCATAGTACGGGAAGTGGGGGACATCGAGCGAGTGCGAATTACGACGCGGGCCCGTCCTTCGCCACGTCGGCCGGATCGATGCCGTCCACGTCCTGGCGCATGATCAGGAAGAGGGACGTGAACGCGCCGAAAACGTACGAGATCACTGCGCCGTAGACCAAGATCCGATAGCCGTGGAGTGAGAGCTTGTAGAGCCACGCGCAAAACCAAGCGAATCCGGATTGCCCCGCGGTGTCCCCGGCGGCGATGCGGCTGAAGTCTTTCCAGTCGAACACCGGCGTCAGGCAGGCGGAGAGCACCCGCTCCATCAAGCGGTGTTCCAAGAGCAGGATGTCGAGAAGGCCGACGAAAGTCACGACCACCGTGAGGTGCAGGATCAGCGGCAGCGGCCGGGCAAAGATGTAGTTGAAAGCCTTGCCAAGCGAGTCGTAGGTGCCGCGGCGTTCGACGGCGATGGCCGCCGGGGCCAGGCCGAGCGAGAGGAACCCCCCGGTCAAGATGAGCACCACCAAGAGGGCGAGGATGATCAGGAGGGGAAAGCCCATCGCCATGAACAGCCAGCCAACCCAGGGAATCTGGCCGAAGAGACCGGCCAAGGTGATCAGGACGCCAATGCCGATCGCGGGGAAGGCCACCGCCGGCACGAGGAGAAGTCCAGTCGTCTTGACTTTCCAGGCGTAGGACAAGGCCGACCCGAGCGTGCAGTATTCGTCCCGCGCGATGCGCAGCGCCACGATGCGGCAAATGGCGACTCCGAACGTCGCCAGCAAGAAGAGGAAGAGGACGACCTGGACCGAGAATACGACGCGGTATCGGCCGAGGCCGTGGATCAGGCCGTCCATGACCTGACGACGCTTCGTAGCGTCGGTCTCACGTGCGGCCCGTTGATCCAAGGCGGGTTCGAAGCCGGGGAAGAGTGTCGCCGTGCGCGACTTTTCCACCTGGGCTTCCGCCTTGGCCTCGGCCGAAGCCGCCTCGGAGACCAAATCCTCGTGGTCGCTCGTGCCATCGGCGCGGCGTCCCACGGGGAAGCCGGGCCAGTCCCCGTGCTTGAGGAACGAGACCGCCGCCGGCACAAACGCGTGACTCGCTTCGTCCGCGAGCTCCCGGTTCGCGAGTAGGCTCGCCGAGACCCAGGTGCCGCCGTAGAAAAGCACGAGCGCGAGAGCTCCTAGGGCGACCGCATTCAGCGACATCGGGAACCACAGGACTCGGAACACGCGGAAGACGGTGGTGGACTCAGCGCTCATTCGCCCGGATCTCCATCGGTCGGGGGACTCTCCGGCGTGCTAAAGGAGTCCGGAGGGATGCCATGATACCCAGCGACGATCCCGACACTCGGCCAGGAGCTCCGGAGTCCTCTGGCCCAGACCGGTACTCCCGCCAGATCCTCTTTCCGAAGATCGGCCGGGATGGCCAGGCCAAGCTCGCTCGCGCGCGGATTGTCCTGGTAGGAGCCGGGGCGCTGGGCGCCACCTCCGCGGAGTTATTGGTCCGCTCGGGGGTCGGAACGCTCCGCATCATCGATCGCGACGTCGTCGAAACCTCGAACCTCGGACGCCAGGCGCTCTACACCACGGACGATGCCCTGGTCGGGCGGCCCAAAGCCACCGCCTTGACCCGTCACCTCGCCGCCTTCAACCCCGAAGTGCGTTGCGACCCCCGGGTCGCTGATCTCAGCGCCCGAAATGCCCGCGAGCTGCTCGATGGGTTCGATCTGGTGGTCGATGCCCTCGACAACCTCGAAGCGCGCTACCTCATCAACGACTGGGCGATCCAGGCAGGGGTGCCCTGGGTCTACGGGGCGTGCGTCGGCAGCCGTGGGCTGTCCGCGGTGGTGATGCCGGGAGCTACCCCTTGTTTGCGCTGTCTGTTCCCGGACCCTCCCCCCGCTGGCGAGCTTCAGACCTGTGACACCGCGGGGATCATCGCGCCGGCCGCGACCCTCGTGGCGAGCCTGCAGGTGGCGGAGGCGCTGAAGATCTTGGTGGGCGCGAGCCGGGACGTGCGCCGCACCCTACTTTCGGTCGAGCTCTGGCCGTTCCGCTGGATCGAGCTCGGGGGCAAGGATGCGAGCCCCGACCCGAACTGTGTGGCCTGCGGGCAGCGGAAATTCGAGTTTCTCGATTCGCCACAGCGCGGAGCGGTCCAAGTACTGTGCGGCCGGGATTCGGTCCAGATCGTCCCGTCCGAGCGGAGCGGGGTGGTCAATTTGGAGGCGGTTCGAGCCCGGGTGAGAACCCTCTACTCGACGAAGCTGATGGAAGAGGTGCTTCGCATTGAGGCTCAAGGCCTGCGCATCACGCTCTTTCGGGATGGCCGCGCGCTCGTGGGGGGCACATCCGATGCGTCCGTCGCGCGGAGCGCTTACGACCGCATCGTGGGGAGTTGATCCGCCGATCGGCGGATGATTGGATCAGAGACCGGTGCAACCGACCGGCGAGCGGTAGCGGATCCGCACATCCTGCACACTGGGCAGAATGTTGGCGAGAGTGGTCGCGGGCGGGCTCGGGTAGCTGATATCGACTCGGAATCGGATGTACCGGCGTCCATCCAGCATGTCGATGTTGGCTGCCGGCACAAAGGCCGACGCGGTACCGAGGTCGGGAGCGTTCCCCGAGATCGTCTCGAAGGCGCCCTGGAACAGGACGTTGACGCTGGCTCCGGCGGCATCGCCGACCATCGAATTGACCAAGGCCTGAGTGTAGTCGGGAGCCCCGTACAGGGTGTCGAAGAAGGTCGAGGTGGCGGTTCCCACCACCGTGGTCGAGAACGGGAAGGTCGTCACCACCAAGTTGGCCCCACCCGGCAGCGGTCCGGGGAAGGTCATCACCGGGATCATGCCGTTTTGGTCTTCGATTTGGATCAAGCCGGCTCCGCCGTTGCCACCGGAGAAGGTCGTGCACGCCTGGGCGCCCAGACCGCCCGCCGCGCTCAGGTTGGCGGTTGCGGCGATGGTCACGTCCGCGAAGGACTGGAGCCAAATCTGGCCGCCCGAGCCGCCGGCGCCGCCTCCGGCAAAGCTGGTATTGCCGCTCGCGCCGGGTCCGCCGACGGCACTGATACCGCCGGCCGTGATGTTGATGGCTCCGACCGCGGAAATGCGGATACCGCCGCCGCCGCCGCCACCGCCACCTCCCTGGTCATCCTGCAAAGTGGGGTTGCCGACGATGAAGGGGGCCAGCTCGAGTTTGTCGCCGCCGCCGCCGCCGCCCGAACCCGCGCTTTGAATGCTGACCGGGGTCGCAAAAACGAGCGGCATACCGGTCGGAAGCGAGGTGGTTTGGACCGTGGAGGGCATCGGGAGGCACCCGGTTGCCATGGCGCCGTAGGGGCCGCCCTGGGTGCCGGATTGGAAGGCCGAACCACCGGCGCCGCCCATGCCTCCGAGCTCTCCGGTGACTCCACCCTGGGGGAATCGGAATCCGCTGACGCCGCCCCGACCGCCACCGAAGAAATCATTGACGCCGGCGGGTCCGGTGTTGGGCGCGCCGCCGATCGGCGGGCCGAAACCGGACTCGGCTGCGAGGGTGCGGACTTGCATCGGCGGCGGATCTTCTTGGGAAGCCCGCCCACCCTGTCCGCCCCCGACTCCGCCGTACCCACCCGCCACGACGGAGGGAGACGTGGTTCCACCGTTGTTCAAGTTGCCCGGACGAGCGCCCTGTTCGGGATTTCCGAGCGCCACCAAACTGCTCGTGCCGGCGCTCGCATTGATGGTACCGGCGATATTGACGGTGCCGAGGCAACGGAAGTGCGCACGGAAGAGGTTGCCGTTGGTCCCCACCACGCGCATCGACACGCCGGGCATCACGGTGAGGTCAGTCACGTTCCAGACGCCTTGTGAGAAGCCCATCATCGCGGGGAGGCCGGCGTCGATGATTCCCGAAGCGGCGAAGTTGATGGGTCCGAACGAACCGTCGCCCACGATTTCCAGGGGGAAGGTCGACGTGACGGCGCCGGAGGAACTCCACACGGCCACGCCGGTGGCGGTGTCCCTCGTGGCTTGCGAGTCGAAGGTCTCGAAGATGTCCGGCTGGTCGCAGAAGGTCTGCGGGACCGTCGCGAAGAAGCGCCGACCGGACAGCGGACGCAGCGGGTCCGTCAAGCTGTAGAGATTGGCGGAGAGGCCACCAAAATCGCGCACATCGGGGCCGAGGACGATTTCGTAAGCCGTGTTGGAAAGCAGGGGGCCCGTGGTGATGTAGTCGATGCGGGCGCCGATCGGGCCGGCTTCCGCGCTACCGGCTTGGAAGAACATGACCGAACCAGGTACCTGACCACCTGAAGGCAGAAGGAGCCGGACATTGGCAGTGTTGATGTTCTGCGGGGACAGGGGTTCGTTGAAGAAAATGCTGACGCGCTGGCCAAAAGTCGCAGGATCCGTCAGGCCCGGGGAGGGGTCGTTTGTCACCGGGTTGGTGGAGATGACATGCGGAGTGCCGGGCGAGATGTCGGTGAAGCACGCCAGGGCGTTGGGAACCGGATTACAGGTGATGAAGCAGGTGGTGGCGTCCACCTGGAGCGGACCGCCGTCGACCACCAAGACCGGCCCGGTCCCGCCGCCTCGCGGGACAAAAATCGTGTAAGTAGCGTTGCCGAGGAGGCCGCTAAAGGCCGGATCGCCCGGGTTATTGGGAAGCGAGGGCACGAATCGGACCCGCCGCTGGTTTCCGGCGGGCAGACTGGGATCGTCCACCACCGCGAAAGAACCGATGGCCGGAGTCGACACCCCGCCCACCACCGCATTGATATTGATGCTGCCCAGCGCCACCCCGCTGGCGGGTAGGCTCGCGGGATTCACCGCCCCCGCGAAGGTGAAGTTGATGACGGTGTTCAGCGGCACCGAGGTCGGGCACGCGGGTGCCGGCGTCGGGTTGCCGTTCACGAACTGCCAGAGGGGAACTCCCGTCCCGGTCGCGGAAATGCTGACCAGAAGGGCCGACCCGGACAGGCCGTCCCCGCCGCCACCGCCACCACCTCCGCAGCCCGCCAACACGAGGGCCGAAGCCAGGGCAACGGTGATTATCCACGAGCGCTGAGCACGAAGCATCGTTCTCTCCTCAGTTCGCAAGGCCCCCAGGAGAGAGCCACGCGGCTCGACTCTTGGTGCTGCCCCAGCGACGAGCAATCCAGATGCCGGGGGAGCCGGCTGGTCGTCGCGTGCGTAACCCTTTTCCCAGGTTGCTTTTATGCCAATGTGCGAAGCCGCACGGCTAAGGGTGGGTGCGAGGTCGCACGCCCAGGCAGCGCGGTCCGCGGTCCATTTGGCGTACCAGCTTGGGACCGCGATTGTAGGGACCCGAGGGGGGAGGGTCAACCGCGGAGGCGCTCGCGAATCGCGCGGGGGAGAGGACCGCGCGTTTTCGGGCCATCAGTTCAGGGGATTCATGGGGTTGACCGCCACCTGAGCGGCCAGGGCGGCCCCGCTGGTGGAGGAGCCGGCGGTACCCGACCAGGTGACGATCCGGATCACGATGTGACCGTCGGCGTTCAGATGGAATCGCAGCGCAGACACCTCCCGACCCAAGACCACCGACTCCACGTCTCCGCCACCCTTGTCCACGCGGAGAATGACCTCTCCGCCTTGGAGGAAGATTTTGCGGCGTGGAGACCACGGCTGGCTCACGGTTCCGCTGGCGACGTTGACATTGGACATGTCGGTCGTCTGGATCTTCTGGAACTCGATGGTGTCGAAGGGTTCGTAGGTCCGGTAGATGTACATGCGACGGGTCGGCAGCGAGGGGTGCCAATCCTCCGAGCCGTCACGCTCCATCGTGTTGTGCACCCAGTCGCAGGTGTGCGTTCCGAGCGTGGGAGCGTAGTCGTACCAGCGGTTCTCCACCCCCTGGAAGTCGTGCTCGGCTTGGGGCCGACTATGGGTGGTCGGAACCGCGTGATCGACTTTGGTGCTGGTTTGGGAGAGTTCGGACGCAATCCGCTGCAGGATTTTTTGGCAGTTCGCGTTGACGTTTGTCCGGTGATGCGCGGCCGCCGTGCTCGCACTGAAGGTACCGAGCACGCTCAGTAGCGCGACCATGGCGGGTACGAAGATTCCCGCGAAGACTGCGACCTCGACCAGGGTCATTCCCCGGTCCCATCGTTTCGTGTTTCGGTGCATGGTTGGCCTAGATGTCAAAGTTGTGTTCGAGGATTTCGATGCCTTTGAAGAGAGGGCGGTCGATTTCGAGGAAGTGGGGAGGGGGGTTATTCAAGAGTTCCCGGTCGTAGATCGTGGCGCCGGTGTCGAACCCGGAGAGCACGGTGCCGGCCGAGTTGACCACGGTTCCGACGTAACGACGGTCGGCGATCACCGACCCCAGGGTGCACATCGAGGACTTGCGGAACGATGCGTTGTACGACGTAACGTAGGCTCCGTTCGACGTGAAGTTCAGACCGGGCAGCCCGACGTTCCCGGCGCTCGAGAAAATGGCGCCGTTGAACTCGAAGTTGGTCGGCAAACTCATCGAGTAGAGCACTGGACCGAGCGAGACGATTCCGAATGCGCTGCGGCCTTCGTAAGCCGGATTTCGGGTGTAGGTGGTGGGAGAGGTCGGATTGAGCATCGCTGGGTTACCGTTGCCGTCCACGTACCGCACCGAACCGGTGATGGTGGTGCCTGAGCTACTGCCGGTCGCGACCGTGAGCCGGCCGTTCAGGGTGCCTTCGACGCGCGAGATGTTGCGCTCCGCGTAGATCACTCCGTTCGGTGGCAGAGGGCCGTTGTAGAGAGTGCTCAGGACGTTGGTGGTGTTGTGCTTGGCCCGAATCTGGACGTTCGCACCCGTCATGATGACCTCGATGTCCTTGTAGGTGCTGGAGATGTAGTACGGGGCCGAGGCGAACGGGCGGATCGCCGCGATGTCGGCCAGCGCCGGCATCACCACCTCGGCGGTGGGGGCGGCGTAGCCGGCATTGAACTGGGTGTTGGCGAACGATCCGCCGATCATCCACTGGAAGCCGTCCCGCGCGCTCACGAAGTCGTCGTAGACACCGTCCGGGTAGTAGAGCTGGAGGGTGCGATTCGTGTGAATGTCGCCTTTGGGCGCTCCACTGATGCCCTGGTAGTGGTTGTCGATGAAGATGGAGTAGCGGGTGAACGGGTCGCGTTCGCGGACGTAGATGCGGGCGGTGCGGGACATCGTGCCCACCTTGCAGCGGGCTTCCAGCATGTGCCAGAGGCCGGTCAGCGCGACGCAGTAGACCGAGACCTCGTCGGTGTCCTGGTCCGCATCCCCGATGACCCCGTCTTCGAGGTCGACGGTTTGCAGGAGGTAGTAAGGGCGACCCGAGACCGGAAGGTCATCGACGTTTTCGAAGGAGATGCGATCCCCGGTCGCGGTGTCGAAGCCGATGAAGCGCGACTGGGAATCGTCGTTCCAGTCGGGCCGAAGCACGCCGGCGGTCACCGCGTTTTTCAGGCGGTCGTTCCGTGCGCTCGTGTAGGTACTGTTGGTGACGATGTTGCGCCCGATCTCGATGGCCGCGAATGCCCGCTCCGTGGCGAGGATTTCGTCTCGCCGCTGTTCGTGCGCCCGCATTTCGCTGGCGGTGCGTCCGTAGAAGCCGCCGACGAGCCCAATCACGGGCACGAGGACCAGGGTGGCGACGCCGAGCAAATTGCCCCGCTCGGACCGGCGCCGCTGGCCGCGAGTGGTTTCCGATAGTTGTTTCATGGCATCACTCCGTGGGATTCCTGGAACGGACGCTGCTCAAAATGCGGCGACCGTCGTAGCGGATCTCGATTCGAAACAAGTCCTGTTGGGCGGCGCTCGCCGCTTCCATCGGGTCGGTGAGGTCGCCGTCGTCGTTGAGGTCGCGGCTCACGATGATGCGCCACTGGCCATCACCGTCGAAGATCTCGCGGCTTCCGCTCATGTACTGCCAGACCATCGGCGAGGCCTGCCGCACTTGGGTGAGCGTGATGTTCAGCCCGGTGAAGAGCTGGGTGATGCGGATGGGGGGAGGGAGAGTGGTTCCTCCTTGACCGTAGGGAGGTCCGCCCTGGCCATAAGGCGGTCCGCCTTGTCCGTAGGGAGGACCACCTTGCGTCAGTCCGTAACCATTGCCCTGCGCGTTGGGCGGCAGGTATCCCCAAGGATTGCCTCCGGACCCCTGGTTTTGCGCAGGACCGGTGGGAGAACCCGAGAAGGTGTTTTCGAGCGAAGCCAGCATGGCGAGTTGGCTCGCGGGGGGCGCGGGCTCGGACCCGGTTCCGAACGGGATCTGCCGCAGTCGCCCCATGATCACCTGGGCCTGGTCGAGGATGCGGGAGTCCTCCTCCATGTGGCCGATCGCGCGGGTGCCGGAGATCAGGGTGTCCCCCAGACTTAGCGCCGTCATCGCGATGACGGCGATGAGGATCACCGCCTCGAGGCTCGAAAAGCCGCGTTGTCGTCGGTTGTTAGTCATTTTTCTTCCTTTTCCTCCGGAGGCAGAACGGTGGGGGCGGCGTCCGGAGTGGTGAACACAAACGCGTTTTCTACGCCGCGCATCTCGCCGCTTGCGTGCCGCTCGGCCAATTCCCGATCGCGGTGGCCGAGGTCCTCCACGGACTCGTCCTTCGGCACCGCGAAGTCCTCCTCGCTGTCCAAGAAGTTGGAGGCCGCAAGACCCAGGGCCTGAGCGGCTTCGGGGGCTCGCCTCAATTCGAACGAATCGGCGCCCGTGGCGAAGTGCCGATCCGACTCCAGTTCGGTATGGGGTGGCCTACGACCGCGGGTGGGGGGATCTGCCGACGGAGCCAGAGTGAGGCGCACTCCGAGCCCGACGGCGCCGATTGCCACGGCCGCCAGCCAGACTTTCTTGCTGAGCATGGGGATTCTTGGGGGGGTAGAAGGGGCTGAGAACCAGAGAGGGGGGATTGGATTCATCGACCGGAATGCCACGCTCCTGAACTGCCACCCCAGTGCGTAATATGAACCGCTTCGCCAGGAATGCGGGTGTGCGTTTCCGGGCCCGGAAGCAGCTTCTCTTTTTGCGATCTCGCCCATGTTGAACGGCCCGAACGACGGTGATTCGAACGGCGACCCCGCCTGTCAGCTTCCCCCGCCCCTCTTGGTCGCGGTTGAACTCGTTCCCGAGGCGGAACGCCCGACGCTTCTCCGCTGCGCGGAGCGGGCGCTCGTGCGGATCTACGGTTCCCTCGACGGGCGACCCGGGACCTACGTGCTGTCCGGCCGAGCTGAAGATCTTTCGCTCCTGCGCAACCTCTTGGTTCCCATCCGCGCGCTGACGTCGGTGCGCGAAGCCATCGAAGCTCGCGTGGGGGAGGTGGCGGCGCCGCAGGGACTTCCCAAGCTGCGCGAGGAGCTCTACAAACACACCGAGGTGGCGGCGGATGTCCCCGTGCCGAAGGGCACCACGCTTCTCGTGACCCGCGATTTCCTGTTCGACGCGGCGCACAATCTTCCCCGCTATCACGGCAAGTGTGAACGTCTGCATGGCCACACCTTCCGATTGCAGGTGACGGTGAAGGCTCCCCTCGACACCTACTCCGGCATGGCGTTCGATTTTCACGATTTGAAAAAGGTGGTCGAGACGCGGGTTATCCGCATTCTCGATCACGCTTACGTCAATGAAGTGGTGCCCAATCCCAGTGCGGAGTACATCGCGATCTGGGCTTGGAACGAGCTTGGCGATTTGCCCCTCGACGAGGTAAAAGTCTGGGAAACCCCGACTTGCCACGTCACTTACCGGGGACCGCAGTCTTCGAGTTGAATCCCATGGTCTGCTCGCGCCACGACTCATGACGACTCCCATGATGCTGCAGTACCGCGCCGCGAAAGCCGCGCGGCCCGACGCCTTCCTGCTCTTCCGCATGGGAGATTTCTACGAAGTCTTCTACGAGGACGCCGAGCGTCTGCATGCCATCCTCGGCTTGACTCTCACCGCTCGCAACGGCGTCCCGATGGCGGGAGTGCCTTACCGCAACGTCGACGGATACGTGCACCGACTCATCAAGCTCGGTCACCGGGTGGCAGTCTGCGACCAAACCCAGGAGAAGTCCGAGGCCAAAGGAATCGTGGAGCGCGCCATCACGCGGGTCGTGACTCCCGGCACGATCGTCGACGAGGGAGGGCTGGACGACCGCGAGCACAACTTCCTGGTCGCCCTGGTTCTCTCGAAGGAAGTCGCGGGGATCGCGGCCGTGGATCTCTCTACGGCCACCTTCTTGGTCGAAGAGGTGCCCGCGGCCGAAGCCAAGGATGCGGTGGCGCGGGCGCAGGCGGCGGAGCTCCTGATTCCCGAGGAGGGATTGGAGGCCAAGTCGGCGTATGCGATCGCGCTCGCGGGTCTCGCGATTCCCAAAGCGACTCTCCCCGGATGGCGGTTCGACGCATCTGAAGGAGCGCGCAAACTCTGCGAGCACTTTCAGGTGGCGCGCCTGGACGGATTCGGACTCGGGGATCTTACGGTCGGCATCGGGGCGGCCGCGGCGGCCCTGCATTACCTTCAAGAGACGCAGCGCGGGGCGGTCACCCATCTGACGGGGTTGCGCAGGGTGCGGCGCGAGGAGTTCATGCACCTGGATCGGGCGACCCAAAGCTCGCTCGAGATCCACCGCACCGAGCGCGGCGGAGATCGCCGAGGATCCCTCGTCTCCGTGCTCGACCGTACGCTGACTCCGCTCGGGGCGCGCCTCTTGACCCGTTGGTTGGCGGCGCCCCTTCGCGACCTTCTGGTCTTGAGAGCGCGTCAAGAAGCCGTGGCCGAACTGCGCAGCGAGGCAGACATTCGGGCGCGCCTCCGCGGGGCGCTCAAGCTCGTCTTGGATCTGGACCGGCTCCTGTCGCGCATCGCGACCGGGCGAGCCTCGGCGCGAGAACTAGTCGCCATCCGCCAAAGCCTGCGCGCCCTGCCGGTCCTCCGGGCGGAGTTGACGCCACTCGCGGCGAGTCGCCTACGCGAGATCGATCAGGAGCTCCCCGACCTCGCGGATCTCAGGGAACTCTTGGACCGCGCGCTGTTGGACGAAGTCCCGCCCACGGTCAAAGAAGGGGGGATCATCCGCGACGGCTTCGACCCGGAGTTGGACGAACTGCGGGCGATCGGAAAAGACGGGCGCGGGTGGATTGCCGACTTTCAGACCAAAGAGCAGGCCCGAACCGGCATCTCCACCCTCAAGGTGGGTTTCAACAAGGTGTTCGGTTTCTACATCGAGATCACGAACGTCCACCAAGCGAAGGTGCCCCTCGACTACATCCGCAAGCAGACGATCAAGAACGCCGAGCGCTACATCACTCCCGACCTCAAGGCCTACGAGGAGAAGGTTCTGGGCGCGGACGAGCGCATCAACGAGCGCGAGTACGAACATTTCTTGACCTTGCGCCGAGCTGTCGAGGAGCGGCTCCGAAAAATCCAGGCGGCCGCGAGCGCCGTCGCGGAGCTCGACGTCCTGCAGGGCTTAGCGGAAGTGGCGAGCGAACGACGCTGGTCGCGGCCCGAACTCGACGACTCGGCCGACTTGGTCATCGAAGAAGGCAGACATCCTGTCTTGGAAGCGTTGCACTCCGCGACACCGATTGTCCCCAATGACGTCAATCTGAGCGGCCAAGGCGCGGCGTTGGCCCTGATTACCGGGCCGAACATGGGCGGCAAATCGACGTTCATTCGTCAAGCCGCCCTGCTCTCCCTGCTTGCGCAAATCGGAAGTTTCGTGCCGGCGAAGTCGATGCGCCTCGGATTGATCGATCGCATCTTCGCCCGCATCGGGGCCAGCGATGAATTGGCGCGGGGCAACTCGACCTTCATGGTCGAGATGATCGAGACGGCCGAGATTCTCCACCACGCCACCGGCCGAAGCCTGGTCATCTTGGACGAAGTCGGGCGAGGCACGTCCACGACCGACGGCTTGGCGTTGGCCAGAGCAGTCACCGAGCATCTGGCCGGCAAGATCCGTTGCCGAACGCTGTTTGCGACCCATTATCACGAATTGGTCGAAGTCGTCGAGAATCTGCCGCATGCGCGCAATCTCAGCGTGGCCGTACAGGAGTGGCAAGACCAGATCGTTTTCCTCCACCGGATCGTGGCCGGAGGGACGGACCGCTCGTACGGAATTCACGTGGCACGCCTGGCGGGCCTGCCCCGCCTAGTCGTGAGTCGCGCCGAAGAGCTCCTGCGCGACTTGCGCGCGGCGGGTCCAGCCACCGGCCAGGAAATACCCACCCAGCTCGGTCTCTTTCCGAGCGAAGACGATCGACTGCGGGATGAACTTCTGCGCATGGAGCCGGATCGCCTGACGCCTCTCGATGCGTTGATCCGGCTCAAACAGCTCTGCGATCTGGCTCGAGGTCGCGTTTAGCCATCCCGCCTTGAGCCCGGGCTCATAAACCGTCGATCAGGCCAAGACGGGCTCCCATACCCCCAGACCAAGTTCCGGTGCTTGGTCGGCCCGGCACCGTCGAGGTCCCTATGCGTCGGGAGCAGATCACGGATCGCTTGGAACTGCCGCTTCCCCCCAAGGGAGTCGCGACCTCCACGCAGCAGATCTTGCGAAAGCGATCCTCCGGCCAAGATTTGGGCGAGCGGCGGGTGGGCCTCGGTCCGGGGGACACCCTCGGACGCTACCGACTCCTGCGCATGATCGGTCACGGTGGCCAGGGCACCGTCTATTTGGCGTCGGATCAAAAGCTTGGCCGCAAGGTCGCTCTCAAGGTCTTTGACCGCCTCCGCTCCCTCGACCCCTCGAGTCTGGCCCGGTTCCAACGCGAGGCCGAAGTGGCATCGCGCCTCGACCACCCCGGCATCTGCGCGATCTGGGAGGCGGGGATCGAGTCCGGCATCCCGTTCATCGCGATGCGGTACGTGCCCGGCACGAACCTCGATCGCATCCTCACCGAACTCACCGATCGCCAGGCGTCGACGACGCACATCGAAAGTCCGACCGAGGAGTTGAGCGAGGCGGGAATCGTCGAGCGTCTGGCGGCCTCGTATCGCGAGGCGGTCCGGCTCATCGAGCAGGTCAGCCGCGCCGTGCAGGCCGCACACGACGCTGGGATCGTCCATCGAGATCTCAAACCCGGCAATATCGTGGTGATGCCCGACGGGGCTCCGGTGGTGCTCGACTTCGGTCTGGCCCGCGAAGCCGCGCCGGATCGGGCTGCGCTCACGGTGGAGGGGGATTGCTTCGGCACCCCCGCGTACATGGCGCCTGAGCAGATCCGCGGTGGCGGGACCCATGTCGACGCGCGGGCCGATGTGTACGCGCTCGGCGTCACGCTCTTCGAGTGCCTCACCCTGCGTCGCCCCTTCGAAGAGTCCTCGCACGAAGCGCTCTACCACGCCATCCTCACTAAGTGTCCGGCCGACTTGCGGCGTTTGGTTCCCGGGCTGCCCTCCGATGTGGCCGTGGTCGTGGATAAGGCCATCGAAAAGGACCCCGCGAAGCGTTATCCGACGGCGCGTGCGTTTGCCGACGACTTGCGCGCGATCCTCGAACACCGGCCGATCACGGCTCGCCCGCTCGGCTCATTTGCCCGCCTCGTCCGTTGGACCCGCCGCGAACCCGCGAAATTCGGCTTGGTTCTCTTGGCGGTGTTGCTGATTCTCACCCTGGCGGTGTCCGTGGGCTTCATTTCGGCCCGCCAACCGATCCTGGAGGACGCCGCAAGGAGGCAACTAGCGGAGGAGGTCGAGCGACACCTCGAAGACGGCTTCTTGATCTTGGGCGAAGGAGCCCCGGCGGTGGCGCGGCAAGCGTTCGAGCGGGCCATGGAACTGGCTCCGGATCTCCTCGAGTGCAAAGCCGGTTGGGCACTCGCCAGGGCCGAGGAGGGGTTCGCCGAAGAAGCCCTCGCTTTCTTGGATTCGAGCCCGATGGACGCCTTCGCCAAGCGGGCCTACTCTCGAGTGCGGCTCGATCTTCTGCACCGTCTGGGACGACACGACGACGCTGATGCAATCGAGGCGGCCCTCCTCGAGCCCAAGAGTGCCCTCGAGTGGTTCTTGGACGGCAATCGCCATTTGAACGAGGGACACTCGGGCAAAGAGGAGGCGTTTGCAGCCGCCACGAGATCGTTCCTCAGCGCCGTGTGCGTCTCGAATCACGCCCGGGGTCTGTTTCACTTTCAGCTCCTCCACGCGGCCAGGCATGCCCGCGACCTCGCCAGCGTCGAACTGGCGGCCAAAGCGGTGGAGACCCTGTGGCCCCATTCGACCAAGGCTTGGTTTTGGATCGCCTTCGCGCGCCGCGTCAAGGGTCCGAAGGAAGCTCGGGCCGCTTACGAGCGCTGCCGCCAGATGGGGTCCGAAGATCCGCTCATGTACGTCAACCTCTGTGAGGCCGTCCTGGCGGTGGGCGATTACCCGGCGGCCGAGGTTCTGATTCAAGAATCGCGCCGGCGGTTTGGCGATGACGCTGATCTTCTGCGCTACCACTTCGCCTGCTTGCGGGCGCAGGGCCGCTCTTCCGAAGGGATTCCGAGCCTCCTCAAGGCCATCGAGATCGGGGCTACCAACGCCGATTTCGCTTCCTACTTCGTGGAGAACTCGGCGTCCCTCGGGGATCGCGCCTTGGTCGAGCGAGCCTTGACTCATGTCGCGAATCACAATCCCAACGACGCGGCGGCCTGGACCTGTCTCGGTGGCTTCCACCATCAGACTCCCGATCTGGAGAAGGCGAGATCCGCCTACGAACGGGCGATCGCGATCCAGCCCGGGTATCAGCATGCGATGAGTGGTCTCGCGGACGTGGCGATCGCGGAGGGGCGGCGCGAGGAAGGCCTGCGCATCTACCACCAACTCGAGGCCGGGCAGAAGCTCGAGCCGCGATGTCGCTACAACTACGGCCTCGCGTTGGCGCACGAGGGCCGGCTCGAGGACGCGCTTGCTCACTGGTACGAGTCCCTTCGGGGAGAGGCGGATTTTTGGCCGGCTAGACGGGCCATTCTCGTACACCTGGATGGTGCCCAACGCTTCCGGGAAGCTCGAGAAGCCGCCTGCAAATGGGCCAGGGAGAGGCCTGGCGACCGGAATTGTCAAGAGAGTGCGGTGGAGCTTTTGCTGCATGCGGTCCACCACGGTGAATCGGTGAACGAGGACGAGCTCCTGGCCTTCTCCACGAAAGCCCACGAGCTGGCCGGCGGAAAATCCCCGCGTGCCTTGCGCGACCTGGCCACCGTTCGGCTCTTCCGCGAGGACATCGAAGAAGGCCTGGAGGCAGCAAGAGCCGGCCTGCGACTCGTCACCCCCGAGTCAAAGACTCCCCCGGCCATCGTCGAGAGTCTCCAACGCCTCGAACGCAAACTCGCCAGCCTGCGGTGAGCGAAAACGGCCTTCTGTTAGGACGGAGGGCATGAGCTTCCCGGAAACTCCGGCAGTTTCCCCCCGGGTCGTCGCCTCGCTCGTCATCGTCCTGCGAGCGGCTCTTGGAAGCTCGCCTGACTTGCCGCTCGTCCAGAGTGCAGCTCGTATCGACATGCTCCTCGGGCGTTTGCGACCCATAGACCGGCGGGCGCTCGGATCGGGCATCGTAGTCTTGAACACGCTCGCAATTCTGCGGCGCGGGAAGTCGCTGCGGAGATTGCCCACGCCAGCGGTGGAGTCGTTGCTCCGAGCCTGTCGAGGGTCCCGCATCCCGATGTTGCGGCGCCTGGCCGCGGTCGTCGTGCGGCTCGTGCTGTTTGCCCACTTTGACGGCCCGGAGACCTGGGCTGCCGTGGACTACGATGGCCCGTGGCTGGGCCGGATTCCCGTCGAGGCGGGACCTCCGTCCGAGCTCCCGGTCGAGAGGATTTCCGGTTGAGCCCGCCGACTCGCGAGGCGTTCGTGCCAGTGTGCGTCGTCGGCTCGGGGGCGGGTGGGGCGGTCGCGGCGGCGACTCTGACCGACGCGGGAATCGAAACCCTCCTGCTCGAGGCGGGGGAGTCCCACCACTCCAGTTCCTTCACGCAACGAGAAGGGGCGATGATGGCGCGCCTGTACACGGAAGCCGGCCTGCTCCAGACCGAGGACGATTCGCTGGTCCTCCTGCAAGGGGAGGGTCTGGGCGGTTCCACCTTGCACAACACCGCCCTGTGTGTGCCTCCGCCTCGCGGCATGTTGGAGAGGTGGGCGCAAGCGGGGACGCTGGCGATCCCCCCGGAAGAGGTCTTGGCGGCGGCGGACTGGGTGCTCGCGAGTTTGGGGGCGCGGGAGATATCGGCCGGCGACGAAAACGGGAACAATCGACGACTTCGGGAGGGCGCGGCGGCATTGGGTCTCGAGGTGCGTCGGCCGTTGCACAACCGGACGGCCTGTTCAGGCTGCGGCTTCTGCATCCTCGGCTGTGCTTACAACCGCAAGCAACACGTGGTCCCGAGTTTTCTGGTGCAAGCGGCGCGGGCCGGGCTCGCGATTTGGACTCGGGCGAGGGTGCACCAAATTCGACGGGAAGCGGGGCACCTGCGGGTCGAGGGGCCGGGCTTCGTGGTGCGTACGGAGCAGGTCGTCCTCGCGGCCTCGGCGGTGGCGACGCCCCTGATTCTGGATCGCTCCGGGCTCGGTGGCCGCGGTGTGGGTCGGTCCCTGAGACTGCACCCGTTCGCCCCCCTCGTCGCGGAATTCGCCGACCCCGTGAATGCCTGGTCCGGAGTCCCGCAGTCGGTGCTCGTTACCCACGGGGACCGAGCCCACCGTGGCGGCGTGGGGGGCTTTGTCCTCATGGCGGCCGCCGCCGGTCCCGCTTCCGTAGCGGCCCTGTGGCCGCGCCTCGGGTCCGCGCTCAGCGAGGACATCGCCAAAATCTCCCGATTGGGGATGGCCGGAGTCCTCCTCCACGATCGAACTCGGGGGCGAGTGCGAGGACGCCGCGACGGACGGCCGCAGATTCGGTACTGGCCCGAGGTGGAGGATCAGGTCGACCTGCGACGAGGCTTGCGGGATCTCGCTCGGATCTGGTTCGCAGCCGGTGCGATCCGCGTGCTTCCTCCCTTCATGGATGCCGACTGGCTACGGCCGGGCGAAGAAGATCGCATGCTCACGATAGGCCAGTTCCGCCCGCACCGGATGGTCCTCAGTTCCGTGCATCCGCAGGGCTCGGTGCCCTTCGGTCCTAGAGCGACATCGGCCCTCGACGGGGAGGGCCGGCTTCTGGCCGAGCCGCGAATCCGGGTGGCGGATGGCTCGCTTCTGCCAGAGTCGATCGGGGTGCCTCCCCAGGTGACGATCATGAGCTTGGCTCGCTTGATCACACAGGGAATCGTGGGGAAGGGACGCTTTGGCTGAGATGCGTAACCCCCTCGAGGGAGCCTGCTAAGGTCCAACGGAGAGACTGTCCTTGGACCTTTGGCACGAGATTCTGGTTCGCCTGCCCTTCCGCCTGTTCATGGGCGGAGTGTGCGCGTGGATCGCCCTGCGTCGCGGCCGAAGCCCGACGCCGTGGTTTTTCATCGGCGTAGTCGTGCCTCAATTCGCGATGATTCCACTCGTGCTCGTGCGGGATCTGCCGCCGGCGCCGCTAGCGGAGCGGTCGAGGCCACCGGCGGTCGTTCCACCGCCGGAAAAGCCGGGGTCCGGGCTTCCGTCTCCGGCGGGCGGAGAATGGTGGTACGTGGAAGAGGGTCGTCCGCTTGGGCCACTGCCCGCGGAAGACATGCGAGCGCGCGTGCTGTCCGGACGGATCGTCGAAGGCCAGTTGGTGTGGCGTCCGGGTTGGGGCGAGTGGCGTCCCTTGCAGCGCGCGGATGCCGTCCCACCTCACGAGGAGTCCTCGAGAGGTGGCTCCCCCGCGGCCTAACTTCGACGATCAGTCTTCGTCGTCGTCCTCTTCCTCTTCGTCGTCGTCGAGGTCGTCGTCATCGTCCCAATCGTCGTCCTCGTCTTCATCCTCGTCTTCGTCGTCTTCTTCGTCTTCATCCTCGTCTTCGTCGTCATCATCCCAATCGTCTTCGTCCTCTTCTTCGTCCCCTTCCTCCTCTTCCCCCTCCTCGTCTTTCGACTTCTTGGGGGCCTTCTTGTCGTCATCAGCGGCGCCGCGGCGCCCAGGCGCAGCGTCCCACTGCTCATCGTTGAGAATCGAATCCAGGATCATCGCGCAACTCCTTTTCGGGGCTCGTCCCGCTGGCGCCGGGCCAGAGGGCCAAGTTCATCGCACGACTTCTGTCTGACTCCGCGCAGGTTTCAAGGGGGGAGGGGTGAACTCAAGAGAAATTCCCCGTGCGGTGATCAGGATCCCTTGACCCTTTTGATGGGGCATCCGGTCGCGACCGTCGACGTCACGGCGGGTTCTTTCCCGTCGAGCAGGGCGGTCAGCGCGGCCTCGATGTAATCGACCGAGACCTTCTTGTTCTCGCGCGGATCGTCGGTGAGGAGGCCGGTGTACTTGACTTGCAAAGTGACGGCATCGATCACCCAAGCGCACGGAGTGACCTGAGCGCCGAACGCGTCCGCGACTTTGTTTCCCACATCGATGAGGGCGGGGAAGACGATGCCGGCCGCCTTCAGCGCCTCGGCGACTTCCGCGACCGCCTCGGGGGTTACGTTCTCTGTGCGGTTCGAAGCGATGTGGAGAAACTGCACTCCCTTGTCCGCAAAGGCGCGATCGAGCGCCACGAATCGGGGTTCGTGACTCGCCGAGAAGGGACAGTTTTTCGACCAGAAATCGAGGACCACAAACTTCTTGTCCTTGGCGTAGTCCTTCAGGCTCTTGATCGTGCCTTGGGCGTCGGCCAGGGAAAAGTCGGCGACCGTGGACCCCACGCCGTAACCCTTGGGGGGGTCTTGGGCGAGGCAGGAAAGAACAAGGAGGGTCGAGGCGAGCCACAGCCGAGTGAGCATGGGAGAACTCCGCAGGTGGCAGGCCACCGGAGACCGGCCGCTACCATGATAGAAGGCAGGGGAGTGATCCACCGTTCCCGGACACGGATTTCGGGACGTGCGGAGTCTCCGATCCGACTGCGCCCGAGGCCAACCCATGTCTGCTACCCGCGATGCCGTGAACGAAGCCTACAAAACGGCCATGAAGGCCAGGGACGAAGTGACCGTTCGCACCCTGCGCCTCCTCAATTCGGAGCTGAAGCGATTCGACGTGGACGAACGCCGCGCTCCCACCGAGGCCGAGGTCATGCAGATCCTCCAGCGCAGCCAAAAGAAGCGCCGCGAGACGATCGACGCGGGTCGGGCTCAGAACCGGGACGACATCGTGTCCGCGGAACTCGAAGAGCTGGCGGTCATCGAGAAGTTTCTCCCGAAGCAGCTCGATGCCTCCGCCGTCTTGGCGGTCGTCGAGGCGGTTCTGAAAGAATCGGGTGCCACAAGCAAGAAAGAGCAGGGCAAGGTCATGCAGCTCGCCATGGCTAAGCTCCAGGGGCAGGCCGACGGAAAGCTAGTGGCGAAGCTCGTCGGCGAACGCCTCCAATGAACGCGGGTCAAGCGTCCCGGTAGGCGAATGCCCGCTCGAGTGTGATCGTCTTTCCGTCCAATTCGGCGTGGGGATAGATCAGGAAGTTGAGGCGTCCTGCCGCGGGCCGCGGGGTCAGATCCAGGTCTCTTCCCGTAACGAACGAAATGCGGTCCTCGGTCAGATTGCCGAAGTAGTACTCCGCGAGATCCGGGTACTTGTCGGCTTCGCTGATGTCGACAGGAACCCAGCCGGTTCCGGCCAAATAGAATTCCGCCCAGCAGTGGTATCCGCCGACCTTGCCTTCTCCGCGGGCTTCCGGAATCGGGAACCCCATGTGGAAGCGCGCGGGGATTCCCTGGGACTTGGTCAAGCTCATGAACATGCTGTGGAAGTCGGTGCAGTTCCCGAAACCGGAGTCGCAGGCCCAGAGAGTGTCGCCTCGTCCCCAACCCGTGCCGTCCTTCGAGTACCGCATGCGCTCGAGCACATAATTGTAGTAGCGGCGGGCGATGTTCAGTTGGTTCTTCTCGTCTGAAGCCACGGACGAGGCGATCTCGCCCATGCGGCCACCGACGGGAACGAGTTCGTAGGGCCCGAGTTCCGACGTGAGGGCGGCGCGCTCCTCGTTCGTGAGGGCCTGTTTACCGGCGCCGCGAAAGCTCGGGCTCCGCTGTTCGTGGCGGGTGACCTCGATCGAGGCCACGAGCCTGTCCCCGCTGCGCGGGGACGGAATGGAGACGTGCCACCAGCGGTTGGGACCGCCCGCGGGGGCCACCAACTGCAC
Organism: uncultured bacterium; assembly: GCA_902826835.1. Lineage (GTDB taxonomy): Bacteria > Planctomycetota > RBC034. The sequence continues at coordinate 320,461 of CADEGH010000003.1, read as the reverse complement.
ACGGGCGTCCGGGCGATTCACCACCACGAGATTTTCGCTTTCAACCTGCTGCAGTCCGGCGATGTTCTGCGGCGCGGGAACCCAAACCTGCAGTTCTGAAGCCCCCGCTGGAGCCTCCTTCAGTGTGGCTTCGTAGGAGAAAGCCAGCCGGCGGGAGTTCGGGGCGTTCCGCGAGGAGGTGGCGTCCCCGGACGCACTTGGGTGACTGCAACCGGTGAATGCGGCCAGAGTGGCGGCGAGGGCAAAGTGCGAGCGGCGCATCGGTGGTCTCCACGGAGAGGCCCGCTCGGGAGTCGGGATTCAGCAGGTAGGTCCGGACCGGACCCGACCGCCGGGGCGGGCGGAGGGGTCGATTCAGGTCGGAGCCGCGTGGGCTCCCAGGATCCAACGGACCAATTTCAAGCCGAGTCTTCTAACAATCCGCGCCAGACAATCCAGCCCAGAGAGAACGGCAATGAAGGCGTCGGTGGCGCGTATGCGGCGTAGACTTGCTGACACCTCCCTTCGACCTCAGGGAGACACTCCAACCTCATCGGAGCACCTCGATGGAAGAGAAGCTCACCGTCGCATTCTGGATTTTGGCGGTTTCGGGTTCGCTGATCTTCGTGGTCCGAACCGCGCTCCTGTTGCTCGGGGCCGATCACCACGGCGTCGACGCCGACACTGGCGACGGTCACATCGACAGCTCCGATCACGCCTTCCAGCTCCTGTCGATGCAGTCGCTTTCCGTGCTGGCGATGGGCACGGGGTGGATGGGCCTCCTGGCGCTGAGCACGTTTGGGCTCAAGGCCGCGGGAGCGACCCTCTTGTCGCTGGTCTTCGGACTGTTCTTGGTGTGGCTCCTCGGGACGCTGATGATCAGGGCGCGGGCGCTCGAATCGGCGGGAACCCTTGATCCCAAGCGCGCGGTCGGAAGCGCCGGCACCGTCTACTCGACGGTCCCCGCCCTGGGGCGGGGCCAAGTGCAGATCATCGTTCAGGGGCGACTCGTCACCTGGGATGCCACGACGACCGGGCCAGCGCTTCCAACCGGCGCCCGCATCCGAGTGGACACCATCGACGGTACTGGCACCCTGGTGGTGCTCGCGGCGTAAGACTCTTGACGATCGCACGGGACTGATTTCAGTCAGGGAATAAGGAGACAGTGATGACGAGCTTGCCGATTCTCGCGGCCGACCCTCTGGTGTTCGGGGTGATCGCTTCCGTGGTGGGGGTGTTCTTCTTCGTGCTCATCTTCATCGCGACGCGCTTCAAGCGTTGCCCCTCCAATCGAATCCTGGTGATCTACGGAAAGGTCGGCGCCGAACGCACCGCCCGCTGCATCCACGGTGGTGGCGCTTTCATCTATCCGCTCATCCAGGACTACGCCTTTTTGGACTTGGCCCCGCGCACGATCGAGATCGACCTCATCGGGGCCCTCTCGAAGAAAAACATCCGCGTGAACGTGCCGAGCACCTTCACAATCGGAATCTCGACCCGCCCGGAGATCATGCAGAATGCCGCGGAGCGCCTGCTCGGACTCAGCGACATGCAGTTGCGCGAGCAGTGCAAAGACATCATCCTCGGCCAAATGCGGCTCGTGCTGGCGACTCTCTCGATCGAAGAGATCAATCAGGACCGGGAAAAATTCCTCGAACTCGTGAATCAAAACGTCGGGACCGAACTCGCGAAGGTCGGCTTGGATGTCATCAACGTGAACATCCGGGACATCACCGACGAGTCCGGCTATATCGACGCGATCGGCAAGAAGGCGGCCGCCGAAGCGGTGAACCAAGCCCGCATCGAAGTCGCGCAGGCGGAACAAAAAGGCGCCGTGGGTGAGGCCGAAGCGGTACGCCTGAAGCACGTCCTCGTGGCCGATCAGACTTCGCAGTCGACCCAGGGACAAAAGCGGGCCGAGGCGGAGCAGCGCATTGCCGTGGCGTCGCTCGAGTCGGGCGCGATCCAGGGCCAAAAGAAGGCCGAACGCGAACAGCTCGTGGTCCTCGCGCGGCTCGAAGCGGAGGCGGCGACCGGCCAAATGGATGCGGAGCGCGAGCGCCGAGTCGGAGTGGCGAGCCTCGAGGCTCAAGCTGTCGAAGGGGAGAACAAGTCCAAGGCGCTGATCGCGACCACCAATGCCGACTTCGCGGAACGCGAAGCCGACGCTCGACGTCGGTCGCAAGTCGCCCGCGCCAATGCGGATCGTGAGATCTTGAATGCGGAGAAGGAGCGCGAAGTCGCCCGTCTCACCAAGGAAGAGGTCGCGCAGCAAGAAATCAACCGCATGAAAATGCAGATCGAGGCGGATGCCCGCGCCGATCAGATCCGTCGCATCGCCAACGGCGAAGCCGACGCGATTCTCGCGCGGCGGCGCGCGGAGGCGGAAGGGCAAAAGCTCATCCTCGACGCCAAGGCCGAGGGTTATTCGCAACTCATCCGCGCCTGCGGTGATCGCCCCGAAATGGCACCCACGTTGCTGATGATCGAAAAGATCACCGAAGTCGTGGGCGAACAGGTCAAGGCGATCCAAGGCCTGAAGATCGACAAGATCACGGTGTGGGACGGGGGCGGACGGGACGGGAAGGGAGCCACCGCCGGGTTCCTCTCGGGCCTGATCGGGTCGCTTCCCGCGATGCACGACTTGGCCAAACAAGCCGGCATCGAGCTTCCCAGTTATCTTGGGCGGGTGCCCGGTGGCAAGTGTGAGGAGGCCCCCAAGGCTTCCGCGGCGGGCAACTGAGAAAGGACCAAAGTGGGCGATACCAAGTGGCTTCCATCGGCGCTGTTCGTGTTGGCCGCCGCGATTCTCGGGGCGGGAGCGCTCTACTACTTCAGTCAGAATCAGTCGGCGCCTTCGGGGAAGCCCGTGTCGGGTGTGACCCCGACGGTGGCTCCCCTGGCGACCGAAACCACCGGGCGGCCGGACGACGGCCGTGCGGATGCCCGGGCCAGCCAGCTCCGCACCGAGCTCGATCAAGTCAGGGGCGAACTCGAGGTCAAGAAGCGTCGCGAAGCCGAGATGGAAAAGCGTATCGCATGGCTCGAGGGCGAGATCGAGAAGCTGCGCGGCCAACTTCGGGTGGGCGATCTCGCGAAGTCGGAACGGGTGAGCCGCATCCTGGCAGCGCTCGATAAGATCAAGAAGGAGGGCTTGGCATCCATGCTCGACCCGGCGGCCATCGCGCAGTTGTCCAGTGACCTGCGCGAGATGGGGCCACAGGGTTTGGGGCCCTTGCTCGACTTGTTGGCGACGGGCGACCCCAACGCCAAGATTCTCGCCGCCAAGCTGCTCGAAGATCTGGGCGATCCGCGCGCGGTGCCGGCTTTGACCGAAGCGGCCAGGTCCGACGACATCCGCGTCGCGTCGATGGCTTCGCACGCGCTCGCGTTCCTGAAAAGCCCGGAGGCCCAGAGCACCTTGCTCGAACTCTCCGAGGGTTCGAAGCATGAGGGAGTTCGGCTCAACTCGATCTACGGTCTTTGCGCGCTCGGCGATACACGGGGCTTCGAGAGGGCGCTGGCCTACGTCCAGGACCCCGGCAGCAAAGGCGAATACATCGGAGCCCTGGCGCCGGGGATCTTCGCGATGACGAATCCGCAGTCGTGGGGGGTGGGCCGGGTCTTGGCGGACCGCTTTGGCACTCACGAGGTGCTTGGCCCGCTGGCCATCTCCTACTTGCGAGGCCTCGGCACTCCCGATGCCATGAACCTGCTCCAGACCTGGTCCACCGATTCCACCCGATCGCAAGCGCTTCGAGACGCGGCCCTGGCCGCGCTCTCCAGCTAGCGTCTGGTCTTTTTCCCGGAGAGTGACAGGGTGAGCGCATGAAGTGGGTCGGATTGGTCGCGCTCTTCGTGCTCGCCTTGGAGGTCGCGGCGTTCCTCTTGGTGTCGCGCTTTCTTCGAAGCCCGGTTTTTGCGATCTGGATGCTGGGCCTGGCATTCCTGGTTGGGCTCTCCCTGATCAACCGGGGGAAGGCCCAGCTCGATCCGGCCAACTTGATGAGTGGCCGAAGCCGTCCTTCCCCGGACGGGCTCGCCGGGCTTCTGACTCCTCTGATTTCCGGTGTGCTCTTGGCCTTTCCGGGCTTCCTCACGGATGTCATCGCCCTGGCGATTTTCATTCCTCCCGTGCGCCGCGCGTTTGCTCAACCCCTCTTCAAGCTCGTCAGTCACTTGGCGCAGCGTGCGTTCGCAAAGGGAATGGTGCCGCCGGAGGCGATGATGCGAGCCGGTCGCCGCGTTGTCGACGCGGACTTCGAAGTCTTGGATCGCTGAGGTCCCGCGCTCCGCGCGGCCAACGGTAGGCCCCCCGGGAGTTCGATTCATGGCCCCTGGCAATCATCAATTTGGTTCCACTCCTTCGCCGTGCATCGGGGTATGCCGACTCGACCCCGCCACCGATTGGTGCGTGGGCTGCTCCCGAACCGGTGGCGAGATCGCGGAGTGGATGACCGCATCCGAAAAGCGTCGCCGCCAGATCGTGGCGAGTACGGAAGTTCGAAGGACCCGGGAGTCGAGGCCCTGATGGCAACCACAGTGGTGGGTGGCCGCGTCTTGCCGGTGGGCAAGATCGTGGCGGTCGGACGGAACTACGCGGACCACGCACGAGAGATGGGGGCGGAACCTCCGGAAGAACCTATCCTCTTCTTCAAGCCCTCGACCGCTCTGCTCTCCGAGCCGGCGGAACTCGCGCTTCCGTCATTCAGCCGCGAGATTCACCACGAGGTGGAAATGGTGCTGCGCGTGGGACTTGGCGGCGCCCGCTTGAGTGCCGCGGAGGCAGCCTTGGCCATCGATGGTGTCGCCGTTGGCTTGGATCTCACGGCGCGGGACCTCCAAACCGCGGCCAAGGTAAAGGGACATCCGTGGGCCGTGGCCAAGGGATTCGACGGATCAGCTCCCCTCGGCAACTGGTCGCCGGTCTCGGACGTCGGGGACCTCGGCAATCTGAGCCTTGGGCTCCGCGTCGACGGCACCTGGCGCCAGAAGGGCAACACCCGGGACATGATCCACGGCGTGGTCGCGCTGGTCCGCTTCATTTCCTCGCGCTTCACCCTGGAGGCCGGCGATCTCATATTCACGGGTACACCTTCAGGAGTGGGGCCGCTTCTTCCCGGCCAACCAGTGCGGGCAGAGTTGGGGACGCGGTCCGTACTCGACTGCCACGTCGGGGGCCCATCCACGGATGCCTCCGGGAAGGGAGCGCCTCATGGATGATGCGGCCATCGTTTGCCGTGGCCTCCGCAAGACCTATCCGCAGGGAGTCGAAGCGGTCCGGGGCTTGGATCTGGCGGTGCCTCGCGGCAGTTGTTTCGGGCTGCTCGGGCCAAACGGCGCCGGCAAGACCACCACTGTCGAAATCCTCGAGGGACTGCTGGAAAAAACGAGCGGGGAGGTGGAGGTGTTGGGCCGGCGCTGGGAAGACTCCGCCCGCGAAATTCGGGAGCGCATCGGCGTGTCCCTCCAGGAAACACGCTTGGCCGAGAAGCTCCAGGTGCTGGAGACTCTCCGGCTCTTCCGCTCCTTCTACCGGAGTGGTCTCGATCCTGCGGAAGCGATGGAGTTGGTGGGCCTGTCCGAGAAGGCGAAGGAACGAGTCGGTCGGCTCTCCGGAGGCCAGCGTCAGCGCTTGGCAGTGGCGACCGCGATGGTCGGGAATCCGGAGTTGCTCTTCTTGGACGAACCGACCACCGGGCTCGACCCGCAGGCGCGCCGCCAGCTCTGGGATGTCCTACGGGCATTTCGGACCGAGGGGCGGACGATCGTCCTCACCACCCACTACATGGACGAGGCGGAGCGGCTGTGTGACGAGATCGCGATCGTCGATCGCGGTCAGAGGATTGCATTGGGCACTCCGAAGTCCCTGATTGGCAGCGTGGGCGGGGATCACGTGATCGAGGTCGACTTCCCCTCCGCGGACATGAGCGATCGGGCCGAGGCCCTGGCAAAGGGCTGGCCGCAGGTGCAAAGCGCGCATCGAAGCGGGACGACGCTCGAGTGGAACGTGCGGTCGCTCACCGAAACCCTCCCGGATGTGCTGCGCCGGTTGGAGGAAGCGGGGCTGACCCTGGCCGAGCTTCGAACGCGGCAAGCTTCGCTCGAAGACGTGTTCGTCAAATTGACGGGAAGGCATCTGCGTGAAGAGTCCGCGATCCCCCATCTTTGAATTGATCCTTTCACGCTTGCGTGAGTTTTGGCGGGAGCCGGAGGCCCTGTTTTGGGTCTACGGATTTCCTATCCTCTTGATCGTCGCCTTGGGTCTGGCTTTTCCCGACGAGGCCCCGCGGCCGGCCGTTGATGTGGCCTCGCTGCCCGGGCACGAGACCGCCGCTGCGGCGCTTCGGAGTGGAGGCGACATCGATGTCGTGGTGAACTCCCTCGAGGTCGCGAGGGCTCGTCACCGTTCGGAGCGCACCGACCTCGTCGTCATCCCCGAGGGTGAGGGGTACGTCTATCTCTACGACCCGTCCCGTCCGGAGGATCACCTCGCCAAGGTGATGGCGGATTCCGCGATTCAACGCGCGAAGGGGCGTCCGGACCCCGTCATGACGCGGGGGGAGACGGTGAAGCTGCCGGGCAGCCGTTACATCGACTGGCTCCTGCCCGGGCTCGTGGGCATGAACATCATGGGCGGCGGTCTTTGGGGCGTCGGCTTCGTGTTGGTGGACATGCGCGTCCGCAAGCTGCTCAAGCGGTTTCGGGCGACCCCGATGCGGCGGTCGGATTTTCTCCTCGCCATACTCGGCAGCCGAGTGGCGTTCATGATCCCGGAGGTCTTCACTATTCTGCTGATCGGGAAGCTCTTGTTCGGGGCTCCGCTCGGGGGGGCGCCCCTTTTGCTCGCGCTCGTGATCCTGGCCGGATCGATCTGCTTTTGCGGTTTGGGGCTCCTCCTCGCCTGCCGCACCGAACGTCTGGAAACCGCGTCGGGGCTCACCAACCTGGCGATGATGCCGATGTGGATCCTCTCGGGGATCTTCTTTTCGGCCGAGCGCTTTCCCGATGCCATCCAGCCCTTCGTCCGCGCGCTCCCGCTCACCCAGCTCAACTTCGCCCTGCGGGGAGTGATACTCGAGGGTCAGGGACTGTCCGACATCGCCTTCCCCCTCGTGATGTTGGTCGGAGTGGGGGGGATCGCATTCGCGTTGGCGCTGCGTTGGTTCCGCTGGACGTGATTGTCGGGGCGGAGTTGATAGCGTCCGGCTCAGCCCTAACGACAGGAGTCATCCTATGCTTCGCAATCTGGTTGCCGTTCTCGGCATTGCCGTTTTTGTGTCCTTTTCCCTCGTAGCCTGCGGCGAGGACGCCGGCAAATTGGCCGACAAGTTCAAAGCCGAACTCGCCTCCATGGACTTGGCATCGCTCAAGACCAAGGCCGAGGGCATGAGCGGCGACATGAAGGACAAGGCTTTGAAGCTCGTCGAAGAAGTGATGGGCAAAAAGGAGGCGGCCATGGGCCTCGTGAATCAGCTCGTGGGGGCCAAGGGTGCCGACGCCGCCTCGCTCCTCATGAAGGCCAAGGACAGCATGGGAGGTCTCACCTCCAAGCTGGCCGAGCTCAAGAAGATGCTCGGAATGTGATCTGAGTTCGCTCTGATCGATCCGACACCGACGACCCGGGGCGCCGCGCTCCGGGTCGCTTCGTTGGGTCCCGGCTCATCCAACCAGGGACGACTGCGACCCTCGGGCCGGGGGAGTCGGGGAGACCGGGACACCCTGATAGGCTTCGGCCATGCACGAGCTCTTTACGGCCGACAACGCGGTGGCGCTCCTCACGCTCACCGCTCTCGAAATCGTTCTCGGGATCGACAATATCGTTTTCATCTCGATCCTCGCCGGCAAATTGCCGCCGGAGCAGCGTTCGAAGGCCCGCAACTTGGGCCTGACCCTCGCCCTCGTCACGCGCCTCCTCCTCCTGCTCTCGATCTCGTGGGTGATGTCCCTGAAGGGGGAAATTTTCCGCCTCATCGGGCACAGCTTCTCCGGGCGAGACCTGATCCTCATCATTGGTGGTTTCTTCCTCGTCGGCAAAGCCACGATGGAGATCCACCACAAGCTCGAAGGCGCGAGCGAGACTGCGGAGGCGAAGCCCAAGGGATTCGCCTCCTTCCGCTCGGTGGTCACCCAGATTCTCCTGCTCGACATCGTCTTCTCCCTCGACTCGGTGATCACCGCGGTCGGAATGGCGCGACGGGTCGAGATCATGGTGGCGGCGGTGATCATTTCGATCGGTGTCATGTTGGCGTTCGCCGGGCGGATCTCGGGCTTCATCGATAAGCACCCGACGATGAAGATGCTCGCGCTGTCCTTCCTGCTCTTGATTGGCGTGACCTTGGTGGCCGACGGGTTCGGGCAGCACATCGACAAGGGCTACATCTACGCCGCCATGGTGTTCTCGCTCTTCGTCGAAGTGCTCAACTTGCGCACGAAGCCCAAACACGCCCCCGTGCGCTTCCTGGATGCACCCTCCACGGGGCAGAAGACTTGACCAGCGAACCCCTCCTGCTCTGTCAGCACCCGCGCCTCTCGGGTGCGCACGTTCGGGTCGTGTTGTTCGCGTGGGCGGGCTGGTTCCTCGTGTTCACTTCGCTCATGTGCTTCTTTTGGTTAGCTCCTCTTTACCGTGGCGAACTCCGGATCGACGACCACGACCTGAAGTGGATTCGCGGCGTCGCTCTCGGGGCGAGCGGTCTTGGAGGATTGCTCTTCGGGATGTTGGCCGACCGCTACGGACGGCGGAGCGGCATGCTCGGTTCCTTGATCGTCACCGCCACGGCAGTGTCGCTCCTCGGCTATCGGCAGAGCCGGGAAGGGCTCATGGTTTGTGGTGCGCTCCTCGGCTTTGGAGTCGGCGGGCAATGGGCCTCCGGGCAGATGCTGCTCTCGGAAACGATCCCTCCCGCGCGCCGCCGCTTCCTGGCGGCCGTGGCCCAAAGTGGAGCTCCTTTCGGCCTGGCGGCTGCGGCCTTCCTCTCCTTCGATTGGGCCACCGATCCGAATCGAGGCTGGCGGGCGGTCTTCTTTCTGCTGTCGAGTATCGGGTTCTTGATTCCGCTCGGGTACTTCCTCATCCCCGAATCGGATGCTTGGCAGCGGATGGGCCGATTCGTGGCCCCTGGACGGCGAGCTCGGGCTCTCCTGCGCCCACCGATTCGTCCGGTCTTTCTGTTGGCGTTCTTTCTGACGCTCGCCTGCCAGGGCAACTATTGGTGCACGGTGACTTGGTTGCCGGAGTTCATGAAGGGCACTTGGAAACTGGAGCTCTCGGGGTCTGCCCACTGGACCTATGTCTTTGCGGGCGCCTCGTTGGCGGGATATCTGCTGTTCGCGGTGGTGGCCCGCGGAATCGGCCAGCGACGAGCCTTCGTGGTGTTTTGCGGACTGATGGCCACTGGGGTGGCCATGATCACCGTGTTCGCGGAGGCCATTCAGCACCAACCCTCCCTGGTGCTCGTGTTTGCCGCCGTCGCTGGCGTGGGCACGGGCTTGTGGTCCTTCTTTGGTCCGTTCTACGCCGAGGTCTTTCCCCCGGAGGTGCGGGCGACCGCCGCGGGCACGTGCATGAACGTGTCGCGAGGGTTTCAGTTGCTCACGCCGGTGCTGGTGCGCGAAGTGGGGGGAGCGACCCTCGGTGCCGGGGTGGCGCTGGCGGCGATTTTTGCCGCCGTCGCGGCCGCGCTGGTGTTGGTCATTCCGATGCGGAACCGGGACGAGGGCTTGAAAGAGAGTGGCGCAGGGCCAACCGCTCGATCGCCTTCGCCACGGCCTCGTTGATCGGGAGGAGGGGCCGTGCGAGGGCGGGGTCGATGCCTGCGAGGGCCAGGGCGGAGTCCCCGGCGAAGGCGACCCCCTCCTCGCGACTCGCCGCGACTTGAGCTTGTTGGACGGCCTCCGGTATCGCGCTCTTGTGCCGGATGCAGGCGATCAGCTCGGCGGAGCCGTCCTTGCGGCGCCTCGCGGAGAATCCGAAGAGGCGGCACAAACTCGGGCGATGTTCGTACTCGCCGCACCGGCCCCGCTCCGGATCCAGAGGGTCGGCCTCGTAAAGGAAACAAGGGCGGTGAGTCGGGTCGGCCTCGAACCTGGCCAAGAAGTCCTGAGCCCGCCCGGAAGCCAGGAGGTGGTCTGCGAGGGGAAGGCACTCGAGCACCGAGGCCGTCACCTCGGGGGAGAGGCAGCAGGCCCCACAGTTGGGGGGGCATCGGAGGCCCGACGCTCGGGAGAGGCGCTCCGTCCCCGCGTCGATTTCTGCCAAAACCGCGCGAACGGCGGGCGTGAACCGGTCCTGCGGACTCGGCCCGGCTGAGAAAAGGCGGCCCTCGTTCCCGGTGGTGGTCATTCTTAGTATCCCGGACTCATTCTCCTGGAGATACCCCATGGATGCTACTGCCGCGTTTTTGTTCTTGATCATCGAATTGGCGACCGGTCGGTCGGTTTCGGCGGACGCGGTGATCCAAGAGGCAGCTCGCCGCGACGTGGTGTTCCTGGGCGAGGAGCACGATCAGGATCACGGACACACTTTCCAACTCGGCATGCTCGAAGGGCTGCACGCCCAACGGCCCGATCTGGTGGTGTCCTTGGAGATGTTCGAGCGGGACGTCCAGGGAGTGGTCGACGACTATCTGCGGGGCCGTATCGACGAGGCCACGTTCCGCGAGAAGTCGCGCCCCTGGCCGAACTACGAGAAACACTACAAACCGGTGATCGAGTTCGCGAAGGCCCGCGGACTCGACGTGATTGCCGGCAACGTGCCCCGCGCGCTCGCGCGCAAGGTCGCGACCCAAGGCACGAAGAGCGTGCGGGGCCAAGCGGGCATGCCGAGGGCGACTAGCGCGCCGGACGATCGCTACCGCGCCCTGTTCATGGACGCCATGAAGGACCATGGCGGGGCCGACGACAGCGACTCCAAACAGCGGATGTACGCCTCGCAGTGTCTGAAGGACGATGGGATGGCCGAGGCCATCGCCGACTATCTCGAGGGGCGTCCCCACCGGCGTCCGTTGGTCGTGCACCTCTGCGGCAAGTTCCACAGCGACTACGGATACGGGACCGTTCAACGCCTCCTCCAACGTCGGCCGCTCACGAACACCGCGGTCTTCACGATGGAGTCCTTCCTGGGGAAAGAGCCCACTCCGAAAGAACTCGCGAAGTTGAACGGTCGAGGACACTGGCTCTTGGTGCTTCCGCCGAAGCCGAAGGCCAAGGAGTCCGAGAAGACGGATGCCGCCGCACCTGTGACACCGAAGGCCGAGGGCTCCGCGCCCGCTCCGGCGGCGGCACCGGTAGCGAAGCCCGACGCGGCGACGCCTTCACCCACCGGGCGGCCCGCGCTCGGGATCATGCCCGACTACGCCGCGGCGTCCGAGCCCGGAGTCGTCATTCAAGGCGTGACTGCGGGTGGAGCGGCCGAGAAGGCGGGCCTCCTCGCCCAGGACCGGATCATTCTGATCGGCGAGGACTCTGTCGGGTCGCTCGAGGATTACATGGCGGCCTTGGACGGTCGTCGTCCGGGGGATGTCATCAACGTCGGATTTGTTCGCGGTACGGAGAAGAAAACCGTTTCCGTGACTCTGCAAGTCAGCCACCGCCAGTGAGGAAGGACCCAGCCATGCCACATTATTCCGCCGCCGACGTTCGCCGCCTCTTCCTCGACTTTTTCCGGGAGCGGGGCCACACCATCGTTCCTTCCTCGCCGGTGTTCCCGAAGGACGACCCCACGCTCCTGTTCACGAACGCGGGCATGAACCAGTTCAAGGATGTCTTCCTCGGGACCGGCAAGCGCACGTACACGCGCGCGGCCGATACCCAAAAGTGCATCCGCGTTTCCGGCAAGCACAACGACCTCGAGGAAGTGGGGCGCGACACCTACCATCACACCTTCTTCGAGATGCTCGGTAATTGGTCGTTTGGCGACTACTTCAAGAAAGAAGCGATCGCCTGGTCCTGGGAATTGCTGACCAAGGTCTACGGCCTGCCCAAGCATCGGCTCTGGGTCACGGTGTTCGGCGGCGATGAGAAGGACGGGTTGCCGGCCGATGCGGAGGCCGAACGCCTGTGGCGCGAAGTGACCGACATCGCGCCGGACCATATCCTGAGGTTTGGGCGCAAAGACAACTTCTGGGAGATGGGAGATACCGGCCCCTGCGGTCCCTGCACGGAAATCCACATCGACCGAGGCGGTCCGGAAGAAAACCCCGAGGACGGGAAGAACCGTGCGATCGGCGTCAATGCCGGCAACGAGCGGTTCATGGAGATTTGGAACAACGTCTTCATCCAGTTCAACCGCAAAGAAGACGGGTCGTTGGCGCAATTGCCGGCCTGCCACGTCGACACGGGGATGGGCTTCGAGCGCATCACCGCGGTGGTGCAGGGGAAAAACTCGAACTACGCCACCGACCTCTTCACCCCAATTTTCGAGGAACTGACCAAGCTGACCGGACATCGCCACGGCGGCACCATGGACGACCGCGACGTCGCTTGTCGTGTGATCGCCGACCACGTTCGGGCCCTGACCGCCGCCTTCTCCGACGGTGCTTTGCCGAGCAACGAAGGCCGCGGCTACGTTCTGCGTCGCCTCCTGCGCCGGGCCGCCCGCTTCGGCCGTCAGGCCCTCGGGCAAGAGAGCCCCTTCATCTACCGGCTCGTGCCGGTCGTGGGCCGCGTGCTCGGCGGGGCGTTCCCGGAGATGCGGGAGCGGGAAGCCCACGTAATGACCCTCATCGAAGCGGAGGAAAAGTCCTTCCTGCTCACTTTGGACAAAGGCATCGCGCTCTTCGAAAGCGTGGCGACCTCCGTCGAGAATTCGAAGAGCCGAGTCATCCCCGGGGATGCCGCGTACGACCTCTACGCGACTTTCGGTTTCCCTCGCGACCTCGTCGACCTCATGGCGAGGGAGCGCGACCTCTCGGTGGACGAGGCCGGCTGGCAGAAGGCCCTGACCGCGCACAAGGAGGCGAGCCGCGGCGAGGGAACCGGCAAGTGGCTCGTTTCTCCCGAAAAGCTGCAAGGACTGCCGGCTACGCAGAGCGCCTGCTACGCCGACGCTTCCCACGACGGGATGTCGCTGGCCACCGAACTCGTGCGTCTGGTCGACGGAAAGTTCCTGGTCCTGGCCCGCACGCCGTTTTACGCCGAATCGGGGGGCCAACTCGGGGATGCCGGACTCGTGGAGGCGCCGGGATTCCGATTCCGCGTCAGTGACACCAAGAAAATGGGCGATGTCGTACTCCACATCGGAGCGGTGGAAGTCGGCTCGGCCGAGGCTCCGCCCCGGTCGGTCCAAGCGGAGGTCGACCGCGAGCGTCGCCATTCGCTGATGGCCAATCACTCCGCCACGCACCTTCTGCACTGGGCGCTCAAATCGGTGCTCGGCTCCCATGCCAATCAGCAGGGCTCCTTGGTCGCGCCCGATCGGTTGCGATTCGATGTCACGCATCCTCGTGCCATCACCGCCGAGGAGGTCGAGCGCATCGAGACGATGGTGAATGACAAGGTGCGTCAGGCGACGCCCCTTGCCACCACCGTCGAGGACCTGCAAGCTGCCAAGGCTCGTGGAGTCACCGCCCTGTTCGGCGAGAAGTACGACGACCAAGTGCGGGTCGTGAACATCGGCGGGTATTCGACCGAACTCTGCGGCGGGACTCACTGTGCCAACACCGGGCAAATCGGGGCGTTCACGATCGTGAGCGAATCGGCGGTGCAGGCGGGGGTTCGGCGCATCGAAGCGGTCACCCGCGGCGCGGCGGTCTCGCGCATGCAGGAGAGCCGTCGCGTCTTGCGCGAGCTTTCCAATGCGCTGAAGGCTGGCGAAACCGATCTGTTGGCCCGCGTGGAGGCCCTGCAAGAAAAGGTCAAGGAGTTGCAGCGCGGCGGTGCCAAGCAGGCCACCGCCGACCTCGCTCAATTGGCTCAAAAACTCCTCGCCGAGGCCACCCCACGGCCGCACGGACGCTTCATCGTCGCCCGGATCCCGGCGGTTCCCCCGGCCGAAGTGGCCGCGCTGTGCGACCGACTCCGCCAAACTCCTCCCGCCACCGCCGGCGTGTTGGCGATGGAGAGCGAGGGCAAGGTCGTCTTGGCCGCATTCGCCGCCAAGGAACTCGCGGGCAAGGTGCACGCGGGCGACCTCGTCAAACAACTCGCCCCCCTCGTGGGCGGTGGCGGTGGCGGCCGCCCCGACTTCGCCCAAGCCGGCGGCAAAGACCCCTCCGCCATCGATGCTGCCCTGACCCGCGCGACCGAGCTCCTCGGCGCCAGTATGAGCTCGTGAGCGGGAACCCGGACGGCCCCACTGGCCCCGCTCTGAAAAAAGCTCGAGAATTCCGACCAGTTTAGCGAGGCCGAGCGTCTTATATGCGTCTCAAGGCCGCTGAAAGCCGCGGCTTTGAGACTTGGATCAAGACGATTCGGAGGCGGCGACCTGTTAGTCACGGCCTGTCGAGACACCTTGGTCGACGGTGTCGGATGAGTTTCTCAGAGGAATGGGTGCGCGGCGTCAGGTGCAGACCGAGCAGCGTGCCCCCACCAAGGAGGTGGACATGTTCACCGCGAATAATCTGTTGTTTGCCGCAGTGGCGTTCGTTTTCTCGGTCAGCGTCATTCAGGCGCAAACCCCCGCCGGAACGATCAATGGAGGGCAATCGGTCACGGCTGCGAGTGGGGATGAGGTGACCTGTGTGATCTCCGGGCTTCAGCCCGGTGCCACCTACGCTGTGAACCTGTATGCAGCGGCAGGTTGGGGAGAGACCCCGCCGGGGTACACCGTCATTGCGGATGAAAATGGCACCGTATCCTGGAATCAAACTCTGAATCTGCCTTCCGGGACGCATATCGTCAAACTCACCTATCAATCGAGCGGTTCCGACCAGGGGAGTGTTTCACCAACCGTGAGCATGGCGACGATTCAGTAGTATAATTCTTGTCGAGACTGGCACTCGCGCCAGCTCTTGGAGGCGGTCATGCCGCACCGTACTGCGATTTTCGGACTTTGCTTGGGCTCAGCGCTCGCCATTTGGGCCCTCTTGTCGAATTGTGCTCGGGAGCGGGAAACGCCACTCCCGACGCAAATAGTCGGTGCTGTGCATGGCCCCCCCCTTTCTCAGTCAGTGATGGTCCCTGAATCTCCGGAGGCGCGGGCCTACGAGGAGATTCCTTTGCAGGCGCTCCGCAGCCTCCGGTTTCAGGGGATGCTCAGGGATCGCGGGGGGCAAGCCATCGCGGGGGGGCGAGTGCGGGTTTGTGCTGACGGAGCAAGCACGACTGCGCCGGAGACCGTAGTGGGCGATCACCGTGCGATTACGGACGGGGCGGGTTCTTTCGCGATGGATTTACCCGCGACTTCGGCATTGCACACGGTCACCGCGGAAGCTCCGGGGTTTTCTCGCGGGCAACTTCGCATTCGATTACCGGGTCGCCGAGTAGAATTGACGCTGGATCGAGCGCACCCTTGGAGGGGCCGCGTCCTCTCGGCGGAAGGATTGCCCATCGAGGGGGCTTTGGTGCGTTGGAAAAGACCGGGGGAGGAGGCGGAGGCGGTCGATTCCACTCGGAGCAAGCCCGATGGGACGTTTGCTTTGGAAGACTCACCACCCGATCTGCAGCTCGAAGTATCGAAGGCGGGATACGAATCGAGCTGGCAATTCGCACACGCCGTGCAATCCGCCGAGCTGATCGAGGTTCGACTTCTGGAGCAGGTAGTTCGCGGGGGGAGAGTGGTCTCGGGAGTCGACAACCGGGGCCTTGCCGGTGTTTCCATCGAAGTGTGGCATGACGACGGAGAGCCGGGCGCCCGCGGATTTGCCGCCGCATGCCTGGCGCGTCTCACGAGTGATGACGAGGGGCGTTTTTCCTTCCCCGATTCGGCGGGTAATCGTCCAGCCGATTCCTCGGCCATCCGTGGTTTGTGGGTGCACTCGCCGGATTGGTCGCCCTGCTTCATCGATCTTGGTGGGGCTGCATGCGACAGCGAGTTGACGGTGATGCTCTTTCCCTGCGCCACGGTGAAAGGGCGGGTAATCGACCATCGAGGCGCCCCCGTTCGGGGTCTCCGAGTCTGGGCGGAATCCGAACTGCAAGCGCTGCGTCCTTCGATTCACCGAGCCGCCGCGTTGGCGCCGCGGCGGGTTTTGCTCGTTCCGGAATTACTCGCCTTTTTGGCCGCCCCTGGCGATCTGCCGTTTCTCGGAGTCCACGAAGCCATCACGGGTGACGATGGTCGATACGAGATCCCAGGCCTCCCGTGCACGGCTTCCGGCACGCAGCTCGGCATTTCACTCGTGGGTATGAGTCCGCCTCGAGTGAAGGCAATCGGGTTTTCCGGCCAGGTGGCGGTGGCCCCTGACCTCATAGCCGGAGCGGACTACCGACTCGTGTCAATCCGTGGCGTGGTCGTGGACGAGAATGACCGTCCGCAAGCCGGGGCGCGGCTGCAGGCGGGAGCGATGAACCACACAAGCACGAATGAACTCGGGGAATTCGAACTGCAGGTCACCCGTCGATCCAGCTCCGGTCAATTGCGCTGCACTGCCCCCGGCTTCCTCACCCGAATTCTGGACTACCCTGAGGAGGGGGTCAGCGATCTCAGGATCAAACTCGTCCCGGCCCGCGACCTGAGACTGTGTGTTCGAGACGCCGCAGGTCGGCCGATTCCTCGAGTTTGGCTGACCGCACGGTCTCCGGTCGATGCTGGATCTTCGGCCACTGAGCGTTCCCCAATAGCCTCCGGCATGACCGACTCGTCGGGATTTGCAGTCCTCACGGGTCTGCCTAATCTAGTCATCGTAAGAGCCCGAGTGGGAGGAGTGGGGGAGTCCGAGCTCTGCTACGAGCGCGAGATTCATCTCGCTATCACGGAGCGCGCGGACTGGGAGATTCCTGTGGCAGTAGTGGGGACGAGCCCTCAAGACTTGACGATCGAATTGGTCGAGGACGGCGCT
This sequence comes from uncultured bacterium, assembly GCA_902826835.1. Taxonomy (GTDB): domain Bacteria; phylum Planctomycetota; genus RBC034. The sequence goes on along the minus strand of CADEGH010000003.1, from coordinate 303,542 downwards.
CCTGGTGTCGCACACTCAGCGCGGGTCGAACTCGCGCAATCGGGGGCAACCGTCAGGTCGGCGGAAGGAGTGGGTCCAAAGCTTCGCATCGGCCGGCTTTATCCTGGAAGCTACGAGGCCCGAATCGCAGTCCAGGGTTATGCCATCTTGGAACGGTCCATCGAAATTGGTGACGCGGAAGCCGACCTGAAGATCGTACTTCCTCCCGGGGACGCATTGACCGGCCAGGTCTCTGGTCCGCCGGAGAGCGAACGAAGTGGGATCGCGATCGCAATCCGCGATTCCAACCGCCGAGTGTGCGCAACCGCAATCACGAACTCGAGCGGGGAGTTTCACATCCGAGGCTTGGCACCGGGGGGCTATGTCGCCAGCGCTGGGCATTCCGCGGCTGGTGCCCAGGCCTGGGCATCCCCTCGGAGTGTGGCGTTTCACTACCGCCAGGCAAGCGCTTCCTTGGATATCCCGCTGAGCCGGTTCGATCGGATGAAGGGCGTACTTCCCTGGCCCGAGTCGATGGAGCGGGCGCTCCGGAGCGGAAGGTCCTTGAGTCCCGCGCAACGGGCCGAGGTGAGTCGTCGCCTCATCGTTGCGGTGGAGGATCAGACCGGATCTCCGATCGAGTCCGATTTACCGCTCAATGACGAGGTCGGGGGCTTCGGCTTCACACTCTCGATACCGAGAGGCAGGTATTGGGTTTCGGTAGGTTGGCGTGGAGGCTCGCCTCCGGCGCGTTACGCGGTGGAATCGAATCATGAAATGCGTCTATCGATTCCGACGGCTGAGGAAATGCCGAATCGGGACTAATCAAGGGTAGGGGCGGGCTTCTACCGGTCATTCAGGATGTAGTGGCCACGGAGGAGGGACCAGGCGCTGGGGAGGGCGGCGAGGGTGACGCCGACGGCGAGGGGAGTGTAGGCGTGGAAGTGATTCCAGGCGCCGAGGTAGTGGAGGGAGCCGAGAGTGAGGCCCAGGCCGACCAGGCCGAAGAGGCTGCGACCGCCCGCGAGTAGGGTGGTGAGGCTCGCGCCCAGAAGGGAGAGGATTACCACGGTCAGAGTGATGTCCTTGGCGAGGAGAGTGCGATGTTGCCCCGCCAACATCGTGCCTTCGAGACGGGTGGCGGATAGGAGCAGGTCACCTTCGATCTTGCCGTCGAGATAGAGGCGAGAGCGATGCTCGTCGAATGTCGCCAGAACCTGGGTGCGCTTCGGGGCGAGCGGCCCCCGTTTGGTGATGATCTGGGGTCGGTCGCCGTTGTCGCCGGTGGCGGGAGTACGCACTCGCCAGTGGATGTCGCGTCCCTTTTGGCCGAGCCCGAAATTGCGGTGGGTCCAGTTTTTTCCCATGCCAGCGATGCGCCCTTGGCCTCCGTGCCCGGATTCCGCGGGGGTCACCACCACGTAGACGGAGACCTGGCTCGAAGCCATGAGCATGTTGCGCACGTGAGTGGCGACGAAGGCAGGCAAGATCCAGCGGCTGCGATCCAATTGGAAACCGCCGGGGACTCGACGCACCCCGGAGGCGGGGGTGGGCTCCAAGGGAAAGGGGACACGGCCAGCCGGTCCGTCGATGACGCCGAAATTGGGCGAAGCCCCACCGAGCATGAGAATCGGGCCGCCTTCGTGGAACGTGCGCGACTCGTCGTTCGGCACCGATTCGTACCGCGGATCGAGGCTGCGATCGTAGATCCGCAATTCGTGGAGCACGCCACGCCACGGGCGATCCACCTCGGCTTCGTTGCCCAAAACGAGCGCGTAGTCCTCCCAGTTTCGGAAGTCGGCGGGGCGCAGCGTGCGAAGGCTCAGCACCACGAGGGTCCCGAGCGCGAGGTAGGCGAGACCCACGGTGACGACGTTCAAGCGTGCTACCGCGCCCCGAAGCAGCCGTTGGCCGAATCGGCGGTCGAAGAGGATCGTGCCCAAGCACCCTCCGAGGGCGTTTCCTACGACGTCAAACCACGAAGGTCCCCGGTAGAGCCACACTTGGGCGAGCTCGATGACGGCGGAGATCGCGGCTCCCACCAGCAGGGCCCACGCGGGTCGCCGTGGCATAAGAAGCCCCAGGGGCAGGAACAGGACGAGGTTGCGCAGGAAGTCGACGGGTGCGAACTCCCGCCATGCCCAGTCCGGGACCAAATGCACTTCGAACGGGGACAAAGTGATGATGGGGAGCAGGACTAGCCAGAAGCGGCCGACACACGCCGCGAGCGCATCTGGGCTCACGAGTGGGATCTGGCCGGGCCCGGGCGCTCGACTTCGGCGGGCAGCGGAAAGCGCACGTCCTCCGTGACGTGGATGTGCTCTTGCACGTCGCGGGCCCCCAATTCCCGCAGGCGGGTCACGAGGTCCTGCACGAGTCGCTCGGGAGCGGATGCTCCGGCGGTCACCATCACGCGGGGTTTTCCCTCGAACCACTCCGGTTTCAGCGAGTGGTGGTCGGGGACCAAGTAGGCGGGGATGCCTTGGCCGAGTCCCACTTCCTTCAAGCGTTGGCTGTTGCTGCTGTTCTCGGCGCCGATGACGATGAGGAGATCGGCGAAAGGTGCGAGTTCTTTGACCGCGGACTGGCGGTTTTGGGTGGCGTAACAGATGTCATCCCGCTTGGGCAGGTGAGCCTGCGGGAATCGGCGCCGGATCGCGTCGATGATGTCGCGTGTGTCGTCCACGGAGAGTGTGGTTTGGGTGAGGACTCCGATCTTCGCGTCGGCAGGCAACACCAATCTCTCGACGTCGGCCTTGGAGGTTACGAGGATCATGCGCGCGGGCGCTTCGCCCATCGTGCCTTCGACTTCCTCGTGTCCCTCGTGTCCGATCAGCAGAATCGTGTATCCCTCGCGCGCGAAGCGGATGGCCTCGAGGTGGACTTTGGTCACGAGCGGGCAGGTGGCGTCGATGATGCGCAGGCCGCGGCTTTGCGCGTCGTCCCTCACTGCCGGGGAGACTCCGTGGGCGCTGAAAATCGTGACCGCGCCGCTCGGCACTTGGTCGAGCTCGTCCACGAACACCGCGCCCCGGCTGCGCAGATCTTCGACCACGTGGTGGTTGTGCACGATTTCCTTGCGGACGTACACCGGCGGACCGAAAAGTTCGAGGGCACGCTCGACGATTTCGATCGCGCGCTCGACGCCGGCACAAAATCCGCGGGGGTTGGCAAGGGTGACCTTCATGGGAGCTCCGCTATCTTCCTACCTCCGGCGGGCGAGCCGAACAAATCCCCGACGGATCGAGAAGGAAACATGAGCTACCACTACGCAGTCTTGGGCGCCGGGATGCAGGGCACGGCCGCAGCGTTCGACCTCTTGAGCTTCGGCGAAGGGGCCTCGGTGCGACTTCTCGATCGGGATGAGGGGGTGGCAGTCCGGGCGGCGTCGCGGGTTCGGGCCCTGGTCCCCGGGGCCAACGTCCTGGGCGAAGGCGTCGATGCCACCGACGGTCCCGCCCTCACCCAGGCCCTTCGGGGAGTGCAGGGGGTCTTTTCGGCGCTCCCCTACGCCTTGAACCCCAAGGCGGCCGCGGCCGCGGTGCAGGTGGGGGCCCACTTCTGTGACCTCGGAGGAAACACCGGCATCGTGCGGGAGATCCTCCGCTTGGACCCGGTCGCGAGGTCGCGCGGCGTCTCGGTCGTTCCGGACTGCGGCCTGGCCCCTGGTCTGTGCAACGTCCTCGGCGCGCTGGCCGTTGCCCGCCTGCGTCGCCCGCAACACATCCATATCCGTTGTGGTGGTCTGCCAGTCAACCCACGACTGCCATTGGGATACAAGCTCCTGTTCCATATCGGAGGCTTGACCAATGAGTACACCGGAGAGGCGGAAGCGCTTCGCAATGGGCAGCTCGTGCGGATCCCCACCCTGCAGGAGGTGGAGACCCTCGAACTCTCACCGCCCCTTGGGCGCTGCGAGGCCTTCACCACGAGTGGTGGCACTTCTACGGCTTGCGAGACCTGGGTGGGGCGACTCCAGACTTACGACTACAAGACGGTGCGCTACCCCGGCCATGTCCAGGTGATTCGAGGCCTCCGTGAACTCGGTCTACTCGAAACCGATCCGGTCTTGGTTCGGGGGGTGCCGGTGGTGCCTAGGGAGCTCTTTCATGCATGTGCGGAGCCACGCTGGCATCACCCCGAAGAGAGAGATCTCGTGATCTTGCGCGTCGTAGGCCAAGGCGAGAATGCGGACGATCGAGTGAACTTCGAACTCCTCGATTTCCACCATGAAACAACAGGCTTCACCGCGATGGAGCGTACGACTTCCTTTCCCGCGGCGGCCACGCTGCACCTGCAAGTTCGGGGCCAAGTTCCGGTCGGCGCACACACGCCGGAGCGGGGAGTTCCGGCCGAAGAATTGCTCGCGTCGGTGCGGGTGCGGGGACTGCGCGTGATCGAGTCTCGTTGAGGATCCCACCACCGTTCGAGCGGCTTGCATCCGGCTAAACATTCTCGTGCCGCGGATCTTCGTCGGCGGGCCTTCGAATCCATGTTGACGCGCGCGCCCCCCGCGTGCATGCTCAGGCCTCGGCGCGCGCGAACCACGAACGAGCATCTCGTGGCGGTGCCCGCACTTGCGATCCGAGTGGGACGCGTGAAAAAAATTCCTTGACCATCCGCGCGAGTCCATCTAACAATACCGCCCTTCAGTTCGACGTGAGGCGCCATGACCCGAACCCGAGCCCGCTTCCTGATTCCGTCCTCCGAGCGCAAACTAGCCGGAGGCTCGCGACTCTTCTCCTTCAGTGAAGCCCAGGGCGAGCGGGCAACGAATCGGTTTCCTTCGTTGGTCGAACCTCGTGAAGAAGTGGTGACCGCGTTCTTGCACGCGGTGAACGGAGCCGGGCACGGAAAAGAAGTGCTTCGTCTCCACGGCGCCGCGTTGAAGGAAGCCTGTTCCACCAACCTAAAGTTGCGCACGGCTCCCACCACTCCGGTGATCGAGCGGGAAGGCGGGCCGCTGTTCCAAGTGCTCAAGTCCGAACCTTTGAAACCCAAGGCGAAGCAGCGGATGCGCGACGACGTGTTGGTCGTCTGCCCACTCTTCGGGCTCCTCGGGGTTCGCGACATGGTGCCGGAGTACCGTTGCCCGATCGGTGCGCAGATCCCCGAGTTCGGTTCCGTGCACGCTTGGTGGAAAGAGCGGCTACCGCCTCTCTTGGAACGGCTGTGCCGAGGGCGCCGCGTGTTCACATTTCTTCCCGCACGGTTACAAGCGCTGTGGGATGCTCCGAGTTCCCCCAAGGAAGTCGTGGGCTTCGCCTTCGAACGCAAGGGGGCGTCGGGGAAAATTCACCCCGAGTCGGCCGGGAGCGGTCGCCTCTCCGGCGAGGTCCTCCGCCATATGCTCGATAACGGCATCGACGATCCCCGTGACCTCGAAGGCTTCGAGACCTCGGAAGGTCACCGCTTCCACTCCCGACGTGAGGAAGCGAGTGGGTTGCAGCGCCTGCTGTGGCGTCGCTGAGTCTCTATGGCTGCGAGCGTGCGCCCGATTCCGGTTTTGTTTGAAGACGAGCACCTTCTCATCGTCGACAAACCGGCTGGCCTCTTGACGGTGGCTCCCCCCAAGGGTGAACGCTCGGGGGAGCCGACTCTGAAAGACCGGCTTCGGGAACAGGGCTATCCCGTGTTCCCCGTGCATCGCTTGGATCGGGAGACGTCCGGCCTGTGCGTGTTCGCGAAGAGCACGGAAATCCGGGACCAACTCATGGCAATCTGGAAGGATGTCGTCCAAGAGAAGCGCTACTTGGCGATCGCGCAGGGCCACCTGCGACCACCGGATGGATCGATCCGAGTTCCGATTCAAGACCTCGGTGCGCACGCGCAGGTGTCGCCAAGGGGCCAGGCGGCGCACACGGACTACCGAACCGTGAAGCTCGTGGGGGCCTGCGCTCTCCTCGAACTCCAACTCCACACCGGTCGACACAACCAGGCGCGCATCCACCTCGCGCACATTCGCCATCCATTGGTGGGCGAACGTAAGTACGCATTCGGGCGTGATGCGATCGCGAAGCACCGACGCTGCGCGCTGCACGCCTCCAAGTTGCGGCTCACGTTGCCGTGGCGCGATGCTCCGTTGGAGGTCGAAGCGCCTTTGGCTTTGGATCTCAGCCAACTGGTAGCGAAGTTGGAGGCCGGGGGAGCACCCCGCCCGCTACCTCCCACCGCTCCGCGGCGGGGACCCCCGAAAAAATAAACGCGAGGCCCGGCCACCGTGACCGAGCCTCACGCCGTTCCCTGTGAGATCCTCGCGGAGCTACCCCCGCGGGATATCGGCCGCGGATCGGGCCGACACTGGTAGATGTGCCGGGAAGCGCGGACCGGAAGGAGATTCCGATTATTCTTCGGAAGCCGGGAATCCGCCTATTTGGACTCGGGTCGGGTGGTGAGTCCGGGCCAGCCGTCGCTGCGGAAGGGGGCGAGGGGAAGTCCGTCTTGATCGACGAGATTGGTCTCGGGGTGGTCGGCCCAGGCGTAGCGGACGGCCACGGGATGGGGCACGGCGTCGCAGTGCAGAGCAATCAGAGATCCCTGGATCTCCGCCTGCGCGGGATAGAACTTCCGGTCGACGCCGGCCATGGTGAAACCAATCGGGGGCATCCCGCGCTTGGTGCGGAGCCCACCCGTGGCGCCGCGGACGAGAAGGGCCGCGTGGGGAGCGGCGATGTCGCACCACTCCACGACCGGTCCGGAGGCGGTGTTGTCGGACTCCGCCATCACGCGGCTGCGCGCGATCGCGAGGCGTGCCCCGACTTCCTGTTTGTTCCGCGGATGGATGTCGTTGCTCTCTCCGAGATCGTGGGCCAAGGCCTGGCCGGTGCGTGGCAGGTGCAAGGCGAATTGCTGCGCCTCCCTAAGCTCCGCCCACAGGCTTTCGCCGGGTTCTTTGGGCGGTGCGCGGAATCCCGCGAGCTGCACCCAGAGGAATGGGAAGTCACCCTGTTCGAAGGCGATGCGCCAATCGCGAATCATGCCGCTGAAGAGGTGGCGATATTGGTGCGCGCGCTGCTCGTTGGACTCTCCTTGGTACCAGATGCAACCGGTGATCGCGCCGGGCAGGAGTGGCGCGATCATGCCATTCCACAAGGATCCCGGTCGAGCCGGTGAGTCATAGGGGCTGCGGGGAGGGCGGGGCTTTTCCGGCTCCGGTTTGCCCGCCTGCTTCGCGGCCGCCACCTCGGCGTTCCACTTCTCGAGCGCTGCATCGTGGGTTTTCTTGGCCGCAGCAGGATCAAACTCGCCTTCGGCCTTCTTCCAACGGGCGACGAGTCCGTCAGCCTCCGGGATCGGCGCGAACGCCTCGTCCCGCATCCACGCTTCGATCGGCGTTCCGCCCCAAGTTGCGTCGATCAAGCCGACCACAAGTCCCGTCTTGCCGACCACGTCTTTGGCGAAGAACCACGCCACCGCCGAGAACTCCGGGACAGTCTCCGGACTCGCGACTCTCCACTGGCCGTCGACCGAGGTTTGCGGCTCGCGAGCCACGCGATTGGGGACGGTGAAGAGTCGGATCGTGGGCACGTTGGCGGCGGCGATTTCCTGCTCGGCGTCTCGACTGGCCCGCACGCTCCACTCCATGTTGGACTGGCCGGAGCAGATCCACACCTCGCCGAAATGCACGTCCTCGATGACCTTCGTGCTGCCGGCGCCGGAGATGGTCAGGCGGTGTGGGCCACCGGGCGGTTGGGGGGGAAGCACCACTCGAAAGCGTCCCTGCTCGTCGGTCTTGGCGCTCGATTGGGCTTTGGCGATGGAGACCGTGATTTCTTCCCCCGGAGGGGCTTCCCCGAACACCGAGCACATACGGCCCAGGGGAAGTACCATATGGTCGGTGAACAGGTTCGAGGGCACGAGTCGATCTTGCCCGATGGCGGCGACGGACAGGAGCAACACCAGCACGAATGCAGAGGTCGTCTTCATGGAGGAGGCACCGGAGTCGGAATCACGCGACCGCATGGTCGCGATCAGAACTCGAAGAACGCGAAGATGAGGTGCACGACCAGCGTGAAGATCGTGGCCCGGATGATGGTGGCGGTCACCGCGTCGGCGACTGCCGCCCCGGAGGTCTTCGGCCGTGCGCCGACATGGTAGGCGATGCCCGCCGTCCCGAGGGCACAAAGCAGCAACTTCGCGACCACGAAGCCGACGCCGCCTGGGAAGAATGCGCCCTGGCCGGTGAGCCGAAGAAAATCCTCGTTGAAAGCGTAGGGACCGTGGCCGGGATGGGTGCCCAGGAACACCGCGGTGGCGGCAAATCGTGCGAGGATGTAGGCCAAGGCGTTGAGCAGGGGAATGCCTAGGAGGCTCGCCCACACCGCTCCGGTCAGGAGGTACCGCGCCGGGGGGATTCCGAAACTGCGCAGAGCATCGAGTTGGCGCGTCAGGGCACGGTTGCCGATGTCGGCGGCGAGGGCGGCTCCCGAGCGGCTCGCGAACAGGAGCGTCGTCATACCGGGGATGACCACGCGGAAGAGCGCAAACCCGAGCGAACCACCATACTCCTCGGCGAGCACGGGTTCCGTATAGGTCTTCACCGGCATGAGCGCGAACATGAAGAAGGACGTCACAAACCCGGCAATCAAGCCCGAGAGCCCGAGAAAGGGGAGCGCCGAGCCCAGAGTGGTGAGGCGGAGCGCGCGCCTCAAGAAATGGAACCCCCAGCGGGGCGCGGGCCACTGGGGCAAGATCGAGACCACCGTCCGCGAGGAGGCCAAGACAAAGTCCCCGATCGACTCGAATCGGCCGATCAGAAAGCGGAGGAGGCCTCGGGGCGTCGGGCCTTCGAGCGCATCCTCAGGCGCGGGAGTGCGGAGGGTGGCGAGCGCCTTGGCGATCTTGTTCTTCGGGATCTCCACCAGGGACTTCTCGGTGGGGTCGAGCAGGATGATCTTGTCTGCGATCTCCAGGCATGACTCGAGATCGTGCGTGACGATGACCGTCGTCTGTCCACTCTGGTCGTGCACTTCCCGGATGCGGCTCGCCACGCGCAATTTCATCGCCGGATCGAGGCCGGAAGTCGGTTCGTCGTAGAGCACGAGGCCAGGAGACTGGGCGCGCAGGCGTGCCAGCGCCAAACGCTGGCGCATGCCTCCGGAGAGACGGGCCGGGATGACCTTCTTCGGCAGACCGAATTCCGTCAGTAGATGATCGCTCGAGGCCGCAGGGCGACCGGGGGCCCGGTGGTCGATCCCAAAGCGCACGTTGTCCTCGGTCGGCAAGTCGTCGAAGAGCGCGAAGTCTTGGAAGACGATGCCGACTCCGGGCAAACCTCGGTCGCCGTGGGGCGCCAAGGCGTCCTGCTCCAACACCCGCACGTGACCCGCGACCTCGACGCCGGACCCGGGACGCCAGAGTCCCGCGAGGATTCCGAGCAAGAGGGACTTTCCGGTGCCGCTGCCGCCGACCAACAGCACGAGCTCACCGACCTCCACGCGTGCTTGCGAACCGGTGAGGAGGGTGCGTCCGCCCGCTTGAACGGAGAGTTGATCGACTTCGATCGCGAGGGGCTTCAGGGATCGACTCCGATGCGCCCGACCAGTTCCGTGATCGGAGTGCGGGGTGCCGAGCCTTGCGGAACGACGAGCAAATACCGGTCGTCTTTCAAAAGGACCACATGCCGAAGGACTCGGACGAGTTGATGGTCCATGCCCAGGCGATCCGGGCGCGTGAGCATTTCGTTCAAGGCTTCCTGCAAGAGGGGCTCGGCGAGCTTGTAGAACTCGGTGAGCGGAGCGGTGAGGGTGCTGTTTGCGAATGCCGCCTGAACCTGCGCGCCGACGACCGGGTTGTTGCCGATCCAGCGGCCCAAGAGTCTTTCGAGGAAGGTCACGAAGGCCGGGTGGGCGGAGATTTCCTGGGCGGTCTTGTGCAAGGCCGTCACCACTCTTGGGTCCGCCAGGGATTCGCCCAGAGCCTCCCCGAAGGAGCGAAGCACGCCAGGCGCTTTCTCGCGCAGCACCGGTACGGCCCGAGCTTCGAGCACCTTCGTGAGCCTCGCGGCTTGTTCCTCGCGGGCGACCAATCCGATGGTCTCCTGCGACGCAGTCCAGAAGATCGCGAGGATGTCGGTGATGCTGATGTTCGACCAGATCGCGGTCCCGAGGTCCCCGAGGGCGGGCCCCAACTTCGATTGCACCCGAGCGAGCACGATGTCCTTCAGTGCGGGTTCGAGATGGATCGGGAAGATCTCGCGCGAGAAGGCCTCCGTGAACGCGTCGAAACTCGCCTTTTCGGCCGCGAGGGCGCGGGGAAATTCGTCCGCCAACGTCGCGAGGATGTCGGCCAAGGCGGCCAGGCCCGGGCCTTTGATCTGTTCGATCGTCTCCGCGCCGTGCATGGACCAGAGTTTGTCGACTTCGGCGAGGACGTACTGGCGCAGGTCGGGGGGGACCAAGGTTTTGAGCACCCAACCGAGGTCGTATCCCGGCGCCATGGCGATCACTTCGCTCGCCTGGCCCAGCCGACGTCGCAGACTGGGGTCGATCGAGATCGTGACGCGACACGGGCTGTCGCCCTCGATCGAGAGGACCCGACCCTGCAGCGCCAGCGCGGTGACTTCTACGGTGTAGACGGGGTCGGTGGCGTACAGAGCAGGACGGGTCGGGAGGACTACCACGAGCCGGTCCATCGAGCCGGTGATGTGGTGTGAGAGTCGGCGGAGGAGAGTCGGGGCGCCTTCGACCCGCGAGAAGAGAACGCCGGTCGTGGTTCCTGCCGCCAGAAGGAAGCCGCAACCAAGGAGAGCTTTGGCGGAAAAGCGCGGGCCGGCGGGCATCGCTGCCGGATTCGGGCGAAGACTGGGAAGTTTTGCAGGTTCAGGGGCCAAGCACGATGATTCCGTCGAAACGGCGCCCGGTCAGGAGCGAGTGGCGGGCCGCGAGCAGCCGGGCGACACCATCGCGGCGTACGCCATGCTCCCCGAGGGGGCGACCATTCCACGTGATGGCGACCTTTTCCACTCCGGGTTCCCAATAGATGGCAAGTTGGGGAGTCGCCTGGTCGGGGAGATCAGGGCTCTCGAGGTCGAGCTCGCCGGAGGAGAACTTGGCTCGGAAACGGAGGGGGGACAGCCCGATGGCGCGCTCAAACCGCTCGTGCCTGGGCAAGAGGTCCGAGAGATCAGCCCAAAAATCGGCGGCCATTGCAGGCCGCCGCAAGGATGGGAGGGGCTCTTGGGTGGCGATGGCCGGAGGTGGGAATTGAGGGTCTTCGAGCCAGGGGTCGGGCAGGGACGCGCTTTGCAGCGAGAGCGAACCCGAGTGATGGGCGATTTCGACCGCGAGCCTCCGAACCTCCTCGGCCGGGGACGGGGCGTGATGAAGGATCAGGGTTCGGTGTTGCCAGCGGGGGAGGCCGCCCAACAGCGGAGGTGGCGGGCGCGATCCCGGCAAACTGAGAATGAGGGCGGCGAGCGGCGTCGGATCAAACACCGGCGAACTGGCCACCGGAACGGGGCGATCACGCCCCGGGCTTGGGAGGGCACTCCAGAGCATCACCACGCGATCACGATCGATCGGTACCTCGGCGGCCACGCGAGCGATCACCGAACTTTGGAGCGGAGCGTGCCGACCTCGGAGCTCCCAGGGTTGTGGCTCCTGCGGTTCCCTCACCACGACTGCGGTAGCCACGACCCAACCGGCATCGAGCCATCCCCCGTCACGGGTTCGAATATTGAGCTCGTCGGCGCCGCCGCGCACTTGATTCGAAAAGGTGACCACCATCGGATATCCGGCCTCGGGAGGCGGGCGCTTGGGAACCACCACTCCGGCAAAGACCGACGGGGTGATCGCGCCGACTCGCAGGCTCCGGTGCCCCGCACGCACTTCCGAGTTCGGGCGCTGCAGGGCGGCGAGGGCCGAATCGATGTCCTCGGGATTTGTGAAAAGCAGGGCGAGGCGAGCGGCGTCGGTCTCAAGGCGGTCGTCGGCGGGGCGCAGGCAGAAGTCCAGGAGTTCATCGCGAGTCGGCGGCGCGCCCTGCGCGTTGGAAGTCGCGGCGGCGAGCAGCATCGAGATGATGAAGCGCACGCGGCCGGCGCAGGTCGTGGTGCGGCGTGCGGCTTCGGTCGGCATCTGCGGGCCCACCCTCATCAGTAGGCCTTCTTCTTGCCAGCCGCCAGCTTTTCGATGGTCGTCGCAATTCTCCGTGTGCGCGTCTCCGCCTTCGCGGCTTGTTCGATCCACGCGATCCAGTCGGCTTGCATGCGGGGCGTGCAAGTGTCGTAGGTCGCGCGCGCAGCCTTGGAATTGGCGAGGGCGCTCGAAAGATCGGCGGGAAGCTCGAGATTGGCCTTTGTCGGGGTGCGCGTTCGCTTCTTGTTCGATGCTTCGTAAGCCGCTCGCAGCCAGGCCTTCAATTCCGCGTCGAACTCATGGCGGTTCGTGATGCGGACCTGGTGAGTCACCCGATTGCCCACCGCGCGGCTCTTCTGGGCCGCGAGCAGTCTTCGGGTGGGTGGATAACCCTCGAGCACGAGGTCGATCACGAGGGCGCCCGAGGTCGGGCGGATCTCCGCGTAGACGTGTTTCCGGTACAGCGGAACCATGGTCTGGCAGGGGCAGGCTTTGGAATCGTCCCCGAGCTCGAGCGCAAAGTCGACGACCGACTCGTAGAGGGGCCGAAGGCCCGCGTGTTTTCCGCGAAACAGATTTTCGACGAAGGACTCCGGATCGTAGGCGTCGAATGCGGGGCCTCCGAGCGTCTTGCCCGCCATCCATGCGGCGTAGTTGGTAGTGAAACCGTGTTCGGTGGCGAACCAGGCGGCGAGGGTCTTTTCCTCTTTGGGACCCCGCTTCGCGGCAATACCAATCCACTCCTCGCTGCTCTTGCCGGTTCGTTCGAGGAGCTTCGACTCGAAGCTCGCGAGCATCTTCAACGCGGGGTGGGGGGCGTACCGGCGATCGCTTTTGGATCCGCTCGCGTTCGCGGCGGGTTTTTTCGACGGTCGCGTCGAGGGTGCGATCCCGGTGGATCGCGGTTTGGCCTTCGGCATCGGATTCTCCGCGGGCGGAGTGTAGCGCCGCCCTGGCTCAGGGAGGCGTGATCTTCCAGTCGAATCCAAGTCGCTTCGAACGCTGAAGCATGCAGGTGCTGTCGATGTTCCAAAGCTCAACCAAGAATTCCACGCGAATGGACCGGATGCCTTCGCGGGCCAGGATGTCGTTCTTCCAGCGGAGCCAGCGGAGCGGGAGGCCTTGAAATTCGTGGCTGGCCTCCTGGTTTTCCTCCAGGCGCCAGGTCCACCTGACATCGACTTCATCAGTGGCCGCGGGAATTGGGAACACGTATAGGGAGGGGACCGTCTCGAGGTTGGAGCGCCGGGCCCACCACCAAAGGCGCAAGACTCCCGGGGTACCCGGGTGCTGACCAAAGACCGTGAGCGTGGTGTCGCGACCCTCGCCGTCCACCCGGAAGTCCACCTCCAACTCCGGGGACTTTTCCGAGAGAGTGGGTGCCCGAAGCGGTCGAGTCTTCGTGGTGCTCTCCACCCGGAGACGATCGAGCATGGGCACGAACAGCCACTCCTCGGTCTCGGGGAAGCAGAGAGTGACCCTGCGCTCCTCATTGCGAGCTGGCGCGTGCGCTTCGAGCCGTATCTCCTGCCCGGTTGTCTCGACGATCACCGACACCCGATCTTCGGGCCCCCTCGGAAGGTCGATTGCGATTGACCGCACGAAGCGAGTCGCCACGGGTGGTTCGACATCGTAGGTTTGCGCGTGGCTCGAAATCGAAGAGAGGAAGAGCTTGGGATAGGCGGACGGGATACCCGGCAGAAGAGGCCCCCAAAGTTGTGGCTCCGAGTACCGACAGTTGACGATCTGGAGCGGGGCGACCCCGAGAGGTCCGCTGGCAATTGCCGATGCCTCGTCGACAGAATTGACCAAGTGAAATCGGCGGGCGTGCTTGCGAAAGGGAGGGTTCGCCGCGAAACCCAGGAAGTTGCCAATGAGGGGCAAGCCACTGCGCTCGCGCGGAAACTCCGCGACCAAGACTTCGGCTTCCGCGGCAAGGTCGTCCGTCACCCGATCGAGATTGGCCAGGCTACTCCGTGCGGCGGCATCCGCGTCCCGCTGGGTGATGATCCACAGCCAGAGGCTCGGCACGGCGCTAACCGTCCATCCGACCAAGAGAATCAGCCCGAGTCGGCTGAGCCTCCGGATGCGTCTTGTCTCGTGGCGTCGTCCTGCGACGAAAATGGCGAGGAGGGAGGCCGCGAGAAGCGCCAGGGGGAGACGAGCCCAGTAGAAAAATCGCTCCGTTCCGCCATTCTCCTGGACCAAGACGAGGCTGGCCGGAAGGACGGTGATGACGAGGGTCAGGGTGCCGACGAGAACATGGCCAGCGGCGCGTCGGAACGCAATGAGCAGTGCGGCCCCGAGAATGACCAAGCCTACGACGCCTCGGATCTGCCGGCGGTGTCCCGTGTCCATGAGGATCGATTGGATCCTCTCCGGGAGGTGCCCGATGGCTTGGCTATTCTGCAATCCCGGATCCTGAGCCAATCCCGCCGCGCGGCAGAGGGGGTCGATGCGGTCGGATCGGACAGCGGCTTCGAGACCAACTCCACCCAAGTAATAGCCGGGTACTTCGGATTTGGCGTAGCCTCGCAGGACCACCACCGCGAGGACTCCGAGAATCAGCCCCACGGTGAGGCCAATGGCCGCTCGGGAGCGCCGCCGGAACAGATGATGGAGTCCGATCCCGAGGCAGATCATGATTACGATGGCGCCGGCCTCGTGCAGCAGCAGAGTGCTGGAGGCGATCACGCCTGCGAGCAAGCTCCGCGGCCAACCGCGAGCGCCGAGGGACAAAAGGACGGCGATGAGCCCCAAGGCGGCGATGAGCAACACGTAGCTGGCGGCAATCCAACTCACTGCCTGGCTGCCGCCAGGCCAAAAACTGGCGATGATCCCCCCGAGCAGACTCGGACCGAGGCCCAAGTTCCGCGCGAGAGAATAGGTCAGGAGCATCACGACCAGGGTGTGCACGAGCAGGCTGGCATCGTGGAATAGCCGAGGCGAGACCACGGCGTAGAACTGGTCCGCACCTTTGGGAGTGGCATTCAGGTCCGAGGGGGATGACGGACTGGGTGTCCCTTGGATCTGCCGAAGTAGGACGAACCAGGCCCATAATGCGGGGCGAAAAAAGGTCTCGGGCACCCCTAGGTGGTGCTCGTGTTGGCGGTCCGACATGCCGAGGTCCCGCTCCAAGAGCGGACGGGCCATTGCGATTTGGGCGTAATCGTCGGCATAGAATCCTAGATCGCGAGTCCAGGCATTTCCGAACCACGCCACGGTCGCCATGCCGAGGGCGGCCGCCCAAGCTCGACCTGGGCCGCAGGCTGCGCCACTACGCTCCCGGGTCGAAGCGGGCGGCGTCAACGCCCCGTCTATCGGTGTCGACTCCATGAGCGGCATCCTCTCGATGGCCAATCGGGCATTTCCACACGGGCGCACCGACGGCGGGTGAGACTAACAGCCGCGCTTCCGCGAATTGCGGTCGGGGGGTCTCGTCGCGCTGGATCTCGAATCAGCGGCCATTTGCGAGGAGTTTCAGGGCTAGTTCCTGGCGGGTTCGACTACTCCTCATGCGGCCATGACTCTCCACCCTTCACTAACGGAGCGTGGACAGGTCGATCACAAAGCGGTACTTCACGTCGGCGCGCAGCAGCCGTTCGTAGGCTTCGTTGACGGATTGGATGGGAACCACCTCGACGTCCGCGGTGATCCCGTGCTGCCCGCAGAAGTCGAGCATCTCCTGGGTTTCCGGCAGTCCGCCGATGATCGAACCCGAAAGGGTGCGGCGCCCCATGAGGAGACTGAAGGAGGCGACTTCGAGCGGTTTGGCGGGCGCTCCCACGAGCGTGAGGTGGCCGTCGGGCTTCAGGAGGCCGAGGAGGGCGTTGATGTCGTGGTCGGCCGAGACGGTGTCGAGGAGGAAATCGAAGGTGCCCGCGTGTCGAGCCATTTCGTCCGGTTGGCTGGAGAGGATGACGGCATCGGCTCCCAGTCGGTGCGCATCCTCCTTTTTTCGTGCGGAGGTGGTGATGACGGTGACGTGGGCGCCGAAGGCGTGGGCGAATTTCACACCCATGTGGCCGAGTCCACCGAGTCCGACGATGCCAACGCGCTGGCCCTTGCCAACTTTGTGGTGACGCAGCGGGGAGTAGGTGGTGATGCCGGCACAGAGCAGCGGAGCCACGCCGGCAAGGCTGAGGTTCTGGGGGACTCGGAGGACAAATCGCTGATCGACGACGATGCTCTGCGAGTAACCACCATAAGTCATGCCTCCGAGGTGGGAA
This sequence comes from uncultured bacterium, assembly GCA_902826835.1. GTDB lineage: Bacteria > Planctomycetota > RBC034. The sequence continues at coordinate 287,257 of CADEGH010000003.1, read as the reverse complement.
TCCGGAGCATTGAAGGTGAACACCATGTTGGGACAGAACTGCTCGTTCCCGGCCTGGCAGTGGGTGCAGGTGCGGTCCGAGTCGACGAGGCAGCCGACGGCGGCGAGATCACCGACGCGGTACCCCTTTACGGCGCTGCCGACGTGGGTCACGCGGCCCACGATTTCGTGGCCGGGCACGATGGGGTAGCTCGTGGCCATGAACGCACTCCACTCGTTGCGGGCGGAGTGCACGTCGGAATGGCAGATCCCGCAGTAGAGGATCTCGATCTGGACGTCGCTTTCGGTGGGGGCGCGGCGCGGGATCGTGAGCGGCGTGAGGGGCGAGGTCGGACTCTGGGCAGCGTAGGCCTTGGCGGAGTTCATAGTGGTCTATGGTCGGACCTCGGGTGGGGAGCGTCAAGAGTGGATAGGTGGTTGATCGCGTGGGAAGGGGGGAGGCCCCGGGGTGAAGGACCGTGGGTCGGTGGAAACGCGGATCGCCAGATCCGCACGCTGCCGACTGGGGGGCGGGGCGAAGCTCAGGAACGGAAGTTTCGCTGCAAGCCAAAGGGGCTCTTTTTCCTTCCAAGAGAAGAGTCGGAAGCGGAGACGAGGTCATCAGGCCGTCGGTGGCGCTTCGTGATGGTGCCCTGGACTACCGGCTCGGGTCGCAGGCGGATCTGGTGATCCGCGTTCGCGGGGGGGCGGATATGCTCGCGGCGCCATGATCGAACTCGGAATGTGTTTGTTGCTGTGGACGGATGACGCGGTGGGCAAGCGTTGGATTCCGATCCTGCGGCAACTGAAGCGAATCGGGTATACGCGCGTCGACGTCCCCATCTTCAAGACCGGCGAGCGTCGGTATCGCGGGCTTAGGCGCACTTTGGACGGTCTTGGCCTCGCAGCGTCCGGGGTCACTGCACTCCTGCCCGACCAACACCTGATCAGTGACTCGAAGCCGACTCGCGAGCGGGGAGTCGATCACTTGCGACGAGCCATCGACGCAACGGCGGCGCTCGGCGGGACGCTTCTTGCGGGCCCGCTCTTCGCGGGGCTCGGCGTGTTCAGCGGCAAACCTCCGACGAGGCGAGAGTGGGAGTATGCGGTGAGCGGCTTGCGCGCCGCGGCCGAGCACGCCGATTCGGCCGGAGTCGGACTGGCGCTCGAGTACCTGAATCGCTTCGAAGTTTATCTCGTGAACTGTGCGGAGGACGCGGCCCGCCTCGTGCGCGCGGTCGATCATCCTCGCCTGCGCCTCGCATTCGATACTTTCCACGCCAACATTGAAGAGAAGGACATCGAAGCGGCGATTGTTCGCCACCACGATCTCCTCGTCAGTGTCCAGCTTTCGGAAAACGACCGGAGCACGCCGGGAGCCGGGGGAGTGCCGTGGGAGCGGGTCTTCGCGGCGCTAGCGCGGGTCGACTATCAGGGTGCGCTGTCGATCGAAGCGTTTGGCCAAGGCCTCCCGGCCTTAGCGGCGGCGACCAAGATTTGGCGTCCGATGTTCGGCTCCGAAGTGGGACTCGCCGCCGACGCCTTCGCGTTCGTTCAAGGTTCTTTGCGACCTGCGAAGCGGGCACGGATCGCCCGCTCAAGGCCGGCGAAGCGAAATTGAGCGCGTGTCGGCGACACTCGCTGCGCGCATCACTTTCCCGTCAGATAGGTGAGCAACGAGCGGAGGTCGTCGGCGCTGAAGTGATCGATCAAGCCCTCCGGCATGAGGGAACGGTTAGTGGCGCGAAGGGTGTCGATCGCCTCGCGCGGAATCACGTGCCGAACGTCGCCCGAGTCTTGAAGTTCGATCGTCGTCCTCGACTCCGAGAGCATGCGCCCGGAGAACGACTCGCCCTCTTTGGTGAAGGCCAACCAGAGCTGGTAGGTGGCTTCCACGGAGCGGTTCGGGTCGACGATTTCAAGCAACAAGTCGGAGTGGGCCTTGGATCCAAGCCCATCCAAAGCGGGGGCCACGGCGGCGCCCAGCCCGTCTTTTTGGTGACAAGACGAGCAGAGAGTGCGGAATAGCTGGCGGCCTCGCGCGGGATCACCCGGTCCTCCGATCAGAGGGAGCAGTCGATCGAGCGCGGCCTGCCGGTCCTTCGCGACTGCATGGTTGGTGGCGGCGTTCCGGAGGCGATCGGCCAGATCCGCGGGGAGGGACAAAATCAGCTTCTCGGTTACCTCAGTCCCGAGTTCGGCGCGGGTCGTAGTGCCCGAAAGCAGCGCTTCGGCGAGGGCTTGCTGCCAGGCCGGGCGTTTCAGGAATATCGGGGCCAAGTGCTGTCGTAGCGATGGTGTCAGCTCGGGCCACAGGGCGACCAGCTCCGGTCCATTTTCGTCAGCGCGGCACTTGGCCAGCAGATCGAGGACCTGCTTCGCCGCCGTCGGCTCGAGAAGGGGCGAAAGTTCAGCGCGGACTTTGGCTCGATTCTCTGCCGAATCTTCCAGTCGGAGCAGACGGCCGAGGGATTTTAGTCTCGCTGCCTGCGGAGTGGTGGTATCGGAGAGTGTTCTTTGAAGTTCAGTGCGAACGCGTGCGACGGCCGAAGAAATCAATGCCTCGTCGCTCCATGCCCGGGTGACTTCTACCCACTCCGAGAGCGCGGAGGTGTCGAGGGTGGACTCGAAATTCCGCAGCCGATTTCGTTCGGCCTCCGAAAATTGCGACGACTTGCCTTTCGGCCAGCCGCTCGCGAGCCCGCCAAGAATCGAGTGACGCAACCTCTCGTCGGCCGCGGACAGCCGTGGCAGGAGATTGGCCCAGGCGGCGCTCACCCCGGCGGACGCCAGCGCCCTGGTTGCGAGACGCAGTGCCTGCTCCCGCGCGACCGCGCGGGCCGCTTCGTCCGAGCCGGATCCGATCTTCGTGAGCTTCACGTCGTCGAACCAGGCGGTGCCGGTCGCAAATCCCCACCCGCCGAACAGGCAGTTGATGCTGACTTCAGTTTCGCCGGGGTGGGTCGCGAAGGTCAGTTCGACTTCATTCCACTCCTCGCTCGGGTTTGCGACCGTCGTCGCGCCCTCGGCCGGGCTTCGCCCATGGACATTGAGCAGGGCGCCGAGCGCGCCTCCCCTCGTCTTCAGGCCTTGCGTGCGGATCCAGCCGCTCAAGCGGTAGGTGGTCTTGGGTTCGACCTTCACATCCACGAAGTAGCTGGTGTCGGAACCGGTTTCGGAGCTGATCTCCAAGCATGTATCGCCGCTGCGCCCGCTCTCGGACACACGGTGGGTGGCTTGCCCGCCGTAGGTTCGGACTCTCCACGGTGGAGCTGCCGGCACCGGTGAATCGACGCTCGCGGAAAAGGACGGATTTGGGAGGAGATTGGGCGAGTCCGGCACCGCCGGCGAGGTGGGGCGAGGCTCGCTCAGGGCTCCGACCAGAAATCCCTCCGCGTGCTGCACCGCCGCGGCCGTGATGGCGAGCGGGAGCCATCGGTCGCGAGCGTTGGACTCGTCGCCGAGCGCCTTCCATGCGAGCTCACCGAGTCTCTCCTCGGCGGGGACTTCGCTCAGCGCTTGCCAGGCGTGGCGGCGCACCCAAAGATCGGAGTCCTGCGTGAGCTTGGCCGCGAGAATCGCGTGCAGGGTGCTGGTCGTTGGGAGCAGCCTGGTCAGGGCCGCGACCCTTACCTCAGGGCGTGCATCCATGAGAAGAGGAAGAAGCACGGGGGCAATCTCGTCGGTGCGGCCTTCGGCGAGACAGCCGAGCGTCGCGATCAAGCTCACGAGAACCGACGCCTCCGTGCTCGGACTCCGCGCGGTCAGGGTCAGTCTCGTCGCCACGCGCCCGAGCATTTCCGGAACTGGATTCTCCAGGATCAAGCGTTGGGCGTGCTGTCTCCACAGGAGGTTCTGGTCTTCGAGCGTGGTCAACCAATCATCCGGAGTGCGGAGAGCAGGAGCGCCGCGGTCGGACGTCCCGCGTCGGACGATGCGATAGATCCTTGCTCGCTCCTGGTCGCGCAGCGCCGTGACATAAGCGGCTCCGGGACCGGTTTCGAAACCGTGGGGCGTGGGGTTGTGTTGGATGACCGGGCTGTACCAGTCGATGAACCACACCGCTCCGTCGGGGCCGATTTCGGCGGCCACCGGCGACGTCCATGCGTCGCGGCTTTCGAACAGATTGAAACCGTCGCGCGCCACGAATCCGCTGCCTTCGGGAGCAATGACCGTTTGGCCGATGAGGTGTCCCGTCGGTTCGCACACGAAGGCGATGCGATTCCAGTAGTTCGGTGGGAATGCCCTCGCGGTGTAAATCGAGGCCCCGGCTGCGGCGGTGTAACGCCCGTGCCAGTCCACCTGCCGCACATCTTCGGTCGCGGGGTGCATCTCCCGGTAATCGGCAATGAAGGCCGTGCCCTGGGCGTGCCAACCATCCACACGCTCGAAGAGACGGTTCTTGATCGCGACGTGATTGAAGACGTCGTTGTTGGCGGTGGAATAGAAGATCTCTCCGGACTCCGAGAGCCCGAGCCCCCAGGTGTTGTTGGAGCTCGATCCGAGGAATTCGAGTTCCGATCCGTCCGGCAGGAAACGGAACACGCCGGACCCGAATCGATGCTCCTTCGTTCCGACCCGGCCGCGAAAGCCGGAGTAACCCACGGTGCCGTAAATCCACCCGTCTTGACCCCAGCGCAAGTTGCTGGGTCCGGCATGGGTGTCACCCTTGCCCCACCCGGTGAAGAGGACGCGGCGTTCATCGGCCTGATCATCGCCGTCCCGGTCTAAGAGAAGGAGGGTGTCCGGCTGGGCAGTCACGATCACTCCCCCCTTCACGAGCACGAGGCTCGAGGGGATGCTCAATCCGGTGGCGAAGATCGAGAACCCATCCGCGGTTCCGTCACCGTCCTGGTCGGTGCAGATCTTGATGGGGTCACTGCCTTCCCCCTGCGGCTTGAGTTCGTTCGGGTAGTCCAGAGTCTCCGTGATCCAAAGCCGTCCGCGGGCGTCGAAGGCCATCGCGGTGGGGTTGGTGATGTTCGGCTCCGCCGCGAAGCACCGAAGTTCGAACCCGGGGGGAACGGCCGCGAGGGACATCGAGTCCTCCACGGAGAGTGCGCCCTGGACAAGCCCTTTCGGCTTGCCGCGGGCCGCGCGCTCCTCCCCTTGGTGTCCGTAAGTCGGGATCTCCGCCTCGAAGTATTGGAGCTGCGGGTAAGGCGCCGGCACTTTCGAGAACCGATCTCCGGCGGCCCACCGTATCCCGCGAGTGACCAATTCGATGAAGCCCGGATGTGACCAGGTGCGTTCGTCGTGGCCCGAGGCGGTGTAAAAGACCCGTCCCTTCCCATCGGCGCGTACCCATGTCCACGGCTCGCGCTCCTCTCCTTCGGTGCGCCACTGGAGAACGTGTCGGTCCTCGGTCAGCGCACGATGGACGTAGGTCTCGTCCGGAGACGCGAAGGGCATGAATCCACGAAGGCAGGCGTGGCTCGGATCGGCCACGGTGGCGCGCACGAGGCCGAAGCCGTGGCGATCGAATTGACCTCCGACCAAGGCCGTCCACGCCGGTTCCGAAGGGCAGCAAGCGGATGCGCAGTGGAGCGGGACAAAGCCCTTTCCGCTGCGCACGAAGTCGAGGACGGCCACCATCGCGGCCGCCGGGAGCGACTCGAGGTTGGCGTACACGAGGAGTGCATCGAAGGGCTCGAGCCGCTCCGTTGTCAGGGCGGCGAGGTCCTCGGTGTAGTTGAGTTCGACTCCCTCTGCCAAGAACGACTCGCGACTCTCCCGCCACCTCTGCTCAGGTCGATGGTGGCCGCGGTCGCCCAAGAACAGCGCCCTGACCGGCGGCGGCTCCGCCTGGGCGAGCAGCGTGGAGGCGAGGAGCAACCAAAGACCGAAGAATCGAGATCGGATCCGGAACATGCGCGGGCAGTGTCTACGAGCCCGTGAGTTCTGGCAACTCAGCCTGCGCTGCGAGCCGCGATCCCGGCCACTTCGTCGAGATCGAGATGCACCCCGATGTGCGCCGGTCGGTGCTCCCAAAGGACACGGGAGCGATCGAGGATCAGTGCCCCGGCTTCCCTCAGGATGTCTCCGCGCGGTCTTCCGATGCCGTGGCCGCGCAGCATCGCTCGGATGGAAGCGGCGAGCACCTTCGGGCCGAGCAGCGCGCCGATCGAACCGCGTCGGAACGCGAAGGCCTCGAAGATTTCGAGATCGGGATCGCTGATCGAACGTGCGGCCGGCCATTCGGCCGCGAAGAAAGCCTCGCCCGAAGCTTGGTCCGAAGGATGCACGATCAAGGTGGGGGGGAACTGGGGATCTCGCTCACTGCGGGCGCGAACCTCGCGCACCTGCTCGCGGCAGAAGATTCACCCGAAGTGCCGCACGAAGAGAAGGAGCGTTGGGCGCTCGTCGAGCTGGTCTCGGAGCGAACCGTCGCGGAGATTGCGACCCAAAACCGGGAGGGTTGCCGCCGCCGCGGGGAGACTTCCGAGCGCGCTCATTCCGCGCCTCCGAAGCGAGCCCGGATGCGCTCGTGTCGGTAGGTGAAGATCCGCCGCAGATCGGGCTCGATGAGAAAACGGCGGACCAAGGGGCCGCCGATCGCCGCGAAGGAAACTCGATCGGTCATGAGGGTTCCACCTTCCATCGAAAAGAACCGGTGCTCGTGGTGCCAGCGGCGGTAGGGGCCCTTCTTCTGTTCGTCGGTGAATCGACGCGGGGGGTCCCAATCATCGATCCGGGTTTGCCAACGAATCGGTACCCCTCGTATCCGCAACCGGTAGTTGATGAGCGCTCCGCTCGCGAGGGGTCCGGCCGGCGCATCGACAAGCGCGAACCGCAGCCACGGCGGGGTGATCTCCTCCAAGTTCCGGGCGTCGGCAAAAAACGGAAAGAGCGCCTCCGGAGTGAGCGGAAGAAAAATCGCGGTGTCGAGCCGCCAGGCCCCCCTGAAGTCGGGGTCCGCCGCGAAGGTGATAGGGGGTATCAGCTGCCTGGAGAGCGGTGGAACCCGTGTGGGCACTGATGAAGCCTGGATGGTCATTTGTTCTTTAAATTATCTGGACATCGTGCGAGTTCAAGTTCGCCTCTCTCCGAGTAGCCGTGCAGTGATGGCCATCGCCGCGTCGGACTTGTTCGCCTCCTCAACCCGCGTGAGCACCAGTGGGTGCTCTCCCTGATGGCCGAGTTCCGAGGATTCGGAGCACCCTCGGCAGCACCCAGATGAGGGGTGGCGCAAGCACCCGCCCCCGGTAGGACATGCCGGGCGGTGGCCGCAGTCGAATCCAACCCGATGGCATGTCGGCCCTCGTCGAGGCCTGGCCTATGGCGGGCGTGAATTCCATCCCTTTTCTCATGAGATCGATGGCAATGCGGTAAGGTCGAATTCCGTCCGGCATCATGACCCGGAATCACGATTGAACTGGGGCAGCGCGGAGAGCGGAGCAGCGTGGTGTAGAACTCAGTCCTCGGGTCCCAGCCGTGGTTTTTCTCTCGCTTCCCGAGCAGGAGAGGTGACAATCCGCGCCCAGCGCACCGGTCTTTCCTGTGGAGGGTAGCGGGGGCGACTGACTGCCAATACAGGGCCACTCTTTTCGGGCCCATTGGAATGACCCACCATTTTGGCAGGAGGATGGTCCCGGTAATCGAGACTCGGATCCGGGTTCTTGCGGGATGCAGCGGTCGCTTGACAGCAGTTCCACGTACGGGTCTAATCACCCCGGGATCAGTTCGCCATCCGACAGGGAATCACGGTCACCCAGGGTTGCCAGGCCCTCGTTGCGCGGCCCGAGTGTGGGCGATGGTTCTCTTGCGGTCGGTCCGAACCTCACATCCTTATGTCGAAATCCACTGAGCCGCTGCATCGAGTTTTCGTTTCTTATCGGTTCGGCGACGAAGCTCTCGTCGCCCAGCTTGTCCGAGAACTTCGGCGGCAGGATCACATCGAGGTCTACTTTTTCATCGAGAATCGCAAGATTGGAACATGGCCGGAGCAAGTCCAACGCGCCTTGGATGATTGTGAAACCGTCCTGATCGTGCTCGGAGAGACGGTGGGCGCCACGCAAGAGTCGGAGGTCCGCCATGTTCTCAAGACAAAAAAACGCTTCATCATTGTTCAACTGACGGAGGATCTGCCTTCATTCACGTTGCCGTTGGCGCCACTGGAATTGTCGGCGGCTCGCGTCTTGGCCAAGGGGGGAGGCGCCGGATTTTGGTGCGGTGTAGGTCGCCAAGTCTGGACCTTGCTGTGGGGTTCTCACAAAGCCCCTCCGCCTTGGGTCGAGATCGACGGGCTCCCGATAGGATACCCTTTTGGCTACGAGAAGGATTTGATCAAGGCGTTCGATCCCACGAGCGGTGATATCGCGAGCCACCGCCTCGATCTCGTCACCCTCGGATGTCCGGCGAGTTGGCCTTCCGCTCGGGTGGGCGTGCCCCCATGGTACGAGAATCAAATCCACGAGTCTGTCATTGGGAGCTACGGCGATTCCGAAGCCCGGATTTCCGTGGATGCCCGCCAGTCCATTCCCTCCAAGTTGTCTTTTCTCGAAGCCCGGCCTCGCCGACGACTGTCGCTTCCGCACCGCGGAAGGCCGGGGGTTCGCGTCGCGATCGTGGTCTCCGGAGGTATTGCGCCGGGCATCAATGCCGTGCTCGCCAGTTTGATCGAACGCCATCGGCTCTATTCGGGCCAGGATGCGCTCATCCGGGTGTACCACGGGGGCTTTCAGGGACTTCACGATGGAGCGGACAATTTCGAAATCGTCGACTGGACGGATGCCAAGGTCAAAGAGCTGGCTCGGACTGCCGGATCTTGCGTGGCCACGGCGCGTTTCGATGAACTGTTGAACAGCCGCGGCGTCGATCGCATCAGGATCCTCGATCGGATCATCGGCTTTCTTCAAGACATCGACATTCTCTATGTCATCGGTGGCGACGGGAGCATGAGAGCGGCTCACGCCTTGGCAACCCGTGCGTCCGAGAACACGAGCTCCTGCCTCTCCGTGGTCGGCATTCCGAAGACGATGGACAACGATATTCTCTGGGTCTGGCAATCCTTTGGATTTGCCTCAGCCGTGGAGATGGCAACCCGATTCTCGAGGCAATTGCACCAGGAGAGCTTTTCGAACCCCAGGTTGTGTGTGATGCAGCTCTTCGGGTCGGACTCGGGATTTGTCGTGTCCCATGCGGCCCTCGCTTCCGGGGATTGCGATGCAGCCCTGATCCCGGAAGTTGATTTCAATTTGGTTCAGATCGCGAAGGGACTGATCGGAAAGCTCAAAGAAAGAAAAAAGTCCCAGCGACGGCCCTTCGGCCTGGTGATGATGGCGGAGACCGCCATCCCGCGGGATTGGAATAACTACGTAACGGTTGCCCGCCTCAGCGCCGCTGAGACTATGGCCGTGCAGCATTTCGACGCTAACGGCCGTCGGGTGATTGGCCAGACACCTGACGACTTGCGTTCTGCGGCGCTGAAATTGGTTTCTTTTGGACTCCAATTCTTGATCAGGAAAGAGGGCACCCACGATGCGTATTGGAACAGCTTCAGAGTGTTCTCCAACGAACCTCGCCATCTCATCCGCAGTATGGAGCCGAGCTCCATCGACGTGACTTTTGCCCGTCGGCTGGGGAACCTGGCGGTCGACAATGCGATGGCCGGGTATACCGATTTCATGGTCAGCCAGTGGCTCACCGAGTACGTGTTGGTTCCGCTCGAATTGGTGGTCCTCGGACGCAAGCGCGTCCCGCCGAGCGGAATTTTCTGGAAGTCGGTGATTGCGAACACCGGCCAGGAGTCGGGCTCGACCGCTACCGGGACTTCCGGTGCACGGACGGTAGGTTCCTCCTACCCCGGAGAGAGCGAAGCCGAGCAGACCTGAGACGGGTGTAGACTCGTCCGGTGCAGGAACGATCTGGGACCGAATCAGCGGAGACCTCCGATAGGACGGCGTCTCCGCAGAGCCGGGTGCCGAAGACCTAAGGCGTTTGAGCCGCAATGTTGGCGGCACGTTGAGAGATCCAGGTGCGAAGGGATTGGAAGCGCGCAGTGGAGGATCCGGAGAGGTTCCCGTTCGGGTCGAGCTGGATCGCGAGGGGAACCGCCGTGTAGACCTGGATATGGGTGACGACGGCGTTGAGCGTGGCCGCGCTCAGGTATCCCGCCAACAGGGCATCGACCGTGGAGTTGAACTCCGCGCGGAAGGTCGGGTGGTTGATGATGACCTGCTGGTACAGGGTCTGGATGAGTCCGGTGGGAGTGATTTGTCCGTAGATGCCGGAGTTCACGCGGCTCGCCTTGAACACACTGTCCAAGTCCCACGGCAAATACATGCGGGGCAATCCGAGGCGATCGCAGAAAAAGCAGTTCTTCCCGTGGGTAAAGAGCTGGTCGGAGCCCCCGTGGAAGGCGCTGACCGCGGCGTAGTGCATCCAGGCCGTCATATCGACTTGTCCGGCGACGAGGCTCTCCAGGGTCGTTGCCGATGGGGCGGGGCATGGGGCCGGACTCTCGAAAGGACTGAAGCACAGGCATTGAAAGGCGGGGCTGTCGCCGGTCCCCTCTTCGCGGGTCACCAAGGCCGGATCGTCGACTTTGTAGAGCCAGCTCGCCCCGGGAGTCCACATCCCGCGATTCTGGAGGAAAGACTTGTCGGGCTGTTCGACGTTGACGTAGCAGCCCAGGTATTCGCCGTTCACGACTACCGCACACCACGCCGCCATTCCCGGGCGATAAATGCCGGAGGTGGGAATCCAGCTTCCCGTGAGTTGCAGAGCGGCGAGGCGGTGCAAGAGCCATCCCATGCCTTCGGCCAGGACGTCCTCGTCGTCGCCGTTTTCGAGACTGAGCTTCTTCATTCCTCGCCACGACTGCCCTGCCACAAACTGATTGATGTCGACCTTCAGGCTGATCTTCTGGCCCGTGGGTCCAAGGGCGGTACCCGACTTGCGTCGAAGACCGACAAGAATGGGCGCCTCTCCCGCCTCCGAGAACATCGCGGGCACTTCGATCTCGAATGTCGGGTCGGACTTGATGAGCGTCCAGTCGGCGCCCGAGAGGGAAAAGTTGAAGACTCGAACGACGGTGGGGTCGTAGGCATCCAGCCAAGGCTGGGCGCACGCCAACCGGCAAAAACCCAACGCGGTGAGCAGGATCCTTGCGCACATCGTGGCGACTCCAAGTTCTCGAGAGCGTCAGGAAAACGACGGGACCGGCCTGCACGGCCAATCCGCACCCGTCAGCATAAGGGGGGAATGCCCATTTGGGGGTGGCAGCGCGCGGGAGGTGAGAGTTCCGGGGTTCTGGTCCACCCTTGCCGTACGTCCAAAAAATATTCTGGACATTGACGGGCGGGCTTCGTATCTTTTGACATGGACGTCGCGGTTGTCGGATCCGGAGTCTCGGGCCTCGTGGCGGCCTACCTGCTGGCGGGTGGGCATCGGGTCACGGTTTTTGAGGCGGACAGCCGGGTGGGCGGCCATGTGCATACGGTGGGAGTCGCGAACCGGGATGGATCCGCCGCGCGCGTGGACACCGGTTTCATCGTGTTCAATGAGCACAACTACCCGGGATTCACCGCGCTCTTGAAGCAGTTGGGGGTGGCCTCGAGACCCACCACCATGAGCTTCGGGGTGAGGAGCGAGGCGACGGGCCTCGAGTATGGCGGCACCGATGTCCGCGCCCTCTTCGCGCAGAAGCGGCGCCTCTTGGACTGGTCCTACCTGAGGTTCTTGAAGGAGATCGTCCGCTTTCACGAGGTCGGGGGGCAGGACTTGGCCACGGGGCGCGACGACCGGTCGGTCGGAGATCTGGTCGGCGAGCATCGCTTCAGCGAGCGCTTCGTGCGCGACTACCTGGTGCCGCTCGGTTCCGCGCTTTGGTCTTGTCCAGCGCACACTCTGATGGAGTTCCCCGCGCACTTTCTGCTCGGGTTCTTGAACAACCACCGCATGCTGCAGGCGGGCAACGACCGGCCGCAGTGGCGGACGGTGCAGGGTGGTTCTGACCAGTACGTGCAGGCACTCCGGCGCACCCTCGCGAGCGAGATCCGCACGCAGCACGAGGTCACGAGGGTACGGCGGCTTCCAGATCATGTTGTCCTGGAATTTGCCGGTCAGCCTCCGGTTCGGGCGGACCATGTGATTCTGGCGTGCCATGCCGACGATGCCCTGCGTCTTCTCGATCATCCTTCCGACGATGAGCGTCGTATCCTCCAGGCCTTCCCCTACACCGGGAACGACGTGACCTTGCATCAGGATGATGGCATCCTGCCTCGTGCGAAGCGCGCGGTCTCCGCGTGGAATTCCTTCTTGCCTCGCGATTCGGAGGCGATCCCGATCTGCACGTACTCGATGAATCTCCTGCAAGGGCTTCCGCAATCCACTCCCTGGCTCGTTTCTCTGAATGCCGGCCAGCGTCTGGCGGAGTCGAAGGTGGTGCGTCGCTTCCACTACCGACACCCCGCGTATCGCGCCCGCGCGCTCGCGGCGCAGCGTGAGCACGGAAAGCTCATCAACCAAAACCGGACCTCCTTCGCCGGAGCCTACTTCGGTTACGGGTTCCACGAAGACGGTGTGCAAAGCGCCGTCCGCGTGGCGGCCGCGCTCGGGGGAGATCGACTCGGATGAGTCACCGGATCTGGAAAGGCCGAGTGTGGCACCGCCGCTTTGCGCCCGTCCCACACGCATTTCACTACCGCCTCTTTCTCGTGGGCCTCGACCTCGATCACTTGGAGTCGGGCTTGCGAAGAAGGTGGTTTTGGTCGGCTCGAAGGCCAGCTCCGTTTTGGATTCGGCGCCGGGATCACTTCGGCGACCCCTCTCGGCCATGGGCCCAGGTCGTGCGGGAGACCGTAGCCGCGGAACTCGGATTCACTCCGCAAGGGCGCATCGAACTTCTGACGCAGCCCCGCACCCTGGGCTACGTCATGAATCCCGTGAGCTTCTTTCACTGCTTCGATAGCGAGGGTCGACTCGCCGCCGTCATCGCGGAGATCCACAACACTCCGTGGGGGGAGCGGCATCTCGAGATTCTGGATCAACGGAATGACCATCTGCGCAGCGAGGGCACTGCGTCCGACTTTTCGCCGCGCACCCTGTCCGCCGCGCATCGCTTTCCAAAGCGGTTTCACGTGTCCCCGTTCCTGCCGATGGACCTGAGCTATGCCTGGGCTTTCGAACGGGGGCAGCGGACCACCGACGTGCACATGGAAAACTGGCGGGAGGGCGAACGCCTGTTCGAAGCCCGCCTTCATCTCGACAAACAGCGATTCAGCGCCGGCACCGCGGCGCGAGCGTGTCTCGGCCATCCACTTCAGACGTTCAGGATCGTACTCGCGATCTACTGGCATGCCCTCCTTCTTTGGCTCAAGGGGGCACCGTTCCACGATCACCCGAAGACCTATTCTCCTTCATCGAGAACTCCGGCATGACGAGTCCCACTCACACTTCCATCGGGGCGCCTCGGACATCGCGTCTGCTCTGGGGACAACGACTCGGCAAAGAGGCCCTGCGGCGAGCATTCGCTCGTCTCCAGGGCGGGCGAGTCACTTTGCGCGATGGCCATTCCGAAGAACACTTCGGAAGCGGCGGCCCGTTGCACGCGACACTCACCGTCCATCACCCGGATTTCTACCAGCGGGTGCTCCGGGGCGGCACCATCGGCGCGGCCGAGACCTACGCGGACGGGACTTGGGATTGCCATCCGCTACCGAATCTCGTGCGTCTCATGGTGCGGAACGAGGAGATCACCGACCGTCTGGAGCGGGGCTTTGCGGCCTTCGCGAATCGGGTGCGCTATTTGAGCCATCGTTGGTTCGCTCGCAACACCAAGATCGGTAGTCGCAAGAACATCGCGGCCCATTATGATCTTGGCAACGACTGGTTCCGGCTGTTCCTGGATCGCTCGCTCACCTATTCAAGCGCGATCTTCCCTTCGGCGCAGACGACGCTCGAAGAAGCGTCGACTGCCAAGCTGGATCGCATCTGCCAAAAACTGGCGCTCACCGCCGACGATCATCTCCTTGAGATCGGCACCGGCTGGGGGAGCTTTGCACTCCACGCCGCGGCGCGGTACGGCTGCCGAGTGACCACCACGACGATCTCGAAAGAGCAGCATTATTTGGCAACCGAGCGTGTGCGGGACGCGGGGCTCTCGGATCGAATCACGGTTCTGCTTTCCGACTATCGCGATCTCGAGGGACAGTTCGACAAGGCGGTGAGCGTCGAGATGATTGAAGCGGTGGGACATGAGAACCTGCCCGAGTACTTCCGGACCGTGTCGCGCCTCCTCAAACCCGGGGGAGTGTTCATGGTGCAGGGAATCACGCTCACCGAACGCCGCCACGCCCGAGCCCTGAAAAACGTGGACTTCATTCAGAGTTCGATTTTCCCGGGCTCGAGTATCCCCTCGGTGGGTTCCATGCTGGCGGCGGCCCGTCGGGCGACCGACTTCGTGCTCGCCGACTTGGCCGAGTTTGGATCGCACTACGCACGCACCCTCGCGGAGTGGCGCACCAATTTGCGGGCCGCCACGGATCGGGCGTTGGCGCAGGGCTTCCCGCGGCGGATGCTCCGCCAGTGGGAGTTCTACTTCGCGTACTGCGAAGGCGGCTTCGCGGAGGGCCAGCTCGGTCTCGTCCAAGCCCTGTTTGCACGGGGTGGCTTCACTGCCGCCACCTGCCCGGCTCCGGGTTACGGCGGCGGGTCATGACCGAGGGTATGCTGATCCTCTTCGGCCTCGCGGTCATGCTGGTGATGATGCTGCTCCTGTGGGTCAGGCAGCGAGGAACCCGCAACGCCAGCGACGTGGATGTGGCCTGGACGGTCGGCGTCGGCGTTCTCGGCGCGACGTGGGCGCTCTTTGGGCCGGCTCCGACCCATCGCCGACACTTGATCGCGGGGATCGTTGGCCTCTGGGCCCTTCGCCTCGCGGTCCACCTCATCTTGCGCATCCGCGGGGGGAAGGAGGACCGTCGCTACGCAGGCTTCCGCGCAGGGTGGGGCGAAGCCGCCAACTCGCGATTCTTCGTTCTGTATCAGATCCAGGGTCTGTGGGCCGTGCTCTTCGCGCTGCCGGCGTTTTGGGCGGCGCGTTCGACCGTCCCCGGATGGCAATGGACGGATGTGGCGGGTGCCGCCGTCGCCGCAATTGCGTTGCTCGGAGAGAGTGTGGCGGATCGCCAGCTCCGCAGCTTCGTGAAGAGCGCGCCGCCGGGCTCGGTTTGCGATGTTGGACTCTGGGGCTGGTCTCGTCACCCCAACTACTTTTTCGAGTGGCTCCACTGGTGGAGCTATGTCCTCATCGGGTGGTCGGCGCCCATGGGTTACCTGCTCCTGCTCGGGCCGGCGTTGATGGCTTTGTTCCTCTTCAAGGTCACGGGAATTCCCATCCTTGAGGAGGCGATGGTGCGGTCCCGCGGCGAGCCTTACCGCGCCTACCAACGGCGCGTGAGCGCGTTCATTCCGCTTCCACCCAGGAAGGAGAAATCGTCATGACGGTCGAGGTCGAACGGGGCGCGATGGCGTGGGCGGAACGGGGCTGGGTTCCCGATTTTGCCCTGCGGGCGGGAATTCGTCGCTTGTGCCGCGAGCGCCAGCAGAGCCTGCCGAAGACGGAGGCCGAAGGCCGTGCCCATGAGGAACGACTTCAGGCGATGTTCCGCCGAGGGCCGCTGGCGGTTCTCACCGACAAAGCCAACGAACAGCACTACGAGGTTCCGCCCGAGTTTTTTAGGGCGGTGCTGGGCCCGCATCGGAAGTACTCGAGTGCGTGGTTTCCCCGCGGCTCGGAGACTCTGGGCGAAGCGGAAGAAGCCGCCTTGGCGGCGACCTGCGAGCGAGCCCGGCTCGAAGACGGTCAGGACGTCTTGGAACTCGGATGTGGGTGGGGCTCGCTCTCCCTGTGGATGGCGGCTCATTATCCGAACTCGCGCCTCACCGTGGTTTCCAATTCGCGTCCGCAGCGGGAATTCATCGAAGCCGAGGCGCGGCGCCGTGGCCACACGAACCTGCGGGTCATCACCGCCGACATCAATCAGCTCCAACTGGAAGACCGGTTCGATCGCATCGTGTCGGTCGAGATGTTCGAGCACGTTCGGAATCACGCGGAGTTGTTTGCGCGCCTCGCCGGCTGGCTTCGGCCGGGCGGCCATTTGTTCGCCCATGTCTTTTGTCATCGCGACTGGACCTACGCCTTCGAGAACGAAGACGGCACCGACTGGATGGCGCGGCACTTTTTTTCCGGCGGCATCATGCCCGCGCGCGACCTGCTCCTGCGGGTCTCTGACCCCTTGCGACCCGTTCAGTCGTGGGAGTGGGACGGAACCCACTACCAGAAGACCGCGGAAGCGTGGCTGCGCAATCTCGACCGCAATCGCGACCGCGTGAAGGCGATTTTCCTGCGGTCGATGACCAAGGTCGAGGCGAACCGCTGGTTCCATCGGTGGCGCATCTTCTTCCTCGCCTGCGCCGAGCTCTTCGGCTTCGATCGCGGACGGCAGTGGTTGGTGGTCCATCACCTCTTTCAAAAGCCGGGGTGATTCTTCATGGCGGTTCCGCAATCTAGACTCTTCGTGCGCAACGACCGTCCGCTTCGGGAGGATGGGAAGTACGTTCTCTATTGGATGACCGCCTTCCGTAGACGGGCCTCCAACTTCGCGCTCGAGTACGCGGTGGAAGAGGCCCGGCGGCTTCAGCGACCGCTCCTGGTCTTCGAAGGGCTGCGGCTCGGTTACGAGTGGGCGAGTGATCGCATGCACCGCTTCGTGATCGAGGGTATGGCCGCCAATCAGGCCGACTTCGCCTCCGCCCCGGCCACTTACGTGCCCTGGATCGAGCGCGAGCTCGACGACGGGCGCGGCTTGCTCGCGGCTCTCGCGAAAGACGCCTGCTTGGTGGTGGGCGACCACTTCCCCTGCTTCATGCTTCCTCGGATGGTGGCGGCAGCGGCCGAGCAACTGAAGGTCAAGTTCGTCACCGTCGATGCCAATGGTGTTCTTCCGCTCCAGATCACCCCCGGCCCGTTTCCCACGGCCTACGCGTTCCGCCGCTTCGTGCAAAAACAACTGGCATCAGCGTGGGGAGAGCGGCCGAAAACCGACCCCTTCCGAGGTGTGGAACTCCCGCGCTTAGCTTCCCTGCCGAGCTGCCTGAAAGGAGCCTTCGCCCCTCTCGCAGATCCGACAGAGTTCCTGAGTTCAGGCGGCGTGTCCGCGCTGCGGATCGATCACTCCGTGGGGCGGGCGGCCTTTGTCGGCGGTGCTGGCGAAGCCCGCAAGTCGCTGCGCGAATTCACCGCCCGGTTGCCCCGGTATGCGGAGGAACGCAATCAACCCGAGGAGGAGGTCGCCTCGGGTCTCTCTCCTTATCTGCACTTCGGCCACATCGGGCCGCACACGATCATGGACGCGGTGTTCAAGCTAGAAGGCTGGAGTTTGGACCGGCTCACCACCAAGGGAATCGGGCAACGGGAAGGATGGTGGGGACTCTCGGCGTCGGCCGAGGGCTTCTTGGATCAGGTTCTGACCTGGCGGGAACTCGGCTACGTGTTTTCCCATCATCGGCCCAAGGATTACGATCGCTACGAATCGCTACCCCCGTGGTCGCAGGCGACCCTGGACGAACACAGTGTCGATCCGCGGCCTCATCTCTACGCGTTGGACGACCTTGAAAGCGGGCGCACTCACGACCCTTTGTGGAATGCCGCGCAGCGCCAACTCGTGCGCGAGGGTCGTCTGCACAATTATCTGCGGATGCTCTGGGGCAAGAAAATCCTGGAGTGGAGCGCCCATCCCCGCGACGCCTTGCATCATCTCATTCACTTGAACAACAAATACGCCGTCGATGGCCGCAATCCCAATTCCTATTCGGGGATCTTCTGGACCCTAGGTCGTTTTGATCGACCTTGGGCACCGAAGCGGCCGATCTTCGGCTCGATTCGCTACATGAGCTCGACGAACACCGCGCGCAAAGTCTCCGTCAAGAATTACATCGCGCGCTACGGCGACTCCGGCGCCGGCCTGTTCACAGATTCGCCTTGATCCAGGCGGCGAGTTCGTTGAGGTCCGCGGTGTAGGTGATGCCGCGAGGCCCCCGGCGCACCCCGCGCGCACCGCGACCGCCCACGAGCAGCGCGATCTCCGCGGGCAGCTCCCGCCGCAGGTCGGCGAGGAGACGATCCGAGCTCACGCCACCGGTCGCGAGCGACACACTGATGGCGACGGCCTTGGCCTGGGTCTCGCGCACCGCGTGGACGATCTCCGAGGCCGGGGTGCCGGTGCCGAGGATCAGCGGGCGAACTCCTTGGGCAGCCACGGCCACGCCCACCATTTGCAGGCCGAGACCGTGGGTCTCAGCCGGCAGGGTGCAGATGATGATCGTGGGGGCGGCCTTCGGGAGGGAGACCTGGCCGCGGATGCGGCGGAGGAAGTCTTCGAGAACCTCCGACGCAAAGTGCTCGTGACGGATCGAGAGTGCCCCATCTGCCCAGGAGCGGCCGATGCTCTCGATCATGCCGGACACCACGGTTTGGAGCAGGCCGATCGGGCCATGGCGTTGGTGGGCCTGGTCGAGGAGTTCCAGGACGCGGTCCCGGTCGAAGCGGCGCACCGACTCGAGAAGGGTGGCGACCTCCGGCGAGATCGGCGGGGCCGGGGACTTCTTGATCAGGACCTGGTCCAAGTCCTGATCGGAGAGGGGGACGATTTTGGCCGGCCTAAAGCCGTTGGCGAGGGCCTCGGCGACTCGACGCAGCCACCGCACGTCGGCGTCAGAGTACCGACGATGGCCCGAGGGTAGGCGGATGCCCTTGGGTCGACCGTAGCGCCGCTCCCAGATGCGGATCGTCTCGACGGTCAGACCGGTCGCCGCCGCCACGTCACCGATCGCAAGACCTGAGGTGCTTTCCATGGCAAGTGTCTCCATAGGAAGCTGAGGTTAGCAATCCAAGCCTTGATGTCCAGGTAAATAATTTGACACAGGCTGAGTCGGCGTTACCTTGGGTCGGAGGTTGCACCATGAAAGTCCTGGTCAGCGGAGCTTCGGGGCTGGTAGGTACCGCGCTGGTTAAGAGCCTGGAAAAGGGCGGCCACGAAGTCTGGCGGTTGGTGAGACGACCGGCACAGAAGAACGAGATCACTTGGGCGCCGGACCGCGGAGTTCTCGAGCCGTCGGCCGTCCTGGGGTTCGACGGGGTTGTCCATCTCGCGGGGGAGAACATCGCCGCGGGAAGGTGGAGTGCGGCGAGGAAGGCCGCGATCCGCACGAGCCGTGTTCAGGGGACCGAACTGATCGCCCGGACGTTGGCGGGGCTTCCGCGACCGCCTGCCACGCTCGTGGTGGCGTCGGCGATTGGCTACTTCGGAGACCGCGGGGACGAAACTCTGAGCGAAACGGCGGCGCCCGGAACCGGTTTCCTCCCAGAGGTTTGTGTGGCTTGGGAAGAGGCGGCCTCCGCCGCCAAATCGGCGGGAATCCGCACTGTCCACCTGCGATTCGGCATCATCTTGAGCAAGGAAGGCGGAGCCCTGAAGAAGATGCTGCCTCCGTTCAAGCTCGGGGCTGGCGGACGGCTCGGGAGTGGCAAACAGTGGATGAGCTGGCTCTCCCTCGATGATGCGGTGGGGCAGATCGAGTTCGCTCTCTGCACCAACTCGGTGCGAGGAGCCGTCAACGGGGTCACCGGAGCCGTCACGAATCAGGAATTCACGAAGACGCTGGGAAGGGTGCTGAAACGACCCACGATTTTCCCGCTGCCGGCGCCCATGGCGAGAATCGCTCTTGGCGAAATGGCCGACGCACTGTTGCTCGCGAGCACGCGGGTCGATCCCCAAGTGCTGCGCGACCAAGGCTATCGGCCACGGCATCCCGAGCTCGAATCGGCGCTGCGGGATCTGCTCGCGCGCTGAGAGTGGGTCGCACGATCAGGCGGCGCCAGAGGGCGCATCGGGTGTGCCCGAATCGGCGCATTTCACCCATGATCCGCGGCGAATCACTACGCCTTTGCGTCGCGCCTTGCGCTCGAAGTTCGAAGGTGAAAACTGCAAATCCTGCCGGGCGGCCAGGCCTCCCTCGTCGTGCCTGGTGAGAAGAGCTACCGTCCCCACGGCTTCCACCATCGCATCAAAGACTTCCGCAACGTCGGACGCGAGTTCCAAGCGCCCACGGGGTTCGAGAACCCGGGTGACCTCCGCGAAGAACTCGGGAGTGAAGAGGCGGCGCTTCCAGTGCTTCTTCTTCCACCAGGGGTCAGGGAAATACACGTGAACGCAACGGAACGAACCCGCCGGGAAGAAAGTTCGCAGGATCGCGAGGGCGTCCCCGCCCACGATGCGGGCGTTCGGAAGACGGCGCTTCCAGAGTCGAAGGCAGCCGTAGCCGATGAGCTTGGGCTTCACTTCAAAGCCCAGCCAGTTGGTCAACGGGAAAGCTTGCGTGGCCTCGAGGAGAAAGTTCCCCTTCCCGTAGCCGATCTCGGCCTCGACGGGGCGGACATTCCCGAAGATCTCGGCCAGGTCGAGCGTCCGACCACCCTCGGGAAGGGCCAGGCGGTAGAGGCGGAGCGCCTCGGGGTCGATGTTCAGGGTGGGGCGCTGGCCGGTCATCGGGCGGTTCTACCGAGTGGAGCCGCCGATCGGGAGAGGGAGGAACAACCTCTGCCCGATCCCAAGATCGACTGGCTGCGCAGCTCGCCGTACCTGCTCATCCATGCCGCGTGTATCGCCCCGATCTGGGTCGGCTACAGCCACTTTGCGCTCGCGCTCGCCTTCGTGTTTTACGTCGGTCGCATGTTCGCGATCACCGGCTTTTATCACCGGTACTTCTCGCATCGCACCTTCAAGACGTCGCGCGCCTTCCAATTCGTGATGGCGGTGTGGGGAGAAACCGCGGTGCAGCGCGGCCCGCTTTGGTGGGCGGCCCACCACCGTCGCCACCACAAGTACTCCGACGAACCCTTGGACGAGCACTCGCCGCGCCTGCGCGGCTTTTGGATGAGTCACTGCGGCTGGTTCTTGACTCGCGGAGGCTGGAAGACGCACTGGAAAGAGATTCCCGACCTCGCGCGGTTCAAAGAGCTGTGCTGGCTCGACAAGAACGACTTGGTCGTGCCGGTCTTGTTCGGAGCCTTCGTGTTCGGCCTCGGCGCTCTCCTCGAGCGCGTAGCCCCGAGCCTCGGCACCAACGGGCCGCAGCTCTTCGTGTGGGCGTTCATCATCAGCACCGTGTTCAACTGGCACGCGACCTACACAATCAATTCGCTCTCGCACGTGATCGGGAAGAAGCGCTACCCGACTACCGACGATTCCCGCAACAACCCGGCCCTCGCGCTGCTCACGCTCGGTGAGGGTTGGCACAACAACCACCACCGCTACCCCGGTTCGACCCGTCAGGGTTTTGCCTGGTACGAGCTCGACATCACCTACCTCGGCCTCAAGGTCTTCTCCTGGCTCCGCATCGTGAAAGACCTCCGCCCCGTGCCCAAGCGCATCCTCGAAGAGGGCGGCCTCGCTTAGTTCGGCTCCGCGGGCACAGACACCCTTTCTTGCGCCCGGTCCTACTTCGAACCGCCGGGCGAGCGCGGTCGCAGCCACTCGCGCTGATCGCTTGCGATTGAGGCAGCACCGCGAAGGTTCGTTGCGAACATCACACGAACGCACTGCTGAACGGCTGATTCTCCGATGGAGGTTCCAATGAACACACGATTGTCCGGGGCTTCAATCCTCGTGGGCTTCTCGGTGGCGATCGGATGCGCCGGACCGGGACTTGGGCAGGAACGCGCGGCGGCTCCGAGGCAGGCGGAGGTGGGCCCCGGGGGGACTGGCGCTGCCACCCACGACCCCTTCCCCTCCAGCCAGCCGATCCCGCTCGGAGGCGAATCGGGTCGGACGGATCCCGAACGGCATGACGAAGCGACCCACCGGGCATCCCCCGGCTCGATCGGGCCTCACTCCGCTGCGAGCCATGAGAAACCGACGAAGGGAGAGATGGCTGGCTACCTGCTCGTGCCGCACGAAAAGGTCGACCGGTCGTTCAATGCCGGCTTCTCTCTCTATGTCGCCGCGTGGCCCCTGCTGCGGAACTACCCTGGGCAGGAGTTCCAAAGCGGCCTCTTCGGAACCTGGATGTTCTCCCAGTACGACGGACCGAAGCCCGAGAAGGCATACTCCGATATCGAAGGCGGCCTAGGTTGGTGGCGCGACACCCGCTTTGCGACGGAGACCCCGAAATTCATCATGGGCGGAGTGGCGTTGAACTTCGTCGAATGGGCGAACGGACCCGGCGCCGGGAAGGGCCGCGACTGGGAGAATCCGAAGGGCCATTACGCCGTCGCGCAATTGAGCCCGTGGGTGCTGTGGCCCCCCGATGGTTTGAACTTGAAGCAGGGAACGAACGGCGAACTCTTCGGCTACGGCTATCTCCCACTTCCGCTCACCGCTTCGAAGTCGACAACTGCCGGAAAAGAAGTGCCGACTGGCAACCACGGCTGGACGCTCTTCTTGAACACCGGCAACTTCAAAGGGCCGGTCGCATTCTTCGCGCCTTACTTCTGGTCGCGACCCACGATCGAAGCGCCAAAGTTGGCGGGAATGTTCCTCGACTCCCGTCCCTCCGAGCCGAACAAAGCGGTGCAGATGGAAACCCAGCACGTGCCCGCGTTCACCGCGACGGATGCTCGGGGCGTCACCTGGGCCCGCGTCGCACCCACGCAATTTCCGGCACGACCGGACGGAGATGCCGCTCTCATCCACCGCATTACGGCTTACCGGAAAGCGGCGCTCTGGGACGCGGTTCAAGGGTGGTTCGACGGCGGACCGGAGGCTTCGGGCCGCATTGACGGAGCCGCGGCCGCGGTTCACATCTTCAAGGGCGGGGGAGGGGCCACTTGGCAGATTTACCCTTCGAACACTCCGCGCGAGAACAAAGTGCCAGTCGCTTGGAGTTCGTTCGCCACGCCCGCCGCTCTCGACGACCACACCTACGGCTACAGATGGAGCCAAGACGCCGTCGCGAACGACGGGTCGCTGGTCACCTTGCCCGAGTACTTCCGACTGGAGAAGGACGAGAAGTCGAAGGAACGGTGGATGGTCGTGAGTGCCGCTTCCGTGCCGACCGAAACGGGCCTCGCCCAAGTGACCTTCCCGCGCCACAGAACCGCGAACTCTGAGCCCTACGTCACCCCTTCCGAGCCGAGCAGTTGCTGGAAGAAGCCTGGGCCGAAGGCGGGACCCTTCGAGTCCGTCCTCGGCGATGGCAGCGTCGTCACCTATTCCTGGTACCGCTTCGCCGACCAACCCGCCCTCTTGAATGCCGACCTGAGCGATGCCGAAAGAGAGTCCCTCCAAAAGCGTGTCGAATTGCTCCACCGTGCGTGGACCAAGGACCGCGAGTACCTTCCTCCGCCAACGACCGGCACCCTCGCCGACCTCGACCCCGCCGTCCTCGTGACTCCCCCTCCTGGTCTCGAAATCGGCTACGTCCCCATCGTCACTCGCCAGGACGCCAAGCTGTAGGTCTTTCGACGAATCCGGGCTGACTGTCTGCACTGAAGCTGTTACGGCACGCGGTCACCCGCTGGCGGCAGGAATCAAGGCCGCGAGGCGCCATTCAGTTCCGTTCAGCTGGCCCCGCTCTCCTCGCGAGATGAGCTCCGTCGAGGCTCGTCCGAGCAGGGCGATGTTCGCCGCTTTTTCGCTTGTCCAAGTCTGCCATACAAATGGACGGAATCCGAACCCTCATGATGGGGGGAGGCTTTGTGAAGACTGGTCCTGAGCCTCGACGTTTGCGACCCGGTATGTCGGCCAGCCTACCGGTCTGAGAGAGAATCGTGGAGGCGTCAGCCTGGGGAGGAATTGACCGGAGCTTCGCAAGACAAGAATGTAAGCCCACTACTTTGTGTCCCGCTCCAGACTCCCAATAACCTGCAAACTGATCTCGATCATTCTCGAGATATCGCGTCTATCGAAGGCTGCTCTCCATTCGCCGCCGTCCCCGCTTGCTGCACCATGACCTGCCTGGTTCCAGGGCACACTCAGGAGGTCGGACCAGAACTGCTCAGGGTCTTGGCCGACTTTTTTCACTGCTTCGCTCACGTCCATGCCATGGAGATTCGCGAAGGGACGACGGATGAACGTGTGGGACCGCACCGATATTTTGCGCAGCACTCTCTCCGCGAGATCCAATTCTCCTGGAGTCGCCTCAATCCGTGGTCTTCCTGCCCGAGAGTTGCCGCATGTACTGGCGTCGAAGAACAGGCCTGCATTCAATTCATCAATCCAAGCCGGTATCATCCAGGCCACTCTTCCAGTCGCGCCAGTGACGGAATGCCAGCCCGGGTAGCCCTCGGGGCGACGTCCTTGCACACGGGAATCCGCATTGGCCAGTACGACTACTCCTTCGAGGGGCCTACCGTTCCAGTGGACATCGATCGACAACGGAGAAAGCTCGGGGAGGCGAATGGCGACATAGGTTTCTTGGCCATCGTAGAGCGGGCCGATTCTCTCTATCGCGATAACCTGAGATCCGAAGCACACCTCAATCGTGGCACGGGAGCAGGGTGGAACGTTTGCGACGCGATAAGTTCCATCGGATTCCGCATTCTTGCCAGTACGCGCGGCGCCCCGCATCCACATCGCGAGTCCGTGATTTTCATGCCCAGCCTCGGGCACGACCTTCACGTAACCCTCGCGCCACGGTTCTTCATTCGCGGCTATGATCAGCACTCGGACGGAAGCTGCCGGTCCCTTGCTGACCCGCAGTCTGACCACATCTGTTTCGGATCCGAGGGGGGGACATCTCAACCCCTCCGCAAGGAAGGGAGGCGAGTCCGGGACTATGATCATGAGGCCGCACCGGGGGGCCCAATGAGCCGGAATCAAGCACATTCCATCGAGGTTCGAAGATTGGGTCTCGCTGCCTCCATTCGAGACTCCCAGGCCACTGGATGACCAGCTTCCCTGCGCACTCGGAAACGGATTCTGGGAAATCGATACACTGAAATCCATGACGGGCTGTCCATCGGGATGATCAATGTACAGGCGAACGCCTCCAACATGAGGTTCCGAGGAACTCTCCCTCGGCTCGATGGCGATAAGTTCCGGCTGCGGCGAAACACTGGAAATCGTGTCAACACCAGCTCCAATCCCGCTCGCAGTTCTACCATCGAGCTTAGGTATCATTGGTGTAGGGAGAGGTAGACACGCCGTGGCTTCCTCGCCCCTTATTGAGGGCGTCTGAGCCGGGGTCCCAGGTTGGAAATTTCCAGGCTGGGATGAGGCGATGACGATCCATCCGGCGAGTAGCAAGCAGACGCTCACCGCTGTACCAACCATGATGGAGTTCCGATTCACGTCAGTTTCTCCATCGACTTGCACAATCGACTGAGACTCAATCTTAGGTCAAAATCAACCGAACACAGTCTGCCATGAGCCGGGGCTCGTCTCCTGCTGCAGCACCACCGGCCCGGGTTCGCATTCATACAAGTAGCCCTACTCCGATTCGATGACTTGTCCCGGTTGAAGCCCGAAAGTGGTGATCAATGGGCCGCTTCTCATGCAATAAATGCGAAAATTAACTGGCATGGAATTCCCATTCTTGATCCGCAACAGCAACATTTGATCGGGTCCAAGGGGATTCCAGACCGGTCCGAGGGGGTTTCCACTCGAGTCCGTTATGTTTCCAGTAGAAGTCCCGTTCGCAGAGCTCGGGTCGGCATAGGTCAAACTAACCTGCGCACCCGCGTAGTTACTCACCAACATGCAACCCAAAAGAACTCCCAGGAAGACTCTCACATGATTCCTTTCTGCTTTGGGCCAGAGCCCGCGAGTGAAACAACATCTCCACTGATAGTGCTCGACTCCGATTCCTCTCTCGGATCGAGAAGTCCGGTTCGCAAGCGGACACGCGCTCGCAAGCCCTCGATCATCGATCGTACCAGGATCACTCGAGTAACTCTCACCGGGGAAGAAGACCAAGCGCGCGGCCACAGTGGCGCCGTGGAAGTCCCACGTAATGCGGAGTTCTTGATCTCGATGCGCGATCCGTTGAGCCTGGAGCTCGTCCCGCGCGTTTTCGACACGAGCCTCGACGAGACAGGATAAATCATGGATCGAAGCCTAAGGGATGGCGCGCCCACTGTCAATCTTCTATTGTCACGATCGGGCGTGACTATTCGGTCGCCTCCTCGCTGCGTTCGGGCTCACCGTCAGAACGCAACTGACAGATTGGCGGCAACACTCCGAAGCACGCGTTGCGGACGTCGCATGGTGCATTTCCGGGCAGTGGCTTTCTGCCGATCGGAAACAGACGGTTTCAGTCGCGGACATGGCGGTGATTCGACCTTCGCTGTGCGGGTACCCCGACTAGTCCTATCGGGATCCAAGAGAGGAGAGTGGCTACTGATGGGGTTGGCTGGCATAGGGTTGCCTGCCGAAAGCAGAGAGGGGGGATCTCCGTTGCGGGGCAATAATGCCGCAGGCTCATCCCTCGTGCACGGCGTGCAAGTGGATGTTGGCGGAGGTCGAAGGGAGTGGAACGACGCAGGCGGTGGCGGTTAGCTCTGCTTCTTGTGGCGGGTGAACCAGGATTCGACGTAGAGCATGCGGCGGAGGCGATTGCTCGGGTGGCGGGAACCCGCGCCGTGAAACTCGTCTTGGATCCGGACCATGACGGTGTCCACCTTGCGGAGCTTCAGCGCCTGGTAGTACTCCTCGGTTTGGGCCATCGGAGTGCGCAAATCGAGTTCGCCGGTCAGGAGCATGGTGGGCGTCTGTACGTTGCCGACGAGGCGAAGCGGCGAGCGCCGCCAATGCTCGGAGATGTCCTCCCAGGGGAGTTTTTCGAAGTTGGTGTACCAATAGCTGCCGTCCGTGGTGCCGACGAAGCTGATCCAGTTCGTGACCGGGAACATCGAGACCGCGGCTCGGAAACGATTCGTGGAGCCGACCGCCCACAGGGTCAAAACCCCGCCGCCCGATCCTCCGTAGACGAAGAGATTGTCGGTGTCGACCGATCCCAGGGCGATCGCGGCGTCGACTCCCTTCATGAGATCCTCGTAATCCTGATCGGGATAGGCATTCTGAATTCCGCAGGCGAAGGCGGCGCCGTAGCCCGTGCTCCCGCGTGGATTGCAGTACAGGAGCAGGTACCCCTGGGCCGCGAACCACTGCCGCTCGAAATCGAAGTTGACCCCGTACATCGCGTGAGGTCCCCCGTGGATCTGCAGGACCAGCGGGTATTTCTTCTGCGGATCAAAATCGGGCGGCTTGACCAACCAGCCTTGGATCTCCCAGTCACCCGGGCCTTTCCACCTGATTTCCTCGACGGCGCCGAGTTTGCGTCCGAACAGGACGTCTTCGTGCACGCGCGTGAGCTTCTCGAATCGGCCGCCGGAGTGGGTGGCGATGGCGCTCGGCTCGTGAACGCTGGTGAGGGCGCCGAGGAGGCGGCCGTCGTCGAAGTCTCCGCTGGTCCGGAACTGGGCATCGAGCGGGGTCAGCTCTTCGAGCGCACCATCCAGGGAAATCCGGCCCGTGCGAATGGCGCCCCGATCCTCGTAGTCGAAGAGCACGGAATTGCGCACACTCCGAGAGGCACGGAGGTTTTGGGCCGAGCGATCGAACTTCGGAGTGAGGCAGCGCGCGGGGCCACCCGCGAGCGGCACCACATGGATGCGTTCGATGGAGTGGGTAGCCCGGGAGTCGTCGAAGCCCAGATACCAAATGTATTCGCCTTGGATCAGAGGGCCGCGGTCCGGCCCGACCCGGTTGGTGAGCGTCTGGACGCTGCCGGTGGCGACGGAGATGGCGTAAATCTCCGATTCTCGAGGCACCCAGTCCGCGTCATCGCGACGCAGGCCGTCGCAGCCGAGTTCCTGATCATCAGCGGTCCAATCAGGGGCCCCGTGATTGAAGTCGCCCTGGCTGACTTGACGCGGGGTTCCTCCCGTCGCGGGAACGACGAACAAGTGCCGAAAGCCGCTGGGGGTGTAGCCTCGTTGATCGCGCCGGTAGTGCAACCGGGTGATGACCTTGGCGTCCTCCTCCCACTTCGCCCCCTTCGGGGCTTTGGGCATGTCGATCTTGTAGGACTCACGCTCCGGCACCTGCATGGTGCAGGCGATCCACTGGCCGTCGTGCGACCACGCGAGATCGGCGGCGGCCTCCGTCGAGTGGGTGACCTGCGTGGTCTCCCGGGTGGCCACCCAGACCACAAAAATCTGGGTCCCGCCCGGTTCTCCCTCCGCCAGATAGGCGATCCGCGTCCCGTCCTTCGACCATTGCGCTTGACTACCCGCGGCGAGCTGGCGCAGCCGGCGGCCGTCCGCATCCATCAACCAAAGCTCTGTCCGCTGCCGATCCTCCAGGCGGTCCATCCACGTGCGGGTGAACACGATCTGTCCACCGTCCGGGGAGAGCTTGGGATCACTGACTTGTTCCCAGTCGAACCACTGGGTCAGTTCGATCCGGTCGGAGGCGAGTTTTTCTCGGGGGCTGGCTTCTTGGGCTAGGCACCCAGCGACGAGGACGGCAGTGAGCAATAGGGTCGTTTTCACGGGCGTGAGCTTAAGCCCGACGCCCGCCGACGGGGAGAGGCCGGGATCAGCCGCGTCGCAGAGTGTCGACGGGCTTCAGGCGCGCCGCGCGCAGGGCGGGAAACACTCCGCCGATGAGCCCGACCAGGAGCGCGAGAATGATGGCGGAAGTGATCACCGACTGATCGACCCGGAACGAAAACGCTTGTTCGGTGAAGGTTCCCCAGTTGGTGGTGCCGGTCTTGATGCCGTTGAAGGGGAGGGCGATGAGGATGCCGAGGAGCCCGCCGAGCAGGGCCAAGAGCACCGCCTCCGCCAGGAAGCCGAGGAAGACGTGCATCGGGCGGTAGCCGATGGCGAGCAGGGCCCCGATCTCGCGGGTGCGTCCCGAGACAGCGGCGAGAAAGGTATTGAACAGCCCGGCGAGTGCGCCGAAGCTCATCAGCACGGTGAGGAAGATCGCCGCCGCGGAGAGGGTGCCGCCCAGAAAACCGGCTTGATCGACGAAATAAGTCTTCTCGGACAGGATCTTGACCGCGCCGAGTCGGTCGCTGATGTACTTGACCAGGCCGGTGGCGACTTTGGTGGGGCTCTTCTCGGGAGTCAATCCGGGATCCGTGCCGGGGGCGGCCCGGAAGATGAAGGAGTTGTAGAAGGTGCGATCGAAGATCTGCACGAGCAGTTCGCCGTCGCCCCAAATCTCAGTGTCGAACGCGGTGTCGCCGGCGTCGAGAATGCCGACCACCTGCCAGTTTTCGTTCGACACTTTCACCACGCCGCCGAGGCGGCAGCCTTGGATGCGGTCCTTCAGATTCTTGCCGATGACCACCTCGCGCGAGCCCGGGCGGAACATCTGGCCTTCGACGATCTTGATCTGGTCGCGGATTTCGAAACTGCGCGCGGACACCCCGCGGATCGGCACGTTCGTCGATCCGCCGGTAGTGCGCTCGAGCGCGAGACCGGCGTAGAGCTCCGCGGCGAAGAGCGCTTCACCGGCCGCGTTGCGCGCAATCTGCGAGAGTCCGGAAAGAGTATTGACGTCTTCGCGGCTGAGGACGCTCTCACCTTCGGAGCTCGCGCTCGCGCGCAGCACCATCAGGTTGTCGTCGCGACCGGAGAGGCTCATCGACTGCTCGAAGCCCCGGCCGACCGCGAGCAAGATCGCGAGGACGGCCACCGTGAGCGCCACCGCGATCAGCGTGAAAAACGTGGCGCCCTTGCGATAGAAGAGGCTGCGGAGGTTGTAGCGCAGTGGGACTGGCATCAGGCTCTCCTCCGGATGGCGTCGAGGATCGTCAACTTGTGGGTCAACAGAGCGGGGATGAACCCGCTCAAGAGCCCCAATCCGGCGGCGATCGCGAGCCCCTCGGCGATGGTGCGCCAGGGGACGGTCAGGATGGTGAACATCATCATCTTGCCGTCGAAGCTGCGGACCACGGCCATGGCGAGCGCGCCGCCCACCAAGCAAAGGAGCAGCCCTTCGACCAAGGCCATGGTCGAGACCGAACCCGGCGTGAAGCCGAGTGTCTTGAGGATTCCGACTTCCTGCACGCGTTCGCGTGCGTTCAGCATCATCGTGTTGGCGGTGACCATCAAGCAGGCCACGATCACGATGCCACCCAGGATGGAGAAAAAGAGCGGCAGGTTGCCCCACATCGAGGCGAACTGCGCTTGGAACATCTTCTCGGTCTGGGTGAGCGTGCGGTTCGAACTGCTTGCGTAGTTCGTGTCGATGGATTTCGCGAGGCCACCGGCTTGGCCGGGGTCTTTGAGGAGCATCGTGAAGGTCGACACGATGTCTTGGCGTCCGCCGGCCGACTTAGAGAGCTCGTTCATGTAGTCCCAGTGCATGAACATCGTCTTTTGGTCGAAGGAGCGGACCTTGCTCTGGTAGATGCCGACGATCTCGACATCGACCGTGCCAGGAAAGAGGTTGCCCACGATCTTGACGCGATCGCCGAGTTTGAGCTTTTCGTCTTTCGCGAGATCAGCGCCGATGATGCAGCTCGTGCGATTCTCCTCGAATCGCTTCCAGACCTCGTCGTCGAGGATGAGGTCTGGGCCGTAGACCTTGCGCATCGAAGGCACATCCACTCCGAAGCGGCCCCACAGATGATCGGGGGAGGAGTCGATGTAGACCCCTCCGAACCACGTCCAGTGAGTCACCGCTTCGACACCCGGGAGCTGGGCGATTTCGCCCTCAAGGCGCTTTGGGAGATGGGCAAAGAGACTGAGCGCGCTTGCGGAGACGAGGCGGGTCGAGCTGGCCTCAGCCACGGAGGTCTCGATCCCCACGATGAAGCTGCGCAGGATGCCGAAGATCAGGATGGTCATGAAGACCGACACGATGGTGAGGGTGGAACGCAGCCACCGCCTTTTTGTGTGGGCCAAGACCAGGCGCCAGGGGATGTTCACGCGGCGTGTCCTCCGACCACCCGGCCCTTGTCGAGTTGGATGACCCGGTGGGCGCGCTCGGCGGCCTTGGGATCGTGGGTGACCATGACGATGGTCTGCCCGTTTTGGCGATTCAACTCCTGGAGCAAGTCGAGAATGGCCGCCGCGCTCTTCGCGTCGAGATCTCCGGTGGGTTCGTCCGCGAGGAGCACGCGCGGATCGGTCGCAATCGCGCGCGCGATCGCGACTCGTTGCTCTTGTCCACCCGAGAGCTGGTTCGGGTAGTGGTTCATGCGCTCGCTCAGGCCGACGATCTGAAGCGCCAGTTCCGCCTGCGCCCGGCGCTTGGCGCGGGGCAGCGGCGTGAGCTGCAGCGGCAGAAGCACGTTTTGCACCGCGGTGAGCACCGGCATTAGGTTGTACGCCTGGAAGATGAAACCGACGTTGCGGGCGCGCCAGGAGGCCCGCTCCGCCTCGTTCATCTCGCTCAAGTCCTCGCCGTCGAACAGGACTTGGCCGGCATTTGGGCGATCAATCGCTCCCATGAGATTCAGGATGGTGCTTTTGCCACACCCCGAAGGCCCCATGAGTGCGACGAACTCACCTTTTTGAATATCGAGGTCGAGGCCATTGAGTACATGCAGCTCTTCATTGCCGCGAGTGTAGATGCGGTCGACACCCGCCAATCGAATCAGGGGATGGTCACTCATGTGGTCTTCTCGAGGCGCACTTGCATGCCTTCACCGAGCGCGGCATCCGGATCGACGACGAGCACCTCGCCGCCGTTCAGGCCTTGTTCGATGGTGATGAGATCTTCGTGATCGGCTCCGGTTTTCACCGCGCGCCAACGCAGTCGCCCGGCTTCGAAGAGCCAGACGCCAGTTTCACCGGCCCGCGTCGTGAGCGCACGCCTCGGCGCGCGCACTTCGGGTTTGAGGTCGGCGGTGGGTTTCTCGCGCAGGAAGATGACCTTGCCGTTCAGTTCCGGCACGACCCGCGGATCGCGTGCGACAAAACTCACCTTCACCTGGACGGTCCCCTTCGTGCGGTCCGCGGTGGGGACGATTTGCCGGACGCGGCCTGGCAATCGTACCGATTCTCCAAGGGCGTTCACGAGAATCAGGGCTTCGCCGTTGGCGATGATCTTCCCGATGTCGCGCTCGAACACGTCGACTTCCATCTCGAGGGAATCGAAGTCGGCCATCGTGACGACGGCGCCGCGCGAAGTCGAGCCGCCGGCCAACGCCGGCACGACGATTTCGCCGAGCTCGGCCTCTTTGCGGAGAATGACCCCGGCAAAGGGAGCCCGGATTTCCGTGTCCGAAAGTTCGACCTCGGCAACCAGCACTCGCTCTTCGGCTTGCTTGACCTTCGTCCTTGCCACGGCTACGCGAGCATCGGCGGCGCGACGCTCCGACTCCGCGGAGGCTTTTTGGGACTGCATCATCGACACCGCGGCCTGGCGGCGCTGCTGGCTCGCGAGCAAACGGCGGACTTCGTTGTCGGCCTTGGCTCGCTGGTCGGGCAAACCGGCGCCGGTGCGAGACAGCTCTTCTTCGGCCAAGAGCACGCGTTGCGCCTCGGCGATTTCCGGGCTGAGTTCGCCGACCGCGGCTTCGGCTTCGAGAACGGTCTTCGCGAGGCTCTCGATGCGCCGGTCGGCGATGTCGATTTGTGCCTCCGCGGCGGTCTGTTCGGCTTTGAACTCGAGGACGGCTGATTGGGCTTCGGCAAGGCGGAGTGCATACACCCGGGGATCGATCTGCGCGATCAAGTCGTTCTTCGCGACCAGCGAGCCGACATCCACCCGAAGGTCGACCAGTTGCCCCGCCACGCGAGCGGCCAACGCGGCGCGGGTGCGCGCCACGACGTAGCCGGAGGCCGTCGTGATCTCGAGGTTGGCCCCGGGCCGAAGCAGAATCGCCGCGTCGGTCTTGACCATGGGAGCGCGGGCTTCAGCAACCTTGGGGGCGATGAACGGCCAGGCCAGCCATCCGAGACCGCCCAGAATAGTCAAGAACAGGAGTCGGGAGAGCCAGCGTCCGGCGCCGCCGCGCGAGGGCTTGCCTCGCCGCTTTTGGGCAGGCGCTTCGTCCGCGCGCGCGATCCGGAGTTTGGCCAGCTCGGAAGTCGGACTGGTCGCCATCCCTCGATGCTACGACGCGGCCCCTTCCTCAGAAGGTGATGCGGCGGATCGCGGAAACCAGTGGACCACCGGGACCAAAGGCGATGCAGCGGGCATCGAGCCGAAGTCCGAGGAGGAGCGTGCCCGGCCCCGCCTGGAATTGATAGGTGCCTTGGGCGGTCGCCGCGACGTGGAAGGGCGGCGTATTCGGGGGATAAAGGAGGGTCGAGAACGCGTCGAAGCCGAGGCCAGCGATGGGGCCGGCCCCGAGGGCACCCGAGGTTTGGGTGGAGACTGGGATGAAAAGCTCCGCGAGCGGAGGCGCGGCGGCGACGCTGACCTGGACGTCCCCATTGCCGGAGGTGGTCACCGCAAAATCGATGGCCCCGGAACCGGTCGCCCGCAGGACGGCCGCGTGGGCATTGATCCGACCGCGCCCGTGCCACGCACTCTTGCCAGTCGTGGGGTCGTAATAACCGCCGGTGCCGGGGGCCGGGCTAGCTTGGATGCGATCCGTCGTCTCGGCGAGGATCGTGCGCACCTGCGTCCAAGTCAGAGTCGGGGCCGCACTCAAAACGAGCGCGGCCACGCCGGCGGCGAGCGGCGCCGCGCTCGACGTGCCGCCGAAGGCGCCGGTGTAGAGGCTCTGCCCGCTGGAGTTGGTGGTCGTGGTGGTGATGCCCAAAAAGCCTCCGCTCGACGGCGCGACAAAATCGAGCTCCGGGCCGAAGTCGGAGTACAGCGCCCGCACATCGCTGTCAGTGGACGCGCCCACCGAACAGGTCAGCGGACTCGAGGAGTAACCGTCAGAGCTGATCGGGTCATTGCCATTGCCGGGGGGCCAGAAGAGCAGGGT
>CADEGH010000003.1:52020-253417 GCA_902826835.1 uncultured bacterium | reverse complement strand
GGGCGGGCCCGCCGCGGCCATCGTGGGGCGCGTTCAAGAAGGCGGCATTGACGAGGCTCGGAAGTGGCCACGGTACTCCGTCCGGGCCCCAAGAGTTGGTGATCACCGCCGCGCCGTTCGCGGCGGCCCAATCGAAACACGCGGCTTCGAGGGACGGCGTGCCAAAGCCGAGTCCGGAGCCCAGCAGGTTGATCGGCATGATCGTGCAGTCGCCCGCCACTCCTGCCACGCCGAGGTTGTTGTTCAGGCGACCGGCGGCCACGCCGGCACACTGCGTTCCGTGGGAGCCGGCAAACGCTGAACCGTTGCAGGCGGGAGTGGGATCTCCGGCGAGTGGACCGGCTCCGCAAATCGGATTGAATCCGAGGGCGGTCTGATTCAGATCGGCGTGGGTGCGCTCGACTCCGCTATCGATGACCGCGATGATGATTGAGGCCGAGCCGCGGGTGATATCCCATGCCTGCGAAGCGTGGACATCGGCGCCGGCAAGTCCGCCGCCTTGACCGACGTTGCGGAGATGCCACTGGTTTCCGAATTGCGGATCGTTGGGGATGTGCTCCCGCACGGGCAGCGGCCGAAGCCAGTCCGGATGCGCGAAGTGGACCCGGGGATCTCGCTGGAGAGCCCACGCGATTTCGAGAGGGTCGCGGGTGTCGCGAGCGATTGGGCGCAGGACTCCCGTGCCTGGCCAGGCGCAAGTTCGCACCAGCCGAAGCTCCCAGTCGCGCGCCAGCGCTTCCAGCGCCGAGGCATTCTTCACACCCACCGCCACATCGCCGTTGACGAGGTGCAAGGAGTGCAGATGAGCGGGGTCTCCGAGGTGGAGAATCGGATAGGCGCTTTGGAGTTCGGGGGATCCTCGCAGTTGTCGCGCCACCGAGAGCGCCGTTTCCGGGTCCGCGAGTTTCACCACACAGCTTCGGTGGGGAGCCAGTGACAAGCCCAAATGCGCGGTTCTTCCCAACCGCAGGCTGATCCACGTCTCGCAGAACGCCGAAAACGACGGCCCGTCTTTCGGAGCTACTCCGTCCGCGAAGCACAAGGCGAGCTGACTCTTGCTCACCGTGAAGTCGTATTCAGCCGACCCGTCTCCAAAGTGGAGCGGCTCTTGGCCGGAAATCACCAGCGCCAAGCTGAACCAAAGGGCGAGACAGCGTCCGTTCACATTCTGAGTCTATTCCTGAGCCCTCCGTTTCCCGCCCGAAAACTCCGCAAATCTCTCCCGAGTGGCCGATTTCGAGCGCGAACAACGAACTTTGAATCGACGCTTACGATGCCGCGGTAACGCGCGGGAGAGTGCGAGTCGCCGCCGCCCTGGCCCGCATCGTTCGCGGAGTTCGGAGGTGTCAGGGCGAACACTGGGAGCGCAAGTGCGGGCATCTGCCCACCTTCGGGCCGGTGGTCGTCACCGCGACGGTGGCGCGAGTCGCGATTGCAAGCGGTCAAGGAATTCCCCCAGCCGAACATCGCCCCCTGGGACGGCGAGCGTCCGCTGCTCGGCGGACACTCGGTCCAAAACGCTCTGAACCAGTGTGCCGGCGGAAGTGCGGGAGCCGGAGGCCAAGATCGCTTCCGCGAGCAAGGCGTCGATCAACATCTGCTGATCATGGTCCGCGGCGGGGGCTTCCGCCTTGGCCTTCCAGAGGAGCCACTGGGCGAGATCGGGCCGATTGTGATTGGAATCGAGCCACCGCCGCGCGACACCGGCGCGTTCCTCCAGCGGAGCCTCGCGGCGCGCTGCCCACGCATGGTCGGCCCACTGCCTGGCTTGGGACGCACTGGTGGCCTCCTTCAGGGCATCGAAGATCGCGGCCTGGGATTGGTAGGCCGAACGCAGGCGCGTGCGCACAAATCCGTCGTGCGAAACGAGCAGGGTCGCCCGCTCCAGATTCTCGATCGCCCGGTGATTCCAATGAAGGGCGTCTTTGGTTTGGTTCGAGGCGAGGAGGAGATTCATCTTGAGCAGTTGCGCGTTGCCGAGGCCGTTCCACGACGTGCCATCCTTCGGGGCCAGATTGATGAGGCGATAACCGAGGATCTCTGCGGGCTCTCCGATTTCGCGCCAAAGTCCGGAGAGCTTGCCGAGGCGAGTGCGCAGATTCCCGACGCGCAGGTGCATCGAGAGCGCGTCCGACAGGATCTTGGCGTTGGTGGGATCCTGCGCATGTTCGTCGGTCAGCGCTTGGAGCGCTCGTTCGTAGTGGGAAAGGGCATCCTCGTCGCGCTTTTGGGCCTGCGCCAAAGCACCGAGAGATTCTTCGTAGCGCCCTCGTAGCCGCATCCACGCGGATCGCTCCGCGGAGTCGGCTCCTGCTTCGGGCAGGAGCGTCGCCAGCAACTTCAAGTGAGTCTCCGCGTCGGAGAGCCGATTTTGCTCCATCGCGATCATCGCCAGTCCGCGCAGGGCTTCGGCCTCGCGGCGCTGGTCCGCGGGAGTCCATCCTCCGAGCTCCCGGAGGGACAGATTATTAGACATGCTCGCCGTGAGGTGGGTCACGATTGCGGTCACGTCGGGGTGGCGTTTCTCCTGGAGCACTTGGCCAAGGGTCAGCTCGGCTTCGGCCACTTGCCGCCGGAGGGCAGGATCATTCGGGGCGCTCGTGACGAGAGCTCGGGAACGCTGCAGGGCTTGTGCGGCGACATCCTCCGACAGACTTCCGGCCAACGCTGGAAGCAGGGTGGCCCGGCTGGCCGCGGACTGGAGCGCCTGCGCGTCCTCTTGCAGTTGCCGCACGCGCGCCTGCGCCAACCGGGCCGAGCGGTCCGCCTCACGGTAGAGAATGGTGACGACGGTGATGGTCACCACCACGAGGAGGAGCAGCAGGGTCGATACCGCCGTGGCGAGGGGATTGCGGGCGCCGAGTCTTCGGACGCGTAGCCAAAAGCCGGGGCGCCGCGCGAGCACGGGCTGGTCGGAAAGCCAGCGAACCAAGTCGTCACGGAAAGCGGCCGCCGAGACGTAGCGGCGATCGCGGTCTTTCTCCAGCGCCACGAGCAGGATCGATTCGAGGTCGCGCCCGAGTGCGAGTGGGCCTTTCGGAAACGGGTCGGGTTCCTTGCTGAGGATCGCCTGGTAGAGGTCCGCGCGGCTCGCGCCGGTGAAGGGTCGGCGGCCAAGCAGGCACTCGTAGAGGGTCACTCCCATGGAGAAGACATCAGTACGTGCGTCGAGGGGAATGCGGCTGGCCGCGAGTTGTTCGGGGGACATGTAAGAAGGCGTCCCGAACAGGTCTCCCGAGTGGGTGATTTCGGAGGTCGGTCCGTGCAGATCGCGGGCGAGCCCGAAGTCGAGGATGACAGGGGTGCCATCCGGCTTCAGCATGAGATTGGCGGGCTTGAGATCACGATGGATGACCTCTGCCGCGTGCGCGGCTTCGAGGGCATCGAGCACGTGCACGCAGCGAGAGACCCACGATTTCCGTCGGTTGATTTCGGCGGAGGTCGAGTCTGCGGCTCCTTTGAGCTGGTCAGCCGAGTGCTCCTCGCCCCTCCGAATGACCTCGGTCGCGAGGAGGGCGGCAAAGGTCTCGCCTTCGATCAGGGGCATCACGACGAACGCGCAGCCATCCGCCTCTCCGACTTCGAGAATCGGGCAGATTGCCGGATGCGAGAGCCGGGTGACCAGTGAGACCTCGCGCTCGAAGCGACGTCGCTCCGAAGTGGCCTCGCCCGGAGGGAGAGAGCGCAGGATTTTGAGTGCGACCCTGGTTTGGCGCTCGGGGTCGAAGGCGACATGCACCGTGGCTTGGCCGCCGCGGCCGACTTCGCCCTCGAGTTCGAATCGACCGAAAGTGCGCCGCCCCGAGGAAGAGGCGGCGTTGCGGGACAAGGGGGCTTCGGGCGCCGCCGCTTGCCCACTCAATCGTGCATACTCGGCGCTAACTCCGGCGGGATCGCCCGGAAATCGCTCGAGGTAGCTCGCGAGCGAGGCCGAAGCACCCGACGCCCGGTCCTCCAGGAAGGCGGCGGCAAATTCGAGGACGGTCCAGGATGGGCTCTGGGCGGAGGGCATTGCGGCGACCGAGGGGTGGGTATCTCGAGGTCGAAGAGCGAGCCTATCCGATTCTCCCGGTGGTGGAGACTGGACTTGCCTCAGGTGTCGAACGCGAGGCAGAGACTGCGCGCCACGAGCGCGCCGGAGGGCATCTGCACGATGGTGATGATGTCCATGTCCACGCCGAAGCCGAACGTGTAGGCATCGAAGTCGAAGCGCGCCGAGCCGGTGGCATCGAACACTCCGGTGATCGGTGGGACGCCGTAAAACGCGAGGAAGTTCGGCAAGGCGTCGGCGCCAAGACCGAGAATGGGCCCGAGTCCGTTGCTGTGGGCGAAACTCGGAGCGATCGAGTAGGTGTAGCCCTGCCACGTTGTCGGGCCTTGGGCGATGAAGTGGAGTCCCCAGTTGTGGAGAGGACCGTCGTTCAATCGCACATCGAGGGGGTCACCGTGGCCGACGAAGCCGGCGGGGGCGCCGTTCGCGAGGCCCATGGTCCGCGTCCCGAACGCCGCGAAGCTCGCACCGTTGCGGGCAAGGCCGATGCGGCCCAAAACATCGCTCGCCCCGGGAGCTCGGCGGGCCGCACCGAGGAAGAGGCTCGAGTGCCCCGGGAGTCGGGGTTCGTTGTGGACGAGTTCCGTACCGCGTCCGGTGGCTCGTAGGAGCTCCCGGCATCGTCCGAGTGTGTCGTAGACCCCGATGGTGAACTCCGCCGCGCCGAGACCGGGATCACCGATCTGGAAGTAGCTGATGCCACCTGGCAGCTCGGCCGGGGGACTGGCACTCGTGCCAAGGACGAAGTACGGCGTGGTTCCTCCGAGCGGTGTGGGGGTGAAGGGGAATCCGTGGGAGGTGATCGAGCCGTCGTGCACGTTGCTCACGAGAAGGAACCAGTCGGCGACATCGACCGGAGTCCCCGAGCCATAGAGCTCGATGTAGGTCTCGGACCCGACCGCGACTTCATTGATCCAGATGTCCTCCAGCGCCACCGGATCGGTGCCGCGCGGCCCGCTGTTGCGATTCTCGTACCCGAAACTCGAAACCGCTTCCTCGGTCCAATCCGAGCCGCGCTCGGAATCGATGCCCCAAATGCGTTCGACCGAGCCGGCGGTCAGGGAGGTGGCTACGGTGCCGCGCCGCGCATGGCCCAGGAATCCGGAAAAGCTCGTGACCGAAGAACTCCCGGCGGGGTCCGTCACGTTCACTTCGTCGATCGGCCAGCCGAACTCGCTTTTCAGGACGACGCAGAATGCCTGGTTGCTCAGATTGAGGTTTTGGGCAAAACCGATGAAGGTGGGCTGGTTGAGCGGAAGGGGAGGGTCGGGGGTGGCGCTCGTTTCGCGCACGTAGATCGAGCCCTTCGGAGGGATGATCGTGTAGATCGGGGCCGAGACGATGTCGGCTTGGCCTTGGATACGGAAGGTGAGGGTCCACCCGTTGATGCTGTAATTGTTGTTCGAGAAGTTCGTGATTTCGACCGCGTCGGGTTCCCCCCACGACACCTCCGAGATCTTCACGGTGAGGAAGTTGTACTGACCGAGCCCCAGGACCGAGATCATGAGCACGCAGGGAACGGCGGCGAGAAGGCGACGCATGGTGGGATTTCTCCGGTTGCGCGCGGGCCTGGTTGGCCGCGCACGGGGGCGGCTTTCCGTCGCCCCGGTGGTCATGAGTCGAGCGCGCTGGACCTGACACAAAATTTCTCGCTGGTTTCTCCTGCGGACCCGTGGCCGGATAGTCTGGATGAGAACGACCTTCGACCATGCCGCTTGGTTCCGGGAATTCCGAATCCGAAACGCCCCGAACCGCCGACCCGGTTCCAGGGGTGGAGCGGCCGTGGGCCGACCAGGTTCGGGAGTTGGCGCCAGCCCTCCATGCCTGGGCGGCGATCCGCATTCCTCGCACCCTGGCGGGGCGCCTCGATCCCACCGAGGTCACCCAAGAGATTTGGCTGCGCGCTCTCGAAAAACAGGGCGAGTTCGATCCGACCCGAGGGTCCTTTCGGGCCTGGCTCTTCACGATTGCTGGCTTTGTTCTGATTGAGAGTTTCCGGCGGGTGGCGAGGGTCGATCACGAACACCTTGGCCAGTCCCCGAGCGACTTCTCGGTTCGGCAAGTACCCGACGACATCACCGCGGTCAGCCGGCAAGCGGCCCGCAACGAACATCTCCAGCGCCTGATCCAGGATGCGCAATTCCTCAGCCCGGACGATCGCCGCCTCCTCCTCTTTCGCGGTCTCGAAGGACTACCCTACGACGAAATCGCCTCCCGACTCGCCATCGATTCTTCGACGGCCATGAAGCGCTGGCAGCGCCTCCGCACCTCCCTCTCGGAACGCATCCGCCTCGGCCCCTTGCTGATCGAATCCTGATCGGCGCTCTTCTCCACCCGTGGAACCCTGCACCCGATGTCGCGATGAGGCCCTCGATCGCGGCCACTTGCGCCCCCACTGGCGGCATCACCGATTGCGAACCTCACGTAACCCATCGGGCTTGCTGTCGTTCTCATCCCTGCTTTCGCACGCTCGCCGGGTGCGTGAGCCACCAATATTCGCAATGGGCACTCGGCTTGGTCGATCCTGCCGATTCGGCAGATCGGGCCATGCCCACGAGCCTTCCGGTGCGCACGACTCCCTCATCCCCTCGCACCGGAGAGGAGCGACTGCTTCAGTCGATCCCTCTCGGCATGGTCATCCCTGATCGTCCAGGAGCCTATCCTCAGGCCTTTTTCCACAGGATCTTGCGATTCTCCGCGAACGGAGGCAAGGCACCTCGGCAAACCAGTCCGTGCGGATTCCCTGAAATCGTCGCTCCAATTCCGCGAGCAGGTCTCGGTAACCGGGGTCGTCCTCGCTGATAGATAAGAACGAACCCTCCTCATGACTCAGGAAGTCGAGCCAGATGGCATCAACGGTGAAGAGGTCCACCTTGTAGGCGAAGATCTCCGAGATGTGAGACCACGACATACGAGCCACCGGCTTCCCGTCCTTGAGCCGAGTTACTCCTACCTCGTCGTGAATGACCCGCCACGGTCACTTCCTCGGGCCAAAAGCCTCGCGAATTCTTGCCAGGATGTTCATGCCGATCTGCGTACAGGGCTCGTCCTCGCATTCCGTTCAGGGGACCCATCCGGACCGGATGAACGGAAATGCGCGGAACGATGCTTGCCGCTTCACACTTATCTTATCACCAAGCTGGCCGACTTTATTCTCGATGAGAGCGGCGTGCCCTACTGTTTACTTTGATCACGCCGTCGGGCGATTTCGAGTCGCTTTCGGTCGGCCTCCTCCAAGAACTCCGGGAATTGAATCGAATCCAATTTCGCTACGACCGCTTTCCACTGTTGCGCCTTGAACAGGTCGCGCGCTTCCTGTCGACGGCGGTCATCCCCGACGTTCTTGGCCATCGTTCGACGGTCGACCGAGTAGCGTTGGTGCGGTGGCATCCGCGATCGCGCCTCCTGCAGAGCCGTTTGCAAGGCAGGCGACAGACTTTGCCACGTCGTCGTAGCGCTTACGACGAGGTCGATACCATATTCATCACGGACATCCTCCGTGATCCTCACGAACCAGTCTGCGTAGGACCACTCGCGTGGTACCGGCGAGCAAATTGCCTGGATCCCCGCGTCCCAGTGGACCCCCGACGCGGAGGCTCGGTAGATCTGCTCCAGTGTCCGCGAAGCATCGGCCAAGCTGACGCACAGTCGCCCTCCACTGTCAATCCAGATCTTGCTGATCTCGGCGCTGCGCATTCATCTTCTCCATCCTCGGTTGCCGAGCTGCCGCGAGCGGTGCCGTCTCCCTGCTGTCGCAGACGGCTTCGTGAACGTCGCTCGTCGTCTGCACGTACCCTTCAGGACGGGTCATGCAATACCTCGGCGTCCGCGCCTACGGCCCAAAGCTCGCGTACCAACTCCTCCGCATCGCTCGTGTTGGAGACTTTGATGTCGACGACGCCACCATCGAGCACACGGTCGGTGCAGGACTTCGCTTCGCGCAGGCCCAGCCCGCCAAGTTCTCTGATGACCTGCATCATCGAGACCTTCTGACAATCTGTGCGCCAGCCCATGATGCGAACGATCGAGCTCATCATTCTTCACTGGTGTTGGGATCAAGAGAGAGCCTGCGGAAGTTCCCTCGGTCATTCGGA
The DNA here is from genome assembly GCA_902826835.1 of uncultured bacterium. GTDB lineage: Bacteria > Planctomycetota > RBC034. The sequence continues at coordinate 245,272 of CADEGH010000003.1, read as the reverse complement.
TGGACCGCCTCGGACACTCGCGCTCGTTGATCTCGCGGATGAATCTGCGCGTCAGACGGAACTGTGATTGTCATTCATGCGTCCTTCGTGTCCTTTTCGAAGGGCAGGATTCGAACGCGATCTCTCAGCTTGTCGATGGTCACGAGTGCGCCTGCCTGTATCGCGGATCGCCGAGAACGGAGTACGTGTACGACTTCGGCACCGACTGCCCGTGGAGTCGCATCCTGGAATCGCATTTGAATGACGCTTGGTGACTTCGATTTGGTAGCCGCGAGCAGCATTCCGAAATCCAGGTCGTGGGTGAAAAGTATGAAGCCCCGCTCAGCGGCCCAGGCCATCAGGACTCTGTCGGGAGCGGTGGGATCGCCCACCGTAACCCAGTGAACCGCCTCGAACCCCTCCGCAACGAGGTAATCGGCCCACGCCGGTGCCAGATTCATGTCAATCAAGATCTTCACGAAAGCGGCAGCTCGGTTTCCTGAGTTCTCCAGGCTGCGTATTCAAGGGCCGCTCGAATGTCGTCGGCCTCGAGATAGGGGTACAGAGCTAGAATTTCGTCGGCACTTTTCCCGGAGGCAAGGAGGCCGAGCACCATGCCCACCGTCACCCGTAGCCCGCGCAGGCAAGGCTTACCACCCATGACCGCCGGGTCTCTGGTTACGCGTTCCAAGTGGTTCATCTCATCACTATAGCTTGCACTTTCCAGGATGGACTCGCCGCCCGGGGTTCCGTCGAGAAAACCGGGGGATACGAATGAGAAGATGATGCTCTCGCCGTTACCTGTGAGCTTCCCAATCGCTTGCGTGTGCAGGCTACTTTGGCGGCCGGGCCGAGGCACGAGGAGGGAAGGCAACGTACTCATCGACTCGTTCGCGGGCGATTCGAGTTGTGGCCCCGAGACTGTCAACTTGGTGGGTTCAACCAGCAGCCACTTTCGGTCCGGTGCCAGTCTCACGGGGGCATGCGCCAGGAACCGTGGCGAGCTAACCATGGCGAGCTGCGAGCCCGCCAGTTGCAAGGCGGACTTGCGCGGGGTTGCGGCAGGTCACCCGGGGCAACTCCGACTGTGCAGCGTATGCCCCGTCAAGGCAGGCCTTTGATCGGTTGCTGTCCAGTCTGTTGGCTGATGGTTGCTGGTTCGTGGCTGCCGTAAGTGCTTACAGATAAGCAGTTTGCGCGCAGGTCGAGAAGGTGGGGGAATTTCTGGAAAGTGCGCGAGCAAATTTGCCGCTATTCTGCTCGCGATGTATACAAGGCTCTTGAAGGCCCCGGAGCACACGTTCTTCTTGCTCGGCCCCCGGGGCACCGGGAAGACGACTTGGTTGCGCGCGGCCCTGCCCGGAGCTCGGTGGTTGGATCTGGTGCGGAACGACACCTTCCTGCATCTGATGCGCGATCCGTCGTACCTCCGCAGTTGGGTCGAGGGTGGTCCGGAAGGTTGGGTCGTGATTGATGAGGTGCAGCGTCTTCCGGAGCTCCTGCACGAAGTGCACGGGCTGATTGCGGAGCACGGGAGGCGCTACCTGTTTGCCCTGTCCGGTTCGAGTGCCCGCAAGCTCAAACGCCTGGATGTCGACCTCCTGGCCGGCCGAGCCATCAATCGTGTGTTCTTCCCCTTGATGGGGGCTGAAATGGAGTTCGAGTTCGAGGAGGACCGGCTGCTCCGGTTCGGAACTCTCCCCGGAGTCGTCTCAGAACCGGACTTCGCGGTGGACATCCTCGAAGCCTACGCCGCCAACTACTTGAAAGAGGAGATCCAGCAGGAAGCGCTCGTCAAAGACCTCGGATCGTTCTCCCGGTTTCTCGAGGTCGCGGCGATCATGAACGGGCAGGTGGCGAATGTCAGCGGCATCGCGCGCGATGCCGGGGTCGCCCGCCCCACCGTCCAGCGCTACTTCGATGTCCTGACCTCGACCCTCATCGGAACCTGGCTCCCGGCCTGGCGACCGCGCGCCAGAGTGAAGGAGGTCGCTCACCCCAAGTTCTACTTCTTCGACCCCGGAGTGGTCCGCGCCCTTTTGCACCGCCTGCGGGACTCGGTGGAACTGGCGGAAAGAGGGCCGCTCCTCGAGACCATCGTTCTCCACGAACTCCGTGCCTACGTCGCGATTGCCAACGTGGGTGGCCAATTCTCCTATTGGCGAACCACCGCCGGTCGGGAGGTCGACTTCCTGTGGGCGCGTGGCCCTACAACCGTGGGGATCGAAGTGAAGGCCGCACGCGAATGGAAGCCGGACTTCGGAGGAGTCCTACGAGAACTGTTGTCGGATGGAATCATTCAACGGGCGTTCGCGGTCACGCTCGGCACCGAAGTCCTCCGCGACGGCCCTCTGCTCGTGCTCCCGCTTCGCGAGTTCATGCGCCGCCTCCACCGAGGCGAAATCCTCCCGCCCCCCGTGGCGTGAACGCGATCACGGGCAGGGGGGGCCGCCGCTCGCGGGTCGTTCGGCCGGTTTGAGGATCAGAGGCGGCAACGGTCGCGTGGGGGAAGTCGCGCGGCGCGGAAGCGGGCGGTGCCGCCGGGAAGAGACTATCGAAGGAGAGAGATGGAGTCCGGAGCACGTCCCCGGCGCCTTGGGTGGTTCCATGAGCGGGTACCGAGAGAAATCGACTGACGGACTCGACGGCAAGGCGGACAGGGGACACAATCGGACAGCGTCGCATTCGGAAGCCTGACTTTCGGGTCGGAATCAGGGCCGGCGAGGGCGGCGCGCCGTCGATGCCACTCAATCCTCGGTATACCCTCGTCAAGGAAATCTTCGCGGCGGCTCTGGATCTGCCGAGCGAACTGCGACCAGCGTTCGTGCGGGAAAGAGCCAGGGGGGACTCCGAACTCGAGCGCGAGGTGCTCGAGCTCCTCTCGCTCGAGAGCCGAGCCGAGAGTCGGCTCGACACTCCCCTGGCGCTGCGGATGGAAACGCCAAGAGTGATCGAAGACGAAGCGGGACTTCCGCCCAAGATCCACGGCTTCGTAATCGCGGAGTTCCTCGGAAAGGGCGGGATGGGCCTCGTGTGGCGAGCCATGCAAGAGACGCCCCGCCGGGAAGTGGCGTTGAAGATCCTGCGCTCGCGGGAGGGTGCGGCGGGCGAAGTCGCGATCCTCGATCGGGAAATCCGTGCCCTCGCGCGCCTCGAGCACGCGGGCATCGCGCGCCTCTACGCCGCCGGTCGACTCGATGGCGAGGGCGGCTCGCCGTGGTTCGCGATGGAACTGGTGCGGGGAGCCCCGCTTTCCCCCCCCGCGACGCGGGGCAGCGGCGATCTCCGTCGCTTCGTCGAAAAACTCGGCTTGGTGGCGGAGGCGGTGCATCACGCCCACTTGCGAGGCATCCTGCACCTCGATCTGAAGCCCGCGAACATCCTGGTCGGGCGCGATGGCACGCCGAAGATCGTCGACTTCGGAATCTCCCGCGCTGCCGAAGACGCCGAGGATCTCGGAGACCGCGGCAGCGGATTCGCCGGCACACTTCCGTACATGAGCCCGGAGCGATTGCGCGGTAATCCTGCCGAGGTCGACGCTCGCAGCGACGTCTACGGCCTCGGCATGACGGCCTTCGAACTGCTCGCGGGCGCTTGGCCCTTCGCGATCGACGGGCTTCCCCTGGTCGAAGCCGTGCGGCGAATCACCGAGGAACCACGGCGAGGGCTTCGCGCGCTGGTCCCCGCGATTCCCCGCGACCTCGCGGCCGTCGTCGAGAAGGCCATCGAGCCCGAGGCCGGACGCCGCTATCCGTCTATGGCGGCCATGGCGGACGACCTCCGTGCTTTTGTCGAATCTCGCCCCGTGCGGGCGCGGCCTCTCACTCCGCCCGCGCTCCTCGCCAGCCTGGGCCGCCGCCGTCCGGCCACCGTCGCCCTCGCCGGCATCGCGCTTCTGCTCGGGCTCGCCGGCTTCGCTGCGACGGTGCGCCAGACGATTCTGGCCACCCGCTCGGAGCGAATCGCGACGGAGTCCAAGCGGTCGCTCGAGGCCGCACTCGCCTTGGCGGAAACTCGCCGGCGCGACGCCGAGGCCGCCTCGATGAGGGCGCGCCACGCCGCCGAGACCGCCACCGCGATCACGAGCTTCTTCGAGCGGGTGATCGATGCCGCCACCCCGCTGCGCACGGGAGGGGAGGACATCACGCTGCGTGCGGCGCTCGCGGAGATCTCGGATTTGCTCGGGGCGGCAGTCGGCGACCCTCCCGGGGCGCGCGGAGCTCTTCACTTGGCGGCGGGTCGGACGTGGATGAGCCTCGCCGATCTGCGCCGCTCGCGCCACCATCTGGAGCAAGCCCGCGACGCGTTTCGCGAACTCGGAGACAGTGGCACGAACGATCTCGCCCTGGCGGAGCGGGAACTTGCGTGGTGCCATCTCCAGGATCAAAGACTCGACGACGCGGAAGCGAGCCTGGCGCGCGCACGGGACGCCCTCCGTGCCACCGCTGCACCGCCCTCGACGACGGCGTGGCTCGATCTTTCGTCTGCCGAAATTCTGACGCGCCGTGGGCGCGCCGACGAGGCGGCCACGATTCTCGACTCCGCGATCCGCCGCCTGCGCGCGGAAGCACCGGAGGAGGCCGAAATTCTGTCCGCGGTCCACAACGCGCTCGGCAACAATGCGCTCGAGCGGGGATCGATCGAATCCGCGCTCGCGCACTATCGCGATTCCCTGCGGCTCGCCGCCGGCACGGGAATGCGCAGCGTCGACGACACCTCGGTCTCGAATCTCGGATTGGCCTTGCTCGAAGCGAGCCGCGCGGAGGAGGCAGCGGTCGCGTTCTCCCGGGCCGCGGAAATCGCCACCCGCCACTTCGGAGCTCGTCATGCTCGCACGCTCCGCGCGGAGATGCTCCTGGCCCGCGCTCTCGGACGAGCCGGCCGCCATGACGAGGCGCTCGAACTCTTCGACGATCGCCTTCCCGAGTTGCGGCGTCGAGCCCGGCCCCCCGAACTGCGTACCGCCCTTCACGACGCCGGCGTTTCCTGCCAAGCCGTCGGTCGACAGGAAGACGCGGTGCTCCGGCTCGAAGAAGCGTCGGCCCTCCCGACGGAACCGGGCGACGAACTCTCGAAAGCGATCACCGCCTACGAACTTGGTCGGGTTCGTCTCCGACTCGGCGATGCGGAGCGCGCCCTCGGCTCGCTCGAGTCGGCGGTGCTCGGCCTGGAAGCGGGGACGATGCGCCACGCCGTGGTCGAGGGTTTACTCGGGATCTGCCTCGCTCGCCTGGGCAAGCATCAGGAGGCCCGGACGCGCCTCGAGTCCGCACTTCCCGTCGTGGAGCGGGAACTCGGGCCGGATGCGCCCGCTGCCCGTGATATCCGAAGACAACTCGAGGCGGTGCCGCCCGCGGAGCCGGGGCGGTGAGCGGCGACAAGTTGGATCTGACCGCCGTCGTCGATGCGGTCGCATCGGGCCGCGAGCGCGCGGCAGAGCGCTTGGCGCCGCTCTTGTACGAGGAGTTGCGCGAGGTCGCGCGAGCACTCATGGCGCGCGAGCGTTCGCAAGTGACCCTGCAGCCGACCGCGCTCGTCCACGAGGCCTATTTGCGTCTCCTCGGCGGACGCGAGCTTTCGGTCGAGGGGCGAACGCACTTCCTCCGCGCGGCCGCGGAGTCGATGCGACGGGTTCTCGTCGATGCGGCGCGAGGGCGTCGGAGCCAGAAGCGCGGTGGCGGTCGGTTCCGCGTCACGTTGACCGATCTTCCCGCGGCGAACGATCACCACGATGTCGAGTTGTTGCAGCTCGACGAGGTACTCCAGCGACTCGGGGACGAAGATCCGCGCCTCGTCGAGGTGGTGACGCTGCGCTACTTCTCCGGACTCTCGATCGAAGAGACCGCCCTCGCCCTTGGGATTTCCGCGGCGACCGTCAAGCGCGAGTGGCAGTTCGCGAGAGCTTGGCTCGCGCGCGAACTGGAGCGCTGAGAGGCGGGGACGGCGATTCGACTCTCAGGGTTGAATGGTGATGTCGATCCCGTCTGAAGCGCTCACCCCGCCAGGTGCGCAGCCATCGAGCCACACAAATTGCCCGAAGGCGCGGATTCCCGCCAGGCTCGGGATGGTGGGGAGGGGGATGGGGATCAGTGCCAGTCCGGTGGCGTTGCTTGCCACCGGGAAGATGTCGAAACCCGGGGCGGAGGGGTTGATCCACACCTGGATTCCTCCGGCCAGGAGTGGCGAGGCGAGCCCGGCCCCACTGATCCCGAGGAACCCGACGCCTGACTGGGGAGCGCGCGCGCAATCGAGAGCAAAGGCGACGTTGCCGACGCGCGGTTGCGAGGCGACCGAAATCACCGGCAGACCGGCGCAGCCTGGCGTCGCAACGCCGAAGCGGGTGGCGCCGATCGGGAGAAGATCGAGGCGGGCGATGTACCCGTCGTCGATTCCGCTGTTCGCGAGCGTAAACGCGCCACTCGTCGTCGGAAAGGCCTGGTCGCCTACGACCCCGCCGATCACGACGCTGCCGATTCCGTTGAACGCGAGGTCGTAGGCACGCGCAAACGGGCCGTTTCCGAGGTGGGTCGCGTAACGGAGAGTCGTGCCGTCCGGGGAGAACTGGGCAACGAGGCTGTCGGTGCCGTTGAAGAAGGGGGCCGCCCCGAGGTTCGCGTCGAACGCACCCGGGGTGACGGGGAGATCCGAGGAGGTCGTTTCGCCGCAGACGACCGGCCCGCCGAACGCGTCGAGGACAATGCCGTATCCGAGATCCGCACCCGCCCCGCCGTAGCGGAGGCAGAAGGTCAGGGCGAGCGACGCCGAGAACTTCGCCACGAAGACATTCTCGCCGATCGGCGCGAGATTGACGGCGCCCGGAGTGGAGGGGAAGTCGCTCGACTGCTCCTTGCCGACGACAAAGACCGAGCCGTCTCCGGCGACCACACATCCTTCGGCACGATCGTCGAAATTGCCGCCGATGTAGGTCGAGGCGAGGAACTGCTGGCCGCTGGCGGATAGGCGCACCACGAAGCCGTCTCCGGGGTTGCCGTTGAAGCTCTGGTCGAAGGCACCACCGGTGGTCGGAAAGTTGTTCGACTGGGTGACTCCCGTGATGACCGGCTCGTTCCCGGGTCCGATCGCGACGTGAGTGGCGACGTCGAAGCCGCTTCCGCCGAGGTAGCTCGACATCGTGATCAGTCCGCCGGAGCCGTACTTGGCGACGAAGGCGTCAGTGAACCCACCGAGTGTCGAATCGAAAGGTGAGTTCAGCGGCAGGTTGACGGATTCCGTGGATCCCACCACGAAGATGTCACCCCCCGAGGTCGCGGCCACGCCGGTGCCGCGGTCGGAGCCGGAGCCGCCGAAGAAGGTGGAAAATACGAGGCTCGTGCCGCCGATCGCGACCTTCACCAAGAACGCATCCGCGGTGCCGCCGTTGAAGGTCGGGTCCTGGCAGTTCGGAGTCGTCGGGAAGTCGGCGGATTGGGTGGTGCCCGCGACGATGGCCTCGCCCTGGGGAGAGACCGCAAGGCTGCCCCGTTCGAGGAGTTCGAAGGAGGATCCGCCGATGAAGGTCGCGAAGACGAGGTTGCTCGCGGTCGCGTCGAACTTCGCCACGAAGAGATCGGTCGTCCCGGCCAAGCTGACATCGAAACTGCCGGCGGTGGTCGGGAAGTTGGGCGAGGAGGTGACGCCGGCGCAGAGGATCTCTCCGGCCTGGGTCAAGCGGACGGCGGTGACCTCGTCTTGGAGCGAGCCGCCGAGGAAGGAGGCGAACTCCAGTCCCGGATCGATCACGAGGGCGAACTCCGGATTGCGACCATCGACGACCAAACCGTAACGATCGCCCTCGAGCAGGCGGAAGGCGCTCGGCAGGGGATGCCGTTGCCCGGACGAGTCGACCTGCCAGGCCACCGGCGGAGTCTGACGTACGGGGCCGGCCGGGGTGTGGACGAGGAGGGCACCGTCTTCGGCAATGGTCAGGCCGACGTGGCCCTCGCAGCGGAATCGGAGGGACTCCGGGTCGGCACCCGGTTCGACGTGGAGATCGTAGGCGACGCACGGACCCCCGCTTCGGACGCGCATCGAGACCCCGGGAGCGAGGTCTTCGTAGAGGACGCTCGAGTAGGCGCGGAGGCCGGTCCGGCTCGTGCCCTCCTCCGATCCGAGGAAGAAGTTTCGGGTGCCCGGCTGCTCCGCCTCGCCCCGCAGGGTAGGAGTCCTGTCGCCACCTTCGAGGTGGAGTCGAACGACGGCCCCGCGAAGGCGGGTCTCGTCCTTTTCGAGGACGAGATTGAGCACGAGTGCCCGAGACTCGAGGCCGACCGTCATCGCGCCCGCGCGGGCGACAAACTGGGCCGGCGTGGCCCACTGCCCGCGGTTTTCGACGAAAGAGGGGGTACTCGATTCGACTCTGCCCATGGTCGATCGAGAATCGTTCCAGGTCTGCGCGATGGTCGGAATCGGACTCGCGACGATCAAGCAGGCAAGCGCAAGCGTGGCTCTCATGATGAGGATCTCCGTGATGGGGACCCCGGCCAACCCAGTGCCAGGGGCTCCCCGATGCCCTCGTTGGCGCAAACGGGGTCGATCGAGGCTCACGAATTCCTTTTTCCCCTCTATGCGGCCGAGCGTTTTCTCTCGAAAGTCCGGGGGAGAGCGCTCCTGAGTTTGTGGCGGGGCCCATCTGGGCCTGCCAGTCGGGGTTGGCGCGGCAGAGCGGGGGTCTCATCGCCGAATTTCGGTTCCTTGGCGACAGTCGCCCTCTTCTGTCGCTGGCGCTTCTCGGCGGATCGGCACTGGCGCGCCGTGTCTCGGGACGAGCGCTTCCCTACCTCGTTTCGGGCGCCATGGGTTGACAGCCTGGGATTGGGCCGCGATCTTCAGGGCCCGACTCGATCCGAGCTTCGGGACGGGGAAAAGCGGGAGTCGGGTTGGGCATGCAGATCTATCGACAGGCGGCGATTTACGCGGAACTTCTGAAGCCGGCCGAGGATCTGGTGGCGGATGTGGACCTCTGGGTCGAGACGTGGCTACCGGGGGCCGCCAACTCCGTGTGTGATCCGGCGTGTGGGCCGGGAGGGTGGCTCGAGGTTTTTCACCGCCGGGGCCTCAGAGTGGCGGGGAATGACCTGGAAGCGGAGATGGTCCGGGAGGCGAAGCGTCGGCTTGCGGGAGGGAACGTCGAGTTGACGGTAGGAGACATGCGCACGCTGCGGTTCGAGTCGGCGCCCTTCGATGTCGGATTGAACCTTCACTCGAGCATCGGACATTTGCCAGACGACGCGAGTGTCAGGAAACACCTGCGCTGCATGTTTGCCGTTCTGAAGCCAGGCGGCCTCTACCTCCTTGGTGCCACGGAGCTCTCGGGGAGCTTGGATGAAACTCCCGAGACGCTCTGGTCCTCTCCACCGACGGCTTTGCCCGGCGGAGGGCATGCCGCCATTCTCTACGAGAGCACGCGTCGGGATCCGGCACTGCGCCGCGAGGAGATTCGGGTCCTGTTGTTGACGAAGGGCGTCGCGGGAGTCGCGCCGGTGGTCAACGAGAGTTACCAACTGCTCACGTTTTCGGCTGCGGGCCTCCGATCCCTGGTCGAAGAGGCTGGCTTCCAGATCTTGGCCACGCATCACATGACGGTCGAGGGGCGACCGGATGACGGATTGGTTCCGGGTGCGGGCGATGTGACTCTGATCTTGAAGCGGCCTTGAGGAGTCCGGAAACACCCGGGCCCAGCCATTGGTCGCGGGCAATCGGGATCGAGACTACGGGGTCACTCGCTCAGCTCCGCCAAAGCCGCCAGAGTTCGAAATTGAGAGCGGTCGCGAAGCTCACCCAGGCGAGGTAGGGGAGGAGCAGGAGGCCCGCGGTGCGATCGACGCGGAGAAACGACCGAACCGTCCAGATGATCGCCACGAGCAGGAAGGCGATGTCGATGAGCGCCCAGTCCGGGCGTTTCATCCCGAAAAAGAGCGGGCTCCAGAGGCCGTTCAGGAGAAGTTGCGTCGCAAATGCGAGGAAGGGGCCGGGTGTCACTTTGGGGCTGACGCGCAGGCAGACCCGCCACAAAGCAACTCCCATCGTGATGTAGAGAAATGTCCAGGTCGGACCAAACACCCACGATGGCGGATTCCAGGACGGCTTGCGCAGCTCCTCGAAGTACCAGGGTCCGGGGCGGTAGAGGACCCCGAGGATGGAAGGCAAAAAACAGAGCAGGAGGCAGCCGAGGAGGAGCGCGAGGCGAGCGGGGAGGGGGCGTGCATTCATGGCAGTGACTCGATGCTACGGCGTCAGTTCGCTCCCGCCTCCTTTGTTTGCGGCCACACACGACCTTCGAGCTGATAACGTCGGCACGTGGCGCTCCAGGCTCTCGGACTCACCAAACAACTGCGCGGCCAGCGGGTGGTCGACGATGTTTCGCTGCACGTTCGGCGTGGCGACGCCTACGGACTCCTCGGCCACAACGGCGCGGGCAAGACCACGACGCTGCGCATGATCCTCGGGTTGCTTCGCCCCGACCGAGGCCGCCTCCTGGTCGAGGGGATCGACGCGGCGCAGAACCCGCGAGGAGCGCGCGCCCATTTGGGCGGCCTCATCGAAGTCCCGGGATTCCAGGGCGGCCTCAGCGCGGCCGCGAATCTGCGGGCCTTGGGTCGGCTGCAAGCCATACCCGCGGTCGCGCTCGGAAGCGAAGTCGCCCGTTGTTTGGAAGCCGTCGGTTTGGCCAAGGTGGGGTCGAAGCCGGTGCGCGCCTTCTCGCAGGGAATGCGTCAGCGTTTGGGTCTGGCGCAAGCGCTCTTGGGATCGCCTCCCTACTTGCTCTTGGACGAGCCGACGAACGGTCTCGACCCCGAGGGACTCGCCGAAATGCGCGAACTCCTGCGCACGCTCCGCCGTGAACAGGGGCTCACACTCGTGATTTCGAGCCACCAACTCGTCGAGATCGAGGGGCTCTGCAATCGGATCGCGATCATGAAGGAAGGGCGCCTCCTCTGCGAAGAGGAGACTTCGAGGCTCCTCCTTGCGGAGCGCAACCTTCATCGCGTCGTCGCCGAGCCCGAGGCCGCACTCCTCGGTCAGTGCGCGGCGATGGGACTTTCCGGATCGGCCGTCGAGGGTGGCTTGCACATCGAACTGGACGACTCGTCGCGCGATCGGCTTGTGCGCGGGCTCGCCTCTGTGGGCGCATCGCTGCGGGAACTCGTTCCGATTCGGCCGACGCTGGAGAGTGTCTACCTCCGGTTGCGGCGCACCCCTGCGGGCGTCGGCGAGGGGCCGTTGGCGACTCAGCCAACTGCGGCTGCTGAAACCGAACCCGCGCGGCCACCCCGCGCGGTTCCGTCCTTCCCCGTATTGCGCGTCGTCGCCTACGAGCTGCGCCGCCTTGTCGGATCCGGGGCGGCGTGGACGTTCCTGGTTCTCCCTTCCGCGCTGGCGTTGGCCGTGATCGGACAGCGCGCGATGGCGCAGCGCGCCGCCCTCCGAGCCGTGGAATCCGGCGAGTTGGTGACCGCCACGCAGGCGACCGGATTCGAGGCCCTCGGGCTCGGCTTGGAGGCCGGATTGCCCTTGCTCGTGCTCGTGTTGGCGGGATTGGCGAGCCAGAGTGTGGCCGCCGAACACGCCCACGGCACCCTGCGCAACCTCCTTTTGCGCCCGCTCACGCGCTGGCAAATCGGACTCGGCAAGTTGCTCGCGAGCCTCTTGCACGCGGGCGTGGGCTTCGCGGTGCTTGCGCTGGCCGCGTACACCGCCGCACGCGCGTACTTCGGGTTTGGTGATCTCGTCGAGGTGCTGCCGAACGGCGAACCGTTTCCGCTGATGACCGCGGAGGAACTGGGTCGACTGGTGCCGCGGCTGCTCCGGTCACCACTCTTGCCGATGGCGGCGTACGTCGGTTTGGGCTTCCTCGCCGGCACCCTCGTGCGCAGGAGTGCCGGCGCCCTGTCGCTCGCGCTCATCGCGGCCCTGCTGCTCGATCTCGCGAAGGTCATCGCGCGCTCGCAGGGGTTCGAGGGTTGGCTACCTTCGGCCTACGTGCCCTCGGCGTTGGGCGACCGCAGCTCGTTCGTACAGCACTATCTGAAAGTGGTCACGAACGTCGGCAATACCTCCTTCTCGTACGAAAGCCTGGCGACGGTGGCGCCGGCGAGTTTCCTCCTCGCTACCGCGCTGATCGCGCTCTGGGCCCTGCAACGGAGATCGGTGCCGTGATGCGATTTGTCCCGGCTTGGTTGTGCCTCGGCTTGGCGACGGGTTGCGGATTTCTGGCGGGCGAGCTTCCCTCCGAGCGCCCCCCGCTCCACGATTTGGAGGAACCGACGGCCCTGCTCGCGGAGCCCGATGATGAAGCCGCGCGGAAGTCCCTCGCCACCGGGACCTTCACGGGGATCTACGTCAAGGACGGAGCCGAGACTCTCGAGGCGCTCGAAGGCGGCGAGAGCGTGGGGGTGTTGGTCACGCAGGTGATCGAAAACTCTCCCGGCCACGCGGCGGGGATCCAGGTCGACGACCTTCTCTTGGAAGTGTGGGTGGATGCCGCCACCGAACCGACCCCACTCGGATGGGCGAGCCATTGGCGGAAGCTCGAATTGGAGTCGGCTCCGGGATCAGGGTGGCGCGTGGTTTACGAGCGCGAGGGTCGGGAACGAGAAGCGACGCTGACGGTGACTCCGCGGGTCGCGGCGCCTCTGCGTGAGGCGGGGGTGCGGCTTCGGGAGGAGGAGCGTGTCGGCGTGGTGTTGCGAACGCCGACCGAGGTCGAAGCCCGCGCGGCGGGACTGCCGCCCGGGGCGGGGGCCGTGGTCGTGGGCCTCTCTCGTGGCTCGCCGTGGCGGAGCGACGGCGTGCAGTTCCAAGACTTGATCACGAAGGTGGACGGCCAAGTGGTCGGCCAGCCCAACGTGGTGCTGGACGCGATCCGCGCCGCGCCGGAGGCGTCGGTCCTCACCCTCGAGCTTCGCCGCGGGTCGGAAGTCCTGTCCCTTCCGACGCGCCTCTCGAGCCGCGACTCCGACCTCACGAAGTTCAGCATCCCGATCCTGTTCAGCCACGAAAAAGAGCGCACGCGGAGCGACACCTCGCTCCTCTTGGGCCTTCTCGGCTACGAGGAGACTCCGGCCGCCTGGGAATTCACCCTGCTTTGGCTCATCAAACTGCGGGGCGGGGATGCGGATCGACTCGAAGAAGCGAAGGAGCTGCCGTGAGTCGCGCCACTTGGCGGGGCTTGCTGTTCGGGCTCGCGGTCGGGCTCGGTGTGTTCGGCCAAACCCCGGTGGCCACCCTGGTCGCACCTCCCGAGGGGTGGCGGATCCGCGAGGGGACGATGGCCGATCTCGACGGGGATCAGGAACTCGACCTGGTCTTGTCGGTGATTTCCGCCGAGCGACCCTTCGTCCACCAGTTGGCAATGCACCTCGCAAAGAAAGAAGGGCCGAGGTTTGGCGCGCCCGCTGATGCCGTCTTGCGCCTCACTCCGGACGTCGTGGGTTTCGCGGCCGCCGACGTGAATCTCCGCCCGGGCGCGGAGTTGATCCTCTTCAATCCCCGGGCGGCGTTTGCGGTCGATCCGTTCGCCAAGGCCGACGAGCGACCGCGCAAACTCTTCGAAGCCGCGTTTCTCTGGCAGTTCCCTGACGACGAGGATCTCGTCCTGTGGGCGCGCGGCGTGGCCGATGTGGATGCCGATGGCGACGACGACTTCCTGATCCCGGAACCCTCCGGAGTCGTGGTCGCGCGTCAGGAGCGAACGCCGGGTAGCGATGGACAATTCTCCCGAATCGAGCGTCTGGCCGTGCCGGAGGATCGGGCGGCACGCGATCACAGTCGCAGCGCCATGCAGGTTCGGGGTCGCGGGGCCCGCAAGGAAATCTCGCTCAAGCTCGGGGCCACGCCGGACGACGGCTTTCTCCGCCCGCTCCTCGAAGTGAGCGAATTTGTGCCGGCGCCTTTTCTGGCCGATTTTGACGGGGATCGCCGCTTGGATGTGGTGTTGCGCACGGCGGAACGCTTCTGCGTGTGGCGTCAATCCGAAGCCATGTCGTTTTCGAGCGCTCCCGATTTGGCCTACCCCATCCCGGTCGTCCTCGATCAAGCGCGGCTGCTCGACCTCTCGTACCGCGCCCATGCCGACGACTTCGACGGGGACGGCAAGCAGGACTGCTTGCTCGTGGCCGGCAACGCCAAAGCCAAAGATGCTCGGGCGCAGGTGCTCGTTTACCTGCAAGGAAAGACCGACGGAGGGGCGCGAGCCACCACGCCGGAGGCGCCGCTCTTCGGACCCCGGGGAGTGCCGAGGCAGGTGATCGGACTGGCCGGGTTTGTCGCCTCCACCGCGCTCGCGGATATCGATGGTGATGGTCGACCCGATTTTCTCGCGACCACCTTCGAGCCGGACTTGGTAGATCAATTGCGGTCTCGCGGCGGCGACCTCGACCTCGGGCTCTCCGTCTTCCTGAATCGCGAGGGCACGTTTGCGACCCAAGCGGATCTCGTGACCAGGATCTCATTGCGATCCAAATCGCTGGACGCTGGGAGAGAGTTCTTCCGCTTGGAGGTACTGCCCGACGGCAACCGCGACGGGCTCGCGGAACTGCTGATTCAGGACGACTCTGCCTCATTCCGGATTCAGAAGTTCGTCCGCCAGGGGCGCAATCTCGGTCTCGAGGCCGAGCCGAGTCTTCGCTTCCACGGGCCGCGTGGCCGCGTGTCGGTCGTGCGAAGGAAGGGCCTTCCGTCCGAACTTCTCTACCTGTCCGCCGCCGAGGCTCATCATTGGAGGTGGACGCCATGAGGGGGACAGCCCGATTGGTTTTCCTCGGGATCGTGAGTCTGATTCTGCTCTCGCCGATCCTGATCGGCCAGACCGCGAAGCTGGTGCCTTCCGCCGAGGTCGAGCTTCCTTTTCCTGCCGCCCTCGTTCGGCCGATCGACCTCGATCGCGATGGCGCCGAGGAAATCGTGGTCATCGGACAGGCCGGAGAGGTGCGAGTCCTGCAGGTCGACGGCACCAAGTTGGTCGTGCGGGGCGAGTTCACTCTGCCCGAGCCGACTCGTTCGATCGTCGACTTCGCCGACATGAACCTCGATGGGCGCGGCGATTTGTTGGTCGCCTCGCCCGCGGGGGTCGTTGCCTACTGCTCGGATGCTTCGGGAAACCTGCTCGCGACTCCCCGGTCCCTCGCTCCCACTCGAGGGCGCCAGCGGGCGGCGTTTGATCTGCGCACCGGCTCTCCAAGGTCCAGCGCCTACTCCCGAGATCTGAACGGAGATGGCGCTGCCGACGTGGTGATTCCCCTCGGAGAGACCTGCGAGATCTGGCTGCACGACGGCACGAAGGACGGCGAGGGGCCCTGTCTGCGCCGGGTCGCGCGAGTCCCTGTCCAAGTGCGTCGCATCATGTCGACCCGGGCCGAGCAGTTCTCCGATGTCTTGGAAAGCACGTTCTATATCCCGCGCCTGGCGGTGCGCGACGTGAATGCCGACCAGCGTGAGGATCTCCTGATCGAGGATGGTCGGCGCCGCGCCTGGCACTTGCAGACGGCGGAGGGCACGATTCCCCCCGAGCCCACGGTGAAACTCGACCTCGCTCTCTACCGCGACACCACCGACAAGGCCCAGGTTCGGCCGGGCCGGGTCCTCGCGGGCGGGGACGACCAGATCTTCCTCGCTCGCGATCTCGATCAGGACGGCATCGAAGACGCCGTCATCGCGCATCGGCGGAAGGTGTGGGTGTTTCGCGGGGGCGCCGCGGGGCCACAATTCACGGAGCCCTCGCAAATCCTGAATGCCGCCGACGACATCACCGCCCTCTTGCTTTCCGACCTCGATCCGGACGGAAAGCCGGATTTGGTGATGCTCAAGGTGTTGGTGCCGGATGTCGCCTCGCTCCTCCTCGGGGCGCTCACGGATTTGGAGGTCGAGGTCGGAGCGGTCGGCTATCGGTCCCTCGGTGCGACTTTCGAAAAGACTCCCGCGTGGCGTCGCGATCTCGTGGTGCGGCTTCCCCCGATCCTCAGCATCCTGAAGGATCCGGCCGCGATCATTGCGAGATTCGAAGCGGCGAGTGCGGGGCTCGAGCCCCTGATGATGGTCGATCTCGACCGGGATGGTCGCCCCGAAGTGGTGCAGCCCGAGGCTGAGTCACGGCGTGTGCAAATCTGGATGGGTGCCAAGAACCCGGACGATGCGAGCGCGACCGACAGCGACGCCATTCTGCGCCAAATTCTCTTCGGCGAGGAATCCCCGGTTTGGGACGTGGACCGGATTGTCGAATGGGTGGCGCGTTTGGCGCAAAGTGAACGCGTCCGCCGCACCGGTCCCCGCTCCGCCGATCTCACTCTCGACTTGGCTCCCGCTGACGCCTCCGTTATTGGAATTTGGCCCTTCCTCCATCCCCCCTCCGGTCCTCCCGCTCTGGCCATTGCCACCGAGCCGAGTCCCGCAGTCACCCGTCTCACGATCCTGCGCTACCAGATGTAGACCGTCCGAGCCTCGGAGAGGGCAATGTTGGTCGTGGAGCCCGTGAAGCCGCCGGCGGGGTCGGCGACGGCCCACTGGATCGAGAACTGGGCCCCCTGAAGTCCGCTCCACCCCGGGATCGTGATGGGCACCGCGGCAAATCCGGTGGCGTCGGTCATGCGAGGAATGAACGAGGCCGGGCCGAAGAAGTCGATCCCGATCCCACAGGGAAAGACGCCGAGTGGATTCCGCGCTACCGAAATGCCAAACAGTGCCGGCGCCTGGGGCAGTGCGTCCTCCAAGTAAAATGCGGAGCCCTGGGACCCGAGAAAAGCCGTTCCCGGCGTCGATCTCGGCACTTTGCCCCCCGTCCCCGCGCACCCCCGCGCATAGACCGCTTCGTTGACGTAGTAGTGCACCTGCGTCGGGCTGTGCCCCATGAGATCCAAGTCTCCGTCGAGGTCGAAATCAGCCCTGGCAAAGAAGGGAGGGTAAGTGACGGAAGTCAGTCCAGGTAAGGTGACTGCTAGGGTCTGGAGCTCAGACCCGAAATTTCGATTCCCCAGATTATGGACAAAGCGAAAGTAGTGAGCTCCGGGGGTATTGATGTCTTTGAATCCAATGTCGATCAGCCCATCCGCGTCGATATCGCGTATGTCGGCCACTTGAACATTGACCGCGCCGGGAACGGTCACGACTGTCCCCGGAATCATGGTGCGCGCTGGTGTGGACCACAGGACCCTGATGCGTGACGTGAACCCCGAGCCCAGACCTCCAGACTCGACCCAAAAGACGTCGTCACAGCCATCCCTGTCCAAGTCGAAGACGCCGGAAATGTAAGCGGCAGGATATGCCAGGCTGGCCTGGCCGAGCGACTGTGAGACAGGCGCCGCGAACGCACCGCTGACGTCTCCGTAGCACAATTGGAGATCATCGTATGCTGGGGTTAGCGGGGTACCGGCGAATCCCTCTAGCATGACGCAAAGATCCATATTACCATCGCCATCCAAGTCGCCCGGAGCAGCTACTATCGGTCGCCGGGGGAAGCTGATCTGTTGAGCCAACGTCCACTGAGGATACGAGTTGAGGTGGACTGTGACGGAATATGGTGCTGCACCCATGGGCCCGCTCTGAATACGAATAACGTCGTCCCATCCGTCCGCATTGAGGTCTCTCAACGCCAAGTATAGTGTATTCCCCCCACCGATAGTGGCCGAGAGAGGAGCGAAAAACGGCGGGCTGAGGGTTCCCGCAAGTAGTCTGACAGCCCCGATGGAATTGTCGATCCCCACGAGGTCTGGCGATGTGTCTCGTGTCACCAGACCAAACTGAATTTGTGCATAAGATGTAACCGGATTCGGGGCCACACCTGCGAGGGGGAGTGTCAGCGGAGCAGATAGCCCGTTTAGTCCAGGGTCAAGCCACGCATAGGTAGGGCCAGGCGAGCCAATGCTAAGGCAGTCCGGATATCCATTGCCATTGATGTCCGGGGTTGGAAGGTAGAGAGAGTAGCGTGCGAGGGGGATATTGAGACGAGGAGCCTCAATGTAGTACTGACCCAAGGCAACGGCGTGCGAAACCGCTAGCCCTGCAGACAAGATCCGAGCCAACTTCCTGATCGTCATTAGTATCTCACCTCTCCACGCCCGACTACCGCTGCAATCCCGGCAATAGGTACTTCGGTGACGAATGCTTCCACCACTGCAGGAAAGCGCATGTTACTGGAGACCAGAAATTGGTAGACGGTGGTGTACAAACCGACCTGCGGTGGGGCAACCGGGGCCGGCGCGGACGATGAAAACCCCAATCGAACCGGGGTTCCGTTCCAAGTAACCGTCAGCTTGAGTAGTGGTGTGCTACCAGGAACGCCTGGTGAGGCAGGCACGTACCCGCTGATGTTGTGGGTTACGGTTACGGTGACCAGCGAAGGCGCCACGGGACGTACGATTCGAGGCTGAATGTCTACAAGCGGTCTTGAGACCGCCTCCAGGGTATTGCCAGAGCCTGGGGAAACGTCGATGGGAGTGGCAATAACGATGACTGTGCCCGGTATGACCTGGAGGCTGGACACTTGAGGAAATCCGCCGATGGGGTTCAGGCTTATTCGATTCACTTGCCCGTTGGGCACCAATGCCGGGACATTGTTGGTGGGATTGATGAATGGGTCGAACCACCATTCGCCAAAGGACGTGCCGACAGGCGTCGCCCCGAGGAGACCGAGGCTCCCGAGCGGCTCCACGACGATATCATAGTCGGCTTGGGCGATTCCGTCGATCTGAAAGTCGCCGGTTGTCAGAGCCATGGTCTGCGTATCGACTGAACCCACCACGCTTCCGAGGCGCCTTGCGGTCCCGGAGATCGTACCCACGGACGGGGTACCGGCCATCATCGGTAATCCGTATCCCGGATCGGGAAGTCGGCGCAGAGGAAACACATTGGATCCGAAGACGGATCCACCAGCGGCGGTGACACTCCCGATGATTCTGCCGAAATCATTGATCAAGGGCCTTTTGATCGGAGTGACCCCGGGAGCGCTTAGTTCGTTGACCGGATAGATCGCGGCTAAGCCGGCTATGTCATCTTGAGTCCAAGGAGTGGTGACCCTACTTCCTGGGCACCCGATTACGAATGCCGCGGCCATGGATGGAATGTTGTCCAACGTCGGATAAACAGCCCGGGAAGGCGGAGTACCCGGTGGCGGGAAAATCGGGCCCATGCCACCAGGATGTAGATTCGTGTGATCGAGGCCAAAAAAGTGGCCTATTTCGTGCGGTAGACCTGTGGAGAATGGGACTATTGGAACCCCAGCCACTAATGGCCCCCAGGCGATCAAAGGATTGAGTCCCTCGTAGATCACATCGCACTCGAGGATTTCCCCCGTGGTCGGGTCGACATTCATGCTTGTGAGGCCGCCAACTGAACGACCAAGCGGGCGGGCCCTGAGAAAAATGAATTCGTTCAAGCCATCAAGAGTAGGGCCGCCTGCGCAGGCCTGCCATTGAAACTCTCCCTGGCTCGGGCCGGTTGATTGCGCAGCTCCGCCCAAGAATGGGGTCGGAGTTGTGTCGTAGTCGGTTGTCGTGATTCCAAGGAGCGTGCAGGAGTTGATTGCCACGTTCGGTTGGTTGGCTACGGAATTCATGATGGTCTGAATGTCCGCGCTGAATTCGGCATAAGTGTAGATCGGTATGGCCATCAAGGGCGGAGGTTGTGGGAGCTCAATGGCGTTGGCGGCCGCCGGCACAGCTGCCGGAACATTGATGTAGTAGGAAATGTTGGGTGTCGGCCAATGTCTCGTTACGACGGGGTACGGTGATCCCGGGCGTGAATCGATGTTATTGGGATTCGGGATCGGGCCGGGAGTGGACCCGGTAGCGTAGGGACGCAAATTGACGCAGTCGTTGGTGTCGGGAGGTGCGGTTGGCGGGTTGTATCCGGGTGAACCGGCGACGTACCAGAGGATGTAGGGGTCCTCGCCTGGGTGTTCCTCGCAGCGATGCTCGGAGGACGAGCACGTGGTTACGACGTGGAGTGTCCCGTCATCGAGAACGGAGACTTCCGCATCCTGTGGAAGCGCAATGTGCGGGCCAGGATGGACACTGCAGGAAATGGTTGCGCCCCGAGGGTGCTCAACGGATCGGCATGACATGAGTGCGTAGCGCGGCTTGGGGGGTGGGTCGCCGATCAGTTCACTGCGATCCCAGCGGGACGATCCCAGCGAAAACCCCGCCCGAGAGGCCGAAAAGCACCAGGTGGATCTTGTTGATGACCATACGTCGTTCCTCCAGAACGAAATAGCATTGAAAACGATGATCGCTCTATTGTCAAGAACTACTTTTCCGAATGCCGGTTTCTTCCGAGTTCGCAGCAGCTACCATATGTAGACCGTCCGGGCCTCGGAGAGGGCGATGTTGGCCGTGGAGCCCGCGAAACCGCCGGCAGGGTCGGCGACGGCCCACTGGATCGAAAACTGGGCCCCCTGAAGTCCGCTCCACCCCGGGATCGTGATGGGCATCGCGGCAAATCCGGTGGCGTCGGTCATACGAGGAATGAACGAGGACGGGCCGAAGAAGTCGATCCCGATTCCACACGGAAAGACGCCGAGTGGATTCCGCGCTACCGAAATGCCAAACAGTGCCGGCGCCTGGGGCAGTGCGTCCTCCAAGTAAAATGCGGTCCCCTGGGACCCGAGAAAAGCCGTGCCTGGCGTCGATCTCGGCACCTTGCCCCCCGTCCCCGCGCACCCCCGCGCATAGACCGCTTCGTTGATGTAGTAGTGCACTTGGGTGGGGCTGTGGCCCATCAAATCCAGATCACCGTCAAGGTCGAAGTCCGCCCGAGCAAAATAAGGGGCGGGGTTGTAGCCAGTGACTCCTTGCAGCGTGATCGGCAGAGTCTGGAGCTCGGTGCCGAAGTTGCGATTTCCCAGATTGTGCACGAAGCGGTAGAAGCGGATCCCGGGGACATTGATGTCCTTGAATCCCAGGTCAACAAGCCCATCTCCATCAACGTCGATCAAATCGAAGACTTGAAGATCTACTGCACCAGGAACGGTAATAATCGGGCCTGGGATCAGCATTCGCGCCGGTGTGGACCAAAGAACGCGAACGCGAGCAGTGAACCCCGAACCAAGTCCACCACTTTCGACCCAAAAAACATCATCGCAGCCGTCGCGGTCCAGGTCATACACGGCTGAAATGTAGGCAATCGGATACGCAAGCGCAGCTTGTCCGAGCGACAGGGAAGCAGGGGCGGCGAACATCCCCGTTCCGTCTCCGAAGCATACTTGAAGGTCATCGTAGGCTGGGTTGGCCGGGACCCCTGCGAATCCCTCCAAGATAACGCATACATCCTGGTTGCCGTCTCCATCATAGTCGCCCGGAACCAACAGCACTGGTCGTCTAGGAAAGCTGACTTGCTGTGCCAGCGGCCATTGAGGGTGAAAATTCATGTGAATCGTGAGTGCATATGGTGGCGCGGCCGCTGGCCCGCTTTGAACTCTCACAATGTCGTCCCACCCGTCGCCGTTGAGATCCCGCAATATCATGAGAAGGGTATCTCCGCCTCCAATGGTGAATGGAAGCGGCATGAAAAACGGCGGAGCCGGAGTCCCGGAGAGCGCGCGAACGGCCCCGAGCGAATAGTCGATGCCGACGATGTCGGTGGACGAATCGCGAGTGACCGCCCCGAATTGAATTTGACCATAACCGGGGACTGGGTTCGGATTGACTCCGCCCAGGGTGAGGACCGTTGGTGGTCCTATTCCGTTGATGCCGGGATCGAGCCATACGAGGTTGGGTCCGGAGAGAGGAAAGCTCAGGAAATCCGGATAGCCATTGCCGTTGATGTCAGGGGATGGTGTGTAAAAGGAGAACTGACCAACCGCGTAATTATACCTTGGTGCCTCGACGAAGTACTGGGCGCGGAGTGGGGCCCAAGCCAGAAGCAGAATTCCTAGGAGAGTGATAGGCGACAAGTTCCGACTGCGGCCGATGGTCCGTGTGGGAAGATGGGGCCGCTGAGTGTCACAGAACGCCGATCCGAGTCGGTGAGTCGAACTGGGCAAAGCAAGGGGTATCCCGCCAACTGGAGTCGGGGCAGTTGAGCATGGAAGCTGCCTTCTCCGAGGATGAATCGTCAGGGAAGCCAAATGCAGACCCTCAGACTTAATGACGGCGGCAGCCAGAGGGTAGTCAAGCCGAAGGAGCCAACCGCGTCAAGCAAAATCCCTGGAGGGCTTGTGGAATCGCAACGAGGGCGGCGACCAGAGGGTCGGCCTAGGTCGAGGGTTGTCGCGGCTTGGGAGCTAAAACACGGCCCCCCAGGCCGAGGCGTTGAAGCCGACGAGGAGGGTGCGGCCGACTTTGAGGGTGGGGGCTTTGAGGTTGCCAGTCGGGCCGAGGAGGGCGGCGGCGAGTTCGTCGTCGGGCGGGGTGCGGCCCTTCACTTCGATCGTGACGACGTTGGCGCCACGGCCGGTGAGGACGCGGTCGACGGAGCGGGCGAGAGCCAGGGCTTTCGCGCGGTCCATTTTTTCCTTCTTCGCGTCGACGAGAACCGTGGGCTTCAGGCCCCGCTCGGCGATGAACTCATCGCCCTTGACGCAGCTTTGTCACCCCTTGCGGTGATAGGCCCAGTCGATCTTGGTTGGCATGGCCATTCCTACGACGGAGGAGGTCGCGATCCAATCAGAGGGGAGAATTCCAGAGGGCAAGGGTCGTGTGCGGTCCCCGGATGTCCAGGACCGACAGCGAGAAGGGATCGAGGGCCAAGCGCAGACTTTGTTCGAGCGTGAGTCCGAGGAACTGGGCGGCCGCAGTGCGGATCACTCCGGCGTGACCGAGGTAGGCGACGACTCCCTTTGGATGCCGCTTCGCTTCGAGTTTGAGGCCCCGAACCGATCGTGCCTGGACTTCGGAGAGCGTCTCGCCGTGGGGCGGGCGCGCGGTCGCGAAGTGATTCAGGAAACCGACCGCCGCGACCGGAGAGCTGGCGACGATGGCCGGCCAGTGGCGGCCTTCGAAATCGCCGAGGTCTTGCTCTCTCAGGTCCTTCCGCACCGCGAGTGGGCAGCCGAGAGACTCGGCGATGCGCTCTGCCGAAGCCCTCGCCCGCTCGCTGTCGGAAGACACGAGGCGCTGCGGGGACTTCGCTCGCAGGGCCTGCGCGACCCGTGGCTCGATCGCCCGCGCGGTGGCGCTGATCCCGACTTCATGCTGCCCCAGCGCGAGGGTGTCGTTTTGCGGATCGAGCGGGCCTCGGCGTACGAGCAGCAGGGTGCAGTAAATCTCGGGGGTCGGCGGCACGGTGGCGCATGGTATCGGCTTTCCGACCCGCGACCGGCTTTCTTCGCTCGGAGCCTGGCTATGATCCCCGCCTTCCCGCCAGTCCGAGACCCGATCCATGAACCGAAGTTTCCTCCTTTTCGCGATCTGCCTCTCTGCCGCCGCCTCTGCCCAGATCGAAATCAACATCCCTGCCGCGACCTTCTTTCAGACCACGACGCTCCGGGGGGCCGTGCTGTCGCCCGAAGGGACGGAGGTGCTGTTGACCTCCGACGAGTCCGGCTCCGACAATCTCTACCTCGTGAGCGCGGAGGGCGGCGAGAAGAAGGCCATCACGAACGCGATCTCGGGTTCGATGGTGGGGCGCGCGTGGTTCCCGCGCGAACCGAAGCGCTGGATCATGACCGCCGACGAGGGCGGGAACGAACTCGACCACATCTACGTGGTCAACGAAAAGGGGAACATGCTCGACCTGACGCCCGGCGAAAAACACCGAGCGCAGTTCCTGCACTTTTCGGACGACGGCACGCGCTTTTTCGTGCTCACCAACGAGCGGGATGCCAAGTTCTTCGACTTGTACGAGTACGAAGACTCCGCGACCGCGCTCTCCGCCAAGGCCGAACTCCAGTATCCGCGCAAGCTCATTTACGAGAACAAGGAGGGGTTCGACATCGTCGGCCTCGCTCCCAATGGGCGAACCGTCATCCTCGGCCGTACGAAAACCGAGGCCGACTCGGACCTCTACGCGCTCGAATTGGGCGGCAAGGACCCGAAGCCCAAGCACTTCACCCCCCACAAGGGCGAGGCCGTTCACGAGTTCCTGGCGGTGGCCCCCGATCAGCGAACGATCTACTTCGCCTCCGACAAGGGCGGTGACTTCCGCACTCTTTATTCCTACGATCTCAAGGAGAACCGCGAGCGGGAGCTTCTGCGCGAGCCGTGGGACGTAGTCTCCTGCTCGTTTTCCCGCACCGGTAAATATCGCGTGGTCGGTCTGAATCAGGACGCCCGCGACCGCCTCCAAATCACGAACCTCTCGAACGGCCAGGATGTCGAACAACCCGAGCTCGAAGACGGGCTCCCGGTGCGCATCCAGTTCGCGGACATCGGCACCAAGGCGCTCGTGATCGCGGGAGGAGACCAGACGCCGACCGACGCCTACGTGTGGGATGTCCAGACGAACCAGACGGTGCGCCTCACCAAGAGCCTGACCGAAGCGATTCCGTCCAGCACCCTCGTGGGAGCGATCTCGACCGTGTTCGAGAGTTACGACAAGGAGAAGGTCTACGGACTTCTCTACAAGCCCCAGCAGGCACGACGGGATCAGAAAGTGCCCGCGGTCATTTTCGTTCACGGCGGGCCCGGCGGGCAGAGTCGCGCCGGATACCGTCCGGAAATTCAGGCCCTCGTCAATCACGGGTTCGCGGTATTCGCGATCAATCACCGCGGGAGTTCCGGTTACGGCAAGCGTTATTATCACCTCGACGATCGGCGCCACGGTGATGCCGACCTCAAAGACTGCGTCGCGGCGCGACAGTACTTGTCCGGACTGCCTTGGATCGATGGCTCCAAGATGGCGATCATGGGCGGAAGCTACGGCGGCTACATGGTCGCGGCGGCGCTCGCCTTCCAGCCCGACGCGTTTGACGCCGGCATCAACATCTTCGGCGTCACGAATTGGGTGCGCACTCTCGAGAGCATTCCGGCGTGGTGGGAGTCGCAGCGCCACGCACTCTACACCGAGCTCGGAGATCCGGCGGTGGAAAAGGAACGTCTCACCAAGATCTCCCCGCTCTTCTCCGCCGACAAGATCAAGAAACCCCTCCTCGTGGTGCAGGGCAAGAACGACCCGCGGGTGCTGCAGGTCGAAAGCGACGAACTGGTTGCCGCCGTCAAGAAAAACGGCACTCCGGTCGAGTACATCGTGTTCAACGACGAGGGCCACGGGTTCAAGCGTCGGGAAAATCGCCAAAAAGCGCTCGAGGCGTACCTGGCGTTTCTCAAAGAACATTTGAAGGGTCAAAAGAGTGCCGGGAACTGACGTAGACTCTCGGATCGAAGAGGGTTTCGCGGCGCGAGGCGGAGTGTCGCTCCGATTCTCGTGGGCGGTCTCGGCGCTCGCGCTGGTCCTGATCGCGCTCCAAGACACGAGCCTGTGGACCTCGCCGCGCTTCCAAGCGGAGGAGGGGTCGTTCTTCTTCAGCCGCGCGTTTTCCGGCCTCCCGATTTGGGGCTGGCATTGGTTCGAAGTCGGCTACTTGGATCTTTGGCCGACGCTGTCGGCAATTGGCGTGGCTCGGCTCGTCCCCCTGGAGGCGGCGGCGCTGTGGATGCAAATCTGCGCCGGGCTCGCCCATTGGCTGCCCGCGCTCTTCGTCGCATTTTCGCGCTCTCGCTTGTTCGGGAGTCGCTGGAGAAAAATCCTTGGGGTGCTCGTCGTCGTGCTCGCGGTGCCGATGGACAACCTCTGGGTCTCCACGCTCGCGAGCAAGTTCTTCCTCGCGGTCATTCCGATTCTGATCCTCGTCGAGGCCACCGAGGCCCCGGCGCGCGGAATGCGCGCGTTGCTGCGTGCGCTCCTGCTCGGGATCACGACGCTCTCGAGCGGGTTGCCGGTCCTGATGGCGCCCGCAATCTGGTGGCACGGAATCCGCACCCGCGAGCCGGAGGTGCGGAGGCTCGCGCTCCTCTCCTTCGTTCTCGTGGTGGGCATGGTGGCGGTCATCGGCTTCACCAAGAAACTAGGGGAGGACAATGGACTGTCCGCCGATTCCCGGCTCGTGGTGCGCACGCCGGTGGTGATCGGGGCATCGCTCGCGGTGGATGGCGTTCTGCCGGCGGTGGTGGGCCGGGATCAGGCACAGGTTTGGGCTCACGAGTGGGGCGCGGCGGCGACGCGGAACGGAGTTCCCACGTCGGTCATCGGGTGGGCCTCCTTTGGCGCATTTGCCCTCCTGTTCTGGCTGCTGTGGCGGCCCGGTGCGGTGGGTCTCCTTCTCGGAGCGCTCGTTCTTTCGATTCTGGGCGGCCTCACTTTCGCGCTGGGGGCTCCGGTCGGACCGGTCGGAAACGGATTTGCCGGTCGCTATTTTGTCGTGCCGATGCTCCTCCTCGGGTGGCTGAGTTTGGGTCACTGGCCGACTCGGCCCCGGGAGTGGGTCAGGCCGACACGATTGGTGGCCTCGGCAATCCTGATCGCGGTCCTGGTCGGCGGGGTCGTGCAGTATTGGCGGGTCGAAATCGAGGATCCGGAGCGGGCACCCTGGTCGGACGAAGTCGCCCGGTGGCGGGTTGATCCGAGCACTCCGCTCGCGATTTCCCCCAAGCCGTGGGTGATGCATTTGAGCCGCCCGTCCGACAATCAGGCCAAGGCGGAGCCGTACCGATTGGGCGCCGAGCCGACTCCTCTCCAGCTCTCATGCAATCCGCCGCGCCTGGGGGAGAGCACCGAGCTTCGGCTTCGCGGGGCCACTCCGGGTGGAAATGGCGTGGTGATCATCCGACTGGGCGAGCCGGTGCCGCCTCGCGCGGTCTCTACGGTGCCAGGCGAAGCCTGCGTTTTGGCCGAACCTCTGACCGAAGCGCTCCGCGTCGACTTCGTGGCTGATGAGCGGGGAGAATGGCGCCATCCGGTTCCCTTGGCCAACGCGAGTTTCTACGTCCAGCAGACCTGGACGGTGCAGGCCTTCCAGGTCTCGCCCGCGCTCTCCGTCTCGGACGGCCTCGTAGTGGTCTTGGGGCTTTGACTCGTAGTGAATCGGGCGACTTCGTAACGAACGGCGGCAAGGCTATCGGGGGGAATTCCAACCGGCAGCGGCATCTCGATACAACCGGCTTGATCCCGAAAGGGGAGCGACCGCGTCACCGGGTCGGAGTCCTATTCACTCCGGGATCGCTTGCCGGCGGATTGGCGCTCTGGGATTGTCGAGCACTGCGCTGCCTGTGGCCCAGCGCCCTCTTGCCGCGACGTGATGCGGCGATTGCCTCGCCGCGCGCCCCCGGCATTCCGAGACTTTGGCCTACTTTCCGCGCGTTCCTGAAGAATTTCAGCTATCGGGTAATCGAGTCCTCCGTACCAACACGGCACCCACGCTTGCCAGCGATCGACCGTCGGGGACTGCCCCACGTCAACGTTCGGAGAATTTCCATGAAGGCACCTTGGGTCCGATTCTGCATGGTGGCGGGTGGTCTGAGCATGGCCGCTCTAGCGCAGCCCGCTACGCTCTCGAATCTCGAACTTGTGCAGCCC
Source organism: uncultured bacterium (assembly GCA_902826835.1). Taxonomy (GTDB): domain Bacteria; phylum Planctomycetota; genus RBC034. The sequence goes on along the minus strand of CADEGH010000003.1, from coordinate 217,858 downwards.
TGGCCGGTTTCAAGCTACCAAGCGAGGAGTTTTGCAACCGATCTCGTGGCTTCGGTGCCGCTGACGGTTTGTGGCTTTGACCTATTCCTGGCGACGGGGCGCTGGAGAGTGGAGGTCTATGGGCGTGTAGGCGGCGGGAGCTCCGTCGGCTTTGAAGTCATCCCATCGGCGTGGCAGCTGCTGGCTCAGACGGATGTGACGTCTTTCGAATCGCAATCGATGAGCGCTGGATGGAAAACTCCAGTGTTCTTCTCCAACTGGGCGATGAATCTCGTTCCAGGGAGTGCCCAAGGACTCGCGATCACGGTAGTGCCTCTCAACGCTGCCGCGCTCCAGGGATTTCGAACCGCCCAGATTCCGCCCGGAACCTATCCTGGCATCTCCAATTCCGAACTCACGGTTCGCAACGGCCAGTTCATTTTTCCCCCGTTCGTGGCTGCGGTGAGCGCCCGGGGACTGTGGGGGACTTTCTACTACTCGGTGGGGACGACGCCGGCGTGTTCCCTGCCGCGCCCTGCCTATGAATACCAGTACAACCAGTCGGGGGCCTCGCTTGCGATGGATGGCTTGCCCGAGCCCGGCCCCAGTGTCCCGGTGCGGGTCCAGACTATTCACTTTGAACCGCACACCCTGAATCTCCGGTCGAACTCTGCCCTGCCGTTCTTCGACCTGGGGATCACACCCCAATCGGCGCCCATCGGCCGATCTCAAGGTGCTCTGGCGACGCCCAATCAGCAGACCATCAACCTGGATCTGGCCGCCCCTGGTCTCCTCTTCGCCCTTGGGGGAGTGACTCCGAATCTCATGAGCCTGTCACTACCCACCGATCCGGGCTTGACACTCCCGTTCACACCGACGGTGCCCATCCCGTTTGGCACCCAGCTCGTTGTGCTCGATCCGAGCCAAGCGGATGGATTTGCCCTGAGTCACGCCGCGCTCGTGGTAGTCCAGTCGTGCGCGCTTCCGGCCGGGTTCGAAGTGCTGGAGCTTCCCGGTTGGTTCAATGGGACGAGTCCCTTGCTCGTCGGCTTTCCATGGGTGGTTGGATGGCCCCCCTACCAGTCGCCGGTGATCCAATCCGTGATTCCCACGGCCGCCACCGGGATCGGGTATCTCTACGCTCGCCCAAACCCCACGGTTCCATCGGTGGCTCTGACCTGCCCCATCGATATCGCGGCGGCGCCCACTCTTACTCTGAGCTTCCGACTCTATCGTGAAGTGGCCACGGGAATCACGTTTACGATCCGGCAAACCGATGCCTCGGGTGCCCTCACAGCCCCGATTGCGACCTATGTCGGCGCAGCCGCTCCGGGTACCGGCTGGACGCAGGAGCTGGTTCCTTTCATTGCTTACGGACCCTCCACCAAGTTTCTTTTCTCTGCGATTGGTCCAGCATCCTCCAACATCGCACTCGACGACATCAACGTTCAGTGACGGGCGGGAGGGGGGGCGGAGCTGGATAGTCTGCTCTGGGAGCAGGTGGTGTGCTGGGGTCGGCAGCGGGCGGATCTGGTGATCCGCGTTCCCATTGAGCGCGGGCGGATCTGGTGATCGGCGTTCCCGGCGGAGAGTAGGCCGCACCGGGATTGGGTGGGAGAGGCTCAGAGGTCGCGGCGGGAAAGGGACCAACTGGTGAGGGCGAGGAGGAAGACGATGAGGGCGCCGGAGGAGAAGGCCACGTCGGCGAGGGGAGGCGTGGCGGCCGCGAGTTCGGCCGACTGTTTGGCACGGGTGAGGAGGCGGCGGGTGAGGCCGTCTTCGAGACATGCGTCGAGGATCTGGTTGGTGAGGACCCCGAGCTCGCCGGGCTTGGGGAGGATCCACCAGGCGGCGGCGACCACTTTGCCGGCCGGTCCGGCCAAGAAACCCTGGAAACCCTCGAGTTCCTTGTCCATGGTCAATTCCTTGGAAGCGACCATGATCGCGTAGGCGCCGCTCGCCATTTTCCCCAAGAACCAAAGCAGGAGCGTGACGACGATCGCCGCGCCACCACTGCGGAGGGTGAATCCGATCCAAACGGTGATGACGCTGATCAAGGCGTATTGCGCCACGATCACCGGCAAGTTCAGGAAGTACTCCGGTCCGATGAATCGTCCCCGCACCGCCAGTCCGACCCACGTCGCAAGCAGGAGGATTCCCGCAATCAAGGCTGTGAACACGAGTCCGCCGACGTACGCCCCCAGCACCACTTGGTAGCGGCGCACGGGACGCGCGAGGAGCACCTCGAGGCGCCCCTTCCTGATCATCTCCGGCACCACCCCGCCGGTGGTGAAGACGGCCACGAAGGCGGTGATCAAAGGCAGCAGGGTGATGAGGAAGCTCAGGATGCCGTAGACGATCTCGTTCGCGAGCACCGGCGATTCCGCGGTACCGCCCAGCGGAATCCGGAAGGACCAGAGGACTTTCACTTCTTCCGGAGTGATCTCGACCGCGGCGAGCAAGAGGCCGAGTAGGATCGACAGGCCCGCCAGGATGCGGAAGCTCTTTTGGGAGCGCACGAGACGCAGCCATTCTTCGGCGATGAGAAGGATGTTTCTCATTGCGGGCTCCCTCCGAGGCGTTGGCGATTGTCGGCTTGGATCAGGGCGATGAAGCTGTCCTCGAGGCTCGCCTCCAGGGGTTGCACCGTGCGCAGCCGGATCTCCGCGGCCCGCAGGAAATCGATGAGCTCGCTTGCGGCGTTGTCGGTGGCGGGGAGCATCACCTCGAGCGAGGTGCCGGTCGGGTCGACGCGGTCGATCAAACCCGGGATCTGCGCGAGGAAGGGTCGCATGTCGTCGCCGACACTCGACACGAGATAGCGCACGCGGTCGCGCGCGGAGGCTCCGCCCAGCGCCTTGGTTTTGACTTCCGAGGTCGGCCCCTCGGTCACGAGGCGTCCGAGATTCAAGATGGCGATGTGGTCGCACATCTGGTCGATCTCGCCGAGCAAATGGCTGTTCACGAACACCGTGATGCCCTTCTCCCGGAGGCCGACCACGAGGTCCCTGATTTCGCGCCGCCCGCCTGGGTCGACGCCGTCGGTCGGTTCGTCGAGGAACAGCAACTCCGGTTCATGGGCGAGCGCCGCCGCCAAACCGAGACGCTGTTTCATTCCCTTGCTGAACGTCCGGATGGGCTGGTCCAAGACGCCGGAGAGTCCGACTTTTTCGATCCAGGGAACGGCGCGTTCGCGAGCCTCGCGGCGGCCCAAACCCGAGAGCGCGGCCCCCTGCGCCACGAACTGGCGCGCCGTCATGTACTCGGGGAAGGACTGTCCTTCGGGCAGAAATCCGACCTTCCTGCGGGCCGCGACGGCGCCGAGGGGGGCCCCGAGCAAAGTTCCGCTGCCCCCGGAGGGTCGAGCCAAGCCCAGGAGCAGTTTGACGAGCGTCGTCTTCCCCGCGCCATTCGGCCCGAGAAGTCCGAAGATCGAAGCTCTCGGAACATCAATCGTGAGGTCGTCGAGGGCCGGCCAGCGCCGACCCTGGGGTTGGCCCGGGAAAATCTTGGTCAGGTGGCGGACGCTGATGGGTGATGAGTCGCTCATGGAGGTTCGCGCGGGTGGGAATATACTGCCGCCGGGGAACCGCGGGCGGCGGCGACCCAGATCTCCGCGCCTTCTCCCGGCCGCGGAGGTCGCTCCTATTCGGGAGGCCAGACGGACGATCGCATGACGGTGGAGGCGGATACCGCGGAGGCCGGGACGGCTCTCGCGGAGGGAAAATCTGCGCAGAAGGGCGCTTCGAAGAAGCGGGCGGCGCCGGAGGCGGCCACCGCGGAGAGCCTCGCGAAAAAGCAGCGGGAGATCTCCGTCTCCGAGTTCTTCGCGAAGAATCGACACCTGCTCGGGTTCGATTCGCCGCGGAAAGCGCTGCTCACGACCGTGAAAGAGGCGGTCGACAACAGCCTCGATGCCTGCGAGGACGCACGCATCCTCCCGGACATCACGGTGCAGATCCGGCCCGTGCCGAACGAGGAGGAGCGATTCCGCATCGTGGTCGAGGACAACGGGCCCGGCATCGTGAAGGCGCAGATCGGCAAGATCTTCGGCAAGCTGCTCTACGGCTCGAAGTTTCACAGCCTGAAGCAGAGCCGCGGGCAGCAGGGCATCGGCATCTCTGCGGCCGGCATGTATGGCCAGCTCACCACCGGCAAGCCGATGGTCATCACCTCGCGGCATTCCGCGAAAGCGGCCGCGAATCGCGTCGAGGTGAAGCTCGACACCGCCCGCAACCAGCCCGAAATCCTGAAAGAGGAGGAGGTGCCGGATTTCCGTCCGGGCACCGGCACCCGCGTCGAACTCGAACTGGTCGGCAAGTACCAAAAGGGTCGTTCGTCGGTGGACGAGTTCCTCGCCCAAACCGCGATGGCGAATCCGCACGTCACGATCAGCTACCAGTCGCCGCTCGAAGAGCCGGTCATCGAGCACAAGCGCGCGACGCAGGAATTGCCGGCCCAGGCGCGCGAAATCAAGCCGCATCCGCATGGCGTCGAACTCGGACTCCTCGTCAACCTCCTCAAGGATTGTGAGGCGAAGCACCTGAAGGCGGCGTTGCAGGAAGTGTTTTCCCGCGTCTCCGCCCCGACCGCCGAGGACATCTGCAAGGCGGCCAAACTCTCGCCGACCGCGAGGCCGACCACGATTGCGAGCCGCGAGGCTGACCAACTCCACAAGGCCCTGCAAGCCGCGAAACTGAAGGCGCCCCCGACCGACTGCATCGCGCCGATCGGGCAGGAGTTGATTCTCGAAGGCCTGAAGAAAGAAGTCGATGCCGACCTCTTCACTGCGGTGACCCGCACCCCGGCGGTGTACCGCGGCAACCCCTTCGTGATCGAAGCGGGCATCGCCTACGGCGGCAATCTGCCGGCCGACGAACTCGCGCGGGTCAACCGCTACGCCAACCGCGTCCCGCTCTTGCACCAGCCCGGGGCTTGCGCGGTTACGAAGGCGGTGGTTTCGACCGATTGGAAAAACTACGGAATCCAGCAGGCCAAAGGGGCGCTGCCCACCGCTCCGATGGTGATCATGGTGCACGTGGCTTCGGTCTGGGTGCCCTTCACTTCGGAGAGCAAAGAGGCGGTCGCGCACTACCCCGAGATCATGAAAGAGATCAAGCTCGCGCTGCAAGAGTGCGGGCGCAAACTCGGGTCGTTCCTGAACCGCCGCCGGCGCGAAGCCGACGAGCTCAAGAAGCGCTCGTACATCGAGAAGTACTTACCGCAGATCGGCATCGCACTCCGCGACATCCTCGAACTCACTCCGCCCGACACCGATCGAGCGGTGAATGAGCTCAAGGTCATCCTCGAGAAGAGTCGGAAGGCCTGATGGCACGCCCTCCCGCCGATGATTGGGATGTGACCGACGACGGCAAACCGCGTCGGCCGGTCCGCCCCGCGCAGGGATCGCTGTTTGGCGAGGAGGCGGGGGAGTTGCCGCCGCACCTCCGGGCCGCGCTCGGAGTGCCGCCGCCGTCGCCGAAGGCTCCGGGCTCTCCGCCCGCGCCACCGCGAGTGGAGCCACCAGCACCCAAGCCGGGGCTCCCCGCCAAGGACGTTCCACCGGCGGCGGTCGCACCCCCCGTCAAGGCCGCGACCACTCCTCCGAAGGATCAGGATCCTCCGGTGGCGAAGCGACCCCCGGCGGCGGCACCGCCTGCGAAAGCCACTCCCGAACCTCAGAAGTTGGTCCCCGCGCCGCCCCCCCCTCCGATCAAAGCCGTTTCCCCTCCAGCCCCCGTCTCCGCCGTCACCCCTCCCGACCCTGCACCCATGAAGAGCCCGAAAGAGCCCAAGAAGAAAAAGGCCAGCCCGGCCGCGGAATCCGCGCCGGACAAGCCAAAGCGTAAGGCCAAAGCCGTCGAGCCAACGGAAGCCGAATCGGCGCCGACCGAGGACGCGCCCACGCCGGAGGAACTCGCGGACAAGTTCTCGAAGGGCTCGGGAGCGGCGAACGAAGCGGTGATGACGGTCCGAACTCGCGCCTTCGCCAAAGAAGAGGTGGTCGAAGAAACGCTTCCCCTCGATGAAGGCCTGCCGCCCGGCTTCGAACCGAAGAAGGGGAAAAAAGGCAAGAAAGGCGCGGGCGGAGAGCCGCCTGGTTCGTCGCCGAGGGTGCTTCCCGATGGACCGTGGCGCAAAGAGCCGGTCGTCAAAGCCATCGACCGCACCGCCCAGGACGTCTTCGACACCATCCTGAAGGGTGGCAAGCCCGAGATGAAGTCGCCGGTGCGCTCACTCGCCAATGTCAAGTATCGCGAGAAGGTCGGCTACTTCGAACTCGGTCGGCAGAGCAAAGTGCGAACGCTCACGGTCAACACCGTGCGCACCTTCGCGCAAAGCCTGCGGATGATGTCGCTCTCGAAGGAGATGGTCGCGGGGGACACCTTCGCGACGAAACGAGATGCGTACTACCAGAGCAAGAACTGGGAGGACGCCCGCTTCGATGAACAGACCGAATCCGATGCGGTCATGGACGACATCGAGGCGATGTTCTCGGTCGAAGGCATCAGCCGCGAGCAGTTGCGCTTCTACCCCGAGGAGCACGGCGGTGCGGTGGCCGGTGAGTTGATCGTGATCGACCGCGACCCCGTGAAGGGCGGGACGATCGAAATCGATTGCACCAAATTCGGATCGGGGGCTTACACGATCCCGCACTCCGTCGAACATTTGAAGTTCCGCACCAAGGCCAAGTTTATTCTCGCCATCGAAACCGGCGGTATGTTCTCGCGGCTCCAGTACCACGCCTATCCCACCAAGGCGAATTGCATCATCGTCTCGATGGGCGGCGTTCCGACCCGGGCGTGCCGTCGGTTCATCCGCCGCCTGTCCGAGGAGATGGACATCCCGGTCTACGCCTTCGTCGACTGCGATCCTTACGGAATCAGCAACATCTACCGCTCGCTCAAGGTCGGCTCCGGCAATGCCGCGCACATCAATCGCTTCTTCTGCGTGCCGCGAGCGACCTTCCTCGGAGTGACTCCCGACGACATCACGAAGTACAAGTTGCCGACTCACCCGCTCAAGGACGTCGATATCCAACGGGCTCGGGACGCCCTGAAAAACGACCCCTTCTTCGATGTGCACAAACCGTGGGCGAGGGCGATGGAGTCGCTCTTGAAGATGGGCGTCCGTGCCGAGCAACAGGCGCTCGCAAAATGGGGTCTCAACTACGTGATGGACGTGTACTTGCCCGCGAAGCTCGCCGAACCGAAGTCGTTCTTGCCGTAATCCCGGGGGCGATCGATCAGGCCGGACCGCCGTCGCCCAGTTCCGGCGGCTTCATGCCCGGCGGCATCCCCTGCGCGCCGGGTGCGTTTTCGGGCGCCTTCTCGACGCGGAACGATCGCACCGTCAGAAGCTCGCCGCGTACGAGGAGTTCCAATGTGTACGTGCCGGGGCGCTTGAGCTCGAGCGGCGGGAAGGCAAACGCGAACTCCGCCATCGACATGGGAATGCGCGGAATCTGGGCGCGGATCGACTTCACGGGCTCGCTGTCGGGGTCGCGCACGTTCACCTGAACCATGGCGTCACCCTGGAAATCGGAGAGCCCGATGAAGACGGTCAGCGGCGCGTGCATGACCGGGAACTCCCGCACCCAAATGACGCCAAAGGTGCCGATGATGCACCACTTGCCCGACATGGCCTGCTGGAAAGCCATGTCGCAGAGAATGAAGGAGTTGACTTGGGGGGGAGCCGACGGTCGCATGGGGTGCCTTTCCCTGGGCGGTGCAGGCTTCAATCTTGACCGAGAACACCGGGGGAGGGAAGGCGGGAAATGTCTGGCCTAAGCCTTGGAGCGGCTGAGCCCGAGCGCCGCGCGAAGGCCGCGCGACTTTTTGGGTTCTTCGGGGCGTTCGCCCAACAGGTCGCCGAGGATGCGCTCGGCGGAGATGCCCTCTGCCGCGCCCTTGAAATTGAGGACCAGGCGGTGGCGGAAAGTCGGCTTCACCAACGCGTCGACATCGCTCACCTGCGCGGCGCCGCGGCCGGCGAGCAGCGCCCGCACCTTGGCGGCCAAGACCAGCGACTGGGCGCCCCGCGGCCCGACGCCGAACGCGACGAAGCGCTTCACGAAGTCCGAAGCCGACGGGTCGTCGGGGCGCGTGCGGCGGGCCAGTTCGGTCGCGCGGGCGATCACCGCGGGAGGCGCCACTTCAGCCGCCACTAGATCCATGAGTTCGAGCAGCTCTGCCTTCGAGTAGGTCCGGCTCGGCGGTGGCGGGGTCGGCGCCGTGGTCAGGCGGAGGATGCGTTTCTCTTCGTCGAGACTCGGATAGTCGACCTGGATGAGGAAGAGGAATCGATCGAGTTGCGCGGCGGGCAGAGGATACGTGCCCTCCTGCTCGATCGGGTTTTGAGTCGCGAGCACGAAGAACGGGCGTTCGAGGGGGTAGCGGCGACCTCCGACCGAGACCTGCCGTTCTTCCATCGCCTCCATGAGCGAGGCCTGGGTCTTGGGCGGGGTCCGGTTGATTTCGTCCGCGAGCAGCAGATTCGCGAACACCGGGCCGGGCATGAAGCGCATCGCGCGTTCGCCGCTCAAAGGATCGTCCGCGATCATTTCGTTGCCGACGATGTCCGAGGGCATCAGGTCGGGGGTGAACTGGATGCGCGAAAACTTCAGGTCGAGGAGGTCGGCCAGGCTGCGGATGAGCAGCGTCTTGGCGAGGCCGGGCACGCCCACGAGGAGGCAGTGGCCGCCGCTGATCACGCCGATCAAAAGGAGGTCGATCACCTCGTCCAAGCCGACGACCCGCTGATGCAGGCGGTCTTTGAGTTCCCGGTAGGTGGCGGCGAACTGCTCTTTTTTCGCGCGGGCATCGGTCATAGGTGGCTATCCAGCGGCCCGGGGGGTCAAAACTGCCGTCCCGGGTGCCTTTCCAGTCTACCGCGGCCAAAGCGCCCAGCCGCCCCGGGGGTTATCGTTTCGAAGTCCCTTCCGAGGCCTCTGCCATGCCGACCTACTCCAGCAAACTCACCACGATCGAGCGCCACATCCTCGCCGAGCAGGAACAACACCCGTCCGCTTCCGGCGACTTGACCAACCTGCTCTACGACATCGCCCTCGCCGCCAAGATCATCTCGCGCGAGGTCAACCGCGCCGGTTTGGCGGACATCCTCGGGGTCGCCGGGAACACCAACACGAGTGGCGACGAGGTCAAACGTCTCGACGAGTACGCCGACAAGGCGATCTTTCGGGTCATGGATCACACCGGCCGCCTGTGTGCGATGGCCTCGGAAGAGCAGGAAGATCTGATTTCGATTCCGGAGCGCTTCGCGACCGGCAAGTACGTGTTCCTCTACGACCCCCTCGACGGTTCCTCGAACATCGATGCCAACGTGTCGATCGGCACGATTTTCAGCATCCATCGGAAGATCACCTACGGAGCCCGGGGCACTTTGGAGGACGCGCTCCAGCCCGGCCATCGGCAGGTGGCGGCGGGTTACGTGCTCTACGGGCCTTCGACGGTCATGGTCTACACGACCGGCCACGGCGTGCACGGGTTCACCCTCGATCCGACGATCGGGGAGTTCCTCCTCAGCCATCCCAACATGAAGGCTCCGAAGCAGGGCGCCATCTACTCCACGAACGAACAGGGTTACTGGAGTTGGGATCCGAAGGTGCGGGCCTACGTCGACTGGATCAAGAAGGACGACAAAGCGACGCGCCGTCCGCGGTCCAGCCGCTACATCGGCTCGCTCGTCTCCGACTTCCACCGCAACCTGCTCTACGGCGGCATCTTCTTCTACCCCGCGACCGCCAAGAACCCGGACGGCAAGCTCCGCCTCCTCTACGAACTCGCCCCGCTCGCGATGATCGCCGAGCAGGCGGGGGGCCGGGCGGTCGATGGCCGGGGCAACCGAATCCTCGACCTCCATCCCACCGGCCTCCACCAACGGGCCCCCGTCTTCCTCGGATCCGAGGACGATGTCCGGGAGGCCGAAGTTTTCCTCAGGGGGGAGCACCCCGCCCAAAAGACCTGAATTTCCCCCAAATTCCCGACTCCTTGGGTCCGGTCCTTCCGGGGGTAAACTCCTCCCCTCCGAGTGAACCTCGAACCCCGGGGCGTGGCTCAGCCTGGTAGAGCGCTTGGTTCGGGACCAAGAGGTCGGAGGTTCAAATCCTCTCGCCCCGACAAAAGACGACGGCCTGCAAGTCCCCTTGCAGGCCGTCGTCGTTTCATCCGCCTCCGCCGGCTCGTTCCGAGCGAGCCACCACCCTCGTCCCTGGAGTCAGCCTTCGCGCATTGGTGGCAGAAGGAGACGCCTTGGCGCCGCGGGACTGACGCCCACGGACGCCGCAAGACCAGCATCGCGCGGTCACGATCACGTAGCCTGAGCCGCTGCGGCCGGCGCGCTTCCGAGCCCAGCGTCGAAGGCAATAACTGCCTGCGTTCACCGGCGGTGATCGGCGGATGCGATGGCTATTGAAACTCGATGACGTGGGCCTCGGTGAGAGCGAATACGCCGTTCGCCGCGATTCCGGGGGCGATGACCGCGGACTGGAAAGCAACCTGCGATCCCGACAATCCGGCGGGCACTTGGAACACGTAAACCGGCCCGCTTTGGCCGACCACGAAATTCGAACCCAAGGGGCCGATCGAAGTGGTGCCGTCGAAGATGATTGTGAACGGGAAGATCCAGAGGTTCTGGAGCGGGGGAGGGAGCGGATTACTGAGCAGCGTTCCCGAAGGCATGATCTGAGCTACGAGCAAAAGGGGTGCGCCCGAAAAGGTGCCACTGGGCGACCCAAGGCAGAGGTTCAGGAGATCACCGGCTGCGGCGGATTTCACCGAGGCTCCCGGACCGGTGGTGCAGGACAGGCCATTGATCGCAGTGGCCAGGACGAAGTCCTCCGCGGTCCCGGGGTAGACAACCGGAAAGAGATCGTCGAGCAGGAGCACGTACAGTGATCCGGTATCGGAACCTGCCGCATCGGAGAGTCTCTCTGGATACAGCATGTCCGGATGCCCATCACCATTGAGGTCGGGGATTAGCCTCGCTTGGTAGCCACCTTCTCCACCTGCTCCCAATTGGCCAAAGAAGCCGGGCGTGTTGGGGCCGATTTCGACCGCGGCGGCGACGGATCCCGCAGTTGTGAGCGAAAGCACCAGCGCGGACCCGGTCCCGTGTCGAGCGACAAAGCCGGCCACGATCTCGGCCCGACCGTCGTTGTTGAGGTCCGGCCCCGCCCGGACTGTGATCAGGCCGTCGAAGTCCTGGAGCAACGGCCCGAGACCACCCTGGGTGTCCGAGACCTTCGCCTGAGTGAGAACCGTTCCGTTCGCGTTGAGAAAAAGGACATAAAAGGCACCGCGATCCATGCCTCCATCGTCGTCACCGGGTGCGGCGACCGCGATGTCCGGCACGCCGTTACCGTCAAGGTCTCCGACGCTGGTGATGCCGTAGCCAAAGAGGTCACCGGACTGGAGAGTCATAGGGGAGAGCCCGCCGGCGGAGTTGCTGATCTTTTGCTGCGCCATCACGGTGCCGGAGGCATTCAAGAAGAGTATGTAGGCGGCGCCGGCGTTGGGGCCTCCATCGTCATCGAGGGCTCCAACCGCCAAGTCGGTGATTCCATCGCCATTGACGTCGCCGATGGCTCCCAGTCCGAGTCCGAAGTGGTCGAGGTCTCCGAGCGCGCCCACGAATCCTCCGTGGTTCTCCGCGATCTCGCGAACGCCGGCCAGCGTCAGGCTTGCGGAGAGGGACAGGATGTAGACGCCGCCCCGCGGCTGATTGGGCGTCAGTGCATCACCCTGGCGCCAGTGCGCGCTTGCCGCCAACTCCAGGGTCCCGTCGCCATCTAGGTCCCCCAGATTGGAGAGGAAGTAGAACGCACTGAAGGAGCCGTCCGTTGCTGGGTCGTAGCCGATTTGAGTGGCAGTGATTTGAGTTTCGGCGAAGACGGTCCCGTCCGGGTTGAGCGAGAGGATGAAGAGCACGCCAGCTTGGTCTGGCGTGGGCAGGGATGGGTCGTCGCGGGTGGGAGATCCGACGGCCACTTCGGGGCGGCCATCGCCGTTGAGGTCGCCCAGCCACTCCGCTCCCGCGCCGAAATAGTCGTTGGTAGCCAGCGTGGTGGCAAACCCGCCCTGCGCCGTGGTGATCCTCTGAACTCCCAAGACTTGTGCCTCAGCTCCGGTTCCCGCCAAGATGGTGACACTTGCGGCAATGAACTGGACTAGGCGGAGCACCGATCGCTTCCCGCGCCAAAGGCCTTCTATGCGTGGGGCCAGGGTCCGACCCAGGCCAACGCGATCCATGGTGTAGAGAGCTTTGGCAAGGAATGGGCGCGCCCAAGGGGCCACGCGGGTATCCGATTCACGTTGCATCCGATCAATCCTTTCAGTCAAGAGGAGGGCGTTCACGGGAACGCCGCTCCTGGTGAAAGGCGTTTCGCCGATCGGAAGCGTCGGGGAAAGTTCCGCAAACTCCAAATTCGGCTCCGATGGGATGATCAAGGGAAGCACCGTGGCCAGGAGTGCGTCTTTGGAACCGAGCAGTTCAACCACCAATGCCTGCACATGTCGCTCACTCAAGCCCGTCCACCAGGCCTGTAGGTCGCCCAGGAACTTGTCGCGGTAGGCCCTCACTCCCGGGACATCCAGGACCAGTCTCGCCTGGATCCTCAGGGCTTCTGCGCTTCGCCCTTGGAGGTGGAGCGCAGCGGCGAATGCAGCGAGGCCGGAAGGGGTGAGTGGCAATGTCGCGTACAGAGAAATCGCCGCGTCCACTTGGCCCTCGGCTGCCAGGAGATCGGCCTTGATACGAGGAGCGATGCGGTGGGGGTCGGCTAAACCCCGAGACTCGAAGTCGGTAAGCAGTCGTTGAGCGACGGGGAGATCTCCGACCGCACAGGCCGCATCCGCGGCGCACAGGATCAGATGCGCTGAATCCGGGTACTGTTCGAGGGCGCGGAGGAGTCGTGGGTATGCGAGTTGCGGACGCTGCTCCGAGAGCAGGACGTCGCCTACCGCCGCGTCGACAAAGTACCCGTCCGCAGTCCGCAGGTCCTGACCCTCCCAGGCGTCGAGCGCCTCGCGATAGTGACCGGTCAGGTAGGCGATGAGTCCGAGGCTTCGTCGATCCGGCTCGGTCGCGGTTTCGAGGGAAGGCAATCGTCCACTGCCTACCCACGCCAGGGTGACGGGAAGCTCGCGGCCAAGATCGAGCGATGCCGCTAGGCTCGGTCGATTTACCGGCGGGGCGGCAGCAATGCGTACCATTGCGGCCTCGAGTTCGAGTTCTCTGTCCTCACCTCCCAGTGTACGAGCCCGATCGTAGTGCTCGATGGCGCTTTGGAAGTCGAGGGTCGGGGCGCTCCAGGGGCGCGGGGGATTTCCTGAGATGGTGTCGAAGAGCCTAGCCCCGATATCCGCATCCAAGAGGGAGAGGCGGGCCTTTCGGATCGCCTCGGTCCGCTGCGCGGGGAGTTTGGCGATGCGTGCGTTTTCCCGCGTCCAATGCACGGCTGCGAGCAGGCTCGCGACGGCGGTCAGGATAATTGCCGTGAGCACTGCGCGGTGGCGACGGAGCGATCTCCATGCCCGGCGGGTCCAGGCCGGTTTGCGGGCTCGGATTGGCCGAAAATCGAGCACGCACTGCAGATCGTCTGCGAAGGCCGCAGCGTCCGAATAACGATCCTTGGGATCAGCGGCCGTCGCCTTCTCGGTCACGATCTGGAGGTCTCTCGCGAGTCCCTCGCCATGGCCAGCCAGGGCCTCCCGCAGGATCGCTCCGACTGCGTAGGTATCTACCCACGGACCAATCGCGTCCTTTTGACCCTGCAACTGCTCGGGCGGCGCGTACGCCGCGGTGCCGAGGAATTCACCGGTCCGGGTCATGGCAGTGGCTGACTGGTCCAGCGCGATTCCGAAGTCGGTGACGACGGGAGAACCATCGGTTCGGAGCAGTACGTTTCGCGGGGTGATGTCACGGTGAACAAGCCCCGCCGCATGCACAACTTGCAGAGCGCGCAGGATGGCGATCGCGATCCGACACCACTCGGTCACCGGTCGCAACTCTGTCATCCACGAATCCAGCGACGGACCGTCTATCCACTCCATGGCGTAGGCGGCGAGTCCATCCTCATCGATCACCTCGAAAATCGTGACGACGTGTGGGTGGCGGAGGCGACCCAGTACCTGCGCTTCCCGGTGGAAGCGCGTCCGCGCCCGTTCGGAGGCCCGTGCGTACTCGGGGAGAATCTTGAGCGCCACAATGCGGCCGAGTCCCGGCTGGCGCGCCAAGTAGACCGTGCCCATGCCGCCTCGGCCGAGGACGTCCAGTATTTCGTACTGACCGATGCGCCCATGATCGCGTGGGCACTGCACGGCTGTGACTTGGGTATCCCGCGCCAATTGTCGGATCTTGGCTTCCAGTTCGGGCCGCTCCGCCACCAACACCTCGGTGGGAAGGGGCACGCCGTCGACCCATGACTCCAGGAGTCGATCGCAGGCGAAGTCCAAGAAGCTGTCGGCGCTTTGATCGTCCATCGCGGTCCTGCCAATCGAAGGCGGATTCGTGGGAAGAAGCGTCAAGGATCTTTGGACTTCCAGAGTCCACACCCCAGTTTCGCCGATAGCCGACTTCGGTACAGGTGAAGGCCACGCCGAAGCCGGTGGCGGGTCGCCGACTCGCCCAATCCGAGGCGCGCGGCGACGTCTTCGATGGTCAGATCCTCGAAGAGGCGCAGCGCCACGACTTCTCGAACGTCGTCCGGGAGGTCGGCGAGGACGCTCTGCATGACTTCCGCGGCTTCACGATCTCGTGCCGCTTGACTCGGGGTCGTCGTGCGCACCGGTCCTGCGTACTGGGGACGCTCCTCGAAATCGCGGTCCGGCACCTCGGTCACGGTGGCACCGCGCTTTTGGGTTCGAGACTCCTCCGCCAAGCGCGTGATGCGGTGCTGGGCCACTGTTAGGAGCCAGCGGCGAAAGGCTCTGACGCCTTGCCAAACCACTTGATCCCGTGAGCTCCAGGCCAAGAGGAGGGTTTCCTGCCACACATCCTCCGCAGTCGTTCGGCTCCGCAGCGCGGCTCCCAGCCAACGCTCGATGACGACCAGAATTCCCGGAGGACCGGCCGCCCGCACCGCTTCGAACCACTGCTCTGCGGTGGCGAGACGCAAGAAGTCGGGCGAAGCGTGAGCTGGATTGACTACATCCACCCGCGGAGCCTACCAACTTGACGGACCCACTGGCCATGCAGCGCTTGGCGGGCTCCACCCCGATCCTCGTGACGCTGATTCCCGACGAGTACCAAGTGGACGACGACCTCTGGCGCCAGCTTCGCGCCGATCCCTCTCTCCCGAATATGGACCGCGATTATCCCCAAACGCGGCTCCGTCCGCTTCTCGAATCCCAGGGCTTCCCGGTGCTTGATCTCCTTTCCGTCCTGCGCGCCGAACCTCCCTTCGAAGACGGCCGCCCACACCTCTACGTCCTCCGCGACTCCCACCTCAACGTGCGCGGCAACCTCGCCGTCGGCCGCGCCCTCGCCGCCTTCCTCGCTCCGCACCTACGATGATCCAACCGCTTCTCGTGATGGCGCCCATCACCCGCGGCGATGCGATCCGCGGCACGCGGGATCAGGCACCCTTCCGGGTATTGCGATCGGCATCATGAGACTCGCCGTCTGTGCGCACGGCTCCCTCGGCCCGCCGCACTGCGTCGAAGATCTCCCGGGCGAGGATCGGGAATGCGGAGTCCCGGAAATCGTGGTCAGCCATGTAGCGCGTCACGATCTTGTCGTTCTCCCCCAACCGCTCGATCATCAGGCTTTCGATCAGTTTGCGGATTCCCAATTCAAACTTGTCCAGAGGGTTGGCCAGCGCAGTTCGAACGATCTGCTCGCTCTTGCACGCCTTCTCTTTGATCTGCTGGAAGAACAGGCGATCCTCCTCCGAAAACTGCGTTCCGAATCGCTCGTTGAGCACCTCGATGATCTGGGAGAGCGGTGCCTTTTCGTCGTTGGCCTTGCCGCTGCCCACGTCGCTCGGGCTCTTGATGTACTGGGGTTCGCCCTCCTTCACCGGGATTGCCCCTGAAAACACGCGTTCCAGACGGTAGTACTGAAGCGCCACCTCGTCCCGCACTTTCACGATCGCAGTATCGCGGCCGAGGGGGAGATGGGGCAGCAGGAATCGGCCAAAGCTGTAGAGCATCTCCAGGTCGGCGTCGGCGTAGGGAATGATCTGACTGAGAAAGGCGTAGGCCTTCACGTAGCCGGAGAGCTTCCCCCGGAGTTCTTCACGCCGGGACTCGTCGGCGATCGCCTTGAAGCGATCCACTGCCGGTTGCAGGTGGCGCTGCATGTGCGCGTGGTCCGCCGGCCCCTGCCGCTCCGGCGGCTTGTAGAAAATCCGCGCGAACGCCTCGACCTCGCTCCAATGATAGACCTGCGCTTGATCGAGATCGTGCTTGATCGTGTTCAACATCGACGGATCCGAAGCTGCCGCGAGTTCCGTCTTGTCGTAGTAGGGCTTGAAGGCCCGGTAAATGTTCTCGGCGTCGTTTTCGAAGTCGAGCACGAAGGGGGCGTCTTTGCCGTGGATTCTCCGGTTCAGGCGTGAGAGGGTCTGCACGGCCTGAACGCCGTCGAGGCGTTTGTCGACGTACATGGCGCACAGCAAGGGCTGATCGAAGCCCGTCTGGTATTTGTTCGCGACCAGCAGCACCTGATAGTCCGGCGTCTCGAAACGGGACGGGAGGGCCGCTTCACTGATCGGCTTGCCGGTCACCACATCGGTGTTCATACCGGGTTCCGTGTACTGGAGCCCAGTGTCCGGGTCAGTCACCCTCCCACTGAATGCGACGAGGGGGCGAACATCCGCGTATCCCTTCTCGACCAGGTAGCGCTCGAAGGCGAGTTTGTACCGCACGGCATGCAGGCGAGAGGGAGTCACTACCATCGCCTTCCCACGGCCGCCGAGCTGATGCAGCACGCTGCG
Organism: uncultured bacterium; assembly: GCA_902826835.1. GTDB lineage: Bacteria > Planctomycetota > RBC034. The sequence goes on along the minus strand of CADEGH010000003.1, from coordinate 200,922 downwards.
TCGGAAGTGCTCGACGATCACCTCTATCTTCTGTTCGATATTGTAGGGATGCCAGCTCATGAATTTGGTCAACGCCCGAGCGCCCTTCTTCAAGGGAAGTTCGGGATCGTCTTCGGCGGCCTTCAGGAGCCTGTAGTAGGTGGCGTAGGTCGTGTAGTTAGTCAATACGTCGAGAATGCAACCCTCCTCGATCGCCTGTCGCATGCTGTAGATGTGAAATGCTTCGGGCAGACCTCCGGCTCCTGGTCGTCCGAACAGCTCCAGGGTCTTGCCCTTCGGGGTAGCGGTGAAGGCAATGAAACTCAGGTTCGCTTGCCTGCCGCGCGAGCTCATGACCTGGTTGAGCCCGTCTTCGAAGTCGGTCTCGCCTTCGGCATCCTCGGCCGAACCCGCGCCGAGGATCGACTTGAGCTCGCGCGCCGTCTCGCCGGTCTGACTGGAATGGGCCTCGTCCACGATGACGGCGTAGCGGCGCCTCGCGATCTCGGCTTCCCACGACTTCGCCTGGGCCTTCTCCTCGGCTGTGGCCTTCTCCTGCGTCTCAGCGCCGGCGACATGCAGCAGGCCGCGCAGCACGAAGGGGAACTTCTGCAGCGTCGTGATCACGATCTTGGTGCCGTCGACCAACGCCGCCGCGAGTTGCTTGCTGTCGTGATCGATCGCTTTGACGACGCCCTGGGCATGCTCGATTTGGTAGATCGCGTCCTGGAGCTGCTGGTCGAGCACGCGGCGGTCAGTGATCACGACGACGCAGTCGAAGATCTTACGGTCCTGCGCGTCGTGCAGGCTCGCGAGCCGATGCGACAGCCACGAAATGCTGTTGGTCTTCCCGCTCCCTGCCGAGTGCTGAATCAGGTAGTTGCGTCCCGGCCCCTCGCCGCGAGCGGCGGTGATCACCTTCCGCACCGCGTCGAGCTGGTGGTAGCGCGGGAAGATCACGGCCTCCTTGGTGATCCGTCGGTGACCACCTTGCCCGTCGTCGACCTTCTCGTCGTTCTTCTCCACGAACACAAAATGCCCGAGGATGTCCAGGAAGCTGTCGCGCTGCAGCACTTCCTCCCAGAAGTAGCCGGTACGATAGCCGGAGGGGTGTTGCGGATTGCCCGCCCCGCACTGCACCTCGCCCGGGTGGCTGCCCCGATTGAAGGGCAGAAAGAGCGTGTCTTCGCCGCGCAGCCGGGTGGCCATGTGCACTTCGTCGGGATCGGCGGCGAAATGGACCACGGCACGCGACTTGAACGCGAACAAGGGGGCCCGCGGATCGCGGTCCTCGAGGTACTGCCGTACCGCGTCGTTCCATCTCTGGCCGGTGCCGGGATTCTTGAGCTCGCAGGTCGCGACCGGCAAGCCGTTCACCGCGAACAGGAGATCCACCGTGTCGTGTTTCCCCGGATGACAGAGAACCTGACGGGTGATCGTGAGCTGGTTCCGCGCGTAGAGCTCCAGCACCTCGTCGTTGAGCCCATGCGCAGGCTTGAAATACGCGAGCCGGAAGGTCTTGCCGTAGAACTTGAACCCGTGACGCAGCACATGCAGCGTGCCCTTGAGGTCCAGTTCTTTGACCAGGGCGGCTAGGATCAACTTCTCCAGGCCAGCCGCGTGAAGGGCTCGCATCTCAGCCCAGAGCTTCGGCTGCGCAGCCGCGAGGAATTCGTAAACGCGGGCGGGGAAAAGCGCGCGCTCCACGTCCCACTCGGCGTTGGTACCGGACTTCCAGCCGCCGCCCCCGAGTAGCACCTCCTCGACGTGCCCTTCGAAGGCGCGTTCGTTCGTCTGACGACTCATGGCCCTGCCCCCAGAACGAATCGCGCCCGCTCGCGCCGCAGCATCTCGAACGGCGAGACGTAGTGCACACCGAGCGCGACGCAGGCGTTGGGAATTTTGACGATATGCTTGGAGTTCTCGGGTTTCTCGTGGGTGACCACCGTCATTCGGTGCGCGTGGGCGTGAGCCACCAAGTAGCTATCCGCGCCTCGAGCCAACAACTCGAGGGCGGCGGGTGTGTACGGCTGTCCTATCGCCCAATTGTTCACGAGGCCGAAGCTCGCGAGCATCGCGGCGTCAGGTGGCAAGAAGAAGGTGGCACCAAGAGATTCCGCCCAGAGCGAGAGGTCATCGGTCCCCGTAGCGATCTCGGTGCCGACCCGATCAATACTGAACACCCTTCCCGCCCGATTCTGCCGCGCGAGCCACTCCCAGAACGCTGGGCAAAAATCGAAACCGTAGTGAAGTCGCTTGGCGGCGATGAACACATTGGCATCGAGTAGGTAGCTCACGAGGGCTCGAATCCCAGGCGTTTGGCCAAGGTGTCGAAGGTGGACAACTTCTTGATCCCGAGCAGGCGGAGCGCCTCAGTAAAGCTTGTGCGGCCTTCGAGCGTGCTTACGACCAGCGCGTGGGCCAACGACCGGCCGACTCGAACTCCGAGAGTTGCAAAGAAGTCACCCCCGTTCTTTTTTCCCTTGGGCAAGGTGAGCAACCGGCTGCGTTCGCGATCAAAAGCATCCCAGAAAATACTATGGTCGATGCATCCCGTGTCATGGATGCGACGCAGGGCCACGAGCGTGCTGACCTTGAATCGCCGGGCGAGGCGATTGGCCTCGGCGAGCAAAGGCTCAGCGCGGTTGTGCTCACTCCGAACCGAATCGAGGGGCATCAGCAGTTCCGCCGCCACCTGGTCGCACCATCGTTCGATCTCGTGACGGGGCGGCTGCGCCGTATCCGCATCCGAGACCGCCGTTTCGCCCAGCCAGAGGTGGGCGAGTTCGTGGGCGAGGGTGAACATCTGGGCGGCCTTGCTGTCGGCGCCATTCACGAACACGAGGGGAACCCACGCATCCGACAGCGCGAAGCCGCGGAATTCGCTCGGATTGAGGGGCCGGTGCGCGTTGCTGCCGACGATTCCACTCACCATGACCAGGATGCCGGCCTCCTCGGCCTGATCCACCATGCGGCGCAATGCTTCCTGCCAGGTACCCAGACGAGCGCGCTCGGCCACCTCGAGGCCGAGGGTGGTCCGCATCCGGGATGCGACCTGATCGATGGCCTCGGACTTGCGAGCCGACCCCACGAACCCCAACGGCGCCCCGCCGTTGGCGCGCACGAATTCGCGGTACCAGTCCTGTCGGTGCTGGCAGAGGTAAATAGTCTCCAAGAGGTCAGGGCTCGGCCGCGGGAACGGAATCCCGGCGAGGGTTCTCAAGTCCGGGATGGGAAGCCGCTCGACGGGTGGCTCCGCCAAGAACAGAAATCCAATCGGCGTATGGGTGGCCCGGGCGAAGTCCTCGAGTTGTTTGAACGTCGGTAAGACTTCGCGGCGCTCCCAGGCTTCCAGTTTGGGAAAGCGGCTTTCCAGCGAACGGACGCCAAGTCCCGAGCGTTCGCGCGCCCATCTCAAGAGCTCCGGCCTGATCGCGACACGGGTCATAGGACGATCTTAACCCGGCCGATCGCGCCCCGGATAGTGCGCTTGCGGGAGATGAGCAGGAAATAGCCCAGCGTCACAGCGACCCCTTGCTCTCGAACACCCGGAGGCCAAGCCCATTCGCAATCCCGTCTTGGGCTCGGAGGAGCGGCTGGTCGGAGACTCCACGGTGATTCACTTGCCGACCGATGCCGACGTCGACTTTGCCCCAGGTGGCGGCCTTCATGTAGTCGTGATGCTTCAGCTCCGCAAAGAGCTGGTTGAGCTCGAAGTCCGCCTTAATCCGCCTGAATTGGCCGCGCCCGGACTTGCGGCCGCAGGCAATTGTGCTTCTTGCTCTGACCGAGTCCGCTTCGACACCCTCGGTCTCGATGGTCGTGCTCATGCGACTGCTCCACGCACGTCGATCCTTCCCGTCACGGCTGCGGTGATTAGTGACGCGCGGTATTCGTGAAGGCGCTCGATTGCGGTCTCGACTTTCGCGCACAGTGCTTCTATCGCAGTCGTCTCCCGATCTAGATAGTCCGCGACGGCCCTTTGTTCGTTTAACGGAGGAACAAGCAGCACGACCCGCTTGAGATCCCTGATGTTCACGCCGCGAACAGCTGCGCCGAGACTCAGTGAGAGCAGCGGATCGATAATTGCTTTCGCCTTCAAGGCGTAAAGCAGCCAAGTTGCGTTCGTAGCAGGATGCGGCGCCACGCGGGCAGCGTCCTGGGTGAGATTTGCTCCCGAGATTTCTTGAGGCACCAATTCGACCTCACCCACCGTGCCACGAATCGAAAAGACGATGTCACCCGCAGCCAGCCTACTTCGCGCATAACCTGCTTCGATCTCAACTGTAGTTCGGCAGAGGTTTTCCAGTGCCAGGCGCCCGGGCTTGACATCTCCACCCTTCACTATGGGAACTCCGCCGGGCACGTCGGGTCCGGGAAGGACGATTCCGTACATGATTGGGCGAAACGGGTCGGTGAGGTGCATCAGTCGCTTCACGCGCAGGTTCGCCGGGACTTCCCCGACAGAGCCGATGCCGGAGGGTTTGAGCTTGGGGTACGGGTCGAGACCGGCGGCGCGGGCGGCGTCGGGGGGGAGACCTCGGGTGACCGTGCGCGAAATGAGTGCGGTGCGCTTCTCCTTCAGCCGCTCGATCAACGTCCGCTTCTTCGCCACCAGCGTGTCGATCTTTGCGGTCTCGCGGTCGAGAAACTTGGCAATCCCGAATTGCTCAGGCAGCGAGGGGATTGGCAGGATTGCCGTTTTGATCTTCTCTACGTTGAGACTCTCTACCGTCGCACCCTGCTGGCGCCATAAAGCCAACAAAGGCTGCTGGTGTCCCAAGATCCAGTACGCAAAGAAATAGCTGTTTATGCGATTCGGATTCGGCAGGCATCCCTTAATATCCTGATTGATTGCAACCTCACGCTCGGCAACTGCTACAGGCAATGTGTGCTTCAAGATCCCGGATCGTGCGACAATGAGGGCCGATCCGGCTGGAGCAAGTGATGTCGCAGTTTCGGCAACGGCAAGAGGAGTGACGTGGTCCTCCGCATCAACGATTCGAATCGACTTCATGTCTTTAGCCGAGACCCATGGAATTCCGGAATCCCAGTAATCCGCCACGCCCGTACTCGGCGTGCCGCCGCTTATTAGACGAAACACCGCCCCAACTCGGATCGCTTCCCAATGCGCGGGTACCTCACCAAGCCATTCGACCCCACTCGGTTTGTAACGCGGATACGGCGGCAAACTCACGACGCCGCCTCCTCGGCGAGGCGTTCCGGGCTCCAGATGCGCTCGGCGAGCCGCCGGTAGAGATCTTGGCGCGCTTCGAGATCGGCCTTCTTGAATCTGGCATGAGCGACGAAAGGCAAACCGCTCTCGGCAATGAAGCGTCGGAAGCCGGGATTGTGGTCGTACGCCTTCTCGTTGAGGCTGCGAGCGAGCAGGTTTTGGCCGAGGTAGTGGTGTCGCTTCTCGGCGTAAGGAAGATCTCCGAAGCTGGCGTTGAAGCTCTTGGGCAGGAGCAGGAGCCCCCCGATGCGATTGCGGTACTCGGCGAACTCGCTCGCGTTCGCGAACTCGTCGGAGTGGCGTTCGGGGTGGTCGGCCCAGATGTGTTCGATCTCGTAACCCTTCCGGCCACGCTGCGCGTACTCGGCGTAGCGCGAGGCCATGCCCGAGCGGGTCTCCACGAAGTCGGTCATGCGCGCGAGCAGGCGATGGATCTGGCGGCCGTTGATGCCGTGCAATCGAAAGCAGTCGTTGCCGGAAAACGTCTCACTCTCGGCGTCGAGTCGCGCCCGCAGCAGCGTGGCTAATTCGGGCGCGCTCTTGCCGCGGATGTCCCGCATGGCGAGGAACATGGCGTACTGCATGGTCGAGTAGTCCATGGCACGCCAGTTCCAGATGCGGCGGTGGATCAGGATATCGAGCCACGCGGCCACCACGCGCAGCTTGCGCAGGGCGGTGGCCTCGTCGTCGTCGGGCTTGATCGGTGCCAGAAGGACCGGGTATTGGAGAGTGAAGTTGTGCTGGGCGTTGAAGTGCACACATTCGAGGCCGGGAGTCAGCGTCTCTCCGGCGCGTCGGAGGCGCTCGTACCAGTGGCCGAAAAAGTCGAAATCGCGTTCGATGAAGCGCGCAAATTCGTCGCTGGCGGATAGACCGAGCCTTTCCTCGTGGTCGCGCACCCAACGGTGGAACTCCGTGCCGATGAGGTCGAAGTCCTGGGGCTCGGCGGCGCGCTTCCGCTCGCGGATGCTCTGGGCGTACTGGCTGCGCAACCAGGACTTGATGCCGTCGGCATCCTCGTCCTTGCCGATCTCGGCGAGCGCTTGGACCTGCTCCTTCCAGGTTCGGCTGGCAAGGGTGCGGCTGTCGGCGTCGGTGATGTTGGCGAGTAGGTAGCCTTTGAGCATGTCCGCGGGGGTGAGGGAGAGTCCGCGGTCGTTCATAGTCTCGAAGATCGTGTAGGCTTCGCCGTCCGAGTAGGCCGTGATCTCGATGATGTGCACGTTTTCGATCAGCCAGTCCACGAAGTAGGGAAGCGCCGGGCCGCTCAACTCTTCGGGGAATTGTTCTTGCAGTTCGGCGTAACGGGCCGTGATGTTGCTGACGGACTCGGAGGCGCCGACGTCCGAGGACTTCCCCTCGGTGTAGAGATCATTCATGCACGCCGTGCGCTCGGGGATGTCGAGATTGAATGAGCGCGTGCCGTACTTTTGCGAGAAGATCAGATCGGCGATCTGACCTTTTTGTTCCCGATCGGTGATCTGGTGCTGGAGGAAGATGAGGAGAAGGGTCAGCGTGGTCAGACGTTGCTGGCCGTCAATGACGAACTTTTGGCCGTCTTTGTCGCTGACGATGATCGACCCGAGGAAGTAGTGGCCGTAGTCGGCCACCGCACGACGTTCGTTGCCTTCTTCGTGACTTTCCAAAAACTTGGCGGCGAGGTCGTCGATCAGCTCTGTGACCTGCTTTTGCTGCCACTTGTACTCGCGCTGGTAATAGTCGATCGAGTACTTACGGCCGGAGAGCAGTTCGCGGATGGTTCGGCCTTTGCCGTCGATGTCGCGGCGTGTGTGGGTCGGTCCGGTCATTGGGCTGCCTCGCCATGGCTGGTCACGTCGGCGAGGAGGGCCATGATCTCCTGCTCCAACGTCTTGATATCCGCTTCGATGACCTCCAGCGGGCGCGGCGGCTCGTAGCGGTAGAAGTGTCGATTGAGCGGGATCTCGTAGCCGACCTTTGTCTTGCTCTCGTCGATCCAGGCATCGGGCACGTGCGGGAGGACTTCGCGTTGGAAGTACTCGGCCATGCCCTCCTCGAGCGGGACGCTCTCGGTATCGCGCAGATCCGCATCCGGCTCGGGGTTTCCGTCCCGGTCGCGGCAGATCTCGGCCGTCTCGTCGCGCTCGCCCAGCGCGCCGAGGATGGCTTTGAGCTCGGGAGCGCTGAGGCGTACTTCCGCCGCGCGGTCGATTTCGCGCAAGTCGGTGAGGAATTTCTTGCGGTCTTTGTAGAGCGTCGAGCCGTGCGCCTTCGCGAAGCTCGCCAGCAGTTTCTTGATCTCCCCTTGGCGCTGTTGACCGGCGGCGATCTCCTCGAGTCTGGCCTTTTCGTTCTTCTTGGCGCTGGTGGCGAGCTTCGCAAATCCGCTCTCGGCGTCGAGGCGGGCAAGGCGCTCCGCGGTCGCCTGGAAGTTCAGACGCAGCGGGCGCTCGACGGTGATTTTTTGGAAGCCGAAGTCCGTGTTCTTGAACACCTTGCTCACGACGCGCACCCGCTCGACCGGCTGCTTGGTGATGGGATCTTCCTCGGTGAAGGTCCGGGTCTCACCATCCTGGAAGTTCCCGAACAGCCGGCTGATGTCGGCGATCTGATCGGGCTCGCTCGGGCGGTCGGCGGGGTCTCCGATCTTGTTGCGCTTGTTGCCGAGGCTCTTGGGCATCTTCACGAAGAAGCGTCGGGCGTCGATGAGCTGGACTTTGCCCTTGTGCCGGGACTCCTTGCGATTGGTGAGCACCCAGATGTAGGTCGAGATGCCGGTGTTGTAGAAGAGCTGATCCGGGAGGGCGATGACAGCCTCGAGCCAGTCGTTTTCGATGATCCACTGGCGAATATTGCTCTCGCCGCTGCCGGCGTCGCCCGTGAAGAGGGGGGAGCCGTTGAAGACGATGCCGATGCGGCTCCCGCCTTCTTTCGGCGCGCGCATCTTCGCCAGCATGTGTTGCAGGAACAGGAGTGAGCCGTCGTTGATGCGAGGAAGACCCGCGCCGAAGCGGCCCTCGTAACCGAGGGACTCGGCTTCGTGCTCGATGTACTTTTGCTGCTGTTTCCACTCCACTCCGAACGGCGGGTTCGCCAGCATGTAGTCGAATGTGCGCTTGCGGCCTTGGGAGTCGCGGTCGAAGCCGTCCTTCGTGAAAGTGTCGCCGAGGACGATGTTGTCGGCGTCCTCGCCCTTGATCAGCATGTCGGCCTTGCAGATCGCCCAGGACTCGTCGTTCCAGTCCTGGCCGAACAGATGTGGATCGGAGGCGGCGTTGAGGTCGCGGATGTACCGCTCCGCCACCGAGAGCATGCCGCCGGTACCGCAGGCCGGGTCGTAGATGGTCTTGACCGCGTGGCTCTTGCGCAGGTCCTTCTCGGGGGAGAGGAGGAGGTTGACCATGAGCTTGATCACCTCGCGGGGGGTGAAGTGCTCCCCGGCCTCCTCGTTCGACTGCTCCGCGCCGATCCGGATGAGCTCCTCGAATACGTAGCCCATCTGGATATTGGCCTCCGCGGCGGTCAACCCCGGAAAGGTGAGGTCGATCTTGGGATCACAGAACGCTTTGATGACCTCGTAGAGGAGGTTTTTCTCCGCCATGCGGGAGATCTGCTGATCGAACGCGAAGCGTTCCATGATCTCGCGGACATTCCTGGAGAATCCGTTGATGTAGGCGTTGAGATTGGGTGCGAGCTGGTTCGGGTCGCCGAGGAGCTTTGGCAGGTCCAGTTTCGAGAGGTTGTAGAAGGGGCGACCGCTGATCTTTTCGAGGACGTTGCGGACGAGCGTTTCGGGCTTGTTCTTGTGGTTTTGGTGCTCGGCGAGCACGCGGGCTTTGGTCGGCGCGAGCAGCGAGTCGAAGCGCCGCAGCACGGTCAGGGGCAGAATGACCTTGCGGTATTCGTTGCGCTTGTATGGTCCGCGGAGCAGGTTGCAGATGCTCCAGATGAAGTTGGCCAGTTGTCCCGGGTTCTCGGCGCTCAATGCGAATCCTCGCGTTCCCTGTGGAGGTCCGTGCGTGACCGTATCTGAGGTGGCAGAGATGGCGCGCGGCTCCGGGCGGGGAGAGCCGAGCCCATGCGATGCCTCGGAGCTTCGGGACCGCCGATTGAGTCCATGTGACTGTGCTCAGGGCCCGGTGCGCGCAGACTACCACGCCGCGGCCTCGGGGGAGGAGGCGGGGCGGTCGTGGGTCAGAGGAGAGTCTTGGACTTCACCGGGGTGGTGGCGAGGAGGTTGAAGTTGCCGGGGCCGAAGGTGCGGGTCACGAGATGGATGGTGCCGAGGTAGGAGGGGGGGAGACTGCCTTCGGGGAGGGCAAAATGGGAGGAGCCAGAGGAGTCGAGCCAGCCGGAGAAGGGGGGAAGGAAACTGATGATCTGTTCGGAGAGCGTCAGGAGATCGATGTGGAGCCCGCCCCACCACCCTTGACTCGGAGCGCTGAGGTTTTCGGGAGCGTAGCTGATGGCGGTGACGTAGAAGGCACCCGGGGTTCCGCAGGTGTTGCGGATGTCGAGAGAGCGCATGCCCTGGGGTTGGCCGACGTAGAGCGAAAGGCTGGCGCAGGTGATGGTGATGGGGGCGAATGCGACTCCGCCGCCGGGGGGAAAGTTCACGATCTCGATGCGACCCTCGCCCGGGAACGCAAAACACTCCGGAGGAAACTGGACCGTCCAGACGGAGCCCGATCCGTTGAGGCCAACGGAGGCACTGGACACGATCCCGCCGGGAGGACAGACGAAGCGAATGTTGCTGGCGAAGAGCCCGCAGGGGTTGACGCCTGCAAACGCGAATCCGGAGACGGTGAAAGAGACTGGGTTCGGTGTCCCGGCCAGGACCGTGAGTGGAGTGACCGAGAGTAGGATCGGTACGGTATTCCGCACAGTCAGAGTTCCGCCGGTCGCCGCGAAGCTGCCGGGGGTGCGCACCACGCCAATTGTGTAGGTCCCGAAGGCGAGACCGTAGGCCGGAACGGTGGTGAGCAGTTGAGTGGATCCGTAGCTCGTCGTGGTGAAGGAGTAGAAGCCGCCGCAAGGAGGACTGAACGCGACGATGTCACCACTTTGGAAACCGCTGCCGGTCACGAGGATCGAGATCGGTTGGTTCACTCGGATCGAGGTCGGTCCGAACTCCGAGATTGTGACCCCGGATTGCGCCCAGACTCCCGAGGAGGCCAAGGCCAAGGTGAGCACCGATGTTCGGAGAGCGAATGGCATGGGGACACTCCGGTTTGACTTGAGAATCAGGGATTTTCGAGGCGCACGATGGAGGAGGTTTCGAGGATCTGGAAGGTGCCCGGTCCGAAGGTGGTGCTGACGAGCCACGCCGTCGGAAGGCCGGGCGGAAGGGCACCTGCGGGGAGAAGGAACTCCGAAGTGCCGCTGAAGCTCAATTGGCCGTAGAAGGGCGGGGCACCCGTGGCCATTTGCGCTGCGAAGTCGAAGAGTGAGATGTGGAGCCCGAACCAAAATCCGCCGCCGGGCATGGTGAGGTTCAAGGGGTCGAACGAGATGGCAGTCGCGTAGACCGCCCCGGGATCCCCGCAGAGATTGCGAATCCCGAGCGATCCCGGTCCCGTAGGGTGGTTGGCGCGCAATTGCAGTGCTGCACAGGTGATGGGGATCTGGAACGCGACCGTGCCGCCTCCCGGCGCGCGGTTCCAAATCGTGATCGTGGCGAGCCCGGGCTCGAGCAAGAGTTCCGGCGGCACCGGAAGGGAAATGGAGGTCTCTGGCTGCGGGAGCGGCCAGACGTAGAAACCGGTTGGGCCAGACCACCGCACTTCGGACCCGGGTAGGGAGTCGCAGTCGGAGTAGCCTCCGAGCGAGGAACCTTGGAGAGTCAGGAGGGGGGGCGTGGGATCACCGACTTCGAATGAGATCGGACTGTGCGCCGTGACGATCGGCGCCGGATGACGGACCTCAATGGTCACGGAGCCGATCAGGGTGGTCATTCCATTCCGCCAAACTTCGATCACGTACGCATCGGGGGTCAGGATTCCGGCCGTGGAAGCCAGAATCTGCGTGCCTCCGAATTGCGCGATCGTGGAAAGGAAGAATCGCTCTCCACCCCCGGCACAGATCCGATTCGCCCACACTTCATCGGAGGGAATGAGGAAGGTGCCGGTGATCAGAATGAGCGCGCCCGATCCGAACGCGACGGAACTGGGGGTGACACTCGTGACGCTGGACGGAAGCCCCTGAGGGGCCACTGTTCCCAGTAGTCCAAGCGAGAAGATCGAGGCGCACACCAGGCGTCGGATGGCAGTCATGGGGCGTTCTCCTTCGACCTCCATCAGCAATTGGCGTACCCCTTGTCACCGAACCCGAGAGTCGCCTGCCCCGGCACTCTAAGCCACGGCCAGACCACCACTTATCTCGACGGGTCGCCCTGATGGCAGAGCGCCCACTCCTGCGCACAATTCCCCTCGGCAGCGTAGTTTTTCTCTCCTTCCACCGACCATGGCCTCCAGGCCATTCGCCAGATGGGAGTGCCCTGCCAGCCTGTCCGATGCACGCAACTCTGATTCGTCCCTCGATTGGTTCAAACGGTCAAACGATGCAAAACGAACCAGGTCTCTAAGCACTCAAAGGACGATGAAATCGTCGGGGAACTGGTGGCTGGAGTGAACTGGAAGGGATGCCATCGTTTGGTCAGGCTTTCCCAACCGATCGCAAGCCGTCTGTTCTGCGATCTTACGAGCAATTGCGACCTTCGCCGGGTGGGGGCCTCGATCAGGTCTCGAGATGAGCCGTCGCTTCACCGAACTACCAGAATCTGGTACTCTGATCTGGCAACAGTCCGGAGGCTCAGTGGCCAAGAACACGTCTTTCATCCTCGGCGACCACTTCGACGCCTTCGTGACGTCCCAGATCGAGGCCGGTCGCTACCGGAAGGCGACCGATGTGATCCGGTCGGGCCTGCGGCTCCTCGAAGAGCGCGAGACCAAGCTGCAAGCTCTCCGCCGTGCGCTGATCGAGGGTGTGCAGGGCGACGTCGCCGGTCCGCTCGACATGGAGAAGATCAAGCGGCAAGCGCGCGAGGCGGCGGGCCTGGCGCCTCCGTGATGCGCCGCCTGGTCGTCAGCGAACGCGCCGAAGCAGACCTTCGCAGCATCTGGCTCTACAGCTTCAGGACCTGAGGCGAAGCGCAGGTCGATCGCTACCTCGACGAACTCGACGCCGATCTGCAAGCATGCCGAGGCGAGCCCGAGCGAGGCCATCGCCGCGACGAGGTTCGACCCGGCTACCGGTCGCTCCTGATCCGCCGACACCTAGCCTTCTACACCCTCACGGCAGACGAGGTCCTAGTCCGGCGCGTCCTGCACGGCAGCATGGAACCCGAGCTGCACGTTGACGACGAGTAGCGTGACTGCACGGCGAAGGATGTTCAGGGTTGATCCCGAGGCGGGAGCTTCCGTCGCGCTCACGAGTGAGACTCCGGGAGGTGTTTGCCACCTCGTCAAGGCATCCGAGAACCTCACCCCGATCCGGACCCCGAGCGGTCAACGCGTCTTTTCCGTTACCTTCGAGGGCGGCTCCGGATCCGCGCTGCGGTTCGCTCGCTTCGACGAATCCACGAACCTTATGACGATTGCGGAGTCTCCGGTCGCGACCGGCGGAGGCACTCGCAGTTGGGTGTGCGCCATCCCAAAGGACGACGCCCTTCTTGCTGTCCACGGTGGGCGCGCCATCGAACAGTGGTGGTTCGGTTCCACTCGCAAGGACCTCCTATTCCCGCGCGATGCTCCCTGAACCCTAGGCCATCGACGCGGCAAGGAGGAGCATCACTGCAGCCTCAATTCGAGTGCGTCGGTCGAGGCAAAACCGGACGGAGTCTGGGACGTGAATACAAAACCCTGCATGCGCAGCGTCGTGCCGGAAAGCCCGGGGGGGATGACTGCGGCCCCCTGAATGCCGCCCACTGGAAGGCCGGGGTTGGGCAATGGGAGTGGAAACAAGCTCCCGTAGATCACGGCAAAAGGCCACGAGAAGTCTATCTGCACTCCGGAATATCCGGGAGTGCCTCCGATGGGCTGTGCGGTTGGGAACAATTGGACAATCAGCGCCGGGGGGGACCAGGCGAGGGTGTTCCCGCGCGACACGAACTCTAGCGTCATCAATTGACCGGCCGAAGCATCGCGGGCTTCGGCGACGGGATCTCCGGCGTCGTCGATCCACATCAGCAAGTCGAGGTCGTCTCCGGTCCCCGGTCTCGGCTGGATCCGGAAGCACCAGCGGACGCTGCACGCGCAGGAGCGAGAGGCTGAGCGCGAGTACTTGGATCGTGAGAGCCACTACGTTTGGGGCAAGCGCCTACTTTTGAAGGTGGCCGAGGTGGATGCCGCGCCCGAAGTGCGAGTCCAACATGCGACCCTCGTTCTGCAGGTCCGGCCGGGCGCGGACGTGGCGACTCGTGGGGCAGTGCTCGCCGCCTGGTATCGGCAGCAGATCAAGAACGAGGTCGCACCGATCGTCATGGCGTGGGAGCGGCGACTCTCGGTCTCCGTCGATGGCATCTTCGTGCAGCAGATGAAGACCAAGTGGGGGAGCTGCAATCCCAGGGCGCGGACGATCCGCCTCAACACGGAACTGGCCAAGAAGCCGAAGGAGTGCCTGGAGTACATCGTCGTCCATGAGATGGCCCACCTCTTGGACCCCACCCACGGCCCGCGTTTCTTGGCCACCATGGATCGTGTCCTGCCAGCTTGGCGCGACACGCGAGAGATGCTGAATCGCTTGCCAGCCAGCCATCAGCGATGGGCCTACTGAGGGGTGCACGCGGGTTCCGGCAAGAACTCTCGACCCTCCTTCATGGGCTGGCAGGCTGTCGGCCCGGAGGCCGATTCGTGTTTCGCGAAATGCGAAAGCACAATCGGGGCATGGCGTTACGACCTCAGGACCTGGTGGTGGCGTTGAAGCTGGCGGTCAGCAAAGTCGGAACATATCCCGAGCTGGCGGCGGACCTCGAGCTCAGCTTGTCGGAGGCCCACGGGGCCGTGAAACGTGCCACCTTGGCGGGGCTCCTAGTCGGAGATCGCCAAGTCAACCGAGCGGCGCTGCTCGAGTTCGTCGTTCACGGAGTGAAGTACGCGTTTCACGCGAAGCGTGGCCGGGTGACTCGGGGGATTCCAACCGCCCACGGGGCGCTGCCTCTGAAGGACAAGGTGGGAAAGGGCTCCGACCCAATCCCGGTTTGGCCCGATCCTGCCGGAGAGGCACGCGGTGAGTCCTTCGAGCCCCTCTACCGATCAGCTCCGGCGGCTGCCAGGAAGGACGAGCGCCTGTACGAACTCCTGTGCCTGATCGACGCACTCCGAGGAGGTCAGGCCCGCGAGCGCAACCTCGCGGAACAACGGATTCGCGAGATCTTGCAGTCGTGACACTCCCGCGCGAACCGAGGGCCGAGCTGCGCCGAGTCGCCATTCGACTGGGGGCGCTGGTCAGCCGCGTTGTCTTTCTCGGCGGAGCGGTCACCGACCTCTTGGTCGCTGATCCGGGCACGTTGCGTCCGCGCACTTCCAAAACGCGCTGACGGGGCAACTCACAGGTGATCCGGCGACCCGGACTTGTTTGGCACAACTGATGAAGGGGCTTTGGCGAATCGCCAGTTCTGTTCCCTGCGTGGCGCGCCCACCTCGTTTGCGTCTGGTCCGGTCCACCTCGGGGCCTTATGGGGACGCGTAACCAAGCGTGAGGTGGAGGGCATTGGTGAGGGCGAAGCCGGTGGGGGGGAGGAGGAGGGCTTGTTCGCGGAAGGAGAGGCCGTCGAGGGAGAGGATGGGGGGAAGGAACGTGGAGCGGGTGGAGCGGCCAAGGGGATCGGTGATGAAGGTGGTGAGTTCGAGGGCGGTGGCGAGATCGAGGTGCACGAAGCAGTTGTTGCCGAGAGAGACGGGAGAGGAGGCGGGGAGGCTGAACCAGAGTGCGCCGAGGGTGAGGGGCGGGCCTTCAACGGTGAGGGTGAGGGTGGAGCCGAGGATTGGGAGATTGGAGGTGAGGGAAGGCGGGGAAATAGTGGAAGGGGAGGACCAGCAGCCGAAGCCGAGCGCCGTGGAACTCGCGGGAGAGAGCGTGATGGCGTGGGAGATGAGACCAGGGTATGGGCTACTGTCTGGGTCGATCGGAAAGCTGCCGCCGCGCAGGAGGCGAGAGCCGGCGATGGTCGTGGCCCATGGGATTGCGGGAGGAGGGGACCACGAGAGGCGCTGGCCCGTCATGCGGTCGAGGAGAGCGGGCGCGAGAGCTGGGCCCAGGGACGGAACAGTCACGAGCGTCGGACCCAGGAGCAGGAAATCGCCTGGGGCGGGCGCCGGAGTGGCAGGAGCCCAGGGGAGTACTGCGCCGGTGTTCGGATCAAACGCAGCAAAATTGGGGCGCGGAGAGACGTTGGCGCTCGTGAACGCTCCCGCCACGAAGATCGACTCCTCTGCGACAGCGAGGCCGTATCCGGGACCATCAAGCACACCCGAGAATGGAAGGCGTGCGCCAGTCGTGGCATCGAGGCGCGCCATATAGGGGGCGGCCTGCCCATTGAGCGAAGTGAACAGCCCGGTGACGAAGACACCGGATGGACTTTCCTCCACATCGCGTATCGGTTGATTCCCCGTGACTGACCACAGGGGAGTGCCGGTCGTCGCATCGAGAAGCGTTAGCTGCTGGGAAATGCTCGAGGGATTGAGCACGAACAGGCCGCTGTCTCCGGGCACGAGGATGGGGATGGATCCGTTGCTGATCAAATTGGGCGGATTGAAGGGGAGAAGGTTGCCGGTGGTCCGATCGACGGCCGCGAGTCCCGGGCGTGGCTGACCTTGCACACTGGTGAAGAGGCCCGAGATGAAGACGGAGTTTCCACGGCAGGCGACGGCACGAGGACGGACGACGGCGCCGTATTGCCCACGGATATCGACCGAAAAGGGTAACAGCACTCCGCTCCCCGCATCGAAGGCGGCAATCCCCTCGCGGGGCACTCCATCCACGCCAGCGATCCTGCCGCCGAGTATGAGACTTCCCGGACCGAGAGCCATCGTATTCACCCAGCCAGTCAGGCCGAGATCGGGTGGCCCGAGACTTCCGGAGAGACGGTCAAGACGTGCATAGTTGCTCGTGTTCGTGCCGACAATGGGGCCGAATTGGCCACCGATGTGGAGGTAGGAGCCTTCGATCACCATGGTGGTGATGCGACCCGCGGAGATGGTGGCGGAAAACGGAAGTAGGTTCCCGCTCGTGAGATCGAAGGCGGCGATCCGGTTGCGCGCAGTCCCGAGGATGGTGCTGAACTCGCCTCCTAAGTACAGAGTCGAACCGTCATCGACCGCGGTCCAAATCGGTCCATTCGTGGCCATTATGTTCGCGGAGGGCGCGCCGCTGATCGGGTGTACGCTGGCAAGAGAGGTTCTTGCTGCATCGCTGAGGAACAGTTCGCCCCGCAGAGGCCGTAAGAGGCCGGCATTGGCAGTGGTCGAGACCGTATTGAGAAGAACGCCGAATTGCCGGGATCCAAAGCTCGGGAACCACGGAAGGAGGGCACCCGTCGTGCTGTCGAATGCCGCGAACCCGTGTCGAGCTACTCCGGACACGCCCTCGAAGAAGCCGGCCACGTACAGGGTGTTGCCGATCACGGCGAGAGCGTGCACACCGATGAGAGGCACCCACGCGGCGAGACTGACGGGGAGAGTGAGGTCTCCGAAGGAAACCGGCAAGACCGCAACGATCGCGGTATCTACGACTGCCAATCCGTCACGCGCGAAGCCTCCCACCGCCGAGAATCGTCCGCTGATGAAGAGCGTGTTGCCAACCAACTCCATGGAGGAGACTTGGCCGGTTACAGGAACACTGAAAGTGGGGTCGAGCGAGCCGTTCGAGAGAAAGTGAGCGAGCCCCGCGCGCGGAACTCCCGCCGCAGTGGTGAAACTCCCCCCCACGTACCAGCCGCCGGTGCCGTCGCCGATGATGGTGTAGACATCGCCGTTGAGTTCCGGAGCGGCGAGGACCAATCCGCTGGCGGAATTCACGAGCGCCAGGTTCACGAGGGGGCGCCCCACCGTCGAAAATTCGCCGACTGCGAACACCTCGTCCGCCGAGCTGGCGAGGCCGTGAACCGTCCCTAGCGGTACCCGAGGCAAGAATTCGGGGACTCCCGAGATTTGGGCAGTGAGCGTACCTATGCCAAGCATGACCACGATGAAGGCGCTTCTCATGCGACTCTCCCGGAGCGACGACTTGCGTGCTGCGTGGAACCTGGCGGGCGGAGGGCAGGTCTAAGCGGCGAGGCCGCACGTCGCATCAAGATCTTGGCCTCCCACGGTTCCGAAAGTGACTGGAAATCCCGTTTTTTTCGCACGATCCGGATCTGCGAGTTTTCCCCACGCGAAGCCCAATCCTGAGGTCGGAGTGCTCAGGTCGGGCCTCCCGAGGCTCGAGCCAGATTGGCCGACCCTTCCGGTCGTCATCCCGGTGAGTATGCAAGCTGCCGAAGCACCCCCAAGGGGCCTCATGGATTGTGGATCAGCAACGGCATTCGCATATCTGCCCAATTGAGGATCCTGGCTGGCTCCCCGTGCGTTCTGCGTTGGCACCCGTTGCGCTGGACTCTGCCGAGCCGTTCGGGGACTCAGGGCTAGTCGTAGCCGAGCGTGAGCTGGAGGGCATTGGTGAGGGCGAAGCCGGTGGGGGGGAGGAGGAGGGCTTGTTCGCGGAAGGAGAGGCCGTCGAGGGAGAGGATGGGGGGAAGGAACGTGGAGCGGGTGGAGCGGCCAAGGGGATCGGTGATGAAGGTGGTGAGTTCGAAGGCGGTGGGGAGATCGAGGTGAACGAAGCAGTTGTTGCCGAGGGAGAGGGGAGAGGGGGCGGGAAGGCTGAACCAGAGTGCGCCGAGAGTGAGGGGCGGGCCTTCGACGGTGAGGGTGAGGGTGGAGCCGAGAACCGGGAGGGTGGAGGTGAGGGAAGGCGGGGAAAAGGCGGAGGGAGAGGACCAGCAGCCGGAACCGAGCACGGTGGATGTCGCGGGAGTGAGCGTGATGGAGTGGGAGAGGAGGGCTGGGTTGAGTGAGGAGTTTGGGGCGAGCGGGAAGTTGCCGCCGCGGAGGAGACGACAACCGGCGATGGTCATGGCCCACTGGTTGGCGGGAGGCGGGGTCCAGGGGAGGCGCTGAGCCGTAAGTCGGTCTAGGAGAACGGGAGCGAGCGGGATTCCGCCAGGTGGGACTGCCACGAGGGTCGGACCGAGGAGGAGGAGATCGTTGGGTGCCGGGGCTGGAGTGGCGGGAGCCCAGGGGAGGAGGGCGCCGCTCGTCGGGTCGAAGGCGGCAAAATTGGGCCGAGGGGAGGTGTTGGCACCCGAGAAGGTGCCGGTCACAAAAATCGCTTCCTCCGCGACGACGAGGCCGAGGCCGTACCCGGGCCCATCGAGCGCCCCCGCGAAGGGAAGGCGCGCGCCACTCGCGGCATCGAGGCGAGCCAAGAAGGGCGCGGGCTGGCCATTGAGGGTGTTGAAGATCCCGGTGACAAACACCCCGGTTGTGCCCTCGCCCACATCGCGGATCGCCTGATTCCCCGTGACGGACCAGAGTGGAGCGCCCGTCGTGGCATCGAGAAGTGTGAGCGGGGACGGCACTTGCCAGGGATTGAAGACGAACAGGCCGCTCTCGCCGACCACGAGGCGGGTGTTCTCCGTGATACTCAGATTGGGGGGATTGAAGGGGAGAAGGGTGCCGGTGAATCGGTCGACGGCCGCGAGACCCGGTCGAGGCTGACCCTGCACGCTCGTGAAGAGGCCGGAGAAAAACACGGAGTCACCACGGCAGGCGATGGCGCGAGGATGGAAGACCGTGCCACTCGGCCCATCGACATCGACGGAGAGAGGCAAGAGGACGCCGCTCCCGGAATCGAAAGCGGCAAGCCCTTCCCGGGTGGTCCCTTCGAGGCCAGCGAGCGTTCCGCCGAGCATGAGTCCACCCGGGCCGGGAGCCAACGCCAACACCGTGCCCGTCAAGCCGAGATCGGGCGGCAGGAGACTTCCTGAGAAACGGTCGAGACGTGCGTAGTTGTGCGTGGTGGTGCCAGCGATGCTTTGGAACTGTCCGCCGACGTGGAGATCAGACCCTTCGATCGCGAGTGCGCTGATACGCCCGGCCACGATGCTGACGGACAGCGGAAGGAGGTTTCCGCTCGTGAGATCAAAGGCGGCGAGACGGTTGCGCGCAGCTCCCTGGATCGTGCTGAATTCGCCTCCCAAATAGAGAGTGGCACCGTCATCGACCAACGTCGCCACCGCCGCATTGGTGACCAGGGTGAACGCGGAGGCCGCGCCGCTGATCGCGTCCACGCTGCGCAGCGTGGTCGCGGCGCCGTTGCTGACGAGAAGCTCACCCCCGAGCTTCCGCAAGAGGCCGGCGTTGGCGGTGGTCGTGATCGTGAATGGGAAGCCGAATTGGCGGCTTCCGAAGCTCGGGAACCACGGAAGCAGTGCGCCCGTCGCGCGGTCGAATGCGGCAAATCCGTGGCGGGCGGTTCCCGAAACCGACTCGAAGAATCCCGCCACGTAGAGCGTGTTGCCCATCACCGCGAGGGCGTGCGCCCCGGGCGTCGGGATGAAGGTGCTCGGCCCGAACGGGAAACCGAGGTCCCCGAATGAAACCGGTTGCACCGCTCCGCTCGCGGCATCCAAGACTGCCAATCCGTCGCGGGCGAACCCTCCTACCGCCGAGAAGCGCCCGGCCACGTAGAGCTGGGCGCCGACCAACTCCATTGCGATGACCTGGCCCACCACGGGGGCGTCAAAATTGGGGTCGAGCGAGCCGTTCGGGAGGAAGCGAGCCAACCCCGCGCGAGGGATTCCACTCGCGGTGGTAAATCGTCCACCCACGTACCAGCCGCCGTTGCCGTCGCCGATGACGGTGTGCACGGCATCATCGAGCCACGGCGTAGCGAGGACCGATCCGATCGCGGGGTTCACGAGTGCGAGGTTCAAGACGGGGCGCGCGACGTTCGAAAACAAACCGACCGCGTAAATCTCGCCCGCGGCGGCGGCGAGACCGTCGACCTGCCCGATGGGCACTCGGGGCAAGAGTTCGGGAGCGCTCGAGACTTGAGCGCCGAGCGAACCCAGGCCGATCAAGAACACGATCCAGACGGTTCTCATGAGACTCTCCGGGAACGACGACCAGCTTACCGAGTGCGCACTGGAGGGCGGCCAGCACTTCGTGAAGGCGAAGCGGTACGTCGACTCACACTCTTGGTCTGTCGCGATTCTCGAAGTGATTCAGGAATCCATGCTTTTTTTCGGGTCGATGCAACCCGAGTTTTTCGCGAAGAGGCAGGGGCTTTTCGAATCGCGGTCGGCGGTACAGTCGAAGCATGATCCAGGGTCAGGGAAAGATCGACCTGTCTCGGCCGGAGGAGTGGGCACGGCTCGCGCGTGCCGCGCAGCGTTGGTCGAAGGACCGGGACCTGTGCGAGGACGCGGTTCAAGAGACCCTGCTCGCAGCCTTGCGTCAGCCGAACGCGACGGTCGACGATCCCCGGGGCTGGCTCGTGCGGGTCTTGCGCAATCGTATTTGGAGCCGCCAAGCCCAAAGCGAGCGGGACCGCGGTCGGCTCGATTCCAAACTCGTGGACCGCGCGGCGGAACCGATTCGGACTATCCCGTCCGAAGAAGTTTCGAGGGCATGGGCGCGCCTCGACCCGCTGACGCGGGAACTCCTGTGGCGACGCGTGGTGGCCGAAGAGAGCGCGGCGGATCTGGCGGCCGAACTGGGAGTACCGGCATCAACCGTGCGGACGCGCGTGCGGCGGGGCTTGGACGAATTGCGACGCCGGCTGGATCCCAAGGGCGCAGGCCCGGGAAAATGGCTCGCGCCGTGGTGGGCGCTCGGAAAACCGTGGCCGATCGCGGGGCGTGTCGCCGCCTTGGTCATCGGCTTCGCGGGCGTTGGGTTGCTATGGCGGTCGCTGAAGGAGCCCGGAGACCTGCGGGCCATCGAGGAGCGGCCGCAGACTTCGCGTATGACCACGTCCGCGGAGGTTGTCGAGCCCAGGGCACTCGAAGTGGCAGCGCCGGAACGGGGTTCGGCAGTCGTGCCGAGCGTGGGCGTGACAACTTCGACGGGTGCGCCCGCAGCAGGGGCCCGGGTCCTTCTCTTCGATGCGGACACTCTCGATCCCGTGTTGTCCGGCGGCGAGAGCGAGAGGATCTTGGATGCGCGCGGAAATCTGACGGTGGGAGATGTGCACAACGCCGCTGCTGCTGTGGTGGTGGTGGTGGCCGAGGCGCATGCTCCGGCCTTGGGTGCGATTCAGGACGGCCGCCTTTTGCCGCTGGTGCTGCAACGCGGGACCAGCCTCATTGGGATAGTCACGAGGGCGGGAGTGGCGGTAAGGGGGGCCCACGTCCATTGGCGCGCCATGGTCTTTGGGTGCGCCTTGGAGTGGCATGCGGTCACCGAAGTCGATGGGAGCTTCGCGATCACCGGACTGCCCACGCGGGAGCAGTTGGAATCGGCGCCGTGGCGCCATGCGACCTCGCTCACGATCGACGATGGAGAACCCGGGCGCGCAACGCTCGTGCTCGTCCGACCGGAATTTCAGTTCGAAGGCGAGGCGGCACGCGTGGACGTGAAGATGCCCACCGAGCCTGCCGAAGTGGTCACGATTCGAGTCTTGGTCGAGGGCCGCACGCAACTCGGGACGACGGACGAGGTGAGACTGTGGTCGTGGCTCGGGCCGAGCCAAATTGCCGGCGCGCGACATTCCGTTCGCAATGCCTATGATTGGGCGAGCCAGCCGCTTCGGCGGAAAGACGATGGCGACTATGTGGGGGAGGTCCCGGTGGTAGTCGGCGCTTTGCCACCTCATCCCGGGCTGTCGTCCCTCGCGGTTTCCGTGGATGGTCCGGCGATCGCGCGCGCGTTCGAGTTCTTGGACGCGGGGGTGACGGCGGCACCGATTATGGTGTGGCCCGATTGCACGATCCGTGGATCGGTGGTGACTGCGGGAGGAGCGCCGGCCCGCGGAGTTCGGGTTCAACACGAATGGAGACACGCGACGCGGCTGCCGTGGCCTTCTACGTGGATGGCGGATGCGGGCACCGTGACCACGGATGCTCAGGGGGCATACCGCTTTCTCGAAGTGCCGAAGCGGCCCGATCTCGCGAGTGAAATTCATGCGCATCTTGCGGACGGCTTCTTGCGCGCTCGTGCGTCCACGTCGGCGAGGTCCGGCGACACTGCGGAGGCCGCGCCGATTCGCCTCCCGGAGTTGACGCAGCTCGAGCTCAGGATCGTGGACGAATTGGGGGCACCGGTAGCGGGTGCAGTGGTGACTGCGGCGCCGCCGGACATCCGGCGACGCGACCATTTTTTCGCTCGTGCCAACCGCGAAGGCATCGTCGCCATGAAGGTGCCCGCGGAGGGGAAACAGCCGCTCTCTCCTCTCTACGTCACCGCACGCGACCACGCTCTGACCACGATCGACCCCTTCACGCCCGAGCCATTCTTGGGAACGGGTCGCTGGGTGCGATTGGCACGCGGGCATTCCCTGGCCGGAGAGTTGATCGATGCCGAAGCTTCGTCGGATGACCGTCGCTGGATCATGGTGGCCCGACCGGGCAGCTCGGTGCGTGATCATCTGAAGCAGGCTCTGGTCGGCGCCGCGGTGGACTCGGCGATTTTCGGCCTGGCGCGCATCGGCGTAGACGGGAGTTTTGGATTCTTGAGGCTCGGGCCTCCGCCTTGGGCGGTTGGCGTCTTGGTTCGGCGCGCCGGGCGTGACGATCGCTTCTTGGAGTTCTCGGTGGAGTCGGGGGCCGGGCCGGTGGTGCTGCGCGCACCGTCATCCGAAGATCGCGGCGTGCGGACTCGGCTGGTGATCGAATTCGCTGCGCAAGCCGCTCATCGCGGGCTGGTTGCGACGCTCCGACGGGACTCACAGGTCATCGCGATGACGGTCGAGAACGGGCGGTGTGTGGCGAGTGGGGTCGAGCCGGGCGACTATGTTTTGGAGATGTCGGGGACCGAGATGGTGAGAGTTGTTCGTGACATCCGACTCGAGGCTGATCGCGAAACGAGGCTCGCAATCGAGCTTACGCCCTCCGTGCGGGGGCGGGGGCAGATCATGCTGGAGGGGGGCGAATTGACCGCGGGAGGCGTCATCGAAGCCAAGGGTAGGAAAGACGTCAGGTGGTTGCGGGCCGAGGTGGAACCGAACGGGGAATTCGAGTTCGAAGGACTCGATCCGCGCGAGGACTACGAGTTACGGCTGTTCCCTTACGCGAGCGGGCGCTGCTTCATTCCGAGCGATCCGATCGTGCGCACCGGGGCCAGCCCGGGCCGGCCGTGGCCGAGTGGGCACCGTTTCGAATTTCTCCCGGCCGAGCGGCTGGCGTTCTTGTGCTCGGGAATCGCGGGGCAGCGGAGTCTGATCGCGGTCTTGAACGACGCGGAGGGCAGAGAACTCCGGCGTGAACGGATCGATCCGCGCGAGCGCGTGGTTCTGTACCACCGGGGAGCGAAGTCGGTTTCGGTCTTCGATCAGGACCGGCTCCTCGTGCGGGATGGAGTGGAGATGGTGCTCCACCGGGGGACCATTGCGCTGCGGTGAAGGGCCGACGAACGGGGCGACGCCGCCTCCCCGCGGGGTCGGGTGCGAGCGCTTCTCAGAGACTCAGGGGCGGCGCGCGAGCCGCCAAGCCGCGGCGATTCGGCCGACTTCGGCGAGCACCGCTTGGTCTTCGTCGCGGATGTCTTCGAAGTAGCTGGGCGATTCGTAGTACGCGGTGATGACGAGGGGCGCCTGCCCGGGAGGCCAGGCGATGGCGATGTCGTTGGTCTTGTTGGCGAGCGAGGGGGTGATGCCGGTGCCGGTCTTGTCACCGGCGCGCCAGTCGGACGGGAGACCGGCTCGGAGGCGCGCGAGGCCGGTTTCGGTGGCGACCATCCATTCGATCAAAGTCGTGCGAGAGGCGGTGGTGAGGATGGCATCGGTCGTGAGGGCGCGGGCGACCAGATTTGCCATCGCTTCGGGCGTCGTGGTGTTGTGGATCTCGCCGGGACGGACGAAGTTCATGGCCGGTTCGAGGTGGTCGAGGCGGGAGACGGAGTCCCCGAAACTCCCGAGCTTCGCCGTGAACGCGGCGGGGCCGCCGAGTTCGCGGAGGAGCAGATTGGCGGCGCCGTTGTCGCTCGTCACTTGCGCGGCTTCTGCGAGTTCGCGGATCGTTAGGGAGCCGCGTGCGAGGTTGGCGTTGGTCACCGGAGCGTGGCCCACCAAGTCCGACTCCGTGATGGGAATGCGCTTCTCCAAGTCCATCCGACCGTGGTCGGCTTCGTGCAGCACGACGATTGCGAGTGGGAGTTTGAAGGTGGAGCACATCCCGAATCGCTCCGCGGGGCGCAGTCCGATGGACTGGCCGGTGGCGGTATCCAAAACGAAGGCGCCGAGTCGTCCGCCACTCCTCGCTTCGAGTTCGGCGAGGGACGACGAATCCGAGTACGACTCGTGGTGAGTGCAGCCGTTCAGGATGAAGAGGGAGACGGTGACGAGCAGCGAGGGTTGTGACAGGGGTCGAGTGCGCATGGATATCTCGGTCGGACGGTGCGCGCTGTGGATGTCGCGGGGCGGGATCATAGTCGAAGTGGGAAGTGGGCGAATGGGCGGCGCGGGGGCGGTGGGAGCGTGGATCACCAGATCTGCATGCTGCCGATGGAGGGTTGAGGCGAAGCTCAGGAACAGATGATTCGACGCGAGTCAACGGCGCGCTCTTGCCGCCCCAAGAGGGCAGTCGGAGGCGGAGACGAAATCACCAGGCCGTCGGCGGCGCTCCGTGATGGTGCCCTGGGCTACCGGCTCGTGTCGCAGGCGGATCTGGTGATCCGCGATCCCATGGGGGGTGGCACGCATGTGGTGAGGGGCGGTGCAAGCCAACGGTTGGGGGGCTCGCGGGGAGGCCGGCCCGGGGGGCGCGTTCTTTGGGAGCGGCGAGAGGTCGCGAGGCGGGGGTTGGGAGAAAAGGGCGGGCAATCGTGCCAGACGATTGATGCGCGGACTATCGCGGGGGAGGAGGTGAGGGGGCAAGGCGCGCGCGGAGGGAGGCGGATTCCTGTTTCCAGGCTTCGTAGGTCTTGAGGTCGCGGGCGGCGCGGTGGATGACGGCGTAATCGTCGAGGCGGGTGGCGATGCGGTCGACGAGAGCCCGGTTGTCGGGAGAGGAGGCGAGGCGGGCGCGGTCCAGTTCGAGGGATTCGTTGATGAGGGGAACCGCGTCCGCCACTCGGTCGTGTTGGGCGAGTCGGCCGGCGAGACGAGCGAGGTAGGTGGCGAGGCTTTCGCGAAACGGGCCGGAGTCCGGTTGTTTGGCGACGAGGGCGCGCTGGCAGGCGACCGCCTCGGTGGAAAGTTCGATGGCCCGCGGGAGATTTTCGTCCCGCTCGGCGTAGAGGGCGGCGAGGTGGATATCGAAGGCGAGATCGGCATGCCACCGGAGGTTCGAGGCGTCGATGGCGATGAGTTGTTTGCGCACTTCGATGGCGGCCAAGGCGTCTTCGAACGCAGGGCCGCGCGGCGTGCACTCGTCCTCGGCCCGAGCCTTGGCCTCAAGGGCGGCGGCGACCTGCATGAGGCGCACACGATTAGTGGGGTCCTTGCCGCGAAGCTGCTGGAAAATCTCCAGGGCTCCCTCGGCGTCCTTGACGGCCAGCGTCGGCTGATTCGCATCCGCGCGGGCGAGGCACAGCCCCTGGAGACAAGTCGCGAGCTGTTCGAGGTACGTGGCGTTGGTGGGCTCCGCGTCGCGCAGTTGCTCGAATTGTGCGATGGCCCGGGTTCGAGCCGCGATGGCCGATTCGAGCTGCTTCAGGGAGCGGTAGTCTTCGGCCAGGCCGACGAGGAGGATTCCAAGTTCGCGTCGACGCATCGGCGGACCGTCTTCGGCTTCGACCAAAGGAGTCAGAATGTCGATGCCCAGTGTGTGCGCGCGCTTGGCCGCTTCGGGATCCTGGCTCCTCAGTGCATTCCCGAGCACGGCGTGCCCCGATGCCAGAAGATCGCGGCCCTCCGGATCGTCCGGAAAATCGTTGACGATCGAGCTTCGAATCAGGACCGACTCTCGACCGGCCGTAACCGCCTCGTCGATGCGGCCGCTCGTGTAGGCGGTGATCGTCGACTGCGACGCGATCCGGGCGAGGATCTTGCGAGACTCGAGGGACGGCGGCAGGGCTCCTCCCGGGCCGCGAAGAAGTCGAGCCGCCGCCTGGAATTCAGCCAGTGCTCCGGCAGAGTCCCCGCGGTCCCGCAGCACTTCCCCCACACTCTGGTGCATCTGGGCCCGCCGCTGAGTCTCCGCATCCGTCGTGGAGAGCAACGGGCGAGTCGCGAAGTACTCGCGGGTCTTCTTCGCGACATCCTCGAGCAAGTCGAGGCGGCCGAGGCCCTGCAGTCGGCCCTTCAGGTCCCCGAGCATGAAGGCCAATAGCTCGTCGGCGCGGCGGTTCGACGCTTGGGCTTCCGCCTGCTCGAGACGGGCCCGAGCCAGGAAGTGCAGACTCGTCCACAGTCCGATGACGAGAGTGAGGAGGACCACGCTGGCACTGATCGCGATGGTGGGGTTGCGTTGCGCCCAACGCTTGAGCTTGGTCGGGAGGCGGACCGGGCGGGCTTTGACCGGCTCGAATCGGCGCAGCCGCCCCATGTCCTCGGCAAACAGCGCTGCCGATTGATAGCGACGACTTGGGTCCTTCTCGATCGCGACGGCGATCACCGCCGCTAGCTCCGGCGACAGCGAGGGATCCACGCGTCGCACATCGTCGGGTTCCGCGGTGCGGATGTTCGCGAGCAACGTGTCCATGGTCGCGCCGCCAAACGGACGCTCGCCGGCCACCATCTCGTAGAGCGTGATGCCCAACGCCCAGACATCGGTGCGGGCATCGATGCGGCCGTCCGGCTCGATTTGCTCCGGGGCCAGATACGCCGGCGTCCCGAGGATTCCGCCGGTCCCGGTCAAGGAGGCCTCGAGACTGGTGATGTCGCGGGCCAGCCCGAAGTCCAAGATGACCGGCTGCCCGGAGGCTTCGACGATGATGTTTCCGGGCTTGATGTCGCGATGGACGATCCCCGCCGCATGCGCCACTTCGAGGGCGCTCGCGACCTTTTCGGCGATCTCGAGCTGCTCACTCAGGCGGTCCCGGTGACGGGCACTCGCGCTCCTGCCTTCCGCCGCCGTGAGTCCGAACTCGGGATCGTGCCAAGCCCGGATCTTGGCCGCCAAGTTCTCGCCCTGAATGAGCCGCATCGCGATGAAGGGGATCCCATCCGCCGACCCGGCTTCGAACACGGTGCCGATGCCCGGATGGTCGAGTCGCGCCGTCGCCGTGGCCTCCCGCTCGAAGCGAAGGCGCGTGAACGGATCGGCGGCAAACGAGGTTCCCAGGAGTTTCAGCGCCACGCGACGGCCGAGACGCGTGTCCTCCGCCTCGTAGACGACACCCTGGCCGCCACGGCCGAGTTCGCGCAGGAGTCGGTACGACCCGACTCTGGGGAGAGGCGTCCCCTGGGCGGCCGATGCCAGGGCAGGTGACTCCCCTCCCTCGCGGGAAAGTCGCTGGGTTTCGTCGAGTCGGAGCGGGTCGGGTGGTTCAGCCAAGGGAAGAGAGACTACCCCGAAATCGACCACAAAGTCACGCTTTGGCCCCCTGGGCAGGGGCCCCCGCGGTGGGGCATAATCCCTCCATGAGTTCGGACGTGCCCCGCGATCCCTTGGTCGGTCTCCACATCGGCGAGGGGGATCGCTACGGAATTCTCCGCTTGATCGGGAGAGGAGGCTCCGGCTCGATTTACTTGGCGTTTGACGACGTGGAGCGGCGCACCGTCGCTCTGAAGCTCCTGCACACCGACCACGCTTCGAAGCCCCATCTGCTCGCCCGATTCGAGCGCGAGCGGCATTTGCTCGAGAGCATCCAGCATCCGAACCTCGTGGGGATTCTCGGGGGTGGCCGCTTCGAGGGGCGGCTCTATCTCGTCATGGAGTACGTCGCCGGCAAGAACCTCTACCAATTGCTGCGCCGCGACGGAGCTTATGGCACACGCCAAGCTCTCAAGATTTGCGGAGATGCCGCTCGAGGTCTGGCCGCGGTCCACGCGCACGGGTTTGTGCATCGGGATCTCAAGCCCGAGAACATCATGGTGCGTACGGAAGACCAGGTGGTGAAGGTCCTCGACTTCGGCATCGCCAAGGATCTGCACGCCTCCTTGGAATTGACTCGCCTCGGCTCGTACTTGGGCACTCCGGCCTACTCCGCGCCGGAGCAGATTCGAGGCGAGAAGGTCGACGGACGCGCCGACATTTTTTCGCTCGGAGTCATCCTCTACGAACTTCTCACTGGCAAGGTCGCCTTCGAAGGGCGCCACAGCACCGAGATCCTCGAGGCTACGCTGAAGGAGGAGCCGGTGCCGGTCGACGAACTCAACCTCGAAGTGACTCACCCCGTGGCTCGATTGCTTGAGCGCATGATCGAAAAAAACCCGGCCCACCGTTTCGAGAAGATGGATTACTTGATCACCGAAATCGACCGGGCGCTGCTCAAAATTCGCGGCGAAATGAGCGATGTGGAGCACTCGACGGTGCGGACCGCGCTGAAGGAACGCTTCCGCAAGAAGTGAGTGCGATCAGAGGTTGCGCTTCCAAAACTCCATCATCGTCGAGTACAGGTGCACCCGCGCCGGCGAATCCGCGATCCCGTGCTGGCGCATCGGGTAGATCATGAGTTCGAACAGTTTGTTGGCGTTCACGAGCTCGTGGACAAAGTGCCAGGTGTTTTGGATGTGCACGTTGTCGTCGTAGGTGCCGTGCACGAGCAAGAGGCGGCCCGAGAGGTCTTTGGCCCGCTTCCACAAATTGGTGGACTCGTAACCCTCGGCGTTTTCCGACGGCAGGCCGTTGGTGTTCTCCGCCCAGATCGTGTCGTAGTAGTGCCAGTCCGTCACCGGAGCGACCGAGATCCCCGCCTTGAACTCCTGCGAGCGGGTCATCATGAGCAGGGTCATCATGCCGCCGTTGCTCCAGCCCCAAATGCCGACGCGGGCCGGATCGATGTAGGGCTGGGCTTTCCACCACTTCACGATGTCGAGCATGTCGGCGAGCTCGCCGTCGCCGGTCATGCGACCCGCGATCGAATTCTCGGCGGCCTTGTCGGCTCCGGTGGCGCTGCGGTTGTCGACGCAGGCCACGATGAAGCCGGCGCGGCAGAGGGCGGTGTTCCAAAACGTGTCGCGACGCCACGCGTTGGTGGCCGAGCGCGAGGACGGGCCGCCGTAGGTGAAGAGGATCAGGGGATAGGTCTTCTTCGGGTCGAAATCACGGGGCTTGAAGACCCATCCGGGCATCGGGAACCCGTCGCGGGCGGGGACGGTGATCGCGGTCGGAAGCACGAGTTCCTGCTTCGCCGCAAGCTCGTTCTTGGGGGCGAACAGTTCCATCACGACCTCCCCCGAAGCGCGCCGCAGTTTCATCGAGGGAGGCGTTCCCAATGTCGAGTGGTTGTCGACGAAGAACGTGCCCTGGCGGTTCATGCTGATTTCGTGAGTGCCGGGCTCCGGGGTGACCGCGGATTGCCCGCTGCCATCGAGCTGGACTTTCCAGAGTTGGGTATCCATCACCCCCGGTCGCAGCGTGCCGAAGAACACCGTGCCCTTGCTCTCGTCGATGCCTTGGACCGCTCGCCGCAGCCAAAACACGGGATTGGCGGCGTGCATGGGCTCGGGTCCGCTGGTGACCGCGCCGAGGAGTTTTCCGTCCGCGGCGTAGCGATAAAGCTGCGAGGTGCCACCCCGCTCCGAGGCCCAGAGAAACTCGCCGTTGCTCAAGAAATCGAGGTCGTCATTCACGTTGACCCAGGCGGGGTCGGTTTCGGTGAGGATCTTGGTCGCGGTGGCCTCGCCGCCAGGGACTCGCCACAAATCGAGAACCCGGTGCCGCCGGTCAAGCGTTTGCACCCAGACCTCGTCCTTCCAAGGATTCCACTTCACCCGCACCAAGTACTCGTGGTCGTTGCGCCCGAAACTCGGCCACACCGGCACTGGTCGTTCTTCGCGCAAGTCGAGCATTCCGAGGCGCACTACCGGATTGGCGGAACCCGCCTTCGGGTAACGCTGCTTGATCACTTCCGGCACCGCGGGTTCGAAGTGGAGGTGAACGACCTCGCTGACCATCGATTCGTCGGTCCGCAGATAGGCGAGGCGCTCTTCGTCCTCCGACCAAAACACCGCCAAGTCATTCCGTCCGTAAACCTCCTCCCAATAGACCCACGACAGCGTTCCGTTCTTGACGGTGTCGGTCCCATCGAAGGTGAGCTGCATCTCCTTCCCGGTGGTCGTGTCCACGTAGAAGAGATTCGAGCGCCGCACGAAGGCGACCCTCCTCCCGCGGGGAGAGATGCGGGGCGAGACTTCCTCGTCCGCGTTCGCGGTGAGCCGGCGTAGCTCTTTCGTCGCGACTCGTAGCGACCACAGGTCGTCGTCGTAGGAAAAGAGGGCGACGCTGCCGTCTTCGGACCAGTCGTCGGGGAGGGGAGCCAGTTCCGGGGGGGTGCCGACGGTTTTTCCGAAGCTTTCCTTCAGCCAGTCCGCGGAGAACAGGGTGGTCCGCGCCTGGGTCTCGGGCTCAATCGACTCGATTCCGACTGGGCTCACGACCAAGAGCTGGCCGGCCGCCGTCCACTGGGTCAGAAAATTCGGATAGTAGGGGCGGGGGCCGCCTCGGTTCATCCATTCGACGGTCACGCTGGCTGGGGAGAGGCTCTCCTGGGCGAGCAGGGGGAGCGCCAGGGCAAAGGCGAGACACAGAGTCCACGGGGTCCGGAAGGACATGGGCAACAAACTCCTCAGATTCGGATCAACGTAGCGGGCCGCCACGTGGGAGTCCACCGCTGCCGGGGCGTTTGGCCGCCATGCCGGGGTGGGCCGAGCCCGGGCACGGGCCCCCCCATTCCCGAAAGCGTGACTTTTTGTGTGACCCGCACAAGCGAAGGGCGAGAACTGCCGAAGGTGATCCGAGTCGGGGGTCGACAAAATCCCCTTGGGAAACTGGCCCGGTGTCGGGATAGCATGGGCCGCGCACACTTGCCGCGCTCCTCGCCAAAGCCCGGCCGTGTCGCATAAGGTGGGTCGGGATTGTCACTGAGTGTAGGAGTGATCGGGGGAGGAATCGTCGGTCTTGCGATCTCGCGCGCGCTCGCGCGGGCCGGCCACATCGTGTTCTTGATCGAGCGCCACGGGCAGCTTTGCTCGGAGACCAGCGCTCGGAATAGCGGAGTCCTCCACCTCGGCGTCAATCACCCGGAAACCTGGCTGAAGACGCAACTCTGCAACCGGGGCCGAGAGATTCTCCACACCTACTTGGAGGAGCGCGGCCTGCCGTGGCGACGTCCCGGCAAGTTGCTGGTGGCTCGAAGCGAGCCCGAGCGGACGCAGCTTCACGAAGTCCTCGAGCGTGCGACGCGCCGGCAACTGCGAGCCCGATTCGTGGACGGTGCGGAACTCCGGAAATTGGAGCCGGAACTGGTCGGGGATTCCGCGGTCCGATTCGAGGATGGTTCGGTGATCGATGTGCCAGCGCTAGCGGCCTCCCTGCGAGACGATTTTCTCGAGGCCAACGGTATGCTCATGCTCGGCACCGCGGTGCGCGAGATTGAAAAAACGGAAGGCGGATTCCGACTGCGCGTCGAAGACCCCTCCGGCGATCAGATGTCGCTCGGGGTCGAGGCGGTGGTGAACTCCGCGGGCCTGCGGGCGACGGACATGGCTCGCAGGATCAGCCCCGCGTTGGAGGTTCCGATTCCGGGATACGCCCTGGGCCGCTACTGGAAGGTCCACGATCGCCACCGGGGCCGGGTGCAGCACCTCGTCTATCCGCTCGTTTTGCCGGGGGCCGATGGACTGGGAGTGCATGTCACCCCCGACCTCGAAGGGCGGCTCCGGCTCGGGCCGGACGCTCTGCGAATCGACACTCTCCCGGCGGAACCGCCGGCCGTGGACCCGGATAGTCGCGCCAGCTTTCTGGAGGCAGGACGCCGCTTCCTGCCCTTTCTCGAGGCGTCGGACCTCGAACCCGATCTCGCCGGAATCCGGGTGAAGCTCTCGGCCCCCGGGGCCTTGGGCGCGGACTTTGTGATCCGAGAAGAGAGTGCGCGCGGCTTGCCCCGCCTCGTCAACTTGTTCGGCATCGAGAGCCCGGGCCTCACCGCCTGTCTCGCGATCGGCGAGTTGGTCGAGACCATGGTGGGGCCAGCCTGAGCTAACGCGTAAGTTCGCCGTCGGAGATACCCATGAGCCACGGCGGAGTCTTTCACCCCGGTCATGATGCCCTGCATGGCATCACGGTCATCGTGTTCACGAAGGGCAGCCGTACCATGGTCGGCCGCTGGGATGCCAAGGATGGTGGCATCGTGACGATGAACGGAGTCGGGATGCACGAGGCCGGTCGGGACCCGCAGAGCCAAGCCGAGTGGCTGGCTCACACGAAGAAATACGGCATCGCGGTGATCGCCCCCCGCATGACGATTCCCGAAGCGGACATCACCTCGGTGGTCAAACTCGGAGAGTGGTCGGCCGACTGATTGGGTGGTGTTGGCGCTTCGCCTGCCCGCGGCGATGAGCGAGGGAATCGAGACTCGGGAGTTGAGCCTTGAGTCTGCGCGGTGCCGCGGGTTGGCGGCGACTCAGAGCGGAGAGGAAGCCGAGAGCGGCGGCCCGAACTCAGCGCCCGAGGTCGACATCGACGGCGTCCCCGCTCATACCGCCATCCATCACTTCCGCCAAGTCAATCTTGAACTGGAGCGGAGAGTTCGGCGGAATCATCTCGCCGTTTCCGTTTTCGCCGTAGGCCTTGTTCGCGGGAATCCAAATCATCCGCGACTCGCCTTCCTTCATGCCCACCAGCGCGGTGACCCAACCATCGATGAGTTGGCCTTTTGCGACGGTGAAGGTGGCCGGATTGCCGGTCTTCCAGGAGTCGTCGAAGATCTTGCCGTCCATCGTCCAGCCGGTGTAGTGGACGCGGACCTGCTTGCCCTCGGTGACGGCGCGGCCCTTCTCGGCCAGGACGGCGGAATTCGGGGGAAGGTCGAGGATCTTGATGCCATCGACTTCTCGGACCTTCGGGTCGTTGTCGGGGAAGGCCTTGAAGTTGGGGTCCTTGCGATCGAGCAGGGCGGTGTTCAGCTTCTCGAACTTGGGCATCTCCTCTTTCGGAGGAGCCTTCGAGCATCCGACCGCCAAGACCGCGAGGAGGACGAGCCCGAGGGTTCGCCAGGATAGTGTGCGCATAGATTCGCTCCGGGGGGGCCTCCCACTGCGAGGGCCCTCGGGAAGGCGGGGACTATAACGCTCACCCCGGGAGAGACGAGACCACCTCGCGGGCGAACGAGGAGAGGGTGGGATCGCGACCTCCAAGCACGAGGACCACATCCCCCGATTGGGCATTTTCCGCCAGGAAACCGCGGAAATCCTGGCGCCCGGCGGGGGCCAGGGCGGCGTGCCCGGCTCGCTCGAGATCCGCGGCCAGATCGGCGGAAGAGATGTCCTTCACCACCGTGCCCCCGGCAAAGAAGATGGGGGCGAAGGTCATGGTGTCCGTTGGTCGCAGGCAGGCGGCGAGGCGGGCGATCAGCTCGGCGCGCATGAAGCGGGTCGGCCCGAAACCGTGGGGCTGGAACAGGACGTGGACGCGGGGGGAGCGAAGCTGGGCGGCCCGGATGGTCACTTCGATCTTCATCGGGTTGTGGGCGTAGTCGTCGAGGACTTCGACGCCTCCGCGGGCGCCCACCCGCTCGAAGCGCCGGGCGACGCCGCGGTAGTGACGGAGGGCGGCCGCGCATTCGGCGAGGGGCACTCCCGCGAGGGTGGCGGCGCCGATCGCGGCCAGCGCGTTTTCGACCTGGTGGCGACCCGCGATCGGCAGTTCGAAATCGACGTCGTCGACCCGGAAGAAGCTCCGGTCGCCGCGGAGCTCGAGGTGGGTTCCCCGCAGGGCGGCCGCCTCACCAAGCCCCGTGACCAGGGCCCCGGCTCGAAGCGAGGCGAGCTCCGGATCGTCTCCGAGCACGCGCCCCTCGCGGCATCTCCCCAAGTAATCACGGAAGAGCTCGCGCGCCTCGGCTGGCTCGAAGTGGTCGCGATGAAGGTTCAAGACCACTCCGATCGCGGGTTCGTGGTGAACCAGACTTTTGTCGCTTTCGTCGGCCTCGAATACGAGAGGTCCGGCGTCGCGCCAGGCGTTGCCACGATACCCTTGGTCCATGATGCAGAGCAGATCTCCGCCGGAGATCACGCTCGGACGCCGACCGCTGCGGGCCAGGATCTCGTAGACCATCGCGGTCGTGCTTGACTTTCCGCTCGTGCCGGCGATTCCGATCGAACGGGTGCTGCGCACGAAGTGGGCCAAGAGCTCCGCCCGGTGAACGATCGGGATCCCCGCTTCCTTGCTCCGCACGAGGTCCGGGATGGCGGCTTCGACCGCGGTCGACGTCAAGAGCGCGACCGCGCCCGGCGACCCACTGCCGTCCTGGGGGAAGAGCTGGATGCCGAGCGCGGTGAGCGCGCGGGCTTCTTCTGCGAGGGTACCCTGGTCCAACGCCCGGTCGCTCCCACTCACTCGATGCGCCCCGAAGGCCAAGTACTGCGCCAGCGCGCTCATGCCGGAACCCGCGACCCCGACGATGTGCCAGCGTCGACTGTGGTCCGTGACGAGAGAGGCGATTTCACGGGGGCGGGAGGCAGCGAGGTCGGCCATGGGCGCATGGTGCAGCAAGGGGGGCCTTCTGCCAATGTCTCGGAGCGGGAGCAGGGCCCGAGCGATCCTGGTACCCTCCGGCATGCGACCAGACGATTTTGTGGCAGCCCTGCACGAAGTGAAGGCCACGGCCATCCTCCGCACGAGCAACCCCGTGGCGGCTCGTCAGGCGATGGAAGCGGCGGTCCGGGGGGGTTTTCGGATCGTGGAATTCACCCTCAACACTCCCGGCGCGCTCGACTTGATCCGCGACTTCGCGAGTCGCCCGGGCGTGCTCGTCGGGGCGGGCACGGTGCTGTCGGTAGATGAGGCGATGGCGGCGCGGGCCGCGGGCGCGAATTTCTTCGTGAGTCCGGTGGCGGATCCGGTGGTGATTTCCGTCGCTCAGAAGATGGGCGTCGCCGTCATTCCGGGGGTGTTCACGCCCGCGGAGATGTTGAATGCCTACCGACACGGCGCGCCGCTCCAAAAGCTCTTCCCGGCGCCGGGCAACGGCCCCGCCTTCGTGCGCGCCTGCCTCGGGCCGATGCCCTTCCTCCGCATTGTGCCGACCAACGGGGTCGATGCGACCAATGCCGCCGAGTACCTGAAGGCCGGGGCGTGGGCGCTGGGCTTCACCAACTCGTTGTTCGTTCAGGAAGAGATCATGGCGGGCCAATGGGACGCGATCGAGTCGCGCGCGCGCACGCTCATTCAGAGCCTGAAATCGCATTGACCTCGGCGGGGCCGGAGTACCCAGGCGTAGACGTGCAGCCTGAGACTCACCACCTCGATTTCAATACTCCGACTTTCATATCGGACACCCCCGGCGAAGAGCGCGGCCCTACTTCTTGGCCGCGAACGCGGTGAGATAGGCCTTTTCGCGTTCGGGGGGGAGTCCGGCGCGGCGGGTTTTGCGGCGAGCCTCCGGCAGGGAGTTCCAATAGGCCAGCGTGTCCTTGGTGATGTCGCTGATGGAGCGGAAGGTGAGGCCGGCCTTGATGGCCTTGGCGTTGGAGACCCGGTGGAAGCCGGCGGTGTCGCCTGAGCCCGGCGCGAAGATCGGAAACTCCGCGTCGAGGTTGCAGCCCTGTTCGCGCAGGAACTCCAGGGGCACGTAGACGGGTTTGGCGTCCTTGCCCGCGGCGGCCACGCAGGCTTCGATTACGCCCTTCATGGGGACCGGCTCGGCCGGGCCACAAGCGTTGAAGATGCCCATCGTCTTTTGTTCGAGGAGGTGGACCATCCAGGTACCGAGGTCGCGCACGTCGATGACCTGAATGGGATCCGTTCCGTCCCCAGGAACGAGGAATTCTCCGCCGTCTTGGGCCCGCACCGGCCAGTAGGTGAAGCGATCCGTCGGGTCGAGCGGTCCCACGATGTAACCCGGCCGCACGACCGTGGTCTTGCCGGGGCACGCCTTCTCCGCGGCCGCTTCACAGAGGGCCTTCAGGGAGCCGTAGTACTCGTAGTTCGGCCCCATCTCTTCGAGCGTGGGGTCCGGCATCGTGGCCACCGGCGCATCCTCGGCCATGTTCGGAGTCTTGGTGTCGGCGTAGGCGCTGATGCTCGACACGTAGAGGTAGTGGCCGATGTGGGGGGCGAGCAACTCCGCGGACGCCTGGACGTGGCGCGGGTAGTAACCCGAGTTGTCGATCACCGCGTCGAACTTCTTGCCCTCGAGGGCCTTCAGACCTTCGCCCTTCTTGGGGTCCCGGTCGCCGACGAGTTTGGTGGCGTCGGGGAACAGTTGGGGGCGAGTCCGTCCGCGGTTGAAGAGCGTGACCTGATGGCCGCGAGCCTTGGCGGCGTCGACCACCGCCGGTCCGAGGAACCCGGTCCCGCCCAAGACCAGGATCGAGAGTGGCTTGGCCTTTTCTTCCTGGCGGGCCCCGAAGCGCGGGGCATGGGCTAAGGCGAGGGGGGCGATGCCCAACGCCGAGAGAGTGCGCAGGACTTGGCGGCGATCGGGGCGAAGTGAGGGGGAATCGTGCATGGGGAGCCTCCGGGCGCTCATCTTCGCATGCACCGCGCGCCCCCAAGGCCGCGGGGGACCTTTGGGCCGGCCGGCGGGACGGAAGGGCCGCCCCGCCTTCCGGATCGTTAGTCCACTTCTTCGTCGTGGATCAGGCGGGCGAGGGAGGCGCGACGATTTTCCTCGCTGACCTCAAGGACCTGCACGTCCACCACTTGCCCGGCGGAGACCGCATCCTGCGGGCGCTTGCCGCGCTCGACGCCGAGGCGCGAAATGTGGATCAAACCCTCGAGCCCCGGCCGCAACTCCGCAAACGCCCCGAACGTCTCAAAGCGGGTGATCTTCGCCTTGTGGGTGCTGCCCACCGGGAAATCCTTGGCGGCATCCCACCACGGATCCGGTTCGAGATTGCGGATGCTCAGGGACAGACGCTGCCTTTCGGCATCCGATCCGAGCACGATCGCCTTGACGCGCTGCCCGACTTGGAGCGCATCCTTCGCGTGCGCGTAGCGCTTCGTCCAGGAGAGCTCGGAGATGTGAACCAGCCCTTCTACACCGTCATCGAGACGAATGAAGGCCCCGAAGTCGGAGAAGTCGGCGACCGCTCCTTCGATCACGGTCGCGAAGGGGTAGCGACGCTCGAGCGAGGCCCAGGGGTTTTCTTCGATGCGCTTGATGGACAGGCCGAGTTTGCGCTTGTCGATATCGAGTTGGATGACCTCGACTTCGATTTCGTCATTCAGGGCGACGACATCGGCGGGCCTACGCACGCGGCGATTCCAGCTCATCTCGGAGACGTGCACGAGCCCTTGCACGCCGGGTTCAAATTCGACGACGGCGCCGAACTCGAGCAGTCCCACGACCCGGCCCTTCATGCGATTGCCGACCGCGTAGCGGATGGAGGCGGAGTCCCACGGAGAAGGGCCCGCTTGTTTCAAGCCGAGGCTGATCTTGCCCGAGTGGCGATCGAAGGCGAGGACTTGGACCTGCACCTCTTCGCCGAGCTTCAGCACCTCGGAGGGATGCCCGACCCGGGCCCAAGCGAGGTCGCCCTTGTGAATGAGTCCCTCGGCACCGCCGATGTCGACGAAGGCGCCGAAGTCGGTCATGTTCGAGACGATTCCCTTCACCACCTGCCCAGGAGCGAGAGTGGCGAACAGAGCCTCGCGCTTCTTCGCCCGCTCCTCGGCCAGGATCACGCGGCGCGAGAGGATGACCCGCTTTTGCATGCGGTCGACTTCGATCACGCGGAAATCGAATTCGCGACCGACGTAGGGAGTGAGATCCTCGACGAAGCGCAGCTCGAGTTCCTTGGCCGGAAGAAAGGCGCGCACTCCGATGTCGACGACGAGACCTCCCTTCACGGCCTCGCTGATGCGACCGCGCACCGTCTTCTCCGAGCCCGCCACGACGTCCTCGAAGATGCGACGACGCTGGGCCTCGCGGACGGAGAGCACGACTTGGCCGTCGGCGTTTTCCATCGCCATGACCCAAGCTTCGATCTCGGTCCCCGCTGGCGGCGCCCGGTCGCCGAATTCCGCGAGCGGGATGACCGCGTCGGCTTTGTGGTGAATGTCGATCAACACCTTGTCTTCCTGCGAGCCGACGACCTTGCCCTTCACCAACGTGTTCTCGCGCACGGTTTGAAGCGTCGGGGCGGTTCCCCCGGCCTCGGCACGGCTCTCTTCCGCCTTCAGGGCTTGGGCGAGGGCTTGATCGATCTCCTCATCAGGGGGGAGGTAGCGCTTCACTTTGTCCCAACTCGTTCCTTCGCTCATGCCGTGTCCTTTGCTGCGGGGGAACCGGCTTTTGCACCTGCCTGGAAGCCCCCGGGTTGGTGCTAAGAGTATCGGGAGGTCGGCCTGGCCAAAGTGCCCAGGTGGCCCAACACCATGGCAGTCCACAATTTCAATGCCGGCCCGGCCGCTCTGCCGGCCTCGGTTTTGGCCAAATTTCGAGACTCCCTGATCGACACCGACGGGACGGGAATGTCCGTCTTGGAGTGGAGTCACCGCTCCCCCGAGTACGACCGCGTCCGCTTCGATGCCGAGGCAAGGCTCCGCCGCCTCCTCGGCCTTCCCGGGGACGACTCCTGGGCGGTTCTGTTCCTGCAAGGGGGCGCCTCGCTCCAGTTCGCTCAGATTCCCCTGAACCTGGCGGACAGTGCGCGGCCCGGGCACTACCTCGTGACCGGGGTTTGGGCCAAAAAGGCGTTGGAGGAGGCGGAACGCCTCCAACGAGGTCGCTCGCTGTGGAGCGGCAAATCCGAGAATTTCTGCGCGTTGCCGCCGAATGGGGTGCGCTTCGCGGCCGACGGTGCTGCCTACGTGCATCTCTGCACCAACAACACCATCTACGGGACCCAGTGGGCGGAGCTGCCCGACACGGGCGCCGTTCCCCTCGTTTGCGACATGTCCTCGGACATCCTCTCGCGGCCGAGGCCCTTCGAGAAATGCTCCCTGATCTACGCCGGTGCGCAAAAAAACCTCGGGCCCTCCGGGCTCACTGTGGTGGCGCTGCGTCGGTCGCTCCTCGATCGGCAGGCCGCCGGAATTCCGGCGATCCTCGACTATCGCGCCCACGTGGAGGCCGACGGCCTGTACAACACGCCTCCGACCGGGGCGGTGTATCTGATGGGCTTGGTGCTGGCCTGGATCGAGGAGGAGGGCGGCCTGACCAAGGTCGGCGCTCGGAATCGGCAAAAGGCCGCTCGCCTCTACGACACGATCGATCGTTCGGGATTTTTCCGCGGGACGGCGGCCCGGGATTCCCGATCCGACATGAATGTCACCTTCCGCTTGCCCACGGAGGCGCTCGAAAAGAGCTTCCTCGAACGGGCGGAGCGCGAGGGCATGGTTGGCTTGAAAGGACACCGATCCGTCGGTGGGATTCGAGCCTCGCTCTACAACGCGGTGGAACTGGTTTCAGTGGAAGCGCTCGTGTCAGTGATGCACGAGTTTGCCAGCGCCCACGGCGCCAAGTTTTGAAGGAAACACTATGAAACACTTCTCGAAACTCGCTTTGGCCGTCTGCGCCTCGGCGCTGCTCTCGGCTCCCGGTTTGGTCGCGCAGGAAGGCGGTCTGCTCTCGAAGCTCAAAGAAGCGGCGGCCGCTGCGGCCCCGGCGGGAGCCCGCCAGCCGCTCGCGCCGGAAGTCGCCAAACTCTTGCCCGCCGGCGCGGTGGCGGTGCTTCAGCTCGCGTCGATCGACAGCGTCGAATCTTCGGCCAAGAAGGTCGTCGGTGCGGTGGATCCCCGCTCGGCGCGCCAGGTCGATCTCAGCGAAATGATCGGCCCCTTGGCAGGCCTCGGCTTGGACGTCGACCGCTCGAAGCCGTTTGCGATCGCCATGACTCTCTCGGCCACGCCGGAATCCGAGCCGGTCGCGACGATCATCGCGCCGCTCAAGGACCTGGCCAAAGCGAAGGAAGCGTTGGCGGGCCAAGGCGGAGCCGAGACCGTGCAGTGGGAGGGGAATTACGTTGGCCTTGGGAGCAACGGCCCCTATGAGCGTGGAGAGGCCGGCGCATTCCTCGGCACCGGCCTGCCGGCGGGTCTCTTCGCCGGGGTCGCGGATCTCGCCACCATCATCGACTTCTATCGCCCCATGATCGAAGAGGGGATCTCCGAGCTCGAGGGCTTGGCCCAGATGTTCGGCGAAATGCCCGGCATGTCCGATTTTGCGGCCATA
Organism: uncultured bacterium; assembly: GCA_902826835.1. Classification (GTDB taxonomy): domain Bacteria; phylum Planctomycetota; genus RBC034. The sequence goes on along the minus strand of CADEGH010000003.1, from coordinate 160,308 downwards.
GCTTCGACACTAGCGCGCCAGACGGTGGACGAAGCGGGCCGGTTCGAACTCGGAATCAACGCGGCGGATACGGCCGTCGACCTCGCGGGCGGCCTTTTCCCCCGCGCCGGCAAGACCATGAGCCTTCTCAAGGCGATGCCGGGCGCCGACACCGCGCGCATGACCTCGATCCTTCAGGGTGGCTACCCGATCGCCATGGTGACCGGCTTCAACATGCAAGGCTTCTGGGCCATGTACGAGAAGCTGACGACGGCGTTCTTGAGCCAAATGCCCGCAGATGAGGCCAAGAACTTGCAGGCGATGATGGGCAAGATCGGAGCTCTCTACTCCGGCATCGGCCCCGGGATGGGCGCGGGCCTACGGGTCGGACAGCAGGGCTTGGAAATGGGTGCGATCATAGAATCCAAGGATTCAAACGGATACATGAAGGCGATGACGGACATGATGAAGGATCCCGTCATGGCCGAGGTCGGCGTCCAGCTAGCCGATATTCAGGAGATCGATGTCGCTGGGGCCAAAGGCGTGCGCATGCGCAGCCGCATGGACCTGTCCAAGTTGATGATGGTACCTGCGGCCGACGAAGAGAGCGCCAAGGCTCAGGCCGAGCAAATGGGCGCGATCATGAAGGCGGTCTTCGGAAGCGAGACCATGGACTTCGCCATTGTCCCCTCCAAGGGCTCGATCCTGATGACGATGGGCGGATCCGATTCCTATATCGGTGAGGTCGCGTCCGCCGCCGGGTCGGCCAAGCTGGATCCGATGACCCAGGCCGCCGTGAACAAGGTCGGACCGAAGGCGATCCTCTTCCTGCACACCGAACTGCGTTCCCTGCTCGTGCAAGCGACGGGGCTCGTGGGCAAGATGGGCCAGTCCGTTCCGCCGGTCGATCCCAAGGGACCCGCGGCGCCGGTCACCATTTTCATTTCGGCCAAGGACGGGGGCATGGGCTTCGGACTCTCGACCGAAGCCGCGGGCCTCGGCAAGATCGTCAAAGAGATGCGCTGAGCCTCTGGGAGCGCCGCACGCGCGCGCCTCAGGGCAAAACGTGCAGGCCCGTCGCGATGAGCGTGAGATTTCCGTGCTCATCGCGGCGTAGCTCCCCTTGGGCGATCACCGTCTTTCCGTGATCCAGCCCGTGAAAGCCGCGCACCGACTTCGGCGCGAGCTTGCCCCCCTCGTGGATTTCCACCGCCACACTGGCGCTGCGAATGTCCTTCGGATCCTCGCAGCAGTAGTCCCAGGGGGTCGTGCAACCGTCGCCAGTCCGATTGCAGTCCTTGAGACTGCGATCGACCAGGGTGAACAGGGCGCGATTGGCGACGAACACGTCCTTGTCGCCTCCGACCATTCCAATCACCGAGACCACGCCGCTCTTGGCGTCCTTGGCCCGGAGGGCGAGCGGATCTTCCGGGCTCGCCGGAGCGCTGGACAGCCACAGGTTCTCCGCGAGACCGTTTCCGGCCGGCGGGGGAATGACGACAGTCCCCGACTTTCCGCAGCCGAGACACAAGATGCTCAGGCCAATGAGGCCCACGATTAGAGACTTCATGAGGACTCCTTCAGAGAAGAGGCGACCGGGAGCCGCAGGACCCGGAGGGCCGCGGGGAAGGTGCCGAGGAATGCCAGTGCGAGCACGGAGGCCGCTCCGAGCAGAAGGGCGACCGGGCCAACTTCGATTTCGAGGGCGGTCATTCCGATCCGAAACGCCGATCCGGTGACCAAGAACCGCGCGCTGAGGAGCCCCAAGAGTCCGCCTCCGGCCGCGAGTACCAAGGACTCGCTGGCCAGCGATCGGACGAGGGATCCGCTCGAGTATCCGAGCGTGCGGAGGGTCGCGAGCTCGGACGCACGATCCTGGACCGTCGCCGCGAGAGTGTTGGCGCCGGTGGCCAAGACGGCGGCACCGATCAAGAGCGCCATCAGCCATGCCAGGCCGCGGATCGGTTCGAAGTAGTCCGCCAATTCGCGGTAGTAGTCGAGGGAGGGCATGGCGGTGAGCTCGAGGTCCAATCTTCGGCGGGCAAAAACTTCGAGGTCCGAGAAATCGCCGGGTTGGTTCATCCGCACGAACACGGCGGAGGAATCGTCGCGCTTGGTGAGACCGCGCAATTCCGCGAGGGGAGCCCAGATCTCGGCCTCGAGCGTGGTGCCGGGAGCCCGGAAGACCCCGCTGACCACAAACTGGCTGTTTTCGAAGCGAACCACACTTCCGATCGCGAGGGCGGACGAGGGTGTGCCCATCTTCTCGCCCGCCAATCGCCCCACGAGCACTTCGCCCGGACCCGGAGGCCGTCCGGCGGTGATCGTGACGCGGTCGTGCACCAAGAAGGCCTGGTTCGTGACGCCACGCACCGTCGCCAAATAAAAGGGATCCGGCGCCGGGGCCACGCGGCCGAGGCGAAGGTTGGTCCCCATGTGGATCTCGCTCGAAACCGCCGAGACCTCGCCGATGCGCGCGACCCCGGGCACGTCTGCGATCACGAGATCTCCGGTGGCCGCACTCACGGTCGAGCGCAGGACATCCCCCTCGGAGACGCGCGAGAGCAGGATGCCGACGTGGGGGTCGCCGGCATTGGCGAAGCTCCCCTCCAGGTGGTGAACGAAGGCGGCCACTCCCGCGGTCGTGAGCGCGACCAGGGTGCTTGCGAAGCCCGTCAGAATCGTCCGCAGCGGGCGGCGGGCGAGGTTGCGAATTGCGTAGTCGAGGGGGAGTCCAGGCATCAGAGACTCCGCAGCGACTGCACCGGTTCGGTCCGGGCGGCGCGAATCGCGGGAGGTAGCGCCGCCAAAGTCGCCAACAGCACCGCCAAACCGAGGCCTTGGAAGACCAACTTCGGGGAGGTCGAAAAGCTCACGCTGACCCCCTCCACGCCGACCGACAGGGAACTCAGGTGCAGCATCGCGAGGGCCGCGGTGATGCCGATGGCGGCGCCTGCGAGCGTGATGGTCAACGACTCCGCGAGCACGAGCCACAGAAGGTCACGACCTCGGTAGCCGAGCGTGAGCAAGACTCCGAGATGGCGCCGTCGTTCGTGGACTGCCATCAGTACCGTGTTGGCCACCAGCACTAGCACGACGATCACACAAACTGCGCCGAACACCTTTCCGAAGTGAAGGAGTTCGCGCAGGTCGGCGGTGGCCGTCGCAAGAAAAAGCGCCTTCTGCCGGGTGTCCGTCGGTTCCTCGGCGGTGCGGAACTGATCGTCGATGGACTTGGCGACGGTTGCGGCATCGGCGTTCTCCGCGAGTTTCACCTCGTACTGCGTCACTGTGTTGAGCTTCTGCGCCGCCCCCTGGCGTTGCAGGAACTCGAGATGCGTGACAATCACCCCCTCCTGGATGGGTTCCGCGGACGCGAAGATTCCCGCGACGAGCACTTCGATGTCACCGAACTTGAAGAGCTGTCCCACCTCGAGGCCGCGCCGATTCGCAAAGCTGCGACCCACGAGCGCCGCGTTTGCGCGAGACTGAAAGACCGCCAAGTCACCGGTCAAAAGGTCGGGCTTTTTGGTCTGGAGCCAGCGGTCGACGGGCACCCCCTCGAAGGTCACGAGGTCCAGGCTCGCGCGGCAGTTGTTGAGGGTGACGCGCACCGGCAGGACGGAGGCGACGCCAGGCACACGCTCGATGTCGTCGGTGTAGCGCAGCGGCAAGAACGAGGTTTGTGGGCAGTACCGATTCTGGCGGTACACGATCAGAGTGCGCGCTGTCTCGGAGCCGCTCATCGCCTGGTCGAGCCCGTCGCTCAGGCTGGCCACGCCGATGAACAGCACCATGGCGGTAGCCACCCCGAACATCGTGAGCAGGGTTCGAGCCTTGCGGTCCTTCAAGTAGCGGAGAACCAGTCGGAAGATCATGGGGCGCCCTCCTTCAATTGGCCTTTGTCGAGGCGGAGCACGCGGGTCCCGCGAGCCGCCGCGCGAGGGTCGTGGGTCACCATCACGATCGTCTTCCCGAATTCCGTACGCAGGCGCTCGATGAGGTCGAGCACGCCCTCGGCGGAGTCGTGATCGAGGTTCCCCGTGGGTTCGTCGGCGACGATGATCTTCGGATCGGCCACGATGGCCCGGGCAATTGCGACCCGCTGTTCCTGACCGCCCGAAAGCTGCTTCGGGGAGTGGTCGGCGCGGTCGGCCAGCCCCACCGCCGACAGGGCGACGGCGATGCGGCGATGGCGATCGGCTCGAGTCATCGAGAAAAGGTGCAAGGGCAGTTCGACGTTTTCGTAGGCCGTGAGCACCGGGATCAGATGGTGTTGCTGGAAGACGTAGCCGCTGGTCTGGGCTCGAAAGCGAGCGAGGGCGCTCTGGGAGAGGGCTGTCAGGTCTTGGCCATCGACAACCAGCGAACCCTCGTCCGCGTGGTCGATTCCGGCGATGAGATTGAGGAGCGTGGTCTTGCCGCTTCCGGACGGGCCGAGCAGGACAAAAAACTCGCCGGCCTCCACGTCGACGGAGGCGTTCACGAGCGGCGAGATCTCATGGTCGCCCTTGCGATAGCGTTTGGTGACGTTCCGCAGTTCGATAAGAGCCATCACTCGCCTCCTTCCACGCGCACGAGACTGCCCGGCTTCAGGGCGCCTCGACCGGTATCGATCACCTTGTCGCTCGCATTGAGTCCGCGACTGACGTTCGCCCATTCCGCGTCGCGCCCGGCCACCGTGACTTCGCGCTTCTCCGCGCGCTCCCCGCGGGCGTCCAGGACCCACACGAAGTTGCCGTCGAGGACGCGGCTCGGAATCCGCACCGTGCCGGCTGACTCCGGAGTGGGCGCGCCCGCTTCGACGGCCGCGCCTTCGAAGCGGACTTGGCAGAGCATTTCGGGCCGCAAGAGGTCGTCAGGGTCCAGAACGCGGACATGGACCTGCAGCGTGACCTTCACGAGGTCGGCCTGCTGCACGACCCGGCTGACGCGCCCCGCGTATGGTCGGCCGACCCTCGATTCGGACAGGATTTGCACCGCCTGATCGCGGTGCACTTTCCCCACGGATTCCTGAGGGACATCCACGCGGATTCGCAACGAACCCGGATCGTAGAGCAAGCACACCGCGCTGGACTCCGCAGAAGTCGGGTCGAGCACCGCACCGGGGGTGGCGAGCCGGGCGAGCACGACTCCTTTGGTCGGGGCGCGAACCTCGGTCCGCTGCAGGTCCAAGCGCGCTCTCGCTTCGGCCGCCTGAGCCTTGGTGACGGCCGCTTCGGCGCCGAGGAGCTCGGCTCGCGCCGCCTCCAAGTCGCGTTTCGGGTCCAGCCGGAGCGTGAAGGCTCGCGCGGTGATCGCCCGTTTGGTCCGGGCCTTCTCGTGGTTCGCGGTGGCGAGATCGAGATCGGCGGCGGCGGTGGCGAGGTCTGCCTCCGCGCCCGCTACCTTCGCTCGGGCCGCCCCGAGCAGGCGGGCGTCGGCCGCCCCTTCCCGGTGCAGTTCTTCGAGGATCACCATCTCGGAAGTCACAACCTCGAGCGACGCCCGCCGCCCCGCTACCGACGCGGTCCTATGAACAACTTCGGCCGCGGCTCCCTTTTCCTCCGCGTCGGCGACGAGCGAGGCTTCCTCCAGCACCAGGGGTTGGTCGAATGCGAGCTGGGCGTTCTCCACGGCGATCCGGCGGCGCTCGAGATCCGCAGCGGCGATGGCGACCTCGGCGGTGGCTTCGGCGACCGCGGCCTGGAGAGACTCCGGATGGAGTTCCGCGATCAGTGCTCCCTCCTCCACGGCATCGGACTCTTGGACCAACAAACGCTTCACCACGCCTCCGGTGAGTGCCGTGACCTTCGTCGGGAACGGATCGGGTTCGACGTATCCCGCGGCTTGGAGAACGATCGCTCCCGCCGCGGCCACCGCGCCGCGAATGTCGGTCGGCCGCACCACCGAGACCGGGTAGCGGGGTGCGAGCCAGTCGGTGAGGGTAGACCCGAGCACGGCGGCAAAGCCGAGCACGAGCAGGAGGGGCACGAGCCATCGCAGGCGGCGCTTCGGAGCCCGAACGGCAACCTCGGGGCGGCGGAGCTGACTCAGGTCGATCGGGTCAGGGCTCACCGTAGGAGCGGCATTCGTGCTCATGGGAGCCTCCCTACCGCGGCCGACGCGGGACCTTGGGGCAAACCTCCCGCATAGCGGCGTCGGATTTCGATCTCGGTGCGTTCGAGCTCCCGGTCGCTCAGTTCGAGCAATGTCAGACGGCGGCGTTCGACATCCATGGCCCAGCGGTCGCTCTGACTCGGATCCAATCGGGCGGCGACGAGGGCGGCGTTCCAGGCGCCGTCGCTCGATTGTCGGAGCGCGGCATCGAGAGGGCGGCCGGCCGCCAGGGCCTGGGCTCTTGCGTGCACCGTCTCCGCGGCGTTTCGGTATTCGAGGAGGGCGTCCGCCAAGGCTTCGCGCGCGCCCTCGAGGCGAACCTGACCGACGCGCACCGCGGCGGGCGCGGCCGCAAGGTCGGGAAGCTCCAGGCTCACCATCGATCCGAGCAAGGCATGGTCGGAGTCGAAGTCGAGCTTCGGGCCGATCCGCAGGCTCGGCCAGGTGGCTTTGGCCTGGTACTGGAGCGAGGCTTCGGCCACTGCGTACTCGAGTTCGAGGGCACGCAGGGCCGGATGTCGGTCGAGGAGTTCCGCGGCACTCGGAATTGCAGGCTCGGAGTGGGTCGGATTCGATTCCGGTGCGAGGTCATCCGAGGTGAAGGAACTCACTTCGGCGAGTGGAACTCCGAGGGTGTTGGCCAAGTTCTCCTGGGTGGCAACGAAGGAAGCCCGTTCGGCCAGGACCGATGCGCGCAGCGCGCTCTCTGCGACGGTGGGTGCGCTTTCGGCAAGGGGGGCGATCCAACCTCGACGGAACCACGCCTGGCGCCGCTGGGACTGGCTCTCCATCTCCTGCGCCAGGGTCTCGAGTTCACTGAGCCTCCGTTGGAGCTCCCGAAGCCTCGCGGTTCCCTGGTCCACCGCTTCGGTGACCTCGAAAATCGTCTGCTCATAGCTCCCGATCGCGCGGCGCACGGAGGCGGCAGCCAGAGCCCGAGCGGCTTCCGGACTACCTCCGCCGAGCCACGCCAGAAGATCGAAGTCGAGGGCCAACTCTGCCGACCAATCTCCGTTGGTCGAACCGACCTCTTCGCCAGCCAATCCGAGGTTGCGCGCGAGTCCGGCGGCGCCTGCCTCGGAAACGGCGATCAACACTTCGCGGCGTGCGGCACGGACGCGAGGATTCCACGCCAGCGCGGCCCGATGCAGCTTTCGTGGGGGCGAGGGGCGGGAGCCGTCCGTCCCCTCCAGGAGAGGTGGGTACGAGTGCGCGAGCAGCGCCTCCGCGATGGCCGCGTCTTCAAGGCGACGCGATTCGAGATCGGCGGTCAGCGCGGCGACCTCGATCGGAGCCGGATCCACCGAGACGCAGCCGACGACGGATACCAAACCCACGGCGGGTGCTATCCAGCGAATCCCCAACTGGGCAAGCAGCATGATTCATGACCTCCCGAGCACGGACCGAAGTTCGAGAACGAACTCACGTCGTGGACTCGGGGAGAATCAAATGCGCAAGGGAAGAGGGCGCGGAGGTGGCCGTGGCCGTGGGCGCGAGCAACGCTCGAACGAGGTGGCTACGGTGGCCTCGATTGGCGGTGCGATCAGATCTGACCCGAGGAGCCCCTCGATCAGGATGTCCGCGTGGTCAATCGGGGGGGACGTGGTCTCGGAAGAGTGCGACTCGAGGAGCAAGACCACGCAGCAGTCGGTCCGAGGCGCGGGGCGAAGGACTTCGCGCGGCGGAGCGGCCGGAGGGGCCTCGTCTTCGGTCTCGCAGCAGGCGCAGCCCTCCGCCTCCACTTCCTCCATCGCCGCCAGAATCGAACCGGAGCACAGGCAGCGGCGCAGGCCCTGGGGGAAAATCCACCCGGGGCTGGCGAGAACGAGAAGGGCGACTACGAGCGCTTTCATGAACACATCACTTCCGGATTCTCTCATCGGCTCGACGAGCTTGTCAACCGAGGGGAGAATGGACCCATGCCAGCTTGCCGGTTGTCCGTGTGGCTCGTGCTCGGTCTCGGTGCCCTGGCCTCCGCCCAGGGGCCAGGTGGGCCGGGCCAGGGCCGCCATTTGTATGGCCCCTTCCACTGTTTGGATGCCAGGCTCGGCGAGGTCGACCGACCCTACATCGTGGTCGTCACGGGGGGGACTCGACGCTTGGTTGCGGCCGATTCCGCGGACGCCAAGGTGGGCGACCTGGATCGAGTGATTTACCCTGGTCCGGGCTGGATTTCCCGCGGCTACGAGGCGGCGGGCTTCGATGTCCAGGCCTGGAAGGGGCACGGCGCTTCGGCTCTGCTCCTGGGGATCACCCGTGTGGAGGCAAGCGAGACGCTGCCGGCGACTCCGATTCCGGTGCTCTGGCCGACAGTCCAGGCGAGTTCTGCCGAGGCTGCGGCGGCGCCCCTGATTCCGTGGGTCGCCGGCATGCTCGGGGTCGAAACGGGCACCTTCGAGGCGCCCGCCCTCTGGAAGCGCCTGCTCGCGTTGACACCACCGGAACTCGCAGCGCGCGTGGAGTCGCAGCTTGGGCGTCAACGACGAGTGCGAGCGCAGTTTGCGCGGCCTCTGGCCGACCCCGCCTCTTTTCCGGAGGGGAAGGCGCTGGCGGTATTGGGCCCGCTCGCCCGCGAGCTCGCCCGCCGAGAGGCGCTGATTCTCGACGCCAGCTTCGCGGGCGACCGTCCGGACTGGGGCATCGCCGCTGAGGCGCGGGCCCTGTCGCAGCTCGGAGTATCCAAGGATCGGGTGTACGCATTGTCCTTGGCGTCGGCGGGTCCACGCCCCACCGCGCAAGCCAACCCGGACGAACCGTGGGTCGTTCATGCCGCCGATCCGCGGCATGGGGCCGAGTTTTTTCACGAGGTCGTGGGGGTGATTCGGGCCCAGGAATGGTGGACGGAGGCGACCGCCGCGCCCCATCTTCGCCGGGCCGCGGACCTCGATCCCGACACCTTCGCCCGCGACACCCTGGCGCTGCCGGGCCAGGAGATCGAGCGCGCACGCTTCACGCTGCGTTTTGACGATCGCCCCGCCGGGAGCGAGGACCTTGTGGCCACAGAGTCGGAAGGCCGCTTGCATGTTCTCGTTCGAGTGCTCCCCGAAGGACCCTCGGTCACCGCCAGCCGATTTCGGGCCACCTTCGATGCCCGTGGCTATCTGGTGGAGGGGGTTCTCGTACAACCCGATCTTCGAATCTGGGCGCGCTACTGGACCGACGGCCACCACATCAAGAGTGAAGCCTGGAAGGCACACGAGTACCTCACCGGGCAGGACTACACCTTGATCGACAACCACGGATTCGACGGTCCCGCGGTGACCGCCGCGTGGACGACCTGGCGTCGCCTCGGAGTACCCAAGCGAGGCGAGCGGCAGGCAGTCGGGGAGATTCGCCTGGGTCAGCCCAACTGGAGCATGGTGCCTGCCAATGCGATCTGGATGGACCAACCGCGCCGTCCCGATGCGGTGGTCCTGCCGGAAGGGGTGCGCCGCCTCCAGCGCATGTCGAAGGGCATGAGCGGCGGGGTTCGGTCGGTCTACGAGATCGAGGCCGACGGGCGACTTCGGTACGCCGAAGTCGAACTCCCCGGGGGCAAGCTCACGGCGACACGCGATTGAAACGTCGTCCCTGGCCGGTGCGTACGCGCGCGGCCCGAAGCGCCGGGAGGGGATAGAAGGTGTCTCTCCACCGAACGCCCCCGCGCGTGAGGGTCTTTGCCGTCGAATTGGCGAGGGCCACCAGAAACAAACCCACCCCGAGAGGGTAGGCGAGGATTGGCAAGAGCCTGACGCCACTGGCCGTTCGGTGGAGCCACCAACCCGAGGTTGCCGCGAGTATCTGGAGGAACAACGGCAAGCCCCACCACCATCGTTGGTGCGCGATGCCCATGCCCGAAAGCAAGCTGGGTAGGAACCCGAGGGCGAGGAACCAAAGGGCGCCGAGCGTGACTTTTCCCATCGAGAAGCCGAACCCGGCAAACAGGTTCTTTTCGAGCCCTTTGATGAGAGCTCGGGCACTGCGATGCCAAGGGCAGCGCACGAGGTCGTGGCCGAATCGCATGCGTTGCTTGGCGCCACTCTCCTTCAGAAGCGTTCCCAGTCTCCAGTCGTCGCCGATCTCGAGCGCCAGTTCGCGATGCCCGCCGATGCGCTCGTAGGCTTCGCGTCGCACGAGGTTGAAGGCTCCGACTCCGCCCCCGCCTCGCGGCAAGTCGCGGTCTTGTTCGTAAGTGCGGCAAGAGAGCAGGAAGGACTGGGCGAAGACGTTCATGAGCGTCTCCTGCCAAAAGCCCATGGGGCGGGTATCCGGAAGGACTGCCAAGTGGTCGAGCCCTTCCGCTTCCGCGTAACCCACGATGCGTGCGAGGACCGTGACATCGGCCAGTTCGACATCGCCGTCGGCAAAGAGAATCCAGGGAGTTTGGGCGGTGGCAGCCCCGACTGAGCACGCATGGACCTTTCCGAGGATGCCCGGCGGCAAATGGTCGATACGCCGCGTTTGCAGAGGCACTCCCGCCACGGTCTCGGATGCCATCCGCGCGAGAATCGCGGGACTCTCATCGGTCGAGCGATCGTCGACTACGACGAGTGCGGAGTTGGCGATCTTCTGTTCGCGGAAGCGCCGCACCGTGGATTCGAGATCGGCCGCTTCGTTCCGCGCGGTGACGACCACGGTGACGCCTCCGGCGAGGACGTCCGAACGCAGGAGGTGCTTCAGGTAGCGAGTGCGCTGGGCGGCGAGCAGCGCGAGATACCCGAGGAGTCCGATCGTGAAGGTGAGCGTGAGCGCGATCCAGTCCAAGGCCGACATGGCCCACGATACGGACTCGAGGGCCGCACAAATTGCGCGGTCATCGGTCGGTGATCAGGGAGGGAATGCCGATCTGCCCGGGGAGTGGGATCGTGGTGGGGGGCGAGGTCGAAGTATCGGTGCCAAAAACCGTCAATTCACGGGTGAGACTTCGAAGGAATGCGGCCTTCCTCAGAGTCTTTGACGGGAGAACAAACGGTCCGCTGTACAAGTCGGCTTCTAGTGGAATGGACGCCAAGGCGGCTCCGGTCGCGACGTCAATGCGGTCAAGACGCCCGAGCGATGCGGGCACGGTGGCGAAGGGTGGCTGCCCAGGAAAGAGAAGGAGAAACTCCGAGGATCCCGCGGAGAGCGCATAGATTGGCTCGCGGCTTCCTGGCGGCGCGGGCAGAGCGATAGTCCGGCTGATTGCCGACAAATCCGGGGCTACCTCCTCGATTCGCGACAGGCTGTTCAAACCCACGAACACGCTGGAGCCGGGAGCGTCGGCCGACGGTGCGAGGTATTGGACTCGCCCGATGCCGAGTGCAAGGGAAGCGGTCACGCTGTGAGTCGTGAGATCAATGGCGCGCACCCACGCGGAGGGCGGATAAATTGGGAATGCAAAGGGGGAATCGTCGTTGGTGACACCGACCAACACCCGATCGTAGTCACGGATGATCGGTCCCAATCCGCCGCCCAACACGATGGGCGGATAGCTCGTCTGCGTGGCAAGGTCGAAGGGAACGATGACCTCCGGGGGCTTCGGTTGAGTGCGGAGTCCCAAATAAACCAAGCTCGTACCGGGAATGGGGTGCAGGGAGATCGCTTGCGGGGTGAAACTGGCGATGCCGGTGAGTGAAGACGAACTGATGACCTGCAGGGACGGCAGTGAGTAGGTCCGGAGATCGTGAAGCAGAGTCCCGGGGCTTTGGAGAACGACCGCCGTGAGTGCCGTTCCGTCCTCGTGGACAAACATCGCCCCGCTCTGCGCCAACTCGGTAGGAAGTGGCGTCGAACCCAGGAAGGTCCCCGTCTCGGCATTCCATCGGTCCAAGGTGCCACCTTGGACGAGCAGGCCCACTTCGTGCTGCTCTGGAATGTAGAAGAATGCTGAACTGGAGTTCACTCCGGCGAGGGGAGTCACGGAATACGCCACCGTGTCCGTCACCGCATCGATGGCGACCAAATGGGGCGAGACTCCGAAGGTGGCTAGACCAAGCCCGAAGGCGAACCACTTGGGGTGCCTCCACGTACGAGTGATGCCGGAGCTCAGGAGTGGGGGATTGCCGACGGCAAAGGGATCGGCGACCGCCGCCTGATGGAAGAGGGTAAGGCCTGGTGGAGCGACGCCAGCCGCCAAAATCCCGCCGACTTCGAAAGTCCCGTTGGCATCCAGGGTCAGGGGCTGAAGGAAGAGCGCAGGGGAGAGGCCAAGGCAGATCGTGCCGAACGGGGTCGGAGTGTTGCCACCCATCAGATCGAGCCCGAGGAGGCCGGGGGCGCCGGCGGGGCCATTGATGCGGATTCGAAATTCATCGCCGATCCGACCACCCTCGACAGTGAGGGAGAGACTCGAAGATCCGGGGCATTGCGCGCAGAGGCTCGCAGCCAAGACAGGGAAGCTGACGAGTCGCCAAAGGCGCGCCGAGAGAAGGGCTGGCATGAGATGGATCTCCCACGATTCGCCTCTTGGGCGAGAGGCAAGGTGCAGCTTGGGATCGAATGAGCTCCCGGTCAAGGCAATTCCGAAGTCCCCTGGTCGATGGTCGGGAATCCGCGGACGATGTGGCTCCTCGCGATCCCGCTTGATACGTGCTCGTTACAGTGTCGCTCAGAGGCCGGTTCTCGCTCTCGGTTGCGAGAAGCTGTCCAAGCGGGCGGGCGTCAGCGAGAACCCGCTGTGCGAGGGGCGCCTCCGCGGCAGCGGACCCAATTTGTGCCGAACGAAGCAACCAGAGCTAATCTTCGGTCGTAGGAGATCTGGAATGCGACTCTTGGTCGGGACTCGAAAAGGACTGTTCATCTACTGCCAACGGGGTGCTCAGTGGGAGGTGGAGCGTACGGAATTCTTGGGAATTCCGGTCACGATGGTGCTGCAAGATCCGCGCACTTCGGCCCTGCACGTGGTCTTGGATCACGGTCACTTCGGAATCAAGTTTCATCGCGCCGCCGGGATCGCCGCACCCTTCGCGGAGACTCCGGCGCCTGCGTACCCGCCCAAGCCCGACGATGTCGTGGATGTCGATCCAGGGCGGGGCACTCCGATCCCTTGGGCGCTCTTGGGAGTGTGGTCGCTCGAGGCGGCTGGCGTCGACGAACCCGGTCGACTCTGGTGCGGAACGATGCCCGGCGGGCTTTTTCGATCGGATGACGGGGGCGATTCCTGGGAGCTGCAGCGCGGGCTTTGGGATCTTCCCGCGCGCCGAGAGTGGTTCGGTGGTGGGAAGGACTGGCCGGGCATTCACAGCATTTGTGTGCATCCCGAACGGCCCGGCCACCTGACGGTCGGCATCTCCTGCGGCGGGGTATGGGTGAGCACCGATGCCGGGGCGACGTGGTCGGTGCAGGCCAAGGGGATGCGAGCGGCGTACATGCCACCCGATCAAGCGCTGAACCCCAACATCCAAGATCCGCATCGGGTAGTCCAGTGTCGCGCCGCTCCGGACGTTTTGTGGGCGCAACACCACAACGGCATTTTCGTGAGCCGCGACGGAGGGAGGCAGTGGAGCGAGATCCCCGTGGCCGGACCCTCGGTGTTCGGATTCGCGGCGGCGGTGCACCCTCGCAATCCCGACGTCGCCTGGTTCGTGCCCGCCGCGAAAGACGATCTGCGCATCCCCGTCGACGGGCGATTTGTCGTGACGCAGACGACCGACGGAGGAAGGAGCTTTCGGGTGCTCGCCGAGGGACTCCCCTCCGGCAAGGCCTTCGATCTCGTCTGGCGGCACGGTCTCGACGTGAGCTCGGACGGAGACACCCTGGCGGTCGGGAGCACTTCGGGCTCCCTGTGGATCGGGGAACGGGGCGGGGCCCGCTTCCGGGCGCAGAGCCATCACCTGCCGCCGATCGCGGTGGTCCGCTTCGTGAGCTGACCGGTCGTCCTAGCGCTACTATCGACCCATGGTCAAGATTGACGTGGTCTACGAAGGGGGCCTGCGGACGCGGGCCGTGCATGGTCCGTCCGGGCAGGCGCTCTCGACGGATGCGCCGAAGGACAACGAGGGTCGGGGGGAATCCTTTTCGCCCACGGACCTGTTGGCGACTTCGCTCGGGGCGTGCATGCTCACGATCATGGGCATCGTGGCGAAACGGCGCGGCATCGCGATGGAAGGCGCATCGGCGGAAGTCGAGAAACACATGGTGACGGATCCGGTGCGCCGCGTCGGCAAGCTCTCGGTCGTCATCACGTTGCCGAACACGGTGCAGGAAGGCGACTTCGAGGTCTTGAGACGGGCCGCGCTCTCGTGCCCCGTGCACCAGAGCCTCCACCCTTCGATTGAGATTCCCTTCCTTCTCCGGGCCGCCGGGGCTTCTTCCTGATCCGAGACGAGGGAACCGCGGGCCTTGGACATCGATCTGATTTTGGACTTGGAGCACCTGCTCCATCAGGAAGACACCGATCCGACGGGCCGCGATCGCGACCGGGCGATTGGGCGTCGGATCCTCGACCAACTCGATCGGCCGGTCCCGGTGGAGGAATGGTCGCACGATCAGAGGCTTTCGGTCTTTGCTTCCTACGTCGAAGAGCGGCGGCGTCGTGATGCGCTTCCCGGAATGAAGATCGCGCGGAGCCTGGACGGGGCGACGTGGATCCTCCTGTTGATCGCGGGTCTCCTCGGAGTGGGGACGGCTCGCACGGTGCTGCACTACGACGGATCGAGTCCGGTCAACCTGTTTTGGTTCTTGGGCACTCTGGTTTTGGTGCAGGTGCTGATGCTGATCGCGTTGATCGTGGTCATGAGCCTGTCGGCGCCGCCGGGAAAGTCCCCTCACCTCGGATTGATGTCCCGCGGACTCGCCTGGTTGTCGAGGTGCCGCATCGTGAATCGCCTCGCCCTCGCGGGCTCGGCTGCCGAGGACCACTGGGCCCTCTTCTCCACCCGAAGGGGCCTCTACTCCGATCTGCTCCGCTGGAACCTCTTTGCCCGCGTCCAACGGGCGGGCGTCGCCTTCAATATCGGAGCCCTCCTCACGACGGTCCTCCTCCTCACCTTCACGGATTTGGCGTTCGGTTGGAGCACCACCCTGGGTCTCTCTCCGGAGCTGGTCCATCGCGGGTTCTTTGCCCTGGCGGGCCCGGCGGGGTGGTTCCACAGCGAGGTCGTGCCCGGGCTCGACACCGTGCGCGCCATTCAGTGGACCAGGCTTTCGGGCGGGCACTTCCAGGGGGGCCTGAGTCTGGGGGAGGCGGCGGAGCGGGCGCGCTCCTTTGGGCCCTTCCTTCTCTGTTCCCTGGCCACGTTCGGGCTGCTGCCGCGCCTCCTCGCAATGGGGTACGCCCAGTGGCGGACCCACCGCGCCCAGCACTCCGTGCCCCTCCAGACCCTGGCGCATGAACGACTGCTCGAGCGCCTGTTTCCGCCTCGGGTGGAGCGGGTCTCGATGGCGACCTTTCCCTCGACGCCGCCTGCACCGGCGCGCGCGCCGGCCGCTCCGGTGGACGCGGGAATTCCGCCCCACGTCGTCCCGGGGATGACGGCGGCGGCGGTGGCCCCGGTGGCTGAGACCGTCCGGGAGTTGCCCCCTCGTCCGTTGCGGCCCAAGCGTGAACGACCGCCGCCTCCGCCGACGCCGGAGGTGGTGACCATTCCGACCGCCACGGAACTCCTGGTCTTGTGGGGCAGTGTCCCGCTCTCTTCGAGTGGCCGGGCGAATCTCGGTCTTCGCACCGAGGAGCCTCGGACCCTGCGGGTGGGCGGTGCCGACCTCGCCGCCGAAGCCGCTCAGTTGCGCAGCCTCCCCGAGGGCTCGGTGCGGCGTGCGCACTTCGTGGTCGAAGAGGGAGTGCCGCCCACCAAAGATCTCGTGGCCGTCCTCGCGAATCTGCGAGCGGCGATTGGCGCCGACGTGACGATTCGGGTCCACGTCGTGGACCCATCGGGGGCACCCAGTGTCGTGCCGGATGAGCGCTTGATGTGGGAGCGGGTGCTCCACCGGCAGGGAGATCCTTATCTCGGATTGTCGGCGCTACCGGAGGGCGCGCCATGAGCGCGGACATCCCTTTTTTCGTCGTGGTCGGCAACGTCAACCAGGGTAAGTCCTCGATCGTGGCGACGCTCGTCGAAGACAGCTCGATTCCGATCGACCGCATGCCGGGCACCACGACCGCGTGCACGACCTACGAATTTCGGGTCGAAGGGGAACCGGTCTTTCGCCTCACCGATACTCCCGGATTTCAGTTGGCGCGCCAGGCGCTGGACTGGATGCAGAAGCGATCCAAGAGCGCGGCGGACCACCGTCAGGCCGTGATCGATTTCGTCGAGACTTTCGGGGACCAGGTCGAGTTTGTCGACGAGGTTCAACTCCTTCGGCCGATCCTCTCGGGAGCCAGCATTCTCTACGTCGTGGATGCTTCGAGTCCGCCCCAGGCCGCCAGCGAAGCGGAGATGGAGATCCTGCGCTGGACCGGACAGGCGGGCATGGCGCTGATCAACCGCACGAAGGAGCGCGATCACTCGGCGGCATGGCGCCCGATTCTCCAGCAGTTCTTCAGTGTCGTGCGCACCTTCGACGCGCAGGCGGCGAGCTTTCAGGATCGCTGCGAACTCTTGCGCAGCTTTCGGGAAGTCCGGGAGGACTGGCGCATCCTCGTGGACAAGACCCTGACAGCGCTCGAAAAGGAAGTCTCGGCGCGACTCCTGCGCGCGAGCTCCGTGGTGGCCCGCCTCCTCATCGACGCGTTGGCGCGTACGGAGCGCCTGCGCATTACCGATGATCGGCCGACCGCGGAACATCTCGAAGAGCTCCGCCGGAAGTTCGAAGACGGACTGCGAGAAGCCGAGCAGAAGGCGAGGCGCGAGGTGGAGGCGGTGTTTGGCCACCAGGGCCTCGTGAGCGAAGAAGCGGAGGTGCAGCTTTTGGCGGCCGACCTCTTCAGCGAAGAGAGTTTTCGCTTCTTTGGTTTGACCAGGACCGCCCTGGCCAAGTCCGGGGCGGGCTTGGGCGCGGCGGTGGGAGGGACTATTGACGCCTGCACGGGTGGACTCTCGTTCTTCACGGGCTTGATCACGGGAGCCGCGATCGGCGCGTGCGCTGGTTACTTCGGCGGCACGAAACTGGCTTCGACTTGGAATCAGAAGAGCCGCATGGCCAAACAACTTTGGCCGGGTGAAACCGGGACCTACGTCGGGATGGGGCCGATCACCAATCCCGCGTTTGCATGGGTGCTGCTCGATCGGGCGCTCCTGCACCTCGGGCACGTCCAAGCACGCGCGCACGCTCGCACCGATCGCCGTCTCACTCCGGTGCGGATGGGAGACAAACTGGGGACGGTCGCTGACTGGAGTGCGGACGAACGAGCGTCGTTCGACGACCTCTTCCGTCGCATCGTGAAGGCGGCGAGCCGAGGCGGCGCCACGTTTGGGCTTGAGCCAGAACTGACCGTCCTCGTCCACGAATCGCGGTTGAGAAAGATCGCGGCGGACCGGGCGGGG
The DNA here is from genome assembly GCA_902826835.1 of uncultured bacterium. Classification (GTDB taxonomy): domain Bacteria; phylum Planctomycetota; genus RBC034. The sequence goes on along the minus strand of CADEGH010000003.1, from coordinate 142,843 downwards.
AGGATCGCCCGCCCATGAGAATCGACAGCCGGGGCTCGGCTTCCCTCCACTTGCTCCGGCAAACGCTCCGGGCGGTGGAGCCGGGTGCGGTCGTGGTGCAGCCACGCTTGCTCAGGCGGGTTTTGAAGCGCGAGCGCCATTTGCGCATCGCCCTGGTGCAGGTGCCGCACAAAGACGGGTTCGTGGTATCCCGCGACGCGTTTTGGTGGAATGTGCGGCCGTCGGAAGCGGGGATGACCGCGGACGAAGCCGAGGCGCTGCCTCGGCAGATTTTCATGCTACCGGCCCCGCCGCCCCGCGAGCTGTACCGTCGCCCGGTCCCGTTCCTCCTGCGAGACCTTTGGCGCTCCCTCTTTCACCTCCGCGTGCACGCCCATCTCGAGGGCGAAACCGGGGAGCGCACCCTCGATTTGCATGCGTGCAACGAGCGTATCCACCAGATCGGCCAAGCCGCCTTTGATGCGGCCCGACGGGTCATGGAGGAGGAGGCCCGCCTCCTCCCACCGCGGAACGCCTACAGCGAGTACGTCGAGTTTGCCTCGACCTGGTGGGAGCACTTCCTCTTCGAGCCGGAGCGGCTGAGTGCGCTGTTTCCCGACCATGCCCCGGATCCTGAGCGCGTTCGCTCCGTCCTGGCTCGGGATGTCGACGGCCATTCGATCCTTGCGGCGACCCGCCCGGAAGGTGCAGCGGAATTGTCGGCGGTCGAGCCGCAAGGCGCGCGCCCGATGCTTCTGGAGGCGGTGAGGACGACCCTCTCGCCGGCCGCGCAACTGCGCGCAGCCCGGGCGGCGGAGCGAGCGCGAAACCGAGGCAATCACGTTCGCGCCGCGTGGCATCACCAGCGGGCGGCGGCGCCCGGCAACTTGGCTCCAGAGGCGGTGGCGGATCTCGACGCGCTGGTCGCCCGACTCGTGCCTGCCCTTTCGGCGACCGAGTCCGACGGGGCGGAGTGGCGGGAAGCGCTTCTCCCGCTACTCGTTCCGGCCGCACGACGGAAGTTCTCGCCGGAAGTCCGCCTGCTTTACGACTTGCAGAGAGTCGCAATCGATCACGAACGCGGCGTGCTCGAAGTGGATCTCCTGCGCTGGATGAGGTCCCGGGGCCGCGAGCCCTGGAAGTTTCCCCTCCCTCATTTGCACGAAGTCCGGGTGCGCCGGCACTTCGCGGCGGCGGAGAAACGGGTCGATCGGCTCTCGATCGATACGCGGGATCGGCATCGCCTCGAGCACCTCTTGGAGCACGCGGGGGAAGCGGCCGACGAGCGATTGCGCAAGGTCGTCGAGCCGACCGTCACGGCCAGCTTGGACGCGGCGGGTGTCATTCCCAATTCGGTGCCGGAGCGGGTAGCCCAACGGAAGGTCGTGCGCGAGCTTCTCGATCGGGCGGCTGCGCAGGGGTACTTGGCGCTCGGGGATGTGCGTGACGCGGTCTCCCGCAATCAAATCAAACTGAACGACTGTGCGGGTTTTCGCGACTACCGGGCGGCGCGCGGCCTTTTGACGGCTGACCGTAAGTTGGGGTCGGCTCTGCCCGAGCTCTATCGGCCGGGCGAGTTCTACTTACGCAGCCTCCTGCGCGTGTCGACGCTGAGCTTCGGCACCAAGGTCGGTCGGCGCATCGTGACCTGGTGTTTGCTCCCGTTCGGCGCCGCCTTCACTCTCCTCTTTGCCGTGAAGGAGATGGCTGGATATATCGTCCCCAAGTCGGCGATCGAAGCGAGGGCCACCGTCGATGGTCTGGTCTCTCCTCTCTACATCGCACTGATCGGAATCTGGCTCCTGGGATTGCTGCATTCCACGCGGGTGCAGGTCGCGAGTCGATGGCTATGGCGCGGCGTGGTGCGCGCCCTCAAGTTGATTTTGGTCGAGACCCCGCGCTTCGTGCTGGAGACGCCGGCGATTCGCCAATTGAGGGAGAGCCGTTGGTGGCGGAGAGCGTGGCGGCATGGGCTATCCCCGGCGCTCGCGGGTGGGCTGGTGGGGGGAGGCCTGCTGTTGCTCGACCAGCCGCCGGCCATCGTGATCCCGTCTTCGGTGCTCGCGTTTGCGGTCACTTTCGCGTTCCTGAGTAGCCGGCTCGGCGTCCAGATCGAAGAGCGCATCTACGACACCGGCACCCGGGCTTGGGACGGCGTGCGCCGCACGCTTTTCCAAGGCCTCGTTCGGCTCTTCCTGAACCTGTTCGAGCGCGCCCGAGACGCGATCGAGCGGGCGCTGTACGCGGTAGATGAGGCGCTGCGGTTTCGCCGCGGCGAGGCCGGATTCATGGTCGCGATCAAGGCGGTGGTGGGGATCGTCTGGCGCGCCATCCGCTACGTCATCCGCTTCTACATCACCCTGCTGGTCGAGCCGCAGATCAACCCGATCAAACACTTCCCGGTGGTTACGGTCGCCCACAAGCTCACTTTGCCGTTTGCTCCCCTCGCCACCAAAGTCTTGGGTGAGGCACTCTCCCCGTTTGTCGGGTCGGTGATCGGGAACAGTTTTGCGGCCGCTACCGTGTTGCTCTCGCCTGGTCTGGCGGGCTTCATCGTTTGGGAACTGAAAGAGAATTGGAAGCTCTTTCGAGCCAATCAGAGCGTTTATCTCCAGCCGGTGCGGGTGGGGCATCACGGAGAGACGATTGCGCGATTCCTTCGGCCCGGATTCCACTCCGGCACTCTGCCTAAGCTCTACGCCAAGAAACGCAAGCTCGAAGCCCGGGTGCCGCCACCGTCCCGCGCGCGGATGCTCAAGGTGCGGCACGGCTTCCACCACGCGGAGGATGCGGTGCGGAGGTTCCTCGAACGTGAGCTTATCGCCTGGTGGGAAGAGTCGGGGGTCTTTCCCCGCGGATCGGCGGAGGTTCTCTCGATCCACGGCGGCTACCAGCGCCTGCTGGCCGAGATCGCCATCCGAGACTCCGACTCGCGGCTCCTCCTCGAGTTCGACGAACAATCGGGCCTGCTCCTCATGGCTGCGACCGAAGCCCCACGCCTCGCGGATCCCGTCCGGGAGGAGGGCCTGCGCTTGAGCCTGCTCGGGCTCGCCAAGCTTTCGGCTGCGGATCTCTTGCGCTCCGCGGTCGAGGCCCAGCTCCCGGCCCCGGGGACTCCCTACGACATCAACGATGATGGGCTGGTGATTTGGCCCAAGGGTCGATTCGATCGACCGGAGCTCTATCCCATGACCGCAGCGGGTTCGCGGCAGCCTGCCAACTTCGCGGAGCCGCGCACGATCCGAGAAATTCTCGCGTTCCGGCGGGCGGGAATCCGCCGCGATCGCTTCGACGCGGCTTCGCTCGAATTGGAGGCCGGCCGCTTGCCTACCCCTGCGATCATGCCCGGTCACGACGTGCGACTTCCGCCGACGCCCGCTGGTCCGACGACGGGCGGCTGAATTCGCCTCCGCTTAGAGCGCGAACACTTCCAGCGTGCCCAGGCTCAGGCGCTGCGCGCGGCCGGCACTCGCTTCCGAGCGGAGCCACTGCGCGAGGTCGTGAACCGCGGGCACCAGTTCGGCTTGGGGAGAGAGTTGGATCCAGAGCTTGCCGAACCGTGCTTGCCCGGACCGTCGAGCGTCGAGCACGCCTTGGATGATCTCCGGGGTCAGAAGGGGAGGAGTCCAGCGCCGCTCGGAGTAGAGGCAGGCTTCGATCACCTGGGTATCGAGGCTCGAGATCCAATCACCGGGCGGAATGAAGCTGTCGATTCCCCGCGCCATCTCCGCGAGCCCGGGAGCCTCGAAGGCGGCCCGCAATTTCCAAGTGCGGGGACCGTCCGTAGCCGCGAGGGTGCCGACGAGAATCAGGCTGGATGCGAGGAAGGGGAGCGTCCAGCCGCGGCCAAAGTCCCGAAGGTCGGGCCCTTTCGATCGATACTGCGCCCAATAGTGGTTGAGGGTACGTACCAATACGGCGAGGTAAATCGCAAACGCCGGCGCGGTGAGGAGCCAGTAGTAGCCGTGGGTGTTCGAACGGGCGTTGAATACCACGATGCTCAGGAGGCCTTGGGCAAGAAACGGGACTCCGAGGACGGTCAGAGGGTCGCGACGTCCCGCTCGAGTCAGGAAGGCCACGCCGAGAGCTAAGAGCAGGGCGATTCGTCCGACGTTGCCGAGAGCCTCCTTCGAGAAACCGTCCTGAGCCGGCAGGAACTGAACGGTGGTGGTGGTGCCCAGGGTTTCATGACGGTTGGCGATTCCTTGGGTCAGGACCTCCGACGACTTGTCGAAGATCTCGCCGAAGGTGTGCTCGAAGGAGCCTATGCCCATCGAAAGATGCAAGAGCACGAGGATGACGCCGAGAACCTGAACGAAGCCGAGGCCGAAGGCCAGCCATGCCCGCCGCTCCGCTTTGGGCTTGAGCCATTCACCGAACCAAACCCCGGGAGCGACAAACGCGAACGACCACGCAAATGGCGTGAGCGCCAGGTAAGAGGCCAGGGTTCTCGTCGGGCCGACCCGGGTGGGTTCGCGGTTCCACACCGTCAGGAAAACCGCCGTCGCCAAAAACGCGACAGACTCGATCCCGGGGAGAGCCCCGTAGAGTCCGGTGGCCGGACAGAGGGCGAGCAGCAGCGAGGTGAGGATCGCGGCCGCCGCGCCCGCTCGGCGCCAAACCAGCCGGGCCAACAGCACCGCCGCGGCGGAAAAAAACAGGGCGGGGAAAAATCGGTAGCCCTGCGGCCCTTTCCCGAAGATCCAGCGCCCGAAGCTTGGGAACCACCAACCCATCGGGGCTTGGTGGGCGTAGGGCTCGCGGGCTTCCACCGTCTCGCCGACGCAGTGGAACATGGGCACGCCAAGGGAGCGTCCAAACCCGTACTCCTCCCACGCTTGCGCCATCAGTTCGGAGTAGACGGTGAGCGAAGTCACCACACAGCCGTTCCCGAAGTCGGCGGTGACGGCGTCGTAGGTCCAGATCGCCCAGCCCAGGACGATGATCGCGAAGAGTGGCCCGGGGCTTCGGCTCACACGAGAGGAGGAAGGGATCGCAGTGGCCATGGGGAAGAGCGGGGACTCTACCTTGGCCTCGGCGCTCCTCGGTCAGGAGAGCGGTCCGAGGCGCGCCTCGACCTTGTCCCGATAGCCACGACTCATGGTGAGCTGCTGACCGCCGTCTTTCAGGATGACCACGTAGTCGCCGTGGAACAGCGGCTGGAGTTCCTTGATGCGGTCGATGTTCACCATGGTGGAGCGATGAATCCGGAGGAACATTTTCGGGTCGAGCTGGGCCTCCATGCCCTGCATGGTTTCGCGCAGGAGATGCTCGTCTTCCCCGACGTGGAGGCGCACGTAGTTGCCGGCGGCCTCGATCCACCCGATTTCCTCGACTTTGACGAAGTGGATACGGCCGAGGTGGCGGACGAGGAGACGCTCCTGATACTTGGGCTTGGGGGCTTGCCCGAAGTCTTTGAGCGCCGCTTCGAGCCGGGAGCGCAGGTCGTCTTGCTGCCCGTGGCTCGATCGGTCCTTCGCACGAGCCACTGCCGACTGCAGGCGGCGCTGATCGAAGGGCTTGAGCAGGTAGTCGAGGGCGTGCACCTCGAAGGCCTTGAGGGCGTACTCCTCGTAAGCGGTGGTGAAGATCACGGCCGGATTGGCTTGGGTGCCGACTTCCCGCAAGACGGCGAATCCGTCCATTTCCGGCATTTGGACATCCAAAAAGACGAGGTCGGGCCGCGTTTCGAGGATGGAGGTCACCGCGGACTTCCCGTCTTCGCACTCGCCGATGATCTCGAGCTCCGTTTCGCTCTGGAGAAGGCGGCGGAGGCGCTGGCGGGCCAGGGGCTCGTCGTCCACGATCAAGGTTCTCAATAAACTCATGCAGGCTCTCTGGCTACGGTCGGTTCGGGCAGGGAGGCTTTGCGGAGGGGAATTCGAATACGGACCGAGGAGCCGCCGGTTGCCGGACTTTCTATGTCCAAACTTTGGGCACTGCCGTACAGCTCTCGCAGGCGGGCGCGGGTGGTGCCGAGGCCTACCCCCTCGCGATGAGGGCCACCAGTCGGGAAACCACGTCCGTCATCGGCCACCGTGAGTTCGAGTTCAGCGCCGAACTGGTGGGCGGAAACGGTGATGCAACCGGCGCGGGCCACCGGGGCGATGCCGTGCCGGATGGCGTTTTCGACCAGCGGTTGCAGCAGGAGGTTGGGCACGAGTGCGTCCCAGGCCTCGGGATCGATGTCCATGGCGACTCTGAGACGCTCGCCGAAGCGGACTTGTTCGATTTCCAGATAGGTGGAGAGAAAATCCACCTCTTTTTTCAGGGGTACTTCCTGCGTGCTGGCTTCCGCGAGCGCCTGGCGGAGAAGGTCCGAGAGCCGGAGGATCATGCGCTCGGCCGCGCTCGGATCCTGGTGAACCAGCGCGGAAATCGCGTTCAGGGTGTTGAACAGGAAGTGCGGGTGGAGCTGCATTTTCAGCGCTTCCAACCGGGCGGTGGCGAGTTGCGTCGCGAGGCGGCTTCGGGCCAGCTCCTCCTCGCGGAGTCGGCGGGAATAGAGGCGAGCCTGGATCACCGCGAAGATGCCGAAGTACGTCAGCATGTTCGTGTTGAAGCGGGCACTGAAGAAGTAGCTCCAGGCCTTCTTGAAGTCGATGACCGGCTGGTCGCTGTACCAACGTCCGGGGATGTGTTGGGTGATCTGGATGTAAATCGCGAGGTGGAGGGCGGCGAGCGCGGCACTCGCGAGCAAATGGACGATCGCGCTGATCCACCGTTCCCCCGGCCGGAACGGAAACCTGCCCACGAGCCACCCGATGATCGTGGACAACCCACCCCAGACGTACCAGTGCACCGTCTCGGTGACGATGAGGTTCAAGATCGGCGGCGGCTTGGTCTCCGTCCGAAGGAGGAGGAGCAGAATTTCCGTCGCGGTGAAAACGCCGAGGCCGGTGTAGACCGCGAGCGGAGGAAGCCAGCGTCGCCAGTCGCGCCTCGCCATAGGGTGCCATCTTATCGGCAGCCGGCGCGCGTGTGGCCCGCGCCGCGCGCGCTTGATCCCGAGGCGGGGACGAATCAGCCCTGGGGGCGAGGCGAGGCGAGGCTGAGTGCGGGGTCAGCTCGGGCGAAGGGAGACCGACCCCGCCTCTACGCCGTGATCAGTAACCGCAGGAGCGCGAGCTGCGGTAGTACGTCCGGTGTCCGTAGCTCGGACCGCAGCCGGAGTACACCGGATAGGTCGGGGCACAGTAGGTCGGGGCGTAGTACGAAGGCGCGTAGTAAGTCGGCCCGTAGGAAGGATAGCTGTACACGGGGTAGCTGTAGCTGGGCGCACAACCGCCGACGCTGATGCCGAAGCTCGATCCTCCCGAGCTGTAGTGCCCGGAAAACCACTGGGCCGAGACGGAGCCGGAAAGGGCCATCACCAACCCGAGGGCAAGACCGAAAGACAGGAATTTGGAATGGGCTCTCATGACAAGTTCTCCTTCCGGGAGAGGAGCGGGAGTCGGTTGGCTCACCCTCGATTCGAGGGCTGGCCTATCGATCCCGCGACCGGATTGGCTCTCCTATTCGCAAGCCCCATGCCAAGGCCGCAGTCGCGCTTTTTCAGCCAAATTCCGAGTGGCTCCCCTGGTTACCCCCGCCGATCGTCCCCGCTTGGGGACAGGTCTGGGCCCCGCGTGTCCTTCTTTGGACGTCTGCCGGACAGCCGACCTCGTGCCCGTAGGATGGCGGTCGGCTAAGTTCGGGAACAAGACGCCCATGCCCATGGAAACTCTCCCTCTCTCCGCGCTGGTTGCGCAAGCGGCCCTAGTCGGTTCCCTTCACACCCTGGCCGGTCCGGACCACTACGTCCCCTTCGTCGCAATGGCTAAAGCCGGGAAGTTCTCGCTGCGCCGGCTCTCCGCCCTGGTCTTGGTTTGTGGTCTGGGCCACTGCCTCTCCAGCCTCGCGCTTGCGTTGGCGGCAGTTTGGCTGGGTCGCGAGGCGACCGCAATGGACGGGGTGCAGGAGTGGCGGAAGGACCTCGCCGCCTGGATCCTCATTGGGTTTGGCGGTTGGCTGATCGCGCGGGGGATTCGTCGCCGCAACCATGCCCACCCCGCCCTAGAGACCACCGGCGCACCGAGTCGGCCCAAGCTGTTCTGGGGGCTCTTCATCGTGTTCGTACTCGGCCCATGCGAGTGGCTCATTCCGAACTGCGTTCTGGCGGCGGCGACTCACGGCGAGCGCGCGATTTGGCCCATCACTTTCGTGTTTACTGCCGCCACCATGGCGACCATGCTCGTGGCGACCTTGGTTTTGGCGATGGGAATCAGCCGCGCGCGTGCGCACTGGATGGAACGCAATGCTATGTGGGTCGCGGGTGCGAGCTGCGCCTTGAGCGGCTTCGCCGTCCTCGCCGGCCTGTGATGAGGATACGGTTTTTTCCGAGGCGCCGAATTGGGCCGGGGTTCATGAATTCTTGACCCGCCTGGCCTATGATCCGCCCACGGGTCGCCCGTTCACTTGGCCCCTTGACCCGGAGGATTTGCCATGATCTGGATGAAGTTCACCCCGGCCGCTCTCGTGCTCTTGGTCGGGGCGGCGGCGGCCCAGTCGACTCAGACCGTCTACTTCTCGACCCGATTCACCGAGGCACCGGCCTCCGGTCGAGCGGGCTTCTTGGGAAGCCTCACGGCTCCCTGTAACCCCGCGAACCTCGGCCAATTCGGGACCTCGTTCGCGGTGGAATCCGCGACCGCGAACAGCCCGGGCATCTCCTATGTCCAGCCGGGCGTTCCGAACGTGACCGTGCCGTTCATCTCTCCCACGCTGCCGCCCGGCAATCCGATGCCGGGCAGCATGACGACCGACTACGTCGAGGTCGTGAACTTTCCCCAGATGAACCTGATCATCGGCGATCTCGACGGGGACGGGATCCCCGACGAGTCGAACAGCTTCAGTGGGGTGGACGCCCTCTGGATCCCGACTCCGGGGTTCGGTCGCCCCAACAACATCCACGAGATGTTCATCTCGCCGTTCAGTGACTCGGCGTTTGTCGGCAATGGGGGCGGCTTCCTCGGCGTGACGATCACCGAGGCCGACATGGTGCTCCTCCCGGCCGCTGCCAATGTCTACCCGGCGCCCTCGATGCGGCAGGCTCCGATCTTCTTCATCCGAGAAGCGGACTGGGTGGTGCTCCTCGGACTTCCGGCGCCCAATTCCACCATCGACGTCGATGCCTTTTGTGTGGATGAATCCACCGGCGACATCTACGTGAGTTTCGACGGAACTGCAGGTATTGCCAACGCGCAGGTTCGTTTGGCGGCGGGTGCCCCGGCGGTAGTGACCACGATCACCCGCGGGGACATCATCCGAATCCCCGGCAGCGCTTACACTCCCGACCCGAGCCAATACAACCGCGTGACCTTGCCTTTGTCGGGGTTTGCTGAACGCGTGCTGCCCGCCGCGGACGTGCTGGCGATGGTGAACAACGCCTTCCTCTTGAACGGAAGTGGCTCGCTTACCGTCAATCCCGTCAATGTCTACTCGTTGGACATCGATCCGGCGGGCGGCCTCGGACTGGGAGCGACCTCCACCTTCGTGTTTCCGAATCTCCTGTTCAATGTGGACAACTCGGGGGGAGCGGTGTCGGCACCGCAGAACCTCTCCGCGGCCGGTCTCTACACCACCTCCGGGGGAGGCGCTTTCGCCACCATCAACGGAGTGACGATGAATAACCCGCGTGCCTTGGGGTACTCTGACTGGTCTTTCAACACCGGGTTTTGGTCGGGTCCCATCGATGCGCTGGATGTCATCGAGCACAACCCCTCGTTCGATCCAGTCAATGCGCGACCGCTGCACCTGGACTCGTTCCCGACCACCGGTCTCCTCGGTGCGAACGGCGCGACCTGGAACGGCATCATCACTTGTTACGTCTCCAATGCCGCTCCGAACACGCAATTGGCGGTGTTCGGGGGGATCTACTTCGTGCCCGCCGGGGGCTACGTGGAGCGATGGAGCGTCACTCCGTTCGTGTTCGGCTACCCGGACCTCTACGTCGATGTCCTCGGCATCGCGACCGGTGGGTGTCTGATCGCTCCCACCACTCCTCCGTTCAACTTGTTCTGCCAAGTCCCGGTGGTGCAGCCGATCTTCAACGCCGGCAACAATCCGGTGTCGATGTGGGTCGACCCGATCAACAACGCCGCGAACGGCGACGGCTGTTTCTCCCTCGATTTGACCTCGATCGTGCCCTTCGGCACCGCGCCCTACAATCCCCCGCCCCTCATCGTCTTCCAGGCGATCGACCTGGCTACGAGCCGCTTGTCGAGTCCGATTTCCTTCCAACTGAACTGACATGGCCCAGCACATCCAGCGCCCCACCGTCATCGAAGCGGCCGGCAACAAGCCGAAACTGATCGAGGAGTTCGTCGGCCGCGTAAATAGCGCGACCTCCGCCGTCAGTGTGGCAAGGATGCGGAGCCCGGCGGGGTGGGTCGAACCCGGCCAGCGGCCGGAATTCGACGAGTACACGCTCGTGTTGGCAGGCTGCCTCCGAGTGGAGACCCGCGGCGCCACTTACGAAGTGTCCGCCAACCAGGCGATCATCGTCGAGGCGGGGGAGTGGGTTCGTTACTCTTCCCCGCATCCCGGCGGCGCCGAGTACGTGGCGATCTGCCGCCCGGGCTTTGCCCCGACCACGGTGCACCGCGACCCGAGCTGACCCGACCCGGCGCCCCGGTCGAGACGGAGCCGGGCGCGGGTGAGAGGCCACTCGTGCGTCGGCTCAGAGCTTTTCTTTGACCGTGCGCCACACCAAGTCTTGATAGTGGCGGGTACCGATCCCGTGGCGCGCGCGCGGGTACACCATCATCTCGAAGCTGCGATTGGCGCGCTGCAGCGCATCGGCGAACTGGTAGAGATTTTGCGCGTGCACGTTGTCGTCCATGCCGCCGTGGATCATCAGCAGGTGGCCGTGCAGGTCTTTGGCGGCCGCCACGCAACTCGACTTTTCGTACCCCTCGGCGTTGTTCGCGGGGGTCTTCATGTAGCGCTCGGTGTAGATGGTGTCGTAGAGCTTCCAGTCGTACACACCGCCGCCGGCGATCCCGAGTGAGAACTTCTTGCTGTGCGTCAGCGCGTAGGCGGCCATGAAGCCGCCGTAGCTGAAGCCGGTGATGCCGACCCTCGCGGGATCACCGCCGCGTTCTTTGACCACGAAGTCGACGGCGTCTTCCAGGTCCTTCAGTTCCTGCACGCCGAATTGGAGATAGCAGCGATCCGTGTGGCACTGCCCTCGTCCCGAGGCGGAGCGTACGTTGACCGCGAGCCACAAAATCCCCGCCTCGGAGTAGCGGCCAGCCCCGCCGTCAGCACCCGGACGATTCGCGACCGTCGGAGCATCCGGACCCGAGTAAGTTTCGATGAAGATGGGCCACTTCTTGTCGGGAGTGGCGGGGCCTGGCTGAACTACGATGGCATCGAGTGGGTAGCCGTCCCGAGCCGGGATCGTCAGGAGTTCGGTCTTGGCGCCGCCGGTCTCGGCGCGGGGGCGACGGCCCTGGATCTCCCCGAAGTCGCGGACGACGGTCCCATCGGCCTTGCAAAGCCACTGGCGGGGCGCCTCGGTCAGGCTTTGGCTGGCGCACAAATAGAAGCTCCGGTCCCCGTTCCAGGTGACCGAATTTCTCCCGGGCCCCTTCGTCAAGCGCACCAAGCCCTCTCCATTCAGTCCCACCCGGTAGGTGTTGTCGTTGATGGCTCCGTCGGCCGTCGCTTTGAAGAGGATCTCCTGCTCCTTCTCTCTGATCTCGAGGATGTCTTTGACCTGCCATTCACCCTGGGTTATGGCAGTGCGCAGCTTTCCGTCCGCTTCGTAGTGATAGAGGTGTTTGTACCCGGTGCGCTCGCTCTCCCACAGGAAGGACCCGTCGGCGAGCCAGCGCGGATCGGCGAGGACGTTCACCCAGGCTCGGGATTTCTCCTGGATCAACACCTGGATCGCGCCGGTTTCGGGGTCGGCGGCCACGAGGTCGAGCCAAGTCTGCTCGCGATCTTGGATCATGAAGACGGCTCGGCCGCCTTTCTGGTCGAAGCCCACCCGCACGATCAGGATTTGGTCTTCGGCACGGTAGCGAGACAGATCCACGGCGGTGTTCTTGCCGCTCTTGCGGCTGGCGATGTGCAGCGTCGCCTTGGGGTTTCCGTCCCCCGCTTTCGGGTACCGCAGACGTTCGACGCGGCCGCGTTGGGACGTGGGATCCACCAGAACGAATTCCGCGACCTCGGATTCATCGATCCGCAGGTACGCGAGGTGTGTGCTCGAAGGTGACCACCAGGACCCACGGAAGTTCGATCGCCCGTAGACCTCCTCCTGGTAGACCCAGTCGAGCTCGCCGATGAACATCTGTTCGCTGGCATCGGTGGATAGCGCCGTCTCCTTTCCGGTCGCGAGATCCGCCCAGTACAGGTTGTGCTCGATCAGGTAGGAAGCGGCGCTGCCATCCGGATTCAGGTCGAGGTGCCGAAGCTCCTTCACGCCGGTGCGAATTTTTTTCGGTGCGCTGCCCTCGATCCAGGCCCACAGGTCTTCGCCTGCCCAGGCGATGCCGGAATGGCCTCCCGCAGACACCATGGCCGCCGGGGTGTAGCCAGGCGTTCGAGGGAGGGTCGTGCCGCGCGACTTCGGCTCGAAGGAAGCGCGAGTCAGCGTGACCGCCACCTCCTTCAGTGCTGCCGTCAGGCGAGCCTGCGGGCTAGCTGCAGCGGGCTCCTTCGGCTTGTCCTCCGCGGGCACTTCCTTGGGCTCGGTCGGCGCCAGGTCCGGGGGAAGGAGCCACTTTCCGGAAGCGTCGACGAGGTGCACGCCATCGGGCGCCCAGGTGAGGGCGCGGCGGGCTTCCTGGCCCAGGAGGGGAAGGGTCGCAAGCAAGAGCACGGCGATCCGGGCGAGAATCGATGGCATGGAGAGGCCTCTTTCTGGGGGGCGATGTTATCCAAGCTCGACGCGGACAGGTCGGCCGACAGCAAAAGCGCGGGGTTGGGGATCCCAGTCGGATTCCGGGGAGGACGAACCGCGGACTGGCTCACTTCGGATCGCGAGGGCTGACGTCGAAACGACGCTGTCCGAGGTAGTGACCAGCAAACGCGCTCTCGACGCGAGCCGCGCCCGGATCGCCGTCGATCACGAAGTCGAGGCACAACGGGACCTTGCCCTGGTCACTCGCGCCCCACGCGCGGCGCGATCGGGTAGGGAGTCCGGGCAAGTGCCACCGCGTCCACAAGAGTGGCTCTTCGGCGCCGGGGCCGACAACCGCGAGGATGGCGCGGCCTCCGGCGGGAAATCGGGTGCGCTCGAACGGCGGGTCGCGGTGATCCAAGCCCGCGCCGGCCGACCACGCGTGCGCAACTTCGGCGTCGATCAAGTACATCTGCGCGATCGGACCGGAGAGGGCGGGGGGGCGATCCGAACCGGGCGCGAGGCGTCGCACGATTCCCCTCGCGACGCTGGCGAGGAATCCTCGGACGACCTCGGCGCTCGCATAGTCTCTGATCCACACGGCGAGCAGCACCGTTCCAGTCGGGGTGTCGACGAAGAGCACCGAAAAAGTGGCCTGGATTGGCTGCCGCACTTCGACGCCGCCGTTCAGAAGGTGAAGGGGGAGCTCATCCGCGGAGGTGAGCTCGGGCATGGTGAGCAGGAGGCGCCGCAGGTCGCGGGTCCAAGATGAATCCTCGGGAGAGGCGGCGAGGAGGGCGGCGAGGCAGACCCGCAGGTCCCGCGCGGAAGCCGGCGAGTGGAGCGGATCTGGGGTCTCCGGAAGAAGTCGGCGCGCGATCAACTCCGCCCGGGGGAGCCAACGATTGCGAAATTCCTGCTGAACTTCGGGCGGCCCCGAGATCCCGTTTTGAAGGTCGAGAACGGTCGACTCGCTGAGCGGGGTCTTCGATTCCCTCGTGCCTTCCAGGGCGGCCGCAAGTAGGAAGAGGGGAGCGCGGTTGAAGGCCGAGTCCGCCACCTCGGCAAACTGTCCGAACTCTTTACCGGTCTGAAGGTTGTGACCGCTGAACGCAATCCTGCCGTGGGCGGCCCGGGCTAAGTCCTCCAGCCGAACGTCAAAGATCCAGGGATCTTGAGCCGCCGCCTGGCTCAGGGCGAGGAATAGGCCGGCGGAGGTCACGCCGATCGAGGCAACGAATTGCACTTTACTTTCCTGTTCGATTTCGGGTATCCTGCCCCCACCCCTTCGTGGGGACCAGGAGTTGTCATGGCACGGCACCCCTTTCAGCGGAAGAGCAATCCCAAGGACACGGTTCGCACCCCTTTCCAGCGCGCCCTGGTGGACGCCATCGATCTCAACGAAGCCGGGGGAGTGGGCTCGGGTAGGCGGGTCTCTGAGCTCCTCAAACGATCGGCGAACCATGTCTCCCTCATGATGAACGATGGGTTCATCCCGGCGGGTGCGACGGTGGTGGAGATGGCCGAGGCCCTCGGGCTCAATCCGGCCGCCCGTGACGAGCTGATCCTGGCCGCGGTGGAAACCAAAGCGAGCCAACGGTCGCGCGATCACTTCTGGCTGAACGAGGTTCTGCGATTCTATCGGGAAGCCCAGGTTCGGGCCGAATCCGCGGAGGCGTTCGTGGCTAAGGAGGGGCGCACCGCCGAGCTCGCGGCGTTCCGGCAGGACTTCACTCCCCCGGCGGCAGAATCGGCGATCCGCCTTCAGCGCGAATCGCAAAAGTCCGAGCCCTCCTGATTTTCATCGCCGTTTTGGGAGTGGGGCTTGCCTATAGAAGAGGATTGGGTTCGGGGGCTTCGCGGTCCACACTCCCACCTCAAACGGCAAACGTCACAGATCACCACTCCTCACTCCACTCCACTCGGGACCGCGGCCCCCGCCCTCCTTTTTTCCTCGACCTGGCTTCGCCTCGACGTTTGCCAGCCCGAACCGTGAGTGGTACGGTCGACCAGTCCCGCTGAGCGCTCCCGAGTGAGCCGGCGACGCACGTCACGGCGCGCGGCTGCAACTTCCGAGCGTACCTTGCTTGGGCTTCGGACCTGCGCCGCATGACCACCGTGCTCACGAAGACTCGCTTCCCCCTTCGCTTCGTTTCCGCCGCGGCCCTGTTCGACGGGCACGACGCCTCGATCAATGTCATCCGCCGGCTCTTGCAGGAGTTCGGCTGCGAGGTCATTCACCTCGGACACAACCGTCCGGCCCACGAAATTGTCACTGCGGCCATTCAGGAAGATGTGCAGGGGATTGCCGTCTCGTCCTACCAGGGCGGGCATATGGACTTTTTCCGCTACGTGAAGGATCTGCTGGTGGCTCGGGGGGCACCGCACATCCGGATCTTCGGCGGGGGCGGAGGCACGATTGTTCCCCGCGAGATCGAAGAACTCCACGCGTACGGAATCGCCAGGGTCTTTTCGCCTGAGGATGGACGGCGCCTCGGGCTCGAGGGCATGATTCGCGAGATTCTCGACCGGGCCCTGGTGGATCCCCTCGATCTCGATTGGCCCCTGGCCACCGACGCGGCCAAGGATGCGGGATTTGCGCGCCTCCTGACTCTGGCGGAGCGCCGAGCCGAGCGGGGAGACGAGGAAGTCGCAACGAGGATCAGCCCTGCGCTCGAGGTTGGAGCAAGGTCCCGAGTTCCGGTGATTGGAATCACCGGGCCGGGTGGAGCCGGCAAGTCGTCGTTCACCGATGAACTCCTGCGGCGCTTCCTCCTTACCTACCCGAGCCTCCGGGTGGCAGTGCTGGCGGTCGATCCAACCAAGCGCAGAACCGGTGGAGCCCTTCTGGGCGACCGCATTCGTATGAACTCGGTCTACGATGGCCGGGTTTTTCTGCGCAGCCTGGCGACGCGGGGCGCAGGTCACGAACTCGCCGCGAGTGTGAACGACTCCATCCAGCTTGCCAAGGGAGCTGGCTACGACTTGGTCCTGGTCGAAACTTCTGGAATTGGCCAGGGCGGTTCAGGCGTGGTCGATTTGGCGGATCTCAGCGTGTACGTGATGACGCCAGAGTACGGGGCCGCGAGCCAACTCGAAAAAATCGACATGCTCGACCTCGCCGACGTGGTCGTGGTCAACAAGATGGACCGAAGGGGCGGCGCCGACGCACTTCGCGACGTCCGCAAGCAGTTCCGCCGCAGCCGCAAGCTCTTCGACGCCCCCGCCGATGAAGGACTGCCGGTGTTCGGGGCAACCGCTTCGCAGTTCAACGATGTCGGCGTGACCGCGGTGTTTGGTCGCCTGAGCACGATGCTCGAGGAGCGGGGGAAGGGGGTCGCGGCCCAAGGAGCGGGTCTGCCGAGTTTCCTCGCGAGCCCCCGGCCGGCTCTGATTCCCCCTCGACGAACGCACTACCTTTCCGAAGTCTCGGCGTCGGTGCGGGCTTATCGATCCCGGGTCGCATCCGAAGCGACCAAGGCGCGCCTTTGGCAGGCCCTCGAGCGCAGCACGGAGGCCTTGGTCGCCCAGCCCGAACTGAGCCGACAGCTCCGCACGGAAGCCAACCGCGCGCGGGAGTCTCTTCTCCCGGACACTCGGCACGCGCTCGATAGCTTTTCCAAGCTGCGCGAGGACTACGCGGGCGACGAACTGGTGAGCCGAGTTCGGGATCGGGAGGTGCGGCAGAGTTTGGTGGCGCACACCCTCTCAGGCACCCGCTTGCCGCGTGTCGCGCTTCCGAAGACCGAGGATTGGGGCGAACTCGTGCGATTCCTCGGACTCGAAAACGTCCCCGGGTCGTTTCCGTACACGGGTGGGGTATTTGCCCTCAAGCGGAACGACGAAGATCCCAAACGCATGTTCGCGGGCGAGGGTTCGCCCGCGCAAACGAATCGGCGCTTCCATTTCCTGTGTCGAGGCGAGACCGCGAAGCGCCTCAGCACCGCCTTCGACTCGGTCACTCTCTACGGTCAAGATCCCGACGAACGTCCGGACATCTTCGGCAAGGTCGGCGAGAGTGGCGTGAGCATCTGCACCCTCGACGACATGAAGGTGCTGTACTCGGGTTTCGATCTCTGCGACGCGAACACCAGCGTATCGATGACGATCAACGGTCCGGCCCCGATCATCCTCGCGATGTTCCTGAATGCGGCCGTCGATCAGCAGGTCGAGAAGTTCCGCGGGCGCGAGGGACGCGATCCCTCGGCTTCCGAACTGGCCGATATCAAGAGCCGAACCCTCTCGACCGTGCGCGGCACCGTTCAAGCCGACATCCTGAAGGAGGATCAGGCCCAGAACACCTGCATCTTCAGCACCGAGTTCGCCCTGCGGATGATGGGAGATCTTCAGCAGTTCTTCATCGATCACCGCATCCGCAACTACTACTCGGTATCGATTTCCGGATACCACATCGCGGAAGCGGGCGCGAACCCGATCACCCAGCTCGCGTTCACCCTCGCGAACGGTTTCACGTACGTCGAGAGCTGGCTCGCCCGCGGCATGTCGATCGACGACTTCGCGCAGAACTTCAGCTTCTTCTTCTCGAACGGCTTGGATGCCGAGTACGCCGTGCTCGGACGTGTCGCCCGCCGCATTTGGGCGATCGCCCTCAGGGATCTCTACCGCGCGAACGACCGCAGCCAAAAGCTCAAATATCACATTCAGACCAGCGGACGGTCGCTGCACGCCCAGGAAATCCAGTTCAATGACATTCGCACCACCCTCCAGGCGGTGCTCGCGCTCCAGGATCACTGCAACAGCCTGCACACGAACGCCTACGACGAGGCGATCACCACGCCCACCGAAGAGTCGGTGCGCCGGGCGATGGCGATTCAGTACATCATCGGCAAGGAACTCGGTCTCGCGAAGAACGAAAACGCTTTGCAAGGCGCGTACGTCATCGAGGAGCTCACCGAGTTGGTCGAAAACGCGGTCCTGAAGGAGTTCGATCGGATCTCCGAGCGAGGCGGCGTGCTCGGGGCGATGGAGACCCAGTACCAGCGGAGCCGGATCCAGGAGGAGTCGCTCCACTACGAGCGCCTGAAGCACACCGGTGAGCTTCCGATCATCGGCGTGAACACCTTCGTCAACGAGGCGGTCGACCAGACCAAGCTGATGGATGCCGTGGACTTGGTCCGCTGCTCGACAGAGCTCAAGCGTGATCGCCTTGCCGACTTGCGTGCCTTCCAGGCGAAGCACCGAGAGGAGGCAGAAGGTGCCTTGAGCCGCCTCAAATCGGTGGCTCTCTCCGGAGCCAACATCTTCGAGGAATTGATGGATACGGTGCGGGTCGCGAGCCTGGGCCAGATCAGCCGCGCCCTCTTCGAGGTGGGCGGAGAATACCGCCGCAATATGTGAAGTCGGCGGCCGCGGGCTCGCGGCGGCGCGCGCGGAAGTCCAGGATCAGAGCAGCGAGTCGGGGGGCATGACTTCGAGGGCCAGGAGAATGAGCGAGTGATGGGCTTCGAGTTTCGGCGCGAAGGCGCGCGGCGACCCGGACTCCGGGCGGCGGCCCGCGAGCGCAGGACGAACTCCGGTCATGAGGCTGATGATGGTCTCGCGGAGGGCGTTGTAGGGAAGGTCGTGTTCGATGGACAAACGGTAGATGACGTCGCCGAGCACGGGCGCGAGCGCCACTTGGATTTGTGCGGCTCGCTTGGTGTCGGTGGAACGTTCCACCGGCCCGAGTTCAGCCAGGGCCTGAGTGAGAAGGATTTCGTAACGTTCCAAAAGGTCCATGGGAAGTTCTCCCGACTCTGGCCAAGATCGCCGCAAGGGTTGCGAGGAGTCTACTCCAAACCAACCCGATTCGAGCAAGACCATCGTCACTCTTTCATACGAACCGCTGGCACAACTCTGGAAATTCTCCTAGGGACAGATTTTTTGAACGGGAAGACCAGGACGAACCCGCGGGTTAGGCCACCCAGCGAACAGAAAGATCCACGATGACCCGACTGATTTTCTTGACTTTGCTCTGGTCGACCACCACCTTGGCTCAGGGCTTTGGGGGTGCACCGAATCCGGTGAAGGTCGTATCCGTGCTCCGATCCGAGGCAGTTCCCACTGTCGCTGGCGCTACCGAGCTGAGCGTCAAGCTGGCGATCGAGGCGCCTTATCACATCTATGGCGTCAAGGCCGCGGGATCCGAACTCCCCACCGAGTTCGGCCTCACGACCACTCCGCCCGGCGCGGCGGCGCTCGGAACGGTGACCGCCGACCGGGCACCGTCCGAACATCGTGACGCGACGAGTATCTACGACTACTACGAAGGAGAGGTGACCTTCCGCGTGCCGATCGTTTGGCGAGCGGCGGGTCCGGTGGAAGTCCAGCTCAAAATCACGGTGGTCGCTTGCGACGATCGTGGTTGCCGTCCTCCCAAGGCCTTGGTGGTGAAGGAGAGTTTCGAGGTCCAAGGGAACACGGGGCAGGCCGCACCGACTCCCTTTGACGAGGAAACGAAGGCTCGGGTGTTGGGTGCGACTTACGACTCCGCTGCGGCAAGCGTGCGAATCGAACTCGAAGTCGAGCCGGGCTGGCACATCTACGGACTTGAAGCCAAAGGAGTCGAACTTCCGACCACTTTTAGGGTCGGGGAGGGCGCGACCGGCTGGAAGTTAGGCAAGCCGAGCTCGATTCCGACCGCCTCCTTCCACGCGGGGGAAAACGAGTACGATCGCTACGACTACTACGAAGGGAAGGTGACCTTCGTGCTGCCCGTGACGGGCCCCGGACAAGGCGTCGGGTCCGAATTCGCGCTCCCAGTGGTCGCGGAGTGGATGACCTGTGACGAAAACGGTTGCAAGCCCCCGAGCACCACGACGACGCCGGTGCTGGTGCGACCGACGGCCGAAAATCTCGCCCAGTGGGCGAATACCCCCGCACCTGCGGCCGTGACTTCGCCTCCGGCCTCGGCCGAAGGTACGGCGTATCTGCTTCCGCCGGAGCAGCCGGTCAAGGTTTCCGGTGCCGCCGTCCCAAGTGTCCTCGAGAGCTTCGCCCCCGGAAAATCGGCCCGGCTCGTCCTTGTCTTTCCGGAGGGATCCGCCCCTGCCACGATCGAGCGCCGGTTGGTGCAACTGACCACTCCGTCGCTCCGCATCGAAGGTGATGGTCAGAAGTCGGACGATGGCCTCTCCGTGACCTTCCCGGTCACGATCCGCGAACAGCAGCCCGACGGCGAATTCCAATTCCGAGGCACGATCGCTTTGGAGTCCGGCGAAATGCAGTTCGGGGGGCGAGGCCTGGTCGCCACGGGGATCTGGGCGTTCTTGGGCATCGCCATCGTTTCCGCCCTGGCGGCCCTGCTCACGCCCTGCGTGTACCCCATGATCCCCATCACGATTTCGTTCTTCACCAAGCAGGGAGAAAAATCGAACCGGCCGGCGTGGCAGTTCGGCCTCATCTATTGCACTGGAATCGTGATCTCGTTCACTGCGATCGGGGCGCTCTTCACGCTGCTCATCCCGGGCGGTGCGGGGGCGCAGAACTTCGCGCTCCACTGGGCGACTCAGCTCGCCATTGCCGCGCTCTTCGTCTTCTTCGCCTGCTCCCTCCTTGGCGGATTCGAGCTCCAACTCCCGGCCTCGGTCATGGGGCTCGTCGGCAAGGCGCAGTCCAAAGGGGGAACGCTGGGAATCTGGATGTTGGGAGTGCTGTTCGCCGTTACCTCCTTCACCTGCACGGCCCAGTTTGTCGGGGCCCTTTTGGCGGGGGCTCGAGCTTCGGGCGCGTGGAGCCGCCCGATCCTCGGCATGCTGGCGTTTTCCTCGGTGCTGGCGCTGCCGTTCTTTTTCCTCGCGGCCTTCCCTTCGAAGATCAAGAGCCTTCCTCGTGCCGGCTCTTGGATGAACGAAGTCAAGGTGTGCATGGGTTTCATCGAAATCGCCGCCGCCTTCAAGTTCCTTGGCGGCATGGACATGGCTTTGGGATGGGGATTCTTCAGCCGCCAGCTCGTCCTCATCGTTTGGGTGGTGTGCTTCGGCCTGATGGGGGTCTATCTCCTCGGCACCTTCCGGATGCCCCACGATAGTCCGCGGGCGAAGACCAGTGTCACTCAGCTCGTGCTCGCCATGATCAGCCTGGTGGTTGCGATGTATCTGAGCTCGGGCCTCTCCGGGGACAAGCTGGATTCGTTCACCGAGCCGTACTTGCCGGTGGAGCGCCCTGATCGAACCCCCGAGGGCCGGATCTCCGCCGTCTTCGGGGGTATGGGTTGGCCGGGGGCTCTTGCCCCTCCTTCCGAAGGCAAGAGTTTCGTGAAGGAAGACTGGAAGAACCGGTACGACGAGGCACGCGTGGTGGCCGCCGAGCGCGACAAACTCCTGTTTGTCGACTTCACGGGGTACACCTGAACGAACTGCATCCAGGTGGAGAAGCTCGTGTTTCCCCACCCGAAGGTCCGTGAGGCCTTCCAGTCGTTCATCAAGGTCCCCCTCTACCTGCCCGAGCCGAAGGACGAACGTGTGAGTGCGCGCAACGAAGAACTGTGGACCAAACTCGCCAACCAGGAGTCCCTGCCGAGCTACGCCATCGTCGACCCGAAAACCGAGGCGGTTCTCGATCTCTTCTTCTTCGAGGACCAGTTCATCCGGGACCCGGCGACCTTTGCCGCCCGCCTCGATCGGGCGGTGGCGGCGCGCAAGTGATGCCGAGTCGCGAGTTTGCGCTATGATGCGCCACCCACCGGAGAGCTGTTTGGGCCTCCGTTATGCCAGAACCTCGCGACCATCGAACGACTCAACAATTGGTGCTTCGCATTCACGGCGGTGACCGCGAAGCGTTCAACCAGCTCTTCATGCGGTACTACCCGCGGATGAAGCTGCTGGTGAAGCTGCACATGCTCGACAAGCTCAAAGCGCAGGTCGAGCCTGACGACGTCATCCAGGAGATCTACCTCGAGGTCTTCAAGAACTTCCACAAGTTCGAGTACCGCGACCCCGACTCGTTTTACAAGTGGGTGATCACGGTGATCGGGTGGAAGATCAAAGACTTCGACAAATACTTCTTCAAGACTGCCAAGCGCCAACCCGGTGAAACCCTCTCTTTGAACCAGTCCGTGGCCCCGCACGCGGAGAGCGCCTCGACGATCGCCGAGCAGGTCCCGGGACTCTCCGCCACTCCCTCGCAGATCGTCATGCAAAAGGAGGGCTACCGGATGCTCGATCGAGCGCTCGAACTCCTCCCAGCCCACTTTCGCCGCGTCATCCAACTCCGCCATCTCGAGCAGCGATCCGTGAAGGAAGTGTCGGAGGCCCTGGAGATGACCCCCAACGCGGTGAACGTGCTGTTTCACCGCGCTCAAAAGCGATTGCATGAGGTCCTGAAGGAAATGTCCTACTTCCAGGCATAGACGATGGTGATCCCCGGCTCGAATTTGGACTTGATCCCGAGGGCCGTTGGTCCAGCCTCCGATACCAGCTCGGCTCTCCATCCATGAAGACCAGCTTGGAGTCCATGATTCTCTGCTTGGGTGCGACCGACGATCAGCCGGCGAGGCCGCGCGCGCACTCCCACCCGGGAGGGGCGATTCTGTGACTCCGCCCGACCAAGTTCCGGGGCCGGAGGGCATCGCCGATCGAACGCGATGTCTGCGTGACCTTCAGCGCCGAATCGATGCGGAACTGGCGCGCGGTCAGCGTCCTCGTCTTGCGGAATGGAAGCGGGACTACCCGGACCTCGCGGAGGAGATCGACGAGATCTGGGAGCTTCGGGTGGCCCTTCACGAAGAGGGGCTCCTCGGGCCCGACCCCGAACTTCCGGCCGCGGAACTCGCGTTCGTAGAGCAGGTCGAGGCCATGAGGGACTCCCTCACCCGCACCTGGTCGCCTTCCGAGGACGCGGCGGAACCGGGGACGGTCTCTTCCCTGGAGACAACCCTGCGACTCGAAGCATGGATCGCGGAGACGCTTGCCCCCGAGGCCTCAGCTCCCGGCCGGTCCAAGGATCGGGACTACGGAATTGGCCGATTCATTCTCCGAGGAAGGCTCGGGAGTCACCCCGTAGGTGCATTTTTCCGCGCGGAGGAGGTGGAGTCGGGAGAACCCGTCCATCTGCTGATCATCCGCCCCGATGTCCCCTCCGACCAGGCGCGCGCACTGTTGAGGGACGCGGAGGCGGTGCGGGGATTGCGTCTACCGGGGATCGCGACTCTCCTGGCGCTCGGGGAGGAACGCAGCGTTCGCTACGTGGTGTGGGAGCTTCCGAGTGGCCGGCCCTTGGACATGGTCCTCGCCGAAATCGAACAGGCGGGAGGGGAGGACGGCATGCCGGAGGTCCTGCTCGCCGGAGGAGCTCTGGCGGAGCTTCGTGCCGCCGGTTCGCGGGCGGAGCCCACGTTCCGATCGAGGCTCGAAATCGCGGCGAGTCTGGCACGCAACCAAGCCCATCTCGAGATGGTGCGACGAGTCACCTCCAACGTGGCCATGGTCCTATCCCGCGCCCATGCGCAGGGGCAGGTCCACTTCGACTTGGCTCCGCAACACGTGTTTCTGGAGGAGTGTGGGGCGGTCACTCTCGCCGCCTTCGGCTTGGGAAAACACCGACGCGGGTTTTTGGCCGATCGCGGGTTTCTTCCGGTCTTCCGCGCTCCCGAACTGTTCCTCTGCGAAGATCATCCCGAGGATTGGCGGGCGGATATCTACGGCTTGGGCGCCCTGCTCTACGCGATGCTGAGACTGGAGGCGCCGGTCCTCTTGCCCGCGGAAAGTCGGTTGCGAACCGAGGTCGCGGAGAGCTTCCCGCAAATCCTGGCCGAGCGAGTGCGCTCGGTAGAACCTCCGTTCGGGGCACTCCTTCGCCACGTGCTCGAGTACGATCCGACGAGGCGGCCCGCCTCTTGCGAGGCAGTGCTCGACACGCTTCGAAATCTGGGCGTTTCCCGAAGCCAGCCCCGGCAAGCCGAGCGCAAAACCCCGTGGTGGAACCGATGGCGCCGCGGATTCAGTCCCTCAGCTCCGGAGAAGTAACTCGACCAGGAGGGCGAGGGTGAACATCGCCACCAGGACGTAAGCGGCCAGTTTGCCTTTATCGACGCCCGACGGCGAGCCAGTCTTCCGTCGCGCCGGATCGAGACCTTCCGTCGACAAGAACGCCTCGTAGTCTGCGTCTCCGAGGGAGGTAAAGTTCAGATCGACCGAGCTGTGCTCAACCTCCTCGTCGCTCTTCCAGCCTGTCTTGGGATCGGATCCGCAGTGTGGGCATGAACTCCGGCCGCGCGGAAAGAACTCTCCGCAGTGGGGGCACTCCGCTTCCGGGGATTTGGCCATGCAGATCTTCGGCTCAGCGCTGGATCGAAATCGGCTTCCTGGCCGGAGCTTCGTTGGACCGGACGGACACGGCGGACGCGACGTGCTGCACCATCTCCATGAACGGTGCGGAGATTTTCTGATCGGACGAGAGCACCGCGGGGCGGCCGGCGTCGCCGCTGACTCGGACCCCGGAATGGAGAGGAATAGTGCCCAAGAACCGGACGCTCTCCTTTTCCGACCAAGCCTTCGCCCCGCCGGTTCCGAAAACTTCGCCCGACATGTTTTCGACGATTCCGAGGAGGTGAATGCCGGTCTCGCGGAACATGTTCAGCGCCTTCTTGGCGTCGATCATGGCGACTTCTTGAGGGGTCGACACGATCACCGCTCCGGTGAGGGTGATGGTTTGGGCCATGGTCAGGGCCACATCCCCGGTCCCGGGTGGAAGGTCCACCACGAGGTAGTCCAACTCACCCCAGCTCACGTCCTGGAAGAACTGCTTGAGGGCACCGTGAAGCATAGGGCCGCGCCAGATGACCGGCCGATCTTCCTCCACGAGGAATCCCATCGACATCAGTTTGACGCCGTGGGCGATGACCGGCCCAAACATCTTTTTTCCTCCCGGCCCTTCGACCGGGTGTGGCTTTTCTTTGGTTCCGAGCATCGTCGGAATCGAGGGGCCGTAGAGGTCCGCATCGAGTAGGCCGACTTGCGCGCCGACTTTGGCGAGCCCGCAGGCCAGATTGGTCGCCACCGTCGACTTGCCGACTCCGCCTTTGCCGGAGGCGACGGCGATGACGTTTTTCACTCCGGGGAGGGAGGGATTCTGCGCCGTGGTGGGCGCGGCTTTCACCGCGGCGGTCATGTTGAGGTTGACGTCGGTCACCCACCCGAGCGTGCGGATCGCCGCCTCCGCCTCGGCTTTCAGGCGGTCTTTCACCGGGCAAGACGGAGTGGTGAGCTCGATCGTGGCCTTGACGGCCCCCTCGCAGTAGGTCACGTCCTTCACGAACCCGAGGCTCACGATGTCCCGACCCAGATCGGGATCTTTCACAACTTTGAGGGCTTCGAGGATCAGGGCCTTCTTCTGGTCGCGCTCGCTCATGGCAACATCTCCGCAGAGGGGATAGCACCCCCGTTCCTCCGGGGCCAAGGCGGCCTCGGGGGTGGATCTCCCCTGAGGAGCAAGTATGCCGCGCTTTTTTGTTCTTGGTTCCGCCGGCTGGATCCCGACGCCGCAGCGGCAGACCTCCTGCTACCTCCTCGAGACCCGGCGCTCCCTTGTATTTTTCGACTTGGGAACCGGGGTCTCGAGGCTGCACGATCCCATGTTCAAGGAACTCATCGCCCGCCACCGGCGCGCGGTAATTTTGCTCTCCCACTGGCATCACGACCACATCGAAGGGCTTCCGATGATGCCCTTCTTCCTGAGCAACTTGGAGGTGGCCCTCGCCGTCCCCGGGCCGTCGATCACCGGATTTCGGGCGGCGGAGGTGTTGGGGCGGTACGGCGGCAAGCCGCTCCTGCCGACCCCTCTGCTCGATCTCGATTCGAAGTTTCCGGCCGGCTTTTCGGTGGTGGAACTCCACGCCGGAACCAACAAGGTGCTCGGAGAGACCATTCAAGTCTTGCCCCAGCCCCATTCCGACCCGTCGATCGCGTTCAGGGTCCGGGATGTCACCTACGTGACCGACACGAAGGACCGGCCGGAAACGGTCGAGTTCGCCCGCAAATCCGCGCTCCTCATTCATGATGCCTGGCTCGACCGAGCCGGCGTCGAGGCGGAGCCCGCGGACGCCGCGGTTCATGGCACCGCGGAGGGGGCGGCCCGCATCGCCCACGAGGCCGGGGTCAAAGACCTCGTGCTCGGACATTTGAACCCCGCCTACGACGCCGCCCGTCTGGACCGGATGTTGTTTGAGGCCGCCACCATTTTCCCGAAGGCGGTACTCGCGGCCGACATGCTGGCTCTGAAGTTGGAGGAGGTCGCGGAAGAAGCTCCGGATCCCGCGTCGACCGCGGCGCAAGTGTCTTAGCGCGGTTGGTTTCGTGCGACGGCCCCGTACGGCGGGCGGTTAGGCTCTCCCCTCATGTGGAAGCTCCAAGTCCTCATTGGAACGAAGGACTCCGGTACCCACGATCTCGCGATCGGCCGGGAACTGGTGATCGGTCGCGATCCAACCGTGGACATCGTGGTTTCGGAGCGCTCGGTTTCTCGTCGCCACTGCCGCCTCACGGGACGCGAAGAGGGCGTGGAAGTCTTGGACCTCGGGTCAGCGAACGGCGTGTACCTCGACAAGAAGCTGATCCAGCGCGCGGTCGTCGGACCTGATGACCATCTCCAGATCGGCACCGTCAACCTGCGGGTGTCCCGAGTCGCGCCGCGAACCGGGATGATTCCGATCATGGGATTCGGCGAGAACACAGTGGTGCCGAAAGACCCCACCACCACCGGCGGAAATTCCGACTCCTCGCGGCCGACCTTGGATGCGGGAAAGGCGGCCTATCGCACCCTGGAGCGGGATCGCCTGGCCCTGTTGATCGAGGCCGGGAAGAGCCTCAGCTCTTCGCTCGAGCTGGATGAACTGCTCGAAAAGATCATGGATCACTTGTTCCAGATCTTGCCGGTACGCCGAGGCGTGCTCGTACTCTTGGATGCCGAAGGCCGCCTGGTTCCGCGGAGTATGCGTCCGCAGGGAGGGCGCGAGCTCTCCGAGTTTTGCAGCCAGCACATCATTCGGGAAGTGATCTCCGAAGGCAAAGCGAGGATCATCGAGGATGCAAGCCTCGATCATCGCTTGCGGGAGGCGCAGAGCATATTGGCCGCCGACATCAAGGCTGCCATCTGCGCTCCGCTCGTGAGCCACACTCGTGCCCTCGGAGCCCTCTATGCCGACTTTCCTGGTCGGGCGCGCATCTATTCCCAGTCCGATCTCGAGTTCTTCGGAGCGTTTGCCAGCCTCGCGGCCGTGGCGCTCGAGAATTCGAGGATGCAGACGGAACTGCTGGAGCGGGAACGGCTCCAGCGCGACTTGGAAATCGCGGCGGAAATCCAAAAGGGCCTGTTGCCCGACAGTGCCCTCGAAATGAAGGGGCTCGAAGTGGACTGGGCGTATTGGCCCGCTAAGCAGATCGGCGGGGACTTCTACGACTGTTGTCCGGTCGAAGGGGGAAGGGTTGCCCTCGTCTTGGGCGATGTGTCTGGGAAGAGCGTCGGGGCGGCCCTGTTCATGGCCCGGTTGACCTCGTTCCTGCGCGCCGCCATCCCCGAGAATCCGTCTCCCGGGCATGTGCTCACTCGCACCAATGCCTTGCTCGGTTCCCGCGCCGACCAGGTGGTCTTCGCGACGGCGGCTTACCTCCTGCTCGATCCCAAACGACGCTGCCTCGAGTATGCTTCGGCCGGGCACTTGCCAGCTCTGATTCTGGATGCGGACACCGACGAGTTCCGGGAGTTGCCGCCAACCGGCATTCCCCTCGGCATCGACTCCACCGCGCAGTACGAGGGCCACGAAGCGCCTCTGCCCGCAGGGTCGATCATCGTGCTCTACACGGACGGCATCATCGAAGCTCGTGATCCCCAGGGCCAACAATTCGGGCTCCCGGCGGTCCAGGGTTTGATCCGTCAGCACCGGGCGGCTCCGGTGCGGACGATCACCCAGGCCCTCGTCGAAGCGGTCGGCCAGCATTGCCGCGGTTCCGCCTTTGTACGGGACGACATCGCCATCTTGACCGTGCGAGTGACCGCCTGACCATCATTTGGGCGAGGTAGGGATCCAAGCTCGGGCGGTCCTCGGCGCAAGAGCGGGCGGCTCCGTCCTCCGTCCGAGTGCTTCGGACCGCCGTAGTCTCTCCGGTTATTGGGGATATTGCGGTCTACAGTCCCGCAAAGTTCGCACTTTGTCGGAAAGGGATTTGGTGCAGGTCCGATCCGGACGGTATTCCTCTATAGGAGATCCGGAGGCCTGACCGATGGTCAGTCGTCCGCGGCCTTGCACGCCCCACGCAAGGCTCCCGAGCCTTGGAGTTTGATATGCGTTTTGCCCCCCTCCTTCTGATGATGGGTCTGGTCGCATTTTGTCCCCGGTCGGCGGTCGCGCAGCGATCGGGACTGGGTAACGGTAGCGATCTCGAACTCACGACCAGGATTGCCTCGATGGCGGCGTCTTCCGGCGCCAAACTCGTCGCTACCGGACAACTGTTCTCCCTCTCGATCTCGTCACCGCTCGGAGGACTCACCGGCCAGCCGTACCTCTTGGCGATCGACCTGCGGCCGAAGGACGATTTTTCCGGCGCTCTGGATCTGCCCGGCGAGCCGGACGTCTGCGGGGTGAGTGCTCAGGCGTTCTTTCTCGTGGACGGAACCACCGTCTCCCCGGCGGTGATTCCCGGAGTTGCCGAGGTTGATGGGGTGCAGTCCTCGGTTTCGATCACGCTTCCGAACCTGGCCGGCCTCCACCCGAACTCGATTTGGGTTCAGGCGTTGGCCAGCGACCCAACCGCGCCCAACGGCGTCGCCTTCTCGAAGACGGTTCGCCACGACACCGACTTATTGGCCTCTGGAACCACTTACTCGCCTCCCGAAGTCAGCCCCAGCGCTTACGCTGGATACGGCTTCGAAATGGCGGATCTGGAAGGTGACGGCCGCGCCGAAGTCTTGGTGGGCATGCCGCAGGCTGATCCGCTGGGAGTTTCGAATGCGGGCGAAGTGCGCGTGCTCGACGGCGTGACCCAGGCGGTCTTGCGCACCTTGCGGGCGCCGACTCTCCAGGCCAACTCGTGGTTCGGGTCGACCGTACGCGTGGCCGATGTGAATGGCGATGGTCACGAAGACCTGCTGATCGGTGCCCGCCTCGAAGACGTGAGCGGTCAGACCGACGCCGGGGCAGCCTACATCTTCTACGGTCCCGGCTTCTCGACGAGCCGCCGATTGGTCTCCACCTCGCCGTACCTCCAGACGCGCTTCGGTTACACCTTGACTACCTGCGATTGGAACTGGGACGGGCTTCGTGATCTCGTCGTAGGTGCTCCCCGCGCCCCCGGGGCTAACCTCGCCCAATCGGGTCAGGTCGAGATCTTCGACGGCTCCACGGGAGTGTGGATGGCGACTCTGGAGAGCCCGACTCCCCAGGCGCTGGCCAAGTTCGGTTACGGGCTCGTCGCGGCCGACTTCGATGGCGATGGCCGTGAGGAGTTGGCCGTGGGTGAACCGTTCTTCGATTTCACCGGTAACCAGGACGACACGGGACGCATCCACGTCTTCACCGCCGGCAACGTGCAGGCGATCCGCTCTCTCGCACTCGGTGGTTTCGACCAGGATGAGGTCCTCGGGCACGTGCTCGATGTCGGTGATCTCAACGACGATGGTGTCATGGATTTGGTGGCGGGGGCAGAGTTCCGAGACGGCGCTGCGGTCGATTCCGGCGCGGTCGTGGTCTTTTGGGGGCCCGATTTCAGCCAGGTTCGAGAAATCAGTCCGCCGACGCTGGCCGCCGCGGAAGGGTTCGGATCCGACGTCACGGTGGCCGATGTCAACGCGGACGGGATCGTGGATCTCGTGGTGGGAGCGTTCTACGCCTCGGAACTTGGCCTGGGCCATGCCGGTGCGGGCTACATCCTGCTCGGTCCCGGCTTTGATCAGTTCAAGCGGGTGGCCGCTTCGGCGCCACTCTCGAATGCCGAGTTCGGCCGCCGCTGCGCCACCGCCGACACCGATGGCGATGGCTTTGCCGAGGTCGGATTCTCGGCCCCGTACTCCGGTGGCTCCGGTCAGGTGCGGGAAGGGTCGGTTTCGATCTTCCGCTGATCGCCGCGGACCTCTGGGTCTGCTCGATTTCTCTACCGACGCCACGAGGCTCGTAAGGTGCGAGGCGCATCGCTAACATGCGCTTGGTCGGGCCCTACGCTCGCTTCGAGTCTCGTGTATGCGCATTCACGTCCTGCTCTTTGGACCGCTTGCGGACTCCTGTGGACAAGCCGAGCTGTCCTTGGAACTTCCCTCTGGCGCTTCGGTCGAGGGCGCCGCGGCGCTCTTGAGAGAGCGCTACCCCGCCGTAGGCACGCCCGGACGGTCTTTTGTGTGCGCGGTCAACGAGCGCTACGTCCAGGTTGGACACGGTCTTTGCGAAGGGGACCGCCTCGCGTTCATTCCTCCAGTGAGTGGCGGCTGATGATTACCGTCTCGCTACAGACCGATCCTCTGGACGAAGCTACGGTCAGGAAACTGGTCTCGGAGGACTCGCTCGGGGCGGTGCTGCTCTTCCACGGTGTGGTTCGCAATCATCACGGCGGCCGTTCCGTCTCGCACATCGACTACCAGTCGTACCCGGCAATGGCCGAGGCCGAGCTCCGGCGGGTGGCCGAAGATTCGCTGGCGCGCCATCCGGTCGACCGGATTGCCTTGTTTCACCGGGTCGGAATCGTCCGCGTGGGAGAGGCGAGCCTGCTCTTGGGGGTGGGATCTAGACATCGAGCGGCTGCCTTCGCTTGTGCACTCGAAATCGTCGACGAAATCAAGCGACGGGTGCCGATCTGGAAGCGGGAGTACGGTCCGGACGGAGCGTTTTGGGTGGAGGGAGTTCTTCCCGGCGCTTCATTGGGCGAGGAACCGAGCCAAGGGGTGCCAAAGCGATGGTGAAATTGGCGCAGGGTGAGGAACGTGTCCGATTTTGCGACGGGTGCAACAGCGTCATTTCCTGGCACGCCGATGTTTGCGAGGAGTGCGGAGCCAACGCCGATACCCAGCCGGAGGGATCTTCGGCGATTCGCAGCTCCAACGAGGTGGAAAAAGACCTGTTTCGGGCCCATTTGAGGCTGCTCCACCGAGCCAAGGCGGATGTGGAGATGCTGGGTAAGGAGATCGCCCCCCTCGAGCGCAAGCTGAAGGTCCTCGGGGCAAAGCCCAAGCAGGCCGCGACGGCAGAAGTGACCAAGCTCTCCGACCGAGTCTTGGAACTGGAGCAGGTCTGGGAAGAAATTCAGCGGACCTACAACCGGCAGGCTGAGTCGGTGGAGGAGGACTTCGTCGAGCGGACCGCCGAACTCGAGGCCGACCTCGAGCTCACGGTCGACCACCAAGAGGCGGTGGACACGGAGGTGCTGGCGCTGCACCGGGGTCTCGAAAAGGAGGACTCTCGCCTTCGGGAGCTAGGCCAAGGCATCCAGCGATTGGAAGCCCAGCGTCGGAGCGGAGTTCTCGGGTTTTCCCTCCAACGGCCCGGGGGGAGAGCCGGTCTCGCCATCCTGGGGATGCTGCTCTTCGGCCTCGGGGCGTACCTCGGGACGACTCGCTTTGGCCTGAGTCCGGCTGCCCTCGGCCTGATCCTCGGACCGGGAGCCGCCGCATTCCTCGTGGTCCTGGTCGCCTCGACGGGGACCCGGGCGTAGCCGCGACGGTGACCCTGGGAAATTAAGTTTCCCCGCTGGCTCGCTCGGGCTGTACACTGCGGACATCCCTCAGGGTCGGTTCCATCCCTGGAGTCGATCAAAGGGGCGCCATCGAGGCCAACCATGAATGCAGTGCGCGGATGGAGCTCCGTTCTTTTGCTCTGTTTGTCACCTTGGGTTCTGAGCCTCGCCCAGCGAGGCGGCGACCCTGCGGAGAAGAGCCCCGCGCCGCAGCTCGTTGCCTGGGTGAATTACCTGGCCGAGGGCCTGTTCATTCACGCCACCGGTGAGCCAGGCACGGAAGCACGCTTCCAAATTCGGCAGGTCGAGCTTGAGCCCATCGAGAGTCAAGGCTCCACCGGGACGCTCAGCTTTCCGATTCAGTTCGATGCCTCGGGCGTCTGGTACCAGATTTTGCCCCTGCAGGGCCTGGCCTCGGAGGCCCCCAAGACTTACGAGTTTTGGATCACCCAAGATCGACCTGTTCCCCAAGAGGACCTCGTTTCGATCGAGTGGCGCCTCGACACGGGTTGCGTGGCCGCGAGCACTCCCGGCCTTGAGAATCCCCCCGTCGGAGGCCTCTCAATGTTGCCCCGGCCGGGGACGACGGCTCCCCTTCATCCGGTTTCGTGGGCGGTACTCCCGGCCCCGGGGTTGCTCTTGGAGGGCTCCCCTCATCATCTGGCATTCAGCCTCGCTCCCACCGGGATCGAGGGAGTGCTCCCGGTCAACTGAGCTGGAAAGAGGCACCCACCATGTCCCTGGAAAGCTTGGTCTCAGACCTGAAATCGGCCCGCGCCGGGCTACTGCCGGACTCCGGCGCCCTGGCCACGGCCGATCGCCTGCTGCAACTGCTCACCGGCCTGCGTGACAAGTGCGCCGCCTCCGAGTTTCCTCCGCGGGTCGCGAGCAAAGCGGAGCAGTTTCTCGCGAGTCTGTGTGAGTTGCACTCGAAACTCGGACCCAAGATCGCGCACCGTTCGTTTGCGCTGAACTCGGTCGGTGAGGCCATGGTTCGGTCCGATTTTCTCCATGGCGAGGTGATCGAATTCCTCCAAGTTGGCCTATATTTCTTCGGGCTCGATCAAATTGAGCGCCGGTGGCCGGCCCAGGCGGCGATTTACTCGGGGATCCATGCCGATCACCTTGAGTCTTTCCTGTCGCGCCCTGGTCTACTCGACCTCGTTCGCGATGGTCAGGAGCGCATCCAGCAAGGTCGTGTCTTCTGTTTGACCTACGCGTACTTGAATGGGCTCCGGCGGGCGTACTGGGGTTACTGTCGAGGCAGCGAGGACGCCCTCGATATCTCGGTGGTGGCGTCGACTGACGACCCCGCGGCCGAAATGGCCGCCCCGAGCCGGAGCGATTCGGCGCCTCTCCACGATCGGATCGCACTCCTGCTCCGCATCTTCCGGCGTGCCCTGACCGCGGAGCAGCGCTGGATCTACCTCGCCAAGAACCGGCGGTTCTTGGATCAAGCGGCGGCCAATGCCGAGGACATCGAGGGATTGGTCGCGGAAATCGGGGCGATTCCCGAACAGGGCGAGCTCGGGTGGACCGAGATTGCGAGTTCGCTGCACATCAATGAAAAAACCGCGAAGCGGGAGTACCTCCGCGCACTGCACGTGCTGCTGAAGGAGAGCTCGGAAGCGGTGTTTGGAACCGACCAAGTGTCGAGTCGATTCGTGAAGCGGGTGCTTTCCTCGATCCGGGAGGTCGTTCAGGAGAAGGATCTGCGTCTCAAGAGTCAGACTGGGCGGGGATTGCACGTGCTCGTGGAGAAGTGGGAGGTCGCGCTCCGCTTCGTCCTCAACCACGAGCGGATTTCCGCCTGAGCCGAACCGTCGTCTCCTGGAAGCGGCCTGTCGATCGAGCGTTCGGCCAAGGTGAGCGGCGGCTTTCCGCCCCGCAACGAAGTGCGGTATCCTGAAAGTATGGCCTTCGGTTGTGACGAGGTCCGCCAGTACCTCGATTCTTTCACGGATCGCCGCTCGAAGCCTCCCCCGGATTTGGAAGCGGTCAGCGACCACGTTGCGGCGTGCGCTTCTTGCTACTCCCGGCTTCAGAGCTTTTTTCGCACCGTCGAGCTGCCCGAATCCAGCTTCTTGCGCGAGACCTTGGACGAACTCGCCCTGTCAATCTACAACCTGGCCAAAGCGATCATTCGCGACCGCCCGCCGGCGAATGCTCGAGACAGTGCCGAGAATGTGCGGATCACGGAGGAAGGGGCGGGCAGCGAAGCGGAGAATCTCCAGGCTGGCGTCGAGATGATCGAGGACGCCGAGGATTACACGGGATCATCGCGCGTCGGGGACCTTGATCTCTCGGAATTGCGGGATCAACTCTCGTCCGCGGAACGGGCCCCCGGGATGAAGATCGACCTCGCGCTGTCACTCTTCCGCCGCCTGACCACCCTCCAGAGCCGGTATTTGTTCAAAGCCTGGAATTGGATCGGAGTTCTCCACTACCAGAAGGAAGACTGGTCGAACGCCGAGCAGGCCTTCCTTCGCGTGCTCACTGCCGAGGACGGAGCGCGGGAGGTTCGTTCGTTTGCGCATTGCAATCTCGCCTATGTCCACAAGCACCGGGGGGATCTCGATCGGGCGGTGCGGGCGGCCGGAAAAAGTGCGATCCTCGCTGAGGAAGACGGTCAGGACCCCTATTTCGGACAGGTGGCGGAACTCTACTTTCGGCTGCTGAGAGGGAGCGAGCGCGACCCGGAGCGGGCCCGGGATCTCCTCGAGAGAATCCTTGGGAAACCGGGAGCGAGGCGGCGCTTCGTGGAAGACCTCAGATCCGGGCCCAACGCGCCGATGCTTCAGGTCTTTCAGTCGTCGCCGCTGGCCAGCCAGTTCCCTGAACTCCAGGCCTAATCGGAGGGCTGGTCCGACCTATCGCTTGGACATCCATGCGGACGGCGCCACCCTCGTGCCGGCAAGAGGCTCAACCTCGGAAATTGGGACAGTTCGTCCCTCGAGGCCGGCCGCCAGTTGGCGGGCCGCTTTCGGAACGCTCGGAATTTCTTTCCAAAATTTTGCGCCGTTTTGGGGGGGTGAATCGCCAATACGAGTGTGGATGGTTTCCGACGGAAACATCCATGGCCTGATCAAACGACTTCGCAAGGAGTCGAACGAAACAGGTGATGCGACTGAATGGGGGTTGGACACGGGGTCCACCCTTGTCATGGCAGGGGAGTCGCACCACCCAAAAAGGGGCCGAGCCGAGGGGCCGCGCACGTCCTCCTCGACTCGGCCCCTTGCTTTTTTTCGCCCCGGAGTGGCGAGCCGATCGAGGCACCGCCCAATTCTCCGCGCAGGCTCTCAGTCGGTGTGGCGGGCCGCGCTTGCGTCCAAATCGATCTTGGCTTCGGACCAACCGGAGTAGTCGCGGTTGCAGGTCACCAGGATCACTTGGTGGCCATCGAGTTTGCCGAGGACTTCCTGCGTCGCGGCCAGGCGCTCCGCGTCGAAATTGACGAAGGGATCGTCCAGGAACAGCGGCAGGCGCGCGTGCCTCGAGAGGTAGCGAGCCATGCCCACGCGCATCGCGAAATAAAGCTGATCGCGAGCGCCCTGGGAAAGATCCTGGGGCGCGATGGGTAGGCTGTCACCGCGGCTTACGACCGGTTCCATCGAGCCGCTGAAGCTCACGCGCGAGTATTTGTCGCCGGTGATCTTGCCGAAGAGGCCGGACACCTCGGTCGAGAGTCGCAAGGCGTCGGTCTCCTGGAAATCCCGCAGACAGGCGTCCAGGGTGTCGATCGACTCGCGGAGCGCCCGTCGTTCGATTTCCAATCGGCTCAATCGCTCGGACTCCTCCCGCACCGACTCGCTGAGCTCGGCGACATCGAAATCCATCCGGCCGGAGAGGCTGGCCAGTTCCAGGCGCTTGACTCCCTCGGACTCGGATGCGGCTTGGGCGCGCTCCTGCAACTCGGCGGTCTTGGCTTCGGTCTGGCGAATCGACTTCTGGAGGGCGGCGCGATCGGTGATCTTCGCCAGGTGCGGTGCGTCCAGTTCCAGGGCGGCTATGGCCTCGTGGAGCCGGCTGCGCTCGCGCGCGGCCGCATCGAACTCCGCGGCGAGGCTCGCCCGATCCCCGGTAGCCTTGACCGCGGTCAGGAGGCGCTTCCGCTCCTCGCGGAGTGCGGAGAACTCCTTCCACTCCGTCTGGGCCTGCTCTGTCGACTTTCCGGCCAGGGCCGGTCCGGCCTTCTGCGTGGCTTCCTGCTCGCGGCGTTCGTGGCCGGCAATTGCCGACTCGAGGGCCGCCATGCGCTGCATGAGGCTTGCTCGGGTCTGTTTGTAGCCCGTTGCGCACAGGCGCCCGATCGCCCAGCCCAGTACGCCCGAAACCAGGGCGAGGATGAGGCTCGCGGTCGGATTGAGTCCAAGCGCGAAGCCGACTCCGGCCCCGGCGGCGGCAGCCGCAAGGCCCGCGATTGCACCCAATTTGTGATTGGGAATGGGTCGGAGTTGGTTCAGCTCCTCGTTGGCACTTTCCAAGGCCTCGGCTTCGCGAATTCGATCCGCCGCTGCGCCACTGCGGATCCGGAGGAGATCGGCAAAGTCGTCGGGCGCCTTGGCAAAACGAGCGTAGTCCTGATTCAGACGGCGCTCGAGATCTTGAGCCTTGTCGAGCAGGCGCTGGGACTGGTCGCGGCGCGCGAGAGCGTCTTGATAGCGACGCTCGACTTCAGGCTCCTTGCCGAGTAGTTCGAGGCGCTGGTTCTGGTGCGCGAGCTCCTGTTCGAGGGCGGCTTGCTCCGCGCGGTCTTCGCTCAGTCGCGCCTGGAGATCGCGGATTTCGGCCTCTAGATCGGCGGACTTGGCCAGTGCTTTCCGCCCTTCGCGAAGCCTCGTCTCGCGCTCGGTCAGGCGCGACTTGGCATCCTCGAGGGCTCGCTTGGGGCCCTGGGCCTTGGGTTTCCAGGGGTTCTCCTGGGTGAGTTCGGCGTAACGCCGGTGCAACTCGTGGAGCGCTCCTTTGTAGTCAGAAGCCCCCGGACCGGAGATCAGGCGCCGGACCTGGTCACTGATGGAGGTCTCGAGGCTCTGCTGACCGACAAACACGGTGCCTCGGAAGGTCGCCTCGTCTTCGAATCCGAGCACTTTTCCGAGTTCCTCGAAGTACTGACGATCGTCCACCCCAGCCCCGCGGGGGTCTGCCGAACCCTGGAAAATCACGCGGTCCCCGGCGGGGGCAATCTCCGTGATGGTGGCGCGACCGATCGCGAAATCCCTGGCAAAGCGCAGGTGGCGACCATCGTCGGATTCGAGTTCCACCTCGCCGCAGTAGGCGTCGTGTTCGTCCCACGACTCGAACTTGCGAACCAGATTCAGATCGCGGAAGCCGAACAGGACGCCGACGAGTCCGGACAGGAGCGTGGACTTGCCCGCCTCGTTCCTGCCCATGATCAGGTTGAGCTTGTCTTTGGCAAACTTGACTTCGAGCCCCCGATGGAAGGTGCCGAAGCCGTCGAGATGAAGCCTCAAGAGTTTCACGATGCGCCCTCCTCGTGACTGCGAGCCGGGTCGACACGCAGGCGCGGAGTGGGCGACGGAGCGGGAACTTCCCGCGATTCCGACGTTTCCTCGCGCCCACGAGAGTAGAGAGGGGAAGGCCCCTCCTCCACATCCAGAAACTGCTCGAGCCCGAGGCGCGTCGCGCGCTCCAGGACCATGAGATCCTCGGCGGCGCCCCGCTGACTCCGCGTGAGGCGAGCGGTGGCTTCGTCGAGTTTTTTGGTCATCCGCCGGGCGAAGATGCCGCGAATCGTGTTTTCGGCCTGAAGGCGGCGGAGGAGTGCGCTGCCACGGAGAGTCGCCTGGTCTTGGATCTCCAGCCAGTGGAAGTGCTTTTGCAGCTGGCTCTGGAGTTCCGCGAGATCGGGCAAGAATTCGAGCGAACCGTGGAGGCTCACCCGGGTGATGCGGTCGAGACCGGCCCTCGCGATGATGGCGGCCGCGAGCGCGGTTTCGTCGCGGATGTCCTCGGCGGCCAGGTCGAGGGCGGCGTGCTCGACGACCTTGGCGCTGAACGGCACTTGCTCGAGTTGGACGGAGCCGGGGCTGACGTCAGCAACCAGAAGGTACTTTCTGCCGAAGTCTCCGGCTTCGAAGCGTCGACCCTCGAGAGTTCCCGGCCATGCGGCGGTGGTCCCCCCGGCCTGGAAGACCGTGAACTCGTGCACGCCACCACCCGCGAAGTAGTCGAGTCCCGAATCCGCGATGACGGCTCGGTCGATGGTCTGGTCATGCGAGCGGACGTCACTCTCGGTGTGGTCGACGGGAACCGCCGCGAGCAGCCCCACATGGATCCCGTCGGCTTGGATGCGAGTGAAGCCCGGGAACGACTCCGCAGATTTTCCCGCCTGCCAGGCCGCTCCGTAGAGGTGGACGGTTTCCCCCGCGATTTCCGTGGTGAGCGGAGCGGTGGGGTGGGACTCCATGAAGAGGTCGACCCCCGGCCACCGTTCGGTTCGGAAAATCGAGTCCCGGTAGCTCACGCTGTCGCGATGGCCGGGGAGGGCAAACACCCTTTTTTTCGCCGCGACCAGCCGACCAAGCAGGCCTCGCACCAACGCCCAGACCTCGGGGTCGGGAGCATGGCGTTCAAACACGTTGCCGGCCAGGATCACCGCGTCGATGCGATGTTCGGGATCGAGCGCCCAGGTGATCGCGCGACGGAAGGTGTCACTAACCTCCCGTGCTCGGGCTTCCCCGGCGCTCCCCAGGTGGCCGTGGCTGGAACCAAGATGCAGATCGGACAGGTGGAGAAATCGGATTCCCATCGGGCTCTCGTCCTCGCGAAATTGGTCAAGAGAGCAACCGCAGCGCACCCACAGAGAGGCGCCTACAACCGCGCCCCAAGGATAAGGGCGCACGGGATTCCAGTCAATCAAAACAGCTCAAGGTGTGGTAGCGCGGCGGCAAACGGGGCCCAGTGGTGGTATCGCAATGGGGACGGTTCGTCCCGCTCGTCGGATCCAGGGGAGGTGGTCGGGGACGTCTCAGACCGGCGCGTGGGTCATGCGCAGACGGCGTACGACTTCAATTTGGCCGAGTCGGAG
Organism: uncultured bacterium; assembly: GCA_902826835.1. Classification (GTDB taxonomy): domain Bacteria; phylum Planctomycetota; genus RBC034. The sequence goes on along the minus strand of CADEGH010000003.1, from coordinate 104,271 downwards.
CTGCTGCGAGATTTCCCGGTCCAGGGAGAAAATCGCCGACCGCGGGCGTCCGGCCTCAAGGCCCGGCGAGAGGTCGATGATGCAGCGCAGCCGGTCGGAAAGCGCCTCCAAGACGGAGTCACCGTCCGCGGATTGCGAGAAACGCGCGATCCGGTTGATCGTGTCACTCGGGGTCTGGCTCTCGATCGAAAAGATGACCAGCCTCTTTCCGGCGGCCGCCGCGAGCGCGTGGGCAAAGGCTTCCCGGTGACCGACGTCGTCGAGCGCGATGATGTCGGGTTCTTGTTCGAGAGAGAGCCGAAACGAGGTCTGCAGGAGCTCCGGAGTGGACGGGACTTCCTTCTTGATGCAGCTCCCTTTGGTCTGGGAGTAGTGATAAGGCGCCCCCGAGGTGAGATGGACCGCAAACGCGCCCCGGCGATTGAGTTGTTCTTGAACTAGGGTGCCGACGAAGATCGTCCGGTCGAGGGCGAGGGGACCGGCAACGACGACGAGTCCGTTGGTGAGGGTGCGGAGGCGCTCCGCCTTCTCCTCGCCTCCCGAGACTTCGGCAAGTTCGGGGAGGGTGCGGTTGGCGGTCGAAAACGCGAGCAGGAGCGGGCCGTGTTCGTTGATGACGCTGAGGCGGAAAGCCCCCGCGGTGGGGGAGCAGAAGAAGGTCGAGGTTTCCTTGCGCTCGTGGAGCTCCGTGAGCTCGGTGGTGGTGAGGGCGTGTCTCACGAAACCCTCGAGTTCGCTGCCGCTGATCGCCTCCTCTTTCACCTCGGCGAACCCCGTGGGCGTGCGGATACGAGGCCGCTGCCCCGGGCGGAGGATCAAGACGTTGCCTCCCATGTCGACCAGCGCTTGCAGGAGCCCGTCGAAGGCGGATTTCGTGTAGCGGGCCCGCGTGGGCTCCGCGGTGTTGGCGACGCGCTTGAAGATCGAGTTGATCTCGCGACGGAGCTTCGCGCCGATCTTCTCCTGCATCGTGCCGGCGACTTCCTCCTCCTCCTTCGGGGTCTCTTCCGCCTCGACGATGCCGAGTTCGCGGCGGATCTCGTCCAGGTTGCGGGCGACCTCGAGCAGGAGGTGGTCAGTCGGGAGGTTGATGTTGATTTCTTGGGGTTCGCGTCCGAACTCGATGGTGAAGGTGCCCTGGGTCCAGGCAAAGATCTTCATCGCGGCTTTTTCGCCGCTCACCATGGCGTCGTCGAGCGCCGCGACGATCTGCCCCTCCCGGAAATGGATGAACCCGCTCTTGTTGCCCGATGTGATCGAAACCAGGGCGGTCTTTCTTCCCACCATCAACGACTGCGTGACGTCGAAGATGTTGAAGGCGCGCAGGTCGCCCTGCATGGTCTTGACGACCGGGGTTTCGCTCATCGAACGTGGCCGGGCTGGAGAGTGGAGTCCGAACGCCCGAAGATGCTCGGGCTCGTAGCGTGTTTCGACGCGACCTGAACGTCGACGACGCCGCGATCGACCAGTTCCTTCAGGCTCGAGTCGATCGAGATCATCCCGTCCTTGCGGCCGGTTTGGATCAGAGACTCGATCTGGAAGGTCTTGCCCTCGCGGATGAGGTTCGAGACGGCGGAAGTTCCCACCATGATTTCGAACACCGCGGCGCGACCACTACCGTCCTTCTTCGGGAGCAGACGCTGGGCGACGACTCCCTTTAGGGACTCGGCCAACATGACCCGAATCTGCTCCTGCTGATCCGCCGGGAAGACGTCGATGATGCGGTCGACCGTCGAGGCGGCGCTGTTTGTGTGCAGGGTTCCGAACACCAAGTGCCCGGTCTCCGCGGCGGTGATCGCGAGTTGGATCGTCTCCAGGTCGCGCATTTCGCCGACCAGCACGATGTCCGGATCCTCGCGCAGGGCGGAGCGCAGTGCATTCGAAAACGAAAGCGTGCTCGCCCCGACTTCACGTTGATTGACGAGAGCCTTCTTGTTGGGATGCACGAACTCGATCGGATCTTCGATCGTGATGATGTGGCTCGCCTCGGTCTCGTTGATGTAATCGATCATCGCCGCGAGGGTCGTGGATTTGCCTGAGCCGGTCGCTCCGGTCACCACCACGAGGCCACGGTTCAGGGCGCAAAAGTTCAGGATCTGCTTCGGAAGGTTGAGCTGCGAGGCAGTTCTGACTTGCGTCGGAATCAGTCGGAAGACCCCGGCGATGCCGTGCCGCTGCTCGAAGATGTTGCAGCGGAGGCGCGTGACCCCGGGAATCTCGTAGCCGAAGTCGATCTCGTGATTCTTTTCGAACTTCGCAACCTGCTCCGGGTTCATCAGCTCGTAGAGGAGCTTGCGCGCGAGCTCCGGAGTCAGGTGGCCGTAGTCGACGGGCACGAGCTCGCTGTTGAGACGCACCATCGGGGCCGATCCGGCCGCGAGATGGAGGTCCGAAGCACCCTGTTCTTTGATGATTTTGAAGATGTCATCGATCGCCGGCATGCCCGCTTCCCCCTCGGGGGCGGTCCTTCAGACCCAAATGAAGGCGACCCCCGGGATAGGTATCGGAGGGAGCGACGATCGAGCTTGAGCCGGCTTGCGGCTCGCCGCTCAATTGGGGTCAGTCGCTGGGCGCTTCGGAGGTGAGCACCCGGTAGAAGCACCAGGTGATCAGGCTCGTGACACTCAGGATCGAGACGACCATAATGACCATGGCGAGTTGTGTCACGGTAATCCTCACTTGGCTCGGGCGGGGGTGGGAGAATCGTCGGGGCCACGTTGGCCATCCAAATCCAGGCCGAGCTTGCGCCAACGGCTTTCGCCTCGGGAAACCATCCAGCAGAGGCCGGCCAGGACGGCCAGCACGATTCCGAGACTAATTTGGATTGTCGAACTCTCGCTGATCTGCGTGAACCACCCCTTCTTGGTGATTCCATTTTCGACCTGATCAGGCAGCTTTTGGAAGCAGAATCCCACGAAGATGACGAGGAGGTAGAGCGGGCTCACGTACTTGATGATGAACTTGAAGATGGAGGGCACCCGGAGCTGGGCTCCTTCGTGCATCTCCCGCCATCCGCGGTCCACCCCGAAGACCCACCCGAAGCAAATGATTTGCACTGCGGCGAGGACGAAGATCGCAAACGTCCCCACCCAGAAGTCCACCGTATCCATGGCGGTCAAACCCTCGGATCGCCAGAGAATGAATCCGTTGCCGATCAGCGACACCATGACCACGGCGGTGACCCCTGCCCGTCGGCTCAACCCGAGGGACTCTTCGAAGAAGGCGAGGGTCGGCTGGAGCATCGACAGCGAACTGGTGATCGCGGCCAAGAACAGCATGAAGAACCAAATCGCCCCGAAGACATTGCCCAGCGGCATGTGGGCGAAGACCACTGGCAGGGCGTGGAATCCGGTGCTGAAAGTGCCCCCGGTATTTGCCTGCGTGAGGGCGGGCCCGAGGAAGATGAAGGCCGCAGTCAGGGTGATCATGCCTCCGAGGCAGACCTCGAAGAACTCGTTCGTTGCCGAAGCGGTGAGGCCGGACAGGGTCACGTCCGACTTGCGCTTCATATAGGAGGCGTAGTTGATGATGACGCCGAATCCGACGGAAAGGCTGAAGAAAATCTGACCAGCCGCAGCGAGCCAGGTCTGGAAGTCCCCGAGCTTCTCGAAGTCGGGATTCCACATGAAGTTCAGGCCCTTCGCGACACTCTGACCCGGGAGTGCCGGGTCGGGGGTCCCGAGGGTGAGGACGCGGACCAAGACTATGACTCCACACACCGCCATTGCGGGCATGGCCCACTTGCAAAACGCCTCGATGCCCTTCGAAAGGCCGCGGTAGAGGAACCACACGTTGCAGAGGGTCACGATCCCGAAGAACAAAAGGCTTCGACTTTGCCCGGACTGGAACAACGCTCCGTCGGCCCCGCTCCCGGTCATACTCGTGAAGGCTGCCTGCGATGCTTCGACCTGCTGCGCGACCGGGGTGTCGGTAAGTCCCAGGCCACCGGTGGCGTACCGGATCGCGTAGTCGAGGCACCAAGATTCGATGATGACGTAGTAGAAGTAAACCGCGAGGGGAATGAGGACCCCGACGGCTCCGAAGTAGCGGGCGATCCGGCCCTTACCGAAGACGCCCATGATGGCGGGCGCCGAGTGGAAGCCCTTGCGGCCGCCATAGCGACCCATCGTCCACTCCGCCCACCCGATCGGAATGCCGAGGAGGATCAGGGCGCAGAAGTAGGGGATCATGAACGCGCCGCCCCCGTTTTGCGCCGCGTTGCCAGGGAATCTCAGAAAGTTTCCGAGCCCCACGGCCGACCCGGCCACCGCGAGGATGACCCCGAGGCGACTTCCCCATTGCTGCTTCGAACTCGACATGCGGCGCTTCTCCGGTAGACCTCGTTCGTAAGGAGCGCGGAGCGTAGCGGGTTCGCTCCCGGCCGTCCACCGCGATTCCGGGGGCCCGGAAGCTCAGTCCTTGAAGATGTCCGGCGCGATCCGGACGAGGTTCGCGTAGAGCCGGTTGCTGAGGATGGTCAGGGAGAGGGGGGCCCCGCTGCGTTCGAGGGCGGCAAGGGCTTCCTGCCGGAGCGCCTCCAAGTTCTCGGGCAGCTTAGTGGTTTCAATCCGGCGCTTGGCCAGCGCGGGATCGGGGGGATCGGATTCGACGGCCTCGAAGGCGGCGGCGAGATCGATCGAGAATTCCCGGCTTTTTTGGATCGTCAGAAGGCGTCCACGGGCCCCGATGGCGGCGATCCCCAGACAGACGACGGTAGCGGCGATCAGGACCCGCGTGGCGGCGAGACGGAAGACGGTGCGGCGACCCCGACCGGTCACCGGAAAAACTGACCCCAATAGCAGGCCCGCCAAGAGGCCCCCGGCATGAGCGGCATTGTCGATGTTGGGAATCACCAGACCCAGAACGCCATTGAGGACCGCCATCTGGATGAGGCTGCGGTAGTAGTGGCGGGCAGCGATGCCCGGACTCCGCCGGAAGAACACCAGGAGCGCGCCCACCAAACCGAACACCGCCCCGGATGCCCCGACGCCGATTGCGTAACCCCGGGTCAGTTGCCAGTAGGTAGCGGAGGCGAGGCTCGCGATGAGTCCGGTCACCAACCAGGTGAGCAGGGTGCGGCCCCTCCCGAGGGTGACCTCGGCGATGGGGCCCAACTGGGACAACGCGAATGCATTGAAGACAAAGTGGTAGATCCCCCCGTGCAGGAACGTGGACGCAGACAGCCTCCACAGTTCGCCGCGCTCGAAGAGGGCTCCAGGGCCGTTGCTGCCGCTGGCCCACAAGGCCTCGACGCTCAAAACGCCGAATCGGCGCGTCGGCCCGCTTCCGACGAATCCGGAAAGCAGATTCTGGCCGAAGTACCAGACGCCGAGGATCGCCAGCAACACGAAGGTGATCGGAACCTCGTTCCAAAAACGCCGGAGTGACACGAGGCGTGATTCGGCCATGCGCGACTCTAACGGGGGAACCGCGACTCTTGATCCAGGAATGGCGATGGCTAACACCCGAGCGTGAGTGCACTCTCCGAGTTGAAATTCAGCGTGCTCGGGAGTGGCAGCGCCGGCAACTGTGTCTACGTGCAGGGGGGAGGCGTCTCGATTCTGGTCGACGCCGGGCTGTCGGCGCGGGAGACTCAGAGTCGCTTGCAGAGCTTGGGAGTGAATCCCGCCCAGATTGATCTGGTGCTGCTCACCCACGAACACGGGGACCATGCTCACCACGCCGGGCGACTGTCACGCGCCTTCGATTGCCCCCTGGCCGCGACCGAAGGCACCTTCCGGGAAACCGAGAAGTGGTTGAAGGGCGATGAGGAGCGGATCCTCGTGAAGGCCGGCCAGTCCTTCTCATTCGGCGGGCTCGAGATCCACCCGGTCGCCAAGCCCCACGATGGTCGCGAACCGGTGGCCTACCTTTTGGGGCAGGCCGGGCTCGAGGTCGGAGTGTTCACCGACCTGGGTCACGTCGACGCGGTGGTCGGGGAGGCCATGCGCCGCTGCTCGGCGATGGTGTTCGAGGCCAATCATGACCCGCGCCTGCTCGCGGCCGGACCCTATCCCCCGAGCCTGAAGGCCAGGGTCGGCGGGAGGCTGGGCCACCTGAGCAACGAGGATTCGGCGGCGGCGCTCCGCCGGTATGCGGGTCCGGGCCTTCGGGAAGTCGTGCTCGCCCATCTCAGCACCACCAACAACACCACCGCACTTGCCAAGGCCGCCTCGCTCCGGGTTTTGGGGGAGGCCCCGGGTTACATCCGGCGCTTCAGCCTCCAGGAGAAACCCTCACCCCTGTTGCGGGTGGCGCTCGGTGATTGACTCAAGCAGTTTGCTGAGGCGGGCGGTTTGGTCGCGGTCGAGTTCGACCCAGCGGCATCCGGTGGCGCGACCCATCGCACCGGCCTGACTCAGCGTCCACTGCACTCGTGCCTTGGCCGAGAGCCAATCGTCTTCGGGGCCGCTCCTTGGGGGGCAGATCCGCAGTTCAAAGTGCTGCCCTAAGGAGAAATCGGCCTCGCTGTCGATCCGAAACCCCTCCGGGCTCAACAGCACCACCGCGCCCGTGAAAGTCGGAAACTCCTCCGACGCCACCACTTCCGCATAGAGGCAGCACGGAATCTTGCTCGACGGGCCCGGGCCGCCGGTTTTCTGGGTGGAGTCTGACGATCCGGTCACTCTCGACTCGGATTCCGGGGCCTGAACAGGGATCGGCGCCGAGGCACACGCTCCCCGTCGCTCCCGGTCGCCCCGAAGGTTACCATCCCCGCCCATGCGTCGGCTGATCCTCTTCGATATCGACGGAACCCTGGTTCGCCCCACCGGCGTCGGCCGCCGCAGCCTCGAACGCACGTTCGAGGAACGCTACGGGGCCAGGGAGGCGTTTCTCGGGATGAGGTTCCACGGTCGAACCGACCCCGACATCGTGGAGGAGGGGCTTTCCCGGATCGGGAAGGGCCCGGCGGAAATCCAGCCGGCGATCGCCCACTATCTCCGCCACCTGCGATCGGAGGTCGCGCGCATCGAGGGGTCGATCCTGTTGCCCGGGGTGCGGGAACTCCTGAAGACCCTGCGGGCGACCCCCGATGTCGTGCTCGGGCTCGTGACCGGGAATGTGCGGGAGGGCGCCGAGATCAAGCTCGGCAAGGACTCGATCTTCGACTGGTTCGAGGTGGGCGGCTTCGGCGATGATTCCACCGACCGAGCCGAGCTGATTCGGATAGCTCGGAGCCGAGCGCTCGAACGGCAACTCGGACCGTTCGAATCGGGTCGTGTGTTCCACGTCGGCGATACCGCCAACGACATCCTGGCTGCCCAGGGCGCGGGGGCAGTGGCCGTCGCGGTTGCCACCGGCAGTGTTCCCCGTTCCGAACTGGCCGAGCTGTCGCCGGATTTTTTGCGCGACGGATTCGAGCCGGTGACTCCTTTCCTCGCGGAGGTACTCGCCTGATGTTGCGAGTGGGCCTGGATCTCTCTTGCCTCGAGGCCGAACCGGAGACGGGAGTCGAGCGCTACGCCCGGCGATTGGTCGAGCACCTCCCGAAAGTGGCGCCGGGAACAGAGTTTGTCGTGTTCGTTCGCCCGGGGCGTCCGGCCCCGAGCGTGGCGGCGCCCGCGCGGGTCGTGCGCGTACGCTCCGCCTTGCCGCGGGCCATTTGGCGCGAAGTCGCCCTGCCGCGAGCCCTGCGCGAACACCGCATCGACGTGCTCCATGCCCCGGTCGCCGCTCTCTCGGTGCGGGCGCAGTTGCGTCGCGTTGCGACGATCCACGATGTGCCGGACTTCGGCGCGGTCGGACAGGAAGCCCGGCTCTCGCGCCACCGCCTTCGCCTTCTCCACTGCATCAAGGCTGCCGACCACCTCGTCGTGCCAAGCCTCGCGACGAGGGACGCGCTTTTGGCGTTCGCTCCGGAGACGCGAGCGAGGTTGACCGTCGCCCCGCACGGCGTGGATCCCGATTTCCGCGCCTTCGGGGCCTCCCTCGACCGAGCTCGATACGGTATTCCCCCCGGCCCCTTCATCTTATCGGTGGGCACGATTCGGGAGCGCAAAGACCCTCTCACGTTGATCGAGGCTTTCCGCAAACTCGTGACCGTCGGAGGTGCTCCCCCAGATCTGCATCTGGTGATGTGTGGCGACCTGCGCATGTCCGAAGACACCCTGCGCGCCCCACTGCGCGAAGCCGGCCTCCAGGATCGGCTCTTACTGCCGGGCTACTTTGCTCGAGAGGATCTTCCCGATCTCTATCGCGAGGCCACGCTGTTCGTGGTGCCCTCCCGGCTCGAGGGGTTCGGCCTGTCGGCGCTCGAGGCGATGGCCTGCGGGCAGGCGCCGGTGGTCAGTTCCGATGCGGCCCTCGTGGAACTCGCGGGGGAGGCCGCGGCCCCGTTCCGAACGGGCGACTCGGCGGACCTGGCGCGGGTGCTGCGTCACTTGCTTCGGGACGACGCCGAGCGCAAGCGACTCTCGGAGCGCGCGCTGGCCCGGGCGAAGGACTTTTCCTGGGAATCGTCGGCGACCACGCACGCTCGGGTCTACGAGCACGTGATGTCCGCCCCGCCGCACGGGGCCCGCGGGGCGCAGTCGTGAGCGAGCCCGCAGACGCCGGAGCCCTGCTGAGCTGGTCCGACTTCGAGAAGGTGGATTTGCGGGTGGGCACGATCGTGACGGCGCGCCGCCACCCCACCGCCAAGAAGCCTGCGATCCAGCTCGAGGTGGACTTCGGGTCGCTCGGCAAGAAATGGAGTTCGGCGCAGCTCACGCACCTCTACGAGCCGGAGGTCCTGCTCGGGCGCCAGGTCCTGGCCGTGGTCAATTTTCCCCCGCGGCGGATCGGGGACTTCACTTCGGAAGTCCTGGTCACGGGCCTGATTGCCGAGGGAGGAGCGGTGGTCCTGGTCGGTCCCGATCGCCCGGTTCCAAACGGGCTTCGGCTAGCCTGATCACGACGACTTGGTCGGGAACTCGCCATTGTCCAGGCGACGAAGGTAGCCCTTGTAGGCGCGCATGGCCTCTCCTCCGAACAAGAGCATGATCGGGATGTTGACCCACAACATCACTCCGGTGCCAGAGGACGAAATGATGTCCATCTGCTCGTCGGTTCGAATCGCCGGGAAACACGCCAACAGGACGCAGGCGCTGTAGAGCAGGCGGTAGGGCAGGACGACCCGACGTCCGAAGAGGAAGACCACGCCCTGCTCGCAGTAGTAGCTCCAGGAGATGATGGTTGAGAGTGCGAACAGCCAGGCCGCAAAGGGGACCAGCCAAAGGCCGAGGCCCGGATAGATGCGATCGAAGGCCTTTGCGGTCAACGTCGCGCCGTTGAAGGCGAAAAAGACCCCCGGCTCGGCGAGGCGGGGAGCAGAGGCAGATTCGACGGTCCCGAACTGGACTTCCCACCGTTCGCCGTTCGGTTGGACGAGTGCTCCCGTGAGCTGGGCTCGACGGGTGGCTGCACCCTCCTCGCCGGGAAGATCCACGACGGCAAATACCGTCTGTTCCGCCTGGAGTGCTCCGCCGGCTTCGACCTTGTCTTCCACGCGCAAGAGCGTGTTTGGGATCGTCCATGTTCCGGGCTCGGTCCCGGCCACCAGGGTCGGCGGAGATTCGAAGGAGAGAGAGACCGGCCGATTCCACTCGCCGCTCAAGAGGATGACCAGCGCCGTGATCGTGCACACGACGAGCGTGTCGATGAATGGCTCAAGCCCGGCGACGATGCCTTCGCGCACCGGTTCGTTGGTACGGGCCGCACAGTGGGCGATCGGGGCGGAGCCCTGCCCGGCCTCGTTCGAGAAGAGGGCGCGCTGCATGCCCTTGAGGAATGCGTACCCGGCGGTGCCGCCGAGGAAGGCGCCTGAGGCTGTCGAGGGCCCGAACGCCGAACCGAAGATCAGGCCGAACACGCGCGGCAAATCGCCCAAGTGGGTGAAGATCACGAAGAGCCCGGCGAGGACGTAGAGACCACACATGAAGGGCACGAGCTTCGACGCGACGTTGCCGATGCGTTTGATCCCGCCGACGATCACCAAGGCGACCAGGATCGCGAGAACGGCCCCCACTACGTACTTGTTCCACCCGAAGTAGGTGAACGAGATCTCGGCGACGTTCCAGGCTTGGAACATGTTGCCGCCGGTGATTCCGGAGATGATGAGGGTCACGCAGAACAGCGCGCCGATGGCCCAGCCTAAGGGCCTGAGGGCGGGTCCGATTCGGGCGAAGCCGCGGCTGACTACCCACATGGCTCCACCGCTCGGATTTTTGGGATCGCTCAGGTCCCGATGGAGCATCGCCTGGGTGACCTCGGTCAGCTTCAGCGCCATGCCCACGAGCCCGGTGACCCACATCCAAAACACCGCACCGGGACCGCCCACCGCCACCGCCAGCGCGACCCCGGCGATGTTCCCGAGACCAACCGTGGCGGAGAGGGCGGCCGAGAGCGCCTGGAAGTGGGTGATGGCCCCCGCTTCTTTCGGGTCGTCGTACCGGCCCCGGATGACTTGGACCCCGTGGGTCAAACTCCGATACTGGGAAAACCCGCTCCAAAGCGTGAACAGGATGCCGACTCCCAGCACTACGAACAGAGCGTAGTCGTGCCACAGAAAGTCGTTGATGGGGGAGATCGCGGCGATCAGTCGATCGAGGAGTTCGTTCATGCGGGCAACCTCAGGCGCGGTGAGTTTGCCTTGCCCGATTCCCCCTGTCTACGCGGCCGACGCAGATTTGCGGGCGAAGCGAATGCGGATCCGATTGCTGAAGACAAACACGGCGGGAACCAGGAACAGCGTGAGGAACATGGCCAGGAGCAGGCCGAAGGAGATGGTGGCGGCGAACGGGGACCAGATCTTGCTTTTTCCCGTGAGGCCCAAAGCGGTCGGCAGGAGCCCGAGGACGGTGGTCAGAGTGGTGAGAAAAATGGGGCGGAGACGAGTGCGAACGCCGGCGAGCACGGCATCGTGCATGGATTCTCCCCGGCGCCGGGCCTCCGTGATGAACTCGACTAACACGATCGAATCGTTGACCACGACTCCCGATAGTCCCACGATCGCGATGAAGGTCATGATGGTGAAGGGCAGGTCCAAGATCCAAAGCCCGAGCACCACGCCGATGAACGAAAAGGGAACCACCGTCATCACCACGAGAGGAACTGAAAAACTCCGAAACTGGGCGACGAGGATGGCATAGACGAGGAGGAGCGCGATAAAAAAAGCCCGCTTCTGACTGTCGAAGCTCTTCTTGGTTTCCTCGAACTCGCCGCCGAAGGTGACGGTGGCGCCGGGGTAGCGGGATTGAATGGTCTGCAAGTGGGCCATCATCGCTTCGTTGGTGCGCTGGCTATCGGTGACCTTCGTATCGACGTCCGCGGTGACCGTCACGACCCGCTGTCCGTCGTAGTGGTAGAGCGCGGCGGGGCTGCGCTCGGCCGCAAAGCGGGCGACGGACTCGAGGGGAACCAGGGTTCCCGTCGGTTGCCGCAGGTCGAGATCCAAAAAGGCCTCGGGGCGCTTCCGGTCGCGCGGGTCGAGTTGAACCCGCAAGGTCACGGCTTCCTCTTCCCCGGCCGGCAGCAGTTCCCCGATCTCGATCCCCTCGTTGGCGGCAAACAGGAGACGGGCTGCCTCTGCGAAGGGGACCGCGCTCTCGGCGAGTCGATCCTCCTTGGGTACGAGCCGCATTTCGAGAGGGCCCTCGTCCAGGTTGTCGGAGATCGAAAAGACCCCCGGCCGATTGCCGAGGAAATCCACGAACTCGCGAGCGAGCGCTTTGCCTTCGCCGTAGTCGGGAGTGGCGATTCGCACCGCTACGGGTTTTCCGGTCGGAGGTCCGTCTTGGAAGGTGTCCACCTTGATGCGCTGGAAGCGGTACTCCCCTTTCCCTCGCACTAAACCGTCGGTCCGCTTTCGGAGATCCTGGATGATCTCCATCGGATCGTGGTCTTTGGACCAGTCCTCATTCGCATAGACCAGGAGTTGGGCGACACTTGGCTTGACCAACACCTGGTTGTCGTCGGTGAAGGTGACCCCCACCGAGGTGGTGAAGGAATCGACCCGCCCGCCGAGTTCTTGGGCGACCAGCTTTTCCACCTCGCGTACGGCCTCGGAAGTGGTCTCGAGTCCCGATTCGGGATCGGCGTAGATATTGGCGTAGAAGGCCTGGAAGTCGGAGGGGAAGAGCTCGACCGGAAGCTTGTTCGACAGGAACATGCCAACCGCGGCCAGCGCCAGGTTGAAGGCCAGAATGCGGCCCGGGTGTTGGAGCAGCCGATCGAGGAGCCGCGCGTAGCGAACCCCCAACCGATCAAAGAGTGCGTTGGTGGCGCGGACTACGCCGGTCGGCGGTTTTTTCTCGCCGCGGTGGGCGTAGTGCGCGGGAAGCAGAAGGACACACTCGAACAGCGACGCGAGGAGGACGAGGGCCACCGTCTTCGGGATGATGCTCATGAACTCCCCGACCACGCCTTCGGTCAAAAGGAGTGGCAGGAAGGCAGCCATCGTCGTGAGGGACGCCGAGAGGACCGGCCAGGCCACTTCGCCCACGCCGGTGATGATCGCCTGATGGAGCGGCACTCCGGCACTCACGTGGCGGTAGATGTTCTCGAGCACGACGATGGCGTCGTCGACCACCATTCCTGACACCAGCACGAGACTGAACAGCGTGATCGCGTTGATCGTCACGCCCATTTGGTGCAGCACCGAGTAAGCGAGCAGGAACGAAAACGGGATTCCGAGAATCGCGAGCAGGCTGTTCTTCAGTCCCAAGAACAACCAGAGGATGAAAAAGACGAGCACGATGCCGAGGCCCAGGCTCGATACGAGGACGGAAATTCGATTCTTGAGAATGAGGGTGGTGTCGATGGTGATCGCGGTTTCGATGTCCGCGGGGAGCCCTGCGTCTTGTCTAAATTGCCGGATCACCTCCAACAAGCGAGCCTTCACGTCCAGGGCGTGGGCCTCCTTGTTCTTCGCGATCGCCAGGTTGATGCAGGGTCGGCCGTTGTACCGATCGATGTGGTCGGGCTTCTCGAACTCCTCCACGACGGTGGCCACGTCGCGCAGTCGCAGTGCCGTTCCGTCCGGCCGGGCCACGAGGATCAAGTCGAGCAACTCGGCGGCCCGACCCACTTCGCCCGAGGTTCCGACCGTCACTTCCGATCGACCGACCGCGAGCGAGCCGGCTGAGAACTCCACATGGCGAGCGCGCAGACGGTCGACGACTTCCAGCAGCGTGAATCCGGCAGCCTTGAGGCGACCCTCGTCGACAAAGACCTTCCATTCCCGCTCGGGAATGCCCAAGTCGGCGACCCGCAGCACCCCGTCGACAGTCTGGAGACGCTCGCGAAGCTCACGTGCGACCTCCCGGATGGTCACCAAACGATCCGGCAATTCCGAGGTCACCACCACCGTGAGCAACGGGTAGAGCTCGCTGACCGTGATCTTCCTCACCTGCGGCCGCTCCGCATCCGGCGGCAAGTCGCGGACTCGCTGAACGGCCGCGCGCAGGTCTTCGAAGTTGCGTTGGAACTCCTCGTCGCTGAGATCCTCCCGGAACTTCACGTCCAGGATGCAGCGGTCGCGCTCGGAGCTGGAGATGAAGCGGTCGATGCCGGCGACATCCTCGATTTCGTCCTCGAGCCGGCGGGTAACGGAGCTTTCGATCTCGCTCGGGGCGGCGCCTGGCCACACCACCACCACCTGGGCGGCGTCGAACGACACGTCGGGATAGACATCCACGATCGCGCCGCGGGCGGAAAAAATCCCCAGGCCCAGGCAAAGTAGGTACAGGACGCTGACAAAGATCCGGTTTTCGAGGCTGAAGCAGGCCAGGCTCATGGGGGAGTTGGCTCCGCCCGCAGAAGGTCGCCTTCGCGAAGCCCGAGGGCGCCGCGCACCACAACTTGGTCGCCGACGCTCAAGCCGGCCCGCGCGGCTACGAGATCAGCCCGGCCCAAGACCGGGGCAACCCGGATCGCGCGGGTAGTCGCTACGAGACCCTGGGGGCCAGGGTGGGCGACCCAGACCGAGGAGACTCCAAATTGGTCATGGATTGCGGCCGCCGGGAGCCGCAGTTCGGGAAGCGGCTCCCCGACCGGGATCGTCAGGCTCGCCACCATTCCGGGTAAGAGACCAGCTGACCCCTGCCATTCCACTTCGAAGTCGTACTGCCCGGGACCGCTGGTTGGCATTCCACCGAGGCGGCACGCGCGCACCTTGATGGGCCCGTTCCCAAGGGACGGCGCGTTCAGTTGGCACTCAAGGCCAGTGCGGACCAACCCGATTTCGTCTTCGAGCAGTGCTGCGGTGGCAAAGAGACGCTGCGGGTCCTGGATGCGGGCCACGGGCGTCCCTGGGTTCACCCAGGCTCCTTCCTGAACGAGCCAAGTCTCCAGGCGGCAGGCGAGGGGGGCGCGGACGGTGCGGCGCCTCAGCCGGTCTTCCGCCTCCACGAAGCGGGCGCGGGCACCTTCCCGTTCCGCGCTCGATGAGGGGCGCGTCGCGGCCGCGCGCCACTCCGCCTCGCTGGCGGAGACGATCGCCGCTTCCACCGCGCCGTCGAGCCTGAGGAGCGGTTCGCCCGCCGCCGCCGAAAACCCCTCGAGCACAAGGCGGGCCTGGACGACCCCGCTGCTTTCCGCGGAGAGGACCTGATCCACGCGCGAACGAATCCGCACCGACTTTTGGAGCGTCGGCTGAATCGTCTCGGACTTCATGGACCACAGGTCGACGACGGCGATGCGCTGCACGGTTTGGGCGGGATTCTCCGGGGACGGGCGCTGACAGGCCACGAGCAAACTCAGGCCAAGAGTTACGGCGTAAACGTCTCGGAGTTTCATCGCCCCGACTCCGGCGCGATCAGCCACGCGTCCACTCCCGGACGGGGAAAGTCTCTGGCCTCCACGGGAGTGAACCAGAGACGGAAACTCCGCTCCGCCCCGGAGGCGGGGGTGATTTCGGTCAGAGTCACCGGTCGGCGGTTCCCGGGGCCAACTTCGATCTGAAGGCCCTGGCCCAATTGGAAGTGGGCCAGCTCGGCGGCGCTCACGTGAGTTTCGGCGACGACGTCCTCGTCGGTGAGCAGGCGAATGACTGGCGCGCCGGCTTGGACCATTGCACCCACTTCGGGGTAGATCTCGACGATCAACCCCGCCCGGGGGGCTCGTACCTCGGTGCGACGACGCTCCTCTTCGGCGATTCCGACATCGGCTCGGGCGACTTGGACTGCGGCGCCACGAATTTTCGCCTCGGCCTCCAGTCGCTCCAGGTTCGAAACCGACCCCGATCCCCCCTGGGCCAGGGCCCGCTCACGTTTCAGCTCGGCTTCGGTCCATTGAAGTTCGGCCAGGGCTCGCTCGAGCGCTGCCTTTGCTCGCTGGGTGTGCAAGTCGACCAGCGCCGAGTCTAGGCGCATCAGAAGGTCTCCCTCGCTCACGCGGCTCGATCGTGGGACCGGTCTCTCGACGACGAGTGCAGTCGCGCGAGCTGGCACCGGGATGTCGTACCGGGCCCGGATCAAGACCGGCCAGGGCCCGGGAGTGGGGCCGAGGGGCGAGGGCGTGTCGCCACTCGGCTGCAAGGCCAGCGCGCCGGTCAGGAGAAGGTGGAGGAGCATCATGGATTCGTGGTTCCCATCCAGCTTGCGCGAGCCACTCCCACCGCGGCTTCCAGGCGGGCGATCAACGCCTCGTGGCGGAATCGGGCTCGATTGGTGGCAAATTTGGCGTTCGTCGCGGTGACTTGGGCTTCGAGAACTTCCTGCGAAGTGGCGCGGCCGTTTTGAAAGCGGTCCCGGAGGATGCGCAGGCTCTCCTCGGCGGCGCCGATGCTGCTGTTCGCCCAGCGATACTCGGCGGCGGCTTCGGCGATGTCGTCGACCAGGCCGAGCACTTGCACCTCGAGGTTGCTGTGGGCCGCGAGCTCTTGCTCCCGAAGCTGCACAAGCTGGGCGTGGATGCGATCCAAAGCGGCGAGTCGACGCCCTCCCTGCACCGGGTTCCACTGTACCCCCAAGGTCGCGGTGGTGTTGGTCGAGTAGCCGGAGGCTTCGGTGAAGTCCGTGTACTCCACCCCGATCTCGCCGGTCACTTCGGGGAGGGCGCCGCGGATGATCGACTCGCGGCGGTGGTCGAGTTCGGTCTGGCGAGTCCGAAAGCTCAGGAGCGCCGGGTTGTGCGTGGTCGCGAGAGTGCGCACGACGTCGGAAGCGATGGTGACTTCGGCCCACGCGTGGGGTGCGGCGAGCGCGATCTCGGCTTCCGCTTCGCGGGCGAGCAGGGCATTGAGCACGCGCCGGGCATGGCGGATCGCGTTATTCGCGACGACCATCTCTTG
The DNA here is from genome assembly GCA_902826835.1 of uncultured bacterium. Lineage (GTDB taxonomy): Bacteria > Planctomycetota > RBC034. The sequence continues at coordinate 88,001 of CADEGH010000003.1, read as the reverse complement.
GGTCCGGCGTTTTTCTTCGACTTCGGCGGTGAGCGCGCTGTCTTTGGTCACGCGGCCCGCGGCAAACAGTTGACGAGCGTCCTCCGCTTGGCGGACGGCATTGGCTTGGGCATCCGCCGCGACCGCGGCCTGCCCCACGGCCTCATGGACCCCGAGCCAAGCTTGGTCGACTTCCGCGAGAATTGCCTGGCGAGCGGTGCGCTCGTCCAAGACCTGCGTGCTCACGGCGGATTCGGCGGCGCGCAGGTTTTCGACGTCGCGCCCGAACGCGAACAGCGACAGACCGAGGCGAGCCTGGCCGGTGGTCTGATACTCGGGGCTCAGGCTGAAGCTGCCACCGCCAGGGATGGAGACGGTGCGAGTCTTGTCGAAGGCGGTGCGGCCGATCTGGAATGAAAGGTCAGGCAGAAACGCGGCGCGGGCTTCGGCGATCGCGGCCTGTGCCGCCAGGACGGCGGCGGTCTGCGCACGAACCGTGGGGTTCCGCAGGAGCGCCAGCTCGCGCGCGGTTTCGAGGCTCAGCCCTTCGATTGGGGCACGGTCGAGCACGAGTCCGCCGGGATCAGCGGGATACGGAACCGCGCCGGGTTCGTCGTAGACCCGCTGTCGGTAGTCCGGGTGGAGCTCGGGTGCTTCCCGGCAAGCCCCGAGTGCGCCCAAGAGGATTAGCCCCGCGAGAGTGGAAAAGATCGGGGAGGAGTGGCGGGGCTGCTTCATGATTGAGGCTCCAATCCGTGCAGCAAGAGCTGCTCGGCGGTGGCCGCGAGCCGGGGGAGATCTCCCTGGTCGAGCCGGAAAAGCGTCTGGTACGCGAGGCCGTCGATCGCGGCGAGGATCAAGGTGGCACGCTCACTCGCCATGGAGGTCGGAGGGCCGCCGCTGCGGTCACTCTCGTGGAGGAGACCCACGATTTCGGCGTGCAGTGGGTCGTAGAGATCCCGGAACATCCGCTGGCATTGGCTGCGCAGTTGCGGCCGAGTCCACGCGAGGCTCCACGCCTCGAAGAAGAGACCCATCCGGGGCAGGAGTTCAGTCACGCTGCGGATCAGGTCCGAGAGATACTGCCGGAGCCGAGCCGGGGCCGGGAGCGGACTGGCTTGGAGGCGGGTGCGGGCAAGGGCGAGATTTTCACCCACGAGGTGAGCACAGAGATTGAGGAACAGGTCCTCTTTGTGCTCGAAGTGCTCGTAAATCGTGCCTTTGCCGACCCCGGCGATTCGGGCGATCTCCTCGACGCGGGCTCCCTCGAATCCGTACGCGGAGAACACCCCGAGCGCGGCCTCCAGGATGGCGCGGCGTCGTAGGGTCTTGGCGGGGGAGATGGGGGGCATGGTTGGCCAGAACCGACCGGTCGGTTCTGGATCAGCATAGGACTTCCCGTGGCGCCTTCCAAGCGTGCGTGGCAACGCCGCACAGATTGGGGATCATGCACCTTCTTTCCTCCTCCGGGACCGGGGATTCGTGATGCAAGTAGCGATCGGGTTGGATCTGGGAGGCACTCAACTCAAGTTTGGCCTCGTCACGCGGGACGGCGAAGTGGTCCACGACGACGTGGTGCCAAGCCGCACCGCTGAGGGGATCCTCGGAGTGAAGGCGTCGCTCGAGGAGGCGGTCGGAGCACTCCAAGAAAAGGCCCGCTGGAAGGGGCACACGATCGTCGCCGCCGGACTGGGAATGCCCGGGACGGTCTCCGGAAGCCGAGGCACGGTGCTCACGGCGCCGCCCCAGATTCCCGGGATCATGGGATTCCACGCCGGGACCTACCTCCGGTCGGTGAGCGGCGTGAAGGCGGCGGTCGACAACGATGCCACCGTGGCGGCGCTCGGGGAGGCGCGGGTGGGGGTGGGCGTAGGGGCTCCTACGATGCTCCTGGCCACGGTCGGCACTGGCATCGGGGGCGGGGTGGTAATCGGAGGACAACTCGTGCGTGGTCGTTACGGCACGGGAGGCGAGATCGGGCACTCGGTGTTCGTTCCCGATGGGCTTCCTTGTGCGCACGGGGGAGCCGGCTGCCTCGAGCTCTACGCATCGGCGACGGCGCTGAAGCGTATCTACGTGGACATGGGCGGTGCTGAAGGCATGGAACCGAAGAACATCGCCGCCCGCGCGGAAAAAGGGGAAGCAGCGGCGGTGCGTGCCTTTGATCGAGTCGGCCGCAACCTCGGGCTCGGATTGGCCCAGGCAGCGACCCTCATCGCTCCCGACGTCATCGCGATCGGCGGGGGATTGGCGGATGCCGGCAAGCTGCTCATGGATCCGCTGCGGCAGAGCTTTCGAGCGCAGGTTCTTCCCTACGTGGCCAAGGGCGCTCGCATCCTGCGGGCGAAGCTGCGCAATCGCGCCGGAATCATCGGCGCCGCCATTCTCGCGTTCGAAGAAGGACTCTGAACGTCTCGGACAAATTGGGCTTCGCTTCACGGGGAGGAAGGACGGAATCGTCACGACTTCCGCCAGGGTTGCGTCGATTCTTCGTTTCTTTCCCCGCGCCGCGCGGGACCGCTTGAGCTTGGCAGTCCCCCGCGCCGATGACGCGATCACGGCAGCGTCAGAAGCCAGGCGTCGCCATCGGGAGTCCAGTGTCGATCGAGACGGGGGAACAGGAAATCGCGAGCGTGCTCGGGCAGGATCTGCCCACATCGATCGCGGACTTCGAGCCGATTCGCGAGATCGGCAGCGGAGGCATGGGGGTGGTGTACCTCGCGCGCCAGCGGGCCAACGACCGCTTGGTCGCGCTCAAGGTCCTGCCGCGCTACTTGACGAGTGACGCGCGCTACTTGGATCGGTTTCACCGCGAGGCCGCGGTCATATCCCGCCTCGACCATCCCAATATCGTGCCGGTCTACGCCTTTGGCGAGTGGGAGGGAATCCACTACATCGCCATGAAGTTCCTCGACGGTCGCACGATCGACGAACTCATCCGGAGGCGGTCCTCCTCGACGCCCGGCGAGGCTCGCGCCGAGTCCACGCCGACGCCGCGGCGTAGAGAGGGAGTCGAACGCTCGTACCGAACCAGGGAGTCCGCTCTGGGTGGGCAACTGCCCATCGAGTACGCCGACACGAATCTCTGGGTGGGCAGAGGACTCCAGTTGTTCGAGCTGGTGGCCCGCGCGCTGCACCATGTCCACAACTGCGGCATCGTGCATCGGGACGTGAAGCCGAGCAACATCCTGCTCGACAACGCCGGCACTCCCTGGTTGCTCGATTTCGGACTCGCCCGCGAGCTCAAGCCGAGTGGCCTCAGCACGACCCACACCTTTCTCGGCACGGCGTACTACATGGCGCCGGAGCAGGTGCGCAGCGACCTCGGCGCGGTCGATGCCCACTCTGATATCTACGCCTTGGGTGTGAGTCTCTACGAGTTTCTCACCTTGCGTCGTCCGTTCGACTACAAGACTCCCGACGCCCTCTTTCACGCCATCGTGCACGAGGAGCCGGTCTCACCCAGGGTCTTGGTCCCCGAGTTGCCCAAGAGCTTGGAAGCGGTCGTGCTCCAGGCCATGCACAAAGACCCGAAGCGGCGCTACCAGAACGCGCGCGAATTTGCCGAGGATCTGCGCCGCGTTCGGATGATGGAAGCGGTGCAGGCGCGCCCGGTGAAGAAGCGCGGTCCCATGCGCCGTTGGCTCGAGCGCAACAAGGCACTCTCGGTGGCCATTGTGGCCGCCGCGCTAGCTTGGGCCATCACGATCCACCACGCGTTTTTCACGAGCCTGGCCGACGAACGGCGGGCGCTCCGGGCGCTGGGGGCGGCGGATGTCGCCTTCGAATCCGGTGACTACGATCACGCCCTCACTCAGTACAACCTCTACGTCACGTTGGGCGGAGACTGCGACACGATCGTGCCCCGGTTGATGGAGACGCGTCGTCGACTTTGGGAGCGCCAAGGAATCGGCTCTCATCGCTGAAGTCGTGCGCGGTCGGGGCCGATTTCGCGAGCCTCGAGGTTGGGGCCGGGGTGACCCGAATGCCCTCGGCCAATTCTCAGAAGACAATCACCGCGACATCGCTCGCCACGGCCTGGCTGCCGAGCGAGGCCGCCGCCTGCACGTAGATCGGCAGGCCGATCAGGCTCGGAGGGAGCCCGCCCGCGAAGGTGACACTCGCGGCCGTCCCGCTGAAATTCAGAGGGATCAGAGGAAGGCTCTGGGCCAAGTCGAGATGAATGGTGGCGTCTCCGGGGACGAGTCGGAATGGCGCGGCCAGGCCGAGCGATATCCCGAGGAAAGCCGCACTCGGATTCGGAGTCGCGAGAGACACCGTCAGGGTCGTCGCCGACGCGATGGAAGGGACTTCCGGAGTGACGTCGATCAGCATCCCGGATACAGAATCTTCGGCGCCTAGGCGCTCGCTCGTACCGGCGGCCGGAAAAGAGAGGAGACGGAGCGAGTTCGGCCGATCGGCCAATCCCCCGGTGCGAAGGAAGCCACCGATCCGACCGGGGCTCATCGTGAAGATTCGCAGGGCGGAAACCGAGGATGAATTCACGCCTACCCACTGCTCCGCGGTTTTCGTGAACGTGACCTCCGGGGGCACATTGGTTCCCTGGTGCTTCAAGGTCAGGGTCGCGTTGAGCTGCCCGATGTTGATCGGATCGTAGACGTGAGCAAACGCTGCGAGAACGCGACTGTTTGGCGCGAGGAAGGACACGCGGTCGAAGTTGTCGGGCTCGAAGGTCGAACCGTATTCCTGGGCGCCCCGGAACCAGCGGGTGTAGCTGAACCCGGTCGGAGGCACAAAGCTCAGGAAGGCGACGTCGCGGTCATTCAAGATCGTCGAAGAGGTGTAGGCGTTCACCGGATCGTCGAACCAGGCGTTCGTGATCAGGGGGGTTCCCTGCAGCCGAGCGAGGAGAACGTGGCCGAGTCCGACATCGTCCTGATGGGAGATGCAGAGTCCGTGGGGCGGGACGACTCCGAATCCGACTCCGTAGTCGGGAAACATCGAATAGCCGAAGGGCCCGGGAACGCTGACGTTGAGCAACGCGGAGTCCAGGTTGGGTCCGTTTTCGCTGAGGATTTCGAGGTCGAAGAGGCCAAACGAGCTCCGGCGCCAAACGACGGCCGCCGAATCCGGCACGACGATGCATCCCTCTGGCGCCCAGCTTTGGGTTCGGGGAACACTCGTCGCGGAGAGGGACGAGAGAGTGGGTGCACTCAACCCGGAAAGCCGCACGATGCAATCGTCGGCGGTAAGGGGAAATCCGTCCGGTCCCACTCCCAAGGCACACACCGAATCGGAGGAGATGGAGGCGGGCTGCACCGAGGCTCCGGTCACGATGTTCTCGGGGGCGGAAATGAAGGTCGTGGTGTACGACACGGCGTCATGTCTGATCACGAGGAAACCGGTCGAGGTGACCCGCACGATGGTCGTGGGATTCACATCCAAAAGGACCAGCGGCGACGCGAGCGCCACCACGTTGGTCAAGATGACTTGGGGATTGCGGGGAAGCCCGACCACCACCGCGACCAGTCCTCCCGGAGCCCCGTAGACGCCTCGGCCCTCGCCCAAGGCGAGCAGCGGAGTCATCATTCGCAAGTTGGCCGGCAACGACAGGGTGGTCAGCGCCGGAGAACTCGGCAGTCCGCTCCAGATATGCAGGAGCCCGTTGCCACTGAGTTCGGCAGCCGCGACGGTTTCGGCGTCGACGAAGGTCGAACCGACGAGGGCGCCGACGGTCGGCGGAATCGGAATATCGGTGACGGTCTGCGCGACGGCGACGGCGCTGGCGAGGAGGAGCGAGAAGAGGGCTCTACTGATCATGTGGGAGGCTTCGGTGGGAGGTCGGGAGAGGAGTGGTCGTGCGGGTTCGATCTTAGTCGTCGAAGCCACCGGACAAATGAAGATTCGCGACCTTGTGGATCCTGCGGATTGCCCGACCTCGTGAGCTTCAAAACCCGCAGAGTGAGCGCAACACCAAAGAGTAGGTTCCCATCGACCACGCACGGTAGAGCGGCCGGAACGCGAAGAGATCCACGACTCCCCTGCCGATCTCGCCTCGTACCAGGACGGTGCGTCCCAGCAGCGCGCCCTCACCTTCGAGATAACCCGCCCATAGCAACTCCTCACTCGCGTAGTCGAGCCGAGGGGTGACCTGGACATGAGCGCGTGGAGAGGGATCGATGGTCATCGTGCGACCGGAGGAGGCAAACACGATGGGCCCCTCGCTTCCTTCGCCGAGCGATGAGCGCAACTTCGTGCGAAGCAGCGATCCTGGACACACCACCGCCTCGGAGTCCGGCATCACGATCTCCACCCCCAGGCTCAGTTGGCGGGCCACGTAAGGCGTCGAGTCCGCCCACGCGATCAAGCGTCCGCCCGCTTCCACGAATCGGCGCAGCTCGCGCGCTCCCTCGACTCCCAGGCCACCTCGATAGTCGGGAGGTAGTTCGTGCGGGGCCGGACCGTCCTCGAGGCTGCGGGTCGACTCGGCCGGAATGATCAGGGCTTCGAATCGATCCTGCAGGCGTCCCGCTCGCACCTCCGCGCTTCCGATCATGGTGGGCTCGAGTCCCTGCGTTTCGAGCACGAGCCGCGTCCAGCCACCATCCATCGACGCCGGATAGATGCGGAGGATTGCTACCCGAGGCTTGCTCCAGGTGGGCCAAGAAGCGGGGGAGTCGCTGGCGGTCAGGGTAATTCCGAGCCCGAATCCGAGTGCGATCAGTCGAGACTCATCCTCGCGGCTGACCGCGAATAGCCCGGCGCGGTCGGGCGTGCTCCGCACCACGATTCCCTCGTTGACCGCCCGGATCGCCAGGCCAAAACTCGCGCAACCTCGAACCGGCCAAGTCGTGAATTGGCCCTTTTCGGAGGGTGGCGATTGAGTCAGTTCGTTCGGTGCACCCGAGAGATTGTTCAGGGCGAGACTGGGCGAGAGTGGCGTGCCGATTGGGGCGACATCGACGCCGAGCAACGCGGGAAGACTCCACGCGCTCGCGTCGTAGGGTCGAAGGACACCCGCCTTCGGAGCCAGCTTGACTTCAGGATAAATCTGCGGCTCCAAGATGTCCTTTGCGTACCGACGGAATGCCTGATCCGCACGAACGAGGATGCTGCCCTTCGGGTGAAGACGCCCATCCAACCTCGCTTCCTCCGCCAATTCGTGGACTTCCAGTCCCCCCGCTAGGAGGATCTCGACCAGTCTCCGCCGGGCGGCCGCGTCGCCCTGACCATCGCGCGGAATCACCCAGCCAAACGGGGCTTCGCGCGCGCCCGTCACGCGTTCGCTGGCGGCAAGGTCGTGGAAGTTCTTTGAGACCTCGCGCCGGTAGCGCGCGCAATAGCGAAGCAGCGCCTCGGTGGACACTTCCTGGTACTCAAGGATTTCTTTCAGACCCCACCGACCGCCCAGCCACGGATCCGGAAACTGCCCTTGGGCTCCTTGCGACCTGAAGCCCTGTGCGGCCGCATCCAGATCGTTGAGGGTGAGTTGCAGAGGTGTCGCCAAGCGGGCGCCGGCGGTCTCCGTGAGCAGGCCGATCATGTTGTGCCGCACCGGTACATTGCGGGCACCGCCGGTCCAATAGTTGTCGAAGGTCGTATCCTGTCCCACCCCGGTTAGCCCACGCTCGGAGAGAGCCAGGGCCATGTGGGTTCCTGCCAAGTCCATCGCCCGACTGAGCACCGCTGGCAAGTTCGGGTTGATCGGATCGGAGAAGGGGGGCACGAACATCCGCGCTCCCTTGCTGCCCATTTGATGGATATCGAGGACGACCGCAGGGAGGTAACGCCGATACAACGCCTCTGAGACCAACCGGGTTTCCACGAGGTTCTGTTGAACCCAATCGCGGTTGTTGTCGTGGCCAGCGTAACGCTGGTACAGCTCCGGTGGCGAAGTCCCTTCCCAGGGGCTGTCGAGAGTGCGTCGATACCAGTTGGTCACGAGGTCGAGCCCATCGGGGTTGGCACTGGGGGCCAAGATTAAGAAGACGTCCTGCCGCAGGGCTCTGCGTTCGGGATCGGTGCCGGTGAGGAGGCCGTGAACGAAGCGCGGAAACAGCAGGGAGGCCCCCACTTCCGTGCTGTGCAGGGTTCCTTGCACGTAAACGAAGCAGGGGTGATCTCGGAGGATGTTGTCCCGCTCCTCCGCCGTACAGGTGCCGGATGCGAGCTTCTTTTGACGCGCGATCAAGGCCGGCCATTCGGCCTCCGGGCGTCCACTGATCAGGAGCACCGGGAACTCCCGGCCCTCGGTCGACTGGCCGAGCCTCTCGATGCGCAGGTGCTCAGAGGTGAGGTCGAGCTCGCGAAAGTAGGCGAGAAGGTCATCCCAAAGCAGGAGTCTGCGATCTTCGCCCGGCTCAAATCCGAAGTGGGCAGCGGGAGTCTTCAGTTCCTGTCCGACGAGGGTGATGGCCAATGCGACGAGGCTGGCAAGTCGTTTCATAGCCCGATTTTGCCCGGGCTCGGGCGGCCGCGAAAGCGCGACATAGAATGGGGCGGGGGCGTCTATGCAAAAATACCGATTTCTCTTCCTACTGCTCTCGCTTGGATTCCCGGTCGGATTCGCGCAGGAGGACGTGGGTGCACCACGACTCTTGTCGACGGGGGAGCCGATCGACGAACGCTTCGAAGACGCCGTGCGCAAGCGATATCGGGGCGACGTGCGCGGCGCGATCGCTCTGTACGACACCTTCCTCGGGGAAAACCCGCGGGATGTCGCGGTCTTGGTGAGTCTCGGCGCGGCGTACTGGGAACTCGGCGAATTGAAGACGGCCGAGGAGTGGTTCAAGAAGGCCCAGGTGGTGGTGCCCCGTCACATCAAGGCGAGCCAATTCCTCGGGAAGCTCTACTACGACACGGGTCGCTTCCGCGAGGCCAAGGCCGAATTCGAGCGTCTTTTGACCTTCGAAAAACTCGTCCCCGATGTGAAGGGTTCGGCCCACGTGAACTTGGGCAAAATCGCCCTGGTCGAAGGACGCTATCGCGACGCCGACGAACAGTTCCGAGCCGTGGCGGACAGCGATGACAACGGCGATCGAGCCACCGCCGAGAAAGGACGCATGATGGGCGTGCGTCTGCGGCGGACCCTGCTTTGGGAGCGTATTTCCACGCCGCACCTCAGCATCGTGTTTTCGCCGGGCGTGAGCAAGGCGCACAACCAGGCTGCCCGCGAGCAGTGGGCCAAGGAACGGGAGGCCGCCTACGTCGCGATGTCCAAGAAGCTGGGCGTCGACATGCCGGGTCCGGTTCCGATGTACGTCTTCGCCGACAATGTCGACGCGTACTCCATCAGCAATCAGGAAGACGTCCACTCGTTTCGCTACTCGTGGTGGTTCGTGTGGACGGAGTGGGGGCGAGATGCCGGGCATGACCTCGCTCATCAATTGGCGAGCCGCTGCCGAGGGAGTCGCCCCGCTTCCCAAATGCTCGTCGAGGGCCTTTGTTGCTGGCTCGATACCGATTCGAGCGACCCCCACGCCCAAGCCCGCGGGCTCGTGCGGGCCGGCAAGATGCGCAGCCTCGTCGATTGGCACGCCGATCAGTCGTACTCCCTCGACGAGGCTCGAGCCGGGGCAGAGAGTTTCGTTGCCTACCTGATCGAGCGTCACGGATTGGAATCGTTCCTTAAGAGCTATGTGGCCTACAACCTCGTACGCCTGAATCCCGAATGGAAAGTCCAAGCCACCGGGCAGTACCGCTGGGCGGATGCGCTCACAGAAATCTTCCGCGCCGGGATTGGTCGGAGCCTGGCCGAGGTCGAGGCGGAGTGGCTCGCGTTCCTGCGCGGGTAAGGGAGGGGGTCAGGCAAGCAGGCGGGCCGATTCGATCGGAGCCGGAGGAGTTCCGCGGGTGGGGCGGCGCGGACCGTGACTATTTGTCACGCTGCTCGAGACAAAAGTTCCCACGTGTCCCCCAAGCAGGTGTACACTGCGCACCGGTTGTTGTGTAGTTCGCCACGGGTCGCCACGGTTCGTGCCACTGGTTTCTAGGGCGGCCCTGAATCCCCGGAGAGGGGCTGCGCGAGAGTGCAGCGTTTCGTTGTGACCTGCTTCCGGTGCGGCCCTTCAGGACAGGGGTGAGACTCTGGTCTCACCTCGCTGAGCGAAGCTGCGTCCCGCGCGGCTTCGAGGAAGCGTGCCATGGACGATTTCCCAGTCTCCTCAGCGCGAGGGGCGGAGCGGCCGCGTGATGCGGCCGACCCCAAGCGCGATCCTCTAAAAATGTTGTTGGATGTCACGCTGCGTCTCCACGCCGCGCTGGATCGAGACCGGCTCGAGCCGTTGGGTCAGGCCTGCGCGGAATCCGCGCGCGAGTACTTCGGGAGCGGGCAGGGCTTTGTTCTCGTCCGGCGTGGGCCGGGCGATCTCAGGCTGCCTCTCAACTCGAAACGAGTGGAGCTCCAAACCGGACCCCTGCCCCCCGTCCTCCAGCGAGCCCTGCACTCCGCCGCGCCGGTGGTGGAAGGAGTCGGGCAGGGACGCAGCGTCGCGGTCGCGCTGCGCGCCAAGGGGCGGGTGGTCGGGGGCATTTACCTCGCGGCCGGCGAGGCGGAGCGGCGATTTGGACCTGCTTTCCTGGAGCTGCTTCAGGTGTTTGCCCAGCATCTCGCGGTGGCGATCGAGAACCTGCTTTACCTCCAGGACGCCATCTCCCTCGCGGAGGGTGTGGAGTACGACCGGACGCTCACCGGGCTCCATCTCTCGGAGGTGAAGCAGGCGTTCGAGAAGCGGCTTCTCCAGACCCGCCTCAGGGAGGCGCACGGCAACATCGCCGAAGCTGCCCGCTCGCTCTGCATGGATCGTGGCCAACTCTCGCGCCTGCTGCGCAAGCATGAGATCGACCGCGGCGCCTACCGAGAAGAGATCTTCGACCGGCGGGCCGGGGCGACCTAGGTCGCCGATTTATTAGTCGAAAAATCCGCAAGCGCCGCTCCGCGAGCGCCGCTGGGCACCGAAAGGCCAGGCCACGGCATGCGTAGACTCTGAGTTCGAGGTCCTGGGCCGGATCCCGGGCCTGAGCGCAAGAACCGGAGGAGTGCATGAGATCTGTGGCCGTTGGATTCCTGAGCTTGTGCGTGGCAATGAGTGCGGGGGCGCAAGTCGATCCCGCTAAGCCCACTCCGGCCGCTCCCCCGGCCAAGACCGACTCCGTAACCCCCGACCCGGTCGTGGAGGCGTGGGTCAAGTTGTTGTCGGAGCGGATTGCCGATGCGAACAAAGTGGTTCGCGACAGCTCTCACCAAGCTCTGGTAGCGGTCGGCAAGCCGGCGATCCCGGCGCTCACGGCCCTGGCGGCATCAACCGACGCCGCCACTTCGGCGGAGGCCAAGCGAGTTTTGGAACGCATCGAGCGTCAGGCCGCTCGGGGCGAGGGTGGTCGTCCCGGCGGTACGACGCGGCCGGAGGGCGAGCGCCCCGGTCAGGTGACGCCCGAGAGCGTGGCCAAGGACCTCGGCCTATCCGCCGACCAGGAAGAGAAATTGACCCAGGCTCTTGAGGAGCGCTCCAAGAAATTGCGGGAGCTCTTCGGCCAGGTCCAGGATGGCTCGCTCACTCGCGAGGAGATGCAAGCTCAGAATCGCGAGGCTGGGGAGAAAGTCCTGAAAGACATGAAGGCGGTGCTCTCTGAGGAACAGTTCTCGAAATTCGAGGAGAGTTTCCGTCGGATGCGCACTGGCCAAGGCGGCCGCCCGCGCCGCGGTGGCTGATCGAACGAATCCTGCCTGCGATGGGGGTTCGTGAGTTGGGAATGCCCGGCTCGCGAACCCCCTTTGCTTAGGACGCGCGGAAAACCGCTTGGGGCGTCCCGGCGCCTGGGCGATCATCTTTGCGATGACTCGACCCCTAGTCGCCCTGGCTGGCGTGGGAGCCTGGGGCCGCCACCATCTGCGCAATCTGCGGTCGATGGGCTGCCTCGGGCCGGTTTACGATCCTTCGGAAGAAGCTCGTTCCCTGATCCCGGTGGAACATCGGGCGGCGAGTTTCGAGGATTTGCTCTGCGGGGACGGCGCCGAGTCGATCGTGATCGCCACCCCTGCACGCACCCACTACCGCCTCGCCTTGGCCGCCCTTCTCGCGGGCAAACACGTCCTCGTCGAGAAGCCTCTGACTTTGCGCGTCAGCGAAGCCGAGGAACTCGTTCGACTTGCCGACGAACGGCAGCGGGTCCTCATGGTGGGGCACATCACCCTGTTCCACCCGGCTCTCACCAAACTGCGTTCACTCGTGCAGACGGGAGCCCTGGGCACACTCCGGTACCTCTACGCCAATCGACTCAATTTGGGCACGGTGCGGGAAGAAGAGGACATTCTGTGGTCGTTTGCGCCCCATGACGTGGCGTGGCTCGTGTGCACGCTCGGTCAGACCCCGAGGCGCGTCGACGCGGTCGGCGGAAGCTACCTGCGGCCGGGTCGTGCGGATGTCACGATTACCCACCTCGAGTTCGAAGCCGGGGTGAAGGCCCACATCTTCGTGAGTTGGTTGCATCCGACCAAGGAGCACCGCCTCGTCGTGATCGGCTCCGACCTCATGGCGGTTTTCGAGGATGGCAAGGATGGCGGCCGGCTGGACTTGTTTCGAGTCGATAGCGCGCGCCTCGAGCGAGCGGGCCCCGCGGGAATCCCCGACACGGTCGAGTTTGCCAGAGCGGAGCCCCTGCGGCTCGAGCTCGAGCACTTCTTGGACTGCCAGCGTACTGGGGAAGAGCCTCGTTCCGGCGGGCGACACGGCCTCGCCGTCTTGCGAGTCTTGGCGGAGGCGCATCAGCAACTGGGGCGAGCTCAGCCCGCCCTTCCCCGGGAGGGAGATAGTCCTGACCATGCTTGACGAACCGGCTTTTGTCCATCCTTCGGCGGTCGTGGATCCGGGGGCGCAATTGGGGGCGCGCACCAAAGTGTGGCACTTCGTGCATGTGTGTGCGGGGGCCCAGATAGGGGGCGACTGCGTGCTCGGGCAAAACGTGTTCGTTGCCGGGAGTGTCGTCGTCGGTCGTGGTTCCCGTCTTCAAAACAACGTAAGCCTCTACGACGGGGTGATCCTCGGCGAGGAGGTGTTTGTGGGTCCCTCGGCGGTGTTCACCAACGTGATGAGGCCGAGGGCAGCGTTCCCGAGACGGGACCGCTACCAGACGACACGCGTCGAACGCGGGGCGACGATCGGTGCGAACGCGACAATTCGACCCGGGGTCACAATCGGCGAGGGAGCCTTCGTAGCGGCGGGTGCGGTCGTGACTGCCGACGTTCCCGCCTTCACCTTGGTTCAGGGAGTTCCGGCACGTCCGCGGGGATACGTCTGCCGCTGCGGAGAGCGTCTGACTTCGGAGCTTGTCTGTACCCATTGCGCGCGGCGCTATCTGAGAACAAGCTCTGGCCTCGCGGAGGTTTGATCGATGCCCGTTCCCTTCATGGATTTGTCACGCACTCCACCCTCGACGGAACGCCTCGTGCGCGATGCCGTCCTGCGAGTGCTCGATCACAAACAGTTCATCTTGGGAACCGAAGTGACCGCATTCGAAGCCCTGGCCAGCCGGGAACTCGAAGGTGCGTCGGCCCTCGGGGTCTCCAGCGGAACCGATGCGCTGCTCCTGGGCTTGATGGCTCTCCGCGTGCCCGCCGGAGCCGAAGTCCTGACGACTCCGTTTTCATTCTTTGCGACCGCGGGGGTGGTGCGACGGATCGGCGCTCGTCCGGTCTTCGTGGATATCGAACTCGATCACTTCGGCATGGATTTGGCTGCGGTGTCTTCCCTTCCGCGCTCCCGGTTCGCGGCGGCGATTCCGGTGCACCTGTTCGGGCATGCTTTGGATCTCGACCCGCTGGTTCGGTGGGCGGAGGACTCAGTGCCGATCATGGAGGATGCGGCCCAGGCGATTGGCGCGCGGGACGTCCATGGTCGCCTCGCCGGACTTCAAGGCCGGCTCGGGACGTGGTCATTCTTTCCGACCAAGAACTTGGGCGCCCTCGGAGATGCCGGCCTCGTGGCCACTCGGGACGAGGAATTGGCGGCGCGCATGAAACAACTGCGGGCGCACGGTCAGTCGTCGCAGTACCGGCACGAGGAAATCGGTGGCAACTTCCGCATCGACGCGCTGCAGGCGGCGGCCCTGACGTCGACCTGGCCCCTGCTCGCCGAGCAAAACCGGCAGCGGCGACTCAATGCCGCCTACTACGAACGGCGACTCGGGGACCTGGCCCGGCGGGACGACCGATTCGTCCTGCCAAAGATCTCCGCCGGCCACACCGTGCATCAATATGTCGTACGGGTGGGGGGGGGTCGGCGGGACCAGGTGCAAGCGGGACTGAGGGAGATGGGCATCGGGTCGATGGTCTACTACCCGATCCCGTTCCACCTCCAGCCCTGCTTTAAGGACCTCGGCTATCGCGAGGGGGACTTCCCGCGGGCCGAGCAAGCCGCCGCCGAGGTGTTGGCTCTTCCGATTTTTCCGGGTTTGCGCCCGGAGGAGCAGGACCAGGTCGCGGCAGGAATCGAAAAACTGCTCGCATGAACGGGGTTTTCCGGCTCCACCGGGAGGAGTCTTGGGGACGAACGGGGAGCGAGTTCCCAGTCCAACCGTACGGGCAAGCAAGCACTGCCCACCATGATGACCCGAGAAACGACTTCCTTGGAGGCCACCCTGAGCTCGTTCCAAGAAGCGGATGAGCTCTTGATGGTGCGCCTCATGGACGGCGATCGCCAGGCCTTCGATCGCCTCTACGAACGCTACGAGACGCGCATCCGGACCTTTGTCCATCGTTTCGTCGGCGACTGGGAGGCCGCCTTGGACCTCACCCAAGAGGTCTTTCTCAAGGTGTACCGCAATCCGAGCGCCTTCGATCCCCGTGGTCGCTTCCTGACGTGGATCTTCGCCGTCGCCCGCAACGCGAGCATCGATTACCTCCGCCTCAAGCGCCTGCCGGTGTCCGCTTCGGTGGGTTCGGAGGATGACGAGGACGATCGGGCCGTCGATATCCCGACGCCGAGGCAAGAAAGCCCCGAACGTGGCCTCCTACTTCGCGAGTTGCGAGAGAAGATCCACGAGGTCTTGGCGCGCCTCTCCACCAAATTGCGCGAGGTGTTCATCCTCTGCGCCGTGCAAGGACTTTCCTACGAAGAAGCGTCCGAGATCATTGGGTGTCCGGTGAAAACCGTGTCCTCCCGGCTCTCGAGGGCGCGCGACCAGTTTTTCCAGAGCTTCCAGTCCTACCTCGATGAAGGAGTCACGGAGCGTCGGCCATGATGGACTGTGCGACGACCCGCGGTCATTTTTCGAGTCGGCTCGATCGGCGTTTGGCCGCCGATACGGAGTCCGATATTTCCCTCCACCTCGTGGCATGCGATCCCTGTGCTCGCACTTGGCAGTCGTACTCCACGCTCTATGGGGCGCTGAGCGAGTTTGAGAGCTCCGAGTCGCCCCGTCCGTTCGTGCGACCCGCAGAAGCACCCGGCCGACGTTCGACCCGAACCGAGGGAACCTCCCGAGGCTCCCACCGAAGACTGGTCTTTTCGCGCAAGCAGTCGTGGATCGCCGCGGCTCTACTCTTGATCGCCTCCCACCTCGCGGTGTTCACCCTCGGCTCTTCGGGGGCTCCGGCCAAGGTGACGACAGATCATCCGGGGCCGTCGTTGGTGGCGGAGGCGGCTCCCGCGCCCGCGCCGGAGGCCCTGCGAGCGACCGCCGTGAGCACGCCGGTTCGCCAGAGGATTCGCGATCATCTCGACGCTGCGGAACTCATGGCGCGTGAGATTGCGTACATGCCCGCCGATGCCGGGCCTTTGGGGCTCGAACTCGTCGCGTCCCAGGCGCAGGTCCTGGATTCAACCGAACTGCTCTTGACGGTGGAGCGCTCCACCGCCGACCTCGGCGACTCGGGGCCCATCGCGCAGCGAGCTCTCCAGCGATTCCGTGGTCTCTCCCTGCGGATCCTCGATGATCTGCCTCGTCTGCGAAACTCCCCGCAGGCCGTAGCAGAGCTCCAGGGATGGCTTGAGGAGAGTGCTCTTTCCCAGGCGCTCGAGGCCGCGTCGCCCGGGCTGGCCAACGAAGCGCGGGGGGTCGCCTTCCGCGAGGGTTCGTGGGATTCCCGGTTGGCGACCGTCGCGTCGACGGCGGCACCGGAGGTACGACAATTCCTCGACGCCAAATGGAGCCTCTTGCGGGGGCGCTACGACGAGGCGCGCCAGAGCTTCCGGACGTTGCGACTGCGGGCGCCCGCGAGTCGGGTTTATCCCCTGCTCGTCTACATGGAAGCCGAATCCGCCTGGCGGCGGGGCGATACGGCGGGGGCGTTCGACCTCCTGCGGGACTTCGATCCCAGGGTCGTGCGTAGCAACGCCTCCATTGTCTTCCGGGACCCCATGGTCGCGGGCTCGCTCGGACGCCTCCTGCCCGAGATGCAGCGGCACAATGGCAGCCTGGTCCTCCAGTTCCACAAGACGGCCGCCAATTCTTCCCGGATTCTCATCAAGATCACGGAGGAGAATGGCGAGGGGATCCATATCCTGAAGGTGCAGGACATCCCCGGTTTCATCATGAACGACCCGGCGCAGTTGCTCTCCGAACGGTTCCTCCCGGTATTGCTCTCCGAACCTTTGCGCTGATCTTCGGCCCCGGGGAACTTCCCGAGGCCGCCTGCGTCCAAGACCCCGCAATCCTGCTACATAGGGGTTTTCACGATGCGGTGCTTCATTCCCGCCTGCTTGTTTGCACTCGGTCTCTCCAGCGCGCTGACGGCCCAGTTCTTGGTCGACTTGCGCGTCCAGGGCCAGGAAATCACGAGGGATTCTCGCCCGCGGTTCTTGCCGATCCTGGTCGCGGAGCACCGGGTCTCCGTGGTCCTTGAGAACGGAGTCGCCAAGACCAAGACCCACTTGGTCTTCCGCAACCCCAATGCCGCGGTGCTCGAGGGAACCTTCATGTTCCCGGTGCCCGCGGAGGCGGCCCTGTCCAACTTCGCGCTCAAGATGGGGGACCAGATGGTCCAGGGCGAGGTGTTGGAGAAGGAAAAGGCGGCGGCGATCTACCGAGGGATCGTGGCCCGGCAGCTGGACCCGGCCCTCCTCGAGTACATGGGCCGCGGCCTCTTCCAGGCCAAGGTGTTCCCGATTCCGGCGCAAGGCACCACCTCGGTCGAGCTCGCCTACGACGAGGTGTTGCGCCGCGACGGGCTCACCCTCGAATACCGCTACCCCCTCCGCACGCGGGCTGCGACCCAAGCGGCGGTCGATCGCACCATCGTCTCGGTCGAGCTTGCTTCGACCGATCCGGTCCTCACGATCTACTCGCCCTCGCACGAGGTCGACGTGTCCAAGAAGGGCGACCACGCGGCGCGCATCGTCTACGAACGGACTCAGGATCCGGCCGACCGCGACTTCGTTCTGGCCTACGGGCTCTCGAAGAACAAAATCGGCGCCACTCTCTTTTCTCACTCTGAGTCCGAGAAGGACGGGGCGTTTCTCTTGCTCATCGCCCCCTCCGAAGAGCTGACGCGGGACGAAGTGGTCGAAAAGGATGTCGCGTTCGTGGTCGACGTCTCGGGGTCGATGGCCGGAGAAAAAATCGAGCAGACGAAGAAGGCTCTTCGCTACTGCATCAACAGCTTGGGGCCGAAGGACCGCTTCAATCTCATCACGTTTTCGACCGAGGCCCGCGCCCTCTTCGAGTCGCTCGTCAACGCCGGGTCGGACGAGCGGAAAAAGGCGCTCGATCATGTCGACGGGCTCGTGGCGCGGGGCGGGACCAACATCAACGACGCGGTGGTCCAAGCCTTGGGACAGGCGAAGAGCGCCGATCGGCCCTACATGGTCGTGTTCATGACCGATGGGGAACCCACAATCGGTGTCACGGCTACCGATCAGATTCTGGCAAACACGAAGAAAGCCAACTCCGGGCTCACCCGGCTCTTCGTGTTTGGCGTCGGCGAGCAGCTCAAGGTCGATCTGTTGGACCAGCTCGCAGAGCAGAATCAGGGGGTGCGGGACTACGTGAGCAGCCGCGAGAACATCGAGGTCAAGATCTCCTCGTTCTTTCAGAAGATCGCGAGCCCCGTACTCACGAACCCGACGATCTCGGTGGAAGGCGTACGCACCGAGTCCTTGCACCCGCAACGCCTTGGGGACGTCTTCCGAGGGTCCCAGTTGCTGCTTACGGGGCGGTTCGAAGGGCGAGGCACCGGCCTCGTGCGGCTCAAGGGCCAGGTGAACGGCAAGCCGGTGGAGCACGTCTACGAGTTCCCCTTTGGAACGGCCGCTAGCGCATCTGCTGCGGAGCGAGAACGCACCGCGTTTGTGCCACGCCTTTGGGCAGTGCGTCGAGTCGGCTTTCTGTTGGACCAGATCCGTCTGAACGGCGAGACCAAGGAGCTTCGCGACGAGGTCGTCACCCTCGGTAAGAAGTACGGAGTCGTGACCCCCTACACCTCCTATCTCGTGGTTGAGGATCGCCTCGCCGACGCCGCCGGCAACGGGCGCCCGAACTTGCTTCCCGGCCTGAGCACCGGCGCACCCGCAGGGGCGCCCGAAAGTGCGGGCACGCCCTCCGGCGGATTGCGCCCAGCCCCAACGGCGAGAGGGGGGGGCGGTGCCGCCGCCCCCGCTTCCGGGGCAGCCCCTGGAGCTAGTCCTGGCGGTGGAGCCTTCGGCGGAAGGGGTCGTCTGCAGGGTAGCGAGGAAGCCAAGGCGGGGCAGTCGCCAGCTCCCACTCCTGCACCCGTGGACGCCCTGGGGGAGAGCCTGCGGGACAAGAACAAGGACGTAGTGGGACTGGGCGGCGGCCGCAGTGCGGAGTTGTTCCGGCTGCGCCAGGACGCCGGGGCGCCCGCCGAGGAAGATCAGATCGAAACTGTGAAGCAGGACATGGATACCCAACTGGGAGCCGCACTCGATTCCATCACGATCAGCAAGAACCTCAAAGCTCTGCGCGAGGCCTCCTCGGACGGGAAGTCCCGGTCCACCCTCACGGTGCGAAGGGTGGAAAATCGCACCTTTTATTGGCGAAACGGGCTCTTGGTCGAGTCCGATTGCTTGGATCTCGACGAGGAGTCACTGAAGACCAAAGTGGTCCGGATCGAGGCTTTCTCCCCCGCCTACTTCGAACTCCTACAGGCGAAGGCGGACCTGGCCAAAGTCCTGGCTCTGGGGGACCGAGTCCTGTTCAAGGACGGCGATCGGTTCGTGCTCGTTCATCCTCCTGCCAAGCCGGTGA
Source organism: uncultured bacterium (assembly GCA_902826835.1). Classification (GTDB taxonomy): domain Bacteria; phylum Planctomycetota; genus RBC034. Next base: position 68,861 of record CADEGH010000003.1, on the reverse strand, counting down.
AGTGACCCTTCGGCAGAGGATGGCGATCGCCTACAATCCGCCATGCTCCGCACGCTGGCTTGGTTAGCTCTCTCGTGGATGGTGGGCGCGCAGGTCCCCCAGGGGTTCTTGGCCGCCAATGATTTGACGACTCTGCGGGACGCCACCCGCCGCGACCCCGAGAATCTGGGTTGGAAATTGCGCTTGGTGCAGGCGCTCGGGCGGGCCGACGCGGAAACGACCCACCCGGACGTGGCCCAAGCGCGCCTCGCGGAAATCCACTCGACCCTCGAGTCGATCCTCGCGAAGGCTCCCGAGTCCACGGCGCCCCTGCGATACCTCTGTCTGGACGCCTTCAAGCGAGGCGACTTCGCCCGCACGCTCGAGCTCGGTAACCGCCTGTTCGCGGTCGATTCGACCGACGTCGATATCGCGTTCACGATCCAAAAGGCGCACCTGCGCCAAAAGCAAGATGCGCAGGCGGCGGACTTCTTCGTTCGCTGGCTGAAGATCGGAACGGTGCCTTCGATCGGAGCCCTCGAGGGATTGTTGAGTACCCTCATGGTCAGCCAGGGGTTCCGCACCGAACTCGGCAAGAAACTCGAGGCGGAGGCGGCTGCCGCTCCCCAGGATCCCTATCTCCAGTTGTACTGGGGGATGTTCCTCTCGGAGTCCGGGCGCTCGGAGAGCGCGTGGAAAGCGCTGCACGCAGCCGAGGAAAAGGGCCTGTTCGACATGAGGGCTGGGGGGAGGCATCCGTATGTGACGGCCCTCGCCAGCCGATCCAAGGAAGTCGAACCGAATGCTGCGAGTTACGAGGGACTGGACCTCGCGGAGGTGGCGGCTCGGCGCGCCGAAATGCCGGACCACCTCGGGCTCGTGCTTCGCGAGGCGCGGTTGTTGGACCTGGCGGGAAAGAAGGCGGAAGCCATGGCGCAGTTGCGCCTCGCGCGCAAGCGTAATCCGGACTTTTGGCCGGCGGCGTACCGCTTGGGCGAACTCGAGCTGCAGCACGGAGACGCCAAGGTCGCCGCACTCGAACTAGGGTTTGCTCATACCCGATTCCCTCATCTCTTGGCGCTGAATCTGGTCCTGGCCGAAGCTCGTGCCAAGTCCCAAGATTCCGAAGGCGCGGCTGCCGCCCTCTTGCATGTGGCTCAGTCGTTCGAAGTCGGTCTGGTCATTCGCGAAGTGTGGGGCCGACTCGCGTCGACCCCTGAGGGACCTGCCACCTTCCAGTCGTTTCTGGCGCAATCTCAGCCGCACCAAGCCAAAGCCTCCGTCGAATCGCACCGAGCGTTGGCACTTTGGCTCCTCGGAAAGCACGAGGAGGCCAAACTCGCCGCCCTCAGCGCCGAAAAGCGCGGGGTCGCGGGGCGGGACGGCTATTCCTTCCCACTCCTGTTCGAAGTGCATGGACTTCCGGATCCGCTATTCGAGCGGGACACGAAGCGGGATCGCAAGCGGGAAACCCCCGCTAGCACCGGCAAGAAGTGATGCGGCGGGAGGTAGGGTGAGCATTGGCAGGCTCCGCGTCCGGATCGGGGCCGGGCTAGCGGTGATTCATGGGGAGCGGGCGACGCTAAATTGGCTGCGTCCTTTGGCCCCGCAGTTTTTTGGTGACGGCCCCCCCGGACATTTGGTGGCCGACTCGGCTTCGACGAGGGTCGTCCGGTTCCCCTGGCAGGTCCCTGACGGCGCCAGTGCGTACTTCAAGTTCTACCGGCCCAAAGGCACCTGGCGGCGGGTCGCCGACTGCTTCCGCCCGGCCAAGGCCGTCACGGAAGCCAGGAACTTGCGGGCCCTCGCGGCCCTGGGATTGCCCGCGCCTGATGTCCTGGCGTGGGGAGAGCTACGGGTCGGCGGGCGTTGGCTTCGCGGCAGTTTTCTGATCACACAGGAACTCCCAGAAACACGATCGCTCGCCGATCTTCTGCAGGAATCCGCGCGTTCCGGTGAATGGCCGGATCCCCGTTTCCTGCGCAGAGGAATTCCCGCGTTGGCCGCTCTCACGGCGCGCCTCCACGCCTCGGGGTGGCGAGCGATGGACCTTCACTTTCGCAATGTGCTCGTCGACTTGGCGGCGAGGGAGCGGGGGGAAGCGCGGTTTCATGTCATCGACTTACCCAGGGCTTATCGCCGCCGCGGGGCGGGAGGGGTTCACGACTTGGGGGTTCGATTCGACCTCATGTGTTTGGACAAACACGCCGACTTGAGTTTTTCGAGGCGTGACCGACTGAGGTTTTTTGTCCACTATCGTCGCGAGGTAGGGGAACGAGAGGGGGACCGCCGGCTGCTCAAGCTGGTAGATCGCATGAAAAGGCAGTGGCTCGCCAAGAGAGATCGGAAGCTCGCCGAAACCACGCGAGCGCGAAAAGTCAGTCGCCGCCGAGGCGGCGAATCGTGACCTCGGTGGTATCGCTGACCGACTTCGTGACGTGGTCCGCGGCGATGGTGCGCAGCTCGCGGAGTGCTTCCGAGTAGAACCCGCGACGGAACAGCACGTTGGCGAGGGCGAACGCGCGTAGGGAGGGGTCTTGGATGTGCTCCCGGATTTCCTTGGCAAGAGCTTCGAAGCTCGCGCGCTCCGCGGAGGTCGCGAGCTGAAAATCGGCTTGGGCCAGCAGCCGATTGGTGGCGGACCTCAGATCGATTCCGTAACGATGCTGCTCATCGAGATCGCCGATTTCGGCTGGGAGTTCGAGCTCAGTGGTTCCCGCGTGAACCTGGGTCGTCCAGACCGGCCTTTGGTCAGACATGCGGAACAAATTGAGGGTCAGGGACTCCTGGACGCCGCGGAGGCGCAGGACGGGCCGACGCTCGACCACGCGACCTCGTACCAAGATGACCGGGCTCTCGAGGTTGTTTTCCGGACCCACGGCGCTGCGGAACGGACCAGGGTCGGCGGCCGCGAGTTCTTCCTCGCTGAGTGCGGCAAATTCGAGTCCCGCATGGGGGCCCGCGCGCTCCCAGGGAGACGAAGACCGGCCCCAGCTTTCGAGGGCGGCGATGGAGTTGGAACCAACGGCATCCGTCGGCGCGGGCTTGACCGCTTGCTTCGCCACCACCACGAGGGCGATTAGGATCGCGGCGGCGGCCGCGGCTGCCGCGGGCCACTTCAGGCGTCGGCCCTGTTTGACGGTCGGAGTCTGCGCAGTGATGCTCGGCCGTTCACCGCCCCCGAACGCGATGGCGAGGGCTAACTCGGGATCGTGGCGAGAGGCCTCTCCGAGGCGAGCGGAAAGTACGGGTGAGCCCCGCCCGGAAGCCGCCAGGCAGAGGTCCTCTTCGTCGTAGAAAATGTTGGCATCGGGGGTGACGGCGGCCGCGTCCTCAAAGCCAGGGCCCGCCTCTCCCGGAGAAACGAAGCGGCGAAGGAGTTCCTCCACGCGCGAGTCCCCCGGAATGTTCGGGCCAGGTGTCTGGTGAGGTGGTTGTGTGACTGCCACTGGTCGTTGCGTGCCGTTCCCCTGGAGATCCTTGTACGGCCGGCTCGGCCCCCGATGACCAACAGGTTCCCCGGTTGGACGGGTCTGTCCGAAGATCTTGCGCAATATGTTCATCACTGGGGTCCCTGCTCGATCCATCGGGCAATTTCTTCGGTGGGAACATCCAGGAGCCCGAGCCGAAAGCGCAAATCCTGAACCAGCAGTCGAAGGAACCGCTGCCTAGCATCCTTGTACCAGCGGTTCAGGGTGAAGGGGCTTACGCCGAGTTCCTCGCACAACTGGACCTGGGTCAAGGTGCGGGTCGGGAGGACCTCCATCATCCTCCGCTCGCTGGTGGGGAGCGCAGCCAGCGCCTCGGGAACGGCGAGCCTGAGCGCGGTCTCCCACTCTTGAGCGGCGATGGTGGCGAGGGCGTCCTTCGTGCTGGCCGGCGGAAGGGAAGGCAGGGGGCTGCTCGGATCCTGGTTCAGGTCGGAGAAGAGAGGCTCGGTGGTCGACCGGCGCTTCATCTCCAACAGGCGTTCGCGAAAGCGGTTGAAGGCGATCTGGCGAATCCACGGCACGAGCGGCGCGGTGGCACGGTAGGTGAGAAGCTTCTCCTGGAGTAGGAACGCTCCCAGGAGATCCTCCCGCAGCTCCTGGATAATCGCGAGCCCGCGCTTTCCCTGCCCGGTTCGGGCGGAAAGGAGGCTGATCGCTTTGGCCACCAGTTCTCGCAGGATTCCCCAGGCTCTCGCATCCCCGGACAGGGCCAATTCGGCCAGTCCGAGGTCCTCGAGGACCAGGATTTCGCAACTGTCCGCGAAGCTGGCGGTGATCCCCTGGGCGAGGTTTCGCTCGGCGAGTGAGACCAGCGCCCGGCGGATCGCGCGTGCCGCCTCGTCTTGGGTCGGCCGGAGCGGAGAGTGGGCGTTTTCGGTGCGGACGATCAACGCGCCAAGCAGTCCGGGGCGTAGGCGCTCGAGTTCTGCGACCAAGGCAAGGAGGTTCTCGCCACAGCCTGAAAGGGCCCGATACTCGGCCGGCAGTTCGACGGTGCGGGCACCTCGGCCGCCGTTTTCCCCGCTCATCAGGGGGCGCCTAGGAACAAGAAGGGTGCCCAATTTCCGGGCCAAGCGGTCGCGCCACTTCGCAACAGGTCGCGCTTCGCCAACAGCAAGGAGCGAGCGGGAGACCGGCCCGGGTTCTCCGAGAGTCGGATCGCAAGTCGATCGAGAAGCGCTCGTGGAGCTCGGTCCAGGACGTCATGGCTGGTGGCGATGACCGATCTCGCTCCGGCCACCAGGAAGGCCCGAGGCAGTCCGAGCGGACCTTCCAGGCCGGCGTCCGGCCCCCGACTGCTTCCGCACGCGCTGAGGATGACGAGCTCCACCTGATCGAGGCCCCAGGAAGCGATTTCGCGGGGCGACAACGGGAGGTGAGGCCCCTCCGACTCGGGACTGAGGTACAGGCCGCCCGCGAGCGAAGAACCGCGGAAGTGTCGGGCGTGGGTCACGAAGTGCAAGCGCCGGAATTCTCCGGGACGCTCGGCGAGCAGAGCGGAGAGAGTGGCCTCTTTACCTCGGAGTCGGCGAGTCTTGCTGGAGTCGAAATGAGGCGTCCAGACATCCGACTCGTCTTCGCCTTTTTCCAGCACCGGGAAACCGGGGAGAGGGAGATGAGGCGGTCCCACGACCAGGAGTTCGTTCGGAGCGCGGGGAGGCGCTCGCCCTTCGAGGGCGATGAGCATGGAAAGACTCGGAACGGTCGAGGTGGAGTCCAGGGTTGGCGTTTCGATCAGATAGGGCGCGCGGCTCTCACCGGACTTGCCAAGCGGGGATCCTATGAGGGCTTCGAACGGCAACAGGTGCAGGCTTCCGTCCGGTACGAAGATGAGTTCCCGTGCCGCCCCTACCGCAAATTCAACCGGCTTGATGAGAAGGCGGTAGAGGGCCTCCGATTCCTCTCGTACCGCGCGCCGCGCGTACTCGTCTTCGATTGGCCGGAGGTTGTCGAGCAGCGAATGAACCCTGCGCTCGACCTCCAGACGCGTGGTTTCCAGGGGGATGGTGGCGAGCCGGTTCTTCTCCGCGAGTACGACGTAACAGCCCCGTTCGGTCAAGCTGAAAACCAAGACGACGCGGCCGTCGCGCATCGTGCTCCTGAGATCTTGGAGGGAGAGGCTCGTGAGAGTGGTCGAACCAGGGACTCCTCGTGCTCGGAATTCTTCGCCCTTCGCGAGCTTGGCTCGCAGCAGCGCCCGGAGGGACTGATTGCGAAGTGACTCTTGGATTTGCAGGGCTTCGAAGGACGAGGCCTGATCTCGCCGCTCCGCGGCGATTGCGAACAGAAGACCGCACAGGTGGTCGTGCCATCCCGCAAAGCGGCCGGAGAGCTCGTCCGGTACTCGCTGTCTGAGGCTTCGACGCAGAGCGTCTTCGAGCCTGACCGCCTCCTTGAAGTGTTGAGAGGCGGCCACGAGTCGCCCGGCACGCTCTTCGTGGCGGCCTCGCAAGGAATGCAGGAGAGCTCGCGGCTCGTTCCACTCGAACGACGACGCCGTCAAGTCCCGGACCTCCGCCAGCTCCTTCCAAAATCCAAATGCAACTTCCGCGGCGCTGCTTTCGACGAGGCCCGCGCGGTGTTCGATCGTCTGTTGCAATTCCAGGAGTCGGAAGATCTCGGCGACTTCGCGAGGGTTGTGGAGGTCCTGATCCTTCAGGGCGGCTTCGGCGATCGACCGGGCGGACGATGCGAGCGACAGCAAGTGAGCCTCGCTCGGCTTGCCGAGGCCTTCGAGCTGCACCTGAGCTTCGAGATCGAGGCGATTCCACTCGAGTTCGAGATCAGTGCGCACCTCCAGGATCCGAGCGCCCGCGCTCTTGATTTCGATGAGGTGCTCCACCGCCTGGGCGGGCTTGGCCTTCGTGAGAGCGACGTGGGCCAATCCAAGCCGCGACAGGGTCACCAGCAGCACCCGGTCCCGGTCCGCGGCATCCGCGGCCGCCAAGGCTCGTCTCGCGTAAGTCTCACTTTCCGACGCGGAGCCCATGGCCAGGTAGAGGCGAGAGAGCGCGGTCAGGGCGAGCGCTCGTTCGCTGGCTCGCGATTCCTCGGGGAGGACCTCGATCGCGCGGTGGTACGCCGCTTCCGCCGACTCGAGGTCCCCCTCGGCCGACGCCAGCAAGCCCCGGGAGAGCTCCAACGCGGCGAGAAGCTCCGGTGTATCGGCTCCCTCCTCCTTCAATTTCTCGGCGCGTTCAAGGGAGCGGCGGGCAACATCGGCGCGCCCCAACCGAGTCAACGCCTCCGCGGAGACTAGCGCGAGTTGCTGGCGGAGGTCGCGATGCATTGGATGGGTAGGCGGTAAATCGCGATCTCCGGAGCCAGGTGCCTCGTCGAGAGCGTGTTCCGCCGCCGACAAAGTCGCGAGGAGGTCGCCCCTCGCCAAGGTTTCGCGGGCGAGCGCGACGCTGGCCCGGAATCGCTGTGCGGCCGGCACGTCCGAGAGGTGGAGCGCGTGCTGAAGATGCTGGCAGGCGCTGGTGTGGTCGCCAGCTTGGGCCTTCGTGAGCGCGATCTGGCGCCACCACTCGGACAGGAGCCCCGACTGGATGGGGGATCGACGGGCAATCATGATCGGCTCGAGCTCGCCCAGCGCCGTTTCCAAGCCGGCAATGTGTACGGCGGCGGCCCCGAACTGGAATTCTCTCGCCGCGACTTCCGCCTCCAAAGACAACAAACGAGCTTGAATGTCGAGCGGAGGGATCAGCTCGCCGAGTTCGTGCCGGACCGATCGAAGGTACCGGGCAGCCGACTCCCCATCTTTGGTCTCGTTCAGTTGATGGCCGAACCAATCCGCCGCGGCGAGCAACGCCCGCGAATCGAGATTGAGGCCCTCCGAGCTGAGCCTCGCCATGAGTGGCGGAAGGAGAGCGATCGCGGCCGCTCGGTTCTTCTGCCACCTGCGAAGCGAGAGCAAGTAGAGCGCGTGGCCCCGGCCGGCTTCTCGATCTCGCTTGGCTTCCGCAAATGCCGAGAGGTTGGACAACGCCCGTTCGGCGGATGCGACCAACTCGTCCGCGGGTCGACGATTCAATTCGACGAGTATGGCCCGGGAAGCTTCGAACAGCCGCTGGCGGATTCTTCGATCCTCGTCGGAGAGGGTCTGGATCAACGCCCAATCGGCCACGAAGCAGTCGATTTGGAATTCGGACTCGGCCATCGCGGCGAGAGCGCCAGGGACTGCCTCGAGAGGGCTCTCGCGAGCATCCGGCGATCGGGCCACCCGCGCCGCCTCAGCGGCGAGCACACATTCGTGGAAACGGTCTGCGAGGTGCCAGCGCTCGCGGTTGACCAGTTCCCGTCGCACCTCCGCGGACGCCCCCGAGAACTCAACCGGGAACGGCTCTGGTCTGGGTGTCTGGGCGGAGGATCTCCCCGCCGCGAGGAAACAGATGATCCCCGCTATCCAAACGCACGAGTGGTGGGCGCACCCAGTTGACATCGAGGGGTGATGGGCCCCGGGCGGACGTTCCTCCCGGCAGCAGGGACAATCCTATGGGATGGCGGGGGGGAATGGGAAGTGCAGATTTCCGGGCGCGCACTGGGTCCAGGAAATGCAAGTCGTTGGTAGGAGTAGACTTCGGGTTCGATCGGACCCGGGGCGGCTTCGTTGATCTCGGCCGGGCAAGGGCGTAAGGTCGAGCGGGTTTAAGGTGTCCCTCAACCTATGTTGGTTCTGATTCGCTCCACCGCCTCCGAGACGGAGGTTTGCGATGTACTCGCCCGAGCCGAAAAGCTGAGGGGGCGTGCGGTCTTGTTTGGCCGCGTCGGGGGGCCTCGGGTCGTACGGGTCGAGGGTGCCTCTGCCGACGAAGAAATGCTCCGGTCGGTTCTGGCCCACGTCGCGGTCGAGAAGGTGCTTGCGAGAGACATTCCGTACGTCCTCGCTTCCCGGGAAGTGCACCCGGTCTCCACCATCGTCCGAGTCGGCTCGGCCGAGTTCGGTGGACCGGCCTTGGTGTTGGCGGCGGGCCCGTGTGCCGTAGAGAGCCGCGATCAACTCCGGCGCGCCGCCGAAGCCGCCGTCGCGAGCGGCGCAAGTCTCCTTCGGGGCGGGGCGTTCAAACCACGGACTTCTCCCTACTCCTTCCAGGGTCTGGGCGTCGAGGGGTTGCATCTTCTGCGCGAAACCGCCGACGAATTTGGACTGGCGGTGGTGACCGAAGTCATGTCCCCGGAGCAGGTGCCCGAGGTGGCGGCCCTCGCGGACATGCTTCAGATCGGGTCGCGCAGCATTCAGAACTTCCCGCTGTTGGATGCCGTAGGCAGGCAGGCCAAACCCGTGCTCTTGAAGCGCGGCATGATGTCGACGATCGACGAGTTCCTCGGATCCGCGGACTACATCCTCAGCCGAGGCAATCCCCACGTCGTCCTATGCGAGCGCGGGATCCGCACCTTCGACCGGGCAGTGCGCAACACCTTCGATGTGGTCGCCATCCCCTTGCTCAAACAGCTCACCCACCTTCCGGTCATCGCGGATCCGAGTCACGCGACCGGGCAGGCTTCGTTGGTCAGGCCAGCGGCCCGTGCGGCGGCGGCCGCGGGGGCGGACGGACTGATCATCGAGGTGCATCCCGACCCCGCCCGCGCTCTCTCCGACGGGCCCCAGGCGCTGCGGCCGGCCGAACTCCTCGCGCTGGCAACCGAACTGCGAGCCATGCTCCCCGCGTTCGGGCGCAGCCTATAATCCGGCGATGCGCGTCGGCGACTCCTTGATCCTGTTTGGCCTCTTCTGCGCGTGGAGCTTTCTGGTCCCCTCGGTGGCGATCCCGCCACAGGAGGAGCCGAAGGTCACCGATGAACGCACGAATCTTGCGACTCTGGTCAAGAGTTGCCGCAAGTGCCACGAGGACGTGTGCACGGAATGGGAAGGCAGTCAGCACGCTCAGAGCTGGACGGATCCGGTGTTCCAGGCCGCGGTGAAAGACCTGCCCGATGGGGGAGATTCCTGCGCACGTTGCCACGCCCCGCTTGAGATCCTGGATACGGGCATCGGCAAACTACCCAAGGCTCGCAAATTGGATCGGGATCTCGGGGTGAACTGCGTCACCTGCCATTTGTCTGGCAACGAGTATCACGGACCGTTCGATAGCCCCGGTCACGGGGGAGTCACCGGTAACCCGGCCTACCGCGAGCCCGGGATCTGCCTTTCGTGCCACGGTCAGCCCGAGGCGCGCAAGGAACACGACCAGGGGACGAGTTTCCTCGTGGCGAAGGCCAGGGGAGCGAACAAATCCTGTCAGGAGTGCCACCAGCCCGAGGTGGAACGCAAGCTGGTCACGAGCCCGACGATCAAAGAAAAGTACACGATCGGGGTGCAGAAGGTTCGGCTGCACACGTTCACCGGAGCCCGTCGCAATCTCGTCGTGAAGGGGGCCGCGGAGTTGACCCTGAAGTTCGAGTCTACGGAAGTTGTCGCCACCGTGACCGCTCTGACTGGCCATGGCCTGCCCGCCTCGCACCACCGCGAAGTCGTGCTGGTGTTGGTCCAACTCGGGGCGGACGGTCAGGAGTTGGCCACCGAGCGTAAGCAGTGGCGCTACTCCGACGGAACCGCGCTTGAGGCGGGCCTACCCACCCCGGTTCGCGTGACACTCCGCGTGGGCGCCCGTGAGGTTCGGGCAACTTTGATGCACCACCTCCTCCCGACGGCGGGCCGCGATGCCCTGATTCCCCAAGAGATCGCGACCGTGTCGGGGACGGTGCCGTGAAGGGCGACCCGTCAAACCGGCGTCGCGAGCAAGAATTGTTGAAGAGACCGAAGGTGGCTCGCCGATGGCAACGTCACCTTCGTGCATTTCCAGCGGGAGTGACTCTCGCATCGGCCTCTTGAAGAACCTCGTCCATGATTAACCGCATCCAAGACATTCTCGGTCCCCAGGCCTCCCTGCTCACGCACGCCTGCAAGACCGTCCCCAAGGCCATGCTGCACCTGCCCGGCCGCGACTTCGTCGACCGCGTGATGCGTGAGACTGACCGGAGCGCGGCGGTCCTCCGCAACCTCCAGCACGTGTACGACACCGGCCGGCTCCGGGGTACGGGATACCTCAGCATCCTGCCGGTCGACCAAGGAATCGAACACTCCGCGGGAGCTTCGTTTGCGCCGGCACCGGAGTACTTCGACCCCGCCACGATTTGCGAACTCGCGATCGAAGGTGGGTGCAATGCCGTAGCTTCGACATACGGCGTGCTCGGAATGGTGGCGCGCCGCTATGCGCACCGCATCCCGTTCATCCTCAAGGTCAACCACAACGAACTGCTCTCCTACCCGAACACCTACGATCAGATCATGTTCACGAAGTCCATTCGACGGGCGTTCGACATGGGCTGTGTCGGAGTCGGCGCCACGATTTACTGGGGTAGCGAAGAGTCACATCGCCAACTGCAAGAGGTCAGCCAGGCGTTCGCGGAGGCGCATGATCTCGGAATGTTCACCGTGCTTTGGTGTTATCTCCGCAGCAACGGCTTCAAGAAGGATGGCGTCGACTATCACGCCGCCGCGGACCTCACCGGGCAAGCCAATCATCTCGGGGTGACCATCCAGGCGGACATCATCAAACAGAAGCTGCCCGAAAACAACGGCGGCTACAACGCGCTCAAGTTCGGCAAGACCTCCTCGAAGGTCTACGAAAAATTGTCTTCCGACCACCCCATCGATCTCTGCCGTTATCAGGTGGCGAACTGCTTCATGGGCAGAGCTGGTCTGATCAACTCGGGGGGCGCTTCGGGAACGAATGACCTCCAGGATGCCGTCGTCACCGCCGTCGTGAACAAACGAGCCGGAGGGATGGGCCTGATCTCGGGTCGTAAGGCGTTCCAAAAGCCGGTGAAGCAGGGCGTCGAAATCCTGAACGCGATCCAGGACGTCTACCTGTGCCCCGAAGTCACGATCGCTTGAGCACGCGCCTCGTCGAAGGCCTACTGAGGTAGGGATGCTCGCTCGCCGTTCCGGTCGCCGCACGGGGGACCCGCCCGGCCCCCAGATCCTTCTGGAGCACCAGCGTCAACGGCTCGAACACGGACCAAGCCAGGGCCCGGATCCCCGATTCGGTGTGATGAATGCCGTCTATGTAGAGCTCGGGATGGCGCGGAATCCGCGCGGCTACGTCGACGAACTCCAGTGCATGGGTGCGGGCGAAAGCGGCGAATGCCCGGTTTTGAACCGCGAAGGCCCGGGCGAGATTCTCGTAGCTGAGTGGCCAGTGAAGTGTGCTGAAGTACGCTTCGATCCCGGCATAGGGGGGCGCGCTCAGATCGAGATCCACCGTGGCGACGCTGGCGAAGCTGCAGAGGACGAGGCGGATTCCCGTGCTTTCGCAATCGCCGCGAATCTGGTCTAGGCTCGGCCACACCCGTTCGAGTCCCAAAACTTCCGAGTAAGCAGATAGCGGAGTGTCGGCCTGGTCGAGGGACGGGTCCAGCACCCAACGCTGAGCCGGCCGGGAGTAGGGTTGGCCGGCGGCCCGCGACAACGTCCCATGAATTCGGCTGGCGATGGCCGAGTGCTGCGCGAGACGGGATAGCAATCCGTCTCGACTCAGGGTCCTCGGTGCCCCTGGGGGCGGGACCCCGTAGGCGTGGTCTCCCTCCCACTTCACCGCCGTCTCCGGGCGGAACACGTTCGCACCCTCGTAGTACAAGAGGTAGTCAGGCTCGAATGGCAGGAGTTCGTGCCGGACGATCCCCGCGCTGTCAGCGGGCTGAATGCCCTCCCGACCCGCGTTGATGACTTCGAACGCGACGCCGAGCCCGGCCTTTTTCCCCCAAAGTGCGAGCCAACGTTCGAGGAGCTCGGGATAGGACTCGGCGTAGTGGTGGCTACCCACCGTCGTGGAAGCGCCCACACAGGCGATGCGGACCGTGCGCGGGGGTTTGACCAGAGGCAGGTCTCGGCCCCGGAATCCGAAACGATTGAGCGTCAGCCCGGAGGGGAGGGTCGTGCCGGATGGGTAGCGATAGGCTGGTCGCTCCGAGCCGTCGGAAGGTGGGTCCGCCACCGTGATCCACGGAAGATCGAGTCCGTGGAAGAGTCGTCGCATGCCGTCCGGCTTGGCGGATTCGCTAGCGAGATAGCGGGAATTGAAGACGTAGTTGACCCAGTCGAAGCCGAAGTTCCGCACTCGAAGGACGGAATCTTGGTCCGGAGCGGACTTGGTGGGGGGGGAGGCCGGCGCGAAGAACCATCCAAATTCGAGGTCGGAGCGCCGCTGGGCCGGGCCCGCAAAATCGGCGATCAGAGCCTGCAGGGCTTCCGCCGAATTCGTCCCACGGTGATCGGTCGGGGCCTGGTCGGCCTCAAGGCGCCAGGAAAAAATGCGAAAACCCCCTAGTCCCCGAAACAGCAGTTCGGCGACCAGGAGAGTGCTGCCCAGCACGAACGTGAGCGCGACGACTCGGACCAGGATGCGGCGGGCGCGAAAGGACGGGTGCGTCATCGGGTACGAGAATCTACGCCGAAGCCCGCGGAGAAAAAAAAAGGGGCGTCGTGACGGTCACGACGCCCCGAAAGAAAGCAGGGCCGCGCATCCCGGACGGGGATACTTGGGGACAGGGAGGGAAGTCTTTCGCGATCGGGTGGGGTGGGACGCGGGCCCTGGCCACGGGGTTTGCTGAGGCTCACCCCTCGGGGCGTGCCACCCTTATCGGTGGCGTGACGATCTATCATTACCGGCCTTTGACCGAGAGTTTCGGGCCTTTCCGGCCCGACTTGTTCCCGGGCGCGGAAGTTTCTAAAACCTCGGTCCACGGCGGCGTAGCTCAGTTGGTTAGAGCAGCGGATTCATAAGCCGCGGGTCGTGCGTTCGAGTCGCACCGCCGCTATCGCCGGAGGATCGGGCCGAGGGAAACCCCTCGGCCCGAGTTCTTTTCCAGGCCGGCGTCTCTTCGCGCGAATGCGCTCGGTCAGTTCTGGCAGCCGATCTGCAGGAACAGGCCGTTGGTCAACCAGTCGGGAGTGAGAGGCCCGACCGGACCGTTCGGGGCACAGATTCGGCCTTGAAGGATGACGGAGCGGCCCTGCAGCACCGGCAGGCTCGGGATGGGGATGGACCACGACCAGTCACCCGCACTGTCGAGCATGTAGCTGCCGATCAACCAGTGGTTGAGCGGGTTGAAGAGGTCCACGTACACGTTGCAGACCGTCGGCCACCCGCTCACGATCGGAACGGTCGGCGGCAGACTCGCGTACAGGAACATCATCGCTCCCGGGAATTGCGAGTCCATCCGGATCGTGCAGTTCGTTCCGAGGCGCGGAGGATCAGCCGTGAGCACGCCATCGAGGGGGTGGCTGCAGCCCGGGCCGAGTGAGGAGGCGATCGCCGGGACGCCGCCACAGCCGTCTACGGTGAGCTCGTTGATCTCGGAGGCGTTGGTTCCGAGGAAGGCGCCGCTCCACAGGTAGATGCGGATCGTGACGGGGTTGCCGACGTTCTTCAGCCAGGCCACGTGCTCGAGCCCGACGCGCACGTTCGAAGCTCCGCGGGGATTCGGAAAAATGGTGGCCGCGGTGGCGAGCCTAGTGGAGAAATTGTCGCCGGCCGGACCGGGAATTTCGTCTGCGTAGATCGCCACGGATTGGACTGCTGGCGGCAGGACCGCGGCAGTGCGAAAGCGAAGGCCGTCGATCCAAAGCCGCATTCCCGGCGCGGGCCACACCGTCAACTGCAAGTAGTTCGGACTGCCGCTGGCGGGAGTGGGCTCCACCGCCGTGGCCCAGGAAGGCATCAAGCACAAGTACCAACTGTCGGGTCCGCTCGGGACTCCGGCGCTGGCCCAGTTGGCCGTCATGTAAGAATTCTGAACGGCCAGTGGCGAGGAAAAGCAGTAGGGGTCGGTCGCATTGGATGCCATCCCCCCTTGGTGGAAAGGAAAGCGTGCCACCTGAGCCTCAAGAAAGAAGCAGAGCGTCACCAGGATGAACACACTTCTCATCGCAGGTAATCCGCACATGGATAAGACTCCAGTTCCGAGGGAGCCTTGCCGATCAGAGATCCGCGAAGGTCCCTCACTTGGTCCATAGATGCGTACCGCGGTTTGATGGCCTGAGCGTCGAACTGAAGTGGATTCCCGTGCTCCTTCAGTTTTCTTCGAGAAAAAAACGCAGGTTCGTAAGCCTGGAGAATCTTTGTCGGAGTGCGCCATTGCCGTGGCCCCCGGGCGGAGCCGACGCTGGCGCTCTCTCGTGGCCTGGTAGCGTGCGCCCATGTGGAAAGACGGCGCATTTCAGGATCAAGTCGCGGTGATCACCGGCGGTGGCACTGGGCTGGGCTTCTCCGCCGCGGAGGCACTTGGCCGACTCGGGGCGCGCATTGTCATCGCGAGCCGCTCGGCGGCCCATCTCGAACCCGCGGTCGCGGCATTAGCTGCGTCGGGCGTCACCGCGCGGGCGGTGGTGACCGATGTCCGCAAGCCCGGCGAAGTGGCCCGCCTCCTCGAGCGAACCGTCGCCGAATTTGGACGAGCCGACATTCTGGTGAATAACGCCGCCGGCAATTTTCTGTGCCCGACCGAGGACCTTTCCCCCGGGGGCTGGAAGGTGGTGATCGACATCGCGCTCAATGGCGTGTTTCACACCACCCACACGTTCGGCCGCCATTTTCTCGCGCAAGGCCGGGGACGCATTGTGAATGTCGTCGCCACCTACGCCTGGACGGGAGGGCCCGGCACCGCCCATTCCGCGGCGGCCAAGGCGGGGGTGATCGCCTTGACCCGTTCCGTCGCAGTGGAGTGGGCGTCCCGCGGGGTGTTCGTGAATGCCGTCTGTCCCGGCGTCTTCGATACGCCGGGCGCGCGTGAACGACTCTGGCCGACCGAAGCGCAGCGGGCGGCGCTGCTCGATGATATCCCCCTCCACCGGTTTGCCGCTCCCGGGGAGATCGCGAACGCCATCGTGTACCTCTCGCATCCAGAGGTGACCTACGTCACCGGTGAGGTCCTGGTGATCGATGGCGGCATGCATCTCGGGAAGGGACTGCCGGGACATCTTTCTTCTTCCACTGGCATATCGGAGTCTCCGCGCCGTGACGACCTGTGAGCTTTGCCGGCCTCTCGCGGTTCCCGCGCTCTTCGAGGACGATGAGCATCGGGTGGTGCTGGTGGACGATCCCGACTACCCAGGATTTTGTCGGGTGATCCACCGTCGTCATGTGGCCGAGATGACGGACCTCTCCGCCGACGAGGCGTCCCGTTTGTTCGATCTGGTCTTGCGTGTCGAACGGGGACTCAGACGGATCCTGAAACCGACCAAAGTGAACTTGGCGAGTCTGGGGAACGTGGTGCCCCACTTGCATTGGCATGTGATTCCCCGATTTGTGGATGACCCGACATTCCCCCGTTCCGTCTGGTCGCAGGACTCGAGGCCACGGTCGCCCCGCACCTTGCCGCCGGGTTTTTCGACCGACTTGGCCCAGTCTCTCCGAGCGTGAGCGTCCGCGCGATTCCGACGAGGATTTCGGAATCCACCCCGACGCGCAACTCTCCCCCGAGTCAGGGAGGTGATGCCGGCCAGCGAACACGATCGATTGGTCAAGACCATGCTCGGACGCCCCGAGCTGGCCGCCGAGTTCTTCCGCGCGTTCCTGCCCGATACGATTACGCGTGCCCTGAAACTCGATCGCCTTCATCGCTTGCCGCAGACCTTTGTCTCGAAAGAACAGCGGCAGTTCGAAGTGGACCTCCTCTTTCGCGTGGAACTGAACGGCGAGTCCGCCATGGCGCTGATCCTGTTGGAGCACCAGAGTCATGCTCCACGCTTCATGGCTTTGCGGATCTTCGAGTATCTGGGCCGCATCTGGAGTTGGTGGGCGAACGACCATCCCGGGTCCCCGGTCCTGCCCCGGATTCTCCCGGTGGTTTTGTATCACGGCAGAAAACCCTGGTCCGCGCCTCGTCGGCTGTCCTCCCTCTTCGCCTCCCGCGAACCCGCTTGGGAGGGCTCCCCGGAGGTTGGCTACTGGGTGTCGGATTTGGGACAAATTCCGGATGAGGACCTGCTCGCGCGGGTACCGCCCACGGGGGACCTGGTGGCATTGGCCCTCTTCTTCCTCAAGCACGGGAGGAGTTTGGGGATCACCCAACGGGTCCACGAGTTGCGTACACCTTTGTCTCGCTTGTTCGCCCGCATCGACGGCCACGAAGACCTGATCGTGATGGTAAACTACTTGACCAGGATCACTCCCCCGGGGCGAATCGAACCCCTGGTGGCGGAGTTGATTCGAGTGGGGGCCAATCAAATGGGAAAGAATTTCATCTCTGCTCAGGACGCGTGGCACGCCCAGGGTGTGCAACGAGGCATGGAGCAAGGCATCGAACAGGGGATCGAACAGGGGATCGAACAGGGGATCGAACAGGGGATCGAACAGGGGATCGAAC
>CADEGH010000003.1:0-51772 GCA_902826835.1 uncultured bacterium | reverse complement strand
ATCGAACAGGGGATCGAGAAGGGGATCGAAAGAGGCCGACGAATGGAGCGCGAACAGGTCCTGCTGGGCATTCTGGAGAAGCGGTTTGGCCTCCTTCCGTGTACGGTGCGCGAGCGGATAGAGACTGCTCACGCGCCCGAGCTCGAGACCTGGATCTACCTGGCTCTCACCGCGAACGCCCTTGCTGATGTCTTTGCCCAGTGAGAGTGCCGAACC
Organism: uncultured bacterium; assembly: GCA_902826835.1. Classification (GTDB taxonomy): domain Bacteria; phylum Planctomycetota; genus RBC034. The sequence continues at coordinate 51,556 of CADEGH010000003.1, read as the reverse complement.
TCTGGTGGCGGAGTTGATTCGAGTGGGGGCCAATCAAATGGGAAAGAAATTCATCTCTGCTCAGGATGCGTGGCACGCCCAGGGTGTGCAACGAGGCATGGAGCAAGGCATCGAACAGGGGATCGAGAAGGGGATCGAAAGAGGCCGACGAATGGAGCGCGAACAGGTCCTGCTGGGCATTCTGGAGAAGCGGTTTGGCCTCCTTCCGTGTACGGTGCGCGAGCGGATAGAGACTGCTCACGCGCCCGAGCTCGAGACCTGGATCTACCAGGCGCTTTCAGCGGCGTCACTCGGCGGCGTGTTTGCTTGATCGTGGCGGGATCGCATCGGAGGCTGCCGATGGGACTGCCAAGGGCGCTCCGCGAATGTCCTGCACGTGCGTTCATGAGCCGGAATCGCACGGCTCTCGGAATCGGCGCCGCGATGGGGCGTCCGCTATCCGCTGGCAAGAACTGTCGGAGCCGCTGACCGAGTGAGGCTTGATCCAGTTGGCCGGCGGTCCATGGTTGGCGCCCACTCCGTCACTACTTGGGTGGCTTGATCGTGTGAACCCGGAGTTGTCCGGCATGCCCCCCGGTGAAGAGCGTCTGGCGGTCCGGCGACCATGCGAGACTGAGGACATGATCACTCCAGGAGGGGAGAGGCTTGGGGGCCCCTCCATCGAGAGTGACGAGCATGCACTGTCCATCGGGCCCCCCGACCGCGAAGCGTTGTTCGTCGATCCAATGAACGGAGAGGGCATTGGCGAGTCTCGTGTCGACCAGGCGATCACGCGGGGATATGGGAAGGTCGATGACTCGCAGCTTTCCGTCAGACAAACCGATGGCCGCGCGGCGACCCGAAGGGGTGATGCTCAGACACCGAACCTCCAGCCCCGCGTGGGGGACTCGCAAAAGGTCGATCCCGGTGTCGGCTTCCGACACCAGCACCGTTCCTTCGCGGTCACCGCTGAGGAGCCAATTGCCATCGGCGCTGAATTCCAGGGCGGTGACCAATTCCGTGTGCAACGCGAGGACGGCCACGGGCTCGGTTTGATCGACTCTCCACAAGTTGGCGCCCTTCGTGGGGGTGTTGAGGGCCACCATCAGGCCGCGCGGACTCAGCGCCCCCGCTTCGAAACAGTCCCCCCGCACCGTGAAGCGCCGCAGCTCGGAACCAGTTGCCAAGTCGACGACGCGAGCCACGCCGGATCGCCCGGACAGCCCTCCATACTCGAGGAGCTGGTGCGAACGATGGGCGAGGGAGATTCCGAAGAGTTCACCCTCGACAAAGGGATTCATGCGACGCGCGGTGCTGTCCTGCCTCGGTTGGTGCACCAGCGAGCTCCCCTGTGCGATCAGGAGCCCGTTGGATTCGGGTAGTCTGATCAAGCCGCGGATGGGGTTGGTGTATTTCCACCCTTCGGGAAGAGGTGAAAAGCTGTCGACGTATCTTTCAGCCCTGGGGAGGGCCGGGGAGGGCGCAGGCTCCGTCTGGGCGAAGAGTGGCCAGGGCGTCGCGAGGGCGAAAAAAACGGCGACGACTGGAGACCATTTCAGGGTACGCAAACGAACTCCGGGAGGTTGATCAGCACCCACGTCAAGTCTTCGAAAAAAGCCGCGCGATCGGTGACATCCGCCCGGGCCTTTGTAGCCCGATTCAGTTCGGTCGGGGTCGGGGGGCGCGAGAACGCGAGGAGGTACCACTCCGAGATCAACTGCCGATCGTCCGGCTCGGCGCGGGTGCGCCTTGCGACTCGACCATCGGGGTCACGAAGGCGTTCTTCGATCGCGGTGGCGTGCGAGAGATGGAGGCTTTGGCGCAGAAGCGGCTCGCGAGTGCGCTCACACGCGCAGGAAGTGAGCCTGGGAGCGCGCCCGAATAGATCCAAAGCGGCCAACCCGGCCGTTCCCGGATGGGTGACCGGCGAGGCTCCGCGTTTGGCACCGGGGAGAGGCAGCGCTCGCCCGGTCAGGGCTCCTATGGCGCTGAAGACCGCCTCGGCGTCCGCTTGGCGACGCATTGCGCCGGCCCACGGAGGTCCGGTCTCGGGGCTGGACCGCTGAGCCTGGGCGTAAGTTCGGGTGCGAACGATGCGCCGAACCAGCGGCCAGAGGCGGCGACCCTGGGTGCGAAACTCCTTGGCCAGTTCGTCGTGCAGGGCCGGATCGAGCGAAGGATTGCTGGCGCGGACGTCATCGATTGGATCGACCAAGCCTCGTCCGAAGAAGCGGGACACCACGATGTTCACGATGTGCCGATCGAACAGATCCCGCTCAAGCGGCGATGGGAGCGAGGCGAGGAGATGGCGGGGATCCTGCTTGGGGGCGGGCTCGGCTCCCCCGAGGGTGCCAGGTCTGACGGGCCGACCCGACCGGGGATCGCGCAGGCTTCGCTCGGAATCGAACGCGATGATCTCCTCTCTCGGGTCTTTCCCCGGACGTTTGGCGACGGTGGCAAAAATCGCGGTGAACCGGCGATGGTCCTGTTCCGTCCACCGATCGAATGGGTGATGGTGGCACTGCGCGCATTGGATGCGGACGCCGAAGAAGGCCTGCGCCGTGAGTTCCGACTGCGCGGTGGGCTCCCTCTCAAGCTTCCAAAAATTGGGCGGGCCGGACTCCAGAGTCGAACCTTCCGCGACCAGGAGATCACGAACCACCTCACCGAGATCCCGATCGGCGACCAGGGACTGCCGCAGGAAATCGGCAAGGAGTCGCAGACCCTTCTCCCCGAGGCGATCCTCGGTGGCATGCAGGGATTCCAAGAAGCCGAGAACAAAACGATCGGAGCTCTGGGCGTCGGCGAGCATGGTCTCGATCGCTGCGTCACGGCGGGTACCCGAGGGTGCGTTCTCGAAGGCCCGAATCTCCTCGAGGGTCGGGAACCGGCCCAGGAGGTCGTGCGTGAGACGACGGAGGAACGCGTAGTCGTCGGTCGGCCCGTGCAGGTGTTCGCCTAGCCGAGCCAAGCGTCGCTCGGTGGCTTGATCGATCGGGTCGTCGTCCGCGAAGACTCGCGGCTCTGCCGGAGGACGTCCGCCGCGAGCGACTCGGGCCACCGCGACTTCGCCGCGAAATCGCGCCATGACCACGGTTTCTCCGACGCGCCCGAATCGCCCCTGGCCCGACTCGTCGAGTTCGAACACGGTCGGATCGTTGCTCGAAAACATGGCCAAATCGGTCACGTCGCGCACCGCTCCATTCGCGTACCGAGCGCGGGCCACGAAACGCACGGACTGGGTGGCCGGCCCGGCGAGCAGCTCGCGCGGGTGAATGTCGAGGCCCTGGATGGGCGTGGCTGAACTGAGGTCGGAGGGGGCACCGGCGGCCAGCCACTGAACGATTGCTTCGTGCGTCGCATCGCCGACTTCGAGCCGACGGCCCCCTCCGTGTGCGACTCGCAGCGTGGGTTTGCGCAAGAGGAGACTCTCTTCGGGGTGTTCTCGATCGACTCGCCGCGCCCGACGTTCCAACGTGATGCGAAGGTGGTCACTGCCCGGGTCGTCACCCAAGAGCGACAGCTTGAAGCCGCCTTTGCCCGACTCCGCGCCGTGGCAGCCGCCCGAACTGCATCCGATCCGCGCGAGTCTCGGGATGATGTCGTCGCACCACGAAGGCGACGTATCGGCCCGGGGACTCGCCATGACGAGGGCCTCGGTTTTCAGGACTCCCAAGCGGGCTTCGATCGTCCATGTTCCGGGGTGGTCGGCCCGCAGGCGCAGCGCCCCGCTCCAGGAGAGGGCGCGGGTGCCCAGCTCCTGGATTTCGGCCTCGCTCGTGATGTCGGTGATGCGACCGAGGGCGTCTTCGTGAAGGACCATCACGGTCACCGGGTCTCCGCCAGCTTGAATGTAAATGACCGAAGGCTCAATCAGGATCCGCGGCCGCTCTACCGGATCCGAAGCGGCTGAGCCGAAGAGCAAAGCAATCAGCAAAGTCGGAATCATGTCTTGGGTTGGGTGAGGGTGCCGGTGGCTCGTGAGCCGATGGTGCCGGTCGACCCGGCTTCAGGCGCGACGATCAAGCTTCCGCCCCGGAGGCGGATTTCCTTCCTCCCGTTCGGATCCTCGAAGCGAAGGCGCAAACCAAGTGGTCGCACGCGCGTCGCCGCGGCGGTCGCCGCGATCTCGAGCGTAGTTGCCAGAGTCGGGTCGCTACCGCGGGCTCGCATGGCTCGTCCCTGCACACCCGTCGGGAGGTCGGACCATTCCATCTCAAACCACTCGGGCGCAGGTCCGTTCCATTCGATCGGCAGGGCCATCGTGAGCGACGTCCCCGAAGCGGCAATGGCATTGGTCCATCGGACCTTCACGCGCGCTGGCTCGACTTCGAGCGCGAGCAGTTTCGAGCAGACCGAAGCTTCACCGCCGAAGTCGCCGGTTGCGGTTACGACCAACGCGTGGGTGCCGAGAGGGGCCCGGCTTGAAACCTGAAGCTCAAGGGTGGCCCATTGCCCATTTGCTTGGACCGCCTTGGCGGCGGAGCTGATCCCATCCGGAAGGCCCAAGACGCGCAGCGTGAGGGGCTTGTCTCCGCCCTGGCCGCGCTGGATGCGAACCTCAATAGAGGCACGCCCTTCGATTGGCACGGGAGCGCGCGGTGAGTCGGCCTCGATCTCGATCGGGACGGGCCGCACCAAGGCCAGGACGACCGAACGAGCCGTGATGGAGGAGAATGGCACGTCGTTCTCGACCTTGGAGATAGGCACGCGAGTCTCGAGGCTGACTGCGAGGGGGTCGCCGCAGCGGCAGTGGGCAGAGACTCCGGGAAACCACGCTCCGCGCTCGAGCTGCGGCCTCGATTCCAGCACCAATGGGAACTGGGTCGCACCCGGGGCGAGGTTGCTCGGGTACGAGGCGTGAACCCCGGGCGGTAACCCCGTGAGGCTCAGTTCAATGCCGTGTTCACCCTGCGGGCGTGCGTCGGTCTGGAGGATCAAACACTGCCGTCCGCCCACCGGCAAGGCCACTGGGCTTTGGTCGCGCCGGCGAGAGGTGAGAACCCGAAGGCGTAGGGGCTGGCCGGGCTCCGAGGCCGCTGGTGTCAAGGTCTCGGCGAGGGGAGGAAGCTGCCAGGCCACGCCACGTCCGGGTCGGGGACGAACGCGGGTCGGCGCGTCGGCCGCCTCGATCCGCAATCGGAACGGGGTGCGCGTGGGGGCGTCCAAAGACTTGGTTTCGAGGTGGAGGGCCACGGTCCCCGATTCCTTCGGAGTCCACCGCAAGACGGGGTCGTGACCGAGTTCCGGAGAATCGTCGGCGGCAGCGATCCGGTGTCCTTGGAGGTCGCGGACCGAGAGACTGGTGTCGACCAGAGGCCCGCCGAGGTGCATCGACAGGAGCTCGATCGCGAGCGCTTCTCCGGCGGTCACCGCACAATGAACGACTTGCTCACGATCCGACGGCAGCCATCCGTCGAGGGTTTGTCCGACCGCGAGAAGGCACGGTGAATTCGTGGGTTCCCGCAAGACCACGGGGGGAGACGATTCGATCTCGAAGACCACGAGGTCGGAGACTCCGGTCGGGCTTCGAAATCGTAGGGGTGAGAGTCCGAGCGGGGCCGACGGTTCGGCGAGAATCGTGACCTGAGTGCGATTGCGTTCGCTCTTGCCGCGGCTGATCCAGCGCACACTGCCGGCTTCGTCGACCAGCCCCTCCACGGATTCGAGGCGAGTTCCCTCGAGCTCGACGGTGGTCGCGACGCCGCGGGGGAGGCCGCGAGGGAATGCACTCTGCACGACCGGTCCTTGGGCGAGCACGGTGGCGGTGAGCGCGAGCGCCGCGGTCAGCCCTACTGCCGTGGGGTTCCACCTACGCGAGAATTTCACGAAGGACCCTCCCGTCCCGCACCCGATCGATGGGACGTCCACCGGGACTCTGGATCCGAGCGAATGGATCGAGGCCCAGCAAGTGCAAGGTCGTGGCGGCGAGGTCGGCTGGGCTGGTGGCGCACTCCGCGGGTTCGCCGCCGGAGGCATCCGTGGAGCCATAGGTTCGGCCCGCGCTCAGTCCGAAACCGGCGAGTACGGCGGAGAACGCGCGCGGCCAATGGTCGCGGCCAGCATCTCGATTCACTTCCGGCGTGCGTCCGAATTCGGAAGTGACCAGCACCACGACTTCAGAGAGGAGACCTCGAGTCTCCAGGTCTTGGATCAGCGCCGACAAGGCTCGGTCCACGGTCTCGAGTCGGGGCCGAAGTTCGCGGAAGAGGTTGGCGTGATGGTCGAACCCGCCTTCGTAGATTGTGACGCAGCGGGCGTTCGCCTCGATGAGGCGGCGGGCCAAGAGGCAGCGCTGTCCGAGAGGGGTTTTTCCGAAGCGGTCGCGGGCGGCCGGTGGTTCCTGGCTGAGATCCACAGCTCGACTCAAGAGCGGGTCCTCTCCCAAGGCCTGAGCGAGGGCGCGGAGATCGGAGAGGGTGTCTTCGAGGGGATCGGCGGGCGACTCGGAACCGAGTTCGCGGGCGAGCCGGTGTCGGCGGCTGCGCCGCGCCGGGTCGACTCCCGGCGGCGGGAGGAGGTCCGCCACCCGGAAATCGCCTCGGTTCGGATCCCCGTCGATGCGAAAGGGAGCGTGGGTCGGAGGCAGGTAGCCGGAGAGAAGCGCCGGTTCGTTGCTGCGGCCGAGCACGAAGTAGGGCGGCGTCGTCCCGGTGCGCGGAAGACCTTCGGCGATCATGGCGCCCAGGCTCGGATAGCTCAGCGCAGGGAGCGGGGGATTGCCGGTGAGCACCAGATGGGCCGCCCGTTCGTGGGCTCCCTCTCGGTGGGTGAGAGAACGAACGATCACGAGCCGATGAGCGTGTTCTGCGGTGCGAGCGAGCGGCTCCGCGAATCGGACTCCCGCGAGGGTCGTAGGAACCGTCCGGAATTCCCCGCGCACCTCCAGGGGCGCCTCCGGTTTGGGGTCGAAACTGTCCAGATGGCTGAGGCCGCCACCCAGCACGATGTGGATCAACCCGCGGGCTGCGGAGGATGGTGCCTTCGAGCGGCTCCAGCGTAAGCCCGGGCGAACTACCCCCCGAAGCCCGAGGGTTCCGAGTGTGAGGTTCAGGCTCGTGGATAGGACTTGGCGGCGGTTCGGATTTGGCATGGCATTCCCGCTTCGAAACCGGAGCGTACCGGACGGACGAGTCGGTGTCCCCCTCAATCCCGAGAGTTTCCGAAGCTTTCCAGCTCCGAGGTGTCGAGGGGGACACTGCGGTTTTGCAGCTCTTCCCGAAGGGCTTGCACCTCTTCCGGGAAGATCGGTCCGGCGCGATTTCCGTGCGACCGTCGGAGCCACGTCAGAATGGCGGCGAGATTCTCGTCGTCGAGACTTCGCAGACTCGGCATTTCGCTGTCGTACCCCCGACCCTTCACCTGGAGTTTTCCCCGCAGGCCAACGAGGGTGATGCCAATGAGCGCCCGCGAGGGACCTTGGATGCGGGGCGACTCGAAGAGCGGTGGCCCAAGTCCCTCGATTCCCAGTGCCTCGGGATGGTGGCAACCGGCGCAAGTGGTCAGGAACAAGGCTTGCCCCTTGTCCGCCAACAACTGACCACGAGCGTCCAGGGGAGGGATCGCCCACTGTTCGTACCCGGGTTTGCCCGGCCAGGTGAGGCGGCGATCCAGCAGAGTCAGGAGTTCATGCTCCTTGGCACTCGCACGCTTCATCCATGCTTCCAGCGGCTCCGGTGGGGCCGACAATTCCCAGGGCATTTGGAATTTGCTGCGGTCGGGCAGGGGGCGTCCGGCGTTCAATCCTTCGAGAAGTGCAGTCGCGTCAGCCTCGGAGGGGGCATGCTGCACGGCGGTAGAGAGCAGGGCCACGAGGTCCGCCTCGCTTTTCCGAAGGACGATCGATCGGGCTAGATCCCGAAGCAGGCCGGAAGGGGCATCGATGGGGTCCGGGTCGGAGGCCTGGATGAGTTGCTCCCGGATGAGAGAAGCCTCGCGTCCAGCGAGCCCAGTCATCAGGAGATCCCGAAGGTTGCGATCGTGCGCCAAGGCCGCCACGAACGGGAGTAGGTCGTGCTCCTCGCCAGGATCGAACATGTCGGCCAACCCGAGCGCCACTTGCCGACGTACGGAGATGGCCTGATCGCGACAGAGTCGCTCGAGCTCGGTTCGCAGCGGGCATGTACGCAGGGGACTTCCGACGCGCAGCGCCGCCACTCGCAATTCGGGGTGAACATCCTTCGAAATCTCGAGCAAGACCTCGCGATTCAGGGCATCCAGACCCTCGAGGGTCCAAAAGGCGTGCAGCCTCGCCAACGGGTCGGCGTGTTGCAGGGCCACCTCGAGAAGTAAGGGGATGGCCTTCCGGTCGCGCCGCTCCACGAGCAGGCGCTGCGCGCTGTCCCTGAAGAATCCCGATGGATGTTGCAGGAGGCCGATCAGCGACGTGGTCGTTCGCGCACTCAACCCGGGAGAGTTTCGGTCGATCGGCTGGCCTCGGGGGACGAGGCGCCAGATTCGACCCAGTCCCGTGGGGGCCGCCAGCTCGCGCCGATCGACTTGGTCCCGCAGGTACGACGTGAGGAAAAGGCGGTGTTGGATCAAGCCGCGATAGAAATCGGCAATGTAGAGGGCGCCGTCCGGCCCCTCGGTGATCGCGACGGGCCGGAACCGCTCATCGGTGGAGGCCAGCCACTCCCCCTCTCCGTAGGCGTCGGTTCCGACCGGGAGTCCGTCCACTTCGGTGAGGCGGTAGCGCTTCACCAAATGTCCGGCGGGTTCGCACACAAACGCGTTTCCTGCGTAATCGGAACCAAACAGTTGGCCTCGGTAGATGCAGGGTGAGCAGGCTCCGGTGGCAGTGCGCAGACGCGCCTGATCATCGAGAAATCCTGGCTGGTACCCTCGGTTGACGCCGGGCGTGGGGCGAGCCGGGCGCACTGCCTGGGACTTCACGACCTGCACGTTGGCCAGCTTGGAGAGCGGCCATTGCCGATGCCGAGCCAGGGCCCGAGGTGGGACGACGCAGGCGCGCAGTACGTCGCTGTTGGAGTTGTGGAACAGGCGACCCCATTGGTCGTAAGCCCCCCCCCACTGGCCGAGAATGGGGCTATCGCCAAGTTCGAGTCGCTCCCCTTGGTCGCGCAGCCGCAGGGGGTGATTGATGCATTGCATCCAGTTGTCGAGGCCGCGGATAAGGCCGTTGGCCGCGTGCTCCGGATTATTGAGGCCGCCAAAGCCGGCCGCCACGATCTCTTCTCGATCGGGAACGAGGTCGTGGTTGTCGTCGTAGAGCCGGCGCAACCACGGCGGCTCGAGCACGAGGACTCCGCCTCTCACGAACGCAAACGCCCGAGGCAGCACCATATCGTCGACATACACCGTGCTGCGGTCCATGCGTCCGTCGTGGTCGTCGTCGGAAAGGACGACGAGCCGGCCAGTCGCGTAATCTTCGCCGAAGCCGTCGGCGTCCGGCATGTAGCCGCGCATCTCGAGCACCCAGAGGCGCCCGTCGGGGTCGAAGGCGAGAGCTACCGGATCACCGATGAGGGGTTCGGACGCCACGAGCTCGGCGGCGATTCCATCGGCCAATACCAGAGTCGTGTGCGCACGTTCGGCGGGAACGACTGGTGCTTTGGGTAGCGACTTCGCGAGCGGTACTTCGACCGACGGGTCCCCGGCGCGATCGCCGTTTTGCGCGGGCAAGAACCCGGTGCCGAGGCAACCGATCATGCAGCCGATCGTCCACCACTTCGTCATTCTCGGAGGCTATCACGAGGGGAGGACAACTGCGTCGATGTGCCTGTTCATCGAGCGAAGGTTGCCGGATGTGACGATCGTAATCCGGTTCTCGGTGCCTTCACCCTGCCCGTGGTGAGAAACTCTCAGCGGTCGCGTTCGCCGGCCTTGACTTTGATCTCAGCCTCCTTGATCCAATCCGCCGAGGGATACGGCCAGCCCGGCTGCTTGGATCCGAGCTCGTGGCCGCGCCGGAAAGCCGCGAGCGCTTCGGCGGGGCGATCCGCCGCAAGCAAGGCATGTCCCAAGTTGCAGTGCCCTTCGGCGTGATCGGGTTGCAGGCGGAGACACTCCTGAAAAGCGGCGATGGCTTCCGTCGCGCGGTCGAGTTGGAACAAGATGTTTCCGCGGTTGTAGTGTGCGAGTGCGTGAGCCGGATTCGCCTTGATGGAACGGTCCGCGATTTCGAGCGCCTTCGGAAAGTCGTTCGTGGCCATGTAAGCGGCGGCCAGAGTGAACAGAATGTCCGGGTTTTCGGGATGACGTTCCGCGCCGTCGCGAAGCACGGCGAGGGCTTCCGAGATCTGCCCCGACTCCCCGAGCGCCCCTCCCAAGAGCGAATAAGCACTGGCAAGGTTCGGGTCCAACTGGATCGCCTTGCGCAACCAAACTACGGCCTCGTCGACCTTTTGTAGTTGATTGAGAGTGATCCCGAGATTCAGCGCCCCGTAAGCGTCCTTCGGCAACAGGCGCGTGCCGGTGCGCAGGTATTCGAGAGCCTCCGCGGGCCGGCCGCGATTGGTCAAAGAGGCCCCGAGTTGGAGGTTCGCGAGAATGTGCTCGGGCTCGATCGTCAAACAGGCCTTCAGGGACTCTATCGAAGCGTCCCACTGTTGCAGTCGATCGAAGATCGCTCCCAGTTGGTACAGAGTGTCGCTGCTTTTCGGGTCGATGGCCAGAGCGGCCTCGTAGGCACCGCGCGCCTCCTCGAGCCGACCGAGAACTTGAAGGGCATGGCCAAGGCAACTCTGGCTTTCGAGAGCGCTCGGCGCGAGTCGCACTGCCTCACGCGCTTCCACCAGCGCCTCCTCGCCGCGACCGAGCATGCAAAGCTCTCGTCCGAGATTGGCTCGGAACAGAGCATTGTCGGGTTTCAGTGCGACCAGTTTTCGGATTACTGCCGCCGCAGCTTCGTGTTCCGACTTCGTCGAGAGCGCCCGCGCGTAGGCGCCCAATGCGGAGTCGGATCCCGGGTTTTGCTCGGCGATTTCGCGGAGCAACGCGAGCGCCTCGTCCGTGGCTCCGGACTCCATGAGTGACTGACCCAAGATCTCGGTGATTCCGGGGTCGTTGATTCCCATTTCGATCCCTTTTTTCAGGTAAGGGATCGCCTCGTTCCACTTGGACTGGAGGTGCAGCGCTCGGCCGAACAGGGCCTGCGACGTCGCGGAGGCCGGGTGAGCCTCGATCATGCGGCGGAGCTTGGCCATCCCCTCCTCTTCCCGGCCACGATCGATGAGCATCGATCCGTACTTGTGAAGAGTCATTTCGTGATCGGGTGTTTCGGCCAAGACCTCGTCCAGAATGGCGAAGGCCTCCCCATCGAGTTTGAGCTCGTCCAGGGCGGCGACGAGGTTGAGCTTGTGACCGGTTTCTTTCGGCGCGAGTCGCACCGCCTCCTTCAGAGGCGCCAAGGCGGCGGAGTATTGCTCCCTTCGAACTAAGGCTCCTCCGAGATGACTGTGGGCATTGGCGTTGCTCGGATCCAACCGTACGGCTTCGCGCGCGGCGGCCTCCCCGGCTTCATCGTAGGTTTTTGCTTCGAGCTTCAGGTAAGCGAACGCGGCCCAATGGTGGGCAATCGCCCGATGTGGAAAGTGGTTCACCAGAGCCTGGGCCGTTTCCACCACGGTTTGAGGGTCGGCGAGATGCCCGGCTACGTGGGCCCGCATGACCAACAGGTCCAAGCGGGGAGTGCGGTGCAGGAGCAGGGCGTGGGTCGAGTATCGACGGGCGTTCTCGAACTCGGTGCGCCCGTCCTGGTTGGCGGCGTATTTCTTGTCCCCTTCGACCAAGGCTCGTTGCGCCAAGAGTGCAAAATCGAGCGCCGTACTCGGAGCCGGCATCGCCTTTTCGACGGCATCGGCTTCCGCATCGCGCTGGAGCTTGCGCAGGGCGTCGCGCGTCACAAGGGGTCTCGTGATGCTGCCTGCGAGCCACTCCTGGTACCGATCGAGAACTGCGAGCGCCCGTTCCGGGAACCCGAGTTTGAGTTCGGCCATCGCCAAGCCGGCGGCTCCCTCGGGGGAGCCTCCCTCCTGATCGATCGCTTTGGAAAACAGCTCCTTGGCCTTGGCCGCGCTTCCCTCCGAAAGTTCGTAAGTGGCCTCGGCGAGCAGGGCTTCCTTCTCCTCCTGGATGCGCAGGCGGCGCGCCTCTTCTACGAGTGGCTGGTCCTTGATCCGGGAGGTCACGAAGGCGGCGACGGTGGGAATCGTCACCGCGATCAGAGCCAAGAGCGCGGCCTTCGCGGGCTCGCGCTTCGACCAACGCCAGGCACGGCCCAGCGCGGACACGCGCCGCGCGAGGATCGGCTCGTTCATGCGCACCCGGCGCAGATCCTCGGCGAAGTCCTCGGCCGTCGAATACCGCCGATCCCGATCCTTCTCCAAGGCCTTGGCGACCACGGTGGCCAAATCCCGCGAGATGTTTCGGTTTGCCTTGGTGAGGTCTTGGGGATCCTTGGCGAGAATGCTCTGGTAGAGCCCTTCGCGGGTGGGGGCCTCGAAGGGACGTCGCATCGCCAGACATTCATAGAGCACGACGCCGAGTGACCAGATATCCGTGCGCGCGTCCATCCGAATCGCGGCGCGGGAGAGCTGCTCCGGCGACATGTAGGCCGGAGTACCGAAGAGATCACCGACGCGCGTCATGGTCTCGAGCTGAGAATCCTCTTGACGAGCCAAACCGAAGTCGAGGATGACCGGATCACCTGCGGGGGTGACCATGAGGTTGCCGGGCTTGATGTCGCGGTGGATCACCCCGGCCTCGTGCGCGGCGTGGAGGGCTCGCGCCGCCTTTTCCACGATCGCCACGAATTCGGGCACTTCGGCACGAGAGAGTGGCGTGCTCTCGGTAGCGGGAGCATCGACTTCGGTCTCGGGAGCATTGGTCGAAAGATCGACGAAATCGCGCTCGGTTGCGATCCCGTCGCCATCGACGCGAGGCATGTGCTGCTCTTTGGTCGAGGAGATGCGCTTGGCGAGCGTCTCTCCCGGCACCAATTGCATCGCGATGAAGGGGGTCATGCCCTCGACCCGGGCCTCGTAGACGGCGCAGATGCCGGGATGCTGGAGCGCCGAGGCGGCCATCGCCTCGCGGCGGAAGCGGGCGAGCACCTCGGGGTTGGCCGCCGCAAATCCGTCGAGGACTTTCAGGGCGACTTGCCGCCCGAGGTCTTGATCTGTGGCGAGATAGACCGTGCCTTGTCCACCGCGCCCGAGTTCGCGGGAGAGGTGGTAGTGGCCGAGCCTTGCTCCGACCTCCGGCAGTGTCGGAGTTTCAGTGGCCACTTTTGCCAGGAACTCACGCGCCAGCGCTTCTTCCTCACCCGGGAAAAGGCGCAAGTAGTCCGCGAGGCTTCGGACCTGGCTTTCTTGCCGGTCCGTCTCGAGCTGGCGGCGAAATTGCTCGAGAACCGTCGAAGTGGGCTGGTTCATCGGGGCTGACCTGGGTGGGCGTGATCCATGCCTTCGTAGCCCTCGCGATGAGCAGGGAAGCCCAGAGGCCACGCGTCTCCCGAGTTGCCGTCCGAGCGCGCGGCGGGCGACTCGGCATCGGCTCGACTTGAGGAGGCGGACCAGGAGTTCATCCGAGAGGGCGAGAGCCTTCTGAATCAGGGTCTGTTCCCCCAAACCAGGATGGTGGCACCGGTTCGGGGCCGCTCATCCTACTTCCGAGTCCGAACGGACGCAGCGCCCGGCGGTCTCTGTCCGGATCGCGCACCGGGGTTCGAGGTCGCCACCTACTGCTCCGAGCGCAGGACGAGGGTTCGGTGGTCGACCCCCATTGCGAAGGGGGTCCACGTCTCGGGCAGAAAACTGTAGCTTCGGCGCCGACTGGTGCCGTCGACGTGTTCTTGGAAGCGAGCCACCGCCGCGACGTAGGCTCCCGGCGATAGGCCCCTGACCGAGAAGCTTCCGTCTGCGCGGATGGGATAGGGGTGGAGCGACGCAGTTCGCAGGATTGGGTTTTCGAAGGAGGATTCACCCCCCATCGCCGGGGCAACCAGAAGGCAACACGATTCGAGGGCGATTCCGGGCGGTACTTCCCCTTTCATCGTGCCGGATTCCGACGCGCGGCAAATCTCACTGGTGGCTCGATCCACGGTGAGCCAGTGAGCGCCATCCCGATCGGACCACGCCGTGAGATCCCCGCTGCCTTGAGAGACGAGTTGGAAGGTCCCGCTGGGGGATGGCACCGCCCAAGCCCCCGGGCGGGTGTTGGTTCGTGTGGGGATCCGACGCCGAAACTCCGCTGCCGTGGTGGCACTCCACCTTCCGTCCAAGACCAGAATCGCGCCCGACAAGTCCGGCGGCAGTGTCCCCTCGATCCTCTGCGGAGAGGAGTCGAGACTGAGTTCGTGGATCAGGAGCGCGCGCTGGTCGAGCCTCACTATGGTCTGGAGAACTCCCAGCGACTCGAAGACGAGGTGAACTTCCCAGTTGCCCGGGGTCAATCCAAACAGGTATCCCACTCCGGCTTCGCGCCAGCCGCGCATGAGAGCTGCTTCGTCCCGCTCGGACTCTCTCCACATGACGGGGGCCGGGGACTCGATTACCCCGAGCGGTCGCGCCGACACGAAAACGAGGTCGTTGGTGGTGGCGATCGCACGGGTTTGCTCCGAAGCCCAGCGAAGCGCCAGGCCCTGTCGGCGCACCAATCGAATTTCGACGTCTAAGGCCGCCTCGTAGGCCGATTCGCGGTCTCTTCCCGGCACGAAGTCGAGCACCGAATGCAGTTCCACCGGTTCCGCGTAGACAGTCCCGGCCATCGGAACGTGTTTCAGTTCGAAACGCCCCTCTCGATCGGAAGTCACGGGATAGAAGTGGACCCGACGGCCTTCCTTGCCCTTCACGCACAGTCGGAAGTCCAAGAGCCCACGCGTGCGGCCATCCTCTCCTAGGACTCGGCCGCGGAGCATGCCTCGGTGTCGTTCGAGATCCAGGGTGGCCACCCATGGATCTCGATGGTGCCAGGGGAGGGGCACTGGGCCGCGCCAGTTCGGTATCGACGGGCCCTCTAATTCAATGGCATGGAATTCGTGATGCTGGACTTCCGAAGGAACGACCCAGCGCCCCGGAAGCGTGGGCAGGCTTGTGCAATCCACGATCCGCGGTTCGCTGACCGATCCACCGTCCGCAAAGAGCCGGACTCTCGTGACTTCGCGGGCGTAGTCCGGAACTCCGTCCAAGAGAATCTCGAATCCCGACAGCATCGGACCCGAGCGGGGTCGGAGTTGGGGGAGGGCCCACAGGCCCGACCCCACGCAGAGGCCGAGCCACCCGAGCCCGAGTCGATGAACGAAGCCGCGTTTCATTCTCGAGCCTCAGGGAACAAACTTGACCCGCAGCGGAAGAGCGTGACCATCGGCGGAGACGAGAAGATCCAGGTGCCCTGAGTTCCCGGAGACCAACCGGGCGTTGGCATACACGACCAGGCCTTGAATGCGGTCACGGACGACCCTGGGAGAATTCAGCAACTCGAGGTTCGAGTCGACATGCTCGACTTGCACCGTGAACTCGGCGGGTTCGAATTCGCGAGTGACTCCCTCGAGCCGCACGCGGGCCGCGCCCATATTCAACGAGTGCAATTGTGAAGTTGCCGCGAAAGTACCGCGCGAGTGCACGCCAAAATGAAAGTCCGGGCTCGTGAAGCCTCCCGGAAGCACTTCCACCGCGGCAATCACCGTCTCGCTCGGGGGAAAGCTGGCATCGAGGCTTGCCTCCACGACAAAAACTCCGGGCTGCGTGACTTCGATGGGAACCTCGATCGTCCACAGACCAGCCGGGAGGGGGGCCGGGAATAGAGAATCGAAGGCTACGTCGGCCGAGGATTGACTCGGATGCCGCGCCATGCCCTGAGCCCCGAGAGTGGCACCGGGGGTGGTTGCCGAAACGCGGAAGTGAATTGGCCATGACAGAGCACCGGGTGAGCCTGGTAGCGGCGAAATGTGGGCGGAGAATGCGGCGTGTCGTCGGTATCGATCGACCATCGCAGCTCCAAGGGCGGTGCGCTTCTCCACTGCAACCACGGAAGTGCGAAGCATGGGGTGGGGGTCGATGGTGGGGTCCTTCTGGATTTCGGGCGGAGGTAGAGGCAATCCGCCGCCACCACCCCCACCACCGCCGGTACCGCCTCCCGGCGGTGGGGTCGTACCACCCGGTGGCTCCTCTCCACCACCTCCCGACCCGCCACCGGAGGGTTCACCGGAGGTCGCGACACCACAGCGCTCCCGCGGGATTGCCTGGAAGGTGATCTCTTGCTCCCCGTAAGCGAACCCCTCGAGTACGCTGATGGTGTCCCCAACCCGATCCAGGTCAGCCAGGCTCGCGATTCCTCCGACGCTGACGCTGGGGTATCGCAATGTCTTGAATCCGTGGCACTGAGTTGTGATCGGAAGTTCTTCGATGCCTTTGACTTGCTTCGTGGAGTCCGCCTGGGCAGACTCGGTGGTCGACGTTTTGATCGTGAAGGACACGGGGAGACCTAGCTTGACCCCCCTGGTGGCGCCAGCGTCCAAGTCGCCGCGGCGAGCCTGTTCGGCTTCGTAGACGAACGGTTGTGATCCACCAATCGAGAGGTCCAGGGTTTCATTCACGACGGCGGTATCGAGCAAGTCGTGCTGGATCGAGATCGGGGTTCCGGAGGGTAGGACCAGCAGAATGGTGACTGAGGAACTCTTGCGGACATTTCCGCCGGACGCATGCACTCGGTAGCCAGCGTTGTATCGAGTGATGAGAAGGTGCTGAACGTCACCGTTGGGCGGAGCATGGTGGTTGGCAAGGGGCTGACATTCCGTCCACAGTACGAGGTTGGCGGCCGCTTCGGCGTCCATGGAGGGGATTCTCACCTCGTCCTCGTCCTCCGCCCACAAGTACCAGCAGAGCTTCGTCTTCAGTGTGGTCTTCGGGTCGGAGGATGGGCCTTCTGCGACTCCCATTTCTGCGATGGCCTCACCGGTGAGTGCCATGCCGTGGTCGTTTCCAGAGTCGGCTGGAACATAGGGATGAATCGCGTCTGGTGGCACACTTTGTTCGGTGTACACGTTGAGAGTGAAGTTCGGTGGCACCCTCTGTAAATTGGACTTCACGCTGATGTGCCGCGCGGGCACGGGCGTGCAGGCGGGGAGGGCAGGCGACTGCCCGTTCACGCTCAGGAGGGCTCCCCCCATCCACCCAAACACGAAAGCCTGAAGCGAACGCGAGGAGCAGCGCATACAAGACCTCTCTCGATCGTCAATGCACACAACTCCGCTGGTAGATCGTGCGAAGTTTCCCAAATGATCCTAAGGCCGTGGGGAGATCGGTGCAATTCGGAAAATTGACGAGACTGATAGTCACGCTTCTGGCCAAGGAGAAGAGAGTCGCGAACCGGAAGGGGGGAAGCATGCGGCTAAGCTCAGGCCCCATGTTGCGATTCCTTCTGAGCTTCGTTGCCGTGATGACTTCCGTCGTTTCAGGTCAGCACCTCCGGATCACGGCACCAGGAGGTCGGGTGGAGTGGGCGCCGGTCACGGTGGAATGGCCGGGGGAGGCGCCGGCGGCGGAGGGCTATTGGGTGGATGTGGCCGACCCGGCGCGGGTGAGGCCTTATCAGGTCGAAACGTCGCGGGCCCCGGATGGAAGCGTGGTTCGAAGATTGCACTTCGTGGAGGTGCAATTGGCGGCTGGGGCAACGCGGGAGTATCGACTGGGAGGCTCGGCCGAGGGGGCGAAAGCCGAGTCGGATGAGGCCTTCGAGGGGTGGAGGAGTCAGTCTGCGCAAGCCGCAAGCGGCCTCCAGCGAGGGGGGCGAGTTTGGTTGCAGCGAATCAGCGGCTACCGGCCGGGCGAGCACGAACTCAGCTTCAAGGTGTACGACCACATCTACGGCCACGACGCGGACCGACCGCTCACGAAGGGGCTGGGCGGCCAGTTCCCGCATCATCGCGGCCTCTTTCTCGGCTGGAACCAGGCGAAGCGGGGCGAGCTCACGCACGATTTTTGGCACGGTCGAACCGGGGAAGTTCTCGAGGAAGCCGAAGAGAAGCGCGAGGTCTTCGGATTGGGCAAAGTCTGCGGCTCGATGCGGACTCATTCTCGGTGGCATCTCGGGTCAGAGGAAACTTGGATCGAGGAAACCCGCACGGTGACGCTGTGGGCGACCGCGCCGGGACGCCGCCTCTTTGATGTGGAGGTGAGATTGGTGAACCCCGGATCGAAGCACGTTGCCCTGCGGGGCGATCCGCATCACGCGGGGCTGCACCTTCGCCTCGCCTCCGAAGTCGAAGCGGTGGCGAAGGAGGTGGTGTGGGCGTGGCCCGAGAAGTCGATCGATCAGGGCAACGACATTCGAGCCGGCGCATCGGCGGCGATCGGATCGATCCCGTGGCGAGGGGGATCGCTGGTCGTGGGGATGCAGGACCAAGGGCCGGCAACCGCCGATCTGCGGCTTTGTGCACGTGGCTATGGACGGTTTGGGGTCTTTCGCGAGTTCGAGATTCCTCCGGGAGGGGAGGCGGCCTTGCGAGTGCGATTCAGTCTGGAGGAGCGGAAGGCGGGGTTTACGCTGACATCGTTCGAGGACGCGGTGCACCAAGTGCTGCCGCAGCGGGTGGTGGCGCGCGTCATTCCGTGAGGATTGGGAGTGGTGGGGGCTAGGGGAGGAACTGGGGTTTTCGTGGCCGGTGGTGTCTCGTAGTCGGTAGCGGGCGGATCGGGTGACCCGCGGTCCCATCGGGGAAGGCGGGGTTGAAGGGACGCGGGCGCGCCGGTTTTGGGGGCCTATAGACCCGGGCTCAAAATGTCCGAAGACGGGCGGGGAATGCCGCCGAGCGGCCCCAGGGGATTTTCGTGGCCAAGAAGAAGGTCGACCAAGAGGCGCGCCATCTCGAGCTCTGCATCGAGCACAAGAACATCAGCGGCCTCGTGGAGATCTTGAGCAACGCGGCCACGAAGGCGGTCTACCAAGTGGGGGCGGCGCGCGGGCTCGTGGACGTCAACACCGACGAGTCGTGGGCCGCCCTGATGGAATTCGTCCGGGTCCACGAAGGGCACTCGGTCGAACTCGTCTTGGAGGCCGTCGGACCGGCGACCCACACCAATGCACTCAAGGTGTTCCGCGAGGCGCTCGGTAACCCGCAGGTCTTCGTGCGCATGGCGTCGACGCGCGCTCTCTGCCGGCAAGGCAGCAGCGCGAGTTTTGGGATTCTGCTGCGGGCGTCGCGCGACCCCGAGGCCGGAATTCGAAGCCTGGCGACCCGCACGATGGTGCGGCGAGTCGACGAAACTCCGGAAATCCTGAGTCAGGTTCGGGCGGCGACCGTCGAGGGTGTGTTCGAGTTTCTCGACTCCGATCGCTGCATGCGCCTCTTGGCCGACGACCAACCGGAGGCAATCCGACTCTGCGCGGCCCGAAGGCTTGGTGAGTTGGGCGGGGAAAACGCGATCGCGACCCTGGCCGCGGTCCTGGAGACTTCCGAGGGGGCGCTGGCCGAGGCCTGCTGGCGGGCCCTCGAATCCTCCAACGAGCTTTCGGAGTTCCTGCTTCTACCCCTGGTCGCGAGCAAAGACCCATTACGCCGAGCTCGCGCCATCGCCCTCTACGCGGCCCGGGTGGATCAGAATGCGGTCGGCATCCTGCAGGCGTTCCTGAAAGATCCACATCCTTCGGTACGTACGACCGCGATCGTCAACCTCCATCGCCTGTGCGGCGAAGATTCCCTCGAATTCCTGAAGGAAGCGGTCAAAGACGAGGACGATTCGGTCCGCCTCAAGGCCATTCAGACTATGACCAAACTCGAGAGCGCCGCTCCCGAGTTGGTCGAGATCGTCGAGACCACCACCGGCGACTTCCGCCGTACCGCGATCATTTGTCTCGCCACGCGCGGCATTTATTCGCCCAGCCTGCTCATGCCCTACATGGAGTTCCTGCTCAAGGGCTCCGCGCTCACGGACATGTCGCAGCGGGAGTACTTGGAGGGGCTGACCGCGGCAGCGCGCGTGCTTGCGAAGGAAAACAGCCCCGAGGCGCTCTTGGCCCTGACCTCGATGGCGAGGTCCGTGATCAAACGCCTTCGCCGCATCGCGGTCGAAGCGGTCATGCTCTACGAGCCGAAGGAGCGGGCCGACGCCCTGCACAGCCTGCTCGACACCTACGATCAGGACATCATCAAGAACATCGCCTTCGGGTTGCATGAAATCCAAGACGATCGGTGCACCGTTCCCCTGATTCGCGCCGTCTACGAGTGCAAGGGTCGAGCGGTTCCCAAGGCCAAAGAGGCGCTGACCAAGTACGAAAAGGTGAGCTCGATCGACTACCTCGTGGGCTGCCTGACCGCGCGGTGGCCCACCGTGCGGCGGTTCGGGGCCGAGCGCCTCCGGATCCTCAAGGACCAACGGGCGATCCCCCCGTTGCTGGCCGCGAGTCGCGATCCTGATGTCGAAGTTCAACTGGCGGTCTTCGAAGCACTCGGCCCTTTCGCGGCCGAAGTGCCGGAAGTGACGAGTCGTCTCATCGAGGCCATCAGCTACGGCGATGTCAGCATTCGCCAGGCCGCCTGCGAGGCACTGGGAGACGCGATGTGCGCGGCGGCAGTGCCTGAGCTCATCAAGGCGCTCCACAACTACTTCCTGCGACCGCGGGCTACCGATGCGCTTCGCAAGATCGGCGACCGCAAGGGCTACCTCGCCCTCCGCCGGCTCGAACGCCGCGAGGCCTTGTTCAAATCCAGGAAAAAGATGCCGGGTCGGCCCAGCCGGTCCGAGAAGTCCAAGGAACGCCGAGCCGCCGCCGCCAAGGTCTGAGTCTCCGAAACCGGACTTTCCGATCTTGAGGGGTCAAGCGGAGCAGCTTTTCCGGCCGATCTTCAGAAGAAGCGAAGGACGAGGGGGTGCCGGTGGCGATGGCCCGGCCCGCGTCTCGGACCTGCGAACGTACCCCTTCAGCAGAAACGGACACCATGGCGGACATCGGGCAGATCCTCGTCGAAGAGCGCGTCTTGACCGAGGATCAACTGAAGCAGGCGAAGGCGGGGGGCGGGGAATCCCTGACCTCTACGATCGTGGACAAAAAGTTCGTCTCCGAGCCCGACCTGGTTGCGGCCCTGGTGCGCCGGTTCGGGCTCGAGCAAGGGAGAGTTGAAGGGGTGGATGTTGCCCCCGATCTCCTCAAGCTGGTTCCGGAGTCTTTGGCCAAGCAGACCCAGAGCCTTCCTCTCAAGAAAGAGGGGAACACGCTCGTCGTGGCGACCTGCGATCCGGCGAACGAGCGGTCGATGGACCGACTGGCGCGGGCGACCAACCTCCAAATCAAGTTCGTGGTCGCGGGCCCCAAGGCCCTCGAAAAGGCGCGGACAACTCTCTACGGCGGCAAGAAGAAGGCCTCCCCGGCCGACAGTGGCCCATCGATCCGCGAAATCGACCAGGCAATGAAAAACGCCGTCCAGGAGATGGCTCCGGACGACGGAACGGAGGTCGAGGACTCGAGATCCCTCGCCAAGCTGGAAGTCCGGGATCTCGACGCGCCGGTCATGCGCATCGTGAACGGGCTCTTGCTCCGGGCGCTCAAGATGAAAGCGTCCGATCTGCATATCGAGCCCATGGAGGAGGAGATGCGGGTTCGTTTCCGCATCGACGGATCGATGATCGAGGTCATGCGGATGCCCAAGGAGATGAAGGGCGCCATCTCCTCCTGCTTCAAGATCATGTCGAGCATGGACATCGCCGAAAAGCGCGTGCCGCAAGACGGCGGCATCAAGCTGGCACTCGACGAGAAGAACTCGATCGACTTCCGCGTTTCGTCGCTCCCGACGATCTACGGCGAGAAGCTCGTGTTGCGCGTACTCGGTACGAGCGATCTGCGTGATTCGGTGGATGACCTCGGCTTTGAGGGGCGCGCCCTCGAACTCGTGCGGGAGGCGATTGCCAATCCCTACGGAATGATCTTGGTCACGGGTCCGACCGGCAGCGGCAAGACCACGACCCTGTACACGATTTTGAATCAGCTCAACAAAGCCGACGTGAACATCGTGACCGCCGAAGATCCGGTGGAATACACCTTGCCGGGCATCACTCAGGTGAACGTCCGACATGCGACTGGCCTCACATTTGACGCGGCCCTGCGGTCGTTCCTGCGCCAAGACCCCGACATCATCCTCGTCGGCGAAATGCGGGACTTCGAGACGGCCGCGATCGCGGTCAAGGCCGCGCTCACGGGACACTTGGTGTTGTCGACCCTGCACACAAACGACGCCCCGAGCACCGTCGTACGATTGGTCGACATGGGCATCGAGCCCTACCTCGTGTCCTCCGCCGTCAAGCTGGTGGTGGCCCAGCGCCTCATCCGACGCATCTGCCAGAATTGCAAGGAAGACGTGGATCTCTCGGAACTCGAGAAATCCGATCTCGATCAAACCACGATCGCCTCGGTCGAGTATCTGGCGAGGGGCAAGGGCTGTGACACCTGCAACGGGGTGGGCTACAAGGGCCGCGTCCCCGTGTTCGAAGTCCTGAGCGTCAAGTCCAAAGAAATGAAGCGGGCGATCACCGAAGGTGGCACCGAAGTGCAGGTGGCGCAGATCGCCAAGCGCGAGGGCATGCAGACACTGACCGACACCGCCATCGAATTGGTCAACAAGGGCATCACCAGCCTCGAGGAAGCCGGCAGCATCATCATGGCCGAGTGAAGTGGGCGCGGTCTTGGCAGGATAGGCCGTGCCAAGCTTCGAAGACACTGTTGCGTTGGTCGCGCGCGCCCACGCGGGTCAGCTCGATCCGGCGGGGGACCCCTACCTCCTGCATGTGCTGCGGGTCGCTCTGCGCCTCGAATCCGAAACGGATCGCGTGGTCGCGCTCCTCCACGACGTGATCGAGGATTGTGCGATCACCGAATCCGATCTTCTGGCGCTGGGCTATGCGCCGGAAATCGTGGACGCGGTCCAGATCCTCACCCGCCGCAATGACGAGCCCTACGAGACCTACATCGAGCGGTGTGCTTCTTCCGACCTCACGCGTCGAGTCAAGCTAGCTGACCTGGCGGACAACATCGAACTGCGGAAGCGGCTCGTGATCGATGCCGAGCAGTCGACGCGCCTCGTGCGCTACTTCCGCGCCTACGAGCGACTGCGCCGGGGGCCTTGACGCTCCGGCTCGGGGGCGTCCGACCGGCGCGGGACCCACCAGGCTAGGAGTGCGAGGGCGGACAGCACGACCACGGTTCCAGCCGACGCTGCCAAACCCGGCGTCGTGCCAAAGAACCACCACCCGAACAGGATCCCGAACACCGGCCCGGCCATGGTGACTGCGGTGGCTCGTGCTGCCCCTGCGCGTCTGAGTCCTTCGGTGAGAGTGAGCTGACCGAGGAGTCCGGTCGCGCTGATTGCGAGATGCCCCCACCACTCGGCCCCAGATTGAGGCCAGGCGGCGGCGCCTAGGCGAAGGGTCGCGATCAGGGCGCCGGGGATCGTGACCAGGGGGAACCAGAGCAGGATCGTCAGGGGGTGCTCGGTGCGCGAGAGATCGCGCACGGTCATGTAGGCGAGCCCGGAGAGGAGGGCCCCCGACAGCCCGATGAGAGACTCGCCCCGAAAGCTGCCGGTGGCTCCAACGACGAGGGCCAGTCCGCCGAACGCCAGGAACACGAGGATCCAGTGCCGAATCGTGGTGGACTCGCGCAGGAGAAGGGGCGCGATCGTGGCCACGAACACCGGGTGGCTGTACTGGAGGAGGACGGCTTCTCCCACGGGCAGGCGCTGGACCGACGCGAAGTAGCAGGAGATCGCCCCGTAACCGAGCAGGCCGCGCAGCAGGAGTCGCGAGGGGCGTCGGCCCACGAGGGGCACTTTTCGGGCGAGGGCCCACCCCAGGAAGACGAGGCTCATCACGATGCCGCGCGAGAGCACTACGGTTTGGGTGGGCGTCTTCGGCAGCAGCGCCTTCATGAGCGCCGCCATGAGCGCAAACGCGGCGGCGGAGGCCACCATGAGCAGGAGGCCGAGACGATCTTGACGCCTGAGGACGGCCTCCGCGTCCCCGCGGCCGAGTACGGAGGCGCCGGTCAAGAGCAGGGTCGGCGGTGGCGTGGAGGGGGTTCCCACGGCGGAGTCATAGCGAATGGAGGAGGCCCCGCCAGGCACCTCCCGGTTGTTGCCGGCCTTGTCTTGCGGAATAAAGAGTGCTCAGTCTCAGGGAGAGTTTTGATGAACAGCCAAGTCCAAACCGGAGCCGGGGAGCATCGCTTCCAGGCCGAAGTCAGCCGGGTGCTCGAAATCGTCATTCGTTCGCTCTACAGCCACCGCGACATCTTCCTACGCGAGCTGCTCTCGAATGCGGCCGACGCGCTCGACAAGTTGCGCTTCCGGGCGGTGACCGAGCACGCGCTCCTCGCCGAGGACCCGAAGCTCGAGATCCGGATCATTCCGGACGGGAGCGAGGGAACCCTGACCATCGTGGACACCGGGATCGGAATGAGTCGGGACGAACTCGTTTCGAATCTGGGCACGATCGCCCGGTCCGGAACCAAGCGCTTTCTTGAGGCCTTGAAAGCGAACGGCGACGGGCAGGCCAGTCCCGAACTCATCGGGCAATTCGGCGTTGGCTTCTACAGCGCATTCATCGTGGCCGACTTGGTCGAGGTCACGAGCCGGGCCGCGGGTTCGGACGAAGTGTGGAAGTGGTCCTCGAAGGGGAGCGAGACCTTCGAGATCGCCGCCGTGTCCGATCCCCACCCGCGCGGCACTAAAGTCGTGCTCCATCTGAAGGACGACGCCAAGGATCTGCAGGACGAGTGGAAGCTGAAGGATCTCGTGCGGCGCTATTCCGACTTCCTGGCGTTTCCGATCCGACTGCTCGTCGATCCGAAAAAGGAGGACGGGTTCGAGACCGTCAACAAGGCCTCGGCGCTGTGGCGGCGACCGAAGAAGGACATCACTTCCGAGGAGTACGCCGAGTTTTGGCGGCATGTCACCAAGGAGGGCGGGGAGCCGCTCGAGTCGATCCACTTCAACATCGAGGGGACAATCTCGTTTTCGGCCCTGCTCTACGTGCCGAAGGAAGCCCCCTTCGGGCTCTTCGAGCCCGACCGCAAGAGCGGAGTGCGCCTCTACGTGAAGCGTGTCTTCATCATGGAGGACTGCGAGCAACTCGTGCCGCCGTGGCTGCGCTTTCTGCGCGGGGTCGTGGACAGCGACGACCTCCCCCTCAATGTGTCCCGCGAACTCCTCCAAGAGGACCGCGTGTTGGTCAAGATTCGCAAGAGTGTGACCGCCAAAGTACTGGCCGCGCTGGAAAAGATGGCCGAGGCCCGGCCCGACGATTACCGCAAGTTTTTCGAGGCCTTCGGGGCGGTGCTCAAAGAAGGCTTCCACTTCGATCGCGATTCGAAGGACACGTTGGCCAAGCTCCTGCGCGCTCCGAGTTCGAAGAGCGACTGGACCTCACTCGCCGAGTACGTGACCCGCATGCCGGCGGAGCAAGACACCATCTGGTACGCGCTCGGTGCGAATCGGAGGAGCGTCGAAAGTTCACCGCATGCCGAATCGCTGCGCAGCCAGGGGCACGAGATCCTCTGGCTCACCGACCCGATCGACGAGTGGGTGACCGACACTCTGCGGGAGTTCGAAGGCAAGAAGCTCCAATCGATCATGCGCGCCGAGGCTTCCGCCAAGAAGATCGAAACCCCTGACGAGGATCCGGCCCAGCGGAGTGAGGTCGAAGCGTTGGCGCGTCACGCCGCGGCCATGCTCAAAGCGGAAGTCGAGGACGTGAAACTGTCGACTCGCCTGACCGAGTCTCCAGCCTGCCTCACCCTACCTGAGGGCGCGCTCCACGCGCATGTCGAGCGCCTCCTGAGGGCGCAGCGTGCCGACATGCCGGCCCAAAAACGGATCTTCGAACTCAATCCCGACCACCCCTTGGTGAAGCAGTTGGCGCGGCGTCATGCCGCCGACTCGAGCTCGACGGAAGTGGATATGTGGATTCGCGTCCTCCACGACCAGGCCACACTCGCGGAGGGCAGCCCCGTGACAGATCCTCATCGTTTGGCTCGCTCGATGACAGACCTTTTGTCCCGCGCGATGGGCGCTCAGGGAAACTGACCGACCTGGACCGGCGCGGGAGGGTTTTTCGCTCTTTGGACTGTCATTCCCGTCATCCGGGCGCCGCTAGTGAGGTGGGAAGCAAAAAAAAGCGCAAAGATCCCACGCACTTCCCTCCAACTTTGCACATTCTTGGTCAGGGCCCCCTTCCTCTTTGACGTTCTAGGATCAAGATGGGCCCCGTTCAGCTTGAGTCGCCTCTCTCCTGCCAACTATGAGTCGTACCTCCACTCCAACTCGGAGAGCTCTACCCGTTGCCGTGCCCGATCCACTGTGGAAAATCCTCCTGGATCGGTCGGTCGCCTTGGCGATGTTGGTTTGCGGTGCTCCTCTGTTCGTACTGCTCGCGATCCTCGTGAAGCTGTCGAGCAAGGGGCCCGTGCTCTACCGCCAAGAACGCGCGGGCGCGGGTGGTGTTCCTTTCACGATCCTGAAGTTCCGCACCATGGTCGCTGATGCGGAGAAGTCCACGGGTCCGGTGTGGGCCCAAAGCTCGGATCCACGCATCACGAGCCTAGGACGAATCTTGCGGGCGACCCATCTCGACGAGCTCCCGCAGCTCTTCAATGTGCTCCACGGCGAGATGAGCCTGGTCGGACCCCGGCCGGAGCGTCCCTACTTCGTCGAGAAGCTCCAGGCCGACATCCCGAGTTACGTGGCGCGCCTCGCCGTGAAACCGGGCGTGACCGGTCTCGCTCAGGTCCTCCACGTTTACGACTGCGATTTGCGCTCGGCTCGCCGCAAGGTCGCCTACGATCGGCTTTATATTCAACGGCGCTCCCTCGGACTCGACCTCTGGATCATCCTCAAGACCGCCATCCGCATGATGAGCTTCGCGGGCGGCCCCAAAGCCACGGTGCCCGCCACTATTCCCGAGCCGACGGCTCGCCGCTCAGCGCCTCGAGTGCTCGAGCGCATTCCTAGTCGCGTGGCCTGAGCTTCGCTCGGTGCGCGCTTCGCGCTGGTGATTCCCACGCACCCACTGGGCCCCTACGGATCAGTGCTCACCGGACGGCAATCCAGGCGGGAAGGCGACCTGAGTGTCGCCGCGCGCGCCATCGATGATCTCGGCGGCGACTGGCGATCATCGGGATCTCTCCGCCGCGTACATCGAACCCAATCCCTGCCCCGATCGATGCGCAGGGCATGCACCCGCGGAGCTTTCGGTCAGGAGCCCCGGCTCGTCAACTGGAAGCCACGAGCGCCTGAAGGAGCTTCTTGAATTGCTCGGCAAGGTCCTCGTCGCCGGACCTCTGCGCCAGCCGTCGGCCGAGCCAGCCGGCCGCGAACTTCAGGGAGTAGGCATCGTCGCGCGGTTTGCCGTTTGTGAGGGCCGCCACTTCTTTCAGAAGGCTAACCAGTGCCTCACGGCGGTCTTCGCGGCTGGTTTCTCCCTCGGCCAAGAGGGCCTTCGCGAGCACATGATCACTCCGACCGGCGAGGACCGCCTCTTTCAGCGCCAGGAAATTCCCCTCCGCTTTCTTCTCGAACTCGGGCGCGAGGTGGACGAGTTGGACGGCGTGAGAGAAGGCGGTGTGCGGGTCTTCGGTTTGGAGCAGGAGCATCAAGTTGGCGTGCGGTTCGATGCGGATCGGCGCCTTCGTGGTCGCGCGGCGGAACGCGGCAATCGCTTCCCTCGAGTGCCCGAGCTCCGACTCGACCGTACCCAGAGTGTTGCAGGTGATTGCGTCTTCGGGATCGATCTCGAAGGCACGCTTGGCGTAGCGCAGAGCCTCCTCCAACTCTCCACGCTCGCTCACCAAGAGCGCCAAATTGGCCCACG
Source organism: uncultured bacterium (assembly GCA_902826835.1). Lineage (GTDB taxonomy): Bacteria > Planctomycetota > RBC034. The sequence continues at coordinate 23,762 of CADEGH010000003.1, read as the reverse complement.
CATCGTCGTCGTTGTCCCGTTTGGAAACAACCCTGCGCAACAGCGATTCGGCTTCGGCCGGAGCGCTCTCCATGAGTAGGATCGCGAGATTGTGTTCCGCGTGGGTCAGGCCGGGGGAGAGTTCGAGGGCCTTGCGCAGATCGGCCACCGCGCCCTCGCGGTTGCCCATCTTCTTCTTCGCGTTCGACCGGTTGACGTAGGCCTCGGCGTAGCGAGGGTTCAACGCGACGATCTGATCCTGAAGCTCGAGGGCTCGCTCCGGCCGGCCGAGTCCCAGCTCGATCACCGCCATTGCCCCCATGGCCTCGAGGTGCTGGGGGCGGGCCGCGAGCACGCGGGCGATGGAGGTCTTGGCCTCTTCGAACCGTTGCAACTCGGTGAGCGCGGACCCGTGATTGTGCCAGGCGTCGAGGAGGCTCGGGTCGAGCTCGACCGCCTTACCGCACGCGGTGACGGTCTCCTCGTAGCGGCCGACTTCCCACAGCCAGGAGCCGTACGCGTTCCAGGCTTCGGCCCAATCCGGAGTGGCTTCCAGAAGCTGCCGATAGCCTTGGTCGGCCCGATCGATTTGGTTCATGTCTCCCAGAGCATTGGCGTACTCCAGACGGACGATGCGGCTTTGCGGGTCCAGGGCGGTGGCCTTTTCCGCCGCGGCGAAGGCCGCGTCTTTCTGGCCGGCCCGGCGCAGGTGACCTGAATACCGCGCGAGTCGTTCCGCCCTGAATTCGCTGCCCAGCGGGCGAGCGCGTCCCGCCCAGGCCAGTGCGGCGTGCCACTCCCGTAAGCGGCGCGCTTCATTGGCGGCGATCCAGGCCAGGTCCCGTGCGTTCTGGTTGCGTTCGAGTTCCTGGACCAGGAGTTGGAAGGCCTCGCGGTGGCGGTTTTGGGCGGATGCCACCAAGGCTCGCAGAAGCGTGAATTGGTGGGGGTCGCCCGGGGCTACGGCGAGCGGAGCCGTTTCCGGCGTCGGGCTTTCGAGGATCGACGTCAGATTGGGATCGCCCAATTCGGGCCCGGCGGCGGCGAGGATCTGCCTGGCTTCCTCGGGCTTTCCCTGGCGCAGGCTGACGGCAACGCGGTGCCACTGCACTCCGGCATCGGTCGGCGGGAATGCCTTGAGCGCCGTTTGGGCCAGTTGCCCACTCGGATCCGCCTCGATGTCGAGGGCCAACGCCAGGGCATCGTCGCGGCGTTCCTGCCACGCGATTCGGGCTTCGAGTTCGCGGACCGAGGCCTGATCCGGATCGAGCCGAATCCAGTCCGACCAAGCCTGACGAGCGCGGTTCGTGTCGCCGATCGAGAGCGCGCGAACGACTTCGCCTTGACGAGCGTCCAGCTCGATCCGGAGGCGCTCGGACTTTTGACGCTGGGACCAAACAAGGGTGAACAGTAGAGGAAGGGCCACCGCCGCCCCGAGAACCAAAGCCGCCTGCGCGGGTTTACGACGCACCCATCGGATACCCCGCCCAAACAAACCGGTCTTGCGGGCTTGGATGGGCCGGATCTCAAGCACCGCTTTCAGGTCATCCGCCAGGGCCAAGGCGGTGCCGTAGCGCCGGCCCAGGTCTTTCTCGAGTGCCGTCGCGATGACGGTGTCGAGATCCGCGGGCAAGGCCCGCAACTCGCGCCTCAGGTGGGGCGGGTCCTTCTCCAGGATCTGCCGGAAGAGGGCCTCGCGAGTCGCGCCGTCGAACGGTCGACGTAGCGCCAAGACTTCGAAGAGCATGACCCCGAGAGCCCAGACGTCGACGCCGCGGCCGATGAGCTCGATCCGTCCCTGGAGCTGTTCGGGCGCCATGTAGTACGGCGTGCCCAAGACGTCGCCCGGGCGGGTGACGGCGTCGCCCTCGCCGAGGCCCTGGTCGTGCGCGAGACCGAAGTCGAGGACGACGGGTCTGCCCTCCGGCGTGACCATCACATTCCCGGGTTTGAGGTCCCGGTGGACGATCCCCGCTTCGTGGGCGGCGTGCAACGCCCGGGCGATTTCCTCGACGAGTCGCACCGCCCCCCTCCAGCTTCCGGAGGTCGCATGGAAGACCGAGCTGTGACCACTCTCGACAGTGGTTCGCCCGCCCGCTTCTTTCGCGGCTTGCAACTCGTCGCGGAGAGTCCTGCCCTCGATAAAGGGCATGGCGAGCCAGTCGGTGCCGGACTCACTCCCCACCTGGTAGACGCCGCACAGGTTCGGGTGATTGAGCCTGGATGCGGTCTCGGCTTCACGCTTGAACCGGATTCGCGCTTCGGCGGATGCCGCCAAAGTCCCCGGCAGGACTTTGAGGGCGACCTGCCGACGCAGGGCTGTGTCTTGCGCCAAGTAGACGATGCCCATGCCACCGCGGCCGAGCTCACGCAGGATTTCGTAACCCGCGATCCGGAGGCCGCCGGGTTCGGGAAGTCCCAGCTCGGGCCCGCTCAAGACAATGGTGCGGTCGACCTCGGTCCGAGGTTGGTCTTGGCCGGGCGCCTGCGAAGCTCTCAAGCGGAGCGTGTTTTCGTCGCGCTGATCCACTCAACAGTTTACCCCGAATCCCGCCGGAAGTTTGGCGAGAGTTCGGGGTCAGGTGCGCCGGAATGGTTGGCTTCAGCGACCGGGGCGGTTGGCCACGCGCTTCAATTGAGCCTCGAGCTCGGCGATCTGGGCTTCGACCTTCCGGAGTTCTTCGCGGAGCTCATCGACTTCGGGCGACGAAGCGGCGGAGCGCGCGACGGCCCAACGGGTCAGTGGTTGAGCCAGAACTCCGCTGAATGCCTTGGCGGCCTTTTCGTGGGCTTCTGCAGCCTGCTTATGGGCCTTCTCCGCCAAGATCTTCGCGGATTCCGCTTTCTCGCGCGCTCCTTCGATCGCCTCCTCGCGCAATTCGGCGACGCGACCGGCGAGGCGCAGGGGGCGCACTTCGCGAATCTCGGCGCGCTTGGGTGCCGGGGCGGCCTTCGGGGCCTTCTGGGCTTTCGGCGCGACGGTGGCCTTCGGAGCCTTGGGCGCCGAGTCCTCCGCCTTCTCCTTCGTCCTGCTCAACATCAGGGGCGCGATCTTCCTGCCCTCGACCACGCGCACGGCCTTGTCCTTCGAGGCGGGTTGGTCGTCGCCTTGGGACCAGACCTTCTTGCCGTTGACGAAGATTTCGATCTTCACGTCGTCGTCGCCGTGAGCCTCGGCAAAATGGCCAAAGGTCGTCGTTCCGTGTTTGCCGTCGATTACGAATTGTCCGCCGCCACCACCGATGAGCCCGGCGAAGGGCGACCCTTCCAACGCCTTCCATTGGCCGCTAGGAGGCGCATCGCCGCCACCCATGACGGTGAAGGCTTTGCTCTGACCCTTGCGCGCATGATCACAGCACTTGCACTCGCAGCATTTCTCTTCTTCACAGGTCACATCGGTCAGGATCGAAACTTCGCCTTCCGGGGAGGAGCGTGCGATCACCAATTCCTTGGTGAGTTCGACCAGATCGATCGGTGCGATTTCGTTCCCTTCGACCCGGATGCCACCCAGCGCAAGACCCTTCATGTTGTCGTCGCTGAGCTTGATCTTCATGCCCTCGAGTTCGGTGGTGACGTCGTCGAGATTCAATGTGAGGACTCCGTCCTCCCCGGCGATCACCATGCCCTTCTTGGCTGACGCGAGCGCCTCTCCGAGGACGACTTCATGGCAGACCTCCTCCTTGGCGACCTCATCGCAAGTGGTCGTGCACGCGGACTCGCAGGCTGTCTTGCATGCTTCCTCGCAGGCTTTCTTGCACGCCTCGGCGCAGGCCTCTGCACATGCGTCGGTCGCGGCTTTGGTCTGGCCGATTGGGTGCGGCGGCTTCGCCAGTTGGATCAGGCCGTCCCGACCAAGCACGATGGAGGCGGTGGCCTTCGGGGCCGAGCCCTCGTCCGGGCAAACGACCGTGCATTCCCCCGCCTTGAGCACCGTCGTGTTCGGAGTGCAGCCGTCCGGCGTGCACACGACCCCCGCCTCGCCGGCCTTGAGCACCGTGACCTTCCCGTCACTCGATTTCAGGGTGAACGTGGCGGGCGCGGTCTGAACGATCTTCACCTCGGCCTTGCCACCGCCTTCGCAGCAGGATCCGGGGTTGGTCGTGGGCTGGCTTTGGGCTGCGAGCGTGGCCAAGGTGAGACCAAAACTCGCCATTCCGAGGGTGAACCGAGACATAGGAGTCCTTCCTGACAAGGGATCGCACTTGCGACCCGAGATGAAACGAGCAGAGGAGGAGCTTACGGCCTCCGCTGCCTCGCGACCTGTACGGAGCGCCAAGCTGCCGCCTCCGCTGGTGGGACGAATCGCCGAAAGCCCTGCTTCCCGGCGCCCGGCACGGCTACCATCGGCGCGGAGGCATTCCGAAATGGGGCTCGATCGAAAAGAGAGGGCGTTGGTCGGCCACTTGGAGGGGCGCCAGGGACTCATGGAGGCCGAACTCGCAGCCCTGGTGGCCCAAAACTCGTTCACCCCCAACCGGGAGGGGGTGAACGCGGTGGGCGACCACATCCAGGCTGAGCTGCAGAAATTGGGGTTTCGGGTGGCGGAGCTCGTCACGGGGGGAGTGGGACGGACCCTCGTGGCTCGCCGCGCCGGCGACCCCACGCACCGGCTCCTTCTGCTTGGTCACCTCGATACCGTTCATCCCCCGACTTCGAGCTTCAATAGTTTCGTCGGCGGACCGGCGGGGGTTGAACTCGCGACCGGTCCTGGGGTGGCGGACATGAAAGGGGGGCTGGTCGTGGTGCTGGAGGCGCTGCGAGCCCTCGCGGCTGCCTCCGAACTCGACGGCCGCCAGGTTTCCATCGTCTTCAACGCCGACGAAGAGACCGGCTCCGCGAGCTCGGCCGATCTAATCCGCGCCGAGGCTCAAGACGCCGAGCTCTGCCTTTGCTTCGAAGCGGGACGGATGGCCGCCGATGGAAAGACGACCTTCGTGACCGAGCGCAAGGGCTTCGGCCGGATGAAGCTCGTGGCAACCGGCCGGGCCGCTCATGCCGGGGTGGATCCCGCCGAGGGGGCCAGCGCAGTGCTCGAGCTGGCGCACAAGATTCCGGAGCTGCACGCCCTGGCCGACCCGGCACTCGGAACGACCGTGAACGTCGGCCTGTTCCGCGGCGGCACCACCGCCAACACCGTCCCCGAGGAAGCGATGTTGGAACTCGACTACCGCTTTCCGGACGAAGACACGCAGCTCGAGCTCGAAGACGCGCTGTTCCGGCTCTCCGCCAAGAACTTCGTGAAGGGCGAGGGCGGCAAGGCTCGCGTGACGACCGTCCTCAAAGAACACGTGAAACGACCGGCGATGAAATCGTCCGAGGCGAGTGAGCGGATGTCAGCGCGTCTCGTCAAATGGGGAGCCGACCTCGGACTCCCCCTCGTGCCCGAGTCGCGAGGCGGGAGCAGCGATGCCGCGTTCGCCGCGGATCTCGGCTGCCCTACGATTTGCGGCCTCGGCGCGGTCGGCGGCGCCTTCCACACTGATCAGGAGTGGATTCAGCGTCGAAGCCTCGTCGATCGATCCCGCCTCCTCGCGCTCACTATGTACCGCTTTTTCCGCCTCTGAGACGAAGCCAGCTCTCTCGATCACTCGCGAACCACGCGAGTGGCCCCGCACTCGCGTAGGCCGGATGTGCAAAGCTCCGCTCGCCGCGCCGCTCCAAGCCGCACTTCAGGAGGACACGCTGCGACGCCGTGTTTGTCAGGTTGGTGATGGCGTTGATTTCTGGCAGGGCCAAAGTGCGATAGGCGTAGTCGAGGAGCGCTCGCGCCATTTCGGTCGCATACCCTCGCCCCCAGAAGGGCCGGGCAAGGACGTAACCCACCTGGACCAGGGACTCACCTTGGATGTGGTTGACGAGGTGGAGTCCGATGCGCTCTTTGGAACCCCGCAGGCTCGTGCACCACGCGCCCAGGCCAGGGTGTTCCTCGTAGTAGGCGAGAATCCGGTGGTCCAGGAGCTTCTGCACCTCGTCGGGCGTGCGGACGCCTCCAATCTGGTCGGCGACTTGCGGGTCGGTGTGGAGGGCGAGCAGGAAATCGTAATCCGCGGGGACAAACCGCCGGAGTTCCAGGCGATCGGTCGTGAGCCACGGCTCGGGGACGAAAGGCATGGGGCGATTGTATCGAGTGGCTCAAAGCGATCGAAACTCTGTGATGCTAAAAAAATAGCGGATGGCCCTTGACTCCCGCCCCTCCTTTCCGGGACGATGTGATCCGAAGGCACCGTCATGAGTCCACTTCCTACCCCAAGGCCGAGCGGGCGCGAACGTCAGATCCTGGACCTCTTGCTGCACTTCGGTCCTTCGACGGTCTCGGAAGTGCACGCGCGCATGCCGGATCCGCCGAGTTACTCCGCGGTTCGGGCCACCCTCCGCATCATGGAGGAAAAGGGCTTCGTCAAGCACCGCGAGGAGGGAACCCGCTACGTGTACGCCCTACTCGAGCGGACGAAGCGCAGTCTCCCGGGAAGTTGGAAGCAGATGGTCGACACGCTCTTTGCGGGCAAACCGGCGGATGCGCTCGCCGCGCTCATCGACGATCAGGCCCAGCGGCTCAGTGCTCAGGAGCTCGATCGGCTCGCCGACTTAATCGATCGCGCTAGGCAGGCCGGCCGATGACGACGTGGCTTCCGCGCGAGCTCGCGCTCGAACCGACGATCCGGGGCTCCCTGGTGCTGCTCTGCGCGATCGGACTGGCGGCCCTGAATCGCCGCTGGTCCGCCGCGCTCCGCCACCGAATTCTCGTGCTTGCGGTGGCGGTCGCCGCGCTGACGCCGCAGTTGCTCCTCGGTCTCCCGGCGGTCTTCGTGCGGATTCTCGCCCCGATCGGACCGCCCTCGTCCCCGGGGGTGATGATCGAAGCTCCTCCGATTGCAAGCGAGGATTCCCAGTGGGAGTGGGCGCTCCGCGCTGGCCAAGCCATCGCTCTCTCGATCTTGGCGTGGGACTTGGCGCGCGCCCATCACTTGCGTCGACGGACACGCGCGTGCCTCCGCACCGAGTGGCTCGGGGCCGCCAAAGTGATCGCTCGCGACTTGGGCCTGCGCTCCCCTCCGCCGCTGCGCAGCGTGTCCGGGAGTGGGTCGCCCTACCTGCTCGGGTTGGTGCGGCCGATTCTAGTCCTGCCGGACGGTTTCGACGCCACGGATTTCGTGGACCGTGAGGCCGTTTTGCGGCACGAACTCGGACACTGGAAGCGGGGTGATCTGTGGGTGCAGTTGGGGGTGCGACTCGCCTGTGCCTGGAATTGGTGGAATCCGCTGTTCCATTGGGCCGGTCGGAGAATTCGGCGCGAGCGGGAGCTGGCTTGCGATGAACTGGCCCTTCGCGGCGGGATCGCTCCGAGTCGCTACGCCGGACTGCTCTTGGCGTGTGTGCGCGAATGGAAATCCGCTCCGCGGGTCCTGTGGGCTCGTTTCTCTTGGCGGCCGGAACTCGAGGGTCGAATTGTGCGGGCGCTTGGTTGGGGCGCTCCAGCGCACGCGGAACGCATGCGTCCTTGGTGCGGACTAACGGCTCTCGCAATTTCGTTGGTGTGCGTGCTCTGCGTGCGATTGGTTCCGCGGAGTTCCGGCCCTGAGGTCGGATTTTCGAACCTCCCGTCATCGCCGTTCGTGCTGGCCACGGAGTGGATCCCGACCTCGGAAACCCCCGCAGATCGATCGACACCGTCCGTCGTCGCACCGATGCCGCTTTCGGTGGTCGCCGTCGATGACCCGACCGAGGCTCTGTCCGTCGCAGATCGGGAACCGGACGGGGAGGACTCGCTGCCGGTTTCGTTCCCGCCTGCCACCAGTCCGCCGGAGGCCCACACTACGATGGAGGTGGCCGCGGATCCGACGCCGCCGTCGCGCCCGTTACGCCCCAAGGCCGGCCTCAAGCTCCGGTTCGTGGCGGCGTTTGTCTCCCTCCCCCTCACGGGGGAGTCCTGGCGACTGACAAAAATTTTGTAGATCCCGGCCTGCGCCCAGGGCGGTCAATCCGTATTGTGCTAAAACTTTAGCACTTCGAGCGGATGGAGCTCCGAAGTGTGAAGGAGCCTGCGATGCGATGTCGATCGATTTGGGCCGGGTTGTTCCTCTTTCTCGCTCCCTGGACACTGCGGGCAGATCCGGTCACTCCGGGCGCCATTGCGCAACTGCTCACCGGCCTCGGGGTCACGCCGGCGGTGGCCCCGGAGTTCGCGATGACGAGGGTCGGCCCGGGAATCGTTGCGTGGCAGGAAGGCAGCGGAGCACAATCGGTGGTTCGCTATGCCTTCCTCGATGCGCAGGGACAACTTGCGGGCGCGCCCCTCACCTTCATGGTGCTGCCTGGCGATGTGGCCACGCGGCCGAGGGTGGCCGCGGGCTTCGCCACGATGATTTTGGTGTGCGAGGTGCTGAACGGTGCCACCTTCGAGCGAGACGTGTTTTTTCTCCGCTTCGGGCCGGCGGGAAACCTGATCGGCAGTGGCAATCCAGCGGTGTTCGGTAACCCGCTGGATGAGTTCCACCCCAATGTAGCGATCGGGTTCGATGGCAGCTTCGCCATCGTATGGGTACGAACCAGCCCCATCAGCAGCGGTCAAACCGAGGGAGTGTGGATCCGTCGCTACGATGCTTTGGGGCTTCCCGCCGATTCCGCGGAGGTGAGGACCGCCATCACGGGATTCACCAACGAACGTGAGCCGGCCGTTGTGGTCGCGGTGGGGGGCGGCGGAGTGGTGGTTTGGACCGACGGCCAAGTCGATACACCCAGCACGGCCTCGTCGCCGGATGGCCATGGCACTGCGATTCTCGGCGTCTACTGGAACTCCGGGCTCGCCTTCTCGACCCCCTTCATTGCGACTGGCGTCATTCAGGCACGCGATCAATGGGGGCCTCGACTCTCGGCCTCCGATCGCCAGTCCTGCGCGCTCGGATTCACGACCGATGTTTCGGACACCGAATTCGAGGCGGCGTCGATCCAGCTCACGATGACCGGGCAGTACTGGCCGATCCCGGGAGTGTTGACGGCCACAATCCCGGGCAGCCAGACGCTGCGGTCCGTCGCGATGACTTCGAGCGAGGAAATGGTCTCGCTCTACGATGAGGCGGCCGGACCCGGTTCGGGGCGCCTCGGGTATGCTCGGTCAACGCTTCCACTCGGCGTCTTCGACTCGGGTCTCATCGATCCCTCACCCATCGTGACCCAAAACCAGGACGGAGGAGCGGTCGCGGTCGACCAGTACGGCAACTTCCGCGTGCTCTACACCGCGAGTGCCCTCGGCAGCGCCTGGCTGAGCCGGCGCGATTTCCGGCGCGCGATGATCCTCCCCGCCGGCAGTCTCCTGCCCGGCACGGCGACGGCGCTCCTCCTCGATAGCCCCAACGACCCGGGCGCCGCCTACTTCCTCGCTCTCTCCCTCGGCCAGGGCCCAATTCAGGTCGACACCCGCGTCCTCGCACTCTCCCCGGACTTCCTCTTCTTCTTCTCCATCACCCCGGCCCCCGGCCTGTTCGACAACTTCGCGGGCCCCCTCGATGTCAGCGGCCGCGCCACCGCCATCCTCACCCTGCCGCCCCTCCCTTCCTTGACCGGCCAATCCTTCTTCGCCGCCTTCGTCACCCTCGCCGCCCCCGGCACCGTCGCCTCCAACCTCAACACCATCTCCGACCGCTACCCCCTCACGATCCTCTGAGCAGATCGGTGAGGAGGGGCTGCCGAAGGACGACGAGGGCCCACAACCGGATCAACTGACGTCGAAACACATGAAGGCGTAGTACGGTGGACAGACCATTTCAACATAGTAATGAGTGAACGGGATGACCCACGGGCTGCACCCCGTGGAGGAGTGAAACAGCACTCCGCTGATGTAGAAGTACTTGTCGGATCCGATCGTGATGACATCGGCGCTGAAGGTCGCCCCGTTCAACTCGGGGATGTTGGAGTTGCTCATGGTGACCGTGCCGGATTCATGTAGCGGCGCCTGCGCCTTCACTGACGAGGGAGCCAGCGAGATGAGCAGGGAACAAACGAGCGTTGCGAAGACTGTTCTCATGGTTCTATTCCTCTCCGCTTCCGACCCGAGCCTGCGGATTCAGGCCCGCGCAAGCGGAATACACCCGGAGCAGTGCGGGTCGTCGCGATATCTCACGCACAAAATGTCGACTTTTTTCAGGGCACCATCGAAAAGGAGCACCAGCGCGAGCGGGCGAAGGTGAGGGTGCGGTCGGAGGAGAGGGCGGAGGCGCGGACGCGCCAGTCGAGGCGGGAAATGCCTTGGGGCGCCAAATGGATCCGGTGGAGTTCGGGGACGGTTTCGAAGCGGAGAAGTTCGGAGAGGTGGCCTTGGACTTCGTCCTCGGCGGCGGGGTCGAAGTGATGGGAGGCTCCCGCGGGTGCGAGGCGAGTCCGGGGAACGTGGTAGGTCATGGCCGGAGCCCACACTCCGCTCATCGCGACTTCGAAGGTGAATCGAACGACCTCGGTGGAGGCGGGGAGTTCGAGAACCAGGCGGGGCTTGTCGGATAGTCGAAGGGACTTGGCCGGATCGCCCAATTCCATGGCGAATCCGACCTCGGCGTCAAGAGCGGTCGGGGGCACTAGCAGGCGCTCGCCGCTGGCGGCGATCGTGATGCGATCGAGGGTGCCTTGGGCCACCCACTCTAGGGGAGCATCCAGGCAGAACGTCACGACGCGGGTCGAAGCCGATTCGGCAAGGACCAACCGCCGTTCGAGGGACTGTTCCCCGGCCAGCAAGTTCCAACTGATCGAGATGGCCGGGCCGGCGGGAACGACCTGGCGCAGAGCCCGCACCGCGCGAGTCGGGAGAGGCGCCTTGGGGCGAAACGCCGAGAGATGTTCGGCCGGAGCGTCGGTCGACTCGAAGTCCGGTGGGATGACGCTTCGGGGCGGCAAGGGGTTGCCCAGGCTCTCGAGTTGGTCTCCGCGCCATTCCACGATCGAAATCGGGTAAGGTGCGTCCCAAAACGGCTCCGAATCGAGCGCCATGCGCCGATTCTGGGCGGCAAGAACCGCGGTCGATCGCCGCGCAAAGGGAGGCGCCAGAATGGCGGGCGCCATGGGCCCAATTCCCGGTACGGCGCTGAGCTCGGCGTCTTCCTTCACGAACAGGATGACCGTGCCTGCAGGTAGCCGATCGGCGTGGTCACCCAGGAACGCCGCAACTCGCCGCGTCGCATCCCCGCGGTCGCTCCACGAGCGTGCGCAGTGTACGAGCGAGTCGATCGAAATCGGAATGATCGCGACGGCCGCCGCGAACCACACTGCGTACGCGATGAAACGAAGGAATCGCAGATTGTGAAGGTTTTGGGCTCCCGCCCCGAACACACACGCGACTGGGACCATGAGGACGTAGAGCGTGCGACTGAATACGAACAGTTCGACGCTCGGCGCCGCAAACAGCGCGGGTACCGCCAAGCACACGAGGCCGACGAGGCACACGAATACCGCACCCAAGCGGTGCGAGAAGAGTCCGAACACTCCGACCACTCCAACCGCTCCGGCGACGACCGCGGCCGAGAGGGTCCACGCGTCGCGGACCGCCTCGGCACCTCTTGCGGTCATCGTCTGGAGGAAGACCGGCGGGTGGGATCCGATTTCCGTCGCCATCCAGGGTGCGGCCAAGGTCCGTAGGAGATCCGGGACCTTGTTCAGGAGCGTTGGCAGCAGTTCGAGCGATGCACTGCGGCCACCGGCGTAACTCAACGACCAGGTGTTGAGCGCGTGCACGCGGAGAAGGTAAGCGAGGGCGATGGGGACAATTGCAGTCGCCAAGCGGCCGACGGCCGCAGCCACCGAAAATGGCCGTCGAAACGTCAGAAGGAGAGCCAGGGGAGGCAGGGCGGCGATCGTGTGCTCCTTGGACAGCAGCGCCAGGCCGAACGCGATGCCCGCTAGGCCGGCCCGAAGTAGTGTCGGAGGCGGTCCGGTCGCGGCCATCGTCGCGAGGACCAAGAACAGCGTCATCAACAGGTCGCCACCCGCCGCGATCCAACTGGTCGCCTCGCAGCCGGCCGGATGAACCGCGAAGAGAAGTCCGCCAAACAGGGCTGCGGTGCGGCCGAGGCGGCGGGCCAGGAGCCAGGCGAGGAGCGCCGCTACGAGGGCATGCAGAGCCCAGGCGGCTGCGTGGAAAACCCAAGGATCGAGTGGCCGCGGTGAGAGTCGAGCGACGCTCGCGAGCCACAACCAAAGGACCGGGCGAAAAAGATAGTCCGGCGCACTCGGACTCCCGGCGGGGGCGGGCACCTGAGCGCTGGATCCCGGGCTGCTCTCGGGCGCCGGGCTCCCTCCAAACATATTCACTGCGCGAGGTATTTGAGTGTAGTCGTCCAGTTGGAACGGGAGACCCAATACCCAGTAGTTCGATATGAGGGCGGCAAGCAGTACAAGCAGGACCACATAGCGAGTGCGCCGTCGAGTGGGGAGAACCGCCGCATCGGGCATAGGGGTCCTATAGGGAAAGGGATCGGCCGAAAATCGGAACGAGGTGTAGGGTCATTGTCTGAGAAAGAACAGGGCGTCGACACCGTCGGCAAGGTCGCGCCTGGGAACTCCCAAGGCCAAGGTCGCCGTCACCGCCGTACGGGAAATCCAGTCCGCGATTCCGGTCGGGGCAATGAGCAGCACCAGGCACACGAGCATGATCGTGTTGGAGTTCGCGTAGACCGCCCTTCGAATGTCGTAGGGCAGGTACGGCGCAATGATCCCGAATCCATCCAGCCCCGGCACCGGCAAGAGGTTGATGATCACCGAGAAGGCCTGGAGGAAGGCGAAGGCCGCGAGCACCATCCAAAGGCTGCCGCCTCCCTCGGAATGATCCGCGCGCAAGCCGAGGAGGAACGGAAGTGTCGCCAACAGGAAAAGCGCGGCATTGGCCGCAGGGCCCGCCGCCGACACGGCCGACTCCCAAGCGCGGCTCCGCAGGCGGGTGCGGTCGATGTACACCGCGCCTCCGGGCAGGGGAACTCCTCCCAGTGCCAAGACCGCGAGCGGAATCACCACGCTCAGCACCGGGTGCATGTAGCGCAGCGGGTTCATCGTCAGGTAGCCCTTGGCCGCAACGGTGATGTCGCCCCCCGCGTAGGCCACGCGGGCATGGGCGTACTCGTGGCAGCACAGCGAGACTACCCACAAGATCATCAGACTCAGGAAGATCGTCATCATGGGTGTAGCCGGGCATCCGCGATGCAGTCGAAGGGAATGCGAAGGGGAGCCCCTTTGCCGGTCTTCACCAAGACCGCGTCGCCGTCAACGCCGGCGAGGAGGCCGACCACGACGACCTGGCCGTCAGGGAGGGGAGCTTTGGCTTTGATCCGAGCCCGCTCACCCTCCATCCGGATGAAGTGGCGAGAGTTCAAGAGCGGCCGGTTCGGCCCGGGCGACTCCACTTCGACCGCGAAGTCGTCGCTGGAGAAGCCCGCGGCCGTGATGGCGTCGCGGAATCGGTAGTTCACGGCGGTGGCGTCGCTGATGGTGATCGGGGGCCCGTCCCGGTCGATGGTCGCGATCACCCGGCGATCGTTGCTGCACCGCAGCGAGAGGACCTCGTAGCCAGCGTGTTTGGCAGCGGTCCTGATCGCGTCTTCCACGTCCTCGCGCTCTTCGCGACGCATGCCACGACTCTCCCGGGTCAAGCGCACACCCGCAGAGCCCGTCTCCGGCTGCTATCGGGTCTGTCGCTTCTGGGGGGAATCTTGCTTCTTCGGTCGACTTCTGCCAATTGGCTTCGACCGCGATTCTTGGCGCGCGGGCACCCAAGCGGTGGTGCGCCCCCCGATGGTCAGGTGCTGGACGGCCTCGCCTCGCTCGGTGCGGGCGTCCGCGTTCCGTCCCCACCGCACGTGAAAGAGCCAGTCTTTCGGGAAGCGGTCTTTCTCCGCGTCGACCAGGGTGGCGGTGGCCACGATCCGCTCTATGGCAAGGCGAATCGCCTCGACCTGGTCTCCGGAAAGGCGATCGGCGCGCAGCCGCGGGTCGACGCCCGCCTGGTAGAGAATTTCGTCGGCGAGCCAGTTCCCGATGCCCGCGGCCACACTCTGATCGAGCAGGAGGCTCTTGATGGGAACTTTCCTCGCCTGGAGGCGGGCCGCGAACTCCGCTCTTCCCGGCATGCCAAGCAGGGGATCGAACCCGAGTTCCGAAATGGGGGGCTCCGTCCGGGGCGACGTTCGCAACCGGATTCGCCCGAGGCGGCGTGGATCCGTGAACACCAGTTCGCCGCCGTCGTCCAGCTTCAAGGAGAGCTTGGCGAAGCGCGGTGGCCAGCTCGGGTCTTTGACCTTGGGTCCGCTCTCGAGGGCGAGGTGCGTGCTGGTCCTGGTTTGCAGAGCCCCCGTCATGCCGAAGTGAATCAAGAGGTGGGGGGGCCGATCGAACTCCAGCCACAGTTGTTTCCCGTGCCGGCAGGCGGCCCGCACCGCGCTCCCGAGAAGCACCGCCTCGATCTCCCGCGGATCCTGATCGCAGCACACGATCCGGTCCGCGGCCACTTCGACACCGACGATGGTCCGACCCAAGGCCGTGGCTTCGGCGAGCCTGCGACCGCGTTCGACTTCGGGAAGTTCAGGCATACTCACCCACGCTTGGATTCCGGGTGACGCGCCAGGTCACCACGTAGGCTCTGCCCGCATGAAACCCAGCTTCACCGGAGCCGTGATCATGGCGCCCAGGACGGAGGACGGCAACCGGCCCCTCCCTCCATCTCGCTTTGGCACCGGCTTGCCGCGCTGAGAGCGTCCTCGCAGTTTCGACTCTCCCGAACCGGCGGTAACTCGGGCGATGGAGAGTCGCAGGCGCCCGCAAACTCGCCATCGACCATAGTTCGATTCGTTGCGTGTAATCGCCCGTCGACGCCCTTCACGCCAACGGGGGCTCGATCAGTTCAGCACCAGGGTCGCCGGGAAAGGAGGTCGGAACTCGCGGTGAACGGCGTCTCCGACCTCGTTGGTGGCGTGGATACGAACGAGTTCGCAGCGTGACGGTACCCACACGGTCATCGAGCCTTCACGGCTCGCCACATGCGTCACGAAATTTCGCGGACTCGTGGCGCCAGGCGGGGTTTCCACGATTTCGGCATGGAAGGCACTCCAATCCGGGGGGGCAGTCAGGCCGACTTCGCTGCCGTCCGGACCGCAGGCGAATTCCGGACCGCTTTGGGCAGGGAACGCGAGCGCTCGAAACGTGAGTCGGGCGTCATTGGCCAACGGACTCAATTCCCAAACCGCCATGACGTGGGCTTCGTTCTCCGCCGATCTCCAACTGAGTCGATCTTGGTCACCACGAATCAAGTCTCCCGGGGGCGGAAATGGCCGAACCACTTCGGGAAGACCATGGACACTAGCCGCTACGGCGAGGAGATCGCCGGAAAACACCAGCGGCACCGACACTTCGAGCCTTCGCAAGGCCTGAGCCGGGCAATCTGCCAGGACGCGTAGAGACCCGTCGGTCGTTTCCTCTACTGTCGCCGTCGCCAGAACCCCGCCGAGCAGCGAGCGTGGCCCGAGCCGCACCGTGATGGTAGGTCTGTCCGGGATCAGGACGGCCGCCTCTCCATCGGCGCCAAGGAGAGTGCCCAGGCTTCCACTTTCCACCGAGACAGCGTCCGGCCGCGAAGCGGCGGCTAGCACTCGCCAGTTTCTGACGACAAACGTCGCCTCCCGGACTTTCTCGACGCGCACCACGATCGGTGCACCCGGGTTGTCGGGGATGTCAATCGGCTCCAACGCCGGCAGGCGCAAGAGCGCGGTACCGAGCCTCGACTCGACCCACACCTCGTAACGGCCGGGGCCGACGCTCCGGAACGCCGCGCCGCCCGAGCTGACACTCTGCGCTTCGAATCCGGGCCGTCGCCAAGGGCTACCCGAGGTCGCATCTCCACCGTCGATCGGGAATAGTTTGGCGTGGGTGGCGCGGGGTTGGGCGATCGTCCAGTGGAGCTGAAGACGTGAGGGCGTGCCAAGCTCGGGGATGCGGAGGACCGCACAATCTTCAGCCTCCCATACGACGGCACAATCGGCTACCGAGATGGCATAGTCGGCACCGAGGCGAATCTTGGTGCGCTCGTCGCGCAGAGTCGCCGCTTTCAGCAAGATCGACTCGTTGGCGGTGACGGGCGTCAGCGTCGATGTCTCCCCGAATCCGAGGGAGCCTCGAAAACCTTCCCCGGCGGAAGTCAGGAGCTTGACAGTTGCGAGTGGCGATTCCGGCTCTACCTCGAGAATTGGGGGGAGAGGCACCTTCCACTTGGCCTGCTTGCCGCGGACTTCGTGCAACTTCGCTTCACCGTCCGGCAAAATCAGCCCACCTTGGAGGAAACCGGGTTCCGGGAAGACGCCTCGTGCCGTCCGGTCCACCGAGAACGACAAGTGCAGCGGCGAAGCAAGGCCCAACGCCCCGCGACTATCCGTGGCCCTTTGGATTCGGGCGTCAATCCGCGAATCGTGCCGGTCGGGCACACCCCTTAGCCGGAATTCCGTCCAAGGGAGAGTGGTGAGGTCGAAATGGACTCTGGCGGTCTCGCCAGGCCTGCCTCGGGTCAGTGCCATCTGCGAGGAACGCAGCGCAATCCCCGGATCCGCGAAGTGCAGGCGGACCGCAAGCTCTTCGCTCGCCCGCGCTCGGAGTTGCAATTGGCCATGCCCCTCCGTCAGCGAAAGCGTGCCTTTGGCGGCCATCCTCGAAATGTCCACGACCTGATCCACAACCGCGATCACGATTTCCTGCGGCCGAGGCCAGACGGGCGCTGCCACGGTGAC
Source organism: uncultured bacterium (assembly GCA_902826835.1). Taxonomy (GTDB): domain Bacteria; phylum Planctomycetota; genus RBC034. The sequence continues at coordinate 7,041 of CADEGH010000003.1, read as the reverse complement.
TGCGACCGCGACCGACCCACGGAATACGATCATCCCCAGATCGCACGGCGAGGAAGTGCTGTCCGGGACCCGGACCACCGTGGATTCGAACCCGTCGCACTCGAAGCGCAGTTCGCGAGGTCGAGTGGGGGAAACAAACTCACCGAACTCTTTTTGGCGGCTCACCGCGATGCTGGTTTCCCCATCGGGGTATACCCGGACTTCCGCGGTCGGCGGCAATGGCCACCAACGATCAGCCGGCTTGCCCGCCGCCTCACCTTCGATCCGAAACTCGGCCCGGAAGACCGTTGGCGGCGCGGAAGTGAACGGCCTCGTCTCGACCGCAAGGGACAATTCCCCACGCCTCGCCGGGAGTTCCGCGGTCGTTACCGGAGCAGGCGGAACAGGAGCTCCGTGAGGGGTGGGGCTCTTCGAATTGCCCTGACTGCCACCGTGATTCCACAGCACGACACAGGCCACGGTTGCGATCAGGGCTAACCAAAGAAGGCCGAACACCATCGATCGATGTCCAGATCCCCGGTTGCCGGCCATCCAACGCGTCATTTCCATCAGTGCGTCATCTCCGCCGTGATGCCAAGCTGTCCTGACCATCGATCCCTATGCGTTCCCCCTGGAGCCTGTGGAGGCCGCAATGGTCCCGGGCCTCGCATAGAGGCACCGCGCGCATCGCCCATGCAGATTACCACGGTGGGTGTCGTGAGAGTCGATTCCCGTTCTGCCGGAGGGATCAGAATGTCCACCGTCCTGCGCACAGTTTTCCGTTTCGCTACGAGGGGATTGCCCAGTCAAAGTCCAACGAACTCGGCCTCTCGGAGGGGCGGCTTGGGCGTCCATGTGAGGAGCGGGGCATGGAGATGGGGTCGCGCGGTCAGCGCGTGCGGGTGACGCGCCAGGTCACCACGTAGGCTCTGCCCGCATGAAACCCAGCTTCACCGGAGCCGTGATCATGGCGCCCATGACCAAGGGCTCCAACCTGCCGTACCGGCGCCTTTGCGACGAATTGGGAGCCACCATCACCATGGGTGAGATGGCCCTGGCCCGCAAGCTCCAGAAGCAGTCTCGGCCCGAATTCGCCCTGCTAAGGCGGGCACCGTCCGAAAAGGTGTTCGGAGTCCAACTCGCCGGACGTCAGGCCGAGGAGATGGCCTGGGCGGCGGCCCTCGCGGTCGAGCGCGGGGCGGATCTCGTCGACATCAACTGCGGCTGCCCGATCGACGACATGGTGCGGCGGGGGATCGGGTCGGCCCTGCTGCAAAAGCCGCGGAGGATCGCCGAAATGGTGACCGCCATGAAGAAGGCGGTGGGCGAGGTTCCGGTCACGGTGAAGATTCGCCTGGGCTTCACCGACGACGACCTGAACTACCTGGAGGTCGCGCGAGCAGCGGAAGACGCCGGCGCCGACGCATTGACAGTGCACGGCCGCACGCGCACCGCGCGCTACCGGCGCGATGCTTCGTGGACGGCGATCGGGGAGGTCGTGCAAGCCGTCAAGATCCCGGTGATCGGCAATGGCGACGTCCTCTTTCCGCACGAAGCCGAGGAGAAGAAGGCGATCGCGGGCTGCGCCGGAGTCATGATCGCTCGCGGGGCTCTCATCAAACCCTGGATTTTCCGGGAGATTACCGAGGGCAGGTACCTCGACCTCACTGCCGAGGAGCGACTCGCGATCTACGAACGCTACGTGGCGCTCGGGCGTGAGCACTTTGGCGCCGACGAGCGGGGCACGACCCGGCTCCGCGGCTTTTTGGTATGGCACTTCGGATTCTGGTGCCGGTACGTGCCGCGCCACGCGGATGGCAGCTATCCGCGGATGCAGGAGCGGGAAGAACTGTTCGCCGCGCGCTCCGAACTCGAAGCTCTGCTTGCACGCAACGACGAGGCCGCCCACGCCTATTTAGCGGATTGTCTGCTCGAAGGCCGCCGCCCCGATTCCCCGCCGCCGGTGCCGAGTGATCTCATAGTCGAGCGCAGCGAAGTGCCGGAGGGTTGACCAGGGCGGAGTGCCGTCACGGCGAGCCGAAGGTGTTCAACGCTCCCACTCGCAGGCGAATCCCATTCCGCCCATTCCCTGCACGATCTTGATGACCACATGGTGCGGGCCGGCTCCAAGTTCGAGCCCCTCGACCTCGTCGTCGCCGAGGTTGACCCCGCGCACGCGGGCCACCGAGTGAACGAGCTTGCCGTCGATCCAAACGCGCGCGCCGTCATCGGAGCCGAAGAGCATCGTGAGCTTGGCGGGCGCCGGGAGTTCGAGTTCACCGATCGCGTACGCCACGATGCCGTCCGTCCGTTCGGGAAATCGTGCCCGGAGGTCAACGACCGGGCTCGATGCGGCGACAGAGTGGAGCCGAGCCCCGCTCGGAAGGGGAGGAAGCTCACCTTTCCCGAGGGTCGCCTCTCCGGGCAGCTCGGGCTGTGCCAGGATCGTCTCGATTTTCTCGCGGTTTTCGGCGTGGTCGCGGGCGTCGGTGGGCGCTCCGGAGACGGGAATAGGACCGAGGATCTTCCAGGCCTTCACGAAGAGCGGAGGCTCGGCCGATCGGATTTCTCCGAGGAGGGCTCGACGCAGGTCCGCGATGGCCACTTTCTCGCTGCGATCGTAATGGACGAGCCCGTTCAGTTCCTGCTCCACGTCAGTGAGTTGCGTCCAAACGAAGCCGGAGAGGCCCCGAGTCCGATGCAACTGCGAGCAGAGCCGGGCAATTCGCCGCACGAAACCCGTCCCGCTCTGCGCACTGGTGTATCCCCATCCTTGGGACCAGCGGTGCCCGGGCAGGGAATAGGCGACGCCTCCGCATTCGCCGATGATCTTGGGTCGCTCTTTCGAATCGCGCGCGTGTCGTTCGAGGTCCGATCCGTAGTCGTGGATATCGGTGATGTCAGTGTTCTGGCGTTGGGTCCACCCGGAGGCGTCGGTGACCGGGCGCGTGGAGTCGAGTTTGCGCAAGTGTTCGACGGCCTGATCTTGGAACTCCCCGGGCCGCCCCCAATCCTCGTTGAAGACCACCCAGTGCACCACGCTCGGATGGCTTTCGACCTTCTCCACCATCTGTTCCAATTCTCGCAGATAGTTGGCCTTCGAGAGTTCATGGGGCAAGTCGATGGGGGAGGGCATGTCCTGCATGACCATCACGCCGAGTCGATCGCACCAGTAGTAGAAGCGGGAGTCTTCCACCTTCGTGTGCTTGCGAGAGAGATTGAGCCCCAGGGCTTTCGTGAGTTCGACGTCGTGGCGGAGGGCCGCCTCGGACGGCGCGGTCATGCCACTTTCGGGCCAATACCCCTGATCGAGTACCCCCACCAAGAATCGCGCCGCGCCGTTCAAGGCCCATCGACCTTCATCGTCGAAGCCCACGCTGCGGAAGCCGACGTAGGAGCGGATGCGATCCAATGTCCTCCCGCCGGCATCCATCATCTCCACATCCAGAGTGTAGAGCGTCGGGTTCTCGGGCGACCACGGCGCCATGCCGCTGAGTGTCTCTCTGAAGCTCGTGGTCGCCATCGTGGGGAACTCGAACTGATGGAGGGTCTTGTGGGCGAGCGGCTGCTCCTCGCTCACAAACGGAAGGACGCGCACTCGGAGCTTCGCACCATCCGGCACCGTGTGGCAGTGGATCCGCAGATCGAGGGACCCGCTGGCGTCAGCTCGCGGCAGGATGCGCTCGATGCGGGCATCCGGCACACTCTCGAGCCACACCGATTGCCAGATCCCGGTGGTGCGCGTGTACCAGATTCCCTCCGAGCCGCGCTGCTTCCCGCGCGGAGCCCACGCCGCGGGGTTTTTCTCGGTGGGATCGAACACCTCCACCTCCACGGTCTGCTCCGGCCCCGGGACCAGGGCTTTCGTGATGTCGAAACCGAAGCGCCCGTAGCCGCCTACGTGTTCGCCTACGTTGGTTCCGTTCACCTTCACCACGGTGCGCCAGTCGACGGCCTCGAAGCGCAGCCACACGCCCCGGCCAGACTTTCGCCACGCATCCTCGAGCCGGAAGGTGCGGCGGTAGCGCAAATTCTCGACGACGAGCTGGCCCAAGAAGATCCCGGACAGGGCTGATTCGGGAGCGAACGGAACGCGGATCTTCCTCGCAAACGGTCCTTCTTTCGAAAGCGCCAGCTCCCACCACCCGTTGAGAGACTGCCACGCTCCCTCCCGCACCATCTGTGGCCGCGGGTACTCCGGCCTCGGCTCGTCAACTTCACCTTCCGCCCAAAACCGCGTCGCGATCGCCAGCCCCTCCGGCAACGCCGGCCCCTGCGCCAGGCTCGCCGCCCCCAAAAAAAGAAGCCCGATACCGCCATAGACTCGAGTGCTGTTCATGACCCCCCTACCCTCGCGGCTCCCCCCGATTCTGTCAATCGGGTCGTCTACCTGCCCCGCCCCTCCGAGGACTGCGCGCCGCTCGGGCCGGTCAGCTTCTGGCGAGCATTCCCTTTCGGGTGTGGGGTAATTCGTCCGACCTGGCCTGGATGTTGGAAGGACTTGGGGCATCACCTGGCTTCGCTCGCTCGACGCGGCGGAGCGCAATGCTCCGGAGTTGCGGGAGCACTGCGATCTCGGCTGCGCAGGCGCACCTGGGCCGCGGCTGCACGTCTACGCCGGATCAGGTTGGGCAAGTGCGTCACAATCCACAGCGGAGCGAGCAAGGCCGCAGCCGGGTGGCGCCAGTCGAGATGAAAGATCCCATAAGAGATCGTCGGGCCGATCAGGAGGGTGCGCAAGGGAAGCAGCCAAGTCAACGTGCTGATTGAGAGGTTCTTCACGAGAAGCACCCAGTTGTTCCTGTGGTTGAGCCACACCTTGGCCCACGAATCGGGACGAAGCGTGTGACCACCCTCGTGGAGGACCACGGACTTCGGCACGGAACGAATCGCGAAGCCTGCGCGCCGCAGACGCCAGCAGAGGTCGATCTCCTCCATGTGCATGTAGAAGGCCTCGTCGAAGAGGCCAACCTCGGTGATGAAGCGCTTACGCAGCAGCATGGCTCCGCCGACGGCCCAGTGAATCTCGCGAGGATCGTCGTACTGTCCGTGATCGATCTCGATGCGCCCGAAACGGCGCCCGAGAGCGTAGGGATACCCCAGCGAATCGATCATCCCGCCGGCAGCGCCGCCGTAGTCGAAGCGATCGGGCTCTTGGAGGCTCCGGACTTTGGGCTGGAAGACCGCCGCGGTGGGATGTTCTGCGGCGGCGTCGAGCAGGGGCGGCAGCCAGCCTGGGGTGACTTCGGCGTCGTTGTTCAGCAGAAACACCAACGGACTCCGCGCGGCGCGGATGCCTGCATTCACCGCCGCGCCAAAGCCACGCCCGCCCCCGACATCAACGACTCGGAGGGAAGGCAAAACGTCGATGGCGCGATCGATACTGCCGTCGTCCCTTGGTTGGTCATTGGCCACGATGACTTCGACCTGCGAGAGGTCGGTGTTCCGCACGACCGATTGCAAGCAGCGGGATAAGACGTCCCCCAAGTAGTGGGGGATGACGATGGAAACGCTCGTGTTTTCCACCACGTTCCTCTTCAAGCCACCAGTTTTTCCCGAATGCGGAGCATGGCCATGCGGATCGTGTGCCGATGGCGGGCGGAATTTTCTCCGAACAGGCGAATAGCGATTTCGGTGCGGGTCGCCCCCCGCGAGGTCAGAATGAGGATTCGCTTGTCGCGGGTCGTGAAGCCTCGTCCGAGGAGGTTCTCTCGCAATCGTCGCTCGAGGACTTGCGCCTCTTCGGGGGCAGCCATGTCCTGAGCTTTCTCGATCGGCGCCGTGACAGGCCTGCGGGTCTCCGCGGTCACGGCCCACCGAGTGAATCGAACGAGGACCTTCCAGACTTGGTCCTCTTGCCCGAGAAGGTGGTCGTTCCGTTGGACGTGGAGGAGCAGTTTCGAAAGCACATCCGCGGCGAGTTCCTGGCCGTTTTGGCTACGAAGCCTGAATTGGGATCGAGGGTAGATTCTCAGGGCCGTCCGGAGGATCTCGTCGATCACACGATCCGTGCTCCGAGAACATCCGTGTTCCTGGATTGCAGTGAGTAATTGGGAAACATCCGGCAAACGACATGGTGCGCCCGGACCAGGTCTCATGGGATCGAGTTCCTTGTTTCTATCTCGACGCGCCGGGCAGGTGGCGCCTCGTCCATCAACACACGCGGGCATCTCAACCCCGGTGGCTCGAGTTGTCAAGGGACAATTTCGAAATGATGGCACACAGCGTGACTATTTGGTCGAATTGCGCCGAGAAAAATATTTTCCAAGATTTTTGTGACGATCGCCCAAAATTCGGTGGATTAGTCAGTAGAGGGATCGTGCGTCCGGCACGAGCCCGATCGAGAAGAAGAACTCCGGCACCAAGAGCCCGCTGTCAGCCCTGAGCTGCCAATGAACGAAGAGGGTCCGTCTATGCGATTGAGCCTCGTGATCCCCACGCTGAATGAAGCGGAGAATTTGCCTCGGCTCTTGCCGCGGGTGGTGAGGGCTCTCTCCTCAGTCGACCACGAGATTGTGATCGTGGATGACGGTTCTAAGGACGGGACTCCGGAAGTCGTCCGTGGCTTGCAGCGTCGCTATTCGGAGCTGAAGTTGATCGAGCGGCGCTCCGCTCCGGGGCTCTCGGCCTCGATCCTGGCGGGTTTCGACGCGGCCTCGGGGGACCTTCTGGCCGTCATGGATGCCGACCTCCAGCACGACCCCCGCGTCTTGCCACGCCTGGTCGAAGCGGCGAAACGCACGGAGATCGTGGTCGGCTCCCGCTACACCTTCCACGGCAAGGTGTGCAAGTGGCGATTCTTGCGGCACGCGCAGAGTCGGGCGGCCTCTTGGCTCACGCGACTTGTGCTCGGTCTTCGGGTGGAGGACCCGCTTTCCGGCTTCTTCCTCGTTCACCGTCATGTCTTCGAGCAGGCCGGGCCGCGGATCGAAGCTCGCGGCTGGAAGCTCTTGCTCGAGATTCTCGCCCTTTCTCCGACCGCCACCGTCGCCGAGGTCCCCTTCACATTCCGCGCCCGCCTCCACGGCCGAACCAAGATGCGCTGGGCGGTGGTGGGAGCGT
>CADEGH010000002.1 GCA_902826835.1 uncultured bacterium | reverse complement strand
GCCTCGACTGGGGCCTCGACTGGGGCCTCGACTGGGGCCTCGACTGGGGCCTCGATAGGCACGGTCACCGCGAACATCTCGCCGTCCTCGAAGGTCGGATTGCCCGCGCCGGGGGCGTAGTGCGGCAGGTACTGATTGACCCGGCGCACCCCGGAACCGAGCTCCTCGTACTGGCCCATCTGGAGCATGAACTTGCAAATCACCGGGTTCTTAGGGAAGGGAGTGAAGTGGTTCGGATCGATGCGACCGTAAACGTGCGGCACACTGGGATTCTTGAATTCCACGCGATTGGCATAAATGGCCATCGTGGCCGGAGCGGCGCTCGTGTACTCGCGGTGGGCGATGAGATTGGCCACCAACTCGCGAAAGATGATGGTGCGCAGGCTGATGCTGTGGACCCCTTCCTGGTAGAACGGATCGTTGAGGTGTTTTTCGACGAATCCCATCAGCAGGTCGAAGGCGTCGATCAGGTTGGTGCGGACGTTCAGGCGGTCGTCGTAGCGCTTTGTAGCCCGATCAGGTCGCCATCATTGTCGAGAAAGGCGCACACGGTCTCGAAGAAGTTCGTCGGCAAACGGCCCGTCGCTCCCCATGACTCCAAGAGAAGGCCTTCGGATTTGCCGAACGGGTGCTGCTTTGGTCCGGGGGCGGCCATCACGAAGTGACCTCACGCAGCATCCGCAGGATCTCATCCTCCAGCTTTCTTGGATCCGCCTCGCTCTGCGGGACCGGCTCCATGCGAGGGGTCGGTTCGAAGTGCTGGTTGAAGTGGATCCCGTAGCCGACCTTGTCTTTGCTCCGATCCAGCCAAGCGTCCGGCGTGCGGGGTTTCACTTCGCGTTCGAAGTAGCGGTTCACCTCATCCGTGAGCGGTACCTCTTCGAAGGTGCGAAGCTCGGGATCGGCCTCGAACTCCGAGCCGCGCACCTTCGAAGGCAAGGGCACGGCCTTGGGGTCGGCCTGCGTGAACACGGAGCGAAAGAGCCTCCGTTCAACCGCAGTCCAACGGCTCCGGCGCTTCTTCAAGAGTGTCTCGATCTTCCCCCATGTCGAAGGCCAATCCAGGAGGGGGCCGCTGCCGAGAGCCCCTTCGATGGCCCTGATGTCGTTGCGCATGTGCATGAAAAAGTCGAGAAAGCGAGCCTTGCTACCGGCCGACACTTGGTATCGAAGACGCAGCGGGCGCTCGACGGTGACCCGCGTGTACCCGAAGGCGACGTTGTGGACGATCCTCGAGCGTGGGCCTTCTTCAAACCTGCCGTAGAGGTGCAGGATCTCCTCGATGTGCCGGGCGTTGATGTGTCGACGCTTGTCGGCGAAGCCGGGCTGGTTGTCCTGGCTGCCGCCCAGGGTCCACAGGTCGCGCGCGTCGAGGAGCTGAACTTTGCCCTGCCGTCGACTCTCCTTGCGGTTGGTGACGATCCAGACGAAGGTGCCGATCCCGGCCTTGAAACACAGCGACTCGGGCAGGGCGACGATCGCTTCGAGACAGTCTGTCCCTACCAACCACTTCCTGAAATTGTCCTCGAGCGAGCCCGGTACGCCCGTGACCATGGCTGATTCGGGCAAGACGGCTACGAGACGGGCGCCACCAGTGTTCCCTCGGGGCTCGGTTCGCTTGCGCCACATGCGCTCCAAGAACAGGAGCGAGCCTTCCTTCACGCGCGGGAATTCGGTACCGATAGCGCATTCGAAACCCCGCTTCTGCTGCTCCCCGCGGATCTCCTTGTGCCGCTTTTTCCAGTCAGCGCCGAAGCGGAGATGGCTGAGGAAGTAGTCGAAGGTCTCCGACGGAAATTGATTCTCGGTGAGGAAATCGCCAAAGCGAACGCTGTCCCCGCCGCGCTCGGTACTCACTTCCTGCATGAGCATGCAGGAGCTGGCAATGGCAACCGCCCGCTTGTCGGTGCCCTGCCCGTAAGCGTAGAGCTTCGCATTGGGGTTGCGCTCCCGCAGATAGCGATGCGCCTCCGCAAGCAAGGCGCCCGTGCCGCAAGCCGGGTCCAGGAGCTTGATCGCCGCGGCGCCCGGGGAGAAAACCCTGTCCTCTTGCATGAAGAGCAGGCTGACCATGAGGCGGCTCACGTCACGGGGCGTCAGGTGATCGCCGACCGTCTCGTTCGCGAGTCCTTGGCACCGATGGACGAGGTCATCGAGAAGGAGTCCCATCTGCTCGTTGGGCACAGTCGACGGATGGAGGTCGACGTCGGCGAACTTCGAGACCACGGAAAACAGGATGTTTGCCGCATGTAGTTTTTCGATCTCGGCTTCGAACTCGAAGCATTCGAAGATTTGCTGGACGTTTGCCGAGAAGCCCCTGATGTAGTCGGCGAGGCGCAGGTCGATGCGGTCCGCAGAGCCCCCGAGTTTGTCGAAGTCGAATGGCGAACGATTGTGGAAACGTTGGCCGGCTTCGTGATTCAGGATGTAGTCGCGCGCGTCGCCCGAGCGTTTGGCCATGTTGGGCTCCCCGTGGACGGCGAGGACCTTGGCCTTGGTTCCAGCAAGTACGCAGTCGAGGCGTCGAAGCACCGTCATGGGCAGCAGGACGCGTTCATAGTGTGCTGGGCGGTACAATCCACGCAGAACGCTGGCAATGTCCCAGATGTGATTCGCCAGGGAGTTGTGGTTGGGCATATCGGATCGACGGTCAAGGAGTGGCGGCCCCTTCTTACCCTCGGAATCCACGAGAATCGAGGATCATCCGATGGAGGGCGGCCGTCGGAGTCAGGGAGTGAAGGTGAGGGGAATCGCGGAGGAGACGAGGGTGGCGCCGAAGGGGTCGGCGACGACGGCGGCGTGGTAGAGGGTGACAGGGAGGAGGAAGGTTAGGCCGGGCGGCAAGTTGATGGCAGCGGTAGCGGTGCCGGTGGGGGAAAGGAAACCTTGGAAATTGGAGAAGGGAGGGGTGTTGGGCGAGGAGAGCAGGAGGTCGAAGTAGCCGTCAAGGATCAGAGGAAGGGTGAAGGCGCCGAGCGGGACACCGGGGGTGGTGCCGGTGGCCGATCCGACGATGGCGTAGAAATTCGCCGCGTTGGCGGGGCCGGCCTCGAGGGTGAAGGTGAGTGTTCCCCCGGCGCCCACCGGGAGCGAGGCCGCGGAGGCGAAGAGCGACTCGCCGGTGATCGTCACCGGCGCGCTGCAGTCGTTGTAGTTGTTGCCGTTGCAGAGCTTCACGGTGGCACCGACCGCGAAGAGGTTGTTGAAGCTCGAACGAGGCTGAGTCACGGTGATGAAGCTGCCACTCGTGCAGAAGAAGTTCGCGGCGTGTGTGATCTGGTTCGACGGGGTCAAGAGGTGCGCGCAGGTGTTGAACGACTTCGAGTACGTCACGCGCACCTGGTTGTTCGGGGAGAGCGTCACGCTGTGCAAGACGACGGACTGCGCCGCGAGGGCGGTGGCCAGCAGGGCGAGACTGAGGGGGAGGCGGATGAACATGGAGGCTCCAGGGTGGGTCGAGGGCGAAGCCCCTCGGATGCCGGCATTATGAAGGACAGCCTTCGGAAAGTGCAGGGATAGGTCGGAAAGTTCAGGACTGGGGCGTAACCACCGGCAGGCCGTGCTTGGTCGCACGTGGTATGGGTTATGGTCTCCGGCTGATCCCGGGGGGTGCCCCCGGGCCGATGCTCAGAAGGACTCGGGCCGCATGAACAACCTCCTCGCCATCGCCGGACTCTTGGTCGCGATTTTTGTCGTGTTGCGCCGGTTGCCGCGGGTCGATCTGGGCCACTCGCCCGCGTTCCTCCGCCGCCGCTTTTGGAACTGGTTCCCGCTCGGGATGACCTACGCGTTCTTGTACATGGGGCGGTACAACCTCACGGTCGCCAAGAACGCGCTCGGCGAATTGATGACGAAGGAAGACTTCGGAACGATCTTCTTCTGGGGCACCCTCGTCTATGGCGTTTCCTTTGTCCTCAACGGACCCCTGTGCGATCGATTTGGAGGGCGGGCGACGATCTTGGTCTCCGCGCTGGGTTCGGCGATTGCCAACGTCGCGATGGGGTACGTGCTGTGGCGCGATCCAACGCAGGCGACAGTGACAGTGTTTTCGATCCTCTACGGCGTCAACATGTACTTCCAGAGCTTTGGCGCGGTCTCGATCGTGAAGGTCAACGCGTCCTGGTTTCATGTGCGTGAACGCGGCACCTTCGGCGGGATATTTGGCATCCTCATTTCGCTCGGCATTTATTTCGCTTACGACTGGAATCAGCGAATCATCGACACAATTCAGAAGTCGCAGGGGCAAGACGTTCGCAACATCGCGTGGGCGTTCTTCGTGCCCGCGGCGTTGCTCCTTGTCTTCTTCGTGATCGAGTGGTTCTTGGTTCGCGATCAGCCGGCCGATGCTGGCCTCTCCAACCTCGAGACTGGGGAAGGCTCGGTGATCGACGACTCTCGGCGCCGCGGGGTGCTCGAGATGATGGTGATGATGCTGCGAAACCCGGTCATCATGACCATTTGCCTCATCGAGTTTTGCAGCGGCTATCTGCGGCAGGCCATCATGCAGTGGACCACGATCTTCGCGAAGGAGACGGGTCAGCGCGACCAATTCGTCCACGCCAACTGGGGCCTGATGCTCTGCATCGCCGGCATCCTCGGCGGGGTCTTTGCCGGGACCATCTCGGATCGATTGTTCCATTCGCGACGGGGGCCGAGTGCCGGCATCCTGTACGCCGGACTGGTGGTGGGCTCCCTGATCATGATCCCCCTGCTCGGCACTCCCGGTTTGGGTTGGGTGGCGCTGTTCCTCTCGCTCTGCGTGATCGGCGTGCACGGGATGCTCTCCGGCACCGCCAGTATGGACTTTGCCGGCAAGAAGAACACCGGGCTGGCCGTCGGCATCATCGACGGAATGGTCTACCTCGGGACGGCTCTCCAGGCGATCCTCCTCGGGAAAATCCTCCCCAAGGGCGCCGATCAGAAAAACCCGGCGGAATGGTCCGAGTGGCCCTACATGCTCCTGCCGGTCGCCGCCGTCGGCTTCCTCCTCTGTCTGCGGATTTGGAACGCCAAACCCAAGAAAGCGACGGCCGGCCATTGACCGGATGAGATTGAGGCATAATGCCGGGGCTGTGCGTTCCCCCGCGTCAATCCGATTGCGCCCCTGCGAACTCCTGGTCGGCCTGGCCCTCTTGGCCCTGGGCTGTGCCCTGCCTACCGAGCAGATCCTGATGTTGGCGTTGCGGCCCGACCACTTTGGCACCTACATCGAACAATTTGCGCGGTCGGGCCTTCAGGTGATGCGGGGTGTGCTCGTGAGCCTCGGCATCTGTTTCGGTTCCGGGCTCTTGAGACGACTCTGGCGGGCGCCCGTGAGTCGCGTGGCTCATTCCGCAGCTCCGCGCAGCTCGGTATCGTGGGGCTTGTGCGTCGTCGTGATCTCTCTTTTGGGGTTGGTCGCCTTCCATGACCGCCCGCCGATGATGGACGAACTCATCACTGCGGAGGAGGTGATCGGCGGAGGTTGGCTGAGGGTCTTGAGCGGCATTGACTCCTTCAACAATCACGTGCTGTATTCCGTCCTCACCAAACTGCAGTTTGCGATCTTCGGGAAGTCCGAGTGGACGCTGCGGATCATCGCGATGCTGAGTGGCGCCGCCGTCAGTGGAGCCCTCTTTCGACTCGCGCGTCGCTTCGTGCCCGACGGATGGGCGGCCGTCATCGCCCTCGCCTGGTCGCTGAATCCCATCGCGATCAAGCTGGGCACGATGGGCCGAGGCTACACCCTCGCGCAGGCGCTCACGCTGGTTGCCCTCGACCAATTGGGCCGAGGTCTCGCCACGGAACGACGGCGTCATTTTCTCGCCTGGTCGATTCTCTCGGTCTTGGCAGCCACTGCGCATCTCAGCGCCGCGGTCGCGCCCGCGGCCGCGGTGCTCGCGCTGATTCTCTGGCATGTGGTTCTCGGCCGCAGGTTGCTCCCTGGAAGCACGCTCCGGCTGCTGATGGCGGGGTCGATTTCGGGACTCCTGCTCGCCGGATTACTCGTCGGGCCGCGAGTGCCCGCGCTCGTTTCCATGTTTCGAGGCACCTTCCTGCGCGGCAGCGCAAGGATTGCCTCGGACTGGCCGGAGAAGTTCAGCGCCTCCGAGGTGCAACACGGGACGGAAGGTGCCTACTACTGGATTTTCCTGGGACTGTTGGCGGTCGGGGTGGGTATTTGCCTCCGGCGGCATCGAGCCTTGGGAGTGGCGTTGCTCGGATCGACCCTGGGAACCGTGGTAGCGGCCGCCAAGGTCGCGGCCAATCTCCCGTCGCGGTTCGGAAGCGTGGTGGCTCCGCTGTGGACCTTTTTCGCGGCGCTCTCGGTAGCGGTGTTAGCGCGCAAGCTCGCGCCGCGTCGCCCCGCCCTCCAGACTCTCGTCGCCGCCCTGGTCCTCGGCATGGTGCTGGTGCTTGGATGGGAGGGTTTCCAGCAGATCCGCCGCTCGTCCAGTTGCCAGTTTCGGGATGTCATCGCGGTTGCCGACCAAGCGCCCGGTCCGAGGCGGGTTTGTCTGATCGGCAGGATCGCCCCCCTCCTCCGGTTTTGGCGCCCGGCGTGGACCGAGGTCGATTCGGTTGCGGTTCTCGAACGAATCGACGCCAGCGGAACGCCGTGGCGCGCCATCGCGTCCGGACCGATGAGCGCCCGGGGCGTGACGCTGCGCGACAACCTCCTCGGGCTCAAGTGGATCATGGATCACGGAACGCGGGTCTACCCCCGCACCGACGACGAAGCGGCCCACTCCCGCTTCGTGATCTACGACTCGAAGCCGTACTGAGGGCTGCCAATTGTGAGACTCGTGGAGTTCGGTCGCTCCACGTTTCATTGTTCATACGCGGGACTGGCTCGCGTTAACAGTGGCACCTGCTACTAACGCCTGGCCGGTGTTTCTTTAATAATCGATGATGGACGAATGGGCGTCGACCGGTGGCGGCTGGGCACGACCATTCCTGGCGGGCTAAGCCTGAGGCTATGGAGTCCCGATGCGGGGGCTACGACTCGAAGCCGGACTGGGCGAGGCCGTCGGCGAGGGCGCGGCAGCGGGTGAAGATCGGGTCGACACGATCCGGCTCGGTGAGGGCGAGGCCGCAGCTCGGGGTGACCAGGATGCGCGGCGGGGAGGGAAGTCGCTCGAGGCTGCGGAGGGTCCGTTCGAGGGTGAAGGAGAGGGACTCGGGATCGCCGTGGGTCGGGACGAGGCCGAGACCCAAGACGCCGCCGCTGCGCATCCACGTCTGGGCGTCGGCATCGCGGACCGTGGACTCGAGGTCGCGGTGCGCGTCGAAAAAGACGTAGTCCGGTTCGAGGTCGGCGAGGAGGCGCCAGGGAGGCGTCGAGCAGACGTGGATTCCGACTTGGGCGGCGGGGCGGATGGCCTGGAGGATGCCACCCAAGGCTACCCGCGCCGAGGATGAAAGCGGCGGAATCTGCCCGAGGACCGGCTCATCCAGCACGAAGAGGAGCGGGAGTTGGAAGGGGCGCAGCGCGGCCGCGATGGCCAGCGCAGTGCGCGTGACGAGCCCAGCCAGAAGCTCGGTCCACGAAGGTTGGTCGGACGGAGTCTCGGCGGTGGCGAGGCAGGTCGCGATCGTGATCGGCGCGGCCAATTGGAACTTCAGCGCGTGAGCCGCCGAGAATTCTCCGGCCTCGAGGGCCGCCAGAAAAGCCTCGAACCCGGCGGCGCAAGAAGGATGGGGAACGCCGTCCGCGCGTGCGAGGTAGGCGGCGAACGCCTTCTCCTCGCCGGATCGCACGCGGTAACGACTCTGTCCTCGCACGGTTTCGAGATGGTGGAATCCCTCACCCAAGACTTGACGGATCATCCCCTCCGCCCCGGCGCGGCGGGGGAGCTGCGGCCAATAGGGGAGGTCGGGGGTGGTGCGCGCAACCGTGCGCACCGCGTCGGCGGAGTCGATCGACGGTAGGCTGCCGATTCCGGTGATTGCGACCTTCATGGAATCAACTCTCGAACCGGAAGAGCCGGCTGCCGATCGCGGTGTAGAGCAGTCCCAATCCGAGAATGACCAGGATGGGGAGGCCGACGTCGGCGATGCGAGTGCCCTCGCGGACGAGGGCGTCTTGGAAGGCGTCGAGAGCCCAGCCGTGGGGGAACGCGAGTCCGACGCTGCGCACGCCTTCTGGGAACATCGCCCTGGGGAACATGCAGCCCGAAACCAGGCCCATCACCAGCATCGCCACGCTGGCGAGGCTCGCCACCTGCTTCTCGCTGCCGCCGAGCGATGCGACAAAAAAGCCGAGCCCGACCGCAGAAAACACGGTGGCCGCCGCCACCAGGAAGACCGCGGGCCAACTCCCGCTGACCTGCATGCCGAACACGAGCGCCCCGATGCCGAAGAGGAAGAGCATCTGGATGAGGCCCACGATGAAGAAGGGCACGAGCTTGCTGATCAGCATCCGCCGTCGCCCGACCGGCGAGCTGAGCAGCCGTTTCCACGTCCCGAGGCGGCGCTCTTCGGCGATCGACAGGGCGATCGGAATGCACATGAAAAACGCGAACAACACGGCGTTGCTCGGCACCGTGATCTGGAAGCTGTCGATCTTCGCTCGTTTCTTGCGCAAGCCGGTGGGCGCCCGATCCGAGACCAACTCCTCCGAAGCGGGGATGCCGACCGCCTTCGCCATCGGGAAGCGCTCTTCGAAGTAGGCGCTGATCGCGGTCGATTTGACGGCGCCTTCGGCGAGGCCGACTTCGGCGGCGGAAGCGGCCCGGTCGATCCAAAACTGCATCGGGCGGCCGGCCTTGGGATCGAGGTCGGCGGGGATCACGAGGCCCACCTGCGCCTTCTTCTCCGACACGAGTCGGTCGACTTCGGCCTCGCTGTCCACACGTTGGATGGAGAGATTCGGGCTCGCCTCGACCTTCTTGGCGATGGCCAACGCCAGCTCCTTGCCTTCGGGAGCGTACAGCGCCACCGACACCTTCTGTGTGCTCGGCTTGCCGTCCTGATCGCCGCCTTGGCCGCGGAACAGGAATCCGAACACGGTGATGAAGGCGATGGGGAGGATGAACATCGATGCGAGCGCCCCCCGATCGGTCAGGAGGAGGCGGATGTCTTTGACGATGCTGGCAACGATCATGATTCGTCCCTCAAGGCGCGGCCGGTCAGCTTCAGAAACACGGATTCGAGGTCGTTCCCGCGGCGCTCGATCGACGACACCGTGACCCCGGCGTTTTCGAGGCGTGCGGCGAGTCGGGACAGCGCAATCCCGTCCCCGAAGACCAACTTCCGCCCGTCAATGTGATGAGGCATATCCGAGCCGAGGGCCGAAGCCGCGGCGGCGATCTCGCCCTCGACTTGGAGTTCGATTCCGCCCTGGGCGTGGGCGGCGAGCAGACCTTGGATCGAGTCCATGGCCACGAGCCGTCCGCGGTCCATGATGCCGATGCGCCGGCACAGCGCCTGCACTTCCTCCATGTAGTGACTGGTGTAGATGATGGTCGTGTTCTCTTCGCGGTTGAGGCGGCGTAGCGCCTCGAACAGGTGAGCGCGGCTTTGGGGGTCGACACCCACCGTCGGTTCGTCGCAGATCAGGAGCTTCGGCCGGTGAAGAATCGACGCCGCGAGATTGAGGCGTCGC
This sequence comes from uncultured bacterium, assembly GCA_902826835.1. Lineage (GTDB taxonomy): Bacteria > Planctomycetota > RBC034. Next base: position 341,755 of record CADEGH010000002.1, on the reverse strand, counting down.
TTCATCCCTCCGCTGAAGGTGCTGACGCGGTCTTGAGCCCGGTCCGCGAGGCCGGCGACCGCGAGCCCGAAGTCGATGCCCCGCTTGAGCGCATCCCCCTTGAGCCCCTGGAGGGCGCCGAAGTACTCGAGGTTGTGGAGGGCCGTGAGGTCCTCGTAGAGCGCGAGCTCCTGGGGGACAAGTCCGAGTTGGCGGCGGACCAGGAGTCCTTCGGTGAGGAGGTCGCGCCCGCCGAGGCTGGCGGATCCCCGACTCGGAGTGACCACTCCCGCGATCATGTGGATCGCAGTCGACTTCCCGGCCCCGTTCGGGCCGAGGAAGCCGAAGATTTCCCCCGGTTCGACCACCAGATCGAGGGCGTGGACCGCGGTGGTCTTCCCGTAATCCTTGCCCAAGCCGCGCGTGACGAGAAAGCTCATGGTGCGTAGTTTCCCAGGAACTGCGGTCGGGGCCACCCCTCCTCGAATTCCGAGGGACCGTCCCGACGCACTCGGAGTGCCACATGGATTCGGCTGCGCTTCTGCCCTGCGTCGAGGTTGATCCTCCATCGCCGGCGCGACGTTCGATCATCTGCTTGCACGGGCTCGGCGCCGACGGCCACGACCTGGCGGGGCTCGTGCCCTACGTGAGTTGGAAGGAAGCCGAGCACACGCGCTGGGTTTTTCCGCATGCCCCGGCGATTCCAGTCACCATCAACCGCGGCGCCAAGATGCCGGCGTGGTACGACGTGCAGGAAATCGCGCTGCAAAGAGGCCATGACGAGACGGGCATCCGGGCCTCGGCGACCAAAATCCGGGCCCTGATCGCGCGCGAAATCGCTCGCGGCATCCCCGCCGACCATATCCACCTCATGGGCTTTTCGCAGGGCGGGGCGATGGCGCTCTATATCGGCCTGCGCCACCCCGAGCGCCTCGCGGGCATCATCGCGCTCTCCACCTACCTCGTGCTGGCCGACTCCCTCGAAAAAGAGGCGGCGCCCGCCAACCGCGAGACGCCGATCTTCATGGCCCACGGCACTCACGACATGGTGGTGCCGATCCAATCCGCGGCATGGAGCCATCAGGAACTCGTGCGCCACGGCTACGCGGTCACGTGGAATACCTACCCTATGGGCCACGAGATCGACGGCGATGTGATGGCCGATCTCAATGCGTGGCTGGATGGGGAACCGATCGAGTGGCCGGAGGGGGAGGACGAGGAGTGAGGCCGAGTTTGCGGCGGGTCAGTCGCGCCCTGGCGACATCCGTTCGAGAATAGCCTGCGCCTTGGCGGCGAGCCGGAGGATGCTGGGTTCGGTGACGATTCGGTGCAGGTCCCGGACCGGGAACCACTGCACGGCGTGCGATTCGAGGAGGTCCGCGCTCACTTCGCCTCCGACCGGCGCCTGGAAGACGTAGCGCAGATCGTGATGCCAATGGGCGGGCTCCGTGGGGCGCGCCGGGATCTCGTGGACGTCGATGTCAACGGGGACGCCCAGCCCATCCGGATCCAACCACGCCACCTCCGTCAGACCCGACTCTTCCAACACCTCCCGGCGTGCGACCGCCGGAGGATCGAGTTCGCCGTCCGCGTGCCCTCCGAGTTGGAGCCACCGGTTCAGCTTGCGATGGTGGGTCAGCAAGAACTGCGTCCCGGTCGCGTCGAACACCCACGCCGAACCCGTGAGGTGCCCGGGAAAACAAGTCCGCTCCGCGCAGTCGGCAAACCCGCGCACGAGCCCCTCCACCCGCTCGACACACGCGAGCTCCGAGGCCCAGAGCTGCCGGTACCGTTCGAGTCGATCGAGAATCCAGCTTCGGTCCAAGATGGGTGGCTCCGTTCGTGGGGGCGGCGCGTGGAGGGCGGCGGCCCGGCGAAGTGCCGCGCTTCTAAGTTATTGCCTGGCATGAGTTAAGAAACCACCGAGATTTTCTGGCGGACGGGTCCCGCCGTTTTCGCCTTTCTCGGTGAATCTGCCCCGCCCGGTCGGCGGGGTGAAGTCCAGGTAGCCGGGAACTCTCATGACCACCACCACTGCCCAGCGTCGTCTTTTTTCCCAAGGAAACTCCGGTGTTCCGAGCCTCGGGGCCAAGCCCCTCGTAGTCCGCATCGCCTCCTTGGCCTTTGCGGCCCTCGCTTACGTGGGCTTCCTCGCCGCCTTCACCTACTGCGTCGGGTTCGTTCATCGACTCGTCGTGCCGAAGGGGATCGACGACGGAGGGATTGGCTCGACATGGGTGGCCATCCTCGTGAACGTGTTCCTGTTGGCCGCGTTTGCGATTCAGCACACCATCATGGCGAGGCCGGCGTTCAAGAAACGGTTTGCCGGAATGGCGGCGACCGGGACCGAGCGCAGCGCGTTTGTCTTCGCGGCCAGCGCACTGCTCGGAGTGATCATGTGGCAATGGCGGCCGCTGCCGGACATCGTCTGGTCCGTGCGCACCGAGTGGGTGCGAAGCGCGATGTCCGCACTCTCGCTCGCAGGTTTCGGACTCGTCGTGCTGGCCTCGTTTCAGATCGACCACTTCCATTTGTTCGGCTGGAAGCAGACTCTCGCCGCGTGGCGGGGCCGCGCCCAGCCGGAGCCGGAGTTTCACTTGCGGGGGCTCTACCGTTACGTGCGGCATCCGCTCATGACCGGGTTTTTGATCGCCTTTTGGTGCGTGCCCACGATGAGTGAGGGACTGCTTTTGTTCGCGTCCGTCATCACCCTCTACATTCTCATCGGCACTCGCATCGAGGAGCGCGACCTCGTACGTGTGCACAGGGATGACTATCTGGCGTACCGCCGGGATGTCCCTTCGCTCATCCCCTGGCGCGGGCGCGCCGCCTGATCTCGAGTCGACGGTCGCCGCAGGGACCCCATCCGCCTGCTACGCTCGCAGACTCCCGGGTGCTCCCTGAGCATCGGGGAGGGCGAGCATGCCCCCCCACGAATCGGAACTTTCCCGTCTGATCTCGGAGCTTCCGCAGCGTCCCGAGGCCTTCGAGGACTTGGTCAACGCGGCGTACGAGGAGCTACGACGGCTGGCGGCGGCCCGCCTTCGACACGAGCAGGCCGGGCACACTCTCCAGGCGACGGCGCTCGTGAATGAGGCGTGTCTCCGACTCCTCTCCGGGGAAAAGCTCCACTTCGAGGGCCGGGCCCATTTCTTTCGAGCCGTGGCAGAGGCGATGCGTCGGGTGTTGGTGGACAGTGCGCGGCGGAGGCTCTCCCTCAAACGAGGACAGGGCCGACCGGAGTCGCTGAACGATGAACCGATGCTCGGAGGCACCGATCCCGCCACTCTGCTCGCCGTTCATGAGGGGCTCGATCGATTGAGCCAGGATGATGGGGTGGCCGCGGAAGTCGTGCGTCTCAAGTTCTTCGGCGGGCTGGAAATGGAGGAGATCGCCCGGAACCTGGGGATCTCGATGCGCAGCGCGGAGCGCGAGTGGGCCTACGCGAAGGCGAGGCTGCGTCTTCACCTCGACGGAGACCGGGATGGCCGGTGAATCCGAGGAGAAGTCCCTGTTTCTCGGAGCGCTCGATCAGGAACCGGGCGAGCGGAAGGACTGGGTGCATGCGCGGGCCAGCACTCCAAGGCTCGCGGCGCGGGTCCTGCGGTTGCTCGCGTCGAACGGCGCACCTGATCCGGAGTTGGACCGCTCCCCTACGCTCCTGCTGCTGGAGTTGGACCGCGACGTGGTATCTGAGCCGCGGGTTCGGCCTCGGCGTCGAACATGGTGGGGACTGGTGGGAGTGGCGGGCCTTGCTCTCATCGCGTTCCTGTTGAGCCACCGACCGTCCGATGTTGCTCTGCAGCCGCCCCCCAAGATGGGCGATTCCGCGCCGACCGCTCCGCCGCCTCGGAATCTAGGGTGGTGGTGGGCTCAACTGGAGCGCGAAGCTGCCGCGAGTTCGGGTGCGGATGCGCTGCGCCGATTCGATGCCGGCCTCGACGCATGCCGCCGACAACTCGGCGAGGAGGATCCGCGGACTCGCGCCGCCGGGATCGCCCGGAGTCTCCTGCGTGTGCACCTGGATCAATGGGAGGAAGCGGAGCTCGAACTCCAACTGAACTTGCGTCCGCCCCTCCGGCCTTCGAGCCTCTCGTACCTGAACCTGTGCGCGGCACGTCTGGGGCTCTTTGCGTGCGCGAGTCGGAGCGGGAATCAGGCGCTGGCGGTTGAACGCGCCCGCAGTCTGTTTCTCCAGATTGCCGCCCTGGATCTGCGCGCCCGCATCGACGCGATTGCGATCGTCGTGCGGGGGTTTTCCAAACCCGGTTAGCGAGTCGCCTCGTCTCCGCGCGGCCGCCTGGCTCCGCCGGATTATCGCCGCCCCGGAAGCGCGAGCAGGCTGCACGGGAGGTCTTGGAAGACGCGCTCGGCGGTGGAGCCGATCAAGGTACGTTGGAGGAAAGAGTGCGAGCCGCGGGTCATGACGACTAGGTCCATCTTCAGGCGGGCGGCTTCGGTCACGATGGAGAGGGCGGCGTCGGAGCTCTCGGGTCTCGACTCCAGGAGCTTGTGCAGCGGCTTCGATCCGGCTGGCATGCGCAACTTGTTCGCGAACGCCGCAAACGCGGCTTTGGCCTCGGCGCGGAGTTCCTTGGTGAGACTGGCGGTGTCGCCGGAATAGAGGCGCAGCTCCGAGGGATGGGCGTGCACGTGGAGCAGGGAGACACGCGCTCCATCGAGCGCCGCCATGCGCAGAGCCACCTCCGCGGCCGATTGGTCGGCCTTGTCCAGAGCGGTGGGGACGAGAATGCGCTTGCGATTTTCGCGTGCACTCGGACCGACCGCCAACACCGGAACCGGGGACATGCGAACGAGTCGGTGCGGATTGGTGCGCAGGAACAGGCCGGTGCCGTGGCGGCCGGGACTGGCTCCGACGACGATCAACCCCGCCTTCATGGCGTCCGCCTCGGCGAGAATCTCCTCGTAGGGTTTTCCTTCCCGAACCGCGCTGGTGACCTTGGTGAGGTCCTTCGGCGAAGTCGCCTTCGCACGATCGAGTTCGATTTCGAGATCCTCTCTGACCCGACCCACCAGCGCCGCCGACGCCTTTTTGCCGAGCTTTTTCGCCAGCGGGCCGACCGGTCCTTCGACGACCGAAACCAGGTGCAGGCGGGCGCCGGTCTTGATGGCCAAATCCGCCGCATGCGCGAGCACGTTCTGCCAGTCGCCCCGCAGGTTCAGCGCGGCCATGATCTGCGAACCAAAGATGCGATCGGTCCCCATGGGGAAGTCTCCTCGGGGGCGGTGAGTGGCCCCGTGGCGCACCCTCAGCAAATGGGCGGCCAGGTCCCGACTCCAGCGGTTTTTGGACCGCCAAGCCGATCTAGACGGCCATACGCAAGGGGGACGCTCGAGAGGCTGCGTATTTCTCCGCGGCAATCGGGGCATTTTCCACAGGCCTGGGCTCGCCCTGATCGAGTCGACCCCTGGGCCTCACACCCGGGCGGGGCTCGGTTGACCTGGAGGGAGCTCACCCGCCTTACGGTATGGCGCTCATTGTGGACGGAAACCGCCTTTCTCGCGTAGTCAATGCCATCCGCTTGACAACCCGACTGAGTCCTCTACGCTACGTCCTTCCGCGGGCACCACTGGGGACGACCTCGTCGGGCTCGTTGATGCGGGGAGCAGGAGAACAAGGATGATTGGGTCAGGGCGAGCGATTATCGGACTGGCGCTGGCAGCGCTGGTGACTTCGTGCTCCTCGTTCGAGGAAAAGCACTACTTCGCGAAGTTCGACGGCAATACCGGCCAGCCGGTCAATTTTTACCGCCTGTCGATTCGCGGAGGCGGGCAGTTTTCCGCGGCTCGCTATGTGGCGGGCTACTATGATGAACGAGCCGTCGATCTTTTCTTCAACACGATCAAGACCAAAACCAGCGACCAGGAGAAAGAGCTCTTCCGTCCGATCTTCAGAGACGACCTCGTGAATCCGGGCACGCAGGACAAAATCAAACCTCTTTCCCCGGGAACAACCGATGGCGCGTTTCTGATGATCTTCAGCACGGACGCCAAGGCGGTCTCCGACACGATCGGTTCGTTTGCCGAGAATCAGCTCGCCGCCGATGCGATCACGAATCTCGTCAATCGTGATGCCGTCCAAGAGGCGCGCGCGGCGACGCCGGACCTGGACTTGCAAATCGGACTCTCGACCGCACTTCGGGCGGAGCTCGACCGGCTGGTCGGCAAGCTGCAAGCAACCCCACCCCCGACTCAGGCGGCGGCCAACGGCATCCTTCTCGACATGTTGCATCTCATCGCACGACAGGTGGAGCCGAGCGCCTCCTTTGCGGATCTCGACCAAGCGTCCACATGGTTCCAGGGGCGCGACTTCGCTCCGCGCGCGGGAGGTGGATCATGAGCGTCAAGCGTGTTTGTGCCGCACTCGGTTTCTTGGCGTTGGTGGTGGTTTTGGCGGGGTGCGGGAGCCTTGAGCTCACCCTGGACATCGCGGATCCCCAGGTCGTCGAGGCCGAGCGGGATCGCTTGCTCGCGCGCAACCTCGTTCCCACTCTTCACGCCGCCACGGATCACGAGATTCGTGGCTGGATTCAGGTCATCGAGGATGCGCACTTCAGTGCTTACAAGGAAATAGCGGTGGCCCTGAGAGCCCGTAAGGCCCAAGTCGGCGAAGAGGAGGGGAGGGAGCTGGAGTACGCGGCGAAGAGTTTCGAACGCGGTTTTGACCAAACGGGAGACGAGAGCATCTCTTGGCGGGCCAGTTACCGAGCGGCGTCCGATCGGGCGGTGCATTGGAAGTGGCAAATCGACCAGATTGTGCTGGCGGATCCCTATTGGCCGGAAGAGGATCGCCAGGAAACTCAACGTGAACTCTCTCGGCTCGCAAGGATGATCTCGGAGTCTGTCGATTCCCTCATGCGGACTGCCGAACGCGATACGGGCAGGAAATTCGAGGGACTGGCCAGTCGCTTCCCGTGGATTCGCAGCTCCGAACTCGCCGTGGCGACACCGATTCGTGATGCCCAGGCGGTGGTGATGAAGAGTCCGATTGCGGGTGGCAGCATCGTGGGTAACGAGTTCGCGTACGCGGTCGCCTCCGCACCCGAGGGGTTTTGGCACAGGAGTTTCAACGAGGTCTGGGGCTCCGGTGTCTTCGGCAACCTGGACATGGCCATTCGAATGAACGAACTCGGCGACTTCATGCTCAAGGGACTGACGTTCGATCCCCGTGACGTGGCGCTGATGGCCAGCAAAATTGGTGTGCAAGCCGTGATCTTGGCTGCCCAAATCTACGGAGTGCCCCCCTCGGCTGTGGCCGGCTCGGGTGGACAAACGCCCGCGCCGGGATCCGCATTGGCATCGAGTCCCAAGTCGTTGCAAGACTTGCAGGACCGGATGACTGCCAAGTTGAATTCCGTTCGCCAACAGCGCATGGCGCTGAAGAACTTGGGCAATATCATCCTCGCGGAAAAGGGGGTGCTCGGAACGAACAACTTCCAAACCGGAGTCGATCGAGTCTTGTCGGGCTACGAAGTGTTGAAGACCAAAATCACCATCACTCCCGCGTCGGCGGGGGGAACCCAACCTTGAGGTAGGCCCAACCATGGCCAAGCGAGCTGCAAAGAAGACCGGGAAGAAGTCAGTAAAGAAAACGGTGAAGCAAAAACCCCTGAAGACGCCCGCGCGGGCTCGCAAAGCGGGGGGAAAGGCACGTGCGAGGAAGAAATCTCCAACCTCGGGAGGATCGACGAAAGGGGGAACAAGAGCGATGAGATCACGGGCCCTGACTCTCGCTCCGCCGTCCGTGGCACCGACCTACCAGATAGGCGATGTGGTAGAGGATCAAGACGCCCCCCACGCGGTACTCGGGAGAATCTGCCGAAGCCTGGGTCGCGGTTTCTACTGCGTTCGCATGAAAATCACCTGCCAACGTCTTTCTGCGGCGATCTTTCAAAAGTCTACGCAGACGGTGTCATGGTCCTGTGATCCCGCCTGCTCCGCCCGCTGTGACCCTGGTTAGCGCCTCGAGGAACATTGGGCATGACGGGTGAGGCCCATCCCCGCGGCCAATCAATCCGATACTAGGACGTCCGGCAAGACTGGGGCAGTTTCTCGGGAAGTGCATCCCATCCACGAACCCCAGCGGGCTCTTTCTCCGGGGTGTCGGATCACGCTGAGAGCGTGCATGGAGTGAGCAGCGGTTCAGAAGCCCACCCAGGAGTAGTTGGGAGCTTGGGCGGGGCTGGGAATGAAACGGATTCCGTTCAGGGTGCCGGGAACCAGCGAGGCGGCGAGTCCCGGGCCGCTCGTCGTGGCCGCGTAGAAATCGGCCACAATCGAAGTCGCGCTGACGGGATTTCCTGCTCCTCCCGCGGTGAAGGTCGTCAGTCCGTTGTTGGTGGCGAAGTTGCCGCCGCGCGTGATGCCCAAGATCATGGAGTCTTCCGTGGGTAGGAAGAATCCTCCCGCCGTGCCCCGGGGATTGGGGGCAATTCCCGTCAGGCCATCGATGACCACTTCCCCGTTGTTGGTGTCGAATTGAAAACCGAAGGTGGAAACTGGGCCTGCGATCTCCCGCAGGTATTGAGTGGTGTAATCGACGCGGATGATGCCGCCGCCCAGGTATTGGGCCCGGACTCCTCCACCCGGAAAGAAGGTATGCCACTCGGTCCAGACGGCGACGGAAGGGAGCGCGGTCAGAAACTCCGAGAGGAAGACCCCTCCGATGTTGTCGATGGGTGATCCGAAGCTGACCCTGCCTCGGGACATGAGATTCATGGTCGAGTACGCAGTGCCCGCGAACGGGATTTGCGATACCCAACAATAGGGGGGAGTCGTTACGTTGAGCGCCAGGGCGCGGCCGGTCGAGAGGGTGATGTCCGCGGTGGTCGGAATCGGCGTGGCGACGCCGTGGACTTCGCTAGCCTGAGTCAGTCGTAGTCCAGAGGCCGAGGAGGGGTCGAGAAAGACGGATTGCAGGCTGAACAGCGCTGGAGAGGCCAAGGTGTACTGGATGTTTAGAGCACTGCTGCCGCCCAGTGGCAACCCTGGCCAGGTCGCGCCCAGACCGCCGAGCATGAACACCAAAGGGAAGCTGAGATCCAAGTTGGCAATCTGCCCATCGGGCAGCGTGGCACCGCCCAGTGACGTGGGCTGAAGAGGCGCCGGCGAAATGGCGAGGTCCCAGGGCTGGCCCGAAAGCGTCGAACGAATCGCGATCGACCCGGAGGGGGCGACCTGGGGCGTACATGCGTAAATGGGGTGGATAACCTTGGCTCGCTGGCAGCGAGTGGCGACCAGGTTCTCCACCACCAGCGAGGCCTGCGGGGGGTTGGTCTGATATTGCGTGGCGGTCGAACTCGGCGTCCCCGGGCAGGAGTAATGAAACGTGGCGCTCATCCTTCGAGGGGAAAGTAGCGGCAGCGCAAACTCCCCGGTCCCGTAGCCGCGGTGGATTTGGAGCACTCCATCGCTGGCAAACACTTCGCCAACCGCTCCGTCGGCGCCCCCGCAGAAGAGCTCCGTACCGAATGCGCCGTACACCAGCACCGTGATGGCGCGACGGCAACCCGGCTCGATGACGATCGGGGTGGGTAGAGGCGGGAGTGGCGCAACCGCCCCGGGGACCGTGCTCGGGGGCACTCCGACAAATCTGGCGACGCGCGTCCAGCGTGTTTCATCCAAGACGAGTGCCGGGGTCAAGCGCTCCTCGGGGGGGAGCACCCAAATCTCCACCGTGCGGCCTAAGCCCCCCAGTCCCATGTGGATGTCCATCCGCTCGAGGCCGATGCGGTTCGCCGAGCCATTGGATACCTCGAACGTGTGGCCGACGGAGTTGCTCGTCAGCGGATCCGCGGTGGTCATTTGACATTGGCCGAGGATCCACCCGCCACCGATCAAAGAGTAGGCGAGGAAAACGACGATTCGAACTGTGCGCATTTCGAGGGGTGCTTGTCCGGGGGTTCAGACGTAAGGCGTTCCCCGAGGATAGGCCTCCGCCTGCGCTCGAATCAAGCTCAAGAATCCGCAATCTCGTCCCGGCGGCCCCGATTGCCACCGCTTTCGGCCCCACCCTCCCGGAGGAACTCGCGGCGGGACCTGAGTGAGGATGTAGAGACAGGCTCGAACCGTTGTTTGCCGCGTACCAGGTTGATCAGGTCCTTGCCTCGAGAGCCTGGGGCAGCGGTGGGGAGAAGTCTGCGTCTCGAAGGAAATCGCATCCGAGTGGGCGGAGCGATTCTTGCCCATCACTTGGAAATTCTTCGATTCTGAGCGGACGGAACTCGGTTTGTTCGAGTTCACCTCCGTCTGCTTGAGCTCGCGGTTCACCTCCCAACGTTACGACGAGTTGGAAACGCTGGTGATTTTGGCCGTTCGGAGAAATGTGTCCAGAGCATGCGGCGTCGCGGTGAGCTCACTCGATCCAAGAGGCGACGTAGTCGTCCCATGGAATCCGGGTCAATTGGATGGCGACGAAGAGCAAGAGATACGTGACACGCATGGCTTTACGCTCCGGCTCGCACTGAGCGAAACCCAGGAGCGCCAAGGCAAAAGCAAAGCCGGTGACCGGCAATATGAAATAGGTGGTAGCGATGAAGGTAATCAGCAGCATGTCCCGCCACCGCACCCACCGAAATCGGCTCGGAGTCAGGAATGCGACGGCTACTGCTCCTTCAATCAAGAGCGTCCAATAGGACAAAACGAGGGCCAGAATTCTCACACCTGGAGCGGCGTTCAACGCGATGCTCAGGCCATCCGATGGATAGGCCCGCAGCGTTTGGATCAGCGCCCGGTTCTCGATGAGCCCGTCCCTGGTTGTCCCCCCCAGCCCCATCGCCATAGCCTCGATGCGGCTGTCTTTCAGCAGTGTGTATTGCAAGAAGGATCCGTCCAAATACTGGCCGGCCAAGAACTTCCAGATCACCGCGAAAAGGAAACAAAGCCCGAGGAGAATGCGTGCGTTCGTCGCACACACCCGATCCGGGTCGGAGCTTCCGACTGCCAAGACCGCCACCAAGCTCCAATAGGTGATCAAGTATTTGTGGTTGTCGATCGAGTACCAATCCCCCGCGTTGACCCACACCACGGATGCCGCGATCACGATCCAGAGAAGGCGGCTGGTCAGAAGAGGGGTGCAGATCAGGAGGATGCCACACAAGATCCGCAGCGGCACGTCGAGGACCCAACTGGTGGAACCGTAGAGCATCAGGAGGAGCAATGTCATCCGCAGCGCGAGCAAATGGCGCGGCTGTTCCAGCAGGTCAGCGAAGGCCACCTGCACTCCGCGCTTCGGACCGGAGAGAATCGAGGCGGTAGTCATCGGGGGGAGACCTCTGACGTTGCCGAGATCGGCATGCGGCGGACGGTGACTCGGCACGTGCCGGGATCGAATTCCAAGCGCCACATCTGCAGAGTGAGCCTGCGCAAGACGGTCAAGCGGCCGGGATCGACGCGGGGATCTCGGTTGGTCAATACTCGATAGACAGGCGGCTCGCCGCCTTCGGCCGGTACCGGAAGACGAGACTGGGGATTTCCCGAGCGAACCTTCTCGATGAGCGACTCACGCCGAATCCCGGTGGGAACAAAGGGGAGACGCAACATTTGATCGGCGACCAACTGTAATAACCCTTGATCCGGAATGCAGGATAGCCTGCGTGCCGACGAGGTCGACAGAATCCCCCCCGGGAAGCTCATCTTGATCGCGATTGGACGATCGCTCGAATCTACCGCCTCGGTCCCGATGAATCGCTGTCCGGGATCATCGGTACTGCTGAACATTCCGAAGCCCCCACCCTTCCACGGGCTCAACCACGAAGTGTGGGCCAGGCGGATTTGGTTGAGTGCGACCAAGACCAAGAGACAGGGAACTGCAAGGAGGTCAAATCTGCGGCCCATTTCAAGTCCCTACGAACCGTTGCTCGCGAGCTGGCCAAGGCCAGCGTCGCGAGCTTCGATCACGCTATGAGTCAGTTTCCGGAGGAGATAGCCGTCGTTGCCGGCATCACCTCGAGGGTCGTCGTGGTTCCGACCGGAGTGACGCCGCCGATTTGTTCCCACCTCTTTTCATTGAGGTCTTCGAGTCCCTCGAAGAGACCCTCGGTCGTGTTGGTGGGATCCTCGCGGGTTTCCTCGTCCTCCTCGACCTCGTCCTTCTTTTCAGTCGTGGGCTGAATCTCCCAGTTCTCTTCGACGGCGGTTTCGCGCGCCTCTTCCGCTCTCTCGACGCGTGCTTCCCTTGCCCATTCCTCGAGCCATGCTTCGATTCCCATCGACGTGGTCGCCGTGGTAGCGGTGGCCGTGGTCGCCGTAGCGGTGGCCGCAGGCGGCTCTTCCTGCGGCGGGGCGAGCGAAAGATCTTCGACTCCGGATTTCGTGTTGATGGTGAGTGAGGCGCCCAACACGACGGACGCCAGGATGTACCTGTGAATCATGGACCTTGGGTTTCCTTTTCAGCAGCGAACAAATCTCGAGGCCCGGTGACAGCGTTCTCCGACGCCGCTCGGTCCTCGAGGGGGAGCGATTGCGAATTGGGAGATCGCGGCGACCGCCCGGTAATGAGGATCCCTTGAATTCGGACCGGCGAACTCGACTCGCCAACGCGAAGCGTGCCAGGTCCATTGCGCTTCGAGGTCGAAACCTGCCGCGTAGTCGTCAGGCGCTGCGCGCCGCATGGTGCCGCGAGCGAGCCGTGCAATAGGGTGCTTCGGCGTCACTTCGCGTGCACACCTGGCGGTCCGCGCGGCTTGCGAGACGGACGCGGTTGGGTGCGAGCGGTCCCCTGGTGTTTTCGCGAGAGCCCAGAGTCGGGCGAGATCGGCGATGGAGTCTTCGTCCGCGCGGGATTCGAGTTGCGCTACCCAGGCCTGTGGTCTGCATGGCGGATTCATGACGGCCTGGATTGAACACCCCGATGCCACCGCTGTCAAGGAACTACGCGTTCAATTGTACGACCAAATAGTCACGCTAACCGTGACTTTTCTGTCGAAATCGAATCGTGCCCTCGCGACGCTTATTCCGCGTCCAACGCGATTGAGACCACGGCGAGGATATCGTTGGACGCTCGTTGACGAGCATTGCGGCTCCACGCCAGTGCAAGGGGAGCCGGCGAGCTGCACAATTGGGCAACGCCAGCATTGGACGGGTTGTGTTTCTTTCCAGCCGTGACGCGTCCCCCTTCTGCTACTCATGCTGCGACAGCGGCTGGCCATGGGCCCGGTCATTCTGGTGGTTACCTGAGGATGCGCGCCCGGATTCGATCGGGGGTGAGGAGCGATTCTCACCCGTCGTCCCCGCTCCATCTGAGCGGTCGAGGTCCCCGCATTGAGGCTGCGACCGTGACTCCTTGATCGGACTTCGGCGCACCTGGAGTTGGGACGGTGGCTCGAGGCGACGCAACGCAGCTTGCGCCGCCCACCAGGATGGCTTGGGCTCGGTCGGTGTGGGAAAGTGTCGGGCCGAGACTTTAGTCCGCGGTTGGTCCGCGGGAAGATGTCGGAGATACGGGAGAAAGCAGGGGTTGAGTGCCCTTGATGCCCGTTCGATGCCGAAGAGGGACTCCAGACCCAACCCTTGCCATGAGTATCAAGAAAGCGACACCAGAGGCGGACCCGCACCAGTGGGCATTCAAGCCTAGTTTCAAGCTGCGCGCGTTCGGGTGGAAGTCTCAGCCGGCGATCACGCGGATCAAGCAGGCGGTGGCCGAGATCAAGAAAGTGGCGAAGAAGGAACCCGCGGTCGCGGGTGAGGGGGCAGTGATTCTGCTCGAGCGGGTTTCGCCGGCCATCGAGAATGTCGACAGCTCCTCGGGCTCCATCGGTACCGCGGTCAACCACGCCGTCGCCGAGCTCGTGGCGATCATCGCGCAGGCCCCGGTCGATTCCAAAACGAGGGCGGACTGGCTCGAGCGCTTGTTCGCCGCGTACCAGGCGGATCAGGTCCCTTACCTCGAGAGCCTGGGGGAGCGGTGGGGAGAAGTCTGCGTCGCGAAGGAAATCGCATCCGCGTGGGCGGAGCGATTCTTGCCCGTCACTCGGAAATTCTTCGCCTCGGACCAGATAGAACTAGGCTTGTTCAAGTTCACCTCCGTCTGCTTGAGCGCGCTCTTCACCGCCCAACGCTACGACGAACTGGAAGCGCTTGTGAGTGGCCAGACGTTTTGGCCATTCCGGCGATGGGCGGTGTTGGCGATCGCGAAAGCCGGTCGTGTCGACGATGCTCTGCGCTGTGCGGCGTTGGAGGCGGAAACCTACTCGGCGGCCGAGGACCACGACCGCGTGTGCGAACAGATCCTCCTTCAGGCCGGAAGGACCGAGGAAGCCTACTCCCAGCACGGCCTGCGGGCGAACTTCAAGTCCACCTACCTCGCGACCTTCCGGGCCGTCTGCCAGAAGTATCCGGGGAAGTCGGCGAGCGAGGTTCTGCGTGACTTGGTGCTCAAGTCCCCGGGAGACGAAGGCAAGTGGTTTGCCGCCGCGAAGGAGGCCGGGCTCTACGCGGAAGCCTTGGCTCTCGCCCAATCCACGCCCTGCGATCCGCTGACCCTCTCTCGGGCGGCGCGCGACTATGCCGACGAAAAGCCTGAATTCGCAATGGAAGTCGGCCTGCTCTCTCTGCGCGGAATCATCCAAGGCTACGGGTACGAAATCACGCCTTCCGACATCTACTACGCGTTCACCTACACGATGAAGGCGGCAGACGAACTGGGCCAGCGGGCCCAGGCCACCGAGCGAGTCAACCATCTCCTCACCGCTGACGGCCTCCGCGTCCGCGACGTGGCCGACACCCTCCGTCGCGAGCTGCGCAAATGAAAAGCAGCGCTTGCCCGGAACTCGGTCAGTAGACGTTCACCACATAGGACCCCGGGACGAAAGGTCCGATGGGGTCGAAGACGACGGCCAGGTTGCTCAGGATCGACAGGCCGGCGAGCGGCGGGCCGGCGAGGTTGTCGTGGTAGATCGCCTCCGAGGGAAGTCCGAAGTACCCAGGGCCACCGTAGAGAGTGGGCAGAGCAATGGCCGTGCAGAGGGGCGGGGGGCCAAAGAAACCATGAATGGGTAAACCAGGACCGATCCCGACCATCTCGTGATTGGCGATCGACGTCACCGAGTGAACCTCCTGCCTCACCACCGCGATGCGACTGGCGGAGGGGCCGTCGCTGCCCCACAGCTCGACCACCATGGAGGCGCGGTTTTGATCCAGGAGACCGACGGGGACCCCGAAGTTCGCGACGTTCTTCCAGCGCACAATGACGCGCGAGGGAGTGAAGGGGGTCGGAGGTGCGAACTCCATGGTCAGGTCGGCCACTCGGGGTGGTGTCGCCGGGACGGAGAAATCGGAGTCAAAGTGATTCACCGCCACGCGCGGCGAGGCCGTGACCGTGGCCGGAGCACACCCGAGATCGGCGGCACTACCCGACAAGTCACAGGCCGCCGGTGGGACCAATTCGACGTACCCGTTGGTGCTGACTGACGCGATGCCCGGTGGAAAGCCGTAGAAGAGAAACCCGGGCGGGAGTGGGATGCCCACCGACCCGTCATCGAGAGCGGCGCCACCGCCGCAGCCCACGAGCCCTCCGAGGAGCGAGATCTCGGCAGGGTTGGGCCCACCGATGATCGTCACCGCATTCGAGATTGCAAACAGGCCGGTTGGAGTCATCGCGAGTGCTTGGAGAGCCAGTGGCGCGAAGAACGGCAACCCGATCGGGTAGGTGAGACTGACCTCTAATTTGTCCGGATGCCCTGGATCCGTGGGGAGAATGATGGGAGGTGGGCCGAGGACCCCGAGTCCATCGAGGATGGCACCGCCAAACGGAAGAACTTGGACAATGAACGGCTGCCCCGGGACTGCCGGAGGAACGAACCCGGGCCCTGCCGGGATCGCAATCATCGGGGTTCCGAGCGACCAAAAAAGCGTCACCACACTTCCCGGCCCGAACGGAAGGGGTCCCAAGCTGCTGCCTGCGACCGAAAGCCTGACCTTGATGCTTGTGCCGGGGGTCACATACGCCGTGTAGGGATTCCCGGGAACACCGGGGGGCAAACCCGCGAATCCGGAGCCGGGCGCGGCCGGAAGATCGGCCACTGCGCTGTGAGTGGAAGTCAGGTTGCCAAGCACATCGAGGTGAAATCCCGCGCTGCCCGGACCTTGGGCCTCCACCACCGGGCACGCGAGCAGTGCCCAACTGCACCACCAGACGCGAGACAAGTCCATGGAAATCATCGTCTTACCTCCACCCGTGGGCGTCCCTGCGCGGGAACGGAACCTCTTCGTCCTCTTGGGACTCCGGGGTGCGCAAGCGAGGTTGCCACACCTCCTGATGCGTCGGCGCCTTGGATGCGGAAGGTGCTTCTTTCCGGAATTTCAATTATCCGTGGATCTCACCCTCATCGCCGGATTGGGCACCCGCCCGAACGCCCAGGGCGAAACCTCGCGGTTACGACCGTGACTTTGCAGTCGAATGGGGGCGAAGGTGGTAAGGGAGTGGGGAGACCGAATGGCGCAACTGCGCCATTCGAGGGATGAGAGGACGGGCGCGGCAAGGGGGAGACGGTGGCGTAAGATGAGCCGTAGTACCCGGCTTGTAGGGCAGGGATACCCGAGCCACGAGATCCATGAACGACCACCGACGAATCAGGGTGTTTGTGTCGTCCACGTACTTGGACAACAAGGTGCGGAGGGACTTGGTGAAGGAGGCCATCCTGGAGGCGGGGATGGACTTTGTCGGGATGGAGCGATTTGAGGCGAGTGAACAGAACTCGTTGGAAGAGTCGCTCCGGCATTTGGCGGAGGCGGACCTGTTGCTGGGGATCATCGGGACGCGGTATGGGAGCATTCCGGAAGGAAAGGAGCACTCATACACAGAGATCGAACATCGGGCGGCCAAGCATCGGTTGGTCTTCAAGTTGGAACCCGGGAGCGTGGACCCGAACCGGGATTTTGATCCGGGGCCCGACCGGTGGAAGAAGCAGGAGCTCCGGGACAAGTTCTTGGCGTGGATCGAGCGGGAGCAGCTCGTCCGGACCTTTTGCGACAATGACCTTCAACTGAAGGTCACGAAGGCGCTGAACAAGTGGCGATCAGACCGGGCGGGGGGGGAACGCGGAGGGTCGAGCAAGACCGCTCCTTCCGGCCTCAGTGGTCGAGCGCGCGAGCGTGCGTTGGAAGTGAAGCCCGCTGACGCGGCCGCGATGCGGTTGCCGCAAGACATCACGAATTTTCGCGCGACGGTCGCCACCAAATTTGCGGCGATCACCCTGGCCGGCTTTGAGACCAACAAGGTGCGGATGCCGATTGGGTTGGACGATTTGTATGTCGAGTTGCGGGCGAGTGTGGGGCGTCGGTATGGGGACGAGGATCGGAAGGGCGGGAAGGGCTCCGGAATGGAACCCGGCGAGCACGAGCGCGAGATCAAGTTGCGCTCGGCGTTTGATCGCGGGAGTAGGAAGCAGGTGATTCGGGGGGTGGTGCTGCTGGGGGATCCGGGAAGTGGGAAGACCACTCACTTGAAGCGCCTCGCCTATGTTCTCGCCACGAAGAGTGACGAAGTTCCAGGACTGCCGGAGGGCGTGGTGCCGATCTTTCTTCCGCTCCGCAATCTGGAACCGGAGATGAAGTCGCTCCGGGACCTGATCGACGGGGAATACCGCAGCGAGTTTTCCAAACTGTCCACCAACTTCGCGGCCAAGCTGATCAAGGGCGCGCCGATCCTGTATCTCCTGGATGGACTCGACGAAGTGAGCGCGGCGAGGCGAGTCGAGATCAAGAAGTGGATCCAAAACGGCCACGACAACTCCGACCACGAGTCGTTCTTTCTCGTGAGTTCGCGCTTTGCGGGCTACACCCCCGATGTTCGGCTCGGGGACGAGTTCTTGGAACTTCACTTGCGGCCGATGAATCAGGATGAGTCCCGCACCTTCATCCGCAAGTGGTACACGGCGGTCGAAACGAGCGTGGCCAACGATCCCGAGCGGGGCCGACGCACCGCGGAAGCGCAGACCAAAGACCTGCTCAAGATCCTCGACGACCAGCAGTCCCGGTCGCGGCGCCTCGCGGAACTCGTCGGCAACCCGCTTCTGCTCACCGCTCTGTGCCTCGTCCATCGCGATCGGGCTCGCCTGCCTGAGCGGCGAGTCGAGCTCTACGAAGAGTGCGTCAACGTCCTCATCGAACTTTGGCGCAGCGCGAAGAAGTTGCACATCAGCGTGGACGCCAAGACGGCGCGGCAAATCCTCCAGCCCATGGCCTATTGGCTGCATGAAGAAGAAAAACGAACCCGCGCCACCGCGGTGGAGCTAGCGCCAATCCTGGGCCCTGCCCTCGCCAAAGCGCGCTGCTCCGTGCACGATGCCGAGACCTTTCTGCAAACGATCCGCGATGAATCCGGCCTCCTGACCGGCTTCAGCCACCAGGAGTACGGCTTCCTGCACTTGGGTTTTCAGGAGTATCTCGCGGCGCGGGAGTTTCGTTCCCTGGCGTTCCAGAATCCCCAGCACCCCGCGGAGCCGCTCAATCCACTTCTCGACCACTTCGGCGAGAGCTGGTGGCGCGAAGTGACGATGCTCCTGCTAGCGCTGGAGGATCCCTACATCTTCGAGCCCTTCTTTTCCGCACTGGTAGAGAGGCCCCGCTTCGTGACCGAGCGGGAAACTCTGGATCTCTGTCTGGAGGAGGCGGGCGGCTACACATCTAATCCCTTCATCAAACTGCTGGAGAAACCGGGCGGCAAGAACCGCGAACTGTGGGAACGCCAGGAAGTGGCCGCGCAGATTCTGAAGAAGCGCGACCCTTCCGCACTCGCCGCCCTGGGATCGATCCTTCGCCGCCATCCCTGGGAAAAGCTGCGCACCTTCGCTGCGATACGCACCTCACGAGGGTCTTCTGGCGGGCGGCGGAACCTGCGCTTCTTGGAGTTCGTGACCATCCCTGCCGGCGAGTTCGATATGGGTTCCCCTGAAGCGGAGAAGGGGCGCGCAAGCAGGGAGGGGCCGATTCACCGAGTCCATCTCGACTCCTTCCAACTCGCCGTCACTCAAGTCACCAACGGTCAGTATCAACAGTTCCTTGCGGAGACGAAACAAGGGGCACCAGGGTACTGGAGCGATCGCAATTACAATCAAACAGCGCAACCTGTAGTTGGGGTGACTTGGGGCGATGCGTTCGAATTCTGCTCGTGGCTTGGATGTGGTGCTCGCCTGCCCACTGAGGCCGAGTGGGAGTATGCGTGCCGGGCGGGAAATCAGTCCCGCTTCTGGTCGGGGGACTCCGATGCCGACTTGGCAAGGGTGGGGTGGTGTAACGACAACTCTAATGGTCGCCTCCACCCTGTAGGTGAGTTACCGCCGAACCACTTTGGTCTTCGCGACATGCATGGCAATGTGTGGGAGTGGTGCAGCGATTGGTTTGGGGCCTATGGGCCAGAAATGCAGATCAATCCGCAAGGCCCTCTCAGCGGCTCCGGCCGCGTCGTGCGAGGCGGTAGCTTCTGGGACCAGGCCCGATGGTGCCGCGCCGCCTTTCGGAACGGGTTCGGTCCGTCATACCGCGGTAACGACCTCGGTTTCCGGGTCGCCCTCTCCCTCCCGAGCTCTTAGTCCCTTGATCTTCGATACTTGAATGGGTGTGTCTGGGGGCAGGGTGGCACCTGATGTCCACCGCTCCGGCAATTCCTGCCGACCAGCGACGCGTACGAGTCCCTATCTGGCGACGGAGCGTCCTCGTTCAGCCACCCACTGACCGGATTGAGAGCGACTCATGACTGCGGCCAACTGCGGTGAGCGGCCGACGCGTCTCCACCATGCATCGAATCGCCACTCCCTCCCAGAGTCACGCCCATTGCCGCGTCGCTGTCTGCGCCGAATGGACCAGATCTATCGAGGGGGTGGGCCAGATCGCGATGTTCGAGCGAAGTCGAGTCCGTGTAACGCCGTGGAAGGAAGTGCCGTTGGGCGCGGCAGCGGTTGCCGACCGGCCGCGGAACACCACCATTCTAGTATCGAAGGTCAATAGCCTATGAGCTCGGGAGGGAGACGGCGACCCGGAAGCCGAGGTAGTTCCCTCGGTACGACGGGCCGAGCCCGCTCCGGCACGCGGAGCGGCACCACCGGGCGCCGTCCCCGAAGAAGCCGCCGCGTCTGACGCGGACGGAGCCGCTGGGAGGGCCTTGAGGATCCTTCTGTATCCCACGCGGATAATCGCCAAACCAATCGGCGCACCACTCATCGACGTTGCCGTGCATGTCGTGCAGGCCGTAGGGGTTGGCAGGGAGTTCGGCGACGGGGTGAAGGCGACCCCCCGAGTTGCCGCTAAACCAACCAACGCGGGCGAGATCTTCGGGGGAATCGCCCGACCAGAAGCGAGTCTGGGTACCGGCTCGGCAAGCGTACTCCCACTCGGCCTCGGAGGGGAGCCGGGCGTTCGGTCCGACCCACTTGCAGAAAGCTACGGCGTCGTCCCAATCAACGCCGACCACGGGTTGGGTGGCTTGGTTGTAAGCGCGGTTACTCCAGTACTCGTGAGGCTTGCGCTTGGTTGCCTCGAGGAAGTTGGCATAGTCCGCGCTGGTGACTGGCGTTCGCGCGAGTTGGAAGGCGGAGAGATAGACAACGTACTGGAGTTCGTCATTGTCACGATCCTCATCGGTCTCGGGTGAGCCCATGATGAAACTGCCGGCCGGGATGGTGACGAACTCGAGACCACAGAGTTTGGTGATGGAGGATGCTGAACGCGTGATGGGTGACTGGGCTTCGGCGGGGATGCGGTCGTGCCCATTGATCTCGGGTGACGGGTGCTTTCGAAGATGAGCGGAGAGGGGGAGCAAGGCCTCGGGGGCGCGGCGTTGGAGGATCCAGAGGGCGACGGCATGGCGTGACCAGAGGGCTTGGTCTTTCGAGTGGGGAGTCTGGAGGAGTTCGACGAAGGGCTCTGGAGAGAAGGCGACGGCCTCTTCGAGGCAGGCCACGACATCGGGCCGGTGGTCGACGAAGGCTTGGGATTGGCAGAGGAGGCGGAAGAAGGCCTTGAAGGGCGAGGGGCCAGAGAGAGCGAAGAGGAGCATGGTGACCTCGCGCCACCAAGGATCGCCGAAATGGGCAACAAGGGCTGCAAGCAAGGCCGGTTCGTCGAAGGCGCGGTTTTGGATTTCACAGGCAGCCAGGTACTCCTGGAAGCCGAGATGCATAAAACCAAAGGTCTTGCCGCTGAATCCGGTGAGGAGACCGGATTGGTCGCGGATGGTGGCGAGGAAGGTGTCGGGGTCGGTGATCGAACAGGGAGTGCGGCCGATGGCGGTGGTGAGGATCGGTTGCAACTCAGTGGCGGTGGCGCGGGTGCGCTGGTCCTTTTCGTGCAGCCAGAGAGCGAGAGGCTGGAGGATGCGCCGGGCGAGGGCGGCATCGACGGCGATTTCGAGGCCCTTCGCGCCCCGCCAGTGCTGCAAGAGCACGTTGACACACTCGTCGTAGAGCTCGACGCGGCGCTCGGGCAGGCGAGCGCGGTCGCGATGAACGAGGCAGATCGCGGTGAGCAGCAGGGGATTGCCGACCATTTCCCGCAGGCTGCGAGTTTGGAATCTCGGGCCTGCGATGAGGTCCAGGAGCTCCTTGGACTTTGCGGTGGCGCGCCGATTGGCCTGATCGTGATCCGGATCCAAACCCAGCTCAACGGCGCGGTACCAGTTCTGAACGAGGGTCTCGGTGCCCTTGTCATCGAGAGGAGAAAGGTGCAGCTCCAAAAACTCGGCGCCGAATCGGGCGTCTTCGGTGTAACCGGCAAATCGCGAAGTCACGAGGAATCGGGCATCGTGCGAGGTCCGGAGCCCCTTCTCGACCCACTGCACAATTTCGGCGCGGCGACTCGGCGGAACTTCGTCGAGGCCATCGAGGAGATAGACAATGTTGCCCTGAGCGAGAAGCTGCGTTGCAAACCCCGCGGGCAATCGACTGAACGCGGAGCGAAACTCCGCTTCGATGAAGGGCTCCAATCCCCTTGCCGTGGTCGTGAGATTGCGCAGCGCCAAAAGTACCGGCACACACGTTTCGGGCAGCCCCAACTTCGCGGCCTCGCCGGTGGCGAGCAGATAGGCGACACGCCTCAGATGCGTTGTTTTCCCGGATCCCGGATCTCCCAGGAGAATGACGCCGTGCCGGCCCAACTGTCCGGCAACCCGGAACGCATCAATGAGGGGAACCCCACGAGAGGCATTGGCTTCGGACCCTGGCCCAACGTCGGCCTTGCGTGCGCCCTTGATGGCGGAATCCGCCCCCATACCCCCGCGGTGGCCGAATCCGGTCTGCAAGGGCACATACAGTTCTTCGAGGGAGATGAGCGTCCGGAGCTTGGTTTCAAAGCCCTTGATCTCGATGGTCCGATTCTGCTCGGCGAGGGTGGATAGGTAGGTGCTGGCAACGCGGTGAGTTGATTTGGCTGCAGTGCCGCGGCGGCCTACGGCCGGGTACCCGGCAAAGCGATCGGACAGTTCGCGCGGACTTTCGCCCGACCACTTGACGATGTGGGTTTCCGTCCCCAGATTGCGCGGAAGTCTTCGACCGATTTGCAGGGGAATCACGTGGCGCGAGGGCGCGGCACCGGAAAGGTCCAGGAATTTCTCGTGTTCCCAGAGCTGGTAGGGCCCCGGTTCGTTGCCCGCGAGGTACAGCAAATGCTCGCTGTGCTGGAGCGCCTCTATGATGACTGGTCTCCACTTGTCACCCCCGTAAAGGGACACCGGAGCGATCCACACCGCGATCCCGTGGGCTGCTAACGCCTTGGCAAGCGCGAGGGCGAACTCCTCGTCTTGGCTGGCGTAGCTCAGGAACAGGTCGTCTTTGAAATTGAGGGGTGCGGTCATTGGTCGTGAGGCACTATCGGTAGCGGGCGGATCTGGTGATCCGCGGTCCCATCGACGGAGGATCTTAGTTGACCGGGAGGTCGATTTCGTGGAAGAGGGAGGGTTTGCGGAGGTCTTGGGTGGATTGGAGGGCGGTGTCGGATTCGAGGGCGGTGTGGAGGGAGTGGCTCGGGACCTTGCCTTTTTGGGTGTGGCCGTGGACGCCGGAGAGGGTGGAGAGGACGGAGCGGAGGCGGTTGGGTTGGTCTTCCTTTCCGCGGTGGGCGAACTGGTTCCACAGGGTTTTGGGAGTGGCGTTGCGGCTGCCGTGGTGGCCGACTTTGTAGACGTCGACCTCGGAGAGGAGTTTGGCAAGCTTGGGATTGGACGCGGACTGTTCGAGCGCGTAACTCCAGTTTTCGATTTGGGCATCGCCGGGGAACAGGAGGCGGCGGTTGCCGACTTCGAAGAGGAGGATGACGCTGGTGTTGTTCATCTGTTGGTCGAGGATGGTGACCAGCTCACGCAATTGATCGCCACGCAGATGATCGAGGCGGGGGAGGATCCAGCGCAGCTCGGGGGGAATTCGGTGGGCTGGGACCTCGAAGCCAGGGAAGAGCACTTGGCGCTTCGATTTGGACTTGGCGCCGGAGTGAAACCGGGCAGCCGCCGCTTGTAGGGGCCAAAATTCGGTCGCGTGATCCTGGACTTGTTTCTTGATCCGGTCCGTCTGCTTCAGAGTGGGCGGGCCAAGGACATGGACCTTCACACCCGGCAACTGCCGCTCGAGACCGGTCTTACTGCCGAAGTGCACGTAGGCGGCTTTGCCCTGATCGCCCAATTCGACCAGCTTGCGCACCGCCTTCTGGTTGCTGATGTTGTCCTCGCCGATGATTTCGACCGCGCGCCGAATCGAGCGGGGATATCGGTCTCCGCGGCGCTTCACTTCGGCCAGCGCACTCTCCGCGAAATCCTGCATGGCGGAGAGGGCGAGGCGCAGGCTTCCCCGTTTCTGAATCACCGCCGTCGGTTCTTCCGCCTCCATCTCCGCGCGGGGATCTTCGGTCCACGGTTGGATGACCACCTTGGGATTGAGCGATGCGAGGACCTGGGCCGCCTCCTTCGATGCGAACCCCGCAATGTGATCCTGATGGCGATGGGTGGCGACGATGGCCGTGAGCGAGCCGCCGGACACCTTCTTGATGTTCTCCGCGATCTCCAGGTAGCGCTCCGGCCCCTTGACCCCGCGGGGAAACTTCATGCTCCCGAAGTCGATGAGGATGTGGCGGCTTTGCGCGGAAGCGTAATGGAAGCTCAGGAGGAAACAGTCGCCAAAGCCGACCTGGTAGGTGCGGAGGGTGACACGATGGGGTTTGCGGGTGGTCGCCATGATTACCAGACCTCCTTGGCGTGGGCGCTTGCACCCAATGCACGACTTCGGTGCATCGCTGCGAATCTCCGGGCCTGGGTGCCGTCGGAGAAGTACCCGTGGTCCCAAAGCTCCTGGAGGCGTCGCGTCTGCGCCGAGGCATCGTCGATGCGATTGGCGATCCCGAATTTGAGGCGACCGAAGTCGTCGAAAATCAGGGTGATGCCTCCTTGCAGGTTGATCTCCAGTGAATCGGGCATTCCCTCGGGTTTCTTGATTCGGAGCCGAGACTCAAGTTCATCCGCCCTCACTTTGAGCCACTGGAGACACTCGGCGACGGTCTCGCGAAGCGGGACTCCGTCTTCGGGGCCGAGCCGCAAACACGGGCGCAGCGATTCGATGCGGGTGTACGCATCGCGAGAGAGCCTCAAGGCCTCGAGGTTGTTCCAGACGAAACGGAACACTTCGTCCGGATCGCGTTGGAGGGATTCGAAGCGCAGCGAGTCGTAGCGCAACTCCACCGGATCGAGCCGCGGACCAAGGCTTCTGGCCGCGGCCGGCATGGGCTTGGTCCAGTCGGGCCAAAGCCCGGACCTCGGATCGGCGCACGCTGAGGGGAGGATGCCAAACTCCGCAAAGACGTCGCGCAAGTGTTTGCGGTACTGGAATCGCTCGTCGCTGGCGTGGATCTCCGCGTCGCTCGTGAGCATCGCGGTCAAGTAGTCCTCGAAGGTCAAGTGGATCGGCGGGCAATAATCGATGGCCCGAATCGCCATGGTCAAGAGGTAGTCGGCCGCGTCCGCCGCCTCCTCGGAGGCGCGGCGCAAATCGACGTAATAGTCCTCCTCATCCGGCGAGGCGAGGTCGGCGAGGCGGAGCTCCCACACTCGCAAGAAGGTTCGAATCATCGCTGAGACCAAGATCTCGCCGCGCCGGTGAGGCTCCTGGTATTGATCGTCGTCCCGCCAGTCCGAGCGTGGTTGGATGCCGAGTGAATTCCGCAGCGCCTGGCTGCGTGTGCCCCCCATTTCTTGGCCCATCTCCTCGGCCAGGCCGAACAGAACCCGGCTCTCCAAAGAGTCGACCTTCATCTCCCGGGTGTCGATCCGCCCTCGTTTCACCATCTTGGGCAGCCCCGCCCGCTCCATCGTCAGCATGTGTTTGGCGATTTCCCGCATGGAAAACACCGAGAGCAGGGCCACCACGTCTGCGAAGCCCTCGTGGAACGCGGCCTGATCGGGTGACGAGGGATCGACAAAGCGCTCCCTGAGCCCGTCGAGAAGCGCATGACAGGTCTCGTGCACGATGACGTCGTGCGACAGGCAACTGAACACCATGCCCTTGCGGCCCGGGAAGTAGCCGAACACCAAAGCCTCGTCGCGCCGTGAGTAGAACGCATTGGCGTCCGCAAACGCGTGGGGCACCACTTTGATTTGATGCCCGGGGATCTTCCAACTGACGTGACGGCCCAGTGCATACTCGAAGCGCGCCAGAGTGCGCATCACGAGCGCGTAGACGTTTTGGGCGTGGAAGTCGGGACTCTCGAGATCCGGGGGATGGACCATCGGCTCCCCGGTCTTCGGATCCCGGAACGGAGCCGGCCGATAGAGGACTCCGCTCGAGGCGTCGTAGTCGACCACATGGACGCGATAGCCGCGAGGCCCCGGAGAGAGATCCTCGGCCGGGATCTCGATCTCGGCGGTGAGTGGTTGCCCGCTGGAGTTGCAGATGCTCGGGTCCTGGGCGATCACGAGCATTTTTCGGGTGCGTCCGACGGCGGCCGGCTCGCGACTACCGCGCTCCACAGAGGTGGATTTCCTTCGATCCGAGCTGCGGGTGCGGACGTTCGCCATGATCGGCTCCTTCATGCCGGGGAGCCTCGACGCGGCGAGTGACTCCCGGTGACCCTGCGGATTCTACCGGATTGCGGAGAGACGGTGGGAGGCCCGGACGCAAAGTGGGCGGGGATCCCGCCCTCGGCAGTGGCACTTCCGAGATTGACGGTTCGAGCCCGGGAATTTCCTATCGAGCGCAGTCCCAATCCCGCTACAGTCGGCGCCACCCATCATTTCGGTTCGATTTTCAGTAAGGAGTTCCAGTCCATGTCAGCCATGCGATTCCTCGCGGCCGCGGCCCTCACCGCGGTCTGCGCTTCCTCTTTGTCTTTCGTTCACGGGCAAGTCGTCTCCGTGAAACTCACCACCAATGCCCTGGGCCTCGGCACCTCGGACTACAACGACGGAGGATCCGTCGATCCCGATGTTCCCGGCGCGATCGTGACCAGCCCGGTGGTCGGCCAGGGCACGATCCTCAAAGTGCAGCGCAGCGGACTGGCCGGACCGGGGACGGTGGCGGATCCACTCCTGGTCACCGTCACTTCCCGAACGCACCTGGACACGACCTCCGGTCTTCCGGCGAACCACGACTTCGTCGCGGGAGTGATTTATCTCAGCAACGAGGCCAGCAATCTGCCTGACGGCGCTGAAGAGGGCCTGGGCGTGCGCGCCTTCACGGTGAACAATACGACCGGGCTTCGCACTTTCGATGGATCCGGCTTCGCCCGCATCGAAGGCAGCAAGGACGTCTCGGGGGGAACCGGGCCCGCCGCCTACGTGATCGGTGGCGACAACAACGGCGCCCCGCACGTGGACGAGGACGCCCAATTCGATTTCAATCCGGCGCTGAACATCGCCGCGAACACGGTCGAGTTCCTCCTGAGCAAGTACGACACCACCGACGTGATCGACATCGAGGCCACCCTGGCGTCGGGAGTCACGACCAGCCTGAGCTTCCAAGGCACTTCGAATACGGCCCTCTTCCAGGCGATCAGCGCCTCGGCCAAACTGTGGAAAGTCAAAATCGCCGGCCTGCCGGGGGTCACGAGCGCCGACCTGATCCGCCGCGTCCGCATCCGCGCCATCGACGACAATCCGTCGATGCCAGCGGGAACCGCCGAGCACTTCCTGATCACGGGCATCCTCGGCACGATTGTGCCCTGCCCCGTCCGTCTGCAGGCTGACGTCGGGCCTCCCGGCAGCACGATGTACAACTTCTCCACCACCTCGCCCCAGACCTTCGTCCCGGGCGAGGCGCTGCGGTGGACCATGACGACAGTACCTGGGTGCACCTGCACCGGTGGTCCGATCCTCATCATTGCCAACGTCGGAGCCGAAGCGACGTCGAACGCAGTGACTCCGGGGCTGGCCGGCTTCAATCGCTTCCACAATCTCTCGATCCCGACTGGAGTCGGCCTGGTCTTGGCCGACGGGTTTGGCGCGACGCCTTTCGTGGGCTTCCCGGTGGGAGCCCCCGCGCCCAACTTCGTGGGCGACGCCCCCTGGGGATTCATCACGCCCGTCGGGCTACCGGCCGGGTTCCACGTCACCGCGCAGGCCCTCGTCTATTGCCCGCTGGCGAACGCGCTCTCCGTCAGCAACGAGATCACCTGGATCAGCGTCACGCCATGATCTGATCCGGCGGTGATACGATCGCCGCCGATGCCGCCCCGAGCCCTGATCTTTGACCTCGACGGAACCCTGACCGCGAACATGGAGCTGCACGCGGCGGCCTTCGCGGGCTTTCTCGCGCAGCACGGGCTCGGCGCACTCACAATGGAGCTGCGGCATCGGCTCGACGGCAAGCGCAATCGGGACATTTTCCCGATCCTGTTCGGCCGCGAACTTGCGCCCGCCGAGTGTTTGGCTTACGCGAACGAAAAAGAGGCGGCGTATCGGCAATTGTCCCGGGGTCGGCTCGTGCCGGTGCCGGGACTGATTGAACTCCTGCGGGAAGCGACGCGCCGCGACATTCCCGTGGCGGTCGCCACCTCCGCTCCGGCCGAAAACGTGCGGCACAGCCTCCACGAACTCGGACTCGAGGATCACTTCCGCTGCATCGTGCGGGGCGACGAAGTGCCGCGTGGGAAGCCCTTCCCGGACGTCTTCTTGGAGGCGGCGAGACAGTTGGAGGTCGAGCCTTCCCACTGCGTCGTCTTCGAGGATGCACCGATGGGCATCGAGGCCGGCAAGTCGGCGGGAATGACGGTGGTGGCCCTCACCACGAGCTTTTCCGCGCCGGTGCTGCTCGCGCACGGACGAGCGGATTTCGTCGTGTCCGATTTTCACGAATTCATGGGGAACCGCGGATGGGCGTGAACGCAGGTGGGGAGCGTACGCGCGGGCTCGCGGCGGCGCTCTGGGTCGTGTTCGTCATCCTCATCGTCGCCCGAGACCCGACCCTGTTCACTAATCCGCGGATGCGGGCGGAGGAAGGATCGCTCTTTTACTCTCGGGTGCACCACGGGGCGGGGCTCTTCGATTCGATTTGGCTCGACGTCGGGTATTGCGACGCCATCCCGGTGCTGGCGGCCTGGACGACCGCCAAGTTTCTCCCGCTCGAACTGGCTCCCTACGGGATGATGGGATTTGCGTTGCTCTCCCTCTTGATTCCCCTCGGGCTGCTCCTTGGTTCGGGGATGTCCTCGGTTGCGACCTTGGGGCGTCGTTTTTTGGCCGGATGTGCGTTTCTGGCGGTCGCCTCGGGGGAGGAGACGTGGCTCTCGACCCTCAGTAGCAAGTTCCATTGGGCGGTAGTTCCACTCCTTTTGGCGGGAGGTACGGTCGGCGGAGATCGAGGGCCGAATCCGCCGCGCTGGCGCGCCGCGTTCGCGGTTTGGAGTGGATTTGCGAGCATCCTCGCGGCGGTGCTGTTGCCGCTCTTTGCATGGACGGCCTGGCGGCGGAAGAGCCGGGACTTTCGTTGGATTGCCGGCGGGCTCTTGATCGGCGTTGCGCTGCAATCCGCGTGTGTGCTCCTCCGCGCTCCCAGCGATACCTCGCTCTCCGGACTCTCGGCCACTTCGCGCCTGAATTGGCAGGCCTGGTCCCACGTCCCCGCCAGCGCCCTCTTCGACGGCTTGCTCCCGAGCCTCATCGGGAAGTCGGCAGCGCGCGCGTGCGTGGAGTGGGGGCTGCAACTCGTCTCGGATCGAGCCACCCTCGCCTTGGCGATTCGGATGGCGGCGGCCGGGTTGCTCGGGGGATTGCTCTGGGTCGGGTGCCGCGCGCCGGTGGCTCGCTGGGTCCTGGCCGCCTACGTGGCGTTGGCGGCGCAGGGGATCCTGTTCGGCCTCGGGAATCAGTCCCACCCTCTCGGGATTCACGTATCCAATCGCTACATAATTGTTCCCGCCACCCTGTTCGCGTGGGGCATCCTCAC
The DNA here is from genome assembly GCA_902826835.1 of uncultured bacterium. Lineage (GTDB taxonomy): Bacteria > Planctomycetota > RBC034. Next base: position 312,407 of record CADEGH010000002.1, on the reverse strand, counting down.
CTCCTGGCCGCACCTTCGGGGAGCCCGAAAGGCCTTGGCGGGCTTGCTTGTGGCGGCGTTGCTCGGGACCGGAGTGGCCGAAGCCGTCTCGAACCCGGTCGAGGCACCGGACCGGCCCCGCTGGCGGGACGAAGTGGCGCGCTTCCGTGCCGATCCCGGCTACGCGATCCGCATCGTCCCGACCTACTGGTCGATGCGGTTGGGCCCGGGATTCGATCGGAACGCCCACGTCGAGCGGGTTCTCATGACCTCCGAGCCTTCGAAGCTCGAACTCCACGTGGCCGCCCCCAAGCTCGGGGGCGAACTCCGCATCATGATCCGCGGCGCCGCGCCCCAGGCCCGCGGATTGATCGTGGCTCAGCCGGGCAAACCGCTCGAGCCCTACGCCCTGGTCGAGTTCCCGTCCGTCCAGACCGTGCTGCCACTCGCGTTGGGTATGGGGCTGCGCTTCGATTTCGAAGCCGATGCGCGCGGAGAGTGGAGTCACACCAGTCCGCTCAAGACCGGCGACATGTTCGAGGGTTTCGCGTGGACCCTTCAGGCGGTGCAGATCTCACCCGTCTTGGTCGTCTCCGACGGAGTTCACCTGCGGCTCGGGCGCTGAATCGTCAAGGCGCGTTTTGGAATTCCACGCGAAGCCGCTGCGCGCCCCGGACGCGCTTCAGCGCGTACTCGCACTTCGAAGCCGCGGAACGCGTCGCAAACGGGCCGAGGGTGCGGGCCACCCGCCACGGCCGAAATCTCCGGGTCGCGCGGGCGCCTCCGGGGAGATACCCGTTGTGTTGCGCGAGCCGACGCTCGAGATCGTTAGTGATGCCGACATACGTGCTCGAACCTTCGTCCGAGGCCAGCACGTACACGAACCAAGCCGAAGGGGAGCAGTCGGTCATCTGGGCCTCCGGGAGGGCCGGCGCGATCACGCGCCCGGCGCCTCAGAACCCGAAGGTGTTGTAGCTTGGCCCGGCCGGCGTGAACGAGATGCCGTTGAAACCGGTGGCCAGGGTCCCGGTTGGTCCGTAGGTGTAGACCATCCGATTGGACCCGGTCGGTCCCGCCACCGCACCCAGGGCAAACGGCGTGGGGCCGGGATTGACCCCGCCGCGGCCCGGGGAGAGTCCCAAAAACTGGGGCCCGCCACCCGCGGCGAAGGTCGAGAGGCCATCCAGGGTGATCGAGCACACCGAGGTATCGAGTTGGATCGAGAAGGTCGCAGATCCACCGCCTCCACCGTAGGGTACGCCGACATAGTCGACCTTGACGACGGCGCCGAGGCGGCTGACCGTGATCGTTCCGCCCGCCGAAGGATCGAGGTCGCACCAGGCGTTGATCGACGGCCACTCGGAGGCGGCCCCATTGATCGTCGGATAGAACGAGGCGGTGCCCTGTTCAAACATCACCCGACCGTTCGAGCACACGTCGAAGCGATCGTAGGTGCGTCCGTAGAAGTCAAAGGTGCTGAGGCCGAGCGGGGCGGCGCGCAGGTCGACACCGGTGACGGCGTCGTCTTCGAGCGTCAGGTTCTTCGGACCCGGGAAGACGGTGCGGATCTCGACCGCTTGCGAGAAGCTGACCCCGTAGGCGGCACCGGGATCGGTGAAGATGGTCTGGCCCGAGAGGATGCCCGGCAACGCAAATGCGGAGGAGTCGAGCACCACCGCGCCCTGCCACGGGACCACGGTTGGCGATCCGTATCCGCCCGTACTCATCCAATAGATGGGGGCGGCGGCGATGTCCAAATTGACAATCTGTCCGTCCGGCAAGACGACGCTGCCGCCGGCACGCAGCGCATTGAGTTGCACGCCGAAGTCCCAGAGAGTGGTCCCGATTGGGCCCACGGTGTCGATGTGCAACTTGAAGGTGGTTCCGAGCACCTTGGTGATGCGAGCGGCGCTGGTTCCGTGCGTGACGATGCCATCCGCGCTGAGATGCGCGGTCGCCCGATTGGTCTGGAAGGGTGCTCGGTCGTACGGAAGTTCGGCGATGCCCGCGGCGACGTTCCAAGCCGTCGGCCCGACGTCGACCCAGCCGTTCGAAGGCTCGGCGCCCCAGCGCACGAAGTCCTCGGTCCCGTTGGTGTCGTTGGGTTCACCGACGCGCCAATTGATGTAGGACAGCGGTTGGCCGTTGTCCCAAGAGAAGCCACCTTCGGTGACCGAATCGGAGAGCCCGATCCAATACCGACGACCAGCAAAGTGCGTGTTGAGGAACAGGTCCTCGGCAACATCGTCGATGGCCACGAGGTGCCCACCCAACGCGGCCGCGGCGGCTTTGGCGTCGAACACCGACCCGCCCGGAGCCACGCGTACGTACGCGTGGCCATTGACGGCATTCACAGCCACCTCCGGCGTGATGGTCGGCAAGTAGGTCTCGATTTCCACCAGCCCGTACAGCGTGAGCGGGCTTCCGGAGGCGGCGAGATCATTCCAGCCGGTGGTGCGGTTGAAGCCGATTTCGACCCAATCTTCGGTCGCTCGGGAGTTGTTGGGCTCGCCGGGGTGCCAGTTGGTGTAAGTGACCGGCTCGCCGTTGTCCCACGCGTAGGTGCCTTCGGATGTGGCGTCGGAGAGTCCGATCCACAGCCTCAATCCGCCGAAGTGGCGGGATAAAAACTCCTGCTCCAAGCGCGATCCGATGGCCACGAGATATCCGCCCATCGTGAGCGCGGCGGCCCGAGCCTGGACGGGATCAGTGGCGCACGGGGTCAATAGATAGGTGTGCCCGTTGGCCGGATTGAATACGCCGTTGGGCGCTTGGGCCCAAGCCACGGCCGACCCGAGGAGGACGGTCAATGCAATCGGGGCAGTCTTGAACATGTGGAGTCTCCGAACATCAGAGGCCGAGATAGGTGTAGCCCATCGGCCCGGGGAAAAAGGTGATCGTGTTCAGCCCCGTCGCCACGGAACCCGTGGCGCCAAAGGCGTACATCATGTTGGTCAGTCCTGAGGGGGTCGAGTTGTAGCCCGCGGTGAAGTTGGTGGCGCCGGGGTTTTGCGCGCTGCTTCCCGGCGAGAGACCGAGGAAGAGATTGCCGCCTCCCGAGACGAGGGTGCTGATGCCGTCCAGCGTCACGGCGCCGGTCGGAATGTCGAGTTCGACCGCGATGTCGACGGTGATTCCGGCACTCTGCTGGTAGCGGACGTTTTGCCAGCGCGTGCGGACGGCTCCGTGCACATGGGTCACGCTGACGGTGCCGGTGGTCGACGGATTCAGGTCGCACCACAAGCCGGCAAACATGCGGGCGGCCGCGGCGGTGACCGTCGGAGTGCCGCCAATGTTGGATTGATCGAAGATCAATCGCCCGTTCGACGACACCCACATTCTCGTCCGGCTCGACCCGTAGAAGGTGAACGGCGAGGCGTAGAGGGGAGCTCCGGAGAAGATCAGCACCTCGGTGTCGTCGTTGGTCATGGTCAGCGTGGTCGAACCCATCACCGTGCGCTCAAGGCTGCCGGCTTGGCTCAGCCGCGCCCCGGTCGGCGAGGTCGGGTCGAGGAACACGGCCTGGGAGCTGAAGGGCGCGGTCAGCGCCGGAACTACGAAGGTCTGCGTGTAGGCGCCGGGTCCGAGGGCGAGGAAGGTCGGGCCGAACTGTGATCCGGAACCGAGCCAGCTCCAGCCCGGGGCCAAGACGTCGAGATTCACGATCTGGCCGTCGGCGGTGGTGATCGCCCCGCCGGGCTTGAGCGCGCGGCTCTGCATGAGCAAGTCGAAGTACCGCAGGCCGGCCGGTTGGTTGGTGTCGAGACGCAGCGAGAACGACTCGCCGAGGGCTTTCGAGAGGTGCGCGCCCGCGGTGCCCTGACTCAGGCAACCATCGAGGCTCAAGTGTGCACTCGGACTGTTGACCTGGAACGGACGACGCGGATACGGCAGTTCGGCGATTCCGGCGGCCACCGCGCTCGAGGCTCCGGCGACATCAGTCCAGGCGTTGTCGTTCGGGGCCGCGCCCCAGGTCACCCAGTCCTCGCCGCTCCCGCCGTTGTCAGGCTGGCCAGGGAGCCAGTTCGAGTACGCGGGGGTCTCGTTGTTGTCCCAGAGGAAGGACCCCTCCTGGACCTCGTCGGAGAGGCCGATCCAGTGTTTCTTGCCGCTGAAGTGGGTGCCGAGAAAGGTGTTTTCACCCGCGGTGCTGATCGTCACGAGGTGGCCGCCGAGCTTGCCCGCCGCCGCCCTCGCTTCGTTGATGTCCTGACCGGGCGCGACGCGGCAGTAGGTGTGCCCGTTGCCGCTGTAGGTCACCGTCTCCACGGGGATGGTGGGAAGGGCGCTCGGGATTTCCACCAGGCCGTAGATGGTCTTGGCGCTTCCGGAGGAGGGAAGGTCGTTCCAGCGGCTCGTGCCATCCGCTCCCATCTCCACCCAGTCCTCGATGCCTCCGGAGTTGTTCGGTTCGCCTGGCCGCCAGTTCGAGAAGCTCATGGTCTCGCCGCTGTCCCAGGCAAATTGGCCCTCGACGAGTTCGTCGGAGAGCCCGATCCACAGGCGCACTCCGGTGAAGTGGGTCGCGAGGAAGTCCGACTCGGCCTGGTCGTTGATCGAGACCAAGTACCCCCCCATGCTCGTGGCCGAGGCTCGGGCCGCCTGCGGAGTGGAGGAATAGGTGGTCAGAACATAGGTGTGTCCGTTGGCGGGATTGAACACCGCCAGCGGAGCCTGACCCCTGGCCGTCGCCACGGGGGCGGCCAGCGCTGCGATCATCGCTAGGTGGAGCGTGCGAGTCATGCGAGCCCTTCCTGTGCTCGGGCTCTTCGTCGGTGAGGATGGAGAGCCTGAAGACGCGGCTTTTGATCTGGGGGGTTTCGTCGGGGTCGCCCCACGCTTGCGAGGATTCTTCAGAATTGAGGGCGGGTCGGCCCGACTTCTTGGGCTTCTTGGTTGCAAGAAGGGGGGAGCCTGGTCTACGCTTCCGCGAGTCACCCCACGTTGCCGTCCCGGTTGTGCTCAACGACGCCTCTGGATCGGTTCTCGCGCCCCCGCTGGGCACGAGTCGTCCGAGGATGCCCCGTAAGCCTGTCGCCTAGGAACCCTGTCGCATGACCAAGCTCAGCTTGATCGGCGTGGCCGCGGTCACGCTCGCCACCTCGCTCTTTTCCCAGTCCGTTCGCTTGGAGCCTGCGCCCTCCGGGATGCAGGTCGTCGTCGACACGACCAGCGGAAGCACTGTTCTTTGGACCAGTGGCGATCCGATTTTCGACCTCACGGTGCGCGCGGTTCCGGGAACCCCGGCCTTCGCGGTCACGTGGCGATCGGTCGACGAAGCCAGCCTCTTTGCCATGAGCGTGGTCTCGCCCGACGGAATCCGTTTCTCGGATGCCCGGCGGATCGATGGGCGCTTGCTCTTGCGCGCGGGGGCGTTCGATCCCTCGTTTGAGCGGCTGGAGGTTCCCGGTCTGCTCCGCGCTGATGTGTCCAACCAGCTCTGGGTGGTCCAGCTTTGGACTCCTTGGGTCGAGGCGTATCAGCAGTTCTTCGAGGCGGTGGGCGTCGAGGCTCTGAGCCCCTTGCACGTCAACGGTCGAATCGTCCGCGGGTCCGCGGCGGCGATGAACTACCTGATGAGCCAGTCCTGCGTGCGGGCGGTGACGCCCTACCACCCGCTCTACCGGCTCGACCCCGAGCTTGGGCGCGAAGTCCTGACCGGGATCAGCGCCACTCCGACCCGAACCCTGAACATCCTGGCCTTCCACCCGGGCTTTGCCGGGTCCGCGCGCCTCGCGCTCGAAATCCAGCGTCTGGGCGGCGAGGTCGTCTCGAGAGACCCGCTGACCTACCTCACGATCGCGCGGCTTCCGGTCACCGCCTTGGCTGACCTCCTGCGTCACTCCGATGTCGCTTGGATTGATCCTTGGAGCGCCCCCGAGAACGACATGGACATCGCCCGCGATCTCCACGGCGCCCTCTATATCGAGGGGGTCGCCGGCTTCGACGGGACTGGCGTCCGCGGCGAAGTGCTCGACGGCGGAACGGACGCGGCTCATCCGGAATTTGTCCCGGCCCCGATTCAGCACGGCGTGGTTCCCAACGGCAACCACGGAACCTGCACCTACGGTCAGATTTTCGCCGACGGCACGAACCCCCAAGCGCGGGGCCTGCTCCACAATGGCACGGGGATCGCTGGTTTCTACAGTTCGTTCTCCGGCGGATCCCGTTCCACCCACACGGCTGAGCTCGTGAACGCGGCCGGCCCCTACCGCGCGGTGTTCCAATCGAACTCATGGGGTTCGACGCTGACGACGGCCTACAACGCCACGTCGGCAGAGATGGACACGATCCTCTTCCAAAACGACCTCTTGCTCCTGAACTCCCAGAGTAACGCCGGTTCCCGCAACTCGCGTCCCCAAGCGTGGGCAAAAAACGTCCTCTCGGTCGGTGGTGTCAAGCACGCGAACACCCTCTCGAAGGCCGATGACAATTGGACGGGCGGAGCCAGCATCGGGCCGGCTGACGATGGGCGGTACAAGCCGGAAATCGCCAGCTTCTACGACAACATCTTCTGCTCGGACCAGGTGGGAGCAGCGGGCTACAACAACGCCAGCGACTACACCACCACCTTTGGCGGAACCAGCGGCGCCACCCCGATTTGCTCGGGCCTGAGCGGCCTGTTCTTCCAGATGTGGCACCAGGGGATCTTCGGCAATCCGACCGGCGCCGACGTCTTTGCGAGTAAGCCGAAGGCCACCCTCGCCAAGGCTTTCATCATCAACACCGCCACTCCCTGGAACTGGCTCGCCGGCGGTCCGAACGGCGATATCACCCGGGCCGTTCAGGGCTTCGGGCATCCGAACGTCCAGACGATCTACGACAACCGGACCAAGTTCTATTGGGTCAACGAGACCGAGGTCCTCGCGCCCTTTGCTTCGGCGCAGTACGCGGTGACGATCGCCCCCGGCGAGTCGGTCTTGCACGTGACGATGAACTACATCGATCGCTCCGGCACGACCTCCGCCACGCTGCATCGCATCAACAACTTGAACCTCGAGGTCACGAGCCCCTCGGGCGCGGTGTACCACGGCAACAACGGACTGCTGGGCAGTCTCGTTTCGACCCCCGGCGGTGTGCCCAACAACGTCGACACGGTCGAAAACGTCATCGTCCCCAATCCCCAGGTCGGGGTCTGGACGGTGCGCGTGCACGCTGCGGAGGTCAATCAGGACGGTCATATCGAAACCCCCGCTCTCGACGTCGATTACGCGCTGGTCATCCGCGGTGGGACGACTCAAGACTCGAGCTTCCGCTTCGAGTTCTCGACGACCCCCGGCACCGGGAGCCTGCACCTCGGCCTTCGCAACCTCCCGGCTACCGCCACCGAAGGCTGGTCTCTGTTCTCCAACGCCACGATGCTCGGACTCGGTTCCGGTCCCCTCCTGGGACTGACCCCCGATGCATTGACCTTCTCCTGCTTCCTGTCGCCCTCGTTCGCGGGTTCGCCCATCCACTACCCGCTGCCGGCCGCCGGGGTGTACCCCGCAGTGGCGTTCGATCTTCCGGCGGGTTCGCTGGCCTTCCCGGTCGGGAGCCAAACGGACGGTACGACGCTCGTTCGCCTGACGAACGGCTCCTACGCCACGAGCGACATCATCCGCGTCACTTGGTGAGCGCGGGATCGCCCAGGCGGACGATCGGGTCGGCCTGGGCGAGCCTCGCCAACATCACTTCGGGCGTGAGGGGTAAGGGCTCGGTCGATTCCAGGATTGCGGTTTCGCCTGGCCGGGCCGACGAGGGACGGAATCCGGGACCGAGTGCCTGACAGAGCTGCTTGGCGTCGGGCGGGTCTAGCGGAACGCGCTGGACGGTCACTGCCCACGCGTACCGAGGTCGTTCGTACCGGTAGCGCCATAGTCCCGACGGCTGCTCGAAGGCGAGCAAGTAGCGCCAGGAGCGGGGCAGGAACAACCGAGCCAATACCGGCCCGGCGATTTCCGACTCCGCCGGCGCGTGACGGGCGACTCCAATACGTCCGTAGCGCGAGCTGATGATCCGGCCTTCCTGCACGCGCTTGAGATCGAGCTCGAGCCGCTGCACCACCGGGGCCCAGAGCTCCCGGCGCTGGGGGAGATCGTCGATCAGGCGGGGGAGCTGGCCCAGGACCCTTCGATAGGCGGAAAGATCGCTCTTGCCCTCGTTGCCGAGCGCCTGAATGGCCGCATCGAGCAGGATTCCCCGTCGGTCTTTGGGCCACTCTTGGAAGTCCCCCGCCTCGGCCGCGGCAATCAGCACCTCGCGGCGCGCAAGAGCGGCCTCCGGCTCGAGCAGGGTCCAAATCGCGAGCGCGCCGTCCGTGTCGAAGTGGTTATTGACCACTAGCTTTTGACGAACAAGCTTCGCGTCGGGGCTAGCCACGAACCGCAGCGCGATCTCGGTCGAAGTGTCGGCTCGGTAGGCCTCGGGGGTCCGGTTCTTCGCCCAGTGGCTGAGGTCGAGTTCGGCCCCCGGCACGAGGCCGTCGACCGAGATCGAGCCCGGAGGTGCAACCTCACCGAGCGAGAGCGACTGGAAGGTGAACTTACCCACGGGCGACTTATCGCCCGTTCCCCCGGCGCTTTTGGAGTCCGCTTAAGTGACTGGCGGACCTCGATTTAGGCCGCTTTGCGGCTTTCCTTGCTCCCCCGAACAGGCACCGCTAACATGCCCGGCCGCGCGGGTCAGATTCGAATCGGGCGGCCGTAAGTTGTTGTCCTGGAAGTAGTTGGAGCAGTCGATGGGCTCGGAGTTGGCCGCAGAAACCTACTGGGCAATCGCCGTCGTCGCCCTTTTGGCTCTGCTCATTCCAGTGCTGATCCTGAGCGTGGCGCATGCCATCGGCCCCAAGACCAAAGGGCGGGCAGACGCCGCTGACAAGCTTGAGTCCTTCGAATGCGGCATCCTGCCTGAAGTCGATGCCCGCCGTCGCTTTTCCGCCAAGTTCTACCTCGTGGCGGTGCTCTTCGTGATCTTCGACATCGAGGTCGCCTTCCTGGTCCCGTGGGCTGTGACCTATCGGGATCTCGGAGGGGGTGCCCTCGGATGGGGCGCCTTCGTGCAAATGCTCGTTTTCCTGGGCCTGCTCATGGTCGGCCTGGTCTACCTGGTTCGCCGCGGAGCGCTCGAATGGGAGTGAAGAGCTACTACGCCAATCGCCCCGGCTTTTTTGCCACGCGGCTGGACGCCATGACCAACGGCCTCACGAACTGGGGCCGCGAGAACTCGCTTTGGCCCTACCCCTTCGGTACGGCCTGCTGCGGAATCGAGTTCATGGGCGTGCTCTCGAATGTGCACGACGTGTCGCGCTTCGGCGCCGAACTCGTACGCTTCTCGCCGAGGCAAGCCGACTTGCTGGTCGTCGCCGGCACGATCACCCACAAGATGGGGCCGATCTTGAAGCGCATCTGGAACCAGATGCTCGAGCCCAAATGGTCGATCGCGTTCGGGGTGTGCGCCTCGAGCGGGGGGTTTTACGACAACTACTCGGTGATCCAGGGCATCGACCACGTGATCCCGGTCGATGTCTACCTGCCGGGATGCCCTCCGAGGCCCGAGGCCTTTTTCGAAGCATTGATGCTCCTGCAGCGGAAGATCCAGCGCGAACGCGCGCCCGATCACGACCAGCAGCGCATCCCGCAGATGGCCCACGCGCGGCCCTGAGGAGTCGACAGGAGTGAGTGCAATCCTCGCGGCGCTGCAAGAGCGCTTCCCATCCGAGGTGCTCGCCACCTCCCACCTGCGTGGCGAACCGACGGCGGTCATCCATCGGCGTGGCGTCCGGCCGATCATGGCTTGGCTGCGCGGTGAATCGTCGGAGCGTTACGACTTCCTCGCCGACTTGGCCGGCGTGGACGGCCAAAAAATCCTCGAAGCCCGCGCGGAAAATCCGGGAGCTCTGGCCGACCTGGGCGCGTGGCCGGACCGGTTTCAGGTTGTCTACCACCTGAAGTCCCTCTCGACGGGATCTCGCCTGCGCATCAAAGCGTCGGTGCCGGAAACCGACTGTTCAGTCGCGACTATTTCCGACCTGTGGGCCGGGGCCAATTGGGCCGAGCGCGAGGTCTTCGATCTGTTCGGAGTGCGCTTCGACGGGCACCCGAATCTCAAGCGCATCCTCTGCATCCACACCTTCAAGGGGCACGCGCTCCGCAAGGACTACTACATCAAGGATCAGCAGTGGCTGAACGAGGAAAACGAGTCCTTGATGGACGAGCTCGGCGAGTTCGGTGAGAACCCGGCCGATGGCGGCTTCTCCGAGCTCATTCCGGTGAACCTCGGACCCGCGCACCCGGCGACGCACGGAGTGCTGCGCTCGCTCGTCAAGCTCGACGGCGAGATCATCGTGAAGTCGGTGCAGGAAATCGGCTACTTGCACCGCGGCTTCGAGAAACACTCGGAGAACTCGACCTGGACGCAGGTCATCCCGTACACGGATCGTTTGAACTACTGCTCGGCCATGTTGAACAACGTGGCCTATTGCCGCGCGGTCGAAAAGCTCATGGGTATCGACGTGCCGCCGCGCACGAAGTTCATCCGGGTCATCATTGCCGAGATCTCGCGGATCATCGACCACTTGGTCTGTTTGGCCGCTTGCTTGGTCGACCTCGGTGCACTATCGAACTTCTGGTACCTCTTCGCGATGCGCGAGAAGGCGTACGAGGCCCTCGAGGGTTTGTGCGGGGCACGTCTCACTTCGAGCTACGTGCGGGTCGGTGGAGTGGCCGACGATTTGGATGCGCAGTTCATCGGCCGCGTGCGCGCGTTCCTCACGGAATTGCCGACTGCGCTGAACGAAGTGCTCGGCCTGATCTCCAAGAACCGCATCTTCCTCGACCGCGTGAAGGGCATCGGCATCATCTCGCGCGAAGATGCCCTGTCGCACGGATTCACCGGCCCCTGCCTGCGGGCGACCGGGTATGCCTACGACCTGCGTCGGGCCGAGCCCTACGACGGCTACGAGGCTTTCGATTTCGAAGTGGCGACGCGCCCGGACGGCGATTCCTGGTCGCGGCTGATGGTGCGCTTCGACGAGATGAAACAGTCGATGCGCATCATCGAGCAGGCCCTCGACAAGTTGCCCTCCGGCCCGGTGCTTTCCGACGACAAACGCGTGATGATGCCGAAGAAGGAACACGTCTACGGCAATATCGAAGCGCTGATGAATCACTTCGTGATCATCTACGACGGGATCAAAGTCCCGGCCGGTGAGAGTTACTGCGCGACCGAGGGCGCCAACGGGGAATTGGGCTTCTACCTCGTCTCCGACGGCAGCGGCCGACCCTACCGGGTGCGTTGCCGACCTCCGTGTTTCTACCTGTACTCGGCGTTCGGTCGCATGATCGAAGGCTGCATGGTCCCCGATGCCGTGGCGGTGCTCGGCACGCTCAACGTCATTGCCGGAGAACTCGACCGATGACCACGAAGGTGGATCAGTCTTCCGGGCTGGCCGCGGCGGCGGAAGCTCGCATCGACGACTTGCAGCGCCGCTATCCGACGAAGGCCGCGACGCTCCTTCATGTGCTCTGGGAAATCCAGTGGCAGGACGGGTGGATCTCCGAGGATCGCATGCGCTACGCCGCGAAGCGTTGCGGGGTGCCGATCTCGAAGGTGCTCGGGGTGGTGAGTTTCTACACCATGTACCGCACGAAGCCGGTGGGGCGCCACCACGTGCAGGTCTGCCGCAACATTTGCTGCCACATCATGGGGGCCGCACCCCTGATCGAACACATCAAAGCCAAGATCGGAGTCGGAGAGCACGAAGTCAGCGCGGACGGCAAATGGTCGTTCGAAGAGGTCGAGTGCATGGCGGGCTGCGCGTGGGCGCCCATGATGGCGATCAACGAGGCCTATCACGAAAACCTCACTCCCGAGAAGGCCGACCGCATCCTCGGTGAGCTGGTCTGATGCGCAGGACACGAGCATGACCAAGGTCTTGACCGGAAACTGGGGCAAGAAGGACTCGCACCTGCTTGCGACCTACGAAGCGGGCGGCGGCTATTCCGCCCTGAAAAAGGTGATGGGCGGGCTTTCGCCGGCTCAGGTCATCGACGAAGTGAAGGCCTCCGGAGTGCGGGGCCGGGGAGGCGCGGGTTTCCCGGCGGGCATGAAGTGGAGCTTCGTGCCACAAAACACCGGCAAACCGATCTACCTCTGCATCAACGCCGACGAGTCCGAGCCGGGTACGTGCAAGGACCGCCAGATCCTCGAATTCGATCCGCACATGCTGATCGAGGGCGCGATCATTTGCGCCTACGCGATCCGCGCGAAAATCGCCTTCTTCTACATCCGCGGGGAATTCGATCTTCCCTACCGCCGCATGGTGAAAGCGGTCGAGGAGGCCTTCGCCGCGGGATACCTCGGCAAGAACATCCTCGGATCCGGGTTCGATCTCGACTTCCTGATCCACAAAGGAGCGGGCGCCTACATCTGTGGTGAAGAGACCGGATTGATCTCTTCGGTCGAGGGTGGGCGGGGCGAGCCGAAGGTCAAGCCGCCGTTCCCCGCGGTGAAGGGTGCCTTCGGGTGTCCGACGATCATCAACAACGTCGAGACATTGGCCACCGTGCCTTGGATCATCAATAACGGGGGCGCGGCCTACAAACAGTTCGGCACCGAGAAGAGCCCCGGCACCAAGTTGATTTCGGTGAGTGGCCGCGTGAAGCGACCCGGCAACTACGAGGTTCCCCTCGGCTATCCCCTGCAAAAGCTCCTCCTCGAGGACTGCGGAGGGATGCAGGACGGCTACGAGCTCAAGGCCATCATTCCCGGCGGTTCTTCGGTACCGGTGATGCCGGCGGAGAAGGCATTGACCGTCAACCTCGACTACGAGTCGGTGGCGGCCGCGGGTTCGTTGCTCGGGTCCGGTGGCATGATCATCATCGATCACACCCAGAAAATGCCGGAACTGCTCGAGATCCTCGCGCACTTCTACAGCCACGAGTCGTGTGGTCAGTGCACGCCCTGCCGTGAGGGGACCGGCTGGGCGCATCGGGTCCTCAAGAAGATCTGCCACGGTGAGGGCACGAAGGCCGATCTCGACCTTTTGCTTTCGATCGCGGGCCAGATGTCGGGAGCGACGATCTGCTTCCTCGCCGACTCGTTGGTCATGCCGATTCGCTCGTTCCTGACGCACTTCCGGGCGGAGTTCGAGGCCCTCATCAAGGCGGAGGTTCCAGCGTGAGCGAACCGAAGAAGACGGTGAAGGTTTCGATCAACGGCCAGGAATTGCAGGTCGAAGAGGGTCTGCCCCTGATCGAGGCGGCAGCGCAGATCGGCGTCGACATTCCGCGCTTCTGCTACCACCCTCATCTAAGTGTGGCCGGCAATTGCCGCATGTGCGCGGTCGAGGTCGACAAGGCCCGCGGCCTCCCGATTTCGTGCGCGACTCCCTGCACCGAGGGACTCGTGGCCCGCACCGAGACCGAGGCGGTGAAGAAGCACCGCGCCTCGGTGATGGAATTCCTGCTCGTCAATCATCCGATCGACTGCCCGATCTGCGATCAGGCCGGCGAGTGCTGGCTCCAGATGTACTACATGCAGCACGATCTGCGCGACTCGCGGCTCGGCGTGGACAAGGTCCACTACGACAAGCGGGTCGAAATCGGGCCCCGGGTGCTGCTCGACCAAGAGCGCTGCGTCGAATGCACCCGCTGCATCCGCTTCTGCGACGAGGTGCCGAAGACCGGTGAGTTGCGCATGGCCAATCGCGGCGATCGCAATTTCATCACCACCTTCCCCGGGGTTCCTCTCGATAACCCATACTCGGTGAACACCGCCGACATCTGTCCGGTGGGCGCCCTCACGAGCCGCGACTTCCGCTTCAAGGCCCGAGTGTGGTTCTTGAAGGAAGCCCCCACGATTTGCCCCGGCTGCGCCCAGGGTTGCAACGTCGAGGTCGACTACGGCTGGCACGACATCGTCACCGACTACAACGGCAAGGCCTATCGGCTCCGCCCGCGTGTCAACAACGAGGTCAATCAGGCCTGGATGTGTGACTTCGGCCGCACCGAGTACCACCGGGTGAATGACGACCGGATCGAGCAGGCCATGGTGTCCGGCGCTCCGAAGTCGCTTGCGACCGCCATCGCTGATGCCAAAGCCGCCCTCGACGCGGCGGGCAGGGTCGTGATCATCGGCTCCCTCGAGGACACCCTCGAGGAGATGCATCTGCTCAAGCGACTCGGCGCCGAGCAGTGGGGAGGGGCGACCGTGCTCTGTTCCCCGGATCGGCCCGACGGATTCGCCGACGACTATCTGATCCGCGCCGACAAACACCCGAATCGCCGGGGGGCCGAGTGGCTCGAAATGCTGGCGGCGAGTACCAGCGTGGCGGCGGCTCTCGTTGGCGCCCAGGCGGTGCTCATCCACCGGGTGGATCTGCTCGCATTGGATGCGGATGGCGCGATTCGTCGCGCGCTCGACACGATCCCGGTTCGCGTCGTCGTCGCCGCGAACGAAACCGCGACGAGCCGGCTTGCGACGCACCTTCTGCCCGGCGTTTCGTTCATTGAAAAAGATGGCCACTGGGTGAATTGCGACGGCCGGGTTCAGCGGGTGCGCAAGGGCAAAGAGCTGCGCCTGAAAGCCGGCACGGCCGACGACCTGACCATTCTCGCTGGCCTCGGAAACGGCTCCCTTCCGACGCGGATGGCGGACGCCTTCGCCTCGCTGGCGTTGGTGCTTCCCGAATTGGCGGGGCTCTCTCCGGAGTCGATCACGGAGGTCGGCCTTCGCCCGGTGCGGCCCGCGGAGGTGACTGAGCGATGAAGTGGCTCGCCCTCTTTCTGCTCGGCTTCGGCGCGGTCATGGTGGCGGGTTTCCAAAACCACCCACACTTCCTCGCGATCTTGATCTCCGCCGGAATCCCCTGGTTCTTTGTGCTCAACATGATTCCGCCGATGATCTTCCTCGAGCGGAAGGGTTCGGCCTTCATCCAGGATCGCACCGGTCCGGAGCGTGCATTCGTGCCCGGCCTCGGGCTTCGCCTCGCCGGCTTCGTGCACAACTTCGCCGACGTCATCAAGCTCGCGATGAAGGAGGAGATCGTCCCCCGGCATGCGCAGCGTGGCCTCTACGTGCTCGCACCGGTGCTGAGCATGTTCATCGCCCTCATCGTCGGGGCGGTCATTCCCTACGCCCACCCGATCGCCTGGTCGGACGGGGCGACCTTCCGCGTCCAAGCGCTCGACATCAATATCGGGATGCTGTGGATCTTGGCGGCGAGTTCGGTCGGGGTCTACGCGGTCACTCTGGCGGGCTGGGCGAGCAACAACAAATTCGGCCAGATGGGCGGTCTGCGGGCCAGCGCGTCGATGATCTCGTACGAGATCGTCTTCGGTCTCGCGGTCGCCAACGCCTTCCTCGTCTACGAGACGACCGACTTGTCCGGCATGGTGATGGCCCAGCACGGGACCTTCCTCGGGTTTGTGCCGAGATGGGGCGTCTTCATGATGCCGGTGGGGTTCCTGCTCTTCCTCATCGCCGCATTTGCCGAGACCAACCGCGCGCCCTTCGATTTGGCGGAAGCCGAGTCCGAATTGGTGGCGGGGTTCCACACCGAATACGGGGCCTTCAAGTTCGCCCTGTTCTTCATGGCGGAGTACGTGGCGATCGTCGTCCAGTGCCTCATCATGGCGACCGTCTTCCTCGGGGGATGGCAGCCGTTGCCCTGGAACCTCTTGCACCACGATTGGCTCGTCCAACCGGCGAACGCCTCCCTGGTGGTTCGGGTGATCCTCTGGTCAGTGGCAATCCTGGGCGGCCTGGTCGGTCTGCTCCTCTTCCGCTGGCACGGAAAGAACCGCCTCCGCTGGAAGGACGCGCGCAAGAACGAGGGGCTCGTGCTCTCGCTTTTGTTCGGCTTTGGACCCGCCCTGACCTCGCTCCTCGTGCTTCTATTTTGGGGCGGAGTCATCGGACCGAACGGCGCCGCGCTCTCCGCTGCCGTGGTCGAGGCGCTCTCGCTCATCGGAAAGACCTTGGTCCTCTGCTGGTTGTTCATTTGGGTGCGCTGGACTTTGCCTCGCTTCCGTTACGACCAGCTCATGGCCCTCGGTTGGAAAGTCCTGCTTCCGCTCGGGGTGATCAATCTCATCGTGACCGCCGCGCTCGTGCAGTTTGGAGTGCTCTGATGCCCAACGCCAAACCCAAGCCCCTTCGTTTCCGCGAGGGGCGATACTTGATCGAGATCGTGAAGGGCCTCGGCACGACCTTCGGGCACCTCGTGCGCAACCTGCGCAATCCGGGTCGCCTGCGCACCGTCGCCTACCCCGAGATCAAAAACCCGTTTCCCGTGCGCTTCCGGTCCGTCCACCGCCTCACCAAACACGAAGACGGCAGCCCGCGCTGCACCGCGTGCATGTGCTGCGCGACCTCGTGTCCGGCCGGCTGCATCCACATCGTGGCGGGGGAGTACCCCGATCGCCCGATCGAGAAGTTCCCGGTGAAGTTCGATATCGACATGCTGAAGTGTGTCGAGTGCAGTCTGTGCGTGGAAGCCTGCCCCTGCGATGCGATCCGCATGGATACCGGGCTTTTGCCGATGCCGGCTTACGACCGTAAGGACTTCATCTACGACAAGGAGAGACTTCTGAGCTACGAGCCGGCGGCCGGCCCTGACGGCTATCGCCCGCGTCGAGGAGACCGCTGATGCACCAGGTCTTCTTTTGGATCTTCGCCTCCGTGGCGGTGGGGGCGGGGCTTTTGGCCATCACCCGCAAGGCGGCGCTGCACTGCGCGCTCTCCCTGGTCGTCAGCTTTGTGGCACTCGCGGGGCTTTACTTCCAGCTCAAGGCCCCCTTTCCGGGCATTCTCCAAGTCATGCTCTACGCGGGCGCCATCATGGTGCTCGTGATCTTCGTAATCATGTTCTTGAATGCTCCGGAGGAAGACCCGAGCGAGAAGATCTCGAAGCCCGGGGTGATCGCCTCGGTGTTCCTGCTCATCCCGTTCGCGGCGCTCTTGATCGGAGTGATCCTCCACTCGAATCTCCCGGTTCCCGCCGCGGTGGCTCCCGATTTCGGGACCGTCGCGAGCATTGGGACCCGGCTCTTCGGCACTTGGACCTGGGTGTTCGAAGTGCTCTCGCTCTTGCTTTTGGCGGCCCTGGTGGCAGCGGTGCTCCTCGCCAAGAAGAGGCTCGACTGACATGGCAAACGACCCGAAGGCCTACCTGGTCGTCTCCGTGCTGCTCTTCGCGATCGGCATGGCGGGCTTCCTCATCCGCAAAAATCTCCTGATTGTGTTCCTGTCCGTCGAGCTCATGCTGAATGCGGGGGCGCTCGCGATCCTCGTGTTCGCCCGCCTCTACGGGGACACCGACGGACACGTGTTCTTCTTCCTCATTCTCGCGTTGGCCGCGGCGGAGTCCGCGGTCGGCCTGTCGATGGTGATCGCGCTCTACCGGCTGCGGCACAAACTCGACACGGACGACTTGGTGGAGCTTCGAGGCTAACCATGGGGACCGCACTTTCGCTCATTCCTCTGGCGTTGCTCGCCGGGGCGGCCCTGAACGGGTTTTTCTCGCTCTGGTCGGCCAGAGGCCGATCGGTCTCGCGCACCCTCGTGCACGTCGTGGCCTGCGCGGCTCCGCTCTTCGCCTTTGCCATGGCCATCCAAGTTTGGCGCGGCCTCGGCGAGGCCGGCGGTCGGATCACGACCCAGTGGTTCGAGTGGATTGCGGTCGGTGATCTGCGGATCGGGCTCGACCTCACCGCTGACGCTCTGACTTGCGTGATGCTGCTCGTAATCACGGGGATCGGATCCCTGATTCACATCTATTCCACTGCGTACATGCACGAGGAGGAGGGGTTTGCGCGCTACTTCTCGGCGCTCAATCTCTTCACCTTCTTCATGACCATCCTGGTCTTGGGGAAAAACCTCGCGGTTTTGTTTGTCGGCTGGGAAGGCGTGGGTCTCTGCTCCTATCTCTTGATCGGCTACTGGTGGAAGGACAGCGAAAAAGCCACGGCGGGCATGAAGGCCTTTGTCGTGAACCGCGTGGGGGACTTCGGCTTCCTCATCGCGCTGTTTCTCCTGTGGCGCACCGCAGGCACGTTGGACTTCGCCGGCATCCAGGCCTACGCGACTTCCGAAGCCGGGCGGGCCACGCTCCTCGGCCCGAGCGGAATTCTCGGGGCGAGCGTTGCCACTCTCATCGGATTGCTGTTGTTCTGGGGAGCGACGGGCAAGTCCGCCCAGATCCCGCTCTACGTCTGGCTCCCGGACGCGATGGCCGGTCCCACTCCGGTGAGCGCCCTGATCCACGCGGCGACGATGGTCACCGCCGGGGTCTACATGGTGGCCCGCCTGAACTTCCTCTACGCGCTCAGCCCCGTCGCCCAGGGCACGATCATGGTCGTGGCGGGGGTGACTTCGCTGTTCGCGGGAGTGATGGCCCTCGCGCAAACCGACATCAAGAAGGTGCTGGCCTACTCCACGATCTCCCAGATCGGGTACATGATGCTCGGCGTCGGCACCGGCTACGTCGCGGCCGGGATGTTCCACGTCGTGACCCACGCGTTCTTCAAAGCCGCCCTCTTTTTGGGCTCGGGCTCGGTGATCCACGCCTGCCACCACGAGCAGGACATGCGGCACATGGGTGGGCTTCGCAAGAAGATGCCGTGGACCTGCGCGGCGATGACCCTGTCGGCCGCCGCTATGGCCGGAGTCCCGCCGCTCTCCGGCTTCTTCTCGAAGGACGAGATCCTCTGGCGCGCGTTTTCCCACGGCACGATGGCCGGCAAGATTGGCTGGCTCTGCGGCTTCCTCGGCGCCCTCCTGACCGCCTTCTACATGTTCCGCCTGATCTTCATGACCTTCGGCGGAAGCTACCGGGGGCATGCCCATCCGCACGAAGTGCCGAAGCCGATGTGGATGACCCAAGGTGCGCTCGCTCTCGGTGCCGCCATCGTCGGATTCTTGGGAGTGCCCCACATCCTCGGTGGGCACGACATCTTCGGGCACTACTTGGCGCCGATCATCCCCGACTTCGCCCAGCCGCACGCCGCTCACGGCGAGCATGCGATTGCCGTCGAGTGGAGCCTCATGGCGTGGTCGGTGGTCATGGGCCTCGCCGGCATTTCGGCCGCGTGGTGGGCCTACGTCAAGAAACCCGAGCTGCCCGGGCGGGTCACCGCCAAGATCCCGAAGCTCCATGCGCTCGTGCGCGACAAATTCCGGGTCGATGAGGCCTACACCGCCACGGTGGTGCGCCCCACCGAATCATTGGCGCGACAGGTCGTGCTGCGTGGGGTCGATCAGGGCTTGATCGAAGGCATCGTCAACGGCCTCGGCTCCGTCGCTCGCCTGCTCGGTCGTGTCCTTTCGTTTGGCCAGACCGGCCTGCTTCGAGGCTACGTGGGGATCATGATCCTCGGCGCGCTTCTCCTTCTCCTCTCGGTTCTGGGGTAACCGGCATGTTGACTCTCCTCCTCGCCGTGCCGCTCCTTGGAATCCTGGCCCTCGTCCTCACGAAGTCCGAGCGGGCAGCGTTCCCCATCACGATCGCGACTTCACTGGCCCTGCTCGGCCTCGGCCTCGCCGTCTCGCTCGGGTTCGCTCCCGGGGAAGGGGGCCGCTTCTCGCACGAGAGCTCGAGTTCGTGGATCCCGGCCCTCGGTGCCACCTTCTCTCTCGGCGTCGATCGGTTGGCGCTCCTCCTCGTCCTGCTCACCGTCTTTTTGGCCCCGATCACCGCTTATGCCGCTCAGTCGTCGATCGAGCACGAGTCGCGCCGCTTCTGCATTTGGTTCTTGGTGCTCCAGACCGCGATGCTCGGAGCGGTGCTCGCGCGCGACCTCTTCCTATTCTTCGTGTTCTGGGAACTGATGCTGGTTCCCATGTACTTGATGATCGGCATCTGGGGCGGGAAGAACCGCCACTACGCGGGCCTCAAGTTCTTCCTCTACACGGTGATCGGTTCGCTTCCGATGCTCGCGGCCCTCGTGTACTTGGGAATCCGCGCGAACGAACAGTTCGGCAGCCCGACGTTCAGCCTCGACTTGCTCCAAAAGTTGGTGCTTTCGCGCGAGGAGCAGGTCGCCTGCTTCTTCGCGTTCGGGGTGAGCTTTGCCATCAAGGTGCCGCTCTGGCCGTTCCACACCTGGCTGCCGGATGCGCACACTGAAGCGCCCACCCCGGGGTCGGTCATCCTGGCCGGCGTCCTCCTCAAGATGGGTGGATACGGCTTCCTGCGGATCGCCATCCCGCTGTTCCCCGAGGCGGCCCGCGCCGCGGCCCCTCTGATCAGCACCTTGGCGGTGATTGCAATCATCGCGGGCTCCTTGGCCGCGATGGTCCAAACCGACATCAAGCGCTTGGTCGCTTATTCCTCGGTCGCGCACATGGGTGCGGTCATGCTCGGGTTGTTCGCACTGAATGCCGAGGGCATGTCGGGAGCAATGTTCCAGATGCTCGCGCACGGCGTGAGCACCGGGGCCTTGTTCCTCCTCGTGGGTTTCCTCTACGAGCGACGCCACACGCGCGAGTTCGACCAATTCGGGGGGATCGCCAAGGTCATGCCGGTCTTCGCGGTGATCTTCGTGGTGGTGGCGATGAGCAGCATCGCCCTCCCGGGCACCAACGGTTTTGTCGGGGAGTTCCTGATTCTGGCGGGTGCTTTCAAGGCCAAGCCGATATTCGCCATCCTGGGGGCGCTCGGGTCCATTCTCGGCGCTTGGTACATGCTTGGGGCCACCAAGAAGGTTTTCTTCGGACCTCTGACCCGCAGCGAAAACGAGTCCCTCGAGGACTTGAAGGGCCGCGAAGTCCTGGTGATGGCCCCGCTGATCGTGGCCATTTTGTGGATGGGAATCCGAGGGCAGGCGCTGCTCGGGCCGATGCAGGGGGACTTGCAGAAGGACCTCCAGCGGATCCACCAATCCGAGGGAGGGCGCTGACATGGATTTGATCTATCCCTACCTCGCCTTGGTGGTGGCGGCCAGCGTCATCCTCGTGGCCAAGTTCCGCACGGGCCCCAAGGGCTTTGCCGAGGCCGGTCCAATTGCCGCCGTGGGCGCTGCCCTGGCGTTCGGACTCTGCATTCTCCAGTGGGGGAAGGCGGCCACTCCGACCACCGGGTTTCACGGATTCCTCCTCATCGATCGGCTGGGAGTGCTTGCCTCGGCACTCGCCTGCCTAGCTGGCGCCGTGACGGCAGTGCTCCTTCCTCATCACCTTCAGCGCGCGGGCAAGGATCGGGCGGAGGTCTACGTCCTGCTCTTGCTCGTGATTGCCGGCATGATGGCGATGGTGCAGACCGACCATCTCGTCGGCGCTTTTGTCGGCTTGGAGACGCTTTCGGTCGGGCTCTACGCGCTCTCGGCGGCGCTCCGCGAGCGACGCGCGTCGGTCGAGGCTGGCCTCAAGTACTTCCTGACCGGGGCCTTTGCGAGCGGCATCCTCGTGTTCGGCTTGGCCCTGGTGTACGGCGCGGCGGGGAGTTTCTCGCTGCCGGTGATCGAAGCCAAACTGGTGGAGTCGAGTGGATTGGCGTTGGCGGGGATTCTGCTCCTCCTGGTCGGGTTCGGCTTCAAGTTGAGTGCGGTACCCTTCCACATGTGGGCTCCGGACGTCTACGAGGGCGCGCCTACACCCATCACCGGATTCATGTCGACTGCGGTCAAAGTCGTAGCGGCCACTGCGCTCTTGCGAGTGCTCGATGCGACGCCGGCGTTTTCTGGCCAAATCGTCGA
The DNA here is from genome assembly GCA_902826835.1 of uncultured bacterium. Classification (GTDB taxonomy): domain Bacteria; phylum Planctomycetota; genus RBC034. The sequence goes on along the minus strand of CADEGH010000002.1, from coordinate 290,754 downwards.
AGCGGTCGGCTGGCTCGCCGTCTTGACCGTGACGGTCGGAAACTTGTCCGCGCTCGCTCAGCACTCGGTGAAACGGATGCTCGCGTACTCGAGCATTGGCCACGCCGGTTATTTGTTCCTGGCGTTTGCCGCCTTCCTCGCGACTCCCGACACGGCGGGATTCAGCGCGCCGCTCGCCGCGGTGATGCATTATCTCATTGCGTACACGATCACGAATCTCGGCGCCTTTGCCGTGCTGTCGGCTTTGGAGACGGCGGACGGACGTGGCCTGACGTTCGCAGACTTGGGCGGGCTCAAGTCGCGATCGCCCGTGTTGGCGTTCACCCTCCTGATCATGATGCTCAGTTTGGCGAGCGTCCCGCTTACCGCCGGCTTCTTGGCCAAGTGGAACGTCTTCGCGGTCCTGGTGGAGCGGGCCCGTTCGAGCGAGGGGCCGTTCTTCTGGGTGCTCTTGGTGGCTCTGATCCTCAACAGCGTGATCGGTCTCGCCTACTACCTCCGCGTGATCTCCGCCATGTACATGCGCCCGGCCCCGGAACCCCTCCCGGCCACTTCGCCGGTCTCCAAGGTGGTGATGGCGGTGTGCATCCTCCTCGTGATCGCCGTGATCTGGCTTGGTGCCGGCCCCAACGTCTTGGGAATGGGGGCGGATGGCCTGTTTTCGATCGCTCGTGCCGCCGCCGGCTGAAATAGCCCCTGCCCGGTAACGGCGGCGATTGCCGTCCGTCCTCTTCCAGCTCTATGATGATGTCCCCGACCGAACTCGATTCGGTCGGCCGAGTGGCACTTCGGCGAGTCTGAAAGGAACGGGCAATGAATCGCGGTACGACGCTCTGGGTGGGGCTCCTCATCGGCTTGGCGTTGGGGGCGGGCGGCGGGTGGCTTCTGGGTGGAGGCAGCGGGTCGGCCGAGCCGACCCTCGGGCCGGGGGCGCTCGGTGGGACGAGGGTCCCAGCATTGCCCGCGCAGGGAGGTGGGACGAACCTGCCACCGAACAAGGTCGCCGCTCAGGAGTACTCGGGCTCCCTCGGGTCTCTGCTTGAGGAGGTCCCGGAGAACCCCGAACTCGAAAGCTCCGACAGCAATCCGGCGGCCGCCCCGACCGGAATCATCTCGGGAACCGTTTACGACGATCAGGGTCAGCCGCTGTCTGGAGTCGTCATCATCGGGGCCCGTGGCGGTCCCGGCGACGAGGAGGACACCCCGAAGAAGCCGATCGAGATTCCGACGTGGCGGACCGGAGACGGGGCACCGGTTGATCAAGACTTGCGTGAGATGGTCAAGAAGATGGTGGTCGAGGAACTCACGCGGCGTCGCGACACGCTGCGCGTCACGACCGACCGGGAGGGCAAATACGTCTTGAAGGGCATCGACACAGGCGTGTTTCATGTCCAAGCGTTTGCACCCGGCCTCACCATCAACGGCGCGTCCCACTCCCGGCCTTGGGAAGCGCGGGCCGGTTCCCAAGTCGACTTTGTCGCCACCACGCTCTACGCGATTCAGTTCGACGTGCGGCTCCCGGACGGGACGCAACCCGACGAAGCGACGATCATGTCCGAATCGAGCGATGGGATGGACGGTGGCTGGGGCAACAGCCTGCACGAGACGTGGTTCAAGGCGCGCCCCGAAATCCGGGTCGGGGCCGGGTCCTACGCGTTTGTGGCCGAGGGGGGAGTGCGGCAACGCTACAAATCGGAGCCGCAGCGAGTCTTCATCGACGCTCGCAACCGACCGACCAACCTCGTGCTCAAGCTCAAGGGGCGCACCGCGATCAGCGGCAAAGTGCTACCCGGCGGCGACGACCCCTTGCCTAACCACGCCGTGCACGTGATGCACTACCAGGATGCGCCGCCGACCGACGAGAAGCTTCAGGAGGATGGGCAGTCGCACTGGAACGAGGAAGGTCCGTTCGGTCGCTACAAGTTCTTGGACCTGAAGCCGGGTCTGTACCGAATCGGCGTATCAACGTTCGGAAAGCTGGTCTACAGCGAGTCCGTCCAAGTCGCGGAGGGCCAGTATCTCGAGAAGGATCTCCGCCTGCCCAAGCCCGACGCGCCGGTGGGGGTCGTGGTGAAGGTGTTGGGCCCGGACGGCAACCTGCTGCGCAACGCACAGGTGCGTGCCGAAAAAATCGAGGAGGAAGGGAAGGTCCAGCCTTGGCGCCGGTGGTGGAACCGCGACGAAGTCGAGGGTGTCACGGTACGGCCCCAGCCGGATGGCACCTTCCTCGTCCAGCGCACCAAGCCCGACGTGAAAGTCGAAGATGGCGTGCTGATCGCCCAGGCCGGTGGATTCGGTCAGCGCGCGGTCGCGTTCCCGACTTCGGCGAATGGGCTGATCGAAATCACGATGGAACGTCCGGGAATTCTCAATGTCAATCTCACCGGGGTCACGAAGGACCAGCTCCAAGGCACCTTGCTGAGCCTGCAAGGCAAAGGAAGTCGGTATTTGTCCCAGGTCACGAGCAGTCTATGGCCGCAGGACACCCACTGCAGCTTCGGTCCGCTGCAGCCGGGTACGTACGAGCTGGTACTGGCTGCGCAGGGCGTCTACAGCCACGCCGAGAAAGTCGGCGTGACCGTGGTTTCCGGGGAGAACAGCGCGACGGTGGCGGTACCGGGGCGGCACAAGCTGCAAGTGCAGATGCCGAAGGAGCGCGCCACCAATCACACCTACCTCCGCTCCGCCGAAGACTCGAGCCAACACGCTTGGGGGGGCGGCAATCCGGACTCCAAGGGCATCGTGAGTTTCGAGGGTCTGTTTGCCGGCGAGTACGAAATCGTGACCAACGGGTCGTTCGGGGAAGAATCCATGAGGGTGCGGGTGCCGGCCCCTGGAATCGTGAATTTCGCCCCGGCGCGAGAGGCGATGGTCCGCGTCCGCGAGCTCGACGAAGGGGGCTATTTGAAGGAAGTAGGGCTGCGCCAAGGGGATCTCATCATTGGCGTCGACAGCGAGCGCTTCGCCTCCGAACGTCCGGCCTCCGCGCTCCTTCGGGCATCGCTGCTCGTGAAGTCCGAAGGCTCCCTCTTGATCGACCGCGGAGGCCACGAGGTCACCCTCAGCGTCAACAGCGAGAAGTTCCTCCAGGCGAGTGACTCCGGCCAAGTCCTCGAAGGCGTGCGCCGTTGACCTCGGCGCACGTGGAACGCGGGACTTCGGAGCTTCCGGATCGGCCTTGGCATCTCACCGTGATGGCCGTGCTCTATGGCCTTACCGGAGCGGCGTGGTGGGTGTTTTTGATCCTTCGCCGCGCCGTGGGTTTCGATCCGGCCCCCCTCACGGAGGTTCCCTCCCTCGTCATGGCGGTTGTCGGACTCCTCTGTCTGGCGATCGCCCTGGGCATCCTCCGCCGCCTTCCGTTCATTCCGGTCTTGGCCGGAGTCCTGCACCTAGGCCCGGTTCTCGCCGTGCTCTGGATTGGCCTCGTCCGTGATCGTGGCGCCCTCTCCGCCACTCCAGTTCCGGAGCTGATCGCCAAAGGCCTCGTTCACTCCGCCCTCACTGCCTACTGGTTTTCGCCCCTCACTCGCCGCTGGCTGAGCCGTCGAGACCGGGGGGTGGCGGGAGTTGAGGCCATCACAAATTGATCGACCGCGCCCACGTGAGGCGCCAACCATCCGGAGCATTGGGGTCGAGATACACGGCCTGCAGAGTCACGGTGATGTTCAGTGGAGGATTGGGAGCTACGACGCCGGTTGGCAGGCGCACCTCTCCCCCGGGAGCGGTCCCGGCGGAACTCAGGACCGTGATACCGAGGGGATTGGCCGGCCCGTAAAGCCCGACTCCGTCCACGATCGGTACGGAAGCGGGTCCAAAGCCCTGGAGCACGAAGCAAGAGTTTTGCGGCCCCAGCACCTGCACGGGGCAGGGCGATGTTCCGCCGTAATTGCCGCTGATCGCGGGAATGCCCAGTTCGTACACGAGGGTGTAGGCCTGGTTCGCCGCGCACCCTTCGAGGATCACCGAGAGGGGGTCGCCCGGGGAGAACGCCAAGGGCTCGGTGCGAATCGTGCCTTGGTTGTCGCGGACATCCGGAGAAGGCTCCAGCGGTACCGCAATGGTGTTCGAAACTGCGCAGGCTCCGTTGGCCACGGAGATCGCCAGGGCGCCTCGAGACAAGGCTCCGCTGATGGCTGGGCTGACGCGGAGCGTAACGCTCGTGGCACTGGCGCTGATGACACCGCCGCCCTGGAAGTCGAGCGTGGCACCGTTGACTCCGACAAAAAAGCCCGGTGCGGTGGGGAGGAAGCCGCTGCCCACGAGAACGATGAACGGTCCCATGGAGGTGGCATTCAAAGGAGCCAAGACCGAGGGGCTCGCCGAGACCAGAATCGGGGGAACCAGCGAAACCGTGATCGGATTGGAGGCGGTTCCGCAGAATGCCGAATTCGTCGACTTCGCTACGATCGACAGGGTGCCGGGGCACGCGAGGAGGGAGGCCGGGAAGTCGACGCTCAGGGTCGTCGCCGTCCATTGGGAAGGGGCGAGAATGATGGGGGGCCCCGATCCGAACCCGACTTCGAGCACGGTGGCGGCGGTGAATCCGGATCCCACGAACTGAATGCCGGTAGAGGAGGAGCCTGCCGGGAGAGTTGAGGGAGTGGCGCTCGACAGGGTCATGACCGCTTCGATCATGACAGTCCCCGCCGCCACCGTTCCCCCGCCGGGCCCGGGGTTGACCACCGAGAAGGAGAGGACTTGGGCAAACTGTGTGTAGGTCGAATTCAGGTTGACGCTGATGAGACTCGGGGTGATCACGGCATTCGAAACGACTTGGCCGCCGATCCGGACTTCGCTTTCCGCGACGAAGTTCTGACCACTGATCGTGATGGTGGCCCCGTTAGGAGTGGGCTGAAGGCAGGTCGGGCTTGTGGCGGTCCACAGTGGAGCCGGGTTCGTGATGGTCAGGGTCCCGAGGTTCGAGCTACCGGTGATCGAGTGGATGACTTGAACCGAGACGGGACCGGCCTGGTCGGCAATCCCGAAGGGCGCTTGGACGCTCAGATTCGAGAGGAAAATGCTCGTCGGACCCGAGTTCCACACGGTGGTGCCCCGCGTGAATCGAACCGAACACCCGGCGCGGAAACCCGATCCCGCGATCACGAGGTTCGCCGGATTCGAGAAGCGCGGAATCGAACTGGGATTCACACTGAGAATTGCGGGAGGCGCCGCAATTTCGATCGAACCCACGGACCGTGTTCCTCCACCCGGGCCGGGGTTGACGATCGAGACGGAGACGGTTCCCGGGCTCACGGTGTAACTTCCCGGGAGGGTGAAACTCGCGGAAGTCCCACCGGGGGATACGGCGCAAGGAATGTCATTCGTCATGGAGCCGGTCGCCACGCGGGCGAGGGCGCCGTCTGCGATCGCGGACCCGTTGATGACCACCGGGAGGGTGGCGCCGTTCGCCGCCGCCAGCGTCGGGGTGACGCTCCCGGGGCCGGGAAGCGGGTTTTCGATCGTCATTGGCAGGCCCGACGATGGGGTTCCGTTGGGATGGACGACCGACCACTCGCCCGAGCCGGCCATGGATCGGACGGAGGCGGGAACATCGAAGGTAATCAGGGTGGCGGAGAGCGAGGTTGCCGTGGTCGTCACGACCTGCGACGACCCGAAACGGGTCCAGCGCAGGTACGAGCCGGCACTGAAATTGGCGCCGTTGATGGCGACTCCGGCGAAGGTCGAATTGGCCGCAACGATGGTCGCGGGGGTGATCGAGGAGACGCTGAATGATGCGTCCGCGACGGAAACCGTGTAGTTTCCGCTGTTCTGACCGCTGACCTCCAAATCCTGGAAGACCACGATGGCGTAGACACCGGTCACGGGAGCGGAGACGAGGCTTGCCGCGAGCGGGGAGACCGCGGTGCCGGTTGCAAGTGCTTGCCCGTCCGTGCGCGCGAACCAGTTCGGGGAAGAGCGGGGCGCGAAGAGGTGCCACTTGATCGGGAGGGAAGACGCGACGCCCACGGAGTAGAAGCGCCCACCGGTCAGGGTGATCTCGAATATCCGCATGACGGTGTGATTGAGAGCGTTGGCGTTGGAGGTCACGGCTGACCAACTATGTGCTTGCGCATAGGGGAGCCCACCGGTGACGGACGTGTTGGCATGCTTGGCAATGCCATTGGAACCTCCCGAACTCGGGAACCCCGGCCCGGGGGTGAATCGTCCGTCTGCCTGGCCACCCGGGAGGGGGATCGCGCCCACGTTGCCATCCGCCAGGACGAAGTCCACGGCGGTTTCGCTCGAGGCATCGGACAGTGCGACACTCGCGTTGTTTCCGAGTGACAGGTTCCAATTACTGTCCGGGTTGGTGGTGTCCCAGGTGACGATGGCCATTCCGTTCCACCGTCCGGTAGTCAGTTGATTGAAGTTGAAACAACGGTGGTACGGACTGGAACCGTTGAACACCTGGACGATTTGCTTGGATTGGCCAGGGAGCATGTCGGAGATTGTCGCGAGACAGGTCTGGGCTCGGAGGTTTGCCGCGACGACCAAAGTGAGGAAGGCCGCGAGGCCGGTTTCTAGACTTCGAAAGGGGAGAGGCATCTTGTTGCTCCAAAGGGGGACATTCCCCCGGGCAGGAGCGGACCGGATTGCGAAACGTGACTACGATTTCGGAGATTTCTTCGCGGGGGTTCGGGATTCGACGCTGCCCAAATCGGTGGTGAAGGCGGTAGCGGCGAAGACCCGTTCACGGCGGCAGATCCGGCTACTTCTTGGCCAGGCGAGTCAGTCGCTCGAAGGCGGCTTGCCACTCCTTCTGGCGGGACTCCGGAAGGGTGGTTGGATTGCGCAGCGGTTGAAGCCAGTTGTCTCCCGAGAAGGTCTTCAGGTGGTCGCGGACATCGGTCGCGCCCCCCGCCAAGTGGGCTTCTGCGGAGTCGAGGAGTTGCCCGAGCCAACCGTAGGCCTTCTCGTACAGGTCGCCCACCGCTCGGGCCGATGCCGAATCCTCTCGGTGCCCGAGCCGTTGGATCTGGGCTCCCGCTGCCAAGATGGCCTCGAGCAGGAGCGAGTTCCATTTGCCCGCGTCTTGCTCACGGAGCTTTTCCCGGGTGGCCTCCTCGGCCCAGGTCAGGACCAATTCGTGGGAGCCGATGAGATTGGCGGTATCCGCGAAGCGTAGCCGATCGAGGAGAGGGAGTGGACCACTCGTGCCGCGGATCCAGGCCTGCAATTCCGCGTTTGTGACCGTGAGGCTCCGCACATCCTCGATGGAAGACTGGAGGCTCTCCCGCCCGCGCTCGTCGACCACCTCGGTGTGCCGCGCGAGTAGGTCATCCAGAGCCGCTTCGAACTGTCCCGTTCTGAGCAAGCTGCCCATCCAGGCACGGCGATTCGGGAGATGCCCCGGTTCTATGGACACGGCGCGCCGGTAGAGAAGCTCCGACGTGCGACGGTCTCCCGCGGAGGCCGCGAGAGAGGCTCCGTTTGACCATGCCTTGGTCATGCTCGGGCGAAGTTTGCGGGCATACTCGTACGCGGCGGCGGCCAACGCATGATTCCCGGCCTGATTGAGCACCATCCCGAAATTCAGGAAAGCGGGTGCCCAATTGGGTGCGAGCCGCACCGCCGCCTCCGCGAGTATGGTGCGAGGGAGCTCGTGGGGCCAACTTCCTGGTACGGAAGCCCGCTCGGCAAGAAACTGGGCATCTAGCGGGAATCGCGAGACACCAGCCTCGAGGGCGATCCTCAGGCTTTCGGCGATTCTTTCGGACTTCGCGACGGTGACCGCTGCCCGGTGGAACCAGAGATAAGCCTGGTCGGAAGGGGGAAGGCTGGCGATCAGCGCGCGCGCTTCATCCTCGCGTTTCGCTTTGAGGAGCGCCTGAAGTAGTCTCCCGCGTAGGCCGGGCGATTGTGGGTAATCGACGATGCATTTTCTGAGAAATTCGAGGTGGATTTCTGAATCGGCGAACGACCGTGTCAAGTTAGCCATCCACAGTTTCGTCCAGACTGACACCGGATAATCGATGCGCAGTTCACCCAATAGGCGAGCAACTCCAGGATTGCCATGCCACTGAGTTGCCCAGTCCAGGACGAGTTTCTCCGCGGCAACGATATTGTTGTCGATGATCGCAATCCGAGCGCGCAATAGACCCAACTGCCCGAAAGCACTTGGGTTTGCCGAATGTCGGGTATCCGCGCGTTCGAGCAGTTGTACGGCTCCCTCGCGATCTCCCGAGTCCAATAGAATCTGGGCCGCGGAGGCATAGAGCCCTGATCGTGGTACTTCGGCGGCGTGAACAGCATTGATCGCGGCATCCGCCGCTTCGCGGGGCCGTCCGGAATTGGCCAAGTAATGGGCATACACTTCCCATTCTTCGGACCTACGTGGTCGGTTGTCAGGAGTCGCCGTGAGTTCTGAGGGAGCATCCAATCCGAAAATTTGTCGAAGGACGGACTCGGTGAACGGAGTGATGGCTCCACTCCGGCGCCATTCCGAGAAACGGTTGCCAAAGTCGCAGAGTCCGACCGGAATGCCTTGGAGACGGACGGAATGGGCGAGACTGGCGTAGAGCGCCAGCCCCTCGGCACGTTCGATGACCTCCGGGTGGTTCAGCGTGCGGTGCAGGACCTCATTCCACCGCTCGGGGTTGTCTATGAACAAGTCCACGGGGGTAGACGAGAACACCTCGAGGAGTTGCAGGTGGGCACGATGTTCCTCAAGCCGCGCGAACTCCTCGCCGCGGAGGCGCTCGGGAGCCGAGGCGAGAAAGCGGCTCACGAAGAACAGCGCTACGCCAATGGCGAGGGCTACTGCCAGTCCCGACAGAGTTTGCCCGGGATAGCGTCTTGCGTAACGAAGGCCTCGTCCGAGCGGCCCGAGGGGACGCACGGAGACCGGGCGCTGCGCGAGGATGGCCGCGAGGTCCAGGCCGAGTTTGTCGGCGCTCGCGTAGCGGCGTTGGGGATCCTTCTGGAGGGCAGCCTCGACCACGGCCTGGACTTCGGAGGAAGCCCGAGCCTTGGTGGTTACCAATCGGGGTGGCTCGACGTGAACGATGTTCCAGATGGTCTGCACATCCGTGGGACCGTCGAAAGGGCGATGGCCGGCCAGCGACTCGTAGAGCATGACGCCGATGGCCCATACATCGGCGCGGGCGTCGGGGCGGCGCGGCGAACCGTCGAGCGTTTCCGGCGCCATGTAGGGCACTGTCCCGAGTCGGTCCTTGGTGCCGGTGAGCCGCGCGCTTTGATGGGTCAGGTCGTGAGCCAAACCGAAATCGAGAAGGGTCGGGTGCCCGGTCGCGTCGACGATGATGTTGGAAGGCTTGAGATCGCGGTGGATGACGCCGGCCAAATGGGCGTGCGAAACCGCCTCGGCCACGATCTGAAAGAGGCCCAGGATCTGCCGTACGAACTCCGGACTCTCCTTGGACCATCGGTCCGTACGGGGGGCGATCGGATTCAGGATCGACGCGAGAGTCTCGCCTTCGAGAAACTTCATGGCGATGAAGGGACGACCCGCAAACACATCGACCTCGTAGACCGGGCATATTCCCGGGTGGTTCAGGCGGGCGACCAACCGGGCCTCGGCGAGGAATCGATGTTCGATCCCGGCGTCATCCCAAAGCAGGTGTTCGTGAAGGCGCTTCAGGGCCACTTCCCGCTTGAGACGGCGGTCGTAGGCCAAGACGACCTCGCCAAACGCCCCTTGCCCGAGCCGGCGCCGCAGCTCGAAGGGGCCGAAGATCTCGGCGGCGCCCATCTCGGTTCGCCGGGCCGCGGCGGGATCTCCTCCCTCGAGGCGGATGTACTCCGCCGTGACTTCGTCTCGGGCTCCCGGGAAGAGGTCCAAGTATTGGCCCAGGCGCCGGATGTTCCCGGCGTCGCGGTCCGCGAAATAAGCCCGTATGAACAGGGAGAACGGACCCGGCGCATTCTCTTGGTGATCCATCGTGATCAGGCTCCGAAGACCCGGCTCTGGCGGGTTCCATGCCTCCAAGACGTTTTCCGGAGCAAAATGGGTCGTCACGTTGGTCGTTTTTCCTACGCTCACGCCCTGGGAGGCTCCGCATGACAAACCCAAGCCAAGAATCGAAGAGTGGAGGTCTCGGTACGCCGGATTCGGATCTGCCGGGTTTCTCCCGACTTTGGATCGAAGAGGTCAAGAGAGGAGGCTCGAGCTCCGTCTGGGACCGCCTCCACCGTCGCTATCACGGCCCGCTGATTCTGTTTGCTCGCCACCGCCTGGGGCACGTGCTCGGTTGGGCTTCGGCAGCGGACGCCGAGGACCTTGTTCAAGAAGCGTGGGCGAGAACCCTGCCGCTTCTCGAGGCTTTCGAGTACCGAGGTCCCGGCTCCTTCCGCAAGCTCCTGGCCAAGAAGATCGCGGAAGCGGCGGGCGATTGGGGAAGAAAGGGCGGGGCGGCGGGCCGCAAAATCCGGAGTGGCCCCCGGGTTGAGCCGGATAGTGGTCTCGTCTCGTCGGGCCTTACTCCCTCGGCGATCGCCGCGGGGCGGGAGGAACAAGACCAGCTCTATGAGGCGCTCAACAAACTGCCTGGTCCCTACCGCGACGTTTGGGTGGCCTGCGGGCTCGGGGATGAGACCGCGGTCGAGTACGCGACGAAGACTGGTCAAACCCCGGATACGGTGCGGAAGCAGCTCGAGCGAGCACGCGAGCGCTTGCGCCGTGCCCTTGGGCGTCCAGATCCCTATTCCGCACCCGGAGAATGGGGATAGGCATCCGCGGACGTGATGCGGTCGGGAAACTCCAACGCACAGACGAGCTTCATGGGGGTCCACCAGGCGGTGGAGGGCGCGCCGGGGAGAGGGCGCTGGTAGCGGCGCATGAGGGTGTCCCAGGCCGCGCAGCGGGGGTCGGCGGTGTAAGTTTGGAAGTCGGCTTTGGGGTCGAAGGTGGGGCCGGCCTCGAAGACCATGAAGAGGCGGGTTTGGTGGCGCCAGATGCGGAGCCACCGAATCCCGATGCCGCGCAGGCCCGTGCACACTTCCGGCCAGACGGCCTGGTGGTGCGACTCATACTCCGCGATGAGCGCGGGGTCGTCGATCAGGTCGAGGGCCTGCGCGAAGAGAGGCAAGGAAGATCAGTTCGCCATCCAGTCGTAGCCGACGCCGTTGAAGACGAAGTCGACCGCGTTCAGGCCGGCGGTCACGCTGCCCTGGGTCCCGAGATTGTAGAGCATGCCGAGACCAAATGGGCCGGCGGTGAGCATCGAAGGCGCAAAGATGGTCGCACCCGGATCGGTAGCGCCGAGCGTGCCCGCCGAGATGCCGAGCAATTGAGCGCCAGCGCCGCCTAGTGCGACTCCGGCGAGACCGTCAGCGCGGGCATTGCCTGCGGCGTCCACTTGGAGGCCGAAGGTGTTGGGGATCGTGCTCAGGTAGTAAACCACCCCGGTCCAATCGACGCGGAAATCACCGGGGGCCGGGGAGGAGACGGTGATCGTCCCGGCCGCACCGGGATTCAAGTCGCACCACAGGTTGAGCGAGGGCCCATCGGTCAGGAGTTGGGCCGTCGTGGGGGCAAATGCGACGTTCAGAGCACCGAAGATGAGGCGGCCGTTCGAGATCACGTGGGCCTGCGTGTAATTGGTGCCGAAGAAGTTCACTCCCGAAGGGATGCAGAGAGGGAATGCGGCAAAGTTGATGAGGACGCCAGAGTCATCCGTGGCCGGGCCGGGCAGAGTGGCGCTGGCAACCACGCTCAATTCGCCCGCCTGACTCAGGCTGTAGCCGTCCGGCGCCGAGCCGTCGAGGACGGCCATCTGGATGGAGGCGGTGAGCGGAATGCCCGGGGCGGAGAATCCCAGGGCGAACGGGCCGGGGAGAGTCAGGAAGCTCGGGACCACGTTTCCGTTCAAGAAAACGACCGGTTGGGCGAGGTCGACGTTGATCATCTGAGTCGCCGAGGTGGGGAAAGCCCCACCACCGAGCGGGACCGTCGGGGCGAAATTGTAGACGGCTTCGAAGGCGCCCGGGCCGCCGGCGATGTTGATCGCGACGGGGTCGCCGAAACAAACCGTGGTCGTGGCCTTCGAAAGGGACGCGGCGAGGACGCCGTTGATGTCGAGGCTCGCTCCGGGACGGTTCGTCTGCCAGAACGTGGAATTGGCCGCATCGGCCAGGCGCATGTTCGGGCGCTGAGACGACGTGCCGGTGAGCTGCGTGTTTCCGCAGACGCCTGCGGCATCGGCCCGATAGTACCGGCTCGATGTGAAGCTCGTGGTGCTCTGGTTGACGATGCAATTGAAGGTGTACGAAGTGTTTTGGTGGCAGGTCTCGACCAGGATGTTGTCGATTCCGTTCCAAACGAAGGGAGTCTGAAACGAGTGATCATTCCAGCCGACGGTCGCGAGATAGGTGGCGGTCGTGAAGGCGACTGGGGGTATGGGGTCCCAGGCTGCGCCGAGGTCCGCAGTCATCGTGTGTGCGAGCCCGATCGTGAACGCGCTCAAAGCCTGACCACTCACCTGGGTGACATCGAATCCCAACGAGTTGAATTGAGTGCCGGGCGGGACGTTCAGCGAATTGAGTTCCGCAGCCGTGATCAGGAACTGATGGCGTGAGCCCCACCAGTAGTTGCCGTAGGGTGCGGGGTAGGTCGTGGTCGTGTTGACCGAGGTACCGGTGCCCACTGTGAAGAAGGACTGAGCGAGGGACGGAAGGGTGAGGGCGCACGTCAGGGCCATGGCGAGGCCCAAAGGCAGGCGGGACATTCAGACTCCTTGAGATGCAGGGGGATCCGAGACAAGGCAAGTGTGGCGCGGCCCGACGGGGCTGCCACGATGGGGACCGTCGAAGTGTAAGGGGGGAGGCCCTAAAAGTAGAAATTTTTTTTGAATTGCCCGTAACCGGCAGCCCTGTCCGCGACCGTATTGCTCAGTTCGCCAAAGTCCAGAAAAACCTCGGCTGCTACCATCCCCCCAGCATGGATGTCCTTGCCCTTTTCGTGACCATGATCGGCCTGGCCGCCTGGCTGGGGTCGGCCGTCTTCATGACCTTCTTCGTGGCCCCCCTGGTCAATCGCAAGCTTGGTCCAAGCCAGGCACGGGAGGTGATGGACGTCATCGCCCCTCGTCAGTACTGGCTTGCTTTCGCGAGCGCGCTCTTGATGGTCTTCGGAGGCACGGGCGCCCTCTTCTATCCCAACCTCCGCACCCCGACGATCACCTTCTTGGCGTTGACGGGAGCGGCGTTGGCGGTGGTCCTTTACGCGAGCCTCGTGATCGCACCACGGACCATTTCACTGCGGGACCGGCTCCAAAGCAGCGCTGGTTCCGAGATGAACATCGAGGTGCGCGAGCGCTACGACCAGGCGATCCGCATGGGGACCTTCCTTAATGTTCTCAGTCTGCTCTTCCTGATCTGCGCCGCCGCCGCTCTCGCCTTCCTGATCGCCGGAGTGCCGAGGTTCCAAGCCGGACAGTGATTGGTTCTGATTTCAGGGTTGGAAGGGCAGCGCGAGCGGGTTGGTGAAGACGATTCGGGCGGCTGGCCCGCAGTATCCCTGGAGATAGAGCGTCGTCCCCACGAGTGACGGGACATTCAGGGCTGGCACCGGAAGAACAAACTGGCCGTTGTTTCCGAGACTCCCTCCGATGAGCGGCAGGAAAACATCGGGTGGCGCCAAACTCAGGACCAGGGTGCCGTAGGGGGCGAGGACGATCGAGTTGACTCCGGTGCTGATGAAGAGCTCGAAGAAGTCGTTGGCGGTCGCTTCGAGGCCAATTTGAAAGGGGATGCTGATCGAAGGGAGGGCGGGGCCCGAGAGGGTAGGGCGCCGCGCGACGGCGAGGGCGAACGGATCGTCGATCAAGAATGGCGACACGGTGGAGTTGTAGAGAGTCGTAGTTTCGCCGGGATCGGTGGCCACGCCATTCGGCACGACGTCGTCGGCGATGCGGAGCATCCGCGGGGGAACCGCATCATCGATGACCCAGAGTGAGCCGTCTTCGACTCCGGAGATGCCCCAAATTGTGCTGGCGGCACCGCCGCTTGTCCAATACTGAACCTCCTCCGCCGTCCCGTTCGCGATCTGGAAGTCGGCGTTTGCATCGATCAGCGCCATGATCCGGTCGTTCAAGAAGTCGCCCACGTACACCACGCCATTGCGGTCGAACGCGGCGGAATAGAGCGATCCGTTGGTGAGCGGATAGGTGTACCAAGGCGTGACTTCGCCCGAATCCAGGCAGTTCCCGTTCGGGATGACGTCGTCGTGGAGCCGGTGAATCCCGCGCGGAAGGCCCGAGGCCCCGACCGTTTCGACATAGTAGAGGAAGCCGCCTGGGCCGATGAAGATCTGCGAGGGCACCCCTGATCCGGCGAAGATCGCGTACTGCACGGCCTCGCCCGGATCATTGGCTCCGGGGGTTCCCCCCAAGTCTTCGAGGCGGATGATCCCGTCGACTCCGGAACTCGAAGCATTCGCGTTGGCTACCCAGACCACTCCGGTCGTGTCCACGCACAAAGCTTGAATCGAGGACATGACGATGCCGGAAGCATTACCGCCCACGTTGCCGTTGAACCACTGCGTGGCTTCGAGGGCATCCATGGCGTCGCCGTCCCCGTTTTGGTCGTTCAAAGCGAGGATGTGATCCGTAGTCGCGTCTCCGACGAACACCGTCCCGTTCGGTCCCACTCCGATGGCGCCGGCGTTCGACAGCAAGTAGGCCCCGGTGAGGCCGTTGTAGACCTCGATGACTTCGCCCGCATCGTTGAAGTCGCCGTCGAGGTTGAGATCGACGAGGCGCAGAACGTTTTCGGAGACGTTGTCGCGGTTGCAGATGTACGCGTCGCCCGAGAGCGGGAACGGCTCGGTGCCGACGAGAGTCTGGCCGCGACCGAACGAAGAGAGGATCAGAAACGCGAGGACCGACACAAGCGATAGGCGCATACGGGGCTCCCAGTTGAGGCCCATCATAGGCCAGCCTCCCGCTGAATCGTGATCCCCTTTTGACTTTTTGCGCTACTTTCGAGCCATGAAACGAGCGACGGATCCGTGCACCCTGCTCCTTTTGGGCGCTTTGCTTCTGCCGTCGTGTCAAAGCGGCGAGCATTTAGAGCTCTCGGGAATTCCACTGCGCCTCGCCACCTGGAATTTGCGGCACGGCGTCGGCATGGACAAGAAACTCGATCTCGAGCGTCAAGCCAGTCTGATGGAAGCCTGGGGCGCCGATCTGATCGCGCTCCAAGAGATGGATGTTTCGACCCGCCGCTCGGGCGCGGTGGACCAGCCGCGTTGGCTCGGCCAACGCCTGGAGATGGCCCCCGGGTTCGCGCCGTTCATGACCTACGACGGGGGACAGTACGGACTCGCCTTGCTCAGCGCGCTTCCGATTCGGGATGCTGAGGTCTTGGATCTGCCACCCGGGCCGGAAGAACCGCGATCCGTGCTCGTTTCGGAAGTGGCGCTGGGCGCCGAGACCATCGTCGTTGTGGTCGCCCACTTCGATTGGCTGGACGACGATCAGGCGCGGGTGGCGCAGGCGACGCAAGTGCTGGAGCACTTGGAGGCTCGCCGGGCTCTTCCCACGATCGTGCTCGGAGATCTCAACGACGAACCCTCCTCGCGCACCCTCCGACTCTTCGCGGACCGCGGATTCGAACGGGTTGGTACGGGATCCGATGGCACCTGGGAGGCACCCGCGCCGTCGCAGATCATCGACCACGTCCTCGTGCGCCGAGGGGCCACGGCGCATTGGCAAACGCTGAGCGCCGTGGTCGTGCCCGAGCCACTCCGCTCCGACCACCGCCCCGTTTTGGTCGACCTCCGCCTCGTCATCGCGGCTCGCGCTCGCTGACTCGGCGCATTGCCCCCGGTCAATTCAGGTGGAGCCCGAGCAACGCAGCGGCTCGTCGAACGCGGGGTGAGGCCCCAGAGTTGGCGGCGGCGAGCCCTTCGCGGCGCAAGCGCACGAGACCGGCCTTCCGCGCGTCTTCGTCGTTCTCGGCGTCGGCGATGAGGGGTTCGTCCTTCGGCCCCCGGTACGGCACGGCAATTCCCGTCAGTCGATGAAGAGTGGATGCGGCGGCCTGCCGGACGCGCGGCGCCGAGTGTTCGATCAGAGCGGCGGACACAGTTTCACTCTTGACGGGATCCCTGGAGATTACGTCCAAGAGGCGCAGGGCCGCCTTCGGTTCGTAGTTCGGAAGCACAAGCAAGAGCCGAGGGAGGAGCAGATTCGCTTCGGCGCGCGCGATGACTGCGCGCGTGCCGCCGCGTTCGAGGGGGAAGGCTTTGATGGCCGACGGCAGAAGCTCGGCGATCAGGGACGCGGGGGCATGGCGCAGGATCGTGTCCAGTGTCCCTTCTCCGTCCCAGGGCGCGCGCCAGCGCGCGAGGATCTCGTCGGACCGCACTCGTCCGAGCAAATTCTCGAGCACCGCGGGTTCGGCGGTGGTCGTCCCGAGTGGGATGGTCAACAGGTCCTCGAATTGGGCGTGGCGCGCCAAGATCCACCAGAGTTGTGTCGCCACTTCCGGCGGCGGATTCCCGGAGAGGAGCTCGGTGCGCAGTGCCGCCAAGGCCGGGCCCGAACCTTGGAATGCCGCCAAACGCTGGATCCAATCTTGGCGCCCGGGATCGTCGCTCTGCCACGCCACGTTTTTCCCGCCGAGTTGGAGGAACGCGCGCAAGAGCAGTGCCCGGGCGGTCGGATGCTGCGGGCTGGCCAGCATGCGGCCAAGCCCCTCGACATCACCACTCGCGACCAAGGCCCGAAGGATGGCGGCTCGGGATTGGTCGTTGCCGCGACCTTGGGCCGCGAGCGCGCTCGCCAAGGGGAGAAGCCGGTTCAGGGGGCGACCGATCAGCGCCTCGGGCTTCACCACTTCGGCGAGCCGAGCGAGGAGATCTTCGTCCTGGAGCACGTCTGACTGGTCAATCGCGGCGCGCTGCGTCCCGAGGTCGCGCCGGCCGATCTCTTCGAGGCAGCGCTCGATGCCACCCTGAGTCTGAAGCTCGCGGATCAAGACCGACACCGGCAACGAAGCCATGCTGGCCGGGCTCAGATGTTGGCTCGCGCGACCCCGCCACTCGGGGACTCCGCTCAGGAAGAGTTGGAGAAGAAGGGTCTGGGACTTTGCGGCGGCTTCCGAATCGAGGCGCTCCAGGACGAGGACTCCCAAGGCCGCCTCCGAGGGCTTGGGCTTCGGCAGGTAGCGACCGAGTGCCGGCAGAGTCTGTTCGATCCAGAGTTGCCGCTCCTTCTCGCTCAGACTGCCGAGGATTCGGGAGTAGGGGGTGTCGTCCGCGCCAAACTCATGCAGCCACGGCAGGAGGCTTCGGGAAATCTCCGCCCAGACCAAGGCGCGGCGTTTTGCGAATTGCGTGGTTATCTCGTCGAAGACTTCGGGGCGAGCGGCGCCTCGCTCCGGCCAAGTGGGAGTGCCCAGGATTTGCATCGTCAGCGCCGCCGCGAGCCTTGGGTCTTTCAGGCGGCTCTGTCTGAGCACATCCACGACCTCGTTGGTGATCGCGAGGATTTCCTGCCCACTTTCGACGCTCGAATCATCGACGGTGGCCACGGCGTCTCGCACGAAGGCGGAGGCGATTGCGGCGTCGCGGAGGGCCACTGGCCAATCTGCGAATTCCCCCTCCGGCTTTCCTGCCCGCACTTGGAAGAGGGCCAAAAGGAAAGGCACCTTGTCTTCGGTGAGCCCCGCCGGGGACTTGCCGCCGAGATAGGTGCGGACCAAGGTCGCGTACTGCGCGAGAGCAGACTTTCGGGAGTCGACGGTTTGGCTGCGCAGGGCGACGAGTCGATAGAGCCGCCGATCCAAGGATCCGTCTTCCGTGGTGGTCAGCGTACTTGCGGCATAAGTGCCGAGTCCCGAATCGGCGAGGATCGACGCGAACTTCTCCGCAAAGTCGGGCGCGCCGATGCGCTTCTCGAGATTGGCGAGCGCCGCTCCGCGGTACTCCGCTTTGGGATCGCCGCCGAGGGCGCGGACCCACGCCCGCCCGAGTTCTTCGTCGTCGAGCAGACGGCTTCCCGCTGCCGAGACAAAGTCGTTGCGCAGCCACTCGGAGGGGGAAGTGGTCGGCCAGCGGCCTACCTCATCGAGCCCCTTCCTGGTTCCATTCTTCAGCTCTTCGAGCGTGCGTCGCATCAGCGCCTGCACGTGGACCTGGAGGCTGTCGTGATCGAGAATCCGCAGTTGGGACTTCAACCCCGCCTTGGGAGTGCGAGCCTTGACCTCGACCGATGCCCCGGCGGAGCGGCCGCGCAGCTCCGGTTCGTACATCGCGAAGACCGTGCTCGGTGGCCACAGGAATCGGCCGCGGATCGCGGGGATGAGCGGGATTTCGAATTCGAGTTTGCCCGACTCGGGCATCTCGGGAATGCCGATCGAAACCCGATCGTCGCGGACCTCGTAGGCGGAGTGGGAGCTCGCCACCTCGAATCCGGCCGGTAGCGGACAGTCGGCGAGCAAGTACGAAAGGTCCGGGGGAGCTTCGATCGAGAGTCTCAGGAAATAGAGTTCGCCCTGCTCCAGCGAACCCTCAGTGGCCACGAGCTCGGGTTTTCCCTCGGTCGTGGCGGACTGACGCAGCAGCGCGCGGGTCACCCGGATCGGTGACCAACGCGCCGCCGCGGTAGCCGCCGGCTCGCTCGTGGTCAGGCGCAAGGACACGATGGGGGCGGGCCCGCCACGACGCTGCATGGAGACCGGGCCGGTTCCGATCGGGAGCTCGATCCGCTGCGCCCCCTTTTGCTCCTTGATCCGATGTTCGGTTGATCCTTCCGCGGTGCGGATCGCGAGCACACCTTCTCCACTCCCGCCGAGCTCCGGATGGCGCACGCGCTCGCGAGAGAGGGCGAGCACGGTGGCAGCAGTTCCGAAGGTGTGGTCCAGTTCGCCCTTGGCAAAGCGTCGGAGGAGGCCGCCGATGATGGTGGCGCGCAGCGGCGAGTCCGGTTCGACTTCCCCGATCAAATCAAGGGAGGCGGCGAGCACGCTCGCGCGGCTCTCCGCGAGCCACGGCGCGCGCGAGGGGAACTCGTTCGATTGCAGGCGTTCGGTCACGAGCGCGGCGAGGCGCCGCGCCGCGACGCCCTCTCCAGCTCGCGCGAGGCCGAACCCCAAGCGCGCGGCCAGGCCCGTCGGCAAGTGGGGGACGACGGCGAGGTTCTTGCCCGCCGCGACCAGTTCTCGCGAGTCTCCCCCGAGCAGGAGGGCCGCCGCGACAATTTCCGCGTCCGCCACGACGTCGAGCTGGTGACGATCGTGGCGCCGCTTGACCGCCTTCGAGGGTGCGGTCAACCCGTAGTGCTGAGCCGGATCCGGATTGGCGAAGCGGCCCGCCGCCGAATTGACGATCGGCAGGAGGTGGCTGAGCCTGACGCCGTAGGGTTCCGTGCGGATCTTCGCCTCGACGGCCATCGTCAACGTGCGGAGCACGAGCGCACTCACGAGGCGATCCGACTGGTTGCCGGCCCACCACGCAAATCCGCCGTCCGCCTGCTGCAGGGAGCGGAGCCGCGCGAGGCCGGTCTCGAGGCGCCGCGCGGCGGCAGCGTCGAGTTCCGGCCGGAGGTCCGCGCCTCCCAGGACCCGAGCCAGGCGGGCATGGGAAGCCACGAACAGTGGCACCAGGCGACTGGCGGTCTGTTCGGCGCAGCCGTAGGGATAGTCCGTAAGCCAGTTCGACGACTCGGCCAGCATGGCTTCGAGCGAGCCCATGACTTCGAGCTCCCGTCGAACCACCCGCGAGTCCTTGGGAATCGCGAGGGACAGTTCGAGCGCGGATTCGAGCATCTCGGTCGTCGCGAAAACGTCTTCGGTCGTGTCGCTCGAGATCGGCAGGCTCACCTCGGTGCGATCGAGAGCGACCCCTTCTTGTTCGAAGGCGGCGCTCCAACGAGCCTGTCCGACGCGGTCGGCTTGCACGGCGATCACACCCACAGCGCTGCCCTGGGCGGGGATTTCGAGGTCGCGCCGGACCGCGGGGCCGCTCGCGTCGCCCTCGATGGAAGTGGCGAGAGTGCCCCGAAGCGCCGACTTGCCTTCCTGGTCGACGCGCACTTCCAAATCGGCGCGGTCGCCGACCCGGAGAAATCGCGGGAGCACCGGATTGGTCGAAACCGGAAGCGCGGTGCGAAACTCGGCTTTGGTCAGGGCGGCGCCGCGACCGTCGTCGACCATTACCGCGGTGATGCGCCAGCGGGTCAGATTGTCGGGCAGTTTGAAACGGACGGTGGCGAGACCGTCACTGCCGACTGGGATCTTCGCGAACCAGGCCGCGCTCGAGCGAAAGTTCTTGCGGATCGGGGCGTCGGCGCTCTTGCCACCGCCGCGACCGCCAAAGGACCCGCCTCCGCCGCCGCCCGACCGCAACATCGCGGCCGAGGCCATTGGTTCGGGGACGCCGCCTTCTTTGAGGACTTCGCCGAGGGCCAGCCACGGCGAGCCGGGTCCCTCGGTGTTGGCGGTTTGGTTTTGGGTCGCGAACCACGGCGGAGTGAGGGCGCTGCGCGGCTCGGGAGTGCGATCCTCCTCGAGCGAGAACAGGGTTTCGTCGACGACCGCGAGGCAGACGGTGCCGCGGTGAGGTTGTCCCTCTTCATCCTTCACGGCGAGTCGCACTTCGGCCTCTTCGCCGGGCCGGTACACGGGCTGGCCAGGCGTGACCACGAGTTCGAGCCGCTCGGCGCGCGGCAGGATCTTGGCGATCAGGGTCAACGCCGAATTTCCGAATGAGCGCCGACGGCGCCAGACGGGGCGGTCGCCCGAACTGCGGGGCGTGAGCGCTTGGAAGGTCACCTCCGGAGCCCACGAGCTGCGCACGAGGAAGCTCGCGCGCCCCTGTCCCCGAGCATCGAGGACCACCGCACGGGCCTCCATGTGGTGAGTGCGCACCGCCGTCACCAACACCGCGGTGTGAGCGGGACCGGAAAGGAGAATCACGATTTCTTCGCCCTCCCGCCAGGTGGTCGAGGGCCGCTCGAATCGAACCGAGAGTTCTTCCGTGGGTTGTGGATCGGCGGCCTCGGCCGGGTTGGCCGGGGCGGCGATCGACACGCTGTGGCGTGCGGTGAGAGTCTGGCCGTCGGGAGCGGTGACGCTGACCGTGGTCTGAACCGAGTGGCCCGTTGGCTTCAGCGCGAGGGAGGAGAGGGCGAGCGTGATCTGCGCTTCGCCGCGTGCGTCGAGGGCGAAAGTCTCACGGTGCGAGTACGGCCCCAGATTGAACTGCAAAGTGCCGCGTTGGCCCACGGCGGGAGTCCCCGTGGGGTAGGTCGCGCTGACGGTGAGCACCGGATCCGCTTCGCCCTGCTTCCAAGAAGAAGGGCCCGCCATGCTCAAGAACAACGGGGGCTTCACGAACTCGCGCAGCTCCGCCACCTCGCGTTTCACAAGTTGGTGCCAGCGGCTTCCGTCGGGGAAGGTCTCGAATCCGAGGCCGGCCGGATCGTCCTTGGCGATGGGCAGGAACGCTTCGATCATGACTCCGCCGGGAGGCGCACTCCGCGGGATGTTCACCTCGAATGCGTGAATCCCGTCGGCATCCGTGGTGGCCTTCCGCACCTCGGGCTCCTGGCCGGGGACGTGAATGCGCAGGGCGATCGGCTGGTTGGCGGCCGGCGAGCTCTGCGGGGCGCGCCCTTCCTCGCGGGCCGCCGGAGCCTTCGTCGCTTGGTGTTTGCGGATCAAGACTCGCCCCGGCAAGGTCTCTCCGGGGCGGACGAGGGGCCGCTCGACCATGAGGTGCGTGGTGTAACGGCGGTCGATGATCTCCTCGTAATGTCGGTGGATCTGCGTCCGCGCGCGATGTTGGCCACCGTCGCGTTCGAAAGTCGCACTCACTTCGGCGTTGTTCCACACGGCGTCAGGATGCTCGATCCACGCGAGACCCTGGGCATCGGTGACGGCCGAGATCGGTGGGATGGGCGCCTCCGGGGTGGAGGGAGGTGTGATCGCAATCTTCGCGCCCGGCGCGGGCGCCCCGTTCACGGTCGCGAGCACTACGCTCGAGGTCGGCGAGCACTGCACCGCGATATCCAGATCCGAGACGAGCAGACGACGGAGCGATCGAAAGCCGGTCCGCAGCGATCGCACTTCCAATACGTAGCGGCCGGGAGGCAGCGCGGGGATGGCGGGGGGGCCTTCGGACGCGATCTGCAAGTCCAGCACCGCGGCGGTGGGGGGGCGTCCGTGGATCCAGGGCTCGAGGCTGGCTGCGTCGTCGACCGGTCCGGGGAAGGCGAGCACGTTCATGGGCTCGGCCAGCGGGCGCGGCACGGGAATCGGGGTGTTCGCGAGGATGCGCAGTTCGGAGAGATGGTCGGAGTGGTTGCCGATCAGCAGTCGGGTGAGCAGGTCGCGGGCAAATGCCACCTCCGGATTGGCGGCGTCCTTCGCTTCCCAAGCGACGACGAGGGGTTGGCAGGCCATCGCGAGATCGGCGAGCGACGGTTCGTCATGCGGTCCGTCCCGATCCGCGGGGTCGTCTTTGCCGGGGTAGGCGAGGACCTCGGGCAGGCTGAGTCCCATGGCCGCCACGAGCGCGGTCAGGCCGACCGGCTCGGAGGAGTGCGTTGCCGCTACCGCCAGGAGCCGCTTGGTTCGAACGCCGCGGGGTGCGACGGCCGCATCCAACAAATCGCGCTCCGCCTGACCCGCTGGTTCCTGCGAGCGGGGGAGGGCGGCGAGCCGCTCGCGCGCCAGGGGCAGGTCGCCCCGCGCGATGGCGTCTTTGACGGCCCGGAGACCCTCATCCGAAAGCGACGGAATTTGACCCACGGCGTTCAAGGCGAAAAACCCCGCGACCAGGGCGAACGAAACTCGGTGCATGGCGTACCTTCCACGCGATTGGACGGACGACGGACGACGAAGTTCACGGCCCACGCTACGGCCGCCGCCCCGCGGTCCCCAATCCCGCTGCCGAGATTGGGCACCCTCCCACCCCAGCAATCCCTCTGCCAACACCCCCTCCTCGGTCCCTTCCCTGTCCTCGTGTGCTGTCGTTACCTCAGGAACACGTTCCGGCACCGTCGCAATCGTCGTTCGCATCCCCCCTTGAACTAAGATTCGTTTAAGGCGCGGTCAACGCGGCGACCCGGGAATCTCGAATCCGACCAGCCCGAGCCACGGGTCGTCCAAGTCCAGGTGGAGGATTCCCTTGAAGACCGGCTCCTTCAGCTCCTCCGGGGTGTGCAGCCGTTGCGTGGAGGCCAGCATTTGATGAACTAACCGCCGCACTGCCGTCCGATTCTGTTGGGAATCGGCATCGACCACCCGTCGTCCGAGATCAGGAACCGCAGGGAGTCCCAAGTTTGCAATGACCTGCATGGAAGTGGCCGGTTGCTTGCTCAGTTCCCAAGTCAGTTCCAGTCCGGGGAGAGACGGGCCGGGCGCAGGGAATTCCGACCTCAGGCTGAGGCCCTTGAGGAGCGGGCTTTCCACGAGTGCTTTCGACGCTGAGATCGGGACCGATCCAAAGGGCAGGTGGCTGTCGCTTTGGGCCAAACGGTGGACGTTCAGGACTCGTTGTTCGAGACCCTCGTGACCGCCCGCTCGCAAGATTGACATGCCCTCGGCGACGACGGCGAGAAAGTCCTCCGGCGTCAGGACACCGGGATAGACATCGACGACTTCTCCGCGGGGCGAACAGAGAAAAAACGCCGTGTTGCCGCCGAGAGTTCGCTTCAGGACGCGTCCGCCGCCGGCATCGAGGGTTACGACGGGAACTGATCGTAAGGACTCCCAGCAGGGAACCACTTCCGAACTCAGGAACCTGATCACCTCGAGATTCGAGAGCAACACGGCTCTCAGGGTTCTCGCGTTCGTTCAGCAGAGTTCCTCATCCAGATTGCCCAGGAGTTGCAGGAGGAGGATGGGTTTGCCGTCCACAGCCGCGGCGGCCTGTGCTTCCGCCATCGACCGCTGCCACGGGATCACGGGACGCTCCTGGGCGAGGCCGATCGACAAGCTGCATCCCAGAATCATGAAGAGCACGAGTCGGCTGCCAACACGTTCGAACATTGGGCGCATGGCAAATCTCCCTCCGCGAGGCCCATCGGCGGAGCCCTGGCGGGTTTTCTCGCCGAAGCGCTTGCGGACACCACTTCTTACGGCCGCCCTTCGGCGTTTTCCGTCACTGGTTAGTCACGGACCGATGGACCGGAGTCTCTGGGCGACGATGCCGGAGAATTGTCTTGCCCTGGGGGGCTGATTTCTACCGAGGTCGTGGATCCGTCGAGTCGAGTGGTCCATGCCGACACGACCTCCACTGGGTATCACTCTCCAGACGGCGTGAGACCCGACGGTGTCCCTTTTTCCGTCGCCCAGTTTGATCGCCACGGCCCCGAGCCCCACCACTCAGGTCGGCTGCGCTCGGAACGACTTCTTCTGCTCCGCTGCTCCACCTGGTAGGACGACTCTCTCAGGTCGGCGCCTTCGCTTGGGTACACTTCGTGCGCAGACTCCGGCCACCCAGGAGCCGCCGCTTCACTTCATAGGCCCAACGGTGACCGGAACATCCACGTGGAGATCAACCGGCGTGATTGACATCGCGACGCTTCGAACGACCTCGGGCGGCTCAGCATTCCGGTTGAGGCCAATTCGACTCGATGCTGGTGGAACGATGCTGACGCGGCTTTCGATCATCCATTGGAAATACCATCCTGAAGCAGGCGCGTATCGCGGTAGGTCCCTGACGTACGTTGGAGATGTAACGTTGGGAACGCAGGCCCTTCGGGTGCTCTACGAAGGCCTTGCTCGCATCTCACGAGGTGAATCGAGTTCCATGCGGGTGGAACTCGGCTCGAACCGGGCAAGTGTCCTGGTGGTGGTCACCGAAGGGGACCTGCCCGGGAGATTCTGCTTTTCAGTCGAGCTCGGCGACTCGGAGGTGACGCACTTCTCGACGAAGCTGCGGACCGATTTGACATGCGTGGAGTCATTCCTCTGCTCGTTGGAGGGAATCTTGAAGCGGTCAGAAGCCTCCGGTGCATGAGTTCCTCGAGTGAAATTGGGATTCACTGAGCGAAACAACGATGTCTTGAATCCGGCGAGGCCGCGGCCCCGCTGTCCGGTCCCTCCCGGTCCGGGGCGCCCTCCGAGGCTTTCTCGGAAAGTTTGCGGCATGGAGAACTCCGCCGCACCGACATCCCCCGATCCCTCGCCGATGCGGCCAAGTCCGGGTCAATAGCGAGGGGTGAGCTTGGTCGTTATTCTGAGCGACGATGGTACTCACGATTGAGTTCGAACCGCCGCGGGAGTTGCAACCGTGCCAATGTTGTGGCGGTCCCGCTACGTCGCTCACTCGTTTCGTGTACGATGAGGCGGGGGCCTACGCCATCTACCTCGCCCGATTCTCCGACCGTCATCCCGAGCGTCTCGTCAAGGCCGTGGTCTCAATCGGAGAGTGGGGAGAGGACAGCTAGCCAGGGCAGCGGGTGGCGTTTGCGCTTGACCTCTGGTTGGGGCCCGAGAGCTACGAGGTGCACGTGTGTGATGCTGTCGAGTCGCCATGGCAGGGAGCGGAGTGGCTAGGAGAGCTGCTCGATCGAGGTCCTGCTCTCGAACATGTGCTGATCCGCGAGGTAATCCACATCATCGATCATGCTGTGATGGATGACATTCCACTCAAGGCGTACCTTGATGCGCCCGCCTAGCCTGCGCTTGCAGCCGATTCCGTATTCAGCACCGGACGAAGCGCAGCTCTCCCACTGCCGAGGCGGTTGCTGAGCTTGGGTCGGTCGTTTGACCGGCAGGAGTGATCCGTGCGACCCCGTATCGATGCCGTTCATCCAGTCTTGGGCTCGCGCGACGTGGCGGCGTCCATCCGCTTCTACGAGCAGTTGGGCTTCGTCCGAACGTTCGTCGACCAAGTTTCGAATCCCCGCTACGCGGCCGTCGTGCGAGACAGCGTGGAGCTCCACCTGCAATGGCACGACGCCAAGGAGTGGGCACACGGAGGCGACCGTCCTACCTATCGCTTCGCCGTGGCGGATGTCGACGGGCTCTACCGTGAGTTTCGCGAATCCGGCATCTCGGACGACATCCAACCCGTCTCGGACACGAGTTGGGGCACTCGTGAGTTTCACGTCCGGGATCCCGACGGCAACGGATTGCAGTTCTATCGGGCCTTGCCGTGATGACGCCGCCGCAGAACATTGAAGAGCCCCCTCGACCAGCCGTCTGCAGCGGACTGGTCGCTCCGCGCCCCGCCGCTGAACCGAAGCGTTTGGTCCTAGAATGAACACTTGGTCCATATCCTCAAGAGAGACGTCTAACTTGGCCTTCGTGACGACGGCCACCAGAGACACCGGCAACAAGGTAGAGCGGAGCGGAGGTGAGGAGATTCTCGCCGTCGTGCTGCATGGCGCTTACGAGTTGGAGTTGTCTCTCGGCACAATTCCGGGGGCAGCGGCGTACGCCATCACGAAAGCCGCGCTTCGCCCATGGATTTGCCAGTATTACGAGCAATATTTCGGCTCGTGGTCCGTTCGTTCACCGGACGGCTCGACCCGTATCGACTATGATGCGAGGGACTTCTTCCTCCTGATCCAGGGGGGGTCCAAGACGTCCCCAGTGGTCCTGTGGCAGGGGAGATTCTCCGCGATGCAGCCGCTTGGTATCGGTTACTTTCAGACGATACAGGATTTGTTCATGGAGGGGTTGACATGAGAATTCCTAAGCCAGACCCTCAAGCGAACCGCCGCCTCTCCTCCTTGTTCGGGGCCAGGCGACAATTCGAGAGTGCCTCTTGCGCTACACCGTCACTGTCGGCGACTGTTGCTTGCCTTTATGTTACGGCCACGGGAAGAAAATTACATGTCGAATCGTGACGCAATTCGCGCAGCTCGGAAGGGAACGCACGAATTCCAAAGGTGGCTCGAATCAGCTCAATATCCGCCTATCGATTTGTCAGGGGCCAAGCTGCGAGGTGTAGACTTGCGATGGACGAACTTCGCCGGGGCAAATCTTGAAGGGGTAGATTTTAGCAAGGCAGTCCTCACAGGTGCCTATTTTGGGCCAGGGACATTTGATCGATTGCCACCATATGTGTCTCAAAGAAATGCACCTGTTAATATTCGAGGCACCAACTTCGAAAATTCCATATTGCTGGCAGCGACTTTCAACTATCCAGATGTTGACGGAGCCAGCTTTAGTGACGCTTATCTTGGGTTGTCTAATTTCAGGTGTGTCCATTTCAGATCGAATTCCTTTGACCGTGCTCGGTTGGTGAATACGAGTTTCCTATCGTGTCATATGGACGGAATAAAATCGCTTGAAACCGTAGAGCACTATGGTCCATCGCATCTCGATGTCGAGACTCTTATCCAGTCGAGTCGGCTTGCTCCGGATTTTCTTCAGAAGACGGGAATCCCGGCCACTCTAATAAATTATTTGCCAGATTTTCGCGGAGGCTCACAGCCCGTGGTATTCTATTCGTGTTTTCTAAGCCATGCGACCGCTGATAAGAACTTCTGCGATCAATTATATTCGAGCTTGATTGCGAGTGGCCTCCGAGTTTGGTATCCCCCAGAGGATATGAAGGGCGGAAAACAAATTCTGCCACAGATTACGGAGGCTATTCGTGTCTACGACAAGTTGATTATTGTGCTTTCTGAAAGCAGCATGAGAAGCTCATGGGTCGCACGAGAGATTCAATGGGCTCGGAAGCGGGAAACCCAAACCAAGTCAAAGATATTGTTCCCGATTGCAATTGTCCCGTTTGACAGTGTTCGTGCTTGGGAACTCCTTGACTTGGAAACAGGAATCGACTTGGCGTCGGAAATCCGCAGTTACTACATTCCAGATTTTTCAAGAGCCGAGAACTTTGGGCGTGCTGTTGAGCGCTTGCTGAATGACTTACAGGCGAATAACATTACCGATCGAATGACTACCGAATAACGACGCTCGACAAATTCGGTCCTCTGCGGGCGAGGTGGGTATTAACGTAGCTGCAGTCTGGTGATAAGTGTGCAGATTAATCCAGAAAGTTCTGTTCTGTCCCTGAAAACGAAAACGACGTGCTCTTTCGGTGGCTCTGCGAAAGTTCCTGTCGGGGCGGAAATGGTACGACATGTACACGACTCGGATGGTGACGTCGGGTGCGCTCGATTTGAAAGAGACTCCCTCGCTGGCCGCCTTGGCGCCTGAAGGAGCCAGGAATCGGTTCGCTTGTCAGGGAGCCGTTCAAGACTGGTTGGCTGTGGTCGAACCAAGGCCGACCACAGACGCGCTGGAGGGGCCGCTCCTGGTCTGCCGCGGAGACAAAACGGGAAAATCTGTGATGACTATGTTGAAAAAGTGCAGGAACTGTGCATGATTTCACCTATGGTCGTAAGGGCTATCTACCAAAAGGACTTACGCGCGGCACTCGGACGCGCGCCGGTGGCCTGGCTGGTCGGACCGCGCCAATGTGGGAAATCCACCCTGGCGCGCGAGCTCCAGGCTGAGGGAGAGGTGCACTTCTTTGACCTCGAGGATCCGACGGCGGCTTCGGCGCTGGCGCAGCCGATGACCGCGCTCAGGTCTCTGCGAGGCCTGCTGGTGCTCGATGAGGCTCAGCGGCAGCCGGACCTGTTCCCGGTGCTGCGGGTGCTGGCCGATCGGGGAGAAGGCGCGGCGAAGTTTCTGGTGCTGGGCAGCGCCTCGCCGGAGCTGTCGCGGCAGTCCGCCGAGTCGCTCGCTGGGCGCGTCGAAGTCGTCGAACTACGAGGCTTTGATCTCGGGGAGGTCGGCCCCGCCGCGACGGAGGATCTGTGGGTGCGTGGTGGCTTCCCGCGCTCCTTCCTCGCCGAGAATGACGAAGATAGCTATCGCTGGCGGCAGAACTTCCTCGCGACGTTCCTCGAGCGCGACCTCGGTGTGTTGGGCTTCGGCATGGCGCCGGCCGCCATGCGGCGCTTCTGGACGATGCTCTCGCACTACCATGGCCAGATCTGGAACGGCGCCGAGATTGCGTCGGCAATGGGCGTGTCACCCCACACGACCCGCAAGTATCTCGACGCCCTGCAACAGACCTACATGGTGCGAGTGCTCCAACCCTGGCACGAAAATCTGGGCAAACGCCTCGTGAAGAGCCCGAAGATCTACCTGCGCGACACTGGCCTCTTCCACGCCTTGCAGGGGATCGCTGACGGCTCCCAGTTGCGGATGCATCCGAAGCTCGGCGCATCTTGGGAAGGCTTCGTCCTCGAAGAAGTTCTGCGGGTTTTCCAGCCCGACCAGACGTGGTTCTACTCGGTCCATTCCGGCTCGGAGTTGGACTTGTTCTTCTTGCATCGAGGCCAGCGCGTCGGGGTTGAGATCAAGCACTTGGACGCGCCGCGACTCACCAAGTCGATGCGGGTCGCGTGGCAGGACCTGCGACTCGATCACCTGTTCGTGGTCTATCCGGGAGAGCGGCGCTACGCCTTGGACCAGGGTATCGAATGCGTGCCGTTCTCGATGCTGCGAGATCTCGTGGCGATCGGATGAGTCGCAAGCGTCTGCTCGAGCTGGCTGTTCTTGATTCAGCCACAGCTGGCTGGTTCTGATTGTCCCCTGACCGTGATCGAAGACCGCGAGATCAAGGAGTGGACAGGGATTGGATGCGGGACCAGAGGGAGTCGCGTTGGGAGGAGACGGAGGGAGGCAGGCTGGAGAGGGAGCGCCAGGCGGAGAGGGACGGGGAGAGGAGCCAGGAGTCGAGGATGGTTTGGCGCGTGGAGTCGGCGGGGGTGGATTCGAGGCGAGTGAGGGCGGGGGTGAGCCAGGCCTGGAGTTCCGTGGAGCGGCGCGATTGTTCGGAGGGATCGGTGTGGGTCAAGATGGAGTCGGCGAGGGAACTGCCGACGGCGCCGACGAGGAGGCAATAGTCGGCCGTCGTTTGGAACTCGGGATCGTCCAAGGCGCGACGTCCGAGCTCGATGGAGAGATCAGTCGAGCCTCGGTGGTGAGCGGAACTGGCCAGGACCATCATGGCTTGGGAAGGGAGGTCTTCTTGGGACAGGATTTCGGGATCCGCGAGCATCGCGAACACTTCGGATTGTTGTTCGAGGAGAGGGGCGAGGCGGTCGAAGGACTCTCGCCAAGACTCGTCATCCGGGTGAAGGCGCTGGGCCGAGGCGAGTTCTCGTTGGGCATCGGCGATCATTCCCACTTGCATGAGGGCCAAGATGAGCCCCACTCTGCACTCCTTCATGGCCGGATCGAGGGCGCAGGCGCGGGTGAGGAGATCCTTGCCCTCGTGAGGTCGCCCGATGGAGAAAAGGCTCGTGCCCCAGTCCGTGAGATTGCGGGCATTGGTGCGGCCTGCCTCGCCGAGCGCACTCAAGATCGCAATGGCTTCGCGATGGCGGCCGAGGTGGCGCAGGATCCGCCCGCGAACTCGCCCGGCTGAGTAGTGGGTGGGCGCGAGGCGGTGCCCTTCGGTCGCATCCGCGAGGGCGTCCTCGGCGCGACCCAATTCGAGCCGCGCGTCGGCCCGGCCGGTCCACGCGGCCGCGATCGAGGCGTCGAGGGCGATCGCTCGCGTGAAGGCCGATTCCGCGGGCTCGAAGGCGCCGAGATCGAGAGCCACTCTTCCGAACTCGATCCACAGATTGACCGATTTCCCGATCCGCTCGCACTGCTCCCGGAGGAATGCCAAACACTCGTCCTTCTTGCCGAGGTCGCGGAGGCTGTACGCGATGTTGCGCAGGACCTCCGGATCGTCGGGGGCCAGACGGCGCGCTTCTTCGTAGGCCTCGAGGGACTCCGCGAAGCGGCCTTGGCGAGCTCGTGCGAATCCGAGATTCGACCACAGCGATTCGTCGGGAGTGTGGAGCTTCAGCGCCTCGGTGAGGAGCTCTTCGGCTTCGCGCGGGCGGCCGAGCTGGACCAGACAATAGGCCCAATTGCTCTTCACCGTGCCTTCGTCGGGGCGCAGCGCCGAGGCGGCTCGGAAAGCGTCGAGAGCCCGTTCCGGGGCGGTCTCCATTTCGGCGTAACCGGCGAGAAAGTGGGCCGAGAAATGCCCCGGCCACTCCGCGCGCAGGATCGAGGCCACGAGCGCGCCGGCCGACGCATCGGCCGCTTGGCCCGCCACACGGGCCCACAGGAGGTGATAGACGAGGCGTCGGTGAGTGGCGGAAGCGACGGCGCGCGTCGCGGCGGTGACCGCCTCGGCGGGCAGTTGCGTTCCGGCGCGCTCCGCGGCATTCGCCAACAGCAAGGCATGGAGGTAGCCACCTAACGCGGTCGTGGGGATGCCGGGAGGCTCGAGGGGAAGACGCGGATTTTCTTCGTGGCGGAGCAAGGCCCGCAGCGGGTCGAGTTCGGGAGGAGGGGATCGGTTGCGAAATGCCGCGTCGATGGCGGCGAGGCCGCGGGCGGGCGCACCGTCGCGAAGATGGAGCAGGGCCAGCCCCGTCAGAGCCTCCACGGAGTCGGGCACGATCGCCACGGCCTCGTCGAAGAAGGTCTTGGCTTTGGCGGGCGATCCGGCGTGGAAGTTGAGGAAGCCGTCGGCGAGCAACGACTCGAGGCGATCTTCGAGCTGAGCGCGTTCGAGGGCCGCCACCTGGTCGCGGGTCGCGAGGTGCCTCGTGACCAAGGCGACCAAGGCCGCGCCGACGATGACGAGAGCGGCGAGGGCCGTCGCCAAAGCGGGCCGCCGCTGCACGAAACGAACGAACCGGGTGAGGGCGCTGGCCGGACGGGCCAGGATCGGCTCGCGGGCGATCACGCGGGCGAGGTCGTCCGCAAAGGCGGCCGCACTCTGGTAGCGGCGCCCGAGGTCTTTCTCGAGGGCGGTCGCCAGTACAACCGAGAGGTCGGTCGGCGCGTGGCGATTCCACTCCCGTACATCCTCCGGTTCGGAGGTGAGGATGAGCCGGTAGAGCGCGTCCCGCGACGCCGCTTCGAACGGCCGACGTAGGGCGACGGCCTCGTACAAAGACACACCGAGGGCCCACACGTCGGTGCGGGGGTCGGGCGAGCTTTGGCCCTGGCGGAGTTGTTCGGGGGCCAAGTAGGCCGGCGTCCCGAAGAGGTCGCCAGAGCGGGTGATGGTGGGGGCGTCACTCTGTTCGTCGCGGGCCAGACCGAAGTCGAGCACGATGGGCTCGCCCTCCGGCGTGATCATGAGGTTCGCCGGTTTCAGGTCGCGGTGGATCACTCCCGCTTCGTGCGCGGAGTGCACGGCACGCGCGGCCTTCTCGATCCACCGAATGCGCTCGTTGATGACCGAGCCGGTGGATCCCGTTCGGTGGTGTCCGCTTTGGGACTTCGGTTCGGCGTTTGGGCGAACCCCGACCTGGATCAAAAAGTCGGCCGCGCCTTCTTTCTCCCGCTGCTCTTTCAGAAGCTCCGCGAGGGTGCGGCCCTCGACGTAGCGCAGCGCAATCCATGCGAGTTGGTCGTTGTGGCCGGCCTCGTAGACGGAGCAGATGCCCGGGTGCGTGAGTCGGGATGCGACTTCGGCTTCGCGACGAAAGCGAAGAAGGGCTTCGGGGTCCGCTCCGGCGCCGAGCGGCAGCACCTTGAGCGCGACCTTCCGGTGGAGTTGTTCGTCCGTCGCCAAATAAACGACGCCGAACCCCCCACGTCCGAGTTCCTTCTCGATCACATAATGCCCGAGGCGGGTAGGTGCCTCGGGGTTGGCCAACTCCGGCCGCGTCGGCTCGTCGCTACGGGTTCGTGAAAGTTCAGTCACGGCTCCCGGATACTACGATTTTCCGAACTCTCGAGTCGCGGTGTGAATCTGTCCAGAATCCTTCGTGAGCTCGCGAAGGGCCGCGCGCTACTTCGGGAGGTCGATGTGCTGCGAGCGGAATTGGCGGGTGATCGACCCATTGGCGGACGATATGCGCAGGCGCACGGAACCAAGCGACTCGTTGGGGAGGGGGACACGAATGAAGTCGGGCGTGACGGTGAGCCCCGAGAGCGGAATCGGGGTCGGGTCATGCGGGTCGGTGCGGTTTTCTGCCAACTTCTCCAGGGTGACTTCCGGAGCGGATCCCCAGCCGCCGCCGAGAATTTCGATCGTGCTGCCCGGAACCGAGTAGCCGAAGCGTAGTGGCTGAACCGCGAAGATGGTGGGCTCGGTGGGGCCCACGGAGCGCGCGGGACCCTCGGTGCAGGCGGTGAGGTCGATCATGCGGACGTAGGAATTCCGTCGCAGCGGGCGTTTGAGTGGGAGTGGCATGACTCGGCGCGAGTCCGTGGTGGTCAAGATGGCGGATGCGACGACCCAGGGACCGGTCGGACTCGGGGCAGTCTCGACGAAGACCGCGTGATCGACGGGGCCCCGGATGCCTACTGTCGACATCCCCGCGCAGACCTGGTGTAGGAGGTCGACACGGCACGCAGCATCGTTCGGATTGAGCTCCGATACGAAAGAAAAGCCCCCTCCCGATTGAACGATGTAGTGACGTTCGTACCTCGCGTGGAAACCGGTCTTGAATCCGAGAATGTACCGCGGGTCAAGTTCGATGGGAGCGAGGAACGCAAAGAATTGCGGCCGATTCGATTCGGGCCCCGGGATCGGGACTTCGAAAGCCGAGTCGCGGACATCGAAGGTTCCGGTCTCCGAGGAAGTGAAGCGGATGAACTTCGGGGCCGCCGTGTCGAGGATGTAGAGTCGACCGTCGACGACGCCGCAGGTGTACCACACCTCTCCGGGAAGCGGCCTCGGGGTGATGGTTCGAACCAAGGACTCGTCCAGCGGCTGATCGAAATCGAGCGGTAGGTAACCCACTCCCCACCGGCCGTCAGGCAGTTTGCCGGACCAAATCAGGAGTCGATCGTAGGCTGCGAACTTGGCGGTGGGAGTGGCCTCGCCCGCTCCGATGAACAGAATGTCCGAAAAGCCGGTGCTGATTCCCCCGGACGGGTGGGATGTCGATTCCACGGCAATCGTGCCCGAAGAGCTGTGACTCGAGAAAACCCATGGGCCGATGGGCAAGTAACAGTTTCCCCATTTGGACCCCGTGATCATCCACGGCGAGACCTCGGCCCACGCGGCAGAACTGCCGGGGGGGGTCGCAAAATTGGCGGGATCGAATGGCCGCCCTGCAATGGCCCACTCGGGGTACGGGCTCAATTTCTGCCCGAGGCTCGGGTTGACAATGGTCAGCCCCGCCCCAATCACTACAAATGCAAACCGCCTCGTCATGGGATAGATCCTGAGCGAGCCATCGATTCGCCGGGGGAAGGCGACCCAGGTCGTTCGCTCGGCGAGGAGCATAGTCCCAACGCGCTGCCAGTGCAACGGGCTCTGTCGGCAGGCGGGATGCTCCGCGGCGACTATCGCCGCTATCGCCACCTCCGCGGTGGTGCGGCGGAGGTTGGTCGCACCGGGAGCGCCATCACCGCCAGTGATACTTGGCGGGCCCCTGCGCGGTGACACCGGAGCGGATCTGGTGATCCGCGCTCCCAGGGAGGGGATCAGGG
The DNA here is from genome assembly GCA_902826835.1 of uncultured bacterium. Taxonomy (GTDB): domain Bacteria; phylum Planctomycetota; genus RBC034. The sequence continues at coordinate 256,404 of CADEGH010000002.1, read as the reverse complement.
AAGGAAGGAGATCGCGAGGGCTTTGGTGGCGGCGATGCCGGCGGGGGCGCAGGCGTCACCGACGGCGGCTTGGAGGAAGGCCGTCATGCCGAGCAGGCCGGGCGCGGAGGGAATCGAGAAGTCGGAGGTGGCGACACCTTGGGCGTTGGTGGCGAAGAGCTGGGTGATCAGCGAGGGCGAGCCGAGATCGATGAACGCCAGCGCGCCGCTCATCGAAATCGGCTGAGCGAGCATTTGGTCGCTGACGGCCACGAATCCCGGCATCGAGGGGGCGGCATTGCCGACCAAGACTCCGAAGTCGGCGTTGCCGAGGCGCGGAGCCGAGTCCACCGCGATCGCGAGCGGGCCTTGGCAGCCGGGAGTCGAGGTGCCAAAGGCGCTGACGCCGGAGACCGCAAGCACGGCGAGCCCGCGGACCGGGCCGAAGAGGCTGAAGTTGCCGAGCGAGGTCGCGGCACCGGTCGCCAAGTCGATCGACACCAGCGTGGAAGTGGACGCGGGGATCCCGGCCGGGCGAACTGCCGCGAGGGCGACGTTGCCAGCGGCGACGATGTCGAAGCCAAGCACCGCGTCGATGTCCATTCCGAGCGATCCGATGGTGTTGAGGACACCGGAATTGGGCGGAATCTGGGTCACCAGGATGTCGAGGTTGCTGTCGAGGTCGTAGAGCGTCGTGGAGGTGGTACCGGCGAAGCTGTTCGTGTACGCGGCGCCAGCGGCTTGGGGGAGGGTCCCGGCATTCACGTCGGTCGCCGCGAACGCGAGGGTTCCGTCGACAAACACCACCGCACCGGTGGTGGGATGAGCGCGAAGGTTTTGGCCGCTGTTGCTGATGATGCGGATTCGGTCGACGGTGGGGTTGAAGTCGAATCCGAAGGCGGTGCCACTCAATGCTGTCGCAAAGCCGGTTCCGACGGGGACGGCGACTCCCGTGCGCAGCTCGATCACGTAGAGCCGGCCGTTGCTGCCGAGGCCGTAGAGCTCACCCGTGGCCGGGCGCACGTCGATGCCCAGCAGAGTCTCGCCCATGTCGAGGCCGGTGACGGCAATTTCGGACAGCACCGCGCCCGGAGTTTCTCGATCCACCATGTAGAGGAGGTTCGAGTCGCCGAGCAGGACGAGGGTTTGGGCGGACAGGGTTCCGGCGAGGAGTACGAGACTCACCGCCAACACGGATGACAGACGCAGGGATTTCATGGGAGTCTCCAAGGAGGTCGCGGATCGCAACCAGCACGAGGAGTACGCAGGGTCGGGCGGCTTCGGATGAAGTGGCGCGGTTCGAGTCTTGCCCCGGGGCTCTTAGCGGGAGCGGGACTCGAGTTCCTCCCAGCGCGCGTAGAGCGAATGCACGAGAGCTTGGGCTTTCACCCGCTCGCCTGCCGCACTCTCCTGGGCGGCGCGGGGCTGGGCGTAGAAGGTCGGGTCGGAGAGGCGCCGGTCAATCTCCACGAGGGCGGCCTCGGCGGCTTGGATGCGGTCCGGGATGGCCGTGAGCTCTTTCTGTTCTTTATGATTGAGCTTGTTCGGAGGGCTAGGGGCCGAGTTCCGCTTGGAAGCGGCCTTTTCCGTGGCGCGCTCGGCCGGGGTTGACGCCAGACGTTCGCGGTCGAGTCGGTCGAACAAGAGACTGAGCGAGCCTTCATGCAGACGCAGTCCACCCTGGCCGTCGAAGTGGAGGATGCGCGTGGCAACGCGGTCCAAGAACCACCGATCGTGACTCACGATCAGGGCGGCGCCTTCGAATGCGGCCACCGCGTCTTCGAGCACCCGCAGCGTCGCGATATCGAGATCGTTCGTGGGTTCGTCCAGCACGAGGACGTTGCCGCCCTTGGACAGCAACTTCGCGAGCAGGATCCGGTGGCGTTCTCCTCCCGAGAGTTTGCCGATGAGCTGGTGTTTGCGATCGCCCGGGAAAAGGAATTGCTCGAGGAAGGTCTCGACGCGGATCGACCTACCTTCCACGAACACCCAGTCGTTCCGCCCGGCCACCTCCTGGATCACCGTCTTGGTCGGATCGAGTTCGGTGCGCTGTTGATCGATGGCCGCGAATTTGACCGTGTCACCGATGGTGACGGTGCCAGAGTCCGGAGCGAGCAACCCCATGCAGAGTTTGAGGAGCGTGCTCTTACCGGCGCCATTTTGACCGACGATGCCGATGCGGTCTTTGCCGCCGATCTCCAGCGTCAGCGGCGGCACGATGACGCGGTTGCCATAGCTCTTCTTCACGCTCGCAAGTTCGATGACCTTGGTTCCCAGCCGAGGCCCGGAGGGGATACGAAACTCAAGTTCGCCTCCCGCGCTCTCGGGCTTGGAATCAACCAAGACGGAATACTGGCCGAGGCGTGCCTTCGACTTGCGGCGCTGAGCGGGCGGACCGCGCCGAATCCATGCGGTCTCGCGCCGCAACGTGTTGCGCCGCACCTGGTCGAGATGGCGATCGACTTCGTCGCGCTCGGCGCGAGCCACGAGGTAGTCCGAGTAGTTCCCGTCGTACGAGTAGATCTTGCCGCGGTCGAGTTCGAGGATGCGGCTCGTCACGCGGTCCAGAAAGTAACGATCGTGCGTCACCATCATCACCGGAAGTGCGGAATCGAGCAGCCAATCCTCGAGCCACTCGGTCACGATCGCGTCGAGATGGTTCGTAGGCTCGTCCAACAGGAGCAGATCGGGGGCGCTCGTCAGCAGTCGAGCCAGAGCGACGCGGCGGCGCTCGCCTCCCGAGAGCACTCCGCAGCGGGCCTCGGGGTCGCGCAGCCCGAGGTGCGAGATCACCGATTCGACTTGATGATCCACGTCGTGCCCGCCCCATCGCTCGAGCGCTGCCTCGCGCTGGGCCTGTTTCGCGAGCAGGCTCGTCATGCGTTCTTCGGTGAGGCTCGGACTCGACAGCTCGGTGTGGATGAGATCGAGATCCGCCAAAATGGTGGCCCGCTCGGTCTGGCCGGAGCGCACGGCCGATCGCACCGTCAAAGTGGGGTCGAGCGGGGGGTCCTGTTCGAGGTACCCGATCCGTAGATCGCGCCGGACGATGCGCTCTCCCTCGTCGGGCTTTTGGCTTCCCGCGAGGATCGCGAGCAGCGTCGACTTCCCGATGCCGTTTTGCCCGAGCAATCCGATGCGCTCTCCCTCTTCGATCGAGAGATCCACGCCTCGCAGGAGCCGGCGGTCTTCGTAAGCCAAATGGACGTTGCGAACAGTGAGGATCGGCACTGCGCACCCTACCAGAGGCGCACGAACTTCACGGAGCCTTGCCGGGATCTTGCCAGTGGATTCGCCGGATTCTCACCTTGGTCTGCGATCCTCGGCGCGACGAGTTTTCCCTTCCTACCACTCCGGATGATCAATGTGGCGACCGAGCTTCCTGTTGCAACTCTGGGCTCTCTCGACCCTCTGGACCTGCATGGAACCGACTATGGAACCGATGCTCCTCTCGACCACTTCCCCCGGGCTCGGCTCCATCGTACGGAGTTATTCGGAGAACGCGCACCGCCTGTACCGGGAATGCGGGAGCTCCGTCGAAGTCCTTGCGGCTGCGGTCGCGACCCTGGGGAAGGAACCGACGGAGGCGAATCTCACGAGGGCTCGGGAGGCCTGGGTACGCGGGCGCGCGATCTATGGTCGGACCGAAGTCTTCCGCTTCTATGACGGGCCCATCGACAACCCGGTGGACGGAGTCGAGACCCTCGTCAACGCTTGGCCGATCGACGAAAGCTACATCGATGCGGTACCGGGCTTTCCAAAGTCCGGGATCATCCATGATTCCGTGCGCTACCCGATCTTGAGCGAAGTAGTGCTGACTCTCGCCAACGAGCGAGGCGGAGAAGCCAATGTCAGCCTCGGATGGCATGCCATCGAGTTTCTTCTCTGGGGACAGGATCTGCGGACCGATGGTCCGGGTGAGCGTCCAGCCACCGATTTTGATTCCTCCAAGGAGGCGTCGGCGCCTCGTCGGCTCGAGTACTTGAAGACGGCGGTTGCCGCCCTGCGCAAGCATTTGGCAATCGTCGAACTGGCGTGGGCGCCGGGAAAGTCGAACTATCGCCGCGAGTTCGAAGCGGATCCGAAGCTCGCCCTCCGGCGAATTCTGACCGGTGCCATCATCCTGACGGGGTTCGAGATGGCGGGCGAGCGGTTGGCCGTGGCCTACGAAACCCGCGACCAAGAGCAGGAGCATAGTTGTTTCAGCGATACGACCTGGCTCGACTTCCAATCGAACCAGCGCGGCGTGGTCGACATCCTTCGGGGTACCGATCCCGAGTCGAACGGGGTCTTGGCCTATCTCGCCCGCACGCATCCGGAAGCCACGTGGGACTTGGATCGCAAACTCGGATGGGCCACTGAGGCCCTGGAACGCATTCCGCGCCCCTTCGATCAATCGTTCCTCGGAGAGGACAAAGCGCCTGGCCGCGTGGCGGTGGCCGCCGCTCTTTCTGCCCTCGAAGCGCAAGCCGAGGCGATCGCGGTCGCGGGGGTTCTACTCGGCCACCGGCTGCCGATGCGCCCGGGAGGCTGAGCATGGACCGCCTGCGATTGCGAGAGAACGCTCTGCGCGCCGGGATCGTCCTGATGCGCTTGGCCCTGCTCCTGGTGGTCGCCAACCTCTCCGAGGCGCAGACGGACCAAACGGACCGGGGCCGAACGCCAGACTCTGCGGCGTTGGGCGGTGCCGTCACCATCGAGGATGAGGGCCCCCATGCATTTGGGTTTCCAGGCCCGCCCCTCGACTCCGCCGAGCGTCGACAATTTGCCGTCGGTAATTCGTTCTTCCGCCAGAATTGGGTCATTGCTCCGAGTTCGGCGGCTGGTCGCGACGGACTCGGTCCGTTGTTCAATTCCAGATCGTGCAGCGGTTGTCATCTCCGAGACGGTCGCAGTCGTCCTCCCGCCGAGGACGAACCGGATCGCGGCGGACTCCTGATGCGGGTCGGGGTCGCGGTGCCCGGCGGTCCGGATCGGCCGCACCCGCGCCTCGGTGGTCAGATCCAGGACTCATCGATTCCCGGATTCGTGCCCGAGGCTCGGATCGTCATCGAGGTCGAACCCGTGCTCGGCTTCTACGGAGACGGGGAGCCATTCGAACTTCTGCGACCGCGGTATCGCCTGACCGATCGCGAGCCCGAGGCGAAGGGAGTGACGCCCATTGCGCTCGGTCCCCGGGTGGCGCCCCAACTCATCGGGCTCGGCTTGCTCGAGGCCATTCCCGAAGCCGCAATCCTCGCGCGGGAAGATCCTGACGATCGAGATCAAAATGGCATTTCCGGTCGGGCTCATCGCCAGCCCGATCCGCGCGGTTCCAAGGCGGCAATCGGCCGCTTCGGTTGGAAGGCCACCACTCCGAACGTCGAAACCCAAACCGTCGAAGCGTTGGCGCACGACATGGGCATCACGTCGAAGGCGATCCCCGCGGAGCCGTTGACCGCCCTCCAACGCAACCATTACGGGTTCGATTCCGATCCCGTGCCCGAGATCGACGAACTCGCTCAGGACCGGCTCGTCTTCTACACGCGGGCGTTGGCGGTTCCGGCGCAGCGTCGCAGGGGCGACCGACACGTCATCCGCGGCGAAGGTCGTTTCTTGGCATTCGGCTGTGCCGAGTGTCACGTCACCCGCTTCGAAACCGGTCCGGTTGCATTCCACCCTGGATGGGCGAATCAGACGATTCGCCCGTACACGGACCTCCTCTTGCATGATCTCGGCGATGGACTCTCCGACGGCAAATGGGACGGCGATGCGCGCCCGGGAGAATGGAAAACGCCGCCCCTGTGGGGAATCGGCCTGATCCCCGCGGTGAATGGGCATTCTCGCTACCTGCACGATGGGCGGGCCCGATCGCTCGCCGAGGCGATTTTGTGGCATGGAGGCGAGGCGCAGCGATCCAGGGAGGCGTTTCGGCTAGCCGGTGCCGACGATCGTCAGGCTCTGGTCACTTTCTTGAATTCGCTTTGACGTGGTCACTTCGGACGAGCCTCCGCCGGCCGCTCGGTGACGGTGATTTCGAGGACGAGAATCCTCCCGTCGCGGAAGACCTCGAGACGCACCCGCTTTCCGATGCCGGCGATGTACAGGTAGCGCTGGAAGTCGACGGGGGTGAACACGACTTGGCGGTCGAAGCTGACCAAGAAATCGCCCGCGCGAACGCCCGACTCGGCGGCGGGGCTCGGCGTGAACAGGTTCTCGATGAAGATTCCCTGCGGCGGTTTGGGCATCGACTGGAAATTGATCACTCCCCGCTGCGCTGCCAGCTCTTCCCGGCTCATGACTGAGAACCCGAGCCAGGGCGACCGTGTGCTCTGCACTTCGCGCAGGGTCGTGTAGAGCCCTTGGATGATCTTGCAGGGCAGACCGAACTCGATGCCGGGAACCGCGTTGGTCCGCGTGACTCCGTCCTTCGGCTCGCGGGGGGAGAGCATTCCGATCACCGTGCCTCGTGCGTCGAGAATGGGCCCGCCGTACGCCTCCGGATGAGCCACCAACCCGACCTGCAAGTAGAACGAACTGAGGAGTTCCTGGTAGCAGTCGCGATTGGGGCGGGCGATGAAGGGCGCAATGCCGAGGTAGCGCTCCGGCCCCGCGGGGTCGCCCAAGGCCAAGCAGAGCTGACCCATCTCCGGGGTGTCGCTGTCACCGAACTCAAGGGCGGCTGGGAGAGCCTCGAGCCCGCTTGGCAGGACTTCTGCTCGCAGGATTGCCAAGTTGACGGTCGGCTCGGCCGCGAGCAATGAAGTGAGAACGCGCTGCCGACCTTGGGTCTCCACTTCGATGAGGTCGACGGGACTTCCATCCACGCGCTTCAAGATGTGGAGACAAGTGAGGAGGTCACCGCGATTTTGATCGACGACAAATCCCGATCCCGCCGCCTGCAGACGAAAACCCGGGTACTGGTCGTTGATGACCGACTCCCCCCAGCCCGTTTCCGAATCCGGGTCGTCGGTGGTCAAGCTGGGTGCCCGGACGTAGGCGCGCACCGTGACCAGACTCGCCGATCCCGACTTGGCCAGTCGCTGCGCATCGAAGACGGGGGAGGCGGCGGGTTCCGATTGGGGGAACAGTGAGGATTCCACGGCCACGATTGTCATGGTCACGAGCAGCGCGACGTGACAGGACTCGATGAACTTCACGGCTCGAACTCCAGCTTGGATTGAATGGGATGTGAACTTCGTCTCCCTCACTCTGAATGAAAATCGGGAAGGACGGGTCAGGATGTCGTGAAGACCCGATGAGGTGATGAAGGCTCCTGAACGAGAGCTTGCGCGGATCTTCGTACTGCCCTCATCAGATGATGGGGAGTCGCTCCACACAGTGCCAGCGCTCCGCGTGAATGGTCATGCGGATGCATCGGATGAGGATCTCACGTATGAAGTGCTCAGTGCTGCGCACGCTCACGGCGTGCTCGTTGATGTTGGGAGCCGCCGCCGCGCAAATTGTCGGACCGTCGACGTCTGCGCCTTGCTACGTCCTTCCTGACGCCACCCTGCCGCCAGGGTCGGTGTCGACTGTCGCCTTGGTCACGACGGGCGACTCGATCGGCGGATACCGCATGGTTGGGATTCCGGACGGGATGGGAGTCCTCCGCGGGCCCGGCGGCGTTCCTACTCTCGTTGTCACCCACGAACTTGGAGCCGCGGACGGCATCGTCCGTGCGCATGGTTCGACGGGCGCTTTCATCTCGCGATGGGCCCTCGATGCTTCCAACCACGAGGTCTTGGCCGGCCGCGACCACAACACGAGTGCGAACGACGTCTATGTCTACAGTCGCGCCGGCGGAAGCTGGTCGACTCAGACCTTCGCCTGGGATCGTTTCTGCTCGGCCGACCTGGCCGCCCCCGGCGCCTACGCCTTCGCGGGCGTGGTCGGAACGGAGGCTCGGATCTTCCTCAGTGGTGAAGAGACGCGTCCTCCCTTCGCGACTCGCCATGGCGCGGCTTGGGCCCACATCGTGTCCGGGCCCAGCATGAACGAGTCCTGGGAACTCCCGCACCTCGGTCAATGCGCCTTCGAAAACGTCGTCGCATCGCCGTTTTCCCAGCCCAAGACTATCGTGATGTGCTTGGACGACTCGGACGCCCAGGTGAATCCGGCGTTGACGACGCAGCCGAGCGAGATGTACGTGTATATCGGCAACAAGCGAGCGAACGGCAACGTGATCGAGAAGGCCGGGCTCGTCGGCGGCACGCTCTACGGCGTCCGCGTGCTCGTGAACAACGTGGTAGTGCCCGCCGAGAGCAACAACTTCGGATTCGGATCCTCCGCCTTCCTCGGCACTGCCGACTTCGAACTGGTGTCTTTCGGCGACGCTTCGACCTTCGAAGGGGCGACCCAGCAAGCCAACTCGATCGCGTGGGACATCTTCCGGATGCAGCGCGTCGAAGACGGTGGATTCGATCCCCGTCCGGGGTTCGAAAACGACTTCTACTGGGTGACCACGGCCTCGGGCAGCACCAACAGCCGCCTGTGGCGCCTGCGCTTCCACGATCTCACCCAGCCCGAACTCGGTGGTCGTATCGAGATCATCCTCAACGGCTCCGAAGGTCAGCGCAACCTCGACAACATGTGCGTGGATTCGCTCGGCCGGGTGTTGATGCAGGAAGACACGGGCAGCTCGACCCGGCTCGCGAAGACCTGGATGTACGACCTCGAGAATGGTCGGATGCTGGAAATCGCCGCGCACAATCCCGACCTGTTCAGCGTGGGCTCACCGAACTTCCTCACCACCAACGAAGAAGCCTCGGGAGTGATTCCCGCGTTCGACATCCTCGGAGAGGGCTGGTACTACATGTGCACGCAGAACCATGCGGCGTCCGCCGATCCCGAGTTGGTCGAGGGCGGCCAGTTGCTCGCTATGTACGTCAGCCCCACGCTCGGCCGTGAGTTTGCGCTTTGGTACAGCTCGCCCGTCGGCCCCGGCTCGGCCGCGATCCACCACCGCTTCGGGCAGCCCTTCGGCACCTTCTTCTCGCCGGTCACCTTCACCGCCGGCAACTTCCCGAACGGCGCCTTCTACGGAATCGACATCGCGTTCAATGACCTCCTGATCCAGGCCTCGATCGGCGCGCCCTTCTTCTCGTCATTGGATGCCTCCGGATCGTCGGTGAGCAACACCTTCGTCGGGTTGCCGCCGCTCACCCTGTACGGCGTCGCGCTCGACAACGTGTTCAGCGCCACGCCTCGCGTCTCCGCCCCGGTTTCGCACTTGATCCCCTGAGGGTCAGAGTCCTAGCCGTAGCGAGATAACATCCGAGAGGTGGAATCCGGTGGGGGTTCCTACGGCCGGAACTACGGCTTGTGCGTGGAGCGTGAGACCGAGCCACCCCGGCTCGAAGGGAAGCGGGAGGGCCCACTGGGCACTTCCGCTTCCATCCAAACCGATGGGCCCCAGTGGCGAGAGTCCGGCCGAGTTCCATTGGAGGGACGAACCGAGATCCAAATAGAGATTGCAGCCTCCACCCAAGGCGAGAGGCGCCGAAGCCAGGGCGTCGGCCAGAATCAGGAACGCGCCCCCGAACGGAGGGCCTCCGAGAAGACCGATGGTGCTGGGCGCCTGACCCAGCGCCGGAGTGCCGGAATTGGTCCAGCGAAACCGGTTGCCGGGTTGGGGTCCGCAGCCGCTCCCCGAGGTCGACACCGAGGCCGATCTCCCGTAAAGGATGCGCAATCGGGGTTCGGTGCCTCTGGACTCGCGAGTGTCGAATCGCTTCGCAAGGCCGGCGATTTCGCTGGACCGGATCAACCAGCCATGCGCGTTCTGGGGATCTTGCAGTTGTTGTTGCGCATCGCTGGTCAGAGCAGGGTTGGGGCCCCAGGTGTAGACGCCGGGGCCCGTCACATTCACGGCGGCGAGCGCCGTGGTCTCGAAGTCTCCGCCTGAATTCGCCCATGGCATGGTTGGCCATTGCGCGTGCGACCAGGTGGCGTCCGGAGCAACTGCCATTGCGCCCGTGCCGCCGGGGCTTCCCGAGTTCGAGGTCCCCTCGCCGAAACTGGCCAAGAGCCTATGGAGTGAAACGGTGGAAGCGCCGCCGTTGCTGGAGGAACAAGTGAGGTGAAGGCTCACCTCCAAAATCGTGGCATCGCTTGGAAGCACGCCTGCCAGATCGAAGCGGAGAAGTCCGCGGCGAGCCGAACTTCCGCCACTGTTGTTGGTGCGCCCGACATACAGATGTGGGCCAGCACCGTTCGAGACCGCGAATCCGGGATACTCGAAGATCGTGTTGTCGGCCGTCGGGAGGATCTCGACGGTTTGGGCGCTGAACGATCCGAGGCCAAAGACAAAGACGAGGATGATGCGCATGGGGATCTCCAGGTTCGACTCTGGATGCCGGGAATGAATCCCGCCTTGTCACGTCGCGAAGGGCTCGTGAAGGTTTGATGCAGACCGACTTGCGGTAGCCTCTGCGCGCATGGTTGGACGATTTGTGCTCGGGTTGAATCAGTACACCCACTCGGCGGCGGCTTGTTTGTTGGGGCCGGAGGGGGAGTTGGTGGCGGCGCTCGAGAAGGAGCGCATCACCAGAAAAAAGCACGACGGGGGTGATACGGCCGAGGTCGTGCGCGAGATTTTGCAGAGGGCGGGGATCGAACGACGCGATCTGGCTCGGGTCGTGGCCAACAACCACTTGTTTCGCATCCGGGATTTCGAAGCGAAGCTGCCGTGGGAGGTCGCGCAGAATGCGTGGGCGCCGTCCTACCTGGATCCGTTCAATCTGCTTCCGGGAGTGCCACGGCACGAGCTCTCGCATCATTTGGCCCATGCCTGGTCGGTCCTCCCCGTCGCTCCGTTCGATGAAGGGCTGATCGTGGTCATGGATGGGATGGGGAGCACCCGCGTTGACGTGCTCGCGGCGGACGCGACGTACACCACGGATTCCTCATTGCCGAAGTCGCGGGGGTTCACCGAGGTCATCCCGAAGACACCGCGCGGGTACGGCTTTCGCGAGGCGGAATCCGCCTATCTATTCTCGGGTCTGCGATTGAAGCGGGTGTTCAAGCGCTGGACGGTCGAGCCCAGCCCGTCCTTGCTCTACAACTACGGCTTTCAAGACATGGAGAGCCTGGGCGCCCTCTACTCCCGAATCTCCAGCCATATCTTTGGCGACTGGAATGCTTGCGGAAAGGTGATGGGACTGGCGCCTTGGCACGGACGCTTGGGAGCGAAGCCCAGGTCCCGAACCGCGCTGGCGAAATGGTCTCCGTTTCTCCGCGGACCACTCGCGGCTCTGCGCGTCGACTGGGAGCGTATCCGCGCCCTGCCTCACCCGCACGCGTGGGCGGAGGTCCGACATCGATCGTCCTACGCCGCGATGGCCGATCGCATTCAACGTGATCTCGAAACCGTCGCCCTCGAGTTCTTGGTGGGCCTTCGCAAGCGGACCAAAGCCCGCAATCTCGCGTTGGCCGGCGGGGTCGCCCTCAACTCGACGCTCAATGGGCGCATCGTCCGCGAGGCCGGATTCGACCAAGTGTTTATCCCGGCTTATCCCGGGGACGAGGGCGTGGCGATCGGCTGTGCGTGGTTCGGGTTCCACACCCAGTCGAGGGCTCGCGGAAATGCCCCCAGGCGGCGTCCGCTGCCGGCGGCCTTGGGCCCGATTCCGAGCGACTTCGATTTCGAACTCGCATTGGAGCGGTTTGCGCCGTGGATCGAGGTGGAGGCTGCGTCCGCCGCCGCTGGCGAGTCGGATGATGCGGTCGCCCGGGCACTCGCCCGCCACGAGGTGATCGGCTGGTACGACGGCCCGACCGAGTTTGGCCCGCGAGCCTTGGGCCACCGGAGCATCCTCGCCCATCCGGGGCGACATGCGACCTGGGATCGCATCAATCGCGAGATCAAGCGGCGCGAGTCTTTCCGGCCGTTTGCGCCGATCGTGCTCGCCGACCGGGCGAGTGAGTACTTTGCCGTCGACACCCCGACTCCGTTCATGTCGCTAACGGCGGAAGTGCGGCGCAAACATCGTCCGCGCCTGCGGGCGATCACCCACGTCGACGGCAGTGCCCGACTCCAGACCTTGAGTCGTCCCGACAATCCGCGCCTGCACGACTTGATCGCGAGATTCGCTGCGCTGACCGGCCTCCCCATCCTCCTCAACACCTCGTTCAACATCGGACGCGAGCCGATCGTGCACTCGCCCGAGGACGCCGTGAAGAGCTTCTTGGATGGCGGACTCGATCTCTTGGTCCTGGGCCCTTACCGCGTGCGACGCCGTCCGTGGCCGCCGTTGGCGGCGTTGAAACGCCTGACTTTGAATCAGAACCCGGCGGCGAGTGCCAGCCGTGTCCTCGATGGTCGTGGCGAAACCACGGGCGCGACGTTGATGATCGAGGGCACGATGATCGAAACGGATGGCCCGATGCTCCAGCTCTTCCAACGCTGCGACGGGAGTGAGTCCGCGTCGACCGTGATCGAGGCGGAGTCGGCCGCACTGGGCCTTTCTAAAGCCGAAGTGCGGCGGCGCCTCGAGCAGCTCTACGACTGGCGGGCGATTCGATTGTCTCCGCGATGAACCGCGGGCGCCGCCAGGTGAATCAGGACGGAAGCGCTTCGATCTCGACGCGCGCGTCGTTGTAACAAGCGCCTCCGCCGAGATCGGCGACGTGGTCGGGGACGAGCGCGTTCGCGGTGCGCCCATTCAGGGTGTGTTTGGCCCACAGTCCCTTGGGAAGGGCGAGCACCCCTTCGCGGATCTCGGGGTTGACTTCCACCGTGGCTTGCACTTCGCCGTGATCGTTGAAGAGCCGGGCGCGAGATCCGGTCCTGAGCTTGCGGGTGGCCGCGTCGGTGGGGGAGATCTCCACGGGTACGGGCCCCTTCACGAGTTGGCCGAAGGTGCTCGAAATCGTCTGGCTCGACGCGGGGGAGATGAGGGCCAGGGGGTAGCGCGGGGTTTCGGCCACCGGCGCGTAGGTGTAGAGGCCACCGGGAATTTCGGCATCCAGGGCCGGCGGGCAGAGGTGAGCCTTGCGATCGGGAGTGAGCGGAAACGAGTCCACGAACGGGAGCGGATTCGGACCGACGCTCGGGTAGGCGACGCCCAATTCGCGGAGTTGCGCCTCGCGAGCGCCACCGTGACCGTCGGAGTGCAGGACGGCGTGGCGAAGATCCCGCACATCGAGCGGGTCGCCCGGCTTCGTCAAATCCATGCGTCGGCAGAGTTCCGCGAACACCTCGTAATTGGGACGAGCCTCACCGATGCGCGCGATGGTGGCGGGCGAATCGTGCAGGACGATGCCGCCGTAGCCGCGCGAAATTTCGTCGTGTTCGAGGAAGGTCGTGGCGGGGAGGATGACGTCGGCCAGTTTCGCGGTGTCCGTCATCACCTGCTCGTGCACCACCGTGAACAGGTCTTCCCGCAAGAACCCTTGCCGCACCTTTTCTTGGGCGGGGGCGGTCGCGAGGGGGTTGGCGTTGTACACGAACAAGGCGTGGATTCGGGGGCCTTGGGGGTTGAGCAGGGCCTCCCCGATTTGGCTCATGTTGACTTCGCGCGTCCGGGTCTCGGGCTCGTTGGCCTGCGCGGCGGCGTCGAGTTTCCACGCTCCGGAGTTGCTCATGGTGTAGCCACCTCCGCGCACCCCGAACTTTCCGGCGACGGAGGGGATGGCGAGGATCGCCGCGGTCCCCGATCCCCCGGTCCGCGACCGCTCGACCCCCCAGCCACAGCGAATCACCGCCGGGTTGGTGGCGACGTAGAGATCGACGAATTCCCGAAGGAGGCCGGCGTTGATTCCCGCCACTCCCGCGGCGCGCTCCAGAGTCCAGGCCGCAGCGCGGCGCCGCAGTTCCTCGTGCTCGACCGTGTGCTTCCCGAGGAAGTCCCAGTTGGCGTGACCTTCCTCGAAGAGCGTGCGGATGATTGCGAGCGCCACCGGCAGATCCGTGCCCGGGCGGATTGGCAAGTGCAGATCTGCCGAGCGGGCGAGGGGAATTCGCCGCGGATCGACGACTACGAGCTTGGCCCCGTTCTCCCGGGCTTCTTTGATGATCGGAACGAGGTGAATTCCCGAGGAACTCGGGTTCATGCCCCAGAGCACGATCAGTTTGGAGTGAACGAAGTCGGGGAGGGCGACGCCCGGCATGCGGCCGTAGAGGCCGGTCGCGGCCCGACCCGAGGGAGCCGCGCAGAAAGTGCGAAGCAAGCGGGAGGCCCCGAGCCGACGGAAAAAGCGCGCATCCACTCCCCCCTGAGTCAGGTACCCGTTCGAGCCGCCGTAGCAAAACGGCAGGATCGACTCGCCGCCGTGGGCGTGGCGGATCCCTCCGAGTGTGTTGGCAACAATGTCCAAGGCCTCGTCCCAGCCGGCACGCCGGAATTGCCCCGAGCCCTTGGGTCCGCTGCGGACCAGCGGAGTGAGGATCCGATCCGGCCCCTCGATGTGCTCTCGGATATCCCGCACCTTCCCGCAGATGAATCCCTGAGTGAAGGGGTTTTTGTGGTTGCCCTGAAGGGAGACGAGCCGTCCGTCCTCGACCTGCACATCCAGACTGCAGGCATCCGGGCAATCGAGGGGGCAGGCGCTGGTCATGGTCTTCATGCGCCTATTCTATCGCTGGCGGCCGTCGCTAACGGAGCGGCGGCCGGACCGTCTTCTCTCCCGAGCCGATCGATTGGAACTACCGAGCCTGCCTCTGGATCCGATGCCCGAGGATGAATCCATGCCGCACCCGGCGAAGCCCGGGGAGGGAGATGGTCCGTCCACGCGTCGCGCCTGGTCCCCGGAGGAGGAAACTTGGGCGGCGCGGGCGGTCCGCGGCGACCGGACGGCCTTCGCGACGCTCTACGCTCGGTATGCCAAGCTCGTCCACGGGATGGCGGTGGCCGGGCTCGGCGTCGGCCGGGCCGAGGACCTGGTGCAAGACGTGTTCTTGAAAGCGCTGGCCAAACTCTCCGAGCTCCGCGATCCTTCAGCCCTGCCGGCCTGGATCGTGTCGGTCGCGCGCAACCTCATCACCGATGAGCAGCGCCGCCATCGCCGCTCGACCGAGGAATTGGCCGAGGAACCGGTGGGGCGGGCGGAACCGCGGACGGAGGCCAAAGAGGTCCTGCGCGCGGTGTTCAGCCTGCCGCGGGCTTACCACGAGACTTTGGTCCTGCGGCTCGTCGAAGGAATGACCGGCCCCGAGATTGCGGCCCGCACCGGACTCACGCCCGGATCGGTGCGGGTGAATCTGTGTCGGGGTTTCAAGATGCTCCAGGAAAAGCTCGGGGAAGGAGGGCGCCCATGAACGAGTCTTGGCTTTGGAATCGGGAGGGCGAGCCCGACCCGGAGGTGGAGCGGCTCGAGCGGCTGCTCTCCGAGTATCGCTACCGAGGGCACAAGTCGCCCCGCGTCCGGCTGTGGAAAGTGGCGGCGGCCGCCCTGGTGGTGGTGAGCCTCGGAATCGGCGCATGGCTGAGTCTGCGGGAGCCGACTGTTCAGTCGTCGCGCCCGGGGCCAAGTTATGTCGCTCGAGTCACGATGGGTGCGTCTTTCCTGGAAGGGCCCACCGATCAGGAAGAGCCAATGCCCCTGGCTTCCGAGGTTGTGCTCGCCGTGGGAGATCGCATTCGAACCGGCCGAGACGGCGAGGCGTCCATCGAATCTCCGGACATCGGACGGGTGACGCTGTTTGCGGATTCGGTGCTCGCACTGCGCCGCCTCGACGGCGAAGGCCATCACTTCGCCCTCGAGCGCGGCCGGCTCCACGCGAACATTTTGCCGCCACCGTTGGTCAAGCCGCGGCTCTTCCAGGTGGCGACGCCGCGAGGCCAGGCGATCGACCTCGGTTGTGCCTACGATCTCGAAGTCAACGAATCGGGGACGACCCACATCCGGGTGACCCTGGGCGCGGTGGCATTTGCGGTCGGGGAGACCGAGATCTGGGTGCCGCGTGGCCACGACCTGTCGATCGGAGTCGGAGTCAGCCAGGCGCTCCCGTTCGCCCGCGATACCTGGCCGGAGTTCCGCGAGGCGGCGGAGTCGTACTTCACGGGGCAGACCAAGTCGCCGGAAGACGATCTCGAGCGGGCCTTGCGGGTGGCGCGCCAAGCGGATGCGATGACTCTCTGGCATCTCGCGCAGTGGGTGGATCTCAAGACCCGGCCGAAGGTCCTTGATCGGCTGCTCGATCTCGTTCCGGTCCGCGCCGAGTTCGACCGGCAATCCTTGCTCGATCTGAAGCCCGAGCTCTGGGCAAATCTGCGCCGGACTCTCTCGGGTTTCTGATCCCCGCGGCACCCTTTTCGCTCTGACCTCGGTTCCGGGGAAAGAAGTGGGGAAAACCCCCCAGAAGCCCGGATAGGAGACCCCCATGCCGAGATGGATTGTGGGATTTTGCGTGGTGGCGGGAATCGGCTTCGGTCAGAGCGAGCAGGCACTCGCTGAGCGCCTCGCCAACCTGGAGGCGCGCGCGGCCAAGGCGGAGGCGCTCGAAACCCGCGTGAACGAACTCGAGGGCAAGCTGTCGTTCTACGAAACGCAGGAGAGCGACCAGAACTTGAGCGCGGCGATCAACGCGTTGACCGAGGATCGGGCTTACGTGGGCGTGCGCAAAGCGAAGTCGATTCTGTTCGGCGGGCAGGTGCGGCTTCGGACCGAGTATCGCACGGTGACGCGCTACCAGGATGCGGCCCCTCGCGAGACGGACGAGGACTTCACGATCCAGCGCACCCGCCTCAACGCGGACGCTCGCCTGCTCGACCACGTTCGGGCGTTTGTCGAGATCCAAGATTCGCGCACCTGGGGTGAAGAACTCAGCGTACTCACGGACACCCAGGGTGTCGACTTGCACCAGGGGTTCGTCGATTTCGAGGATCTGTTCGGGAGCGGCGCGACCCTGCGCACCGGCCGTTTCGAATTGAGTCTCTGGAATCAGCGATTGATCTCACCGCTCGACTGGCATCCGGTGTCGCGTGCGTGGGACGGCGTGCTCGGATTTGGCACCTTCGGGGAAATCACCGTGCACGCTGGCGTGCACACGATCGCCGAGGACGCTCGCGTCGATTCCGACGCCGATACCGATCTGTATTGGACTGCATTGACTTGGAAGCCCAACTCCGATCACGAACTCGGCGCCGCGCTCTTCTCGGTGGACGCCAACGCCGGAACCTCGGACGCCAATTTCCAGACGCTGACCGTGCATGCGCAGGGTCGATTCAGTGGGTTCGACTACTCCCTCGACCTGGTCGGGCAGGGCGGCGACTTCGAAGACCTCGATGTCTGTGCCTACGCGACCGCGGTCGAAGTGGGTTACACCTTCGGCGGCGATTGGAAGCCGCGGGTGGCTCTCGATTGGACCTGGGCGTCGGGGGACGATGATCCGACCGACGGCGACTACGAGACGTTCAATCCGCTTTTCCCCTTCGGTCACTACTACCAGGGCTATCTCGACATTTTCGGCTGGCGCAACGGCCACGACGTGGTCGCGCACTTCCAGGCGCGGCCCTCCGAGTCCTTCTGGTTCGAGGTCGCCTTCCACGGGTTTTGGCTCGACCAGAGCGAGGATGCTTGGTACGGGGCGGATCTGATGCCCATCCGCAGCTTTCCGGCCGCGGACGACCGTCAACTCGGCTACGAACTGGATATCTCCGCCAAGTACTGGCTGTCTCCAGCGGTGTGGCTCTGGTTCGGCTACAGCCACTTTTTTCCCGGGGACTACGTCGACGAAACCGGCGATGATCCCGCAACAGACTGGGTGTGGCTTCAGCTCACGGCGGATTTCTGACCGAGGGTGAGGCTTTACGGGGCGGGCGAGGGGAACGTAGTCTGCCGCATGGCCGATCGCGACCTTGCCTTCCTCCGCAAGTTTTGTCTATCGCTCCCCGAGACGGACGAAACCGCCGCGTTTGGTCACCCGAACTGGCGCGTGGCAAGGAAGACCTTCGCGGTCTACGAGGAGTACGAAGGGCACCTTTGCTTGGTGTTCAAGGCGACGCTTGACGACCAAGCGGTGCTGGTGACGGACGCCCGCTACTTCCGGGCTCCCTACACCGGCCGCTTCGGCTGGACCAGCCTCATCATCGATGACGGCCTACCGAAGGCCTTGGCCAAGCGGCACATCATGGCGAGTTACGAACTCGTGGCCCCGAAGCGGTGTCGGGTGGCGATCTCCGAAGCGGCCCCGACCAAGAAGCGAGCGAAAGCATGAAGAGCGACATCCTGATCGTGGGCGGCGGTGTCATCGGTTCGAGCATCGCTTTGCATCTCAGGCGGAAGAGCCCGAAGACGCGGGTACACGTGCTCGAACGCGATGGCACCTACGCGAGGGCGTCCTCGATGCTGGCCTTGGGAGGCATCCGCCAGCAGTACACCTCGAAAGAAAACGTCGCCCTCGCCCAGCACAGCATCGCGTGGTATCGCGGTCTCGATCTCGACCTCAAGGCCGCGAATCTGCGGGCCCGGGCCGATCTGCGGCAGCGGGGCTATCTGTTTCTCGGCGACCGCGCGGCGGCGCCGCGATTGCGGGAACGTGCGGCATTGGCCAGCCAAGCGGGGGCCGAGGTCGAGATCTGGGATCGCTCCGAAGTGTCCCGTCGTTATCCCGGCACCCACACCGATGATATCGAGATCGCGGTCTTCGGCCCTCCCGACGGCTACGCGCAGCCGAAGTGTGTGCTGGCTGGACTGCGAGCCCTCGCGGAGCGTGCCGGAGCGCGCTACATCCCCGCGGAGGTCGATCGGGTGGTGGCGAGCGGCGGTCGGGTCATCGGAGTCGCCCTCAAGGACGGTGAGGTGATGGAATCTCCCGTCGTGGTCAATGCGGCCGGTGCCTTCGGGGCCGCGATGTTCCAATCGTTGGGCATGGGAGTTCCGATTCAACCGCAGCGCCAGCAACTCTTCTTCCTGAAGCCAGGCAAATCACTCCCGTTCCGACTGCCGATGATGGTCGATCCCACCGGCGTGCATTGGCGCCACGACGATCCTCTCGAACGTCCCGATGGTGAGCGGGTCATTGTCGCGGGATCCGTGCACGACGAGCCTTTCGGCGCCAATTTCTCGGTTGACTTCGGGCTGTGGCACGGCCAGTGGAGGGCGATCGTCGAGCATCGGCTGCCGCAGTTGCGCGGCGCCGAACTCGTGCACGCCTCGGCCGGGCACTACGAGGTCACACCGGATCACAATCCTCTGCTCGGTGCCGATCCCCGCCTGCCCGGCCTCTTCCACGCCGCGGGCTTCTCGGGCCACGGCCTCATGCTCGCTCCCGCGGTCGGGCTCGTCCTCGCCGAGTCCATCCTCGGCACTCCTCCTTCCTTCTCCATCTCACCCTTCGCCCCCGACCGTTTCGACCGCGGCCAGCCCTTCAACGATGCTCCGATGATCTGAGGCTTCCAACTTGCGAGCCAAGTTGTCCTTTGAGTTTTCTAAAGTGGCACTTTAGGAAGCTCAAAACAGAAAACGAGGTGAGAGGCTCCCGCTCGTGTGCATTCAGGGCACCAGCGACAAGCACGGAGTGCGATTGGCGATCGGGGCGGACCTTTGGTCGGGATCGGTGGAGCGGTTCCAGCGGAAGAAGTGGATCCGGCTTACCGGGACTTGCAGCTCCGGGTCCAGCGAGCGCACCTGGAGCCAAATCGCGCGAAACCGCTTTTCCGCGGTGGCGGGATTGGGTTCGAGAGCCAGCCAGTGGAGTTCCCGGTCCCAGCGATCGGCTCCGAGCACGCCGAAATAGCGGCGCAGATCGAGCACCTTCGGGGGCGCGCTTGCGAACTCCACCTCGAGGCCGAGAGTGAGTTTGGTGCTGGAGGCACGATAGGCGAAGGTCGGATAACAAGCGAAGGGCCACGAGGTGATTCGCAGTCCGCCGGCGAGGGAATTGCAGGTCACGAGAATAGTGCCGACCGCGAGGAGGGCGCGCCGACGCCACGGGGGCTCGCTGGAAATTTGGGAGGGTTCATCCGAGCGCGCCGGAGGTGATGTTGCCGTGGATACCAAGGCAGGGCGCCGGCGCAGTCGTGTCCAGAGTCGGCCCCAGGGCACCATGCTCAGGTAGAAAATCGGAATCGCCCAAAAGAAGATCAGGAGGATGGCGAAGTTCGTCAAGTGAAATACGACTCCGCCAGCGATGAACCACGGGAGCAGGCGCGGCAGGAATAGTGCGAAGAGGAATCCGACTTCGAAGACCACGACCAGAATGCCGCCCATCCAAAGAAGCCAGTCCGATCGATCAATGCGGGCGAGCGGGGTGAAGAACGGAATCTCGTCCCAGCGGGCGTGGATCAGATCCCGCATGGCGTCGGCTGAGCACCACGTGAAACCCACGGACCACAGTTTCCAAAGTCCTGGGAACAAGTAAATGATGCCGATGAGCAACCAGACGAAGCGGAGTGGGAGGCCGTGGGTTCGGGTGGGCTCGCAAGGGTCGCTTCGCGGCGACCGCCGTCTTGCCAACCAGGCGTCGACGCTCAGGGCATCTCCGGCTGGAGCGACCGCGAGCATGGCGAGGAACCAAACGAGATGGTGATAGTGGGTGGGCTTACCCCAAATCTGGAAGATCCCATATCCGTAGAAAGCCCCGAGGAAGGCGACGAGCGCGGCCGTGCGGGAGCACAACCCGATCAGCCCGAACAGGCTTCCGACGAGCACCAGCATTCTGCTTGTCGTCGTCCATCCCGCGGTGATTGGAAAGTGCTCCCCGATCCAGTTCCAGCCGAACGGCAGCGAGATGAGGCCGCGGGGCTGCGAGAGGAAGATCTCGGGCCGGGGCAACATCCAAAGCACGCAGCCGAACGTGACGATGCGGAGGACTGCGAGGTCAACCGGGGCCGACTCGCCTTGCCAGTACTCAGTCCAGCGAGTCCGCAGCCACTTCGGTCGCCATAAAGAGACCGCGGCTCCGCTGGCGATCGCCAAAAGAAGTACGGCCCGGGTGAAATTCATGGTTCAGGGTCAAGCGCCGCCACAGGGGAGAACCGCGCGGGAGTCTATCTCCTACCGGAGTGCGCCGGGAGTGGGCTGATTGCTCACGAATTGGCGGACTTGCCGGGGTTGGTGGGCGCGGGCGACGATCGGTGGGAACGCGGAACACCTGATCCGCCGCGGCACGCGTCGATGGATGCGTCTTCGCGAACACGCGCGGAGATCCGGGCGTCAATTCGGAATCTTCACGGAGAACAGGTCCCGATGCCCCGGCACCCGCGTGACTTTTATCGCGGACTCGAGGTGGGCGAAGGCGGCCGCGGGATCGGGGGTATGCACTTGGGCGTGTTCGAAGAGGCGATTGGCGGAGGCCTGGGTGATGAAGAGGGGGCGGCCTCGGAAGGGGGCAAGGGCTTCGCGCAGGACGACGACCGGGTCGGGGCGAGGGTTGCCGGCGCGGCGCGCCCGGTGGAAGATCTCATCGATCGCGATGACCGAGAGTCCGGTGAAGTAGCGGAGGTGTTGGGCGTCGGCTCCGGCCAAGACGGCGGCGTCAGCGGGGACGGCGTCGGCGAGGGTGATCGCCGAATTGCGCAAATCGTCGGGGCGCGCGTGTTCGCGTCGGCCCTTGGTCCAATACATGGAAATATTGACTGCTGCAGAGAGCGCAACAAGAAGCGTGCAGAGAAGGAACCAGCGTCGGGGGATGAGCTCGGCCATCATCCACAGGAATCCGACAGTAGCCGGAATGAGGAGGCCGAGGACCGGTACTCCAAGTCCCAAGAACGCGACCAGGAAACTCAAACCCAGGGTCACTCCGGGAAGCGGGAAGCGACCGCCTGGAGGATTGAAGGCTGCGGAACTTGTGACTACCGCGGGCACAATCAGGAGCGTCAGCGCATCACTCATCACCCATTGGCCTGCCCGCCCGCCATTGACGGCGATGCGGCCAAACCCCGCTTCCTGCGTGGCGATGGGAATGAACCCGGCAGTGGCGGCCCATAGCTGGAGGAAGAGACTGCGCAGCGGAGGAACGGCGGCGACGGCGGCGATTCCGAGGCCGACCGCAACGCAGAGTGCTTGACGAGGCGGCGACCTCCATCCGGGGCCGGGCATGGTGAGAAAGAGAGCCGGAAGTGCGATCACGGCGGCAGCGTGCAGGGTTGCGGAGAGGCCGAGCAGGGCGGTGCTCAGGAGACCACGAACGAAACTCCGACTGCGAGTGGCCAAGAGCAAGGCCGCGAGCATCGTGGCGAGGCTCGGCCAGTAGACCTCCAAGCGCAGGCCTTCGCGGAGGAGGCCCGGCATCGTGACCAAAAGCAGAGCGCTCAGCACGCTCGGGAAGCGATGGAGCCCGCGCACCCACAAGAGTCGTTGGAAGAGGAAGAAACCGAGGGCCAGAGCGAACGCGGAGAGGAGTTTGCCGCTGGCGATGCGATCGAGTCCGAACATCCCTCCCACCCAGCCGGCGGCATTGAGGAGGGCGGGATAAAGCAAGTGGGCGGGATCACCCCAGGGCGTTTTTTCAGCGCGCAGAAGGAACGCGAGCCCGTCCCACTCGGTGGCAACCGCGAGGTTGGAGGCCGCGAAGGCGAAGATGCCGATCGCGATGGCGGCGGGCCAAGACTCGCGGGAGGGGCGGGGGTCACCCACGGTGAGCGGACCCTCCCAAGCTGAGCCAGTGGGAGACGATGTCGAGAGTGGCGGCCGGGGACTCGGCGGCGGCGCGCGCGCGTGAGCGAGCGTTGGTCAAGACCAAGCGCGCGAGCAGCGCAGCGGGAAGCAGCAGCGCGGCGAGGGCAACTTGTCCAAGCCGGAGGAGGACGATGAACGGCCATGCCAGGGTTCGTCCGACGAGGCCGACCGGGAGCGTCCGTCGCAGCGAGGCAAGCGACGGCAGGATGAATCGTGGCAGGCCGCGGAGGGCTTCGATGCGAAAATCCAAGCCGGTTTCCGGGCGGTGGGCGGTGATGTTCCGACGCCGGGAAGTGATCGTGCTTCCCGGGAAGCCGACCTCCGCGAGCCAGTTCGCGGCGACTGGGCTTGGGAGGCCGAGCGATTGTAAGCCCGAAAACGCCGGCTGAATCAGCGTTCGTGCGTTCCACGCTTCCACGCGCCGCTGAGCGAGGGCCGGCGCCGCGGTCTGCGCCAGCGCCTCCGTGGTGGCGACGAGGTCGACCACCCACTTCCAGCGAGCGCGCGGACGTTCGACGGTGAAGAGGTCCGCCAGATCCTCCGCATGCAGCACCACGCCGTGACTGGCGAAGTGGGTGGCGAGGTGGAGCCAGCGATCCAGTGGATCGAGGTCGAAGGCGTTTCGGTTCAGTGTCGTTACGGGTTGCGCGCGGTTCCAGAGTTCGGATCGGCCCACCGCGAGCCCGAGCGCGGCGTGGTGCAAGTGCCAGTGGACTTCGATCTCTTTGCACATCGGGAGAGCGTGGCGGAGTTTGAGGTGGAAGTGCGTGAGCCGATACCACCACCGAGGGAGACTCCGCGCGGGAGGAAGAAAACCGTCCTTCGCGAGATGGGCCAAGAAAGGCTCGAGGTGCTCCGGGCGCACGAGCAAGTCGAGGTCTCCGGCGGCGCGCCGGCCGGGCTCACGATAGAGATCCTGGGATAAGCTCGCGCCCTTGAGGAGGATCACCTGCGACTGCGCATTCGACGCGGCGCGCAGCGCCCGTTCGAGCGTCAATCGATCCCGCAGTCCGTCCTGACGAAGGGCGTGCAGACGAGCTTGCCAGTTCGAGTGCTGACGGGCTTCGGCAGCGAGCCCGAGGGCTGCGAGTTGCGCGTCGACCTGGCCGAGGATTCCGTGCCGCTCCAACGCGGGGAGGACGGCGGCAAGTTCGGCGGCGTTCGGAGGTGCGGTGGCGAGGACCCGCCGATCGGAATCGCGGAGGTCCACACGGGCCGCCGCGAGAATCCAGTCGAGTCGCATCACGAGGCTCCAGCTCCCAGCGCCGATCGCAGGCGCTCGGCCGCGCTCCGCGGTTCGTTCCAGCGCAGGCGATAGCAGGGGATCCCGGTCGTGAGCCCGCTCAAGTGACCGAGGCTCTCCGCCCGGTGGGCTCCGAAGTTCAGGGCGGATTCCGCGAGGTGGAGCAGGGCTTCCCCTCCGCTGATCGGGCGGAGGTCGAATCCGGGCTCCGGCGACCAGCGGGGCAAAACGATCCACTTCGGAGCCACGGGCGTTCCGAGGCAGTTCTCGGGCAGGCCTTCAAAGCGCACGAAGCGGCCTTCGCCCTCTCCGATGGTCGACTCGAGGAGTTCGGGAAAATAGGGTCGGCAAACCTCCCGCAGCTTGATCGCGCGCGGGAATGGCAGAGCCGTATGTGCTTCTGGGTCGTAGGCCAGGATCTCGTCGCTCAGAAAGCGGGCGCCTCCGAGCACGAGTGCGAGCACCAGCGTGGATTTCCCTGCTCCCGAAATCCCCGGCATCACGAGTCCGCCGCCTCCCCACTCCACCACGCCGGCGTGCACAAAAAAGAGATGCCGGGCCCGGGCCATCGCCGCGTGCAAGACTTCGTGATGGAGCACTCGAATCGCGGTCACCAAGTCCGCCGCCCCGACCGCTGCCCGCCCTTCCACCTCGATCCCATACTCCCCGTCCTTGCCCCGAATCTCGGCCCCCACCGCTCCCGCTGCCCCCACCCCCCTCAAATGCCGGTTCGCCACCAAGAGCCGCGGCCAAGCCTCCGCCACCCCGCAGCGCACCCGCACGGGCACCCCCACCACCTCAAGACCCAATTCCGATTCCCACCCCATGTTCCCCCCAGCTTACGTGCTCCCCGCCTCGGCAGTCTCACCGGCGACCGCGGAGACCCGCACCGTTTGCTGGATTCAAGGCTGGCGCATCCGATTGACCAAAGTGCGCCAGTTGCGGCACGACCAAGCAAGAGACGGGGGAGCATCGTCGAGACCACCACCACCCCGGCACGCATCGGCGAGTCTCTTTGCGGCATCGGCGGCTTGGCGGCCATGACGCAACCGCAGCCCTTCCTTCGATTCATCGGTCTTGCCCGAAACCAAGTACTCGATCCAGTTCTCGAGACGGTCTTTTGCAAACACGAACACAACTTGTTCGAACTCTTCGCGGGTGATTCCCTGCGCCTGAGCGGCAATCCAAAACTCGGCTTTGAGCGCCTCGCCGTCAGCCATGTCGTGATCGAGATCGGCCCAAACCATGAGGGTCGTGTCGGCTCCGGCGGCCAGGCGAGTCTTCAGTTCCCTGGGCATCGCGTGGATGACATCGGTTCGGCCGCCACAGGGGACCAACCTCACGACATTGCTTCCGTCCCACTGGCGAATCCAGGATGGTCTGAGCGCCTTCAGGAGGCCGTTGATGAAGATCGGATCGATGCTGCTTCGGCGTGTGCCTTCGTGGAGGCAGACGATTTGGGTACGGCTAGCCACGCACCCACCCCCTCGCGATGGCTTCGCCGGGGGTGAGGCCATCGGGAATGGTGAGGGGACCGATGCGGGTCGGCGATGTGTGGTGATCGCGCCACAGGTAGCGTCCGTTCTCCGCCCCCGCGCTGCTCAGGATTTCCGGGTGGTGGGAGATGAGAATGGCCTGGTGGTCGTCATCGAGAAGTTCGCGGAGCGACAGTACCCAGGGCTGGAGTTCGGGCAGACCCACGTAGTTGTCGGGCTCGTCAATGAGGACGGTTTGAATCGCTCCGGATGCCAAGGCGGCTCGGACCATGTAGAGACCGATCAAGGCCTTTTCGCCGTCGGAGAGCTGATCGAAGAAGAGTTCGCAGGCGTTTCCCGAAGCGCCGTCGTAGAAACGGAGCTTGAGGGCTTTGGCGTTGAGGCCCACATCCACCAGGCGAAACGACTTGAAGTCGGGCCAGACCATGGTCAGGGACTCGGCCAACCGATGGGTCCACTCCATGTCCTGGGACAGAGAGCGGTACCAGGAGGTGAGGCGAGTGAGCAGTAGGTCGGGGAGCTTCAACTCCGTCCGACTCTCCGCCTCCATACCGCGCGGATTGGGGCGGAGGATCAGGAGTTTCGCGATCGCGGACTGGAGGATCTGAAGTTCCTTGATGCTGTCCAAAGGCCGAATCGTCGACAGTGCCGACTGCCGCCAGTCCAAGGGAAAGGCTGACAAGCTGCCATCCTGCAGGGGAATTCGCAGGCTGCTTTGGTCCCGATCGAACAGAATTCTCCCGTCCGCAGTGGCTCTCTCACGAACGATCCGCGGCCGATCGAACTCCGGCTTTTGCTCGAGATGCAGGATGTAATCGATCGCCCGTCCGGCGATGGCAAACCCGAGCTCGAACTCCTGGACCGTGCTTGGTTGCCACTCCGCGAATTCCAACCGACCCAAGTCTTGCTCGCGCCCACCGCCGAGAATGCCGTCGCCGCTCGCGAGATTGCGGACGAGCAGCAGTGCATCCAGGACCGAGCTCTTCCCGGACCCGTTGGGACCGCACAGCACGCCGAACGACTCGAACTTCGCCTCGAAGGCCACGAGGCAGCGGAAGTTGTTGGCGTAGAGGCGAGTGAGCATGTCCGAATTCTACTGTTCGTCGCGACCCCCTGCACGCGGCTGGATCCACTTCCGTTTGGATCGAGTTTCGGGACGGAGAGTGTGGCACGACCTGGCGAGGTGATTGCAATTCCAAGCCTCGAAGCCGCGGAAGCCGATAGCTTCGACGCCGGGAGGGGGCGCGGTTTGCCGCGGGGCGGCAGGTGGTGCCGCATCGCGAGGTCGAAGCCTGCCGGTTGACACGTCTTGCGGCAGAAAACGGCGTCGGCGGGGGCGAGACGTTTGACCGGCGATGGAGTGTTGCGGCAAGAAAGGGTGATGTCGGGGAGGTGCTGGCGGCAGCAATCGTCAGTCGGGCGGCAAAGCGGTGGTTGCCGCGGGCTCAGGACGACTCCACTTTGCCGCGAGGGCGGCAAGGGCGGCCGAGCTGCCGGGAATAGACACCATTCAAGTATCGAAGATCAATGGACTAAGAGCTCGGGAGGGAGAGGGCGACGCGGAAACCGAGGTTGTACCAGCGGTACGACGGGACGTCCCTGACCCGGAACGCGGAGCGGCACCACCGGGCGTCGTTCCAGAAGCTGCCGCCGCGGATGACGCGGCCGGAGCCGCTGGAAGGGCCGGCAGGATCTGCCGCGGCGCGGTCGCCGTAGCCTCCATACCAGTCGTGGCACCACTCCCTGGCGTTGCCGTGCATGTCGAAGAGGCCGAATGGGCTGTCGGGCTTTTCGGCGACGGAGTGCAGTCGGGAACCGGAGTTGCCTGAGAACCAACCGACACGGTCGAGGTCGGAGTCGGAGTTGCCGGACCAAAAGCGGGTGGTGGTGCCAGCGCGGCAGGCGTACTCCCATTGGGCTTCTGTGGGGAGGCGTGCATGCGGATCGAGCCAGCGGCAGTACTCAACGGCACCGTTCCAATCGACACCGACTACGGGCTGGTCGGCATGGTTGAACGCGCGGTCTTTCCAATAAATCGGTTCAGGATGGCTCGTCTCCTTGAGGAACTCCGCGTAGTCGGCGTTGGTGACCGGGGTGCGGGCGAGGCGAAAGCTGGAAAGGGTGACTTCGTGTTGGGGGCCTTCGTCGGGCCACCTTCCCGCTTCGCTGTCGGGTGAGCCCATCAAGAACCGGCCCGCGGGGATCGTCACGAACTCGAGGCCGCGGAGGCGGGTGATTTCGAGCTTGGGGGCGGGGTGCGAGGGGTTCGGAATTGGCTCGGCGGGGATACGGAGGCGGCCCCTGATTTCGGGGGAGGGGTGGGAGTCTATGAGTTTGGTGAGAGGGAGGAGAGAGTCCGGGGCGCGGGACTTCAGGATCCAGTGGGCGACGATTTGACGGGACCAGAGGGAGCGGTCTTGGGCGGGAGGGAATTGGAGGACTTCGACGAAGGGCTCCGGGGAGAAGGCGACGGCTTCTTCGAGACAGGCGACGACGAGATCGCGGTGCTCGGCGAACGCGGTGGAAGAGCCGAGGTGCGGAAGAAGGGGCGGAAGAGGGGCGGATCTTTGAGGGCGAGCAGGAGCATGGTGACTTCGCGCCACCAAGGATTGCCGAAGGTCGAGACGTGTCGGATGAGAACCGCGGGTTCCTCGAAGCAGCGGCTGCGGATCTCGCAGGCCGCGAGGTACTCCTGGAAGCCGAGATGGAGGAAGCCGAAGCTCGAGTCGCTGAAGCCGGTGAGGAGTCCGGATTCGTCGCGGATCGCGGCGAGGAATTCGGCAGCGTTGGTGGTGACGGTCGGCGCTTTCTGAAGGTCGGCATCGATGAGAGGCGCCAACTCGGCGGCGGTGGCGCGAGTGCGCTGGTCCTTTAGATGCAGCCAGAATGCGATCTTCTGGAGAATGCGGCGGGCGAGGTCGGCGTCGAAAGACAGTTCGATGTTTTGTGCTCCGCGCCAGAATTTCAGGAGGACGTTGACACACTCCTCGTAGAGCTCGACTCGGCGCTCCGGGAGGCGGGCACGATCGCGGTGCACGAGACAGATCGCTGATAGGAGGAGCGGGTTGCCGGTCATCTCGGCGAGGCTCTTGTTGCCTCGGAATTCGGGGCCGTGGATGCGCTTCAGAAGGGCTTCCGATCGGGTGTCGGCCTGGGCCAGGGCGGCGGTGCGGTCGGGAATCAAACTCGTTTCGACGGCGCGATACCAGCGTTGGACGAGGAGGGTGACTTCGTTGTCATCGAGAGGGCGCAGCGTGAGCTCGAGGAACTTCGCGCCCAAGTGCACATCCTTCGTGTAGCCCGCAATGCGGGAGGAGACGAGGAACTGGGAATCTTGCGAGGTGTTCAGGCCATGTTCGATCCACCGGGCGACTTCCTGACGACGCCGCGGTGGCACTTCGTCGAGGCCGTCGAGGAGGTACACGATCGAGCCTCGGGCGAGGAGGCCGTCGGCGAAGCCTTCGGGGAGTCGGCTGAAGGTCGAGCGCATCTCCGCCTCGACGAAGGGTAGGAGCCCGCGGCTCGTGTCGGTGAGTTTGCGCAGCGGCAGGAAGATCGGCAGGCTTCGCTTCGGCAACCCCAGCAGCTCCGCTTGGCCGGTGGCGAGAAGATAGGCGACACGCCGAAGGTGGGTGGTCTTGCCGGAACCGGGATCGCCCAGGAGGACAACCCCGCGGCGGCCCAGAGCGTTCGCAGTGCGAAACGCGTTGATCAGGGGAACTTCGCGGGCGAGTTCGAAGTTGCCCTCATCCTTCGTGGTTGGCGATTCTCCATCGATTTCCCTCCGTTCCTTGGCTTCGATCCCGCGGTGATCGCCGAGGCTGGTGCGCAAAGGGACGTAGAGCTCGTCGATCGCAATCACCGCTTGCACGGTGGTCTCGAATCCCTTGATCTCGAAGCTCCGGTGCTGCTCGGCGAGGAGGCCCAGGTAGTCTGGGATCGCAAAGTCGGGCAGGGGAGTGGGGGCTCTGGGCGCCAGGCGGCGGCGTCGGCCAATGGCGGGGTCGGCCGCAATGATCTCGATCAGTCGATTCAAAGTGAATTGCGTGGCATCGACGATGTGCTCGGTTGTGTCGAGCTCCCGGGGCGCACGCTTGCCGATCTGGTAAGGCATCACGCGTCGCCCGGCCTTCCGGCCCCGTAGGTCCTCGAACTTCGAGTGCTCCCAGAGTTGGTAAGGGCCCGGCTCGTCGCCGATGAGGTAGAGAAGGTGCTCGCTCCGCTTGAGCGCCGCGAAGATCTTGGCCTTCCAGTGTTCGCCCGCGTACAGCGACTGTTTGGCAAACCACACCGCGATGCCGACCCTCTCTATACACTAGTGCAGGTCTCCGGCAAATCGCTTGTCCTGCCCCGCATAGCTGAGGAAGAGGTCCCACTCGAACGGCTTGGCTTGATCCATGGGAACTCACTCCCGGATCGGAGTTCGTTATCCTGGAGTCCCCCCCCCCGGTATTGGCAAGAGCAAGAACGGCGCACGTTGGAAAGGCGGCTCATGGTTGCGAGGTGTTGGATCACGGCGGTCGGGGTGTGGGTCGGGGTGGCGATGGGAGCGGCGGCCCTCCGCGGTCAGGCCATCGAATTGGTGTTTGCGGATGGGAGGCGGGGGAGCGCGAGTGCGCCGAGGCAGGACAGCAAAGGGCAATGGACGATCGAGCGGGAGGGAAGGCGCACTCCCCTTCGGGCGGGAGAGATCGTGGCGTTTCTCGATGCCGAGGGGCAGGAGACGCTGACGATTCCGGTGCTGCAAGAGGGCAAGATGGGAGCGGCGGTCGCGGCGGCGCTGAAGGCCCTGGAGGATCCTCGAAACTCGGAGTGGATGGCGAGTCTCGACGCTTTGGGGAACCCCCCGGCTCGGGAAACCCACGATGCCTTGTTGAGACTTCTGAGCGGGAGCCGGGAGGAAGTCCGCCTGCGGGCATACCAGGCGCTCGCCCGGTTGCGCACCCGGGAGTCGGCGCTCGCGCTGGCCTCGGCCGTGCTGAAGGAGAAGGACCCGAAGACGCGCAAGACGGCGGTGTCGGTGCTCTTCTCGGTTCAGGAGATCCTCCGCCGTGCCGAAGCCTCCGGGCTCCTGGACGAGGGGCTCCGGGACAAGTCCGTCGGCGTGCGCATCGCGTTTGCCCTCCTCGCCAAACCCGGGAACGAGGCGGCCCTCAAGGTCCTTCGCACCGAAGGATTGAAAGACGCGGACCACCACGCCCGCGAATCGTGCGCCATG
Organism: uncultured bacterium; assembly: GCA_902826835.1. GTDB lineage: Bacteria > Planctomycetota > RBC034. Next base: position 225,926 of record CADEGH010000002.1, on the reverse strand, counting down.
GAGTTGGGTCGGCAAGCGGATCCCGCGGGGGAGAAGATCCTGATCGGGATGCTGACCCGAACGAGTCTCCCCGATGCCGACCCCCGTGATCCGATCTACCTCCGCCTCCTCATCGAAGAACAATCAGAAGTGTGCCGCCTGCTTGGAAAGTGGAAGTCGGAACCGGGCAAAGGCGCCCTTGAGCGCGCCGCGAAGTCGCCCCATGACGCGGTGCGATCGGCAGCTTTTGCTGCGTTGACCGCGCGTGGGGAAAACGTCGCGCGCTGAACGCGCCAGTCCCCGGACGGGGCGCGCCCGTGGGTAGGACCACGCAAGGTGGATCCCTGATCATCCCTGCAGGCAGGGCCGCAGGACTGGTGGTCGCTGCGACACACTGAAACAACGATTGGAATGAGCTGCCTTTGCGATTGGCTTCAGGTCATTGGTGGCGTGGTCTCTTGATCCGTAACGAATTGGATTAATTTATTGTGGTGATGAGGGTATTCGTGACATTCGGGTCGGAGAGACGTGATAATTCCGTCGCTCCCGTCGCCGGGCTCACTGCTCAACGCCGCCAAGGCCAAAAAATTCGCGATGCGGCGCTTTTTCTTGTCCGGATTCGTCGTCCAAGATCAAGGCCTGTCACGTCGGCTCGCAGGATCAGTCTCAACCCCTGGACGCCGCTCCATTTGGGGTGATTCAGATCGAGCCTCAACCGAGGAGAAGAATCATGACGGTCGCTCCAAGCACTCGATGCCCCTGGAAAGAGGCGCTGAGGAGTCTCAGCATAGTCTTCGGACTGGGCTGGCTGCTGCTCGCCTTCTTGGTCGGATCAACCTATGGTCAAAACCCCGCGCCACTGGCCCCTCCGCCGCCGGAGGAGGAGCAGAAGTGTGACCCGATCATGGAGGGACCAACGCCACCGGAAGCGCCCGAGGGCGCTTGCCTCGGACAACAAGGCGGTCCCGACAACATCAACATGTGTACGAGCGCCTACACGTCCATGGCATCTGGCGGGGCGACCAATCTTGTCCATCTCGTCACTCAGACCGAGCAGACTTTTGCAACGATGCTGGGGGCACCGAGAGAGACCGTGTCCTGGCTCGGATACACCAACCTCGGCGGAATGGAGTCGGGTGGCCCGACTTCGAATTTCGTCAATGCGTCCCCGGCTGCCAAATCCCTGCTGGGGCACAGTGACGATTTGAACATCTACGACCTGGATCCGGGTTCGATGCCGAGCGGGCTCGAGCTGCTCTCGCACCTGCGGGGAGGATCCGTCGAAATCGGCCAGTTGGGTCTCGTTTGGGGGGAACGAGACTCGACCTACCGCGGCGTCACCGCCGAGAGCGACTTGGTCATTGGACGGCGTTACTTCAGCCGCCTCGACTTCAACGGAGTCGGCTCCGTGGGACGTCACTGGGTTCACTCACTCTACGAGCGGTTGATCGTGGTCGATGCCACGCACCTTCGCGTCGTGGACTGGAACAGCCCCTACAACGACCCTGACGGTTACTTCACGCAGACTGGCCCTGGCGTCTGGCGCGCGGCCGCTTACCGGGGGGCCACCGCCCTCCTCGCCAGCGATGTCCCGGGCGCGACCCACAAGGTCAAGTTCAAAGACGGTCGCACCCATCACTACGACAGCGCAGGCCGAATCCTCGTTCGCGCCGACTCTTCCGGATTGAACACCATCAGTTTTCGCTACACGAACGGGCATTTGGATCGGGTGATCGACTCCCGGGGCCACCAGTTCCACATCGGAACCACCGGCGGGTACATCACTTCGGTCATGGACGATCTCGGCAACACGATCCAGTACGCACTGACCGGAGAGGACCTCACCCAAGTGACCTACCCGGCGCGCGATGTGTTGGAAAGCAATCAGGAGGGCGGGCCGGGGCCGTCGACCGTCTTTCGCAACACCCTTCGGACATTCACCTATGACGTGAACGGGAAGCTCGCGCAGATCATCAACGATTCCGGTCAACTCGTGATGGCGTTCGGCTACCAGGCGCAGAATCCCTGCAAGATTAGCCTCATCATGAACGCCCAGGGCGGACTCTGGCGCTTCTTCGATTTCTCGTCGACGGGATGGATTTTTGTCGCGACTCCCCGCGGTTTCGTGCGCGGACATCGACTGAATACGGAAAACGAGTCCGTGGAGATGCGCCAGTACATCCAGAGCATCGACGCGACGACTCCCAGCCGCCCGATTCCGCCCGGCAATCATGGCTATTGGGCATGGCTCTTCAATCGCAGCGGAACTTGCAACTGCGGCGCGATCACACAAGTGGTCGAGCCGGACGGAGGAAGCTTCGATGTGACCTACGATAGCCGACTGAACATTCTGTCTCTGGACAAGAAGGCCAACGGTGGAGGGACCGCTTTCATTCGCTACTCCTGGACTTGGGATAGCCAGGACAGGGTGAGTACCTTTACTCCCCCGGAAGCCCATGCCAGTGGCAATCTCGCGGGATACACGGTGACTGTGGCCCGCACGGTCGATTCCGCCCCCGACAACCCGGGTGGTGAAGTCCTCACCATCTCGACGCCGGCAGGGGGGATTCGTCCCAATCCGAGCGTCTGGACGATGCGAACCGACACCCGAAGGAGAATCAAAGAATGGTCTGGAGCAGATCACGGGACGGGAGTTCTCGGCTACTACGCTTATTACAACTACTATCCGGCCGGGGGCGTGAACTCCAACCTCCTGCAACGCCACTCGACCCGCCGCGATGGCAGCATCTGGACCGAATTCACGTACGACATTCGCGGTCAAATCGTCCACGCGGTCCTCAACACGGGTGACACTTTCGACCAGACCTGGACAGGCGACGGGCTTCTCGCGTCGTGGTCAGGGCCAGTCCGAGCGGGGCAGCAGTACCAAGCTCTTTGGTACTACGACGGCGACGATCGGGTGGGCTACTACCGGTGGCGCTACTTCGACCAAGATCCTTACCTCGGAGTGGCCGCCAACCCCACCTGGGCAGATCAGAGCTTCACGTGGGATGGTGGCGACAACCTGATCAGTCGAACCTCGGAAATGGGCGACGGCACGACGCCGACCAGTCTCTACTTCTACGATCTCGACGAGAACCTCCTCGGAGTGATCGACGGCGACGGAAAGATCTCCGGCGCGATTCGTGACGAACGCAATCTGCCGTGGGTCCTTTACGACGCGGTCGGCACCGCCGAGCAGGTTCAGAGAGAATATTTCTACAACGCGCAAGGGGAAATCGAGCGGAGTGTCTCCCCCTTCGGGACCGGCACGTACACCGACATTCGGTACACCTACAACCAGTTCGACCAGGAAACCGAAATGGAGGTGGTGGATCTGAACAAAGTCGTCGAGGACATCGATGCCGCGGATCGTGTCACGAGGCGCTCGGTCTACGGCCGCGTCAACAATGCCTGGGCCGAGGTCGAGAGACTGGAATTCGGCTATGCGGACTGGCATGCCAGTGCCACTCAGGAGACGAGGATCGTCCGCAGTGAAGACGGTTCGGCCGTCGTCAGGTCGATTCCGACCACGATCGAGTACGCAGCTTCCGGAAAACCGCTGGTGGTGACCGCGGGAGGTAGTGTCGCCGCGCGATTCCACTACACGTCTTGGGGGGCTCCAGACGATGTCTACGACGACCTCGGGAACCGCGACCAATTTGTCTACGATCCGGCGACCGGGTACGTGGCGACGCATCGGATCATCACGATGGATCCGATCAACAACAATGCGAGCAGCTACGAGCGGACCTTGGTCAATGACCCCGCCGGGCGAGTGTTGCAGGCCACCTACGCCGCTCAGGGCCAGCCTTCGAGGACGGAGGTCTTCGGCTACGACTCGTTCGACAACGTCGTCAGCTTTGTCGACTCCGGAGGGAAATACCACTCCGCTACCTATCGTTTCGATGGGCGTGTGAAGTCGGTGAGCCGCGCGGGAGTTCCCGGTTCCGGAACCGGGGCCTCGACCGAGGTTTATTCCTGGAGTCCGGGCGGCCGTATCGTGACCGCCCGGGACAATCGACAGAAGACCGTTACCTGGACCTACGACGGCCGCGGCCGCAAGACCGCCGAGATCCAACCGGACGGTTCGGCTTGGCAGTGGAGCTGGAACCAGGCTGGGTTCATCAACACGGCGACCACCCCAACCGGCAAGACGCTGACTTACGGGCACAATCCCCGTGGTCTTCCTTCGGGCCGCAGCATCACTCAGGGTGGTCAACTCCTGCGCACTGATACCTGGACTTGGACACCCAGTGGACATCTCGACCAAGCTACGAAGGTCGAAGGTGGCATTACGACTTGGACGAGTTTCGATCGCGACGGCGACGGAGCGATCAAATCCGAGACGACGGATTCGAGTGCCAATACCGTTCTCTACACCCGGGACAGCCTTGGTCGGATCAGCAGCATCACCGGACCCTCGGGATTCTCTCGAGGCTTCGGCTATGACGATCACCATCGCGTGACGAGCTTGACGGACGGCGGGGCGACCCCGGTGGCCACGATGTCCTACGTGGGGAGTGGAAGAGCGCTCCGGGAACGTCTCCTCCGCGGCGGGATGAGTGTCTCCGTCGATCGTGACGGATTCGGTCGTCTCTCCCGACTCCACACCAAGAACGGCACTTCCACGCTCTTTGATCTGTCCTACGACTTCGATCCGGAAGGCATGCTCAAATGGGAGCACCGGGTCCACGAAGGCAAAGGCGACGTGTTCCGATACGACAGCCTCGATCGCCTGGGCGAATTCGTGCGCGAGAGCACGAATCCCGCCGTCGAGTGGAACTCGCCTGGGTCGACGCCTCGGCTTCTCTCTAAGTCCTATAGCCTCGACGCCGACAACCACCGAACGAGTGTCACGACCGTGAGCTCGGGAGGCTCGACATCGACGGAAACGTACGCGACGGATCCCGACCGGCATCAATACACCAACGTGGGAGGAACTCAGCGGGTTTCTAACCTCAACGGATCGGTGACCTCGATCGGGAACCGGACCTTCACCTACGATGCGCTCGAGTCCGTCACCGGCGTCACCGATGGCGGTGTCTTGACGGCCGGGTACTCCTACGACGCGCTGGGCCGGCGGGTGGCGAAGACAGTTGGAGGAGTGACGCGCCGGTTCGTCTACGCTGGTCCGTGGGTGATCGAAGAGACCCGGGACTCCGGCGGCACGCAAATCCTCGATGCCGTCAATTACCACGTCTCCGGGGTCGACGAGATCGTCATGAGCCGCCGGCTCGATGTGGCCGATCTCGATGCCGACGGCAATACCACCGAATTGCTCGAGCTCTATCTGCACGTCAACCACCAGGGAAGCGTGCTTGATATCACGCTGGCCAATGGTCAGATCGTGGAGAGCTACCGCTACGACGCGTTCGGGGCCCCCACCATTCGCGACCGTCTCGGGAATACGGTGACGGCACCCCCCTCCGGCAACCGGTTCCTGTACACCGGCAGAGAATACGACTCCGAAACGGGGCTTTACCATTACCGCGCGCGCACCTACGATCCTTCTACGGGTACCTTCCTCCAGGAAGATCCGCTCGGTTTGGTCGACGGACTGAACCCGGTCAGCTACGTCCTCGGCAACCCACTGTTGTTCACCGATCCCTACGGGACCCTTTCGGTCTCCGAGGCCGTGGACTCGGTGATGAACTTTTTGTCCGAGAACGCCGGCACTCTCGCCAGCATTGCCGTCGATGTAATCCCGTTCCTTTCCGACATCATCGACCTGCTTTCGGCCGCCTCGGGAAGAGACATCAGAGGGTGGATCGACGGCGGATTCAAGGGGCAGCCCGCCGAGATGGGCTGGTGGGCTCGAGCCAAGGCTGCCGCGAGCGGAGCGATTGGGCTGGTCGGATCCGCGATCGGCACCATCGCCAAGATCGACAAGGTCATCGACAAGATCAAGAATGCTCTCAAGGCCAAGAACAACGCCAAGGCCGCGGCCCTCGCCAACGCCTGCCCGGGTGGCTGTTTCGCTCCTGGGACTATGATCCTTCTCGCCGACGGATCCACGAAACCTATCGAGGAAGTCGAGATCGGGGACGAGGTCGTGTGCTTGCTCTTGGATTTACCCTTCGCGGTGCCGGAATATCTGCGGTCCACAGAGCCGGACCACTACCGGACCCCCAGTAGCCACGACTGGATGCAGATCTCGCTCGAGGCTACCGCCTCCGACCAGCACGGCCTGCGTCTCACGCTCGCCCGTCCGAAGGCGTGGATTCACCAGGAAAGAGTCACCGTGGGATCGAGGATCCCTCTGACTCTCACGGAGATGGGAGTCGAAGGTGATTTCCTCGTCACGGAAGTGGCGGCCCTCGACTACACCCCGTCTTCGGCAACAACCCATGGCATGGCCGGGCAAGAGCTCATCCCCGGCCGCATCGTCGCCTCCTTCCCGGTTACAGGGACCTTCCGCCGCGAGGTCGATTCGGCCCTGTCTATCAGCACGGGGGAGAGCGACTTCATCGTCACTTCGGACCATCTCCTGCATTCCGCCAGCCGCGGAAGCTGGGTCCGCGCCGGCGATCTCGAAGTCGGAGAGACTCTCACTGGACGCTCCTCCTCTTCCACGATCCAGCGGATCCTACCTGTCGAAGGCCCACTCGTAGTTTTCAACATGGAAGTGCATCGAGGGCACAGCTATTTCGTTGGTCCTGATGCGATCTTGGCCCATAACACCTATCCGGATGGGAGCGCTCAAATGAAGAAGCTCACGGGTGGGGAAATCAAAGAGCTGCAGAAGCAAGGAATCGATCCCCATGACTTGAAGCCGAATTCGAAGTATGATCTGTTCAAGGACAAAGACGGTAACATCTTTGTCAAGCCCAAGGACGGCAGCGGCCCCGGCGATCCGACGGGCATCAACATCAACGGTTAGGACGGTTTAGTGTCGCAAGACATCAGGGTTCGGTGGGTAGTGACGAGCCGGGAGTTGGACCCGGAGGAGATAGCGGTCCGGCTCGGCCTACCCGCCGAATTCGCTTGGAGAATCGGCGAGCTGCGGCCGCACACCATTATTCGGGAAACCAACCACGGTTGGACGGTCGGATCCGGCCTGAATCGGTCCGCCGCGCTCGAGTGTCACGTCGAGGCTTTGTTGCGCATACTCGAGCCCAGGGCCGTGCATCTCAAAGACATGGCTGACCAGGTAGCTGTCATGCTCTCTTGCGTGATCTACGCGGAGAGTCCCCCGGCGCTCAATTTCGAACCGGATGTCATTCGTCGGCTGGCGGGCCTGGGGGCGAGCCTCGATATCGATTTGTATATCATCCCGGATGATTCGAGCCTATAGGGATCGGTGGCCGCCGCGAGATGGGAATATGCTGCACCTCCTGAAGGAAGTGCTTGCGAAACGAGCACCGAAGCTCCTCGCGATGCTGGAGGAGGGTGGACTCGCGCGCATGGAGAGCGCCTGGAGAAGAGCGGTTGCTGAACACTTGGGGGACGAGTTGATCGCCACGGGCTTGGACGGGAATGACGAACCCACGGCCCGAGGCCTGGCCATCGAGGATCTGATCGACCGCGTGGGCCGGTGAGTGGGCAGGGCTTCGGGTCAGGGGGCGAGCAGACCCTTGGCCGCGAAGTGAGAGAGGGTGGATGCGAGATCTTGGGCGAGGACTTCGCGGGGGGCGGCGTAGCGGCGAACGAGTTCGGAAACGAGGTCGTCGTGGGTTCGGGAACCGTCGCAGAGATCGAAGATCAGCGAGGCCGTGCCATTGAGGACGACCACCTCGTGGGAACTCGGCTCGTAGACCACGCGCTCGGTGCGGCCGTCCGGGTTTTGGATTTCGCGAGCGTGACACGTCGATCGGGTTTTGGGATGGGTGCCCGGAGTCGGTGGAGAGGAGGGCGGCTTCATGCTGTTCTCGGTCGCGGGCTGTCTTCGCGCGGCGCCGTGAGCGGTGTGCGAGAGGCGAGCCCACATTTCCAGGGTGCGGCCCATACTGTGGCGGAAGATTTCGCAGGTCACGGGGTTGGGATCGCCTAGGCCTCCCGTGGCGAGGAGATTGTCGTGATGGCAACCGCCGCCGCAGAAGTGCCGAGCCCAACATCGGCCGCAAGCCGTGCGCTCGTCGATCGGATCCGCGAGCAGGCGCTCGGTCACTCCGGTTTCGAGTCCGGAGTGGACACTGCCCATGTGCTGAGTCTTGTCCTCGTAGAAGCGGTAGCAGAGGTAGACCTGGCCGTCGGCGGCGACCCCGAGGTAGTCGCGCCCGCCCCCACAAAAGGCGTCCTTCTTCGCTCCGGAGACCAACGCTTCGAAGAGCTCGCCGAACCACGTGTCGGGGGGAACTTCGCCCCGGGCGCGCCGTGCCTCGTGCTCAACCGCGAGTCGGTCGTAGGCGGCGAAGATGGCGGGAAGGTCGTTCGGAGTCAGGCCCTCGCTCACGCCCTTCAGGTCTGTGGCGGGAGAAAAAATGATGCGGCGGAAGCCCAGGCCTTCGAGGTAAGCCTGGATTCCGCTGAGGTCCAAGGAGCGCCGCGTGAGCACGACACTCGCGTGGGTTTTTTCCTCGAGCGGGGTTCCCCGCCGGGAGGACATGAACTGCCGCAAGCCGGGCAACGCCAGGGCGGTCGAAGAACCTCCGCCCGCGAGGGGACGCGCGACATCCTGCAACTCGGGCGGGCCGTCGAAGCTCACTCCGACCTGGAGTTCGTAGCGATTGAGCAGGCTGATCGCGGCTTCGCTGAACCGCGTCCCGTTCGTGGTGAGTTCGAAGGTGAACCGCCGACCGGTCTCCTGCGCGCGCTTCGAGGCGTACTCAAGGGCGTACTCCAGGATCGGCAGGTTGAGCAGAGGCTCACCGCCGAAGAAGTGGAGGTGGAGGGTTTCTCCGGGCTTCGACTGCTCGATCAAGAGGTCGACGGAGCGAGCCGCCGTTTCCGGCGACATGGTGACCGAAGGCGCGTACGCGGCCTCCCGCTGCGCGTAGTAGCAGTACCCACAACGGAGGTTGCACCCCTTCGTGAGCTCCAGCGTGAACGCGCGGGGCCGTATCGCGAGCGCTCGTTCAGAGATCGTGGTCACGCGAGCGCTCTCCCGATTGGTTCCAGATTCAGAACCCTACCCAAGTCGAGGCGGGGCCGACCGGCCCCGCCGTCCTCTCACGAGGACGTGACGAGGTTTCAGGTCAAGGCTTCGGCAGCCTCCTCGGACAACTTGATGGATTGGACGCGGGGCGGCTCGTAGGGGAGGGGAGCCGCTGGATTCGGAACGGAGGGGGTTTTGCTTTCGAGACTCATAGTTGGCTTTCGTTGCATCGGCCGCACGGGGGACGGCACCTGAGCATCATACGCCAATCGGGGGGGGATCGGCCAAGCTTCTCTGGTTCGCCACTTTTCCTGAACGGGGCTTTTTGGGGTTTCGGAACCGCGGCGGCGGGGGTTTTGCGCCTTGGCCAAGCTTGGTTCGTCGAAGCTGCCCCACCCGCGGTCCGCGACGCGACGACCGGGCGCGATATCGTGCAGCCATGAAGAAGTGGATACTCGCCGCCGGGATCGGCGGCCTTGGCCTCGTGGCGTGCACCCAAGTCTCGAGGGTGGGTGAAGTGCAGACTCAGGGAGAACGTCGGGTCGTCTTGGACCGACTGTCCCCGACCGTGAGGACTGTCCCCGCCGCGGACTTCACGCTCCTTTGGAAGGCGGCCGACGGCTTCATGGAGAAGGCGTTTCGGCCCGGGAATCTCGACCTTCGCGACTCGAACCGCCGGGTGATCGAGACCCATACGCTTGAGTTTCGCGACGAAGCCAATCTGCCGAGGCGGACGCGGGTAACGGTGGAGATTCGCAACGCTCCCGGCCATGCCGCGGACGGTGAACTCGGGGTGATCGCCCAAAGCTTGGTCCCCGACCTGACGACCCTGGAGGGTGCCGAGCTTCCGCAGCAGTGGATTCTCGCCGGACAGGAGCCCGAGGTCGAGGCCCTCGTGGCGGAGCAAATCGTCCGTCGCTATTTGCTCTTACGGCAGGGCAAGGATCCCGAGACGGAACCGGCCGGGCCGCTGCCGTCGTTCTTCCGATCCCGCTCCTGAACGGGCTCGCGGAAAAAAGAAAAAGCCGGGAGCGTCAGTGCACTCCCGGCCAAGAACGGTCACCCCTAGGGGCCCGTTGATCGAGCTCTAGGAGGTAACCCTCCTCAATACCTTGGAAATCACTGAGATCACCTCCTTTCGAGCGGCGGGGCGGTTAGGGGGAGCTCCAAGCTCCGGGTCCGTTCCGGCCGGCCATGGGACAAGCTGCGAAGGGCTGGATTGAGGCAGAACCCATGCAGCGCTTCGGAACCAAGAGGACGGTCCAACCGACCGACCCAGCTCGCACACGCGAGCTGCAAGATTATACGCCAAGAAATTCACGGTGGCGAGAATCTCGCCGACGAGTCGGAAAATTGCCGCTCAGCGGCAGCGTCGGCCATCTTGCACGACGATCGATCCTCTCTTGACAACGGTGCGCACGAGGTTCTCACCCATGCGGTAGGGCAGAGTGCGGAGGTTTGGTGCGTCGAAGACCGCGAGGTCGGCTTGGAAGCCGGGCGCGAGCGCACCGACTTTGCCACCGAGGCCGATCGCGTGCGCGGCGTTCCAGGTCGCCGCGCCCAGGGCCTGGGCCGCCGTCATGCCGTACTTGATGCAGGCGAGCGAGAGCACGAGGCTCATGTTGCGCGTGGGCGACGAGCCGGGGTTGAAGTCGGTGGCGAGGGCCGGCGCGAGTCCGAGCTCAAGCATGCGCTTTCCGGGGGCATCTTTCGGCAGATTCAAATAGAGCGAGGTTGCGGGGAGCAGGATCGGAATGACGCCGGCATCCCGCATCGCGGCCATCCCGGCCTCGGAGACCTGCACGAGATGATCGGCCGAGAGGGCCCTCACTTCTGCCGCGAGTTCGGCACCGCCGGTCGGGCGAATCTCGTCCGCGTGCAGTTTCACCGCGAGGCCGAGTTCGCGAGCACGATTCAAGATGCGACGCGATTCGTCCGGGGTGAAGACGTGCGCTTCGCAAAAGACATCGCAGGCGACCGCGAGCTTCTCGCGCGCAACCCGGGGCAGCATCTCGTCGCAGAGCAGACGCAAGTAGCCCTCACGATCGTGCCGCCACTCGTCCGGGATCTCGTGGGCGCCAAGGAAGGTCGGCACGAACTCGAGTGGGTGATTGCGTGAGACCAGGCGGATCGCCTCGAGCTGCGCGATTTCGGAGTCGGTGGAAAGGCCGTAGCCACTCTTCGCTTCGATGGTGGTCGTCCCGTGGAGCAGAAACTCGTCCGCGCGACGGCTCAAGCCCTCCGCCAAAGCCTCGGCGGTGAGCGCGCGGAGGCGACGAGCGGAATTGCGGATCCCACCTCCGGCCTTGGCGATCTCCTCGTAGCTTCGCCCGAGGTTGCGGGCCTCGAACTCGTCCTCGCGGGTGGCCGCGAACACGGGGTGCGTGTGGGGATCGACGAAGCCCGGCGTGACCAGACCCGGTCCGAGGTCGACCACCTCGGCGGATTGGTGTCGCGTCCGCATCTCGGGGATGGTCCCTCCGCTTCGAATCGTGCCGTCCTCGACGTAGATCGCGTAGCCCTGCCGCTCGCCGGCATCGAGCAGGGCGGTGGCGTTGCGCGGACCAAGAACTCCGGTTTCGAGGGTGGCCCAAGGGCCGGAACCGATGAAAAGGGTGCCCATTTCGGCACCGTAGCAAACCCCATCGGATTTTGTTCCGAACGACCGGATCGGTTCTTCAATCAAGGGGAGTGAGCAGAGCCCATGGGCCTCGGTGGCCCAGAAGACTCGAATCTCACTCTCCTTTGGGCAGCGGGCTCAGAGGGGGGGATCGCTCGGAAGTCGCCCTCTGAAGAGAATCATCATGAACTGGAAACGTGTCCTCGGATCCTTGGCGTTGGCCTCCGTCCTGGTGCTGGAAGGACGAGCCCAGCAGACATTCCATGCCTACGGGGGGCACTGGTACACGAAGCTCTGGAGCTTCTCGACCTGGTCTCAGGCGCTCAATCAGGCCAAGGCCTACGGAGGCTACCCCGTCTGCCTCAACAGCGCCGGTGAGGAGACCTTTGTCAAGACCACGTTCGGCAGTAGTCAATTCCGAATCGGTGCCTTCCGCCTCACCCCCGGGGGCCCGTTTCAGTGGCTGAGCGGGGAGCCTTTCCTCTACACGAACTGGTGCATGGGCGAGCCCAACAACGGCGGGGGCGGGATCCAGGAGGATTCCGTGGTCATGAACTCCACCACGAACCGCTGTTGGAACGACGTGTTCAACAACAACATTTATGAGGTGATCGTGGAGATTCCCAACGGGTTCTTGAATCCGGCCAACGGGCATTTCTACGCGCTGGCTCCCGCCGCCACCGCTGCCCAGCACGCGATCAACCTCGCCTACGAATCGTCGATCCCGAGGTCATTCGGAGACGGAGCCGTCTTCGGCGTGCACCTCGCCTCCATCACCAGTGCTGCCGAGAACTTGGCGATCACCAGTGCGTTCGCGGGGGTGGATTCCGGCGACTGGTACGTCGGGCTCTCCGACCTCGCGAGCGAGGGGACCTTCGAGTGGACGACGAAGGAGTCGACCGGCTACTCGAACTGGTGTCCGGGCGAGCCCAACGGATTCATGGGCAATGAAGACTCCGTGGTCATGGTTGGCGCCCCGTGGTGTTCCTCGAACGGGGACGGCCGCCGATGGGCGGACATCGGATCGACCGCCATGCGGCGCGCGGTCTATGAATTCGACGAACCGGGCTTCAACAGCAGTCGCAGCAACTTCTCGGTCGGAACTCCGGCGGATGCGGCGAGTCGCACCACTTCCTATCGAACTGCCAACTCCGTCCTCGGTGGCGGCGCCGCCTACAACTACGCCTGCACTGATCCCTACGCGCCGGTGATTTGGGTTGCGTCCTTGGTCGGCAGCCGAAGCTGGTTCACCGATTTGGTCCTGAATACTATCGACTGTGGAACGAGCTTCTTTGACATCGCAATCTTGGCAAACGGCACCGACACCACGAGCCTGTGGAGTCAGTTCCTGCGCACGAACTCGAGCGGAGAGTTTTCGATCAGCGCTTCGACTCCCACCTGCGCGCCCTTCGATCATTTCTACACCGTGATGGCCCATGTGAGTCCCGCCTCCGCGACCGGGCTCTACATCTCGGCCACGACCCGAGTCGACCTCACCGTCCCGCCGGTCTCGAATCTGCTTTACACCCCGACCACGGTCGGCACGGATGCACCGGCCTGCCCGTGTGGATTCACCATCAATCTCGATCAATACGACGGATGTGGCGACGGAACCTTCAGCTTCTACGGGACCAGCTACACCCAGTGTCGGATCTCGACCTCCGGGAGAGTCGTTTTCGGCAGCGGGAATGCCGATCTCGACATCAGCCCTTCGGTGGCCGAAGCCATGAGTCTGCAGCCCTTCGTGGGCTTTTGGACGGCGATCGGCTATCGCTACTCGGTCTCCAGTCTCCACGTCCTCAATGCGGGGCCGTCCGTCGTGAGGTTCGCCTTCCTCTCGGTCTTCTTCGTCCAGAATTCCGCCGCCCTCCTCCCTTGGACGATGGTCATCGAGATCAACACGGCGACCAATGAAATCACCATCGAGGGTCTCCCCTCGATGGCGGATTTTCCGCCGCCGGCATTGGCGGTCAACCAATTCCTGGGTCTGAGCCGCGGAGCGGGCGCCACGAATGCCGGCACTACGACATTTGCCGCCGGAGGATCGGGGGCAGCGACCGATAGCACGAGCATGATCTATGATTTTGTCTCGAACGCCGCCGTCGCCGAATTGGCCTCCTTCACGAGCTTCACCCCGATCAACGGAGTGCGGTTCACTCCGATCATCTCCGGTCCCGGAGCCGGCAACTACGCCTGGACGGGGTTCTAAGCGCGCGTGGACGGAGCCTCGAGGCGGGCTCGAATCGCGGAGAGCGCCCGCGCGTAGATTTCGTGGGTGCGGGTCTTCGAAAGCCCCACCGCGGCCCCGGCCGCCGCCAACGATTCCCCATCGATCAGACAGCGCTCCACGATGGTCCGATCGGGGTCGGCGAGGCCTTCGATCACGAGGTGGATGCGAGCGACTTGCTCGCGCAGATGGGCTTTCGATACGATCGAGGTAACGGAATCGACGATTTCTTGAATCTTTGAGGCCTGCGCCGCCTCCCGACGGGCGGATCCGTCCGCCTCGAATCCGCGACCCTTGGCCTGGAGATACCGCTGGCGGTCGCCAATGACGTTGCGAGCGATCGAGCGGATCCAGGCTCCGAAGCCTGCCTTCGCGTCCTGCTGTGCAAACCCCGCTATCTTGTTCCATGCGACGATGACGACCGATTGAAACAAGTCCTCCTCGTCAAAGTCGCTCCGTTGGACGTACCCCGCATGGCGGCGCAAGAACAGCATCAAGGGCAGTTGGATCTTCTCGAGCGCGGCACCAAAGGCCTGCGAATCGCCCGCCGCCGCGCGCTCCGCCAACTCGTCGAGGCTTCGCAAGGTCGAGGGTGGCTGAGTCATGCCGGGGCATCGCATCACGCCCGTTCGGGGAATGTCAAGGCCAATGACGGATTCATGGATCGCGATCCGTCGGCGGATTCGGTATTGCTCACAATGGCGGGATATGCAAGGGACGGTGAATTGCCATGACGGAGTCCAGAGGCGAATCGTCGGATGTTCTGGCGGGTTTCATGGCCGCCCTCGCCGAAGATCAGCTTGCGGGCCGCGTTCCGCCGGTGGAGGCCTACCTTGAGCGGTTTCCCGGGATCGAGGAGCAGATCTTCACCGAGTACCTTGCGGTAGTTGCGACGCGGACTTCGCGCGCAGGAACGCCGAAGCGAGAACCACCGAAGTCGATCCGATCCGCGGGGCACTCTTCACAGTCGGGGTCGCCGCGATCCCAATTCCGAGTTCCCTTGGTCGCCGGTGCGGTCGTGGCGCTCGCGATGGGAGCATTGGCATATTGGTTTCACTGGAGGTGGGAGCGAGGCGTTGTACTCCAAGAGAGAAGCGCCGCGGTGCGCAGTGCCCTGCTCGGCCTTGGCCTCCCTGGCCGGGCCGCCGACGCGCCGTCCTCCGAGGCGCTGCGAGTATTGCGGTCGGTGGTTGCAGATCCGGAGACTCTGGGATTGATTGTGGCGGACCCGCGAGTGTCGACTGGATGGGAGAGAATCCTGAGTTCGACGTCGGCTGTCGTCCAGGAGGCCGCCGCAATTCGACTCTATTCTCCCCGCGGAGTGGTCGCCGCGGGGCACCGCGGATTCGAGTTGGAGCTACTGCCTCCTGGATCCGGGAATCAAACGGTGTGGGTGTGGGTGCAGGACAGTAACGGCCAGCGGTACGAGTGGACGGTTGATCGTCGCCCGGACCATCAGCGTCTCACGACTCTCCTGCCGAACCCGGCAGGGTTGACCGTCGGGCGATGGGAGTGGGGGATTCGAGCCCCGGAGGGGATCGGGAGATCCGGCGTCGAACCGACCGCCACCATGGAAGTCGTGAGCGCCGAGACCGTCACCCGAACCCTGAACTCGGTCGGCCACACCGGTGATCCCGATATCGATGCTCTCCTGCGGGCCGCCCAACTCGCTTCGCACGGCTTCGCGGTTCAGGCTCTCCTCGAACTGCTCTCTATTCGGAGGGGCGATGACCCCCAGATCCGCACGCTCGCCGCGTTGATCCGAGCGCGCTGTCTCTCGATCCTCGGTGACCAACCGGCAGCCAAAGCGCTGCGCAAGTCCCTTACGAAGTGAGCCCTGGCCACGGCCGAGTGACCGTGTACACAATCCGGAAGTAATTTTGACGGGTTTTTCGAGAGATGTCGTTTCCAACCCGTGAGGACACGGTCGTTCCGGTCACGATGCACAGTCAGATGTGATCCTTAGTCACAGTCCGTCTGGCCGGTCTGCCGCCTCAATTCTCCGAAGGAGTGCAGCACCATGGCAAGACGGGCAAAAGGCCGCCGCGCGAGCGGCGGGGATCGGGCGAGTCCGATTCCGAGTCGTATCTTTGCGCAAGTTTCTCCTCGGTCGATCGGAGGGGTCTCGCTCTTTGCGATGACCGACCCGATTTCGGCGGCCAATGTGGGCGCCTTTGCGTCCGAGCCCGACCTCATTCAGCGGTCGGTACTCCGCCTCAAGGACTCCGGCTTCGAAGTTCTTCAGGTGACGCCGACGACGATCAACATCGCCGGACCCAAGGAAGCCTACGAGAAGTCGTTCCAGCGCCGCATCGTGGCCCGCGAACTGCCGTGTCGCAAATCCGGAGACGAAGACACGACCGCCACCTTCCTCCAGGTGGATGAGACGGACAATCCGGGGCTCCTGGAAACGAGCGGGACGCCCTTCGAGGAGTTGATCGAAGGGATCGCGATCGAGGAACCCCGGTATTACTTCGGACCCTCCGTTTTTCCGCCGACCAAGGCGTACTGGCACCTGCGGGTTGCTGGCGACCTCGGGGTCGGGCTCAATGCGGAACGCGCCCACCGAGGGAGTACCACCGGAAAGCGAGTCCGCGTCGCGATGGTCGATAGCGGGTGGTACAAGCATCCGCACTTCACCAAGCGAGGATTCCGAGTCGCCCCAGTGGTGCTCGGACCAGGTGCGGCCAATCCTCTGAAGGATGAAAGCGGTCACGGCACCGGCGAATCCGCCAACATCTTTGCGGTGGCGCCCGACGCGCAACTCCTGCCCGTGAAGATGAGCTTCGTCAACGCGACTGCGGCCTTCAATGCTGCCGTTGCGCTCCGGCCTGACATCATCACTTGCTCGTGGGGTAGCCACGTCTCGGGATCGACGCTCTCGCCCGCAAACCTCGCGTTGGCGACCGCGATCGCTTCGGCAGTGGCGAGCGGAATCGTCGTCATTTTCGCAGCCGGGAACGGACAGCTCGCGTTCCCAGGCATGCATCCGGACGTCATCTCCGCTGGTGGTGCCTTCATGCGTCCTGACGAGAGCATCCAGGCCTCCGACTACGCGAGCGGGTTTGTCAGCATCCCGTATCCCGGCCGTCGCTGTCCCGACGTCTGCGGTTTGGTTGGCATGCGACCGGGCGCCCAGTACATCATGCTGCCCGTCGAGCCGGGTGACGAAATTGACGTGACCAGTTCGGGGGGGACGCACCCCTCGGGCGACCAGACGGCTCGAGACGACGGATGGGCTGCCTTCAGTGGCACTTCCGCCGCGGCTCCGCAAGTCGCCGGGGCGGCCGCTTTGATCTTGCAAGTTTCCTCTCGATTCAGTCCTGACCGAGTCAAGCGGATCCTCATGGCGACCGCCCGCGATGTCAAAGTCGGGAACAGCCATCCCTCGGCGGGGGGAGCGCCGGCCACCATCGGCGTCGACGTGGCGACTGGCCACGGGCTCATCGACGCGCATCGGGCGGTCTTGCTGGCGAAGATCCAGGCGATGGGAAACCTCTCGGTGACGCCTACGGCTGACGGGAGCGCAGAGCCGACCACTGAAGGCGATGACCCGACGGAATCAATGTTCACCCCGCACCCGGACCACATCCGTCCGATTCGGCCCATCAAGATCGGGCCGCAGCCGATCCGGATTCGGCCGGGTCCGACCCCGATTGTCGGTCCCATCCGACCCACTCCAATCGTGCCGACCCCGATCTACCCCACTCCGATCCGCCCTCGCCCGATCATCGGGCCGGATCCGATCCGCCCCTTCGGTTCCGAATTCGTGGCCACGCCCGGCGCGCCCGAGCGTCTGAGCGAGGAAGACGTGCAGGCCATGGAAGACCTCTTGATGGAGTCCGATCCGGACTCCGAGTCCTGAACTTCGAGTCGAGTTGGTGACCCGGACGACGTCCGCTTCTCGGGCGTCGCCCCCCGCCGCCGGGAGTAATTCGATGTCGGATGTCCTCTTGCTTCATATGCCGATGGGGGCGCTCGATCGCCCGGCGCTGGGCATCAGTCTGCTCCGGGCCGAATTGCGCGCGCGGGGCATCACCTGCGACCTCCGCTATGCGAACCTCGACTTCGCGGAGCTCGTCGGAATCGACTCGTACGTGCGCGCCTCGACCGATCTCCCCACGACCGCATTCACCGGGGAATGGGTATTCGCGGAGGCGCTGTACGGACCACGGCCCCGCCAGGATGCGGAGTACCAGAGCCGCGTTCTGAGGGAGGCTTGGCGACTTCCGGAGAAGGACATCGCGATGCTCGCGTTCCTGCGCAGCACCGTCGAGCCTTTCTTCGAGCATCTGCTTGGGTCAGTGCGGTGGGAGGAACATCGAGTCGTCGGCTTCACATCGACCTTCGAGCAGAACCTCGCCTCCCTCGCCTTTGCCAAACGCTTGAAGGACCGACACCCGCATCTCGTACTCGCGTTCGGCGGCGCCAACTTCGAGGGAGTGATGGGGGAGGAGCTGCACCGGCAGTTTCCCTTTGTGGACTTGGTGGTGCCGGGAGAAGCGGATCAGTCCTTTCCGGAAGTTGTCAAGCTGATCCTCGGATCACGCCGGGCCGCGTGGGCAAAACGGGCCCAAGAGATTCCCGGGTTGATCCTGCGCGGACCGAAAGGGGAGACGATTGTCACCCCGAAACGCCCGGCCATTCGAGATCTGAACGCCCTGGCGCAACCGAACTTCGAGGATTTCGTCGCGGCATTCTCCGAGGGCTCGGCGAGTGACCGCGTCACTCCCACGTTGATGGTGGAGACTTCGCGCGGATGCTGGTGGGGAGCCAAATCGCACTGCACCTTCTGCGGCCTGAACGGAGCGACGCTCGAATACCGCAGCAAGTCGCCCGAGCGAGCCTTGGCCGAACTGCGTTCCGCCGCCTCCGCCTGGCCGAGCCCGCACCTGCAAGTCGTGGACAACATCCTCGACATGAAGTACTTCCATTCCGTTCTTCCGGCATTGGCCGCGGACCCGGTTCCCGCTGAGATCTTCTACGAAGTGAAGGCGAACCTGTCGCGAGAGCAGATCGGCGCGTTGAAAGCTGCCGGCGTTACTCGCATCCAGCCCGGCATCGAGAGTTTGAGTGACCACGTCCTCACGTTGATGCGCAAAGGCACCACGGGACTACGCAACATCCAGCTCCTCAAGTGGTGTACGGAGTTCGGAGTGGAGGCGGAGTGGAATCTCCTCTACGGCTTCCCCGGAGAAACCGACGAGGACTACGAAGAGATCCTCGCTCTGTTGCCGGCGATTCGACACTTCAAGCCGCCGGGAGCATGCGGGCCCCTGAGGCTCGATCGATTCAGCCCGTACCACATGAATCCGGCCGCGTTCGGGATCACCGAGTTGCGACCTCTGCCCGCCTATTCCTATCTCTACCCCTTCCCGGACGCGGTGCGGGCGAACATCGCGTACTACTTCGACTTCAAGGCACCCGGGAGCGAGGGGGCCGGTCACCGGGCGGCCAAGGTCATTGCCGCGGTGGAAGCGTGGCGCGCCGATCCCGATACGGGAACCCTGTGGATCGAGGCGAGTGACCCGGAGATCATCCGACTCCTCGACAATCGTCGTCACGCGACCACTCGCGAATATCGCTTGCGTGGCCCGGAGCGAGCCATCTTTCTCTCGTGCTCGTCTCTCCAGTCCACGGAGGCGATCGTGGCAGATGTGCGTTCGAAATTCCCGGGTCAGCGGATCACCGAGTCGCGCGTCGTCCGTTTTCTCGAGAGCCTCGTCGAACGGCGCTTGGCGGTAAGATCCAAGAACCGCTGGCTCAACGTCGCGCTCAGCTTGGAGCCCGTCACTCTGCGGCCTCCGAGGGTGTCGGCCTCCGTCAGCGGAGGAGAGGTCGAATGAGCCCGAGCCCCGGCGTCGTTGCGATGGTGGTCCTCAAACCGGCGAATCGTCGGTTGGCGAGGTCGGCAGGACCCGTGCGCGCTGCCAACGTGCAGGCTCATCAGCCGGACTCGGAGCGGGCAGAAATTCTCCGCCGCACGTTCGCAGAGATGGGCTTCCAAGTAGGGCCGCTGGTCGGCACGAGTTTCTCGATCGAGGGTGGGCGCGCGCTATTCGAGGCGCGATTCGGGGTCAGGCTGGAGATTGCCGATCAACAACCCGCGCGGGTTGCCGATCGCGACGACGGTGCCTTGTTGCCTCTCTCCAGGCTGCCCGAGAAATTGCGTCGGGAGGTCGAAGCGATCACCTTCGGCGAACCCATGAGCTTCGGACCGGGAGGGGGGTTCTCGTGACAGTCGGAGCTTCGGCGCTGCACCCCTTCCTCGCGCGCGGCGGTTTCGAAGTCTGGGATGAATTACTCGGGGCGGAGGACTTGCAGTCGTTAATTCGCGAGGCGGCGCGGGCACGCGTCACGGCGCAAGAGAGTTGCGTGCTTGAGGACGATCTCGAAGAAGTGAGGGGTGGCCAGCCGGCTCGCCGGTTCTTCACGGGACTGGGCGGGCCAGTGCAGCGAGCCATGTTCCATTCCCCCGACCTTCGCCGTGAGTTGCAGGCGCGCACTGGTCTTGCACTCGTTCCACTGGCGGATGGCGGAAGTTTCACCTGGTATGCCGGGCAGGGACACCATCTCGCCGTGCACCGCGATATTCCCGGGTGCGAAGTGGCGGTCATCACCTGCCTCTCCGCCTCCGGTGGACCTCGGGCGGGTGGTCACCTCCAACTGTGGCCCCAAGCCTGGTCCAAGCCCCTGTCCTCGGTGCGCGCCGCTCCCGCCTCCGACCGAGAATCCCTTTGGCTTCGCCCCGGCCAAACCCTCGTCCTCTTCGGCGGTGCCATCCCCCACGCCGTCACTCCCCTCCGCTCCCACCACGAACGCCTCGTCTCCGTTCTTTGCTTCTCTTCCCTCGACATTCCTCAGTTTCGCGATGCGCCCCCCTAAGCCCGGGACGCCTGTTCAGATACTCGTGCAACGCCCGATGCGGCATTCCGGCCCAGCGCTACCAGACCCCCCCACGAGCACCTCGAGCGGGCAATGAACTTGATGTCCTCGGCTTGGAACCGGCTACGGCGAGCCAAGTCGACGACCGCGTGTGATATCATGCCGACAAGTCATGGCGCAACTGCTCTAGGATGACGCGCTTCGTAGCTTCGCCCCGAGCTCGGGAACTTGGTCTTTCGAAGAGCTCGTACGACGTTGGCTCGTGGAGAGCGGTTGTTTTCCAGAGGTGCGAAAGAGGAGCGCTGGTCACCAGGGCGGTCGGGACTTGGACGGAGTCCATGAAAGCGGTGGGCTTTGGATTGTCGAGTGCAAACGGCACCATCGCGCCATTGGGAAGGACGAGGTTGCGGGCAAGGTGATCGATCTGGTGCGAACTCCTACGCACTTGCTTCCATCCGTGTTCTTGGTGGTGGCTACTCACGGCCTGACGAGTGGCGCTTGCGATGCTCTGGATGTTCTGAGGTGGCTTCTCGGAATCCGGGTGGAGCTCTGCGACTCCCCGCCCGAGCAATCGGATCTCACGCGACTCCAGAAACTCGGGCTGGGATTTTGGTCCATTACCGAAGAGTTCTTGCAGGGAGCCGGGGTGTCCGGGCTGGATGCCGTGCGCACCCAGGTACGAAAGTTCAGTGGATCCGAGTTGCGCGCCCAGTCGGTTGAGTGGCTGGGGCAGGCACCTCTTCCTGGCGTCCTCGGTCGGGCACACCGTGAGTTGCTCGAACCGGAATCGACAGAGGTTGCGCTGGCCTCCTTCTTGAAGTTCCTGCCGCGACTTCGGCGGCAGTTCCTCTCCGAGCGGTCTCGTTGCTCAAACCCTCCGGAGGATTTTGCCGAATACTGCAAAGAAGTTTGGTCGCTCGGAATCCGCAGCCGTAGACGGAGGAGCTAGTGGACCACCCTGAGCAACCCGGCCCTCGTCAGCCGTCCGAGGACTGGCTTCGCGGTGACTTCTCACTTCTTGATGAACAACTCCGCCAACTTTGGAGACAGCTACACGAGATCTGCCGTCGACTCGTGCGGCCTCGTACGGCTTTGGGCATCACCGAAGAGGACTTGCTTCATGACGTCTTGTCTGAGCTGCTCCGATACGATCGGTCCTTAGTCCCAGCCTCGCCCAATGAGTTTCTTCGCTACTTCAATGTTGCAGCGCGGAGGACGTTGATGGACCATGTGAGGAGGAGGGACGTTCGGGGACGTCATTCGCGCTCCGCTTCGCTTGAGCGGTCGCAGCTTGAATCTTCACTTGCGTCTTCGCGGGCTCAGGACCCCGGGGCTAATCTCACGATGGCCGATGAGGTTGAATGGGCTCTATCGTGGTTGGGACGAAAGTCATCCCCTCGGATGGTCCGTATGTTCAGGAGGTTCCTCGACGGGCTGTCGGTCCGAGAAATCGCCTCGCTTGAGCGAATCAGTCAGAAGGCGGTTGAACAGAGTTTGAGCCGTGCTCGATCACGACTGCGCGCTGCGGCCAAACTTCGCTCTTGATCTCTGCCCCCCCGACTTTGAAAGGGACACTTCCAGTTGGACCTCGCGAAAGCGGACAAATCCCCGAAAAATATTGTCAGGAATTGGCTTCTCAGCCGCTTAGTAGGTGTTTTCGAAAGTCTGCGCTCGCGAGTTAAACCCTCAGGCCACACGGCCAAGCCGGAAGGCCTGCGAGGGAGTGGTCGGCCATGAATCCGCAAAACAAGCAAACTGAATGGGACGCCATCTGGGAGGCTGCCGCCGAGGAGGTTTTGCGGCGGACTCCTGAGAGCTTGGGTCACCCCTCCGAGATCGACTTCATCTTTTGGAGTGGGGGGGATCTGTCGAAGCGCGAGGCGGCTTGGGTCGACGCCCACCTGAAGGTCTGTAGCGAATGCGCGGCCCGGGAGGCGGCTGACCGAGCGAGTGGAACGGTCGAAGAAAGAGCGCGAAAGTTGCGGTCGGTGATTCGCAAGATCAAGCTGGCCAACGAGTTACGGCCGCGGCCTCCCTCGGCGGACTGCCCTAGTCCTCCCGAGGCGCGGGTTCCCCCGAAGCACATTGCGGTTCCACGCAGTCGCGATCTCGGCAAGCGGCCGACTCAAAAAAAGGCTCAGTGAGCCTTAGGATCCACTCGGTTTCCTTCAGCGGTTGAAGGGGAGTCCGGGAGTAGGGACCTTCAGGCATGACGGAAAGCTTGGGGGAGTCGCCGGGGGATGGGGGGGCGAGAGAGCCGCTAGCCGAGGTGCCCCGGGAGGGGGCGGGGCCGGGAGCGGACCCTGGGGCCGCGGCGGAGATGCCGCCGGAGTCGGCCCCGACGCTAGCGGGTACCTCGGCGGTCGCGGTCGAGATTGCCGGGTTGACCCGGAGCTTCGGGTCCAAAGTGGCGGTGAGCGGCCTGGACCTGAAAGTCTATGCCGGCGAGTTTTTTGGCTTTCTCGGCCCGAACGGGGCGGGGAAGTCCACCACGATCAAGATGCTCTGCGGACTTCTGCGCCCCGATTCGGGGAGCGCCAAAGTCCTGGGGTTTGATGTCGAGCGCGAGTCTTTGGAAGTGCGGAGACGGATCGGCGTGCTGCCGGAGGAATCCGTCCTCTACGAGAGGCTCACGCCTCTGGAGATGCTGTCGCTCGTCGGGCGTCTGCACGGCTTGACGCACGAACAGATCCGCGATCGCTCGGGGCCGCTGCTCGACCTCATGGAAATCGCCGCCGCCGATCGGCGCAAGATGGTGCTCGACTTCTCGCAGGGGATGCGCAAGAAGGTGAGCCTGGCCTGCGCCCTCTTGCCGGCGCCCCGGGTGTTGTTCCTGGATGAACCCTTCAACGGCATCGACGTGGTGAGTGTGCGGGGAATCCGAGAGGTCCTGCGGGATGCGGTCGCGAGAGGAGTCACGATCTTCTTCTCGTCGCACGTTCTCGAACTCGTCGAAAAGCTCTGCACTCGCATCGCCATCATCGCACAGGGGAAGTTGCAGGTGCTGGGAACGCTCTCCGAGGTGCGTAGTCAAGCCGGGCTCTTGCCCGAAGCGAGCCTCGAAGACGTGTTTGTCCACGTTGCCGGACGATCGGGCGCGAAGCGCGGAACCCTGGAGTTTCTCGGGTGAGAGATTCCTTTGGCCGGTTCATTCTTCTCTTGGGCCTGCGGCTGAAACTCACGCTGCGGGCGAGCGGGCAGTCGCCGGGACGCATGGTGGCGTTCCTGTTCGGATGGGCCATCTTCCTCGTGATGGCGGTCGGCACGGCTTGGATCACGGCGGGACAAGTGCGGGCTACGCCTTCCCTTCTGCCGGAAATGGTCCGCCTCGTCTTCGTGTCGACCTTCGTCGCCCAGGTCTTGTTCGGCCTGATGAGTCTCGCGGCCTCCGAGTTCTTCGACGTCTCGCGACTGATGCACCTGCCGGTGCGGGAGCGCGAAGTCTTCTCGGCGATGGTCGCGTCCGGCCTCGTGTCGCCCATGGCGTTGTTCTACGGCGCGCCGGCGCTCGGGATCGTCGTCGGAGCCGGCGGCGGCGCGAGCATCATCCTGTGCCGGGTCGCGATCGTCGTCCTTTTGCTCCTCCTCGGGCACGCCTTCGCCCTGCTCTTCAATTTGTGGCTCCTGCTGGCGTTTACGCGCCGACGCCTCCGCGACCTCGTGACGATCTTCGCCAGCATCCTCGGGACCGGAGTGTTCATCGCGATCCGGAGCTTCGACTCGCAGGGCTTCCAACGCTTGGTGGAAGCGGATCCGGCGGCGCCGCTTTGGTTCATCCCCTCGCAGTGGCTGGCGCGATTGTTCTTGCTCGACATCTCTCCCGGGCTCGCCGGGCTGCTCGGTATCGGAGTCCTCTCCGTCTTCACTTTCGCGTTCGCGCTCGGGGCGCGGGCACTCCGAGCGAGTTACCTCGGGCAAGTGCCGTCCCCGGAGGCCAAGGCGATTGGCGGGGAGGAGACGCGAGCCTGGCGATGGTTACCACGCGACCTCGCCGCCCTCGTCGAGTCGGGTCGCCATGTCTATTGGCGCGAGCCCCACGTCAAGGGACTTTATCTCCAACAGACGGTGTTCTTGGTGCTGCCGTTCGCCTTCATCCAGTTCCAAAGCATGAAGCGGGGCAATCCACTGCCGTCATTGGCCTACGCGCTCCCGGGCCTGCTCGCGATGTCCCACCTCGCGTTCGCCCAGAGCTTGTTTGGGCTCGACGGGCGCGGCATCACGCTCCAATTGCTCTCGCCGCTCCCGCGCTGGAAGCTCCTGCTCGGGAGAGGCATCGCGCTCCTCAGCATCTTCGTGGTCTTCGACGCGATCCTCGCCGCCATCCTTCTCGTGACGGGCGGAGTGATGCGGGGCGATTGGCGCGCGCACCTCGACCAATTCCCGTTCGTGCTGATCGCCGTCCTGATCGCCGACCTCGTGGTGGTGTCCCTCGGGAACATCGTGTCGGTGGTGGCCCCGACCCGCTTGTTCACGCCGGGGCGACGGGCCATCCAGGGCCAGCGCATGGAAAATGCTGGGTGTGCCGCTCAGGCCACGCGGGGGTTCCTCTTCCTTCCGGCGATTCTGATGGGCGCAATCCTGGTCGGTTTGGCCTTGCTCCCGCGCCTGCGCTGGTTCTCGGGCTCGCGAATCTTGCCCGACTCGGCGCTCTGGGTCACGATCCCGCTGGGCATCGGCTTGGCCGGTGGCATCTACGCGCTGACCGTTTTCTTGATGGGGCGCTCGCTCGAGCGTCGCGAAGAGCGCCTGGCGGCGGCGCTCATCGACTCCGGGGATTGAGCTGCCCCGGGAAGCGAGCCAAGGAGCTCAGTCCGGCAGGCTCCAGAGTTCAGACTCGGCCGACAGCGCGCGGAACTCGGGATAGCGGCGCCATTGCGACAATTTCGCCGAAAGGTCCTCTTCGGTGACGAGCTCCCGCCGAAGGGCGCTGGCCCACTGCGAAATTTCTTCGCGGATCCACTGCCGAGCCTCTGTCGACAAGGGCTCGCCGGAACGGGGTTCGCCGGTAGTGGCCGCATCGCCGAGCGCGGCGGCTGCACGCGCGCAGAGTATGCGAATCGACTCCTCGCCGGGACGTGCCTCCGAATCGGCGTGCTCTCGGATCGCGCGCCCGATCGAGAGGGCGCGTCGATACTGCTTGCGGTCGAGAGCACGGATCGCGAGCCCCCGCCAAGTCTGCCGGGGTTGGGCTTCGAGATCTTCCCGAGCGATGGGTTCATCAATTCCCGCGGAGCGCAGTTCCCGCTCGCATTCCGCAATCCACCGGCCGGTCGGGAGTTGCCACGCGCTGAGGCTACTTCCCAGCTCGTGGCTCCGGCGGAACGCGGCCAAAGCCTCTTCGAGTCGGCCCAGTTGGCGCAAGCAGTGCCCGAGGTAGCCAATGGCCTCGGCGTAGTCGGGGACTTGCCGAATCGCGGCCTCATGCGCGCGGATCGCGCCTTCGTAGTCGCCGCGCCGAGCCTTCAGGCGGCCCAGCATGTTTTGGGCTTCGGCATCCGTGGGGTCGATCCTCAGCGCGGACTCGAAGGCCGACTCCGCCGCCTTGGTGTCCCCTTTCTCCAGAAACACACCGCCCAGGTTCAGGTAGGCCGAGGCATTCTCCGGTGCATGACAAAGGGCCGCCTCGTGCGCGGCGATCGCCTCATCGAGGCGCCCGAGCTCACGAAGCACCGTGCCGCGGTTGTTGTGGGCCACCGTGGACTCGGGATCGATTCGAAGGGCCTGATCATGGGATTGCAGAGCTTCCGTGAGCTGACCCATCCGGTGCAGCACGTTTCCGAGGTTGGTGTGGGCGTTGGCCAGATTCGGCCGTTGTGCGATGACGGTCTTGAGGATCGTGCGCGCCTCCTCCAGCCGACCCTCCTGAAGGCGTACCGCCCCCAGATTCTGCAGGGCTTCTGGAAACTCCTGGCGCAACTGGAGGGCGGTCTCCGTGGCCGCCGCGGCCGCTTCCCACGCGCCAAGGCGTTCGTAGCCGAGGCCGATCGCGAAGTGCGCGCTCGCCGAATTGGGCCACCGCGCTTTCAAGACCCGTTCCGATTCTTCGAGAACCCGACGGTCCCTCGCCATGCCCGCGGCCTTGACCCGCTCCGTGAAGTGGATGGCGCGCGGTCCGTCGCAGAGAAGGATGGCCATGGTCAGCGACTCCAAGGCCAGGTGCGCGCGGGCTGGGCTCGCGTCGACGGCAAGGATCGAGTGACGCAGACCTTCGAGGAAGTGGTCGGTGCCGTCCCGCGAGGGAGGTAGGTCCGCCTCGTTCAGCGCACTCGTGGCGTCCGCCGCTTCGAGTCTTCGGATTTCGAGTTCGAGCGCGCCACCGGCGCGGCGCCCGAGAAGCTTGTGGCCACGCTCTTTCAACTGAGTGCGAGCTGCGGAAGGGTTCCTCTGGCGGATCAGCGACAGGACCAGGTAGGCCTGGGCCTCCGGAGAGTCGGGGTCGATCTTCAAGGCCTCGAGCGCCGCGCGCTCGGCGCCTTCATCATCGTGGGTACTGAGGGCTTGGCTCGCAAGTTCGAGCCAATGCTCGCGCCGACTTTCCCGTTCGAATTGTTGGGCGATCTCGATCCGTCCCCGGTTGTCCCAAATCTGGGCCGCCAACGCTCCGATGATTGGCAATCCGATGAGCAGGACTGCCGCGAGGGCCGCTTTGGCTGGCTCGCGACGACGGAAACGCCGCAGGCGCCCGAACCACGAGGTCTGGCGAGCCTGAATCGGCCGATTCTCGAGGACGGCCGCGAGATCGTTGGCAAACGCCTCGGCCGTGACGTACCTCCGCTCCGGCTCCTTCGCCAGCGCGGTCTCCACGATGACCCGCACGTCGGTGCCAATACCCGGAACCATGCGTTGGATATTGGGGACCTCGCGCGTCAAGATCGCGTGGTAAGTCGCTTCACGGGTTGCCTCTTCGAACGCTTTCCGGCGTGTGAGACACTCGAAGAGCGTCACGCCGAGGGCGTAGACATCGCTCTGGCGGGTGACGAGATCTCCGTGTCCGCGGATCTGCTCCGGAGCCATGTAGGCCGGGGTGCCAAAGACGTCACCGGTCTGGGTCAGGGTAGGCCCCCCGATGTCCTCCAGGCGGGCGAGCCCGAAATCCAGAATCACCGGCCCACCATCGGGAGTCACCATGATGTTGCCGGGCTTCAAGTCGCGATGCACGACTCCGGCTTCGTGGGCGACGTGCAGCGCCCGCGCCAACTGCTCGACGAGACGGAGCAGAGTCTCCCGATCGGAGCGGGATCGATCCACCGGGCGAGCGAGGAAGTTCTTCAGCGACTCGCCGGCCACGTAGCGCATCGCAATGTAGAACTTGCCACGATCGAATCCGCTCTCGTAGACCGTGCAAATCCCCGGATGGTCCAACTTGGACGCAATCAGCGCTTCCCGCTGGAATCGGGTCTGCCCACCTTCGTCGGCAGTCAATGACCCGTCCAGGACCTTGAGAGCTACCAACCGACCGAGTCTCGTGTCCCGCGCGAGGTACACGGTGCCCTGCCCACCCCGCCCGAGCTCCCGTTCGATGCCGTACTGGCCGAGGCGCCCCCCCGCGCTCAGAAAGCCCGCAGGCGTGTGGGCGTCGGCCAATGTGGCATCGGACGGCGCGGAGGCTCCCTCAAGAAAGTCTCGCCGACCGAGAATCTCGATCGCGATCGCGTCCGAGTCCGCCGCGGGAAAGGCGGAGAGATACTCGCGCAGCGTGGCGACCCGACGGTGCATGAGATCCGATTCGAATCGGGCGAGGAATCGGACAAATTCGTCGCGGGAAGAGGGCTCGTTGGTCACGCGCCGATTCTAATCGCAATCGATCACGATTGCCTGTAGACCGACTTCGGACTGCAAGCGATCCCGCAGTCGCTGCCAGCGCTTGCGGAGGGTGGCGGGTTCGATCCCGAGCTGGACGGAGACTTCTTCGTGACTGCGTCCTTCGAGGCCACGGAGAAGGAGGAGTTCCCGGTCGGCGTCGTCCAAATCCCGGGTCGCGGCCAAGAATTGGAGAAGGTGTTCGTTGCGGGCGGCGCGCTTGGAGATCGCGGTGGCGTCTTCGGGGAGGTTTGCGAGGGCTTGTTGTTTGTCGGTGGCTTCCAATGCCGAGGCCTTGGTCGGACGGGCGCGCTTGAAGAGATCGAAGAGGACCAAATTCGCGATACGGAACAGCCAGGCGCGGAACGGCGTCTCCGGCGGATACTTGGGAATGAGACGGAACGCGCGGCACCAGGTTTCCTGGACGACGTCTTCGGGGTCGATGCGTCCGCGCAGGGCGGGGCGAATGCGAAAGGTCGCCCAGAGGTGCAGCGCGGGGGCATGCGTCTCGTAGAGTCGCGAGAAGGCCGCCGGGGAGCCCTGGCGGGCGGCCTCGAGGTCGGAACTCTCGTCGTAGTTTCCTGATGCGCTGCTCATGGAATCGGGATCGCGGCGCCGATCAAGCGAGCGCGTGGGCCTGGATGAAGGAGTAGAAGAACACGCTGTTCGGATCTCGGCCGACCCGATCGAGTTCGTCTTTCATGGCCAGGACCTCGGCCTTCTTCACGCGCTTGGCTTCGAGGAGGCCCGGTGCTCCCGAAAGAAGGAGATCAGTCCAATAAGCGAGGAACTCGGCGCGTTCGCCCGGCGAGCGATTGTCGTAGTGGAAAGTCTTCACCTCAGTGCGGATGTCGTGGAAGCCGGCGGCCTGGAGGAGATTCCCGAGCTTGGCGCCGATGAAAGGATCGCCCCCGATCTCGAGCTGGTGATCGTTGAAGGCCATCCAATAGCGGAGGGTGTTTGGGCTGTAGGGATCGAGGAAGAAAGTCGCGTTGAGCACTTCGTTGGCGACGATCGGCGCTCCCGGGATGAGGACGCGGCGGGCCTCGGTCAAGACACGCGCCGGATCGGGAACATGCTCGAGGATCCAGCACAGGAACGCGCCGTCGAACGATTCGCGCTCGAAGCTGAGGCGCAGCGCATCCTCCTCGGCGAGGGTGAAGCGGCCCTTCGCCCACGGAACCGACGCCAAGTACCGCTTGGCATCCGCGAGCTGGTGAGGGCTGCGTTCCACACAGGTGACCGCGAGTTCGGGAAAACGGCGGAGGAGGATTTCGGTTTGGGCGCCCACGCCGCTGCCGATTTCCACGATGCGCCGACGCCGCCAGAAGGGGAGTCGGTCGTGGACCATCGGCTCGAGGACCCGGGCTTGGCGTCTCAGCCGATCCTGCTCGGTGCTCGAGTAACCGTGGAGGTAGCCGGCCTGGCGCCGTGGGGAGGATTTTGCGGGGGCCATGGAATTCTCGGCCCCATTCTCCGCCCCCGAAGACGGAACCGAAGCCCTGCCTTATGATGCGCGCCACTTCGGAGTCTCCGTGATGATGCGTCTCCCGCTCGCCCTCGGTGTCAGCTTGTTCGCCGCTTTGGCTTCCGCCCAGGAGCCCGCCCCGGCGGTCTCCGCCTGGAAGCCCCTCTTTGACGGGAAGACGACGGCCGGGTGGCGCGGCTTCAAGAAGGAGGCCTTCCCCGAGAAGGGTTGGATGGTCGAGGACTCCTGCCTGCACATCCGAGCCGGCGGCGGGGCCGGGGACATCGTCACCGTGGACGAGTATCAGGACTTCGAGCTGCGCTTCGAGTGGAAGGTCGCGGCCGGCGCGAACAGCGGGGTGTTTTTCCGCGTGGGAGAAGAAGACGACGCGCCCTGGTACACCGGACCCGAGTATCAGATCCTGGACGACGCCAAGCACGCGGATGGCCAAAACCCCAAAACCTCGGCGGCGGCGGCTTACGGTATGTATAAGGCGGTCGGCAAGGAACTCGCGGAGGTCGGCGCGTTCAACGAAGGACGGATCGTCGTCGTGGGTTCGCGGGTCGAGCACTGGCTCAACGGCACGCGCGTCCTTGCCTACGAACTCGGCAGCGAAACATGGAAGACGGATATCGCCGCGAGCAAGTTCGCATCGATGCCAAATTTCGGACGGCGACCGAAGGGACGCATCGCCCTTCAAGACCACGGCGATGACGTGTGGTTCCGCAACCTGCGGATCCGCGAGTTCGACCCCTCGAAGGTGGTCACTCTCTACGACGGAAAGAGCCTGGCGGAATGGACCTGGTTCTTGCCGGAGCAGGGCAAGTTCGAAGGGACGTGGTCGGTCGACGACGAGGGAGTGCTCGTCTGCAAGGGCCAGCCGGCCGGCTACATCCGCACGACCCGCGACTTCACGAACTTCCTTCTTACGCTCGAGTGGCGCTTCAGCCCGATCACGAAACAAGCGGGCAACTCAGGAGTCCTCGTTCGCATGGTCGGCCAAGACAAAGTCTGGCCACGGAGTGTCGAAGCGCAGCTCATGTCGGGCTCGGCCGGCGACTTTTGGAACATCGACGACTTTCCGATGCGCACGGATCCGGCCCGCACCAAGGGACGCAACACGAAACGCCTCGCCACGAACGAACACCCGCTCGGGGAATGGAATCGTTACGAGGTCGAGGTCGATCGGAGCCACGTCGAATTGCGGGTCAACGGGAAGGTGCTGAACGAGGCCTTCGAGGTCGCGGAGTGGCCGGGAAAGATCTGCCTGCAATCCGAAGGGGCGGAGATCCACTTCCGGGACATCCGGCTCTACCCGATCGCCGGTGGCAGCGAAAAATCGCCGATGCCCGAGCGGGAGATACCGAAACCGGTCTGGTCCAGCGGGGTCCTGCGCGGCGGGCAGAGTGTGCGCTTCGACGTCGATGTCGAGGGCGCCGCCAGCCTTTGGCTCGTGGCGGAGCCGACCGAAGACGGAGAAGGCTGCGATTGGGCGGATTGGGGAGAAATGTGGCTCGAGGATGGCGATCGCCAGCGGACCGATCTGACGTCTTTGACCTGGGCGAGCGCGAGCACGGGCTGGGGCGAGGTGCGCATCAACCAGAGCTGCGACGGGGGCGAACTCGCCCTCCCGGACCGCCCGCTGCGGTCGGGGATCGGAACCCACGCCCCCTCGATCATCCGCTACTCGCTCTCCGGCAAGGGCTTCCGTCGCCTCGGTGGAGTGGTCGGAATCGACCGGGGCGGCGCCAAGCAGGGGAATCGGGCGAGCGTGGAGTTCAAGATCTTCACAAAAAACCCCTGGGGATCGCGGCGCTGACCGCCCTGCCGGGGACACCCCTTCGGTGAGAGAGGCCGAAGACATACTTTGCCCCCGCCATGGGATCCGACTACGTCTACACACTGCACCGCCTGAACAAGCGGTACGACACCCACCACGTCCTGAAAGACCTCACCCTCGCGTTCCTCCCGGACGCCAAGATCGGGGTCATTGGCCACAACGGCTCGGGCAAGTCGAGTCTGCTCCGCATCATGGCGGGACTCGACAAGAACTACGACGGCGTGGCCGAGCGGGGAGGGGGCATCACGGTCGGACTCGTATCGCAGGAGCCCGAGCTCGATTCCAAGCTCGATGTGCGCGGCAATCTTGAAGTGGCGGTCAAACCGGTGCGGGACCTTTTGCTCAAATTCGAGAAACTGAGCGAGAAGCTGGGAGAGCCGCTCGAGCCCGACGAGATGGAGCGGGTGATCGAAGAGCAGGCCCGAGTGCAGGACATGATTGACCAGCGGAACGCCTGGGAGCTCGACCGCGAACTCGACCAGGCGATGCACGCACTCAATCTCCCTCCCGGCGATGCCGAGGTCACGCGGCTATCCGGAGGCGAACGCCGCCGGGTCGCTCTCTGCAAGATTCTCATGGAGCAGCCGAAGCTCCTGCTCCTCGACGAGCCGACCAACCATCTCGATGCCGACACCGTCGATTGGCTCGAGCAGCACCTCAAGGATTATCCGGGCTGTGTCATCCTCGTGACCCACGATCGTTACTTCCTCGACAACGTCGCGAATTGGATGCTCGAACTCGATCGAGGCAAGGCCACGCCCTACGAGGGCAACTACAGCACTTACTTGCAAAAGCGCGCCGAGCGCCTGCGCGTCGAAGAGCGGCAGGAAGCCTCGCTGCAAAAGATGCTGGCCCGCGAACTCGAGTGGCTCCGTACCTCGCCCAAGGCACGCACCGCCAAGAGCAAGGCGCGTATTCGCAACTTCGATGAACTGGCAGCTCGGGAGCGCGAGATGCGCGACGGCGCGGTCGAGCTCCAAATCCCGAGCGGCGAACGTCTCGGCGATCGGGTCATCTCCTTCACGGGGGTGAATTATTCGATCGGTGGCCGCACCCTCATCAAGGACCTGAGTTTCGACCTGCCGCCGGGTGGCATCATCGGAGTCATCGGGAAAAACGGCACCGGCAAGACGACGCTCATGAAGCTGATCGCCGGCCAACTCAAGCCCGACTCTGGCAGCATCGCGATCGGCAAGACCGTGAATCTCTGCTTCCTCGATCAGCTCCGAGACGACCTCGACCCGAACAAGACCGTGTTCCAGGAGATCACCGACGGCAAGGACACGATTCTGATCGGGAAAAAAGAGATCAACTCGCGTGCCTACGTCGCCCGGTTCAACTTCAAGGGACCCGATCAGCAAAAGAAGGTCGGCGAGTGCTCGGGAGGAATGCGCAACCGCATTCAACTCGCCAAGATGCTGCGTCGCGGCGGCAACGTCCTTCTCTTGGACGAACCCACGAACGACCTCGACGTCGAAACTCTGCGGGTGCTCGAAGAGGCGCTCCAGGATTTCCCCGGCTGCGCGATCGTGGTCTCGCACGATCGGTATTTCCTCAACCGCATCGCCACCCACATCATGGCGTTCGAAGGGGACGGCAAGGTGCGCCTCTTCGAGGGCGATTACGGCACCTACCACGAGAAGCTGGAAGCCGAGAAAGAGGCGGCGGGCATCGCCGACTCCCGCGCCGGGCGCTATCGCAAGCTCAAGTAAACCACCGAGCTTCGGCCCGACGCGGGTAGCGGCCTCAGGTCAAGCCTACAACCGGTCCGGCCAGCGCGCCCAGGTCATACGGAACCCGAAGGGGGCGGCCGGGTCGAGGTAGAGCCCTTGCACCGTCAATTCGATGCCCACGGCGGGATTGGGCACGACGAACCCTGGGATCGCGAGCGCACCGTCCGTCCCGAGGGTCGTGCCGTCCGATGGGCGGTAAATGCCGACCCCTTCGAGGAGGGGGAGGAACATCGAGCCGGTCCCCGCGAACGGGCCGACCGCCAATGTGAGGTTGGCATTCAGGTCGGGGAACCCGGTGACCGGCATCGGATTCTCAAGATCGATGTACACCGAGAGTGGGGCGGAAGGCAGTCCGCCCTCAACCAATGCGGAATAGGCTTCGCCCAGCGCGGGGGCCAGAGGTTGGCGTCGAATCGTCCCGACGTTGGAGCCGGTTCCGACTCGGAGCACGGCGGTGTTCGACACAGCTTGTACGCCATTTTGGATGTTGATCGTGATGCCTCCCGGCCGGAGAGTTTGCCAGATTGCCGGCGTGATTTGCGCTTGCAGTTGACTGCCACCCACGAGCGTGGTGGGAAGCGCTTCCCCATTCGCGTGCAGAGTCGCGCCGGGCAGGAGGTTCAGTCCGGCCACGGTGAGGGTGATCGGAGGTGAGGCGGCCGTCATCGGAGCGATGGTGTTGGGCGTCAAAGAGAGGAGAGCGGGGCGCAGAATGCCCAAGGTCTGCGGCGACGACTCTCCACCGCCCGGGGCGGGAGTGAACACCGTCACTTGACCGATGCGGGGCGCGGCGATGGAACTCGCGGGGAGCGAGGCGGAGAGCGACGAGGCGCTTACGAAGGTCGTGGTGAGATTGGTGCCGTCCAGGCGGACGATCGAACCCGCGGCAAAGGCGGACCCCGTCACGTTGAGGGTGGTGGAAGGACCCCCGGCAATCACGCTCTGGGGTGCGATGCTCGCGAGGACGGGCGCGAGTTCATTCACGGTGAAGGGTAGTCCGAAGCTCTGTCCACCGCCCGGCGTGGGAGACACGACTCGCAACATTCGGATTCCCGCGGTCGCGAGGAGGCCGCTCGGAATGGTCGCTTGCAGGTTGGTGGAGCTGACGAAAGTCGTGCTGAGCGTGGTCGCGAGATCCCACTGGACCGTCGAGTTGGGAACAAAGTTGATACCTCCGATCGCGACGACGGTGGTGCTGGCGCCGCGCAGCGCGGAGTTTGGCGTGATCGAGGCGATGATCGGCGCGGGGTTGTTGATGGTGAGAACGCGAGCGGTGGAAGTGCCGCCGCCCGGAGCCGGCGCGGTGACGGTGATATTGGCCGTGCCGCCGGTCGCGATTTGACTGGCGAGTACGGTCGAGGTCAGCGTCGAAGCCGAGACCAAAGTAGTCGCGAGCGCCGTTCCCCCGAGGCGAGCCACACTTTGGGAATTGAAGCCCGAGCCGCTCAGGGTGAGGGTGAAGCTCGGACCCTGCGTGGTCACGGAAGCGGGCGTAATCGAAGCCAAGACGGGGAGGGGGTTGTTCACGGTGAAGGTGCGCGGGGCCGAAGTCCCTCCGCCGGGGGCGGCGGTGAACACGGTGATCGCATGAGTGCCCGCGTTGACCATGAGATTCGCCGGCACGGTGGCGGTGAGCGAATTGGCCGATCCGAAACTGGTCACGAGATTCGTGCCGTTGAATCGTGCGACACTGGTGGCGGCAAACCCGGATCCGGTGAGCGTGAGCGTTTGCGCGGCACTGCCCGCCAGGGCTGAGGTCGGCGCGATCGAAGTCAGCACCGGCAGCGGATTCACCACCTCGAAGTTCAGGGCGTTGGAAAAGCCTCCACCCGGGGCGGGAGTGAAGACCGACACGGTACGTGTGCCGACCGCCGTCAAAGACGAAGCCGGGATCGTGGCGTTCAACGTGGTTCCGTTCACGACGGTGGTCACGAGGGAAACCCCGTTCAGGCGCACGACACTCGGGGCCATGAATCCTGTGCCCGTGACCGTGATCACAGTCGCGGCACTACCTGCTACCGCCGCGTTGGGACTGACGGACGAGACGGTCGGCACCGGATGGGGAGTGGGGGTCACGGCAATCGAATACGGCTCGCTCGTGCCACCCGCTCCGTCACGGTGCAACACCAGGGCGTGCCAGCCGGCTCCGAGCTGAACGCCGATCGCACTGCCGCCGTTGATGGACCCGGCGAGCATTCCGGCCCCCCGAATGCGCCACGCGGCGCTACCGTTTGGAGCGTAGAGAGACCAGCCCAGGTTGGCGGAGCCGGTGAAACTGAAATCGACGCGCTGGGGC
The DNA here is from genome assembly GCA_902826835.1 of uncultured bacterium. Taxonomy (GTDB): domain Bacteria; phylum Planctomycetota; genus RBC034. Next base: position 190,041 of record CADEGH010000002.1, on the reverse strand, counting down.
GACGCGACATTGAATTCGTGGATGCGCACCGCCTCCAGGGTTCCGAAGTTGCCGACGCTCGCGAAGTTCGGCTGGGCCGACTGGATTGTGGTGCCGAAATTGGCGTAGCCGGTTCCACTTCCACTGAATCGGGTGAAAAACCCGGAGCTGGGAGTGATCGCTCCGGCGTGTCCGTCAGCGACCAAGAAATCGCACTGCCCGTTGCCGCCCTGCGACTCGGCGGCTCCGATCGCGATATCCCAGTCCGACGCGGAAGTGATACCGACGACATTCCAGCGATTGGCGAGTTGCGTGAAATTGAACGGTTGGCACCCGTTGCTCAGGCCTTGGCCGGTCGAAGACGACGCCAGCGTGATCGAGGCGGCGGGGGTGCACAGGCTCGCGGTGAACGGCAAGTTGTTCGCGCGCACTCCGTCGTTCAGGTAGACCACGAGCAGGTGGGAACCGCTGCCGAGAGTGACGGGAGTCCCGCTGGCTGCTCCACCGCTGCCCGAGGCGATGGCGCTACCGGCCGTCCGCCACTGCGTGTCGGCCACCGGTGCAAAAAGCCGCCAAAACAGAGACGGTTCGCCGGTGACCTGCACCGTGTAGCTTCCCGAGGAAGGCACCTGGACGCGGAAGGCGCGGAATACGGATCCCGCCGTCACGGAGGTGTCGGCGACTCCACCCACCGTCAAATTGGCGGCGGCTCGGTGTTCGGCGGCGGCGCTGGTGTTGCCGGAGAATCGGGGAAAGTCCCCCTGAGTCGTGAAAATCGTGCCGTTCTCGCCATTGGCCAGCACGAAGTCGGTGGTGCCGGTGCCAAACCACGAATTGGCCGGCCCGAGATTGACGTCCCAGTCCGAGGTGGACGCGATGGCCACGACGTTCCAGGAGTTGAGCACGGGAATCAGCGTGAACCGGGTGCAAGGGTCGGAGATGGCCACCGAGTTTCCGACCGGGAGGGCGACACTCGCAGCCAAGCCGCAGTTCACGGTGATGAGCCGCGAATTCGAAGTGCCGCCGGCCTCGGGGGGATTACGGACGGTGATATTCAATGCCTCGGGGTAGTCCAGGAACGAAACATCGACGGTTGCCCGCAACTGCGTCGGGCTGTCGTAAATCGTAGGCACCTCGACTCCGTTGATGCGCACCCGGCTACCCTGCACCCCACTGTTGGTCGACGAACCCGCGAAGAACCGCGTGCCGTTGATCGTCAGCGTGACGGGTTGGTTGCCGACGGTGAACGAGCCGGGGCTCAGCGCGAGAATGCTCGGCGCCGTAGGCCCACCGTACCGGTTGGCAAGTCCCTGGGCATCCAAAGTTGTCATGAAGCCGCGCTGGCCCATCTGGTTTTGGAATTGAGCGAACGCAGGTTGGCACGTGATCGTGTCTTGGCCGTTGGCAGTGAAGTCGCTCCGCCCGTAGTGCATGATCGAGAGAAAATCGTAGGGCCCGACCGTGGTCGCGTTGGTGTCGATGTCGAAATTGTGGTTGCAGGTTCCGTCGCAAGCGGTCTGCGAGATGTTGCCGAAGTTGATGGTGACGAAGTTGTTCCGATCGGGGCGCGACTGCTCGTGGTTGAAGCCCAACGCGTGGAGGAGTTCGTGCACGATGATGTAGCGGAAGCCCCAATTGAAAATGTTGATGTCCTGCCTTCCGCCGATCATCCCGACGAAGGAAGAGTTCGAGTTGGTCGAGACGAAGCGGATGAAGTTGCCCTGGTTGGTCCGAGGCACGAAGTCGATGTTGGCGACGGCCTCCAACTCGGCCATCGCGTCCTCCGCGGCCTCCCGATTCGCGGGAGTGGCCGAGAAGTCGAAGTCGAAGGGCACGATCCCGGACGGCCAGGGGGTGGCGGTCCAATTGGCCTCGCCGTACACGACTTCGGCGGGCAAGATCATGTCGTCGACCAAGACCCAGCCCTCCGGCACGAAGGGAGGCTCCTGACCTCGGGCGTGTGAGGAAAAACCGAGTACCGATACGGCAAGGAACAGCACCACGTTCACGAGGCCGATTCGGCCTCGCATCGCGGATTCAGAGTGCGCGCTGCGCATGGGAATGTCTCCTGGGCGGTAGTCCGTCCAGGGGCCCAGTGCCGGGGCGCCCGAAAGTGTGACCCGAGTTTTTTCAGGCCGACGGCGGGGGAGACTTTTCGGATTCGCGAAGCGGGGCGGGCCGCTCCGCACCGTGCCGCCTAACGCCGGTTTCCTCGAACCCTCTCAGGGAAGGACCCTCACTCGCACGGCATTGGTGGTCCGGGTAGCGCCCGGTCCGACCACCACGATCCCTTGCAGGGTGAATTCGAGGGGAACGGGGAGTCCGGACGGGGCCGTGACCACCCAGGGCAGAGGAGAACTCGGAAAGAGCCCGGGCAGGGAGGGGAAGGTGCTGGCGAGAATCAGTGCGCTCGGACCGAAGGGGTTGAACACCAAGTCTCCGGTCGCGGGACTGAGGAGTATCGTCTCTGCGGCCGTCGGAGTTCCGCCGTTGTAGGCCAGGGCATAGGCCGGGCTTCCGACTTGCAGGCTCGGCGATTCCAATCGGACACTGAACGGAGTGTTCACGGCGAGGTCCATGCTGCGTCCGAGGCCGCCATCCGAGCCGTTCACGAACAACACACTTTCGGGTTCGAGGTTGATGTCGCGGATCCCGCCTGTCGCGGCACTGGTGAGGAAACTCCTCGGGGCCGTTTCGAGGTCGAGCCAGGCGTCGAGGGTGGCCGTGGCTTCGCTGCCCGCGGCCTGGTGAATTTCGATCGCGAGGACATTGCCGGGCGCCTGCAGGAGTCCGATGAAGGGCGAGAGGTCCAAGACTTCGCGAGTCCCCCCGGAGCGTGGGGCCGAGGCCTGAGTGCCAAACACAATCGGACCTGCGGGGAGGTTTTGCCGTGCCACTTCGACTCCGTTCAGCCAGGCCACGTAGGCGTCGTCGTAGTCGATGTGGAGACGAAGCCGGTTGATGGTCGTCAAGTCGAAGGGCACGCTGAACGGGCGACGGAAGTAGACAGTATTGGGGGCCTGCATGGGAGCGACGGTGGAGAGCGCACTGTTTTGGCCAACCATTCCGGTTCCCGCCGGCAGGGTTGCGACCGCCCAGGCCGAATCGTCGAACGCGGGCTGGACCCACGCGGTGCCCAGATCCACATTGGAATCGTCGCGCCGCCATTGCATGCGCGGCGCAATCAAATCGAGTCTGGCCTCCAACCAAAGGTCGGTGCTGTTGGTGGTTCCTTGGTGGACTTCGATGGCAAGCACGTTGTTGCCGGTCACGAGGAGGGGCAAAAAGGCCGTGAGATCGAACGCCTCCTCCGGGCCGTGTTCGTGATTCACCATTGCGAGTGTGGTGTGGCTGATGGGACCGGCGGGGAGGTTCGGGGAGCGCGCGACTTCGACACCGTTGAGCCAGGCGACGAAGGCATCGTCGTAGTCGATGTTCAGCCGCATGGCGGTGAGCGAGGCTAGATCGGGGCCCAGCGTGAAGCGGCGGCGGAAGTACGTCGTGGGATGGACTGCGGCTGGGTCGATGCCGAAGGAGACGGTGGTGGCCACGCCCGGATCGCCGAATCCGAAGGGTGCCCGGCCGGGGAGCCAGAAACTGTCGGGAAACGAAGGGTCTTTCCAAGTCGGCCCGGGGTCGATGCCGGTGTCCCAGTACCTCCACGCTTCGCCGAAGCCGATCGCGCGGGAGTCGGGCGGAGGGCCGATCAGACGGTGCACTCCGCGAGGCGACGGAGTGGAGCTCCCCTTCGTGATCGTGAAATGGTCAGCGACGGTTCCGGTGTCGTCGAGGAAACGCAAGTCCAATTGGGTACCCCACACTTCGAGCACACACGAACCGAGCTCGTCGAGATTGCGGACCATCACCGGGTGAGTGAATCTCCCGCCGCTGATTTGTCCGGAGCTGCCGGCGACGACGTGGACGGCTCCCTCCCTGGGAGTGAGTCCGGCCCCTGGTTTGAGATAGGCGCCGTCTTCGGAGATCCGGCCATTCCCGGAGTCCTTCGCCATGGTCGCCGGGACCAGGGTCGAGCTCACCCCGTAGTGCCCGTCGAGGAGGAACGAGCGCTCAAAGCTGTGCGAATGGCCCGTGAGAACGAGATCGACGCCGCCCGATTCTAGGATCGGCAGGAAGTACTGCCGCATCAGGACCATCGCACCTTCGGTATCCGAATCGTGAGACCCCTTGGAGTAGGGAGGGTGATGCCAAAATGCGACGACCCACTCCTGGGTCGTGGCCGCGAGATCCGCCTGGAGCCACGCGGCCATGTTCTGGAGATAGGGGAGATCCCACTGCGAGGAATTGAGGCAGACGAAGTGCACGTTGCCCCAATCGAAGGCGTAATAACCCTCGGTTCCCGAGGGCAGTCCGCCGAACCCACCTGCGGCCGGCAGGTCGAAGATGTCGTAATAAGGGCCGGACTCCGCCCCGAACGCGGTCAAGGTGCTCGAGGCGTCGTGATTGCCGAGAGCGGGCCAAAGCGGGCACGAGGGCAGCAACGAGTTGTAGATGTCGAATACCGCTACTTGATATTGGGCATCGGTACCGATCGAATACGCGTTGTCACCGAGCATGAGGATGAGGTCGGTGGGCAATCCCTGGGAGTGGTTGAAGTAGGCATCGCGCACGCGCCGAGCCGCCGAGTTGGCGGTCCCGGAATCGCCGAGGATCCACGCCCGGAGCGGGCGTCGGGCGCCGGGAGGTGGCGAAGTCTTGAATCTCTGGTTCGGACCGGCAAGGAGAGTGCCAGCCGAATGGCCGATTTCGTAGGCGAACTCGGTCTCAGGCGGCAAGCCGCTGACCAAGACGCTGTGTTCGGTGGTGCTCCCGGTGACTGTGATCGGGGACCCGAAATTGCCTCCGATCGGGGCGAGCCGGACTGCGGAGTCGGTGGGCAGGTCCGTTCGCCAGCGGACGAGCACCGAACTCGGTCCCGCCAATTGCAAATAAGGACCGCGGATCACCGCTTGGCCGCGCACCTCGCCGAAGCCGAGAAGGCAGAGTGCCGAGGCGATCCACCAGCCGGAGGCGCGGCGGCTCATGGCTGGAGTCCCTCGATCAAGAGGGCGAGGCGCTCACCTCGGGTTTGCTCCACCGGCCGCGCACGAACCCGCGGCGGAAGGGCTTTCCAGGTAGCGAGTGCCCGCTCGGCGGCCTCAAAAGCTGCTGCCTTGCGACCCGCGGCGGCGTTGGTCTCCGCCCATTCTTCCCAAAGGAGGTCGGCGCGTTCACGAGCTACTCGCCGCTGCAAGCGCTGTTCAGCAGCGGCCCAATTTCCGGCGCGCACTTCCAATGCTTGGGCATTCCGCTCGAGCTCCGGATGCCCGGGACTGCGGAGGAGACCTCGCTCGAGGATCGCGAGTGCGGCAGTGACCCCATCGTCACCGCGGAGCGCACGCTCCCGCGCATAGAGGGCAAACAAGTCGGGACGCGGCGCCAGGTCGGAAACGAGCACGCGCTCCACCGACTCGAAGGCCGCCGCGTATTCGTGCGTTGCAAGTCGACAACGAAAGCGGATTTCCTCGGCGCCGGCGTGCGCGGGGTCGCGTTCTATGATTTTTTCCGCCCATTCGAGGGCGACCTCTGGGCGCTTCTGATCGAGGGCGACGAGGGCACGGATGAAGGGGATAGAGAGGAGTTCCCCCTCCAGAGCCTCGGCCCGGCTCAAGTCGGCCAGCGCCTCGTCATGGTCGCCGTGGCGCCGATGAAGGTCCGCGCGTTCGACGTACAGGCTGGCGACCCGAGGCGTCGCGCCGATGCGGGCGCTCACTTCCGCGATGCGCTCGTGAAGATCACCATGGGGTGCCGGGGCGGGGATCCCGAGGCACGCGCCGGCCAAGAGGACAGCGGCAAGGGCAGGGGTCATGCACAGAGACTATCGGACCTGGGTGGGCCGGGCATATCCTCGGAGCGAAGCGGATCCCGTTCGCTGTCTCCGGGGCTTTGCACTTTTCGGAGTTGCCAGACCGAGAGGGCACTGCCTCCACAGAATCCCGCCCCGGCGGATACCATCGCCCGTCACCCTGATTCCCGCCATGCCCGATTCGAAACCGCCATCCGATCCCGGGACCCATCCCGAAGGACCGCCCCGAGAGATCAGGCCGGATTCCCCGCCGAGCACTATTCGGGAGGGGGGCGGCCTGGATGAGTGGATTGGCCCCTATCGCATCGAGCGGGAACTGGGACGCGGTGGGCAGGGGGTCGTGGCGGTCAGCCGAGCATCGTGGACTTTGGCCTGGCCCAAGACGAGTCGAGCGAAAACGGCAACCTCACGCGGACTGGCGATCTGTTCGGCACGCCTCCCTACATGGCCCCCGAGCAGATCGAGGGCGGCGCCTCCGCGAGCGACCGGCGCACTGACGTGTGGTCGCTCGGAGTCACGCTCTATGAGACCCTTTCTGGTCGTCGTCCGTTCGAAGCCCCCACGCGCGCACTGCTCTTTCAACAAATCCAGAGCATCGAACCAGTCGAGCCCCGACGCCACAACCCGGCCATTCCTCGCGACTTGAGCGTGGCCGTTCTGTGTGTGCTCCGCAGGCCTCGTCACGAGCGGTACCGGCGACCGTTCGTTCGGGACGAACCCGCACTTCGAGGCGGACGGATGTCCTTGATTACTTTGCCGGGGGCATGAGCGAATCGGAAATCCTCACCCAGTTCCCGACTCTCCGGGTGGAGCACATTCGAGCCGCGTTTTCATTTGCAGCGGAGCGAGAACGACGCCTGGCATTGCCAATCAACTCGGTTCGGCAATGAGGTGGAAGGAGCCGTCGGACTCGAGGGTCAGAAGGAGGCGTTGGGGGCGGCAGCAGACGGGACAATCCTCGATGAATTCCTGGTGTGGGCCTTCGGTGCGATCGATGGGAATGAAAATGGTTTCGTGACAGGCGGTGCAACGGTACGAGGCTTGATCTTCGGAGAGGGAGAGAGTCTCCTGGTCGTCGAATGCCACATCACGAGCGACTCGCGAGAGGGCGAGGTCGGGCGGCTCAAGGGGGCCGGCTTCGCATCCCGGCCAGAGTTGGCGAAGGGAGCATCGAAGCATTGGAGTGTCGGGAGTCGCCAAGGCCTGCAACGCTTGGAGCGTTTCTTCGAAGGGGCCAATTTCCCACACGTGTTCGGAGGACAGTGATTCGATGGGCTCGCCCGCCTCGTTTAGAGGACAGATGTCGCGGACTTCCACGGGTTCGTCGTCGGCTTCCTCCAGCCAGGCGAGTGGCAAACCGTGGGTCCGGCAGACATACGGTCGGTGCTCGTAGATGCGGCAAGCTCCCGCATCGGAGAGGAAGGCACAGCGTCCAGGCGGAGCGGGTTCCGCGGTCGCCAGGAGCTCCGCGGCCTCGGTGCGGATGAGCCGCGCCTCGACCTCGAAGACTGTGAGTGCGTCGCGGCAGCAGCCGGAGCAGCCGAGGTGACAAGTGATGCGCGGGCCCAATTCCCGAGTCAGCGCCGACGCACGTTCGTCAATGAGGGAATGGAGCCGCTTGGCCGCGCTGACGGCTTCGGCATCCGAAAGGGGCGTCGGATTCTCGCGGCTCACCGGAACTCGAACTCGCCGGCTTCGAAGCTCCAGTCGATGCCAAAATTGCCTGCCGCCACGACGCCCTGCTTCGGCTCGTTGAAGAACGAAGGATCGAACATGATGAAGTCCGGCCCGACGAGGTTCGGGCCAAAGGTCGGAAGGAGATCGAGAAGGGCTCGCCCCACGGGCCCGCTGGCCGCGACACAGCCGACGAGGGCCGAGGGATGGTTCGGGCGAGGGCGCACCCAGCGCAGGGCCAAGTCGTCCCCTCCCCATTGTCGCGTGCCGAGCGTGATGGCCTCGGGTCCGAAGCCTACGGGATCGCCGACCAGAAGCGTGGCCGCCAGCTTGTGATCCCGCGGAGATCCGTAGAGCAGGAAACTGTGGGTTGGATATTCCTCGGGTTTGAGTTCGGAGTCGAGCACCACGCCGGCGGATGCGCCCCACTGCTGAAGCATGGCCGCATCGGACTGCGCCCTTTCGAGTGCCCACTTGCGAGCCGCATCGTCGCCTCCCGTGGCGGGAACGAGCACGAGGTTGCGCAGGAACAAGCTGCCAAAGCCCCCGGCCCGCTCGGGTCGCTTGTGATGGAGAGGGGACCTGGCCACCGCACGCCAACCCTCGGATGTGCGCTCGGCGTGCCAACGTGCGGTGTCGCCATCGAGTTCGAGGGTGATTGTCTGACCGTCGAGGGTGACGTGGATCGGGTCGCGAGTCGAGAAATACTTCTGGTCGAAGCTGATGCGGCGGAGGTTTTGGGTTTGCCCCGTGACCGTGCGGGCGGGGAAATCTCCCGTGCAATCGAAGCTGAATGGAAGCCCGGCCTTTTCGACGGCTTCCGCGCGGATCCACGCGCTCGCGGCGGCCGTCTCAATGTCGAACGAGTGGAATTGGATCTCGCGAATCGACTCGTTGCGCCGCATCGGATAGTACTCGGCGACCTCCGAGTCGAGCGATTGCGCGGCGCCCGGACCACTTGAATAGAGCGATGCTCCAGGGCGCAGCCACAGGCCCGCTGGCAGATCCAAAGAATACGCGGGCGAATTGGCCGTCGGCAATCCGGACCGTCGCACCAATCCGAACGTGCCGGGAAACGCTTCCGAGATGCGTACCGCGTCGAGGGGGGCACGGAGTCCATGGATGGCCCAGCGCTCCCGAGTGGCGGTTCGGAACTGGTCGTCGGCATGTTGTGCGATATCGAGGAGCTCGAGCGGCCCGAGCGCCGCGAGACCGGGCAGTTTCGATATCTCGATGACGACCCGACTGCGGCGCTCCGAGGCGATGAATTTCGCCTCCCGCTCACCGAGGATGCACAGAAGGCCCAGGTCCTGCTCATCCATCGGACCCCGGTCGGCCGGGTAGGCTCGATAGGAGAGCAATCGTGCGGTTCGCAAACTCACGAAGTTGACACGTTGTCCGGCGCCGCCGGGCACGATCGTCAACTTGAGCTCGCGCTTCGAGCGCAGCTTCATGCCTTCGCCGAGGATCTCGACTTGGACTGGCAGGATCCCCGGGGCCGCCAGCGAAGGCACGGCGATGCGCAGGGTGGCCGCGGTCACGCTTCCGGGCGCGGCACTCGGCAGGGCGGACAGGGCCGGCACACCGCCACGGGCGGTCGTTCGAACGAAACTGCGGGTGAACGGCTCGGTGCTCGCATTGACGAGGGAAAGTTCTGCCCAGGCCTCGCCCGCTTGCTGCAGAGCGATTTCCGGCAGCACTGCCCCTTCGTCTCGGAGGGAAATACCGGCTGGTATCCAAGTCAGGCGAAGCGAGGTGCCGCCGACGACTTGGAAATGGAAGGACGCTTTACCTTCTGGAAGTTCGATCGGAGTCGGAAGCGGTCCGGTGGCGATCCGACGTCCGGCGTGCCAGGCCACGGTCGGATGAGTTCCCTCCAAGAGGTACCAGCCGGGCTTGGTGACCGTGGCCTCCCCGAACGCCCAGCCGGCTTCGGCAGGGATCGTGAGGAGAGTCGGGTCGGAGATGGCCAGCTCGGCCCAGGGGGCGGCGCAGGGAAAGCTCGGATCACTCGGTGCGAAGACCCGTGAGAGTAAGAAGGACTCGGTGGCCCCGTTCTGCGAGGGACCACAGTCCACGGTTCGGACGAGGGCCGCGCGGGTCCACGGCGCGGGTTGAGGGTCCGTTTGCGCGCCCGCGGTCGCGACGAGGCCGAGGATGACACCGCCGAAGACCATGCACCGAATCGCCAGAGTTGCCATCACAGTTCCAGTTTTCCGAGGTCGAGATCGCCGCCCGCGTCGAGGGTGATTTCCCGCAGGGCCCGCGCCGTACCGTTACGGTCGACGACGCCCAAGCGATAGTTCCCCGCCGGGACTCCATCGATGCGGAAGGTCGCGGCGTTCAGGCTGATTGACCGGCCGAGAGCGCGCAAGGAACCGGCCTGGTCCATAAGACCGATGCGCTCGATCGTGGGCAAAGAATCGCCCGCCAATTCGCCGCGGATGCTCCCGCTCGCCTGGACGGGCAGCCGCAGGGAGTGCGTGGGCAGCACGGTTGCGTCCGGCATGCGGAAGGATCGTTTCCCCGCGAACGCGCTCAAGCGGGCCTTGCCCTGGGCCTCGATGGCCCCGAAGTGGAAGCGGCCGCGTTCGTCGGCATTCAGGCTCGGGCCCTGCGTGGTGAAGATGCCGGCCGGCGGGTCCACCCATTCGATCATCACCAACGCTCCCGCGACCGGCTTGCCGCTCTCGTCGGTGACGACACCGGAGGCCGCCCCCATCGGAAATTCGCCCAGTCTGATGGTGAGTCCGACTTTGCCGCGATTGGGCACCGGCACCGCCTTGCTCACCACCTCGCCATTCCACCGCTCGACCTCCACCGAGAGTCCGCCACCGAACAAGATCTGGTCGAATCGCGCCGGCACCGGCAAATTGAGGTGCCCGCCGGGCCCGCTGGTCACACCCTCGCTGAGGACACTGGCGGAGGCCGGTTCGACCAGTCGCCCTTTCAAGCCGAGGCCCGGGCCGTTGTCCTCGTCCTGCACGTGCAGCGCGACTTGGATGCGCACCGGATCGGTTTGAAAGTCCGAGTTCTTCGGGACCGCTCCCTGCGCCGGGGCCTCCGAAACGAGGCGCCACTCGGCCCGGTAGTGCGGCCGCTCGCCGATGGTGGTGGCGAGAAAAATTCCCACGACGACGAGGATTGCGCCGAAAATGGCAGCACCCGTCCACGGGTAGCGATCAAAGAAGGAACCCGACTCGGTGGACATGGGTTAGCTTATGTCTCGGTGGGCGTCCCATCACCCGCCACGCGAAACATGCCGAGCTCGTCACCCAGACCTAAAATCGCCTACCACCGGCCCTCGATCGACACGCGGGAAGCCGCTTTGGCTACCAGCGCCCTTGCGACTGCCGGGGGATTTGGCCCCTACCTGCTCCAGGTCGAAGCGGAACTGCGGCGCCGCACTGGGGCCGCCGGGGTCTTGGGCATGTCGAGCGCCACCCACGGTCTCGAGTCGATCCTGTGGGCCCTGGGTATCGGCCCGGGTGACGAGGTGATTGTTCCGGCGTACGGGTTTCCGAGCACGGCCGCCTGTGTCCTGCGCCAGCGGGGTCGGATCATCTTTGCCGATTGTTTGCCCGACGACCCTCAAATCGACCCGGCCAGTGTCGCGGCCCGGATGACAGCGCGCACGAAGGCAGTGATTGTCATCCACTACGGCGGCTTGCCGGCCGATCTTGATCGCCTCCTGGCCGCCACCACGTCGCGCGGGATCGCCCTCGTCGAGGATGCAGCTCATTCGATTGATGCGTCGTTCCGCGGTCGCGCCCTCGGGACCTTCGGGCGGGCCGGGGTGTTGTCGTTCCATGCGTCCAAGAACTTGAGCTGCGGGGAGGGCGGGGCCCTCCTTTCCAACGATCTCGATCTCCTCCGCCGCGTCGATCAATTCCGCCACATGGGCACCGACCGCGGCGCCATGCTCCGCGGCGAAGCCTCGAGCTACACGTGGCGCAGCGAAGGCACTTCGTTTCTGCCCTCCGAGCTCGCGATGGCGGTGCTCGTGGCGCAACTCGAAAGGGGCGAACGGGTGCGGGCGCGGCGAGTGCAGGTCTTCGCGCGTTACTCGGAGGCCCTCCGAGGATTGCCGGGTCTCGTGCTTCCGACGGTGCCGCCCGGAGCCTCCCATAACGGCCACATTTTCCATGTGGTGCTGCCCTCCGGTGCGATGCGCGAGAAGTTGCAGGGACACCTGGCCAATCTCGGCATCGAAGCCACGCGCCACTATCAGAGCCTCGACCGCACGCCGATGGGTTCCACTCTCGATGCCGGGGGCAAGGGCGAGAACCCGCACGCGGAAGCGCTGGCGGAACGGCTGCTCCGACTGCCGATTCACGCCGAGCTTTCGGACTCGGAGGTCGACTTTGTGTGCGACTCGGTGCGCCGCTTCTTCCGCTGAGCGTGCGCTGGTCGACCGCGCTCAAAGATTGGGGGGCGTCCCCATGAGCCAAGCGTCAAGGTTGCGGTTGTCGCGGCGGTGGAGGAGATCCGTGTGCAGGGAGATCCCGCCGGCGCCCGCGATTGAGCCGACGCTTCGGCCTGGGACGCCCACCGAGAGGTCCATCACCTGGACATCGGCAAAGTCGCCCACCGCCAGCGTCGAGCCGAAGAACTGGTACGAACTTGCGTCCGTCGCCTTCAGGACCAAGGAACGCCAGGCAGGATTGGTCGGCACCACATTCTTGTAGCCGAACTGCACGAAGACGGCGCCCGAGAACGCATTGCCGTTCACGTTGCAACCGGGAGCCGCCACCGCAAAGTCGGATATGCCGTCGGCGTTGAGATCTTCGACGATGAGTTCGCGGCCGAAGCGTTCGTTTGCTTGCGGCGCGGGAGACGTCAGGAGTGCGAGCAGGACCGGCCCCGACGCGGTGAGGCCGAAGGTGCGCACGCAGCCGGCGTTCGGCAGGCCCGAGACTTCCTCGTCGGCGGCGATCGCCACTTCGGGCGTGCCATCGTTGTCGAGGTCTCCGGAACCGATCGTGCAGCCAAACGCGGCGCTGAACCGCGGGGCGGGGTGGGGGATCGTCCAAGCCACGGTGGGCAGTGAGGTCGGGGAGTCGATCGCGACCACCTGGCCGGCGCTGGCGATGCCGCCCACGCTCTTGCCGGGGACTCCCACTAAGAGTTCCGCGCCCACGTCCGAGTCGAGGTCGGCCAAGCGGAGAGCGCCTCCGAATCGGTCGCTCGAGGACGGTGTGAGATCCGCGATGGTCTGAACGGGCAGGAGCGGCATGCCCAAGGTCGGAGGACCGGCGTAGGCGTACACCACTCCTGAGTCCGCCTGGCCCGCGTGATCTGCGAAGGGCGCGGACAAAAAGGCGTCGGCCAGCCCGTCGCCGTTCGTGTCCCCGAGCGCGACGCGATATCCGAATCGCGCCCCGGCTTCGAAGGCGGGAGGAACCACCGCGACCACCTGCGTGGGGTCGGGAGTCACCAGCGTCGGGGCGATGGGGAGGGTCGCGAGCGATGACACCAAGCGGCGGAAGATCCAAGCTTCGCCGTGGAAGGGAAGCGCCGGTTCGGCGCTGGCATTGGGCGCCGAGACGAGGAGATCGTCGCCGAGTTCACCATCGACATTGCCGGCGGCGATCGCGGTGCCGAACGAAGCTTGAGTCTCGGGTCCGCTGTTCGCGATCCCGTGGTAACCCGGCATGAGCCTCGGCTCCTCGAGAATGTAAGGAACCGGGTGCAGCCCGCCGAAGTTGGAGCTGGTGCGACGCACTCCGAGGTAAAGGAGGACGTGACCGGCGCGGGGGACTCCGCCCGCGCTGCCACCTGGCACTCCGACCGCGAGATCGTCGACCCCGTCGCCGTTGAAATCGCCCACCGCGCTGGCGCTGCCTGCGCCGGCTTGCATTTCGTCGCGGGCGGGGGCGATCGATCGTCCGAGGCCTTCGGTCTGCACGACCGTGATGCCGTTGGTCCAGCGCACGTCGAGCGCGAGCGGCGAGAGGCCGATCACATGCACCGCCGCGCACTGGTAGTAGAAAGCGGTTTCGTGGGTGGCGGGTCCACCGAACGGAATCGGACCGAGGGTGGACTCGAAGACGCCGGCGACGAAGATGCCGGCCTGCGCCAAGATGGTCTGGGTGGTCGGGAAGACAGGATTGGGGAGGAGCAGGCTCGTCACCAAATCCAGATCGACGAAGCCGTCACCGACCGACTGATTCAGCCGCTCGTAGTGAGCATTGAGCCCGAGTACGGGAATGGCCTGAGTTCCGGTCGGTCCGGTCTGGAGCACTTCGAGCGTGACCGCGCCGTGGCGCGAAGGTTGAATGACGATCAACTCGCCGTGGTTGTCCAGGTTGGCCGGGTTGCGGGCGTCGGCGAAGACTTGCAGCGGCCCCTGGCCAGGCGCACCGAGGCCAGCGGCGAACAGCGCGAACGCGAGGATCGCTCCTCGTGGGGTCAGAGACTTCATCATCTTCATCAGCGGTGGGCGGGACGGGGACTGGACAGCGCCTCCCGGGGGAGAGGGAGGCTGATGGCGCCCAACGCAGCACAAGCATCGTACCCCTCACGAGATAGGACGGGGCGAACTTCTGCGATCCGCGGCGAGAAAACTTGAGGAAAAGTGAGGAGCCGATTCCGAAAAATCGGAGTCACCGCCGGAGGAATCTTGACGTAAGTACCAGCCTGGCAGGGCTTTAAGGATTTTGTGGAGCACTCGTGAGGGGGGAGAGGCCGCCGTTCCGTGGGCCAGGGTGGAACTCGACCACGCGGTCGGGTGGGTCCGGTGACCCGATCACCGGCACGCGCCCCCGGGCGCCTTCGCAAGGAACTCTCATGCTTCGCCTCACCTCTCTCGCCCTCGTGCTTGCGACCCTCGTTTCCCTCACCTCGGTGCGCGCTCAGGAGTTTCCGGGTCTCGGCGTCGGCCACTTATGGCAGGCCAATATGGCGTTCGACTCCCAGATGGATCAGATGACCCGGAACTTCTGCGATGCGTGGTTGGCCGAACGCACGCGCTTCCGCGTCGAGAACAACTACTGGGGCCCGATGCAGGCTCCCTTCACTGCCGCGGATCTGAATCGGGCCAATCTCGAGACGAGCGCCGCCTACTCGGGATATAACGCGAGCTGGACTGCCAACCAGCAGAGCCTCGGGAACACGATGAATCAAGTCTCGATGGCGAACCGGGGCGTGTGGAACTACGGCAACGGTTACGGCCAATACGCCACCCTGCCCTACACCACCCCGACCTACTACCAGGACCAAGGCGGACAGTTTTGGAGTGGTGGCCAGTTCGGCGACGTCCCGAACTACCACACCAACTTCAACCCTTACTACCTCATGCAGTGAGCGTCGAAGCCGCGGCGCTTCCCGCCTCAGCGCGGTTGGTAGTGATCCAAGAAGAGCTTGCGGACCGCGGCGACGCAGCGCCGACCATCCGCCGCAAGCGCTTCGCACTGCGCCTCTTTCGACTCCGCGTAGTGCAGGAGCTCCCGCACACGGTCGCGCTCGCCGGCCTTGGCGTCCCGAATGATCTCCGCCGCGCTCAGATTGCGGCACGCGCACACCGGACCCGCGGCGTCCTTGGGCCACGGCAGGTTGCGCACCGTATCGGCCAGGACGACGGAGCCCCAAGCGTCGAAATAGGCGACGACGCAGGTCGCCACGCCGCAGAAATAAACCGGGGTGCTGAACTTCTCGAGTGTAGCGGGCGGGCAGTGGGCCGCGGCCGTGCGGCGATCGAGCGTGGACCCGAAACTCCCGCAGCGGGGACACCCGGGATCTCGAGCGTCGGGCTCTTTGAGGAAGGCCTTGTTCACGTCCAGAGCGTAGCGCCGCGCCCCGCGGTTACGAATCGATGAGGATGGGCGCGGGCGACTCCGGATGGAGGCCGACCCATTCGTGCGCCCACGAGCTGTCGAAGAACTGCACCCAGGCACGCTTCGGCACTTGGTGGGCTTCGGCCACCGCGCGAGTCACCGCCACCGCGCGGTCGACATCCGTGACCGCCAAGTCGTGATAGGTGTGCGCGAGTCCAAATCCGCTCCCGACCACGCAGCCCACGTGTTCTTGCAGGAGCTGCGAAGCGAGGTCGGCCTCGAACCCTTCGTGATCGAAGGCCTCCGCCTCCGACTTCGCGATCTTGAGATACAAGAATCGCTCGCCGTGGCGGCTGTAGTTGCGCGACCAAAACGACGGTTCCTCGCGGGACCCCGTCACGAAGGGATGGTGAATGGTCGTGAGCACGATCAGGTCGCTGCGGCCTGGGCCGACGTGCGCGCGGGCCGCGGAACGATCGAGGGTCTGCCAGCGCAGGGATTCGGTCAGGCGGAAGAGCGGGTGTTCGGGGAGCGACGCCGTCCACTCTTCGACGGAGTGGGCGACCACCGCGGGCAGGTCGGACATGGAAAACGCGGACTCGGAGGCCACTTCGCCGAGCCGCACCGCCGAGACCCAGCGGAAGTAGACCTCTTCGCCGAGGCATTTGCGCACCGCGTCGCGCGCGATCCGCAGGGCTTCGGCCGGGCTTTCGACCGGGATGGCCCCGGAGGGGAGCGTGACCACGAGGGAGCCGGACGCATCGCGCGTCGCCCCGCACACATTGGTGTCGAGCACAAACCCGACCCGCAGCGCCACCATCGCTTCGACTTCGTGGATCGAAACCGCGGGGCGCCAGCAGTGCAGGCGCCAGGAGTCGAGATCCGGGGCACGGCCCAAGAACTCGCTGACGAGCGGGTCGAGCCGTCGTTTTTCGCCGGCGCTGATGATGAGGCGCGGCGGTTTCCCGGCCCGTCCGCGGTGGAACTCCCAGGAGAGGTCGGGGTCCAGGGAGGCGAGGGCGGAGGACAGTTGTTCGCTCGCGTGGGCCGCCGTTTCGCCGCTGCCATCGGCGACGATTTCGCGGAGCCTCGGCATGATCTCGAGCCAGGCCACGTCGATGGTGGCCCGCAGATCGCGGCGCAGCAGATTCTCCAGGGCGGCCTCGCTGTCGATGAACCGCCAGCGGACTCTGGGCGTCTTCGCGCGGATCCGCTGATCCTGCCCGGACGAGTCGCTTTTCCCTCGATCGATCGACGGAGTCTGCATGGCCTTGCTCGCCCTTCGTCGGCCATCCCTCCCATCGCTCCGAACAAAAGTGTCACGCTCCCGCCCCCTTCCGACCCAAAAGCCGAGCCTCGATTCGCTTTTTTCGCGCCTGCGGGGAAAACCCCTATCCTGGACCTTCCGGCTCTCCCGAACCGCCTGGCTCCTCGCCGCCCTGAACCTGGTCCGGGCGGGCGCGATCACGGGGGTGATTCGGAACGAGGATGGCACGCCGGGCATCAGCGTCCGCGTGATGGCGGTGCCCCCCTCTTCGGTCGACTCGATCGCTTGCGACATCCGGCTACCGGTGCACGGTGCCGAGATCGCGCTCGATGGGCGTGAGTTCGCGTTGTCCGACGAACATGGCCGCTTTCGTTTCCACGACGTCAGGCCGGAACGCTCTCACATTCTGGAAGTGTCCGCGCCGGGCTACGCGTCCTCGCGCACAAAATGGAAATCGGAGGCGGGGGCGCCTCGGATCGTGCTCGATCGCGTGCAGGAGGTCACCTTTCAAGTGATCGATCAGGCCGACCAGCCGGTCGGCGGCGCTTCCGTAGAGATCCTCGATCCCGATGGACGCACCAACCTTCCGATCCGTTGGCCTTGGCACGGGGGACTCTCCGGCGAACACCTGGCGCGCACGGATGTCGACGGATTCGTCCGCCTGGGACTGCGCCCCGGCCGCGTCTTTCTCGAAGTGAGCGTCGACTCCTCGACGGACACAACCTGCTTCGAATTGCTATCCACTCCGCTCCCCACCACAATTTCCCGCCTTCGCTTGCCGTAGCCCCCGCCCGCCCGGTCGCGCGTGCTCGATCATCCCCCGCATTCCCGACCACAATGCCGTCGCGAGTACGATGAGCGGCGGAGTTCCCCCATCCCGAATCCAGCCGAGATCAGTCCCCGAGCGCACTCCCTCCGAATAGGGTTGGCGATTCTCCTGGCGATCGCATGCATCGGCGTTGTCGTCGACTGGCTCCTCGATCCGCGAATGGAAACCCCTTCCGATTTCGAAGGGCATGGGGCCGAGAATTCACCCGCGCCCAGCATCGAGCCCTCGGGCACGGGGCCTCGGTCCAGCGCCCCGGGATTGGCGCGCCCGTTCGAGGCGGAGGAAGCGAGAGCGCACGGTGTCTTGCAGGGTCGCGTGGTGGACTACGCAGGCGTGCCAGTGCCGGGCGCAGTGGTCCGTCGGGCGGCCCCTCCTTCATCCGGGGAGGAATCGACTGAGATCGTGACCGACGCGCGCGGAGCATTCTCCCTTCCGGTGCGCGATCGTTTTGGCGCTATCGACTGTCACGTCCGCGCTGAGGGTTTTTTCTCTCGCACGGTGGGGGCGGCCGCTTCCGCGGGTCCGATCGAGATTGCTCTGGCGCGCGCGAGCCCGCTCACCGTCCGAGTGCAGTCGAATACCGGTGATCCCATTCCCGGCGCCGAGCTCGAGTGGGAGTCCGTGGACGATTCCATGGGCAGCGATCGGCCGTGGGTCACCGATGACCAAGGAGTGACGGTGATCCGCGGTGTGCCGCAGTGCTTGCATCTGCAAGTCGTGGCGCCGGGCTTCGCGCCGCTCTGGCAACGGCTGACCCTGCCGACTTCCGAGCCAATGGTGACGGTCAACTTGGACCCACTCGTGGAGCTTGGAGGTAGCTTGATCGCGGGGGATGGCGGCACACCGATCGTCGAGGCCACAATCGAGCTTTGGGCCTTTCACTCCGGGGCCACGCGGACGGACTTCGGCGGGGTGCATTTGGAAGCCACGCGCTCCGATGCCGCCGGCGGGTTCACGCTGAGGCGATTCCCGACGCTCGCGGGCGCGAACTCGGGTCGGGTCGCCGCACTCCTGCTCTGGGCGCCGGACTACGCACCGGCCTGGATCACTCCGCCCTCGCGGGCGCAGCCGCCCTTCGTCTGCAATCTGTTCAAAGCGGCGGGCGTGAAAGGAAGAGTCGTGGATGCGAGGGGCGACGGAATTCCGGGGATCGTCGTGGTCGCCGACGCGGGGGCTCAGGGCCTGGGAATTCCCTCGGTCGAGCGGCTCCGGATGTATGGCCCGAGCACTGATCACTGGGCGATGTTGCCGGCGCAAGACCGCCTCTCCACCAAGGCACGTGCCCTTCGAGAAGTCACCACCAATCACTCCGGGGAGTTTGAATTCGAACACTTACCCAGTGTCACGGCGGGATCTTGGGTAACCCTGTCAGCCGGCGTCAGCGCCGAGCCCGCGCGTGTGGTCACCGTGACTCCGGGGACGGTCGGCTCCGTGCCGCCGATAGTTTTGCATGAGACGGATCTCCCTCCGACGCTCCGGGGGATTGTGAGAGACGAGGCGGGCCGACCGATCGCCTCCGCACGCCTCGGATTCTTGGGTGGCGCGGAGACCCTGAGCGATTCGCATGGCCACTTCTCCCTCGCGTTTGATCCGGTGCCGGGCCAACGAACCCTGTGGGTGAACGCGGACGGCTTCGAAGCCGACTCGGTCGCGATGACGCGCTGTCCGAGCCACCTCGAGTTGGTCCTGAAACGGGCGGAAGTCGTGAAGGTCACGGTGGCCGACGCTGATCAATCCCCGGTGGTCGCGGCCCGGGTGCGGCTGCTCGGGCCTCGGTTGCTGCGAGAAGCCGAGGCCCTCCCGCGTCGGGAAGAGCCGGCGCTTTCCCATGACTTCGCGGTGACCGACGCGGACGGAGCGGCGGTCATTCAGGGGGCAGTGTGGCCGGCCGACTTCGAGGTGACTTTGGAAGAGCGGTGGGGGCGGCGGCAGTTCGGCTTCGAAATCGCGACCGCGGTCGAGGGTCGGGTCGTGCTTCGTCTGCCGTGGCGGCGCCCGGCGACGCACCAATCCGAGATCCGGCTCAGGGTTTTCTGCGCCGACGGAGTGACAGACTTCCGGGGAAATGTGACGGCGGTGATCCGGCGCGAAGGCGAACTGCCGCTGATGGCGATCCCCGCCTCCGCGTCGATGAACCGGGAGCCGGGCGTGCGCTTCGGTCGCTCAGGGGCGATGTCGCTTCAGGGCGGAGGCGACCTCCGATTTCCTCCGGTTGCGCCCGGTCTTTGCCGACTCGAAGTGCGGGCGCAGGGGCATCCTGTGGTCCGTCGCGACTTCGATGTCTCCGTCGATGGCACCGACTTGAGTGTCAATCTCCTGACGGGTCTGCGCCTTGCGGGGTCCATCCAAGCCGAGCCGCCGAATCCGATCAATCCGCTGCAGGTGACTCTGACGAACGAGAAGGGTGAGGTGGTCGCCGAAACAAAGACCGAGGCAGGACAATTTCGATTCGAGGGTCTTTCCGCGGGCACCTTGGCCCTCGAGGTGGGGCGCCTGAGCACTGGAGATCCCTGCACGCGGGTGCAGAGTCATGCGACGGCGGCGCCGGTCTCGGTCCGATTGAATGCTGATATCGAGGGCATGGTCGTGCCTCTGCAAAGCCGACCCGAAGTGAAACTGGTCATGGAATACCCGAAGTCACGCGCGACGCCGACTGACTCCATGACGGTCAAGTCAGTCGAAAGTCTCGCGAATCGTCTGCGCAACCTGCGCTTCTGCCTGCGCAGCTCCGATGGCCTCAAGCTTTTCACCGCGAGCCCCTCGGTCGTCATGGGTTGCGGCATCTCCTTCGAGTCCCACGTACCTCCGGGCGACTACATCATCGAAGTCCTCGTCGCCGACCAAGTCCACTCCCGCCACCCCATCCGCGCCGGCTCCCCACCCCTCTTCGTGCCCTTCCCCGAAGTCCCCCCGAACTGAGTTCTACCTTCGGCCGCGCGCCAGCCCGCTCCCACTGGTCCGTCCCCGAATTGCCCCGCGCTCGTCCGCCCTCTCCGTCTCGTCCGGCTCCATCCAGCCACACGATCTGCCCCACCTCGGCTCGTTTGCTCTCCATCCGTGGCGCAATTGCGCCACTGCGCCACCGGTTCCGATGGCGCAATTGCGCCAAAAGGAAATGTGAGACTGCCCTCCTGTGCGTCGTCACAAGTTGTGGCGTGCCCAAAGACTGCAAGGAGAGCCTTCTGCATTCCTTAGGGCACCCGATCCGAGTGTCTCCCCCCTGCACGACAATGGCGGACGTCCGCGAGGCCGAGTGACGTGGTGGTCCTTCGGCGGAGCGGGAAAGGGGCGGACGCATGGACTTCGGCAGCGACACGATCGGCGTTGCGACAGGTTGGGTGGCCCGAGCGATCGACCTCGTCGACGACGAAACGGGGCGCACCGTCCGCCTCGAGCCCGGCCTCCCGGTGCAGGACAAAGACCGTCTGCTCCGTGCCTCCAAGCGCCACACCGAGGTCGGCCATCGCATCCTCGCTTATTACCTGTGGGACATGGAGGAGCGACGCGAGTCCCAACTCCTGGGCTTTCCGACCGCCGTCGACTACGCCGTCAAGCGCCTCGATCTCCCGCGACGCAGTGCCCGCGAGCTCATCGAGGTAGGGGAGGCGCTCATCTCCCTCCGTCTCATCGTCTGGCTCAAGGCCAAGAAGAAATTGGGCGCCGAGCGCGGCGCATCCGTGAGCGACGCCGACGCACTGCAGCAATTCGCGCAGCTCTTTCTCGCGAGTTCTCCCGAGGGTTCCGTCCCCGGACGTTCGCCTTCCGGCGAGTCGCCCATTCACGTGAGCGTCCAGTGGTGTGCCCATTGTGAACAAGGCACGCTCGCGACCGAGGACGGCCCGGTGTCCGCCGCAGCCATCAAGGCCCATCGGCACTAACAACGCGACCGAAGGGCGGTGGAGTCTTCCGGTCGAGAGGAATGCCCTGGGATCTCGTTTCGGGATGATCCGCCCATGAGAGTGCGCAGTTCTCCTCGTGCGCGCTCGACGCGGCGGGAGACCTCCGATGGCTCAATTCCGAGCGCGCGACCGACTTCCGCTTGCGACATGCCCGTCAGCATCGCCTCAAGCACCTCCTTGACTCTCGGGGTGGTCTTGGAAATGGACTCGCGGAGGCGTGCGACAGTTTCTGCGCGGGAGGCGCGACGACTGGGCGTTTGATCAAGGCTATGGACAAAGGACATGAGGTCCAGCTCCTCACCTTCTTCCGCGGAATGGCAACTGGGGGCCTGTTCCCGCGGAGCCATTGCTTGGCTCCGTCGGTACTCGCGCCAGACATTCTTGACCACGCCGGCGCAGTAGGCCTCAACCGGTCCCTTGGATGGTGTCCATTTGGGCAAGATTGAACCCAGACGAGCTGCTACCTCACCCTCGATCTGGCTCCTCGCTTCGCTATCGCTACGGCAGAGGACGGCTATCTGAGCCAGGATCCTACCTTCCACAGCCGACCATAGGCTTGCCATGACGTTGGCATGCTCTTCCTTCGTGAGCGTAGCCCTGAGCTTCGCCACCAGGTTCTCAAGGAGGGCCTCTTTTGCGTCATCGTACGTCAAGGTCGTGTTCTCCGGGGGCTTTCCCGCGCCCCTCGTAGTCTTGGCCGGACGATGACGGGAGTTGCAAAATTTCCATAGGGTAGTCTAAACTCACCCTCGGAGACCGTCCGGGGTGTTGACAAGCGACCAAGAGTCCAAAATCGAGCGATGGGTCCAAGAGCTTCGCCCCGATCGTGAGGGTAGCGCGGAGCACTGGAACTTCATCCGGGATGTGGTCTCCGACGGGGGGAAGGTCGACGTGGAGGAGCCGGACGACGCGGTCGCTTCCGGGGTGCGTAGCTCGGTGGCTCTCGCATTCGCGAACTCTCAACCGCCATTGCTTCCTCCGCTCGAAGTCACTCGGGCGAAATACGGCGATCTCGACCTGCTCGACTACATTCGGGCTGGAAGCTTCGGCTGGGTCTTCGCCGCCGAGCGGCCCGATCGAGCGGCTTTTGCGATCAAGATCCAGCCCATCGACCGTGCTGCCGACTACGAAGCTTTCGCCAACGAAGAGTGGATCGTCTGGAAGTTTCGTCCGGAAGTTATCGAGCACTCCGCATTGCTCCAAATCCACGGCTCGGGCAAGTTCGAGGCCGAAGGTCGTCGCTACGGCTGGTACGCGATGCCGTTGCTGGTCGAGGCGACGGACTTGTGCACTTTTGTCCATGCGCAGGACCGGGGTCCGGACGAAGTGGCAGCTTTGGTCGCTCCGGTCGTGGAGGCCCTCCGACTTCTCCACTCGCATGGCTTCGTTCACGGCGATATCGCACCCAAGAACATCTTGGTGTCGGGCGGCAGGCCACGGCTCACCGACTACGGTCTATCACGCAAGGCCGGCTCCGGCCGTCTCGGCACGGAGACCTACTATCCCAAAGAGGACTTGGCAAAATTCGAGTATTCCGCGGATCTCAAAGCCCTGTGCAGAGTCCTTCGGTCCGCGTTTCAGCTCGATCGGGACGTGGCTCCGATGGGATCAAAGGCCCGTCGAGTCAACCTGGGCCCGTACCGACATCTTCGGAAAATCTTGAAGGCCAGTTCGGAAATCGGCAGCTTTGAACACACGATTGACGAGGTCCAGCAAGCCCTCATATCTTGAGCATGGAAGGCAAATTGGTCAACGAATCGACGATGGACAGGTTCTGGCAAACCCTCCCGCGCTGGCTTGATTCCAAGCGGGACTTTTGCCTCAAGCTCCTCCGGAGTGATAGCACTCTGACTCGACTACTGTGGAGGTGTTTCGAAGACACTGATCCACCGGAAGGGGTGGAGCAAGCCGCGGGATTACTGACTCGATTGAGTGATCAACCGATTCCCATAGTGATCGGGTTCGCTCGCCATGTCGGTAGCTTCTTGCGGCGTACCCGGCCGATGCCTTCATCGACTATATTGAAGCTCCGAGAATTCTTGTCCGAACTCCTGCCGTTGCTTGCTTGCCGCGCCTACCGGGAAGACCTGGCCAGGCTCCATCGTGCAATCGACACCGGTCGACCGGAGATTGCCCCCAGTGATTTGAAGGAAGTCAGGATTGGGTTGCACGTCGCGATGCTGATGGCTCTCCTGAGGCGTGATGTTCTGCGACTGACGATCTCCAATCGGCACGGGACCGTGGGGATTCGCGAGCCGGTCGATGCGGAAGCGATTCCACTCAGGCCCGAAGGTGGAATCAGTCGTGGCAATGAGTGGTTGCGCTACGACGTTCTGAGATTCCTCGCCACGCGATGTTCGCAGTTCTTGGCCGACAGCTCAGCCTGGAATCGACCCGAGGAGCACGAGCTCCGTCGACGAATCGAGGAGTTGGAGACGATCGTGCTCGGAGAGTTCGAGCGACGAAGCCGTCCGAGTCCACTGGATGGAGCGTTCCAATCCGCCCCGATCGTCATCGTGGACAAGACCACCGATTTGACGCAATTGAAGGTCCAATTGGACAAAATCTGGCCCTACATCATTTTTGCGGCTTATACTCAGTCCCACGACTTAGGGAGCCGTTTGGCTCCGGAAGCTGGGGACATCTGTGAACTTTGGGACTGGTTTGCGGAAGCGGAAGACCGAGAATTATGAACGACCCATTCTTACCCTACGACTGCAAGGAAACCGAACTCGATCAGGAGAGGGAGATCTTCGAGTTTCGTTTCGACCCAACCCACGTTCAGGCGATCAATATCGCGGTTGCCGCGGGTCGGCCGCTGCTTGTTCAGGGGGATCCCGGGGTCGGAAAATCGGAGTTGGCGAGAGCCACGGCTCGTGTGCGCGATGCGGCGTTCGTATCCACGACACTCACGGCGAAGACGGAGGCCGACGATTTGCTCTACCAATTCGACGCAGTGGCACGCCTGGCCACGGCGCAAGCCTTGGGAATTCTTGGACCCGAAGCTGCCGTCCAGCGGGCGGAAATTCTGAATGAAGCGAAGTTCACGCGCCCTGGGATTTTGTGGTGGGCGCTGAACTGGCGGTCGGCAGCCGATCATTCGACATTTGTCGACAGCTCGGATCGCTGCCCCTTTCTGCGGGGCGACGGAAAACCGGGCAATGGCTTGGTGGTCCTTTTGGATGAAATCGATAAAGCCGAGAGCGCGGTTCCCAACGCCCTGCTGGAGGCCTTGGGCAGTCGACGATTCGTCGTCCCGCGCGTCACCGAAGTTCCCAGGCATGAAGTGGCTCCGTTGCTGGTGATGATCACCACCAATGACGAACGAGCTCTTCCCGATGCATTTGTCCGCCGATGCATGGTCTTAAAGATGGAGCCCCCCGAGGACGAAGAATTGCTCAAACGTGGGAGTGCGCACGCACGGGGGCGATGCGACAATGCAGTCTTGCATCAGATCCTCGAGTGCTTCCGCGCCGAACGCCAGGAGGCGGCCAAGAAACCGGGCCAGCGTCCGCCGGGCCAGGCGGAGTTCTTGGACGCGGTTCACGCGCTATGCGCCTTGGCTCCGCGTGACGACCAACTGCGGGGCGAGCTGCTGGAGTCTATTCGGCAGATTGCATTCCAGAAACATCAACGAGCATGAGTGGCCGCGTTTGGCTCGGAGACCTGATCAGGGTCGTACAGGCAATAGGCATCGACCACCTCGAGCTCGCGGTGGCGCTCGGTGGAATCGACCTGCAGCCTTGGCACTTGGCTCCGGTATCGGGGCCGTCCGTCTCGGCTGCGCCGCCCCTGGGAAGGAACCCCCCACTTCGGGCGCCGGATGGACCTAGGGCGCCCGAAACACGTCTCTACTGGCGCGCCACCAATTTCGTGAGTCGGACGCCGCTTTCTGTCCCGAATTCCGTGTCGAGAGCCCCGGCGCCTCCCCCCATAGCCCCCACGCTTCCGGCGGATCAACGGCCGTTTCCCGTGTCCCCACTACTATCGACCCGTTCGCGGATCTCCCGTGTGATCGACGAGTGGCTACGCGAAGAGAGGCCGAGTCACGGTCTGCACGCGGGGGCTTTGATTCGGCGGATCAGCAATGGACGACCCTTCAGGCGTATCCCCCGCCGCTCGCGCCGGGCTTGGACGTCGAAGGCGGCGGTTCTCCTCGATGTCAACCTGAGGCTCGCTCCGGTGCGGGTCGATCAGGTCTCGTTGTTGGCGCAGCTGCAGCGAGCTCGCGGGCGTCGTGGGCTGCATGTCGAGCCGATCGACGCGATTCCCGGCGAGCACAATCTTGAGCAAATTCTCGACAACACGGGCCACGGGAGTCCCATCCTGGCGCTGAGCGATCTTGGTCACTATCGAACGAGGGAGTATCGCGACGGCTGGCGAGAGCTCGGACGTGCCCTGTGCGCAAAGGGACGGACACTTCGTGCGTTGGTTCCTGTTCCTTCACGGAGGTGGTTCTCCTCGCTCGCGACCCTCTGGAATGCTGCTCCTTGGGAGCCAGAGCTTACCGCACCTGGCAACCGGTATCACTCGAAGCCTTGGGATTTGGCCCATGAACTGTTGAGCCTTCTCTCGCTGGCGGGGCGGATTGAGCCCGGCCTTCTGCGCGAGGTGAGGCTGTTGTTGTCCCTGTCCGGGGCCGATGTCGGGACGGAGCTGGATGCCTGGAACAGTCCTTTAATGCGAGGCGTGTTCGAAACTGCGGGCACTTTGGATGAGAACTGGGCCAAGAAGGAGCGCCAGCGCTTTGTCCCGGCGAGCGACCGCGAGCTCGGCACGATGGAGCGTGCTTGCGTGGATCTCCTGCGTGAATGGCGGCGCTCGTTGCCTCCCGAAATTTGGCACCGAGAAGTGCTGGAACTCGCGGCTCTCAGTCCGGATTGGCTTCGAGGAGATGAAGTCGTTCGAGCCGAGGCCTTCTTTCGGGATCTCCACGAGAATCTGGAGAAGACCACCGACTGTCAGCGATCGGATGTCTTGGCCTTCATCCGCCGGATGAACGACTGGGCGGGTGAGGGGCTTTGGAGATCACCGGGCTGCCAAATCGCGCTACGCGAACTCTGGGAGTTGGCACACCAAGGCCAATCCCACGTATCCATGCCTGCGAGTATCATGCTCCCCATTGCGGCGGCCACGCTGAGCGACCGGGTTTCGATCTTGTCGGTCTGCGAGCTTCATGGCCAGTGGCAAATCGGACGGCAATCGAATCGAACTCATCCGCTCGGCTTCCTATCGGGCCATGGCACCCTGGTTCGCGTGCTGCGCGACGATTTGCCTCCGCTACGACTGGACATTGCGCAGGCACCGACACGGATTCCGCATCGAGCCGAATCCGCGAAGATTGTTGTTTCCACCGACCTCGAGGAAATGGCCTTTCGTGCATTGCCGAAGCCGGAGTGGGCGGTTTCGGCGGGGAGAGATCGGTATGGTATGTGGGCGGATCTCGAGGTGAGGGGGGTGGTGCAAAGGATGAGATGGATCCCGCCCGGGAGTTACGTTCAAGGGTCCCCGGAGGTGGAAGCGGGACGAAGTGATTACGAAGGCCCGCAACGCCGAGTGATTCTATCCGCGGGCTATTGGTTGGGAGAAACGGCGGTTACCCAGGAGCTTTTTGGGGTGATAATGAAGTCGAATCCGAGCCGGTTCAAATCGGATGATCGACCGGTGGAGCGAGTGGGCTTCGAAACCGTGGAGATATTTGTCGCGAACGTGAGGAAAAATGCGACCGCATTCCACGCCCGCTTACCGAGTGAGGCGGAGTGGGAGTATGCGTGCCGCGCCGGTACGACGATGGCGACTTACGTCGGCGACCTGGAAATCAAGGGCGCGAAGCACGCTCCTGTTCTTGATCGTATTGCGTGGTACGGGGGAAATGCCGGCGTGAACTTCGAGCTCGGCAGCAAGGGGTCGAGGCTGGCGGATCGGGCTGAGAGGCACCACGACCAATACGAATATGGCGGGACCCACCCGGTCAAACGAAAGGAGCCGAATGGATGGGGGCTCTATGACATGTTGGGAAACGTCTGGGAGTTCTGCCAAGACCGCACTCCGGGTCCTCCGCGGAATTATCCGGCGTCGAATGTCGGTAATGCGAATGCAGCGTCGATCGGGGACAAGATGATTGTCCGTGGTGGGTCGTGGTTTTCGAACGCCCGCTCGGTGAGATCCGCGGCTCGCAGCGTTGCCGACTGGAACTTCAGCTCCGATCATCTGGGGTTCCGGCTCGCCGAGGGGCTCAGCGAGTGGGACCAAGCGACGTGATTCACCCAGGTCCTCGTATTCCGTTCCGCCTTCCTCGGGAGGGTATCGAATGAATGGCACCATGTCTGTTTTTGAGGTTCCTTCGTGGGCGGTGGCGTATGGGGAGGACCGGTTCGGGTTGTTTGCCGATCTGGAGGTGATGGGGGTGGTCCAGAGGATGAGATGGATCCCGCCCGGGACTTTTGTCCAAGGTTCGCCAAAGCACGAAGCGGGGCATCAGCCGTGGGAGGAAAAGGCCCGGATCGTGCATCTGACACGAGGCTTTTGGCTGGGTGATACCCCGGTAACGCAAGCCCATTTGGAAGCGGTCACGGGCTCGAATCCCAGCCGGTTCAAGTCGGATGACCGGCCGGTGGATCGGGCCCGGTACACCGTTGCCATGGAGTTCCTGCAGGGTCTGCGCGCGCTCTTCCCGAATTCCCGCTGGCGCCTTCCGAACGAAGCCGAATGGGAGTATGCATGCCGCGCTGGCACGACTTCGGCGACCTATGTGGGCGATATCGTGATCGAAGGGAATTGCAACGCGCCACGATTGGACGAAATTGCCTGGTATTCGGGGAATGCGGGACTGAACTTCGAGTTGGGTGATCGGGGGCACGACCTGTCGAAGTGGTCGGCTCGTGACCACGACGACGAGCAATGGGGAGGGACACACCCTGTGAAGCAATTGGCGCCCAATGCGTGGGGCCTGTACGACATGCTGGGAAACGTCTGGGAGACCTGCGAGGACCGCTGTGGGCAGATGCCCGCCGAGTATGCGCCGAACAGCGTCACGGACCCTAGACCCGCTGCGGACGGCGAATGGCACGTCGTAAGGGGAGGGTCATGGTTCAGCCTCGCGGCTGCCGTTCGAGCGGCCTATCGCGACTACGACGGATTTCCGTCCGAAGTGGATGACGAACTCGGTTTTCGCATCGCCGAGGGATGATGTTCACGTGCTCGCATCAGGTGAGGTCGGCGTCGTGGTAGGCGGTGAAGTCGGGGTCGGAGGAGAGGGCGCCGAGGGAGCGGAGGGTGGCGAGGGGGGAGGCGGCGGCGGCGTGGCGGGAGGGGGAGAGTGAGGGGTGGGAGCAGAGGTCGGCGGCGATGGAGTGGGGATCGGGGAGATTGAGGGAGGTGGCGGCCGCGGCGAGCCAAGCGGGGTCGGGAGAGAGCAGGGCGGAGAGGGCCGGGGGGAAGATCTGACGGAAGGCTTCGCGGCCGGAAGCGGTGAGGTTGGGGATGGTCCAGGCGAGGAGCTGGGTGAAGTAGCGACGGTGGCGCTCTTCGTCGGCGGCGTGGTCGGCGAGGACCTCGCGGGTCAGGGGATTCACGGTGGGGTCGACGACGACTTTGGTGAGCGAGCCCGAGATGAGCGTCTCGATGGCGATCGTCCAAAAGAGACGGACGGCGGGGATTTGGTCGGGAGTGGCCCGGGCCAAGTCTCGAGTCAGGGCGTCGAGAACGAGACTGTAGGGAAGGACGGTGGGGACGGGCACGGTGA
This sequence comes from uncultured bacterium, assembly GCA_902826835.1. Taxonomy (GTDB): domain Bacteria; phylum Planctomycetota; genus RBC034. Next base: position 161,011 of record CADEGH010000002.1, on the reverse strand, counting down.
GACCGGCCGCGAAGAGCTTGCGGAGATCGAGCGTGAAGAGCGCGTGAGCGTCTTCGTCGCCGGCGATGCAGAGGGCGTCGCGGCGGGCGGCGTCGGGGAGATAGGGAAGCACGCGGCCGCGGGCGAGATCGCGATTGGTCTCGTTCACGAGATCGGTTTCGATCCACTCGGTGCCGCGGTTGTAGGCATCGAAGTGGAGATAGAGGGCCTGGCGTTGGGTTTCGGCCGAGGCTTCCGCGAGCTTCGGATGGAGCAGGAGTATCGACTGACTGCGGGCGTAGGGATCGAGCGGGAGCGGATCGCCCTGGCGATCGGGCTTCCGGCGCACCCAACCGTTCCACACCGGGTAGACAGGGCGGTAGAGGGGAAGCACGAGATCGGCGTCGGGCACAAACCAAGGCGAAGGCGGAAGCGGGCGCGAGAGCGTGTACGCGAGCAGCCAAGGTGCGAGGAATCTCATGGCGGACCTCCGGAAAAAAACCGTGAGGTCGGACGAGTCGGCGGCGTTCCACCACGGAACCCCGGGGCCCTCGATCGGCGCGGCCGACGCCGCTCGAAGACCGAACCAACTCGTCCGACACCCCGACATGTCCGCCCATGGCGGGGTGTCGCAATTTTTTTCCGAGGGCTACCGCGAGGACTTGGTGGAGAGGGAGAGGAGATGCTGGGCGATGTGGTGGGCGGAGTCGGGGCGGGCGAGGGAGCGGGAGGCGGAGGCGGCGGCGGCGCGGGCGGTGGGGTCGGAGAGCCAGTGCTTTAGGGCGGGGATCAGGTCGGAGGGGTGGGGGGTGAAGCGGCCGATGCCTTGGGACTCGATCAGTTGGACGTTGCCCTTTTCTTGGCCGGGGATGAAGTCGTAGACGAGCATCGGGAGGCCGGCGACGGCGCCTTCCATGAGGGAGCCGGGCCCGCCCTTCGTGACGAGGATGTCGGCGGCCGCCATCAGCTCGTGGAGGTTGTCGACGAAGCCGTGGACTTCGACGGGGACTTCGAAGGTGGAAGTGGAGAGGTCCTGGCGCAGCGCTTCATTGCGGCCGCACACGACGACGAGACGGGCGGGGAGATGGGCGGCGGCGGACGCGCGCACCATGGAGCCGAGATCTCCGGTTCCGTCGCCGCCGCCGACGAAGAGGATCACCGGTTCGGACCAGCCGAAACGATCACGCAGGGCGGGGCGCTGATCCAAGACTCGGCCGCAGCGCGCGTGGACTGCTTGACCGGTGACGTGAATCTTCGCGGCGTCCATGCCGCCTTGGACCATCGTCGACTTCGCACCCTCGGTGGGCACGAGATGGAGGTCGGCCCCGGCGTCGTACCAGGACCAGTGGCCGGTGACGAGGTCGGTGACCACGACGGCAAAGGGAGGGCGCCGGGGGAATTTCGCGATCGTGCGTGCGACGGTGCGGGTCAGGAGGGGATGGACGCTCACGAGCAGATCGGCCTCGACTGATTCGAGGAGCCGTCGGAGGCGGCGCTTCGTCGCGGGGAAGCCCAAGTCCACCATCCAACGCGCGCGGCGCGGACTGTTCCAGAGGTGAAACGTGAACGCCCAAAGCCACCGGGCGTGGTGCATGCACCAGGCGTAGATCGCGGGGGCCTTGTTCAGCGGCCACGGTCCGCCCTCGACCAGGCCGTCTCGGATCATCACCTCGACGTCGGGCCGGATCTCCTTCAGCGACGCCTCGATGGCGCGCGCCGCGGCGCGATGGCCGCCGCCGGTTTCGCTGTAAAGGATGACGACCCGCATGGCGGGGGAGGATAACCACCCGGGCCGCTGATTCTTTGGGACCGCGGGAAGGGGTGATCAAGATTCTTCGAAGGGAGGGGGCCGGGGATCACGCGCCCTCGGATTTGGCGGCGCGGGTCATGAGGGAGTGGACGGCGGCTTCGGGGGACTTGCCTTCGAAGAGGAAGGCGTAGACCTCGCGGGTGATCGGCATGTCGACCTTGTGCTCGCGGGCGAGGGTCCAGGCGGCTTCGGTGGTGGTGACACCCTCGGCCACCATGGACATCGAGGCGAGGATCGAATCGAGCTTTTCGCCGCGACCCAGGCGCTCCCCGACCGCGCGGTTGCGGCCGTGTTTGGAGAACGAGGTGGTGATGAGGTCGCCCATGCCGGCGAGCCCGGCGAAGGTCTGGCGGCGCGCGCCGAGGGTGCAACCAAGGCGAGCGATCTCCACGAGGCCACGGGTCACGAGCGCGGACTTCGCGTTGTCGCCGAGGCCGAGCCCGTCCAGGATGCCGGCCGCGAGCGCGATCACGTTCTTGAGAGCGCCCGCCAGTTCGACCCCGACCGGATCGAGATTCGCGTAGACCCGGAACTTCTCGGTGTTGAACGCCCGCTGCACCCGCTTCATGGCACTCGGCGCCCGCGAGGCGAGCACGACCGAAGACGGAATGCGGCGCGCGACTTCTTCGGCGTGGCTAGGCCCGGACAAAACGAGCAGGGGATTGCGCGGGAAGTGCTCGCGCAGAACCTGCGTTGGCCGCTTGAGCGTGCCGACTTCAATCCCCTTGGTGACACTGACGATCGGCGTGCGCGGGTTCAGATGACCGCGGAACTTTTCGAGCACCGAGCGCAGATAACGCGTCGGAATGGCACTGACGACCAACGCCTGTTTGCCGCTCGCACAGGTGACCTCCGTCGACCAGCGGAGTTCCGCGGGCAGGATCACCCCCGGGAGGAAGCGCCGGTTTTCCCGCGTCTTGGCGACCTCGGCGAGATACTCGGCATCGTGGCCCCAAATCGTGACCTCGTGCCCGGTCTCCACGAGCAGAAGTGCCATCGCATTGCCAAACGCACCATTGCCGAGCACAACCGCGGAGGGCTTCATGTGGACTTCTTCCCGATGCGCGATTCGGTTCCCTGGAGGATGCGCCGCAGGTTGGCGCGATGCCGCCAAATCACCACGAGCGCGATCGCCGCGAGGACACCCATTTCGACCTGCCCGGCCCGAGTCTGCGCGCGGCCGGATTCGAGCCACGCGTAGGCCGGGGCGAGACTGACCCCGGCGAGCACGCTGCCGAGGGAAATCATGCGCGACAGGAGCACGGTGACGGCGAACACCCCGGCCGAAAGGAGGAAGGTCGGCCAAGAGAGCGCGAGCAAGAGCCCGCTCGTGGTCGCCACGCCCTTGCCTCCGCGCAGGCCGTGCCAAATCGGCCAGCAGTGACCCGCAAACGCCGCGGCGCCGGCGGCCAGCGCGAGGGGAACCGGAGTGTCGAAGAGCGCCGGATCGCCGAGGGCCCGTCGCACCACCACGACCGGCAAGAGACCCTTCAGGAAGTCGAGGACATAAATGACCACCGCCCACTTGCGACCGAGGACGCGACCGGCGTTGGTGGCGCCGAGGTTGCCACTGCCGACCGTGCGCAGGTCGATGCCCTTCACCGCTCGGGTCAGGAGGAGGGCGAAAGAGATCGAGCCTAGGGCGTAGGCAAGAAGGACGAGGGAAACCTGCAGCCAAGCGGTCATGGGGGCGGCGGACTCTACCGCTCGGCCGCGGGTCCCCCGAAGCCGCGGGGATGGGCGGGGCATTCCGCCCGACTCGGCCCCGCTCCCGCCACAGGTGCCCGCAATCCCGGCCCCGGCCTAACCGCCCGGATGGTAGGCTGCCTCGGTATGGATGCCCCGACGCCTGGCGAGGGAAGCCCAGCAGTCCCCCCTCCTTTGCCGCCCCCACTTCCGCGGGCGGCGGAGGCGAGTGTCGGCGTTCCCCCCAAGAAGACGCGGAAGCCACCCAAATCAGGCTGGAGCCGGGTGCTGCGCGTGGCGATGTTCTCCCTCGGCATCACCATCGCGTTCCTCTTCGGGCTGATTCGGCTCTTCCAGAAGGACGACCGCGGCAGTGCGTTTGCGACCGCGGAGGCGTTTGTGCGGGCGCTCAAGATTGGCGGAGCCGCGGCCGCTCCCGGCAGCGACGAAATCGGCTTCGTTCAGGCCTACGACCTTTTGGCCAAGTCCGAACAGGAGCGTTTTCCGCTGCAAGCGTTCTTGCAGGAGTGGCTCGTCCGCGAACAGGAGTTCGGGGAGATCTTGTCGAGCGAGATCTCGAAACGCCGCGGCTCCGACGGGGCGGGCCGCTTGCAAATCACCTTTCGAATCACCTTTGGCGACCGCGCCGCCGTGGGCCGCAGCGACCCCTACGTCTATGCCCTCGCCCTGACCATGGTGCGCGAGGGGGACGACTGGAGAGTCGCGACCTACGATTTGATCCCGGCCACCGGAGAGCGCACCCGCTGACCTTCGGGGACTGCGACGGGGGGAGTCTTGATGCGCCGTTCCAAGGGGGTGGGAGAGTTGGTGCGCGGTCTCTCGCCGCTGCGAATCGGGATCGACACCGGCGGCACCTTCACGGATGCGGTGGCCTCGGATGGTCGTCGCATCAAGGTGCGCAGCCGCCCGGATGCCCCCGAAGAGGCCATCGCCGCCGCCCTCGAGCACCTGGCGCCTGACGGGCCGGTGGAGCTCGTTCACGGGACCACCGTCGCAACCAACGCCCTCCTCGAACGCCGCCTTCCGCCGGTGGGCGTGCTTGCTCCCGCGGGGTGTCGCGATCTGCTGGTGATCGGCCGCCAGTCGCGCCCGGATCTGTATGCACTCGAACCGCGGCGACCGTGGATCCCGACCTCTTCGGCGCTCTCGCGTGAAGTCCCCGGGCGTCTCTTGCCTGACGGCACCGAACTTGAGCCCTTCGACGCCGCGGCCTGCCGCCGCGCGGCCGAAGCTCTGATCGCCGCCGGCGCGCGCGCGATCGCAGTGGTGTTCCTCCACAGCTATGCCAACCCCGCCCACGAGCGGGCGGCGGGCGAAGTGCTGCGGAATCTCGGGGTGCCCTTCACCCTTTCAAGCGCGCTCTCGCCCGAATTCCGCGAGGTCGAGCGCGGGCTCGCCGCCGTCATCAACGCCGCCCTCAGGCCCGAGACCGAGCGTTACCTCACCGCCCTCGAGCGGCGCTTGACCGACCGCGTCGACATCCGCGTGATGACGAGCGACGGCGGCCTCGCCAAACCCGGCGCGGTGGCGCACGAACCGGCGCGCCTCTTGGTGTCCGGCCCGGCCGGCGGCTTGATCGCGGTTCAGGCGTACGCGCAGGCTCTCGGTCGCAGTCGGCTTTTGAGCCTCGACATGGGCGGCACGTCGACCGACGTCGCCTTCTACGAAGGGGAATTGTCGCGGGCCCCGTGCTTGTCGGCGGCGGGACTCTCCATCCGATTGCCCACGCTGGATTTGCACACGGTCGGAGCCGGCGGCGGCAGTCTCGCCCTGCCGGATGCCGGAGGTGCCCTGCGCGTCGGGCCCGAGAGCGCGGGTGCGAAGCCCGGGCCGGCCGCGTACGGCGAGGGCGAACGCATCACGGTGACGGACGCCCATCTTCTGCTCGGGCACTTGCCGCCGGAGTACTTCGCCGCGGGTGCCGCCGCTCTCGACATCGGACGGGCCGAGCGGATCGCGCGCGCCGAGGCGAAAAAATTCGGACTCACGCTCCGGCGCTTCCTCGACGGCGTGCTCGAGCTGGCGGATCTCTCGATGGCGCGCGCGCTGCGGGTGATGTCCCTCGAGCGCGGACGCGATCCCGCGGACGCCGCGCTGTTTGTATTCGGGGGGGCCGGGGGGCTCCACGGCTGCACGCTGGCGCGGGCGATGGGGATGCGCGAGGTGGTGGTGCCCTCCCACCCCGGCGTTCTCGCGGCGCAGGGGCTGCTCTGGGCCGCGCCTTCGAAGGCCTTGGCCCGAACCTGTTTGCGCGGCGGCCTTCCGAAGGCGTCGGAATGGACGCGCCTCTTTGGCGACCTCGAAGCGGAGGCGATGGCAGCGCTCGACCTTCCGAAGGCGACCGTCCGATTCCATCGCTCGGTCGATCTGCGCTACCGCGGTCAGTCCTTCGAGTTGGAACTCCCGCTGCGGGCGAGTTTGGAGCGCGACTTCCATGCGGTGCACCGGCAGCGATTCGGGTTCGCCGATGCGGGTCGGCCGTTGGAGCTCGTGACTCTGCGGGTGCGGGCGGAAGGCAAGCGGCCGCGCATCGATCTCGGCGATTCGGCGGCGGCGATCCATCGTCGGGCCAAGTCCGAGGGGGCGTGGCGATCGCCGGTGACGAAGGAGAGCACGCCCGTCTTCGACCGCGAGCGGCTCCGGCTCGGAGAGCGGGTGAGCGGCCCCGCCATCCTCGCGGATCGGACCGGCACGACTTGGTTGCCCGCGGGGGCGTCGGCCGAGGTGGGCCGCGCCGGCGCGCTGCTCTTGGAGGTGCGCGCATGAAAAGCCGATCGCGATTGGACGCCGTCGAACTGCAAGTGTTCCATCACCTGCTCGCGTCGATCCCGGAGGAGATGGGCACCGCGCTGCGGGCGGCCGCGTTTTCCCCGAACATCAAAGAGCGGCTGGATTTTTCGTGCGCGATCACCGCCCCGGACGGGTCGATGGCGGCGCAGGCGAGTCACATCCCCGTGCACTTGGGATCGGCGCACATCACGGCCCGGCATCTGTTGCGCGAAGTGCCGATGGAGCCCGGAGACCTCGTCTTGGTGAACGACCCGTGGCGCGGCGGCACGCACTTGCCCGATGTCACGGTGTTCGCTCCGGTGTTCTTGCCGCGGGCGAAGCGGCCGAGCTTCGGGGTGATCGTCCGCGCGCACCACGCCGACCTCGGAGGAGCGACGCCGGGGAGCATGGGGCCCGCGCAAGACGTGCACGGCGAAGGGTTGGTGATTCCGCCGGTGCGGTTCCATCGACGCGGCGTGGTGGATGAAGACCTGCTCGCGATGGTGCTCGCCAACACGCGCACTCCCGAGGAGCGGCGCGGAGATCTGATCGCGCAAGCGGCGGCGGCGACGCTCGGCCGCGAGCGGCTCTTGGACTTGGCCAAGGCGAGGGGCGCCACGCGCTTGCAGGCGGCGATCACCGCGCTTCAAGCTCACGCCGCCTCCGCCACTCGCGCCCTCCTCCGCTCGTGGCCGGACGGAAGCGCGCGGGCCGCACTCAGCATGGATGGCCCCGGCACTCCTACGCTGCGGGTGCGGATCGAAAAACGGGGCGACCGCCTCACCGTTGACTTCACGGGCACCGATGCCGAGGTGGCGCAGCCGATCAACGCGAACGAGGCGATCACGCTCTCGTGCGTGTTCTATGCGGTGCGGCTCCTCCTCGGGCGCGACTTGCCGACCAACTCCGGAGTCCTCGAGCCGATCGAGGTGGTGCTGCCGGAGGGCTGTCTCTTGAACGCTCGCCGGCCGAGCCCGGTCGCAGGCGGCAATGTCGAAACCTCGCAGCGGCTGGTGGATCTTCTCCTCGCGGCGCTCGCACATTTTGCCCCGGGGAGAATGCCGGCGGCCTCGCAGGGCACGATGAACAACGTGACCCTCGGGGGGAGGCGCGCGGATGGTTCGCCGTTCACCTTCTATGAGACGCTCGGCGGGGGCGTGGGAGCGGGTCCCACTGGCGCGGGCGAATCCGGGCTCCACAGCCATATGACCAACACGCTCAACACCCCCATCGAGGCCTTGGAGCACGCCATTCCGGTGCTCCTCCGGCGCTACGCGCTGCGCGAGGGATCGGGGGGAGCGGGGCAGTATCGCGGAGGCGAGGGACTGGTGCGCGAGTTCGAGGCACGCGTGCCGATGGTGGGCGCAATTTTGGCGACGCGGCGTCACGAAGCAGCGAGCGGAGCGCAGGGGGGAGATCCCGGGGCCCCCGCCCAGGATCGCTTGACCCGAGGTGGCGACGAATCGGAGGTCCTTTCCGGCACGAGTTTCTCGCTCGCGGCGGGGGATCGGCTCACCATCGCGACGCCGGGCGGCGGCGGATTCGGCCGCACGCGCTGATCAGCGCTTGACGAGCGCGAGCGACTGCGCATCGACGGTGAGTTCCCCGGCCTGACCGCGGATCTCGAGCACGAGCTCGACGAGACGGCGGTCTTCGCGGATCTCGAACTCGTGGCGGAGGAGGTGGCCTTCGACGTTGGTGGTGATCTCCGGCGCCGAGGAACTGCCGGAGATGCGCGAAGAGACGCCGGACTCTTTGTCCTCCGGGATCGGCTCGAGTCCTTTCACGGTGGCTTTGGCCTCGAAGGTGTAGAGGCCCTTCTTCAGCATGATGCGGTGGCGGAACGAGGCGATGGTTCCTTCCTTGCCTTGGCAGCGGAGGAAAAAGACCGGCGGCTTCTGGCGAACCCGCTGGTCGATGGTCGGCTCGCCGCGCTCGCAGTTTGAAAACCAACCTTTGAGCACGACGCGGGTGCGGGCGCCAAACTCGAGGGCCTCGGGCTCGGGGCGTGCGACCTGGTCGCGCAGGCTTTGGTCCCGGGCTTCGAGGCGGTTTTCGAGATCGCGCACCGCGTTGTTCCACTCGGCGAATCGCTCGTCGCCCAGGTCTTTCATCACCGGTTCGAGGCGCTTCTTCCAAGTCTGCAGCTTGGGCTCGAGTTTGCGCTTGAAATCGAAGAGGGGCAGGAGCTCTTGGAGGCGTTTGCGGAAGCGGGCGCGCCACTCCGGACGGCGCAGGATCGCGTCCGCGACGATCGCCATCGGATAGTCGAGGATGGGGGCCTCGGCGTCTTGGAAGATTTGGTCCATCCCGTGCGGCAGGAACCAGGCCTGTTGCATTCCCGGTTCAAACCACAGCCGGTAATTGTTGCGATTCAGCGAGTAGCCATCCCAATGCCCGACCATGAGTTCCATGGACACGAAGCTGAGGAACGGGTCGATCGCGACCTGGCGTTCGATGAGCCGCCATCGCGTGGCGGGGTCCTCCGTGCGACAGGCTTCGAGCAGGGCTTGGAGCTCGAGGCGCTCCTTGGGATTGCGGCCGATGTCCTTCTCGAGCTCGGCGTCGATGTCTTGGAGGAACCCGCCGTCGTAGAGGGTGCCCGCAGTGCGCACAAAGTGGCGAGCAAGGAAGGTCGCGTCGAAGCTCTCCTTCAGGACGTAGACCCCGAGGTCGCGCGTGTTCATCTTCAGCCGGGCATGGGTGACCCGAGGAGCGGGGATCTTCGCCTGCGACATGAGATCCGAAGCGACCAACTCGTGCAGCCGCGAGTTGTCCTGCACACTGTTGTTCAGGTGGAACCGGCTCTGGTCGTGGAATCGCTGCTGGGGGGAGTACTTCGCCACGTCGATGGTGAAGGCGGGCTGGTCGTCGATTTCCCGAAAGCTGCCGGCGGCTCCCTTCAGCTTCACTCCGACGTCTTCGTAGACCCGACCGCCCTGCTCAACGAGGCGGGCAACCGCGAACTTCCGCGGCTCCTTGCGCAGGCGCTCCAGCTCCGTCTCGCTGATTTCGAGCGTCAAGCGGAGGATCGAGGCGCCGCCGTAAAGCCGATCGCTCGCGTCGGGTTTGAGCGAGCGCGCGGGGACTCGGGGATCGGGGGGACTGCTTTGGGTCCAGGCAGGGCCCATGAGGAGAAGTAGAAGGAGAAGGAGGAGGAGGCGTGGCACGGGCCAAGCCTACATGGCGCGCCCGCGGCTGACGATCCCGGGTTATCCTGCGCCATGCGCAAGCTCTCTTATTGGCTGTTGTCCTTGGTGCTCGTGGCCTGCGCCGGCGAGAACTCGGGTTCCTCGCAGGGCGGCCCCGCGCCTCTGACCTACGACCAGGCGGTCCGCCAAATCGGCCGACCGCCCACTGGGGCTTCGCGCTCCGCGGATGGCTCCCAGACCGCGATCTGGGAAACCGAAGTCAAGGGTGGCAAGCGCCGGTTGATCATGAAGTTCGACCGCGCCGGCAACCTCGTCGAATCGAACACCGAGACCGTTCCGAGCGGTCGCTGAAGCTGGAGGTCATCTTTGAGCAACGCGGCATCCGCAGGTTCCGTGCTCGATCGATTCTGTCGCCTCTACTCCGCGATGATGGAAGGTCGCTCGTGGTGGAACGGGTTCGAGCTCTACCGCTACGCGAGCCTCGTACTCTGTCTGGAGGATCGACCGGTTGCGGAGACCACCGCGGCGTTCGACGCGATCTGTGAGGAAATCAAGGCGCGGATGCCCTGGTATCGGCGGTCGGCGATCGACTCGCTCTTAGGCGCACTCTTGATTCGCAGCCGCTGGCCGGCCGCGGAGTTTTTCTCGGAAGTCGAGAGGGCTGAACCCCTGTTCAAATCGCACTTCCGGTGGGTGGATCGTGTGCACGAGTCGATGGCGATCTATGCCCTTCTCGAAGGCAAGCGAGATCGCCGCGTGGATGCGGCCAGCGTCGAGCGGATCGCGGCCATCCATGCTCAGATGAAAACGGCGCATCCGTGGCTCACCAATCGTGGGGACTGGCCGGCCTGCGCGTTTCTGGCCACGACCCATCAATCGCCGAGCGAGATTTCGGCGCGTCTCGAAGGCCTCTACCAGGGGTTGCAGCGCGAGAAGTTCCGGAGCGGGGATTTGCTCCAACGCGCGACTCAGATTCTCTACTTCCACCCCGGCCCGGTCGACAGCGTGGTTGCGCGTTGCCGAGATCTCTACCGAACCTTCGAGGAGCGGGGGTTGTGGATGAACTCGAGCGACTACGACGACCTAGCCCTGCTCACGTTCACGAGGCAGGCGGTCCCCGAGGTCTGTGACACCTTGGCGCGCCACCGGGATGTGATGGCGGCCCTTCCGCAGAAGCCGACCAAGAACACTTCCTTCATCCTGGCCTCCGGCACGACCCTGCTCGAGCTGACCGCCGACGATCCGAGCCGCCCCGCCCTCGCGGTCCAACAGTCGATCCTCCTGCTTCAAGTTCTGATTGCCGCCGCCCAAGCCGCGGCCGCCGCCGCGGCTTCCTGAAGTGGGCGTGGCGCCGCGATTGGATTCCGATCGCCTGTGACAGGCTTGTGACCGTGGCCGGATCACCCGGCTCGTAGGGTAATCGAGACCTGTCAACCCACATCGAGAATAGCGATGCGCCCGTCCGTCATCTTGCTCGCGATTTGCGTCGCGGCCGTCGCGCCGATGATCCGATGCCAACTGGAAGTGAAGGCTTGCACACTCCCTGCTTCATCGCTCCTCTGGGTGGGCGGCGCCACGAGGGAGTTCGGGGGGGCGGCGCCCACGGATCGGACCATCGTTCAGCTCTTGGATCCCTCGGACAGAGTAGGCCTGCAGGCGTGGCTGGAGGGTTCCGGCGTTGTCCTGCCGGTGGAGAGATTGAGCCGGCAAGAAGTGCTGGTGCATGTGGAACGCGGAACCCAGCCGGGTTTCTATCTGGTGAATTCCGAATCCGGGAAATCGACTTTTCTTGCCCCGGGTGCCGCCGAGACCTTCGTAGGAACGCATGAACGCGCCCTGGTGTTGAGGGAGAGTCGGAGTCGGGGTGAGTTCGCGTTCCAGGTTGTCGCCTACTCTCTCGATGGGACGGCGGGGCCACGAGTGGTCGGGCAGGGCCAATATTTTCAGGTGCTCGATTTCTCCGCGGGCCGCGTCTTGGCTCTGACCAATGACAAGAGCGCCCCAGAGATTCTCGTGGTCCCCATCAACGCCGATGCTGAGGCCGTCTCGCTTGGAACCTGGCCCAGTCTCGCGCGGGCGTGGGGCGTGCGCGGTGCGTTTTCCCCCGACGGGAATTTAGTCGCCTTCTCCGTGATGCCTTCCGAGGGACACCTGAAGTGGCGTCTCGTGGTGAGGCGGGCGTCGAACGGGGAGTTGGTCCGGGAATGGGACATCGAGAGCGTGGATGTTTCGCCGCTCTCGAGCATGCGACCAACCCTTGAGTTTGTTTGGCTGGACCAGGACGCGCTGCGTTGGTCCGAAACGCGAGCTCCGAAGGACGTGGCGCTCTCGATTCTCAATGGAAGTATGTGGTGGGTCGACGCGAGAGTCTCGAGCGGGCAACTCTTCGGCGAGCGGGAATACCGGACCGGGCTGGAACTCCGCCATGAGGTCCAGGCCGACGTCCCCGATGAACACGGACGCATGACCGTCGGCAAATTCCAGTTGGCCCCGGGTCGACTAACGGTGCCGGGTCAAGAAACGCCTCTCATCGACTCTTGGGAGCGACCGGATCGGAAGTTCTATTCGCCCATCCGCGTTTCGCCCTGTGGCCAATACGCCGCCGGGATCGAGACCGAACCCGGCGTCATCACTCTCAATTTGGCTACCGCCGAACCGCCCCGCGCCTCGCCGATCGAAAAAGGCCGAGCTCCGCTCTTCGGCTGGCTGCCTTCGCGATAGTTCCGAGGAACCTCATTGTCGGCAGAAATTCCATGCAAATTCGCACTTGGCTGATCGTGACCGGTTTCCTCGGCGCCTTGGTGGCCCTGGCCCCCGGACAGCTTTCCGTCCGCGCGGTTCCGCTTCCGCCCGGATCGTTCCTGTGGGTCGAAGGGGCCTCGCCTTCAGGGGCAACTCAGAATCCGCCGACCTCTGGAATCGTGGACTTCTGGGATCCGACCGGGGTAACTCGCGAGGCCGGGTGGTTGTCGGGAGTCGGCGTGATCGAGCCGATCGGAAGGGTTGGCCCCCATCAGGTCTTGGTCCATCAAAAGGGGGGAGGAGCTCCTGGGTTCTACCTCGCCGATTCGGAATCCGGCACGGCCCGCCTGGTCGCGACTGGCGAACGGGAGGATTGCCTTCACTATTGGAACGGACGGTTGTCCCTGCGCTACCGCATCAGTCCTGCCCACTCCGGGTTTGGGGTTCGCACTTACAATCTGCGCGCCGGTACCGAGTCGAGCACTCAAGAATCCGAGGGCTTCTTGGCGTGCCTTGCCGCCCGGGAAGGATCACTGCTGTTGGTCGGTGCCTCGCCCACCAAGCCTGGTGAGTTGTTCCTAATGACATCCGCGACCGGAAAGCCGCCGCTTTCGCTCGGGGCCTACGCGGGCCTGCGCCGCGGTTACGGTTGTCCGGCGGAATTTTCTCCGCAAGGCAGCGCGGTGGCGACCATGGTTCCGCCGGGCGATGATGTTCCCGGTTGGCGCCTCGTCGTCCACGCGACCGGGGACGGTTCCACTCTGCGCACCTTCGCAATCCCTACTCCGCCGTGTCACCACCTTCTTCCCCAGAAGCCGGCACCCGAATTCCGCTGGCTCTCGGAAGACACTTTGCGGTGGGAAGACACCGTGATGATCGATGAGACGCCCGGCTTGTTCACTTGGCAACTGAGGTGGGTGGATGGTGGCCTTAAGACCGGGGAGCAGTCGGCGCCTCGCCCGGTTTCCAAGGCTGCCACATTGTGGCCGGATCCGGAGGTTGGGCATCGGGACCAGACCTCGAGCCTGCGACGAGGTCGGTTCGAGCTACGCGACAGCGCGCTCTTCGTACCACCGAAGAAGCTGCCCCTCTGGAGCCTGCGCTGGACCGGCTCCGGATCGGAGCGGCGTCCCGTGCGCGTTTCTCCCTGCGGTGAGTTTGCGGCCGGTCTAGTCGGAGACCCGATCCCGCCGATCCTCCATCTTGCCCACGCCAGCGACGGCACTATCCACCCCATAGTGTCGGCAAAGTCACCCCGCTTCGGCTGGCTCTCCGCTCCCTGAACGCCGAAATTCGACCGCGCGCCCCCTCCCTTGCACCGGCCGAAGGGGGACTTCGGGGACTCATCGCAGGGTTGAAAATCGAAAGTTGGACTTTCGATTTTCAGGGCAAGATTCCTCCATGCGGGAACGAAAGAACTTGGAGGCCGAGCTTCGCGCCGCAGTCCGGGAGAGTCCGGTGGTGGCGCTGCTCGGGCCGCGTCAATGCGGGAAAACGACGCTTGCCAAGCAGATCGTAAGCAAGGCGCGCGAGCAGTTCTTCGACCTCGAAGATGCCATCGATGTGGCGCGGCTCGAGGCGCCACAGCGGACGCTCGGAGCGATGCGGGGACTGGTGGTGATTGACGAAATCCAGCGCCAGCCGGCCCTGTTCGAGACGCTCAGGGTTCTTGCGGATCGTCGGCCGATTCGGGCGCGATTCCTCCTCCTCGGCAGTGCGTCACCCAATTTGGTGCGAGGGGTGGCCGAGACCCTCGCCGGCCGAGTTCGGTACGTCGAGATGGGAGGCTTCGACCTCACGGAGTCCGGCGTCGACCACTGGAGTCGGCTGTGGTGGCGAGGCGGCTATCCGCGGTCGTTTCTCGCCCGAACGGAGCGCGAGAGCCGAGCCTGGCGCGAGGCGTTCATCACTTCCTACCTCGAACGTGATGTCCCGCAGCTCGGAATCACGATTCCGGCGGCGACGCTGCGGCGCTTCTGGACCATGGTGGCCCACTACCACGGTCAAACCTGGAATGCCGCGGAGTTCGCGCGGTCGCTCGGCACGTCCTAGCCCACGGCGCGGCGCTACCTCGACATTCTCACCGGCTCGTACGTCGTTCGGCAACTCGTCCCGTGGTTCGAGAACATCGGCAAGCGCCAGATCAAAGCGCCCAAGATCTATGTCAGGGACAGTGGTCTCCTCCACGCGCTTCTCGGAATTGGCTCCGTGCGAGATCTCTCCGGCCATCCCAAGCGCGGTGCTTCGTTCGAGGGTTTCGCGGTCGAGCAGGTGCTGCGGCTACTCGGAACTTCGGACGCCTATTTCTGGGGAACGCACTCCGGAGCCGAACTCGACCTCTTCTCCGTGCACCGGGGCCGACGCCTTGGCTTCGAGTTCAAGTCCTCCGACGCCCCGACGACCACGGCATCGATGCGCTCGGCGATCGAAACCCTGAAGCTCGACCGCCTGCGGGTCGTGTACCCCGGCGACCGCTCCTATGACCTGAGCGATCGTATCCGCGTGGTGAGCTTCGCTGACCTCGTCTCGGAACTGCGCTGAGTCCGAATTCGAGACTGACGGGGATCAGTCGCACTGCGCAGGCCCGCGCACCGCCTTGCCGCGCTTTTGAGAAGCCGTCGACCGCGGTGCGCCAGACGTCCTGGATGCTGTCAACGTGGGCGCTCAGTCTCCAAGGTCTATCGCGGCCATTCGCATCATTTCAGGGTTCAAGTGCGGCAATATCGCCTTCGCGTAGTCGGTGTTGTGTCCCAGTCCGACTTCCGACCACTCGGATATCAAAGCCGCCCTGGGCTGGTGATCGCCTCGGCCCAACTGTGCCGCAATTCGTCGACGCGCATCGAGAGTCAGAACCACGAGAAAAGGGTGTAGGAGGTAGAGTCGCATCTCGCCGCTGCTCCGGCTCAATTCAAGCGACGTAAAGCCGGCTTCCTTGCGATCCGACCCGGGACTGATTTGGATTACCTCATCAATGTCGCCTCGCTTCAGATCCAGTTCCTCGTCCAATTCGCGAAAGAGAGCCTGGATGTGGTTTTCTCCCGCCTCGACTCTTCCTCCCGGGAGGCGAGGGCTGGGATCATCCTTGGTCTGCGTGAACAGCAACCTGTGGACGTTTCCCTTCGCATCCGCAAGTGGAATAATCGCGTGGACCACCTCGCGCGTCGGCGGAGCCTTGCTCGGTGCTGCCGGACTGACGGCAACCCTGACCACATGAATGGGTTGGGATCGATCCGGGTAGGTGATTGCTCCCTGAAGCGCGAAACGAGACTGCGGACCGGTCACTCCGTGCAGAATGACAATCGCGTCAAAGCCATGCAGAATTCGGTCTCCGTCACAAACTCGCGAGCTCGAAGCGCGATACTCCTTGCACTGGTTGATGTATTCGGTCTCGTTTTCGGCCTTATCGGACAGTTTGCATTCGATCAAGTATCGGAAGCGCAACCGTGGCAGGGGCTTGTCGTCACCGCCGAAGTAATCGTACACTTCCACGACGATGTCGGCTCGTCCGGCCTGCGGCATCCATCCCAGCGGCACCTCGGCTTGGATCCGCGCATGGATTCGATGTCGATAGCAACTCTCCTCGAGATAGCCAGCGAGATCTCTCTGGAGCGCTTTTTCCTTTGCGGTGCGAAGCTGCTCTGCGTCTATGGCCCGCCGTGATCCGTGGAACTCCTGCTGGTACATCCGGAGGAGGTCGAGGATCACTTCATCCCTTTCGACGACCGCCGGGATTGGCGGATTCTGCTTCCACACATCCGCAAACTTCGGAAATTCGAGAAAACCGCGATTTTCGTCCATCGACAAGTCGGGCAAGCTCCAGCCGAGCACTCGGGCGAGCGCGAACTGGTCGATCGGTTTGTTCGCCAAGTCGACCGCTTGTACCTCACGGCAATCTTGCCAGAACGGCACGTCATGATGGCTGGATTGACAGGCAGGAACTTGCATGACTTCGGGGCAAGTGCGTGTTCTGACGTGCCAAATGAGAAAAATGTAGCCGCACTTTTCGTCTCTGAAGTTGTAAGCCAACCCGACGAATCGGGAATCCATGTGGATATCAGGCAGGAGGAGCTTACGGGAAAACAGGGCCCAAGGGCAGTAGTCGTGGATGTCGTTGAAGAGGGAAGTCGGAACGTGCCCAAAGGGGTCTTGCTTCTTGAATGACGCCAAAACCGTCGCGAAGACTCCGGAAAACCCCGAAGTGTGGCGACGCACGGTCGAGTCGTGGAACTGATGTTCGGACCGGTATGCCGTGAGAACGCGATTGATTTTTCCGGTGCCAAAGCCGTCAGTCACCACACAGCCGGCTTGGACAAAGCAGCCGCGCTTGGTTTGGCTCGGATTGAAGCTCACGTAGCGCCCACGTTGCTTGAGCCAGCCGAGGGACAGCACCTGGGACCCTGGAACCGCGCGTTCCTTGGCAATGAGTTCCTTCACCCGAGCCTGCGAGTCGGGGTCGCTGATACTGAACTTGTAGTCCAACGCATGAGGCGAGTCGGGACCCTCCGGGGACCACGGCGACCCGAACGGCTGAGCCCGGTATTCCGGGACACCAGTAGCTGAAGAGACTTGGTCTGAGTCGCTCATGATGATCTCGAAGGTGGGTGCGCGCCTTCGGCGGGTATGCTACTACGGTACTTGCTGCACCCATCGGTCGGCGTTGCTTTTGAGGACTATGTCATTGAATCAGGGCAATCCGCAGTTGCTCGAGCGTCCCGTTCCCGCGGCATTCACCCCCGGGGGAAGTCGAGGGCGTCCCGCGTCTGACGACTTGGACAGCCGTCGACAGTCAGGTGCGTCGTTGACTTTTCAGCGGCTCAATGTCGTCGAGCAGGCGGTGCGCTGCCACCGCCCGAATCGACAGCGCGAGTGGGAATGTTGCATCCCCAGCGTGCAGGACGTCGAGGCTCGTGAGGCCGAGATCCGAGAGTGCATTCCGCATCGATGGTGTCACGCTCGGTGCGGTGGTGCGCTTGATCTCGAATCCGAACCGCCGTGTGCCGTCGATGACGAGCAGGTCGAGTTCGGCGCCGGAATGGGTCGCCCAGAAGTAGCACTGATCCGCGCGGGCGCCGAGTCGCTGGATCAACGCCTCGACGACAAATCCCTCCCACGACGCCCCGACCTTGGGGTGACGCTCGAGATGATTGCTGTCGTCGATGTCGAGCAGTGTATGGAGCAAACCGCTGTCTCGTATGTAGACCTTCGGCGACTTCACCTGTCGTTTGGCCAGGTTCTCCGCCCATGGCCGGAGGACCCGCAACATGAATGTGCGTTCGAGCGCCTCGAGATATCGCCGGACTGCGTGATGCGACACTCCGAACGATCGGCCGAGCTCCGAGGCGTTCCAGACTTGGCCATGATAGTGGGCGAGCATCGACAAAAAGCGCTCCAGCGTGACTGGGGGAATAGCGATGTCGAGTTGCGGAACATCGCGCTCGAGAAAGGTCCGCACGAAGTCACGGCGCCAAGACGCACTCTCGCTGGTGGAGCGTGCCGTGAACGCCCTCGGAAACCCTCCACGAAGCCACAACCGGTCGAGGGCGGTCGCGCCGACTTCCGCGAGGCTGAGGCCAGGCAATTCGTGAAACGCGATCCGGCCGGCCAGGGATTCCGAGCTCTGCCGCAACAGTACCGGGGCGGCGCTCCCCAGCACGAGAAAGCGGGCAGGGCTGCGCGGTCGATCCGCTAGGACTCGCAGCGCCGGGACCAGGTCCGGGCGTCGCTGGATCTCGTCGAGTACGACGATGCCCCGCAGCGGGCCGAGCGCCAGCTCCGGATCGGTGAGGCGCGCCACATCGGCGGCTCGCTCGAGGTCGAAGAACTCGGCACGGCGGGCCGCGCCGGCGAGCTTCCTGGCAAGGGTGGTCTTGCCGACCTGACGTGCGCCGAGCAAGGCGACCACGGGGTTGCGGGCCAGGAGGCCGCGCACGACGGTCGCATGGTTGTCGCGGGGAATCAAGGTGGCAGTCTACCCTGAAATTTGGACGGGCGGCGTCCAAATTTCAAGGTAGCGGCACTTCCGAGGGCCCCCATGTTCCGGCCGGAAATCGCGGACTGCCGTTGTCCATGTCGGGGACCTGGTCCATGCCAGTAGCGGCGTTGACCTGGATCTGCTACACCCATTCGGCGCACAGGAGTTCCGCCTGGGCCAGCACGGTCTTCACGGCCTCGTCCTGCAAATCGGGGGGGTAGCCGTGTTTGTTGAGGATGCGTTTCACCATCACTTTGATCTTGGCCCGGGCGCTCTCCCGGAGCGTCCAGTCGATCGTCACGCTCTTTTTCACTTGGGTGATGAGCTCGGCGGCGATCACCTTCAGCTTCGCGTCACCCATCGCCTGCACGGCGCTGTTGTTGGTGGCGAGAGCGTCATAGAAGGCGATTTCGTCGTCGGTCAGGCCGAGGTTTTCCCCGCGCTTGGTAGCGGCGTCGAGTTCCTTGGCCAGTGAGATCAGCTCTTCGATGACCTCCATCGTCGAGATGGCGCGGTTGTGGTACGCGTTCAGGGTCTTCTTGAGTTTTTCGCTGAAGACCTGGCTCTGCACGAGGTTGCGCTTCGAGCGGACTTTCAGTTCGTCCTTGAGCAGCCTCTCCAAGAGCTCGGCGGCGACGTTCTTGTGTTTGAGTCCCCGCACTTCGGCGAGGAACTGTTCGCTCAGGATGCTGATGTCCGGCTTGGCCAATCCGGCGGCGGTGAAAACGTCGATCACCTCGCCTTCGGTGGTGATCGCCTTGCTCACGAGTTGACGGATCGCGGCGTCGATCTGCTCGGGGCTCCGGCGGTTGGTGCTGCCCTGCTTGTTCACCGTGGCTTGCAAGGCTTGGAAGAAACTCACGTCGTCGCGGATCGCCGTCGCTTCGTCACTCGCCGCGCAGAGCGCAAAGGCGCGGGACAATTCCGTCACCACCTGGACCCACCGGCGCGGGCCGTCTTCCAGGGCGAGAATGTGATTCCATCCGGCAGCGATGAGAGCGAGACGTTCGGAGGATTTGCCGCTGACGAGTTTTTCCCAGTTGAATCCGTGCAACATGTCGCAGGCGATGCCGTGTTTCTCCAGCATCACGGCGATGGCTTGTGCGGTGTCAAAGGTCGGGTTCCCCTGACCGCCGCTTTCAGTGTAGGTGATGAGCGCCTTCTTGAGCTGATCGGCGAGACCCAGGTAATCCACCACCAGCCCGCCGGGTTTGTCCCGGAAGACGCGGTTCACGCGGGCGATGGCCTGCATGAGGCCGTGGCCCTGCATCGGCTTGTCGACATACATGGTGTGCAGGCATGGCGCGTCGAAGCCGGTCAGCCACATGTCGCGCACGATCACGACTTTGAAGGGGTTCTTCGCGTCTTTGAACTGGTTCGCGAGATCCCGCCTCTGTTTCTTGTTGCCGATGTGTTTCTGCCAGGCGGGGCCGTCGCCGGCACTGCAGGTCTTCACCATGTTCACCACGCAGTCCTCGCCCTTCCCAGCGTTTCGTTCAAGTAGCAAGACCCTGGTCTTTGTCGTAGTCGTCGAAGAATACTCGGTCACCTAATTTGATGGAACCGTCTTTATTCAGAAACGCTGTTTGCGAATAGGTTACCCGAGGAGTATCACCGGACGGATCGCCTAAGACATATTTTTCTCCGAGAAGAGTCCACGCAAGGCGGTAACCCAGCTTCTCAAGCCGCAAGAGTAGTTCGTCCGTTTCAGCCAACAATGTGGAAGGGCCGCCTTCTGAAGCTGACGGATCGCGGAAGACCGTCCTTCCTTCGGGAGTCGCGAATCCGTCCACGCCGTTCCACCATAGGGAGCCGGCGTTGAAAAATTCGCGAGCTGGTACGTTAAAGTAGATGCTTGCCGGCAGAGTGGCGTCGTATTCCCATTCGCACACGACTTTATTGAAGACAGGAACAAACTCGATCTTGGAGCCAATTACCTTTGTGTCGAAGCCAAGCCAATCGTCAGTCTCCACATTGCACGCACTCGCCCAAGGATACTCGCCGACGAAGGCGTAGAGCCACTTCGCATTGTTTGGCATCCAGTTTCCGAAAAAATTGCGGCGAGATACCGCCTTCTTCGCCTTATTGAACTGAGCATCCGGCACCAAAAATGACCTCAGTTGTATCCACGTCGATCTGTATGGTTCACCATACGGACGAGACTCCCGATACTCAGACCAGGAGGGATAACAAATGAGTGGAAGCCATCGCTGGCCGCGGTTGTCCTTCGGAGCGAGCAACGACTCCATTGAGGGCAAGTCGTCTCTGCGATTCACCCAGGTCGCGTAGTCGATCTGCCTTGTTGAATCCAGATCGACGTTGCCCCCGATCCACCAGCATGCCGAGGGCGTGCGGTCAGGGCGTTCAGAATGGGTGATGGTCGGATCCAGCTTTCGCTCATCTTTGAGGATTAGTGGGAGCCGCCCCGTTGTTCGTTCCCAAGAGTCATTCTCCCGATCCACACTGTCAAAGAGCAGGGACGCCAGCTGATACATTGCAACCCACTGATACTTTTTCCCAATGCGTTCGGCCCACTTCGGCTTTACTCTTCCGCCGCCAGTTTCGTTGGTTACGATCGAGTCGTAGCCGCTGCACTTCGAGCCTCGGTAGCCAAAGTCATTCAAGACTCGCTTCGCGATCCACCGACCGATCGCAGGCTTGGACATGGCGTGGTCCCACCCACCCAGACAGCCGATTGAGTAATGGTTGAAGTCGTCATGCAGACAGCTCCGGACTACCAGCTTAGCGCCGTGCTCTTTCTCTCCTTCCCATGCCTTCTCCTCCGCATCTGTCGGAATCTCCGGCTGTGGTGTCTTCGGTTTGCGATGGCTCGTAATCGTCGGGTCTATACCCTTGTCGAGGCAGCCGAGATGCGCAGCGAGTTCGGCGATACAGCGAATGTGGTCGCGAATGATCGCATTCTGAAAATCGTCTGGTTGCCCCGCATACGCGGTTAGTAACCCTTCGGCGAGCTGCTTCAGAACTGCTTTGTCTCGCGAGTGAATCAGGGCTCCGTACGCGACGAGCAAAGCCCGCTCGCGCACCTCGTCATCGTCAGTCACGAGAAACGCGTCCACCAATCTAAGCAATAGTTCCGCGTGATGCCGTAGGATCGCTATTGCTGATCGGGTGGCATAGTCCTTCACCCTGCGATCAGCCGCCGCTGTGCACCAAAGGAGGACGATACACCAGCGCTCTGCGGTGGCCGGGTCAACCTTTTGAAGGTCCATGTCCGTAGGTGCCTCGATTATCCGACGCACGATGTTATTTCTTTCGTATCCCAGCTTCAGATAACCGCACCAGAAGGCATCGCGCCGAGAGAATGGTAGCCCCTTGAAGACTTCGTGGAGCCAGAACGCATCGATCTCCGATTCTTGGGTGGATACTGCGAGCATGGCATCCATCGCGGCGTATGCGTCGGGACTGTGGAGCACCATTCGCAGCACGTGCCGCGTCGGCGACTGGAGTGTCATCGCTGTGCGCCAAGGTAGGGCACGCACTGCGACTCCTGCGGCCTCTCGCTGTATGGAATCATCTTCAACCAAGTCGGTGAGCTCCAATCCAGGTATCTTTTCCGGCAGGAGAACGGAGAGCGCCGAGAGCAGTCCGGCGTTCTCCCGAACGGCCTGCGCCGAGCCAAAGAGATTGGAAAATTCACCGCCGCCCTGGAACGCCTGCTTGATGTTCGAACGCGTGAGAGAATTGAGCATCTCCGATGCAACCAGAAAGTCCCCGAACCGCTCGAAAGCGGGACGAACGAAGTTCTCAGCGCCAATGGTGTCGGTCGATGGGCCTTCCTCGATAAGCAGGTCTGCCGTCACGAGCCATTGCAGGATGTTGATGTGCTTGGCCTGTGGCTTCGCTGCGTCGATCGCCGACTGCGCCTCGGACCAACAGAGGGCAGAGGTTCCCGCCTTTGCGATAGCTGCCGCGATTGCGCGGAGCGATCCGCTGACTATCGCCGCGCCAGCGGACACGCTGTTCTCCGTCGCAAATTGTCCCTCCTTGTGTGCAAGGTACGCTTGGATCACCGGAGCGATTCCGAACCAGCCCTTGGGCAGTTGCTTTAGCCCCTTCGCCTGCAATGTCTCGCAGACGAGCCTAAGATAGAGCGGATTCGCCAATTCCGGCTGCAAGACGGGAACCAGTGGCGGTTCGAGGTGGTAGTGGGAAAAGAAGGCGTTGCAGGCCTCTCGCTCCATTCCCGCAAAGCCTCTGTGCTCGACAGCTTGGATCGCGAACTCCTTGGGTAGGCACACGGGAAGGAACGAGGTGCGGCAAGAGACGCAGAGTTTGATATTCGCCCGCGACGCCACAGCTTTGGCGAACTCGGCGAAGCGGACGAACCAGTAGCTTCGAGGAATCGTCTCATTCAATGCATCCACGCATAATAGAAGCTTATTCCCTGAGCACTCAGCAGCGGCATTCAGCGCATCAAGGGTGCCTTCGCAGCCGAGCGTGAGGGGAACTCTGAGTGACTCGGCAAACCGCGTCCATGGATCGGGTTCTCCCCGGAACTGATGGCCGAAGATGACGCACGTATAGGCACCTTCATCCATGCGCCTCCGGGCAATGTCGCACAGGCCATGGGTTTTTCCCGAACCTCCGCTCCCCGAAAGCACGAATACCGGCCTGAAGGCGAGAAACCCACTCGGTGACAAAAGCCATTCAGAGAATGCACGCCACTTTTCTTGCGCATCGCGCACAGCGTCGAGGTTCGCCGTAGGAAACGAACACTCATACTCCGCCTTGAAGGACCGGAACTGCTTCGATTCTGAAGAGCCCTCCCCGTGAGTGACGTCTATGTCCGCAGCGAGGTCGCGCTCGACGGCAGATAGCTGATTAAGGAGTCCCCAGACCGAGCCTTGAAGGATCGAAAGAGCATCAGCGGTCGGATAAGCCGACAATCCCTCCGCAGTCCGGACGCAATTCTGTGAATCTCCAGCAAGCTTCCTTCCCTTTTCGTAATTTGCCGCTGGCCAGCCGGGGAGCATGGCGTTGCTTCCCTTCGTTTCGACAAGTTCTTCGATACGGTCTGCTTCCTTCCTGCACGCGTCGACGTGTTCTGCGATCTCTGTTCGCCAGTCGGATCCGCCAGCAAATGACGAGAACCACCTTGACAATGGTGTTGCGAGGTTGATTGCCCCATTATACCTCGGCCCTGCTGTGAGCGTTGCGGCGGCAATGTGCTCCGCAAACCACTGATCCGAGAATGTGGTCGCGTAGAAAAAGTAGTGGCGCAGTCCACCAGATGGATCGTTAGCGAGCAGAAGGCTGGCGATGTCATGCGCGGTCCGTCGTTCGATAGTCAGAGTGCGCGCTTTCGCCTTCGCGTCAGCTTCGGCATTGCGAACCCACTCGTCAAATTTCTCCGTCTGGCTCTTCCCTCTGCGTCCGGTTTTGCCAGTGAGGTCGAACGGGAAGCAAACCACGTAGCGTGTGAGATCGGCGTGAACCAAAAGCGCAGTCTGGAGCGACTGCTTGGCCTGCTTTAACAGACCGTCGATATCGAAGACATACTTCGTCTGCCAACCAGTCGACAAACCGGAAGAATCGATGACTCGACATTCGACGCCACCATCGCCACCATCGCCGCGATAACGCTCGAACTTTGTGCCGACTGCCCGGGTTCTGGAGGCTAGCTGGCAACATAATTCCTCGAAGGCGTTCTCAACGCTCCCACCCCGAGGGGCGATCTTTCCAAAATCAATTGAGGCCATGGGAAGATGTTCTAATCGATTGTGTGGCGTGCCTGCCCGGGAGGGCGACCATGCAGTCCACGAGGTCGGCCTCGATGATGGCGCGGCGGATCTCGCCTTCGCCGGACTGGTTGGAGGACATGCTGCCGTTGGCGAGAACGAAACCGGCGATGCCGTGGGGCGCGAGGTGGTGGATGAAGTGCTGCACCCAAGCGAAGTTGGCATTGCCCTTGGGCGGGACGCCGAACTGCCAGCGCACGTCGTCGTCCTTGCGGAACCAATCGGAATCGTTGAAGGGCGGGTTGGCGAGAACGTAGTCGGCGCGGAGATCGGGATGGAGATCGCGGCGGAAAGTGTCGGCGTGCTCGGGGCCGAAGTCGGCCTCGATGCCGCGGATCGCGAGGTTCATGATCGCGAGACGGCGGGTGGTGGCGTTGCTCTCCTGGCCATAGATGGAGATGTCACCCAGCTTGCCGCCGTGGGATTCGACGAATTTTTCCGACTGCACGAACATGCCGCCGGAGCCGCAGGCGGGGTCGTAGATGCGGCCTTTGTAGGGGGCGAGCATCTCGACCAGGCAGCGCACGACGCAGGACGGGGTGTAGAACTGACCGCCGTTTTTGCCCTCGGCGCTGGCGAAGCGGGTGAGGAAGTACTCGTAGACGCGGCCCAGCAGATCGACGGAGCGGTGCGTCTTTTCGCCCGCGCTCGCGGCGGTGAGTTCGATGGTGGCGATGAGGTCGATGAGTTCGCCGAGGCGCTGCTTGTCGAGGCCGGGGCGCGCGTAGTCCTTGGGGAGGACACCTTTGAGGCGCGGGTTGTCGCGCTCGATCGCGACCATGGCGTCGTCCACGATCTTGCCGATCGTGGGTTGTTTGGCGCTGGACTGGAGGTGGGACCAACGGGCCTCGGCGGGCACCCAGAAGACGTTCTCGGCTTTGTATTCGTCGGGGTCTTCGGCATTGGCCCCGGCGTAGTCGTCCTTGCCAGCGAGGAGCTTGGCGCGGTGTTCCTCGAAAGTGTCGGAGATGTACTTCAGGAAGATGAGGCCGAGGACGACGTGCTTGTACTCCGCCGCGTCCATGTTGTTGCGGAGCTTGTCGGCGGTGAGCCAGAGCTTGGCCTCGAATCCGATGGTGGCGGATGACGGGGCGGCCTTGCCGGTGGTGGCCTTCGGGGGACGGGGCATATCAGGAGCTTCCTCTCAGGAGGAGGCGGGCATTCTATCCGGTCCGGTGGCGGGCGTGAGGATTGGGGGGGAGGGCGAGGCACTTCGGCGTGCGCTCGGTCGCTCGGTCTTTGGCTTCGGGCGGGGCTTCGGGCTTGGTCGGCGTGTGGAGCAGTAGCTCGACTCGGAGGTCGTCGTCGGCGTCTTGCTGGGGCCGGTTTACTCAACCGACGAGAGCCGGGACCAAGAAGTGGACGGGGATCTGGGGGATCGCCGCGGCCAGGGTTCCAATCGGACGATCGGCGCAGATCCAGCGGGGCCGGAACAGTACTAAGCTGGTCTCGGGGCCCTCGGGTTTCTGGAGTGCCTGATTCCGTTTTCGACCCAAAAAAGGAATCAGCTCTTCCGTTTTCCGAGCGCGCCGGTCCAGCGGCGGACCGAACGGGGTGCAGGGTCCTCAAGGCGTTCGGCTTGGCCGAGTCCACCCGGGGAGGGGAGGCCGGATGATTCAGCCCCGAGCATCGAGCCCGAAGTCGATCTGGGCGTACGCCCCGCCACGCACCCGCGAGAGACGAGCAGTTTTCCGGAAGTCCCTGCAGGATTCCCGGCGGTCGAAATGGCTGAGTTTGACTCCGTCGGCTGGCCTTACCGGGCTTCGGTCGCCAGGTGGGGATCCAGCGCCGGAGCGGCCCCGCACCAGGACCTGGCCGACCCGAGGAGCAACAGAATCGCTGGACCTCTGCCTTTGGGAGCCGATTCTCCCTCAGCACCCCACGCGGGGGGTGCCCCAGCCGGGCGCATCGCGCCCCTGCTCCAAGTGGCTGGATTTGATTCGACCACGGGTGGCTGGTTTTGACCGTTCCCTCGCCGTCCGGGAGGATGGCGATCAGGCGAGAATCGAGAGGACTCCCGTCTCCAATGCCCTCAGGCCAAGAATTAAGGCCAGCGTACTGGCCTTATTTGGGCGATTTAGGCCGGTAGGGCTCGTTTTGGGATCATTACCGGCGCGATCGACACTCAGCTCGGCAGCTTCGCCAGTCCCGACCCGTCGGTACCGCGCGAGGTGGGGAGGGCGAAGGATGGAATGGCCTGGATCGGCCGCGGGGCGGCTTCCCGCAGCCGCCGCACCGGCAACCCCTCGCCTAAAGAACCCGCCGGCGTGCCTTCGCGCGCCCCGGGTGCCGCTCGATGCCGCTGCGCTATCGGATGCTGTGCACCCGGACTGACGCGGGTGGTGATCTGAGCGAGCAGGGCCCGAGCGAGGGACCTTCCCTCCGGTGAAAAAAGGGTCGGTGCGCGCGATGAGGTAATCGAGGCCGACGCGGTCCGAGCGTTGCCCGCAGGAGGCAGATCCCGTCTCGGCGGTCGCAGGCGTCGTACTTCTGGTTGTGGTTCACTCGCCTGGCGAGGGTCGGGACTCAGAACCGAACAGGGATCGGGACGATTTTCATAGCCAGAGTCTCGACCGGACCGGCTGCGCCTACCTCGCGGGCCCAAAGTGCTTGAGCAGGTGCTCAACCCCGAGGCAGCACTTCACTGAGACGTCCAGTACGGACTTTAGGAAGTGCGTGAGGGCGCCGGCCAGGTCTCGACGGCGCGAGCGAAGAGATCGCGCGCTCGACGTCCGATGGCCGCTTCATCCCAGTGCGCTGCCGACTGAAGTTGGAGATTCAGAGGGAGCAGCGACGCACTGAGTATGGCGGGCTTCTTCTCCGACCACGGACGGTTGGACAGCGACGAATTCAGCGGCTGAGTCACGAGCGTGAGGTTGCCGATCGTATGGACGACAGCATCTCTTCTTCGCGTTGCGTCGATGCGCGCGTCTCCGGGCGGCGCGTTCCAAAGTTCATCCAACGGCGCCCCCTGATCCCCGTTGGGCAGCGGCCAGTACTCACGCCACTGCTGCGGCATGATGTGCTCCACGGTGAGCTGCCCTTCGATTTGGATGCGTTCCGTGCGCGTGCTCAGGTAGGCATCGCTCAGCCGTCGCAAAATGTGGACGACCTTTGCGGTGATCTGCTCGCCATACAGTGCGTTCTTCAACCAAGCCTCCGAGAACGCCGAATTCGTCGGCCATTCGGTCGACTCTCCGCGCTGTTCGCTGAGAACCTCGCGCAGCCTTGCGGGGCTCACGCTTTGCGAACCGAGCTTGCTGGTGATTGACAGGAAAACGCGGTTGTAATTCTTGGTCGTCCAGCCACAAACGGCGCGACGGACGATGTAGGACTCCAGAATTCGGGCGACTTCACGCCAAGCCTCGTCACTGAGTTGACGGTCGAGCAGGAATAGCAGCAGCGGGTAGGCGGTTCGAACGTCGAAAACGTCTATGGTCTCCGCGATCGGGTAGAGGACGTCCGCCTTTTGTGTCTGAAGGATGCGACGGAAGTCGTCGCCCTGACGTGCGATCGTCTCGAGTTCCTCCCTGATGTCGGAGAACGGACGCTCCCTTTCGACCCAGAATTTGTACTCGGCGTAGAGATGCTTGACTGGAATGTCCTTCGACTTCCTGCTCGCGAGGAAGTGCTGCATGAACAAATCTCCGCGCGGTCGAGCAAGCCGACCTTGGCGGACTTCTTCACGCCAGAACGGATCGTCAAAGCGCTTCCAGTAAGCCTCGTAGAGCGACTCCTGATCCTCTCCCATGCGCGCGGCTCGCAGGAAAATGAAATTTCGCAGAAGATCGGCCGGAAGAAGCGGCTGACCCCGCGCATTGAGCGTTTCGAAAATGACCTGAGCGTCGTCGTCATTTTCCAAATCGATGACGACGACTTGCAACGCGTTGCGCAGCGCGTTGAATGCTTCACTCAGTCGATCCGCGAGCGGCGCGTCGGCCGACAGCGGCGGCTCGCCGCCCATCCCGCCGAAGAACTCCCGGAGTTCGCTCTCGAAGTAGAGGTACGCCTCCACCATCGGCGGACGCGGGTCGTCTTGACGCTGATACCTGCGACGCACGAGAGGATGTTTGGCTTCGAGCGCGCTTCTTGAGCCAGCCGACATGACGTCGCTGAATTGCGCGCGATCCAATTGGGTCGGCCAGATCTTGAAGCAATCGACCGCCGGATTGGGCATCATCCCTTTGTTCGTAGTGAATCCGTCGCACTCCTTGGCAAGATCTTCGCAGCCCTCTGCTCGGCAGAAGTCACGAAACGCGGCAAGAAACAGCTGAAGCGTAGTAAGACGCTGCTGGCCGTCGATCACCTGCCGCTTTTCGACATGTGTCGTCGGCGTCTGTTTCTGGTCGAGCACCATCGCGCCGAGGAAGTGTACCGGCGAGTCCTTTACGCCTTGGATGTACTCGGTGAACTTGCGCGAGATGTCTTCCCAAAGAGGCTCCCATTGTTGGGCCTTGTTCCAAACGTACTGACGCTGAAACAGGGGAACTTCGAGGCGCATCTTCTTTTCGAAGACCCCGAGCAGCGGCGTGGCGCTCGCCTTCATGGTTGGTTCGCTTTCATTCGAGTCATCCCCCTGGCCTCGGTTGTCTGTTTGACCGGGCGGGCGTCCAGTGTACACGCTGCCCAACGCTCCCCGACCGCCTGGTCGTTGGAGGGGGAAGGACCCCTGCGGCGTGAGTGGGATCAGGCGGGCTGATCGATAGGGGATCAAGGTCGGAGAGAGAGTCGGGGAAAGTTGGCGAGTGGAGGGGGTATCTGAGGATCGGTGCGGCATTCCCGATCGGGAATAGAGGGCTTCGGACAAGCCTTGCGCAGCTCGTGATCTGGTGTTCTAATCCCGATCGGGAATGAAGAGTTTAAGAGCGGATCAAAGTCGGTACGAAGACTCCTCGGAGAAGCCATTGGTTCCCGATCGGGAATCGACGGTGGGCGGGTTTGTCCGGGAACGGCGCAAGGCCAACCGGATGACGCAGGCTGAGCTCGCGGCGTTGGCCGGGGTTGGCCAACGATTTGTCTCCGAACTCGAGAGCGGCAAACCGACCATGAGACTGGACGCGACGAACCGGGTTCTGGCGGTCTTTGGAATGGAGCTGGGGGTTGTGCCTCGACCGCGGAGCGAACACGACCCAGAACTAGGGGCACCGCCCGAGGCCATGCCATGACGTCTCGGTGCGGGATCGTTCGGATTGCCGGCCAGCGCTGCGGTCGGCTCGAGGAGAGTGACGGGGAGATCCGCTTCACCTACGACGACGCGTGGCTGCAACGCGGAGGCGCCACACCGGTTTCGCTCACGCTTCCGCTCCGGCGAGAGCCCTACGTCACTAAGTCCCTGCACCCGTTTTTCGAGAACCTGCTTCCCGAGGGTTGGCTGCTCGAGATCGCGGTCTCCAAGCTCAAGATCGCGAAGAACGACCCCTTCGGACTGATCCTCGCCCTCGGCGCGGACTGCATCGGCGCGGTGGAAGTGGTGCCGGAAGTGACGCCGCCATGAGCACCAGTTGCGTGATTTGCCTCGAACCCGCCACCGCTCCCGCACATCCGAAATGCACCGTGAGGCTCTTCGGGTCGCCGCTGATGCCGGCTCTCGATCTCGAAACGGCTCAGCTCCACACCATTGCACTTGCGCAAACGGGGCGGACATCGCTGTCGGGAGTTCAGAGGAAGCTCTCGCTCCACCTCACGGCCGATCGGAAAACGCTGTCGGGAGAACCCGGAGGAGGTCGGTACATCCTGAAGCCCGATAGCCAGATCTTCCCCGAACTCCCCGCCAATGAACACACGACCATGCGGGTGGCCGCGCTGTTCGACATCGACATCCCGGAGTGCGCGCTCATGATGCTCCGGGACGGCACCCTCGCCTATGTCGTCGAGCGTTTTGACCGGCCACGCGAAGGCGGCAAGCTCGCGCAGGAGGACTTTTGTCAACTTGCCGGAAAGCCGTCGTCGGAAAAGTACGCCGGCTCGGCGGAGCTGTGCGTCAAGCTCGTCAAGCGTTTCGCGGGCGAGCCTCTGATCGAAGTCCTCCACCTCTTCCGCCGCCTCGTCTTTGCCTGGTGGTCCGGCAACGGCGATATGCATCTCAAGAACTTCGCCCTCCTCACCGGGCCCGATGGTCGCCATCGATTGTCCCCGGCCTACGACCAGCTCTGCACGCAGATCGTCATCCCGGAAGACCAGCTCGCTCTGTCAGTGCGGGGCCGCAAGGATGGCCTCAAGCGCCGCGACTGGCTCGCTTTCGCGGCGGATGTCGGCCTCCCGGCTCGCGCCGTCACGCCGATCCTTGACGCCTTTGTCACCCGAGAATCCGCTGCCTGCGCCCTGGTCGACCGCTCGTTTCTTTTGCCACCGATGAAGGCCGCGTACCTCGACCGCTTGCGCGCCCACACGGCGGCGCTCGCGGCTGTCTGAATTCAACGCGGAGTCCATCCTGCTCGGTCGAGGCTCCACACCGAGAGCCCGCGCAGCACCGAGGGCTGGACTACGTCTGGGCCGCTGAACCGATGGCTCAGCGTTGCGGAGGGGAGGGGCGGAGGTCGATTTTGTAGACGGAGGTGTGGGCAGTCGCGAAGAGGGTGGAGCCGTCCTGGGAGATGGCGAAGTTGGCGGCGAGTTCGGGGAGCTCGAGGCGGCCGAGGCGCTCGCCGGAGGGGGAGAGGATCCAGGCTCCGCCCGGCCCGGAGACGATGAGGTCGCCTTTCGGGAAGGCATCGATGCCGTCGAGGGCTTCTTCGCCGCGGATGTCGGCTGCGTCGAAGATCACTTCGGGGGAGCCGAGAGTTTGGTCGGCCTGGATGGGGTAACGATGGACAACTTTTTTGGCCTCGTCCCAATTGGCGACATAGAGATGGCGGCGGTCGGGGGAGAGGGCGATGCCGTTTGGGCCCCTCAGGTCCTTTGCGACGCAGGCCAATTGACCGTCCTTCCACCGGTAGATCCCGCAGAACGGGAGCTCCTTTTCCGGCGCCGCTTCGAAGCCGGGGAGCCCGAAGTTGGGGTCGGTGAACCAGACGCTGCCATCCGCATGCACCAAGACGTCGTTCGGACTGTTCAGTCGCTTGCCTTCGAAGCGATCGGCGAGCACGGTGATGTCGCCGTTGCGTTCGTAACGAACGACCCGCCGCCGACCGTGCTCACAGACGATGAGCCGACCTTCGGAATCGTAGGCGAGGCCATTCGAGCCGGGCTGGCGGTAGCGCCCAATGTCGATTCCGGCGTAGCCGCTCTTCGGAAGGTAGATGCTCAGTCCGAGCTCCGGGGACCAGCGGTAGAGAGTGTTGTGGTTGGGTTCACTGAAGAGGAGGCTCCCGTCACTGCGAATGACCGGACCTTCCGTGAATTCGAACCCGGTGCAGAGACGGACTGCGCGCGGGGCCGCTCCGACCGTGCGATCCAGTTCCGGTCGCAGCCTAGTGATTTGCAGCGAGACGGGCTCCGGGGCCGGAGCGCGCTCGGCGCGATAGACATCGAGGCCGGCGGAACGAATCCAGATGAAATTGTCGGGGGCGTGGGAGAGCGGGCCATTCGCACCGAGCACCGCGATGGTCCACTTCATGCCGGGTTTTGCATCGCGGGTCAGCACGATGCGCTGCGGCGCGTTCCAACCGGCGGCGGCGGTGCCACCCAACTCGCCTTGCACGGGGGCGCGGCCTCCGTTGAAGCAAATCTCGGCGAGATCATCGACGACGATTTCGAGGGCGATGGTCGTCCCCGAGGTTGCCAGGTCACCTAGCTTCTCCGGAAGTTCCAAGTGCAGGCGATACCACTGGAACGACAGCTTGCCGTGGCCACGGCGCGCGGTCAGCGACTCCGGGCTGATCGTCTCCCAAGCGTGGTCGTCGAACTCGACAGTGTGCGCTTCGGGGACGAGGGCGTTGGTTTTCACCGGCGCGCCGCTCGGCTTTTTGTCGGCGCCGGGGGCGCGGTGATCGACGGTGATGATCGACGCACTGGCAGTGCGCCAAGTTGCGAGCACCGCGGCGCATCCCTCAGCGGTCGCGAGGTCCACGGTCGCATCGGGCTTGCGCACCCGCACCGGCTCGAGTTGAGCCGCGAGGCCGACACTCAGGATCGTCAGGATGAACAGCGCCTTCATGAGCGGCTCTCCATGCCCGATTTCACCTTGACGACGTAGTAGAGGAAGGCGCCGTCGACGTGGCTGAACCAGTGGGGAACCCCGGCCGGGATCACCAAGACGTCGCCGGCGGCGAGTTTCCGTTCCGTGCCCTCGGTAATCGCGGTTCCCCGAACCTCGGCGGGCCCGGTGGCTTTGGGCGAGGAGACCAAGCCGCCCGTCACGAGCGTGGCGGTCCCGCTGATCACGTACATGAGATCGGTTTCGTCGGCGTGAATCTCGGCTTGGCCGGGGGCGGTTCGGCGGCTCGCGTGGATCTCGTAACCGCAGGCATTCGGTCCGACCAAAACCGCACCCTTCTCGAAGGCGCTGCGAACGGCCGCGCCGTCGAAATGCTGGACTTGGTTGTGGCAGGCGGGTGCGGGTTGCACGCTGCCGAAGCCGGTGACGGCATGGCGGGCGAGTTCGTCGTCCTCGGCGGCACTCGCAGCGCCGCTGACGCCAATGGCGCCGACCATCAATCCGTCGACGAGGAGGGGAACGCCGCCGGCCAGCGGGGTGAAGTTGGCGAGGGCGGTCATGGAGGTCCGCCCCTTATTGATCAGCTCTTCGAACACCGCGGTGGGCTTTTGGAACTCGGCGGCGGTTTGGGCCTTGCCGAGGGCCACGCGGCTCGCGGCGGGGAACGTCCGGTCGAGGCGTGCGAAGGCCAGGAGACTTCCGGTTCGGTCGACGACCGCGAAGGCACCGGTGGTGCCGCGGCGTCGCGCCTCTTCGAGCGCGAGCGCAAGCAGGCGCTCGGCTCCGGCCTCCGTGAGTTGGCCGTCGGCGATCAGGCGCACTTCGAGGGCCGGGCCGGATTGAGGAGTGGGCGGGCCGACCAAGCTGGTCAGGGCCACGAGGAGTAAGGGTGCAGTGATCATGGTGTTTCCTCCGAGTTCCCGGTTCAGCCTTCGTGCTTCGCAAAGACCGCTTCGCCGAGCAGCACCTCGGCGAAACTGCACCAGATCTGCACCTTGGCCACGTCGTGCACGTAATCGGGGACGGCGATGGTGAGGTGATGGAGGTTGTCTTTGATGACCAGGCGCTGGAGGAGATGGACGGTTCCGTGCGAGTCCACGACCTGCCAGTGCGGCGCCGGGGTGTCGGGGGTCACGAAATCGGAGCTCAGGGTGAGCATCCGACGACCGTTTTCGAACTTCATCTGCACCGTGCCGGTGTTGGCCTTGGGCCCGACAAAGCGGGTGCTGGTCATGGCGCGGCCACTCGGAAGGGTGATCGTCCGGTCGAAGGTGGTTTCGCCGAGCAGGGTTTCCGCGAATGCACACCAGACTTGCACCTTGGCGATGTCCATCACGGAGTTGGGGACCGCGATTTCGCGATTGGTCGCTCCTTCTTTGATCTTCATCTGCTGGAGCAGGTAGGTGCGTCCGCCCGAGTCGACGAGTTGCCAGTGCGGGGCGGGCGTATCGGGGATGACAAAGTCCGCGGACAGGACGAGCTTCGCCATCCGACCGGATTCGACGTAGCGCACGGTTCCCCGGTTTGCCTTGACGCCTTGGAACGGGCGACTCGTGAGCTCCGCCATCGGCATGACATTGACATGCTCGGCGAGCCCATGGGCGCCGTTCATGGGGCGGTCTTTCATGGTGGGCATGGCGGCTTCGGTGGACGAACATCCGGACAGCGAGCTCAATCCCGTCGCCAATGCAATGATGGCGAGGAACGAAGACATGGACGATGACATGGTGCTTCCCAATGGAGGGGTTTCAGTGAGGAGGCGGGGCCGGCGCCTGGCCGTCCCCGCCCGCCAGATCGCCCCGGCTCCAACCGATGACGACCTCGCGCCCTCTCCGATGCCGCCTTGCCGCTCGGGTTACACCGATCCGGGGTGATGAGTCTTCTCGCCTGGGGACAACCGGTTCCCACCGGCACCGCCTCGGACTGTCCGCGACTCAGAACTGCGAAATCGTGCTCCTCATCGTGTTGGTGAGTCTCGGGCCTGCGGGGGTGTCCACGGCCCCTTGGAACACCATCGTCGTGCCGATGGCGTTGGTATTGGGGGTTACGTTGAAGGTCCAGCTACGGGATCCCGACGCGTTCAGGGCAGCGGCGTCGATGATCACGAACGAACTCGGGTCGAGTCCCAATATCCCATTCGGAGTGGATACCGCCCCCGGCGCGCCAAGGCTCACTCCGAGCAGGCAGCTCGCCTGTGGTAGCCCCGACAGCTCCACGCTGGCAGTACTCCCACTTCCCGCGAGGCGGGGAACCGCGCAGTGAAGGGTATGATTGAACAGGACTCGCCCGCCGTAGTCGAGCAGGTCCATGTCCCCGTCCCGGTCCAAATCGCCCACATCAGTGATGAATCCCGCGACCCCCACCGGAACTCCGCGCACCGGGGCAAGGAAAACACCGCCCCCGAGATTTTCGTAGATGAAGTGATCCGTGTCCATGACATCGGGATCCCCGTCGGCGTCCACGTCGAATACGCGAAAGCGACGTCCTGGATTGCTTGGCAGGGATTGCAGACTCACTCCGTAGTTGAATCCGGTGAGTCCGTTGTTCCAGTAGACGCGCTCGTCGCAGAGAAGGTCGTTGTCCGAGTCGCCGTCGAAGTCGGCGGTTTCGATCGAGTAGGCTTCCGTCATCAACAAGGGTCCCGCGGTGAAGTTCGCGGTCCCGTCGTTCCAGAACACCGCGACCGAGTCCATCGGAGAGGCTCCACTGGAGTGGTTGGCTTGAACGACATCGATATCGCCATCCTGGTCGAGGTCTGCCAAGGCAAAGTCGTGAGTGAGGTGCGCGATCGGGAAGTCCGTGTCCAGGAAAGCGTTGAAGTAGAGGGCAGGGCCGCGATTCAGGCGAACGAACATGGGCGAAAGGGGGGGATAGTACGGGCTATCCCCGCCGACCAAGTCGGGGTACCCGTCCGCATTCAGGTCAGCCGATCGAAAGCCTACCCCGAGCCGAGATATCGGAATAGGCAGTGCCGTCATGAAGGTGCTTCCATTATTGATGAGAATTACGTCGAACGCATTCGCGACGGAGCCAAACGCGGCATTGGCGAGGTGGAAATCGGGGTCTCCGTCGGCGTCGACATCCATGACCACGAGACCGGAGCCGTAAAACCCGACTCGAGGTTGGAACGGCCATACTCCCGCGTTCCCGTCGGAGAGCTCTCCGAGCCCGTTGTTATCGAGGATGGACAGCGTATTCGGACTTTGATCGTAGAAATCGGTGACGCCGACCACCTCCGGAGAATCGTCTCCGAACATGTCCGCGAAAAGTGCGGTTGCACTGGTCTCGGCGATTGCGTTGCCGATTTCAGTGTAGGCGTTCAATCCCCCTGTCAAGAACACTCTGCGCCGCCCTTCGAACAGCTTCAAGCAGTCGATGTCGCCGTCGCCATCGATATCGGCAAACAGCGGGTCGAAACGGGGTTGGTGATAGTTGTGCGGGTAGCGGCGAGGAAATGTGAACATAGTGAATCCGGTCTGGTTCCATCTGTGGAGAGTCGCGTTTCCATACTCGTACCGCACGAAGTCCCACCCGAATGGACTTGCAGAGAACAGCGCCACGAGGGCGGGATTGGAGCTCGGGATCGAACTGTGATTTTGGAGACCCGTGCTTGATCCGAGGGCAACCAGCACCGGGTATGGATTGGAGGAAGCCGGGACTCCGTTGAATCCGTCGAGACAGGACACGATGAGGTCAGGCCGGGAATCGAGGTTGAGGTCGTTGACCAGGGCTTGAACACGTCGGCTCGGGATCGATGGAAAAGGAACCGGCTGAGCCGTGAAATTGCCGAATCCGTCATTGTGCCAAATTGCCAGTGGCTCCACTCCGATTCCGGCAATGACCACGTCCGTATCCCCGTCTTGGTCCAAGTCGCTGGTCGTGATGCGTTCGGCCCACATCTGCAGCATCGGAAGACCAAGGCCGCTTGGCACCAGTTCTCCCGCGGATTGGCGATAGGCGAGGTTAGCAGTTCTGTAGAATTGGCCGTACGAACCCGAGAGCGATAGGACGTCGTTGTCGCTGTCCCCATCGATGTCGAAGACGGCCACCGTTCCGATGGAGGCGAGCCGGTCGCTCGAGAACCAATCTATGCTGATGCGAGGCGCCAATCGACCACTACCGAGGTTGCGATACACCAAGCTTCGGTGCGGATGCTGCATCGGTTGGACGACCTCCGGAAGACTGTCTCCATCTAGATCGATGGCGATCGGGGGGCCTCCCCTGGCCACGGGATCCGATAGATTCGTGGGTGTGTCGGATGCTCGAAATCGCCCGCCGCCGATGTTGAGGTAAATGCCCACCTGGTCCGCGGCCAAGATGTCGGGCAGCCCGTCGGCATTCATGTCCACGAGGGAAGTCTCGGTGACCCCCTGCATCGGTACCTCGTCTTGGTGGTAACGAAATCTGGGTTGGGCCCGGGAAACGGCGGAAGCCAGGAGTAACACGGTCGTGGTGAGCAAGATGGAATGGCGGTGCATGGGTGATCCTCGTTCTGTTTCCTCCAGCAACCCCCATGCCTGGCCCCGATTTGTGCTTGACTCCAGTTGTTATCCGCCGAGTCAAGAGCAGTGCCCCAATTGGCCGTTACGTTCAGGTAGCGTCGCGACCCGCCCTGAGGTTCCCAATTCAGGGGCGGGCTCGGACCGCGGGCGGCTCTGGATCAAAGATCGAGCGCGGTTGTGATCAGGAGGTTGGTCAGGCGGGGGCCGAAGGGGGTGTCGACGGCGCCTTGCCAGAGGAAGGGGAGGCCGAGGAGCGCGGGTTGGTTGGGCACGGAGACCGAGAATGAAAACTCGCCGGTGGCATCCAGTGGGGCGGTGGAGAGCAGGAGAAAGGTCGACAGTTCGAGACCGAAGACTCCCCACGAGGTGGACAGCGGGCTGGGTGGACCAAGACTGAGGGCGAGGGCGGCATTCGCGGACGGTGGACCCGACAGGGCGATCCTGGCCGATCGGCCGAGCGCGGCTTGGCGGTCGAGGCGGAGGTGCCGGGTGTGATTCCAGAGCACCCGCGGTCCTTCGATCAGCAGATCGGGGTCGCCGTCCGAGTCGAAATCGGCGACGCTGCGGATCGAGTAGCGGAGGCCCAGATTTGAGGCGGGAATGCCGGAGGCAAAGAGCCCCGGTGCGGTTTGGAGGTAGAGTCGATTATCGACGTCGACGACGTCGAGATCTCCGTCGACATCGACGTCCACGAGACGCCATTCGCCTCCCACTGGAGTGAGGTTTGGCGCGAAGATGACGCTGCTGGTGAAGACGCCGTTGCCAGCGTTCGTGAACAGCACATTGCCGCACAGAAGGTCGATATCACTGTCGCCGTCGATGTCGCCAGCCTCGATCGAGTCGGCGGACACCGGGAGTTGGGGGCCAACATTAATTCCGGTGGGGGCGTTGTTCCAAAACAGGGTGATTTGATCGAGGTAGGGGGGAACCAACTCGCGATTGGCCACCGCGAAGTCGGGGTCCCCGTCCCCGTCGAGATCTGCGGCGATCAGGTCGTGCGCCTGGGTGGCAACCGGGAACGAGAACGTGTTGACGATCGAAAAAGGGACAGGGCCTCCTACGTTGAGGTAGAGACGCACTGGCGATGGATAGATGCCAGGGCCGACGAGCAACTGAGGAATGCGCACGAGATCCAGATCGCCGTCTCCATCGACATCCGTCGGCACGACTTTCGCCGCACGCTCGGCCACCGGCAACTGCTGCGTGGCCCAAACCGAAGTCCCGGAGTTGAGGAGCAAGTAGTCGGCACCACCGGAATTCGCGCTGGGGAAGAGGTTCGTGGCATACAGATCCAGATCGCCATCTGGCTCGGCATCGAAAGCGACGATTTGGTCGGTATAGCTGCTCGCGGACCCGCAGGTGGGGGGGCAGGTGATTGGGGCCCCGTAGGAGAAATTGCCGTAGCGATCGTTGGTCGCAATGCTGATCGACGGACTCCAGCCTGGGAAGGAAGTGTAGATCACATCCGCGGCCGAATCGCCATTCAAGTCCGCCGACGTGATGGCCAACGTCGTCAACGACTCGGGCGACGAGCCGATCACGGTGATTTGCCCGCGCTCACCCGCCATCACGCTGCGCCACTCGGAGGCGGACTTCACCAGCAGATCCAGGTCACCGTCGCCGTCGAGGTCCCCTCGCAGAACTGGAGGCGTATTCCCGACGTTGAGAACGCTATGAGCGGGCGGGAATTGAAAACCCCCGGGCGTCCAACGATAGACGTCGATACTTCTGGGGCCGATGACTCCGAGGTGATTGCCGAACCCGGGGCCGAGGTCCAGAATCTCGATCCCACCGGCAAAAGGAATGGCAACACTTGGAGCGGCCGCGAAACCGATGGAGCTGCCGAAAAGAGTGTGAATCGGATAACCGGCGGGCGGGGCGAGCGGCGGAATTCCGGTGGCGTAGGCTACTTGAGACGCGATGATGATATCGGGCCAGGTATCCTGATTGATGTCACCCACTGCGACCCGCGATCGATTGGTCGGAAGCGGGACGATGGGAAGAGCCGCCGCGACGAAGTTGCCGGATCCGTCATTCAGCCAAAGGGCAAGCTGGGTGGAGCCTCGACCAGCCAGGACTAAGTCCGAATCGCCGTCCCGATCTAAATCGGCGCTGATGGCTTGCTCGATCAACCAGGTGGCAAGAGTCGGGAGTGTAACCGTCGCGAGGCTGAGCTGTCCGCTCTGTTGGCGGTAGAGCTGAGGAGGGATCGAGAATGCGAAAGCAGTAGGCAGCGTCTGGCTGGGAAAGACCAAGATGTCCTCGTCCGAGTCGCCATCCACGTCGAATACCACCGTGGGGGATGTCGCCACCGCCGAAAAGGGAGCGAGGGGGAGGCTGATGGCCGCCGCGAGTTGACCTCCGCCGAGGTTCGGCAGGAGCTGCCAGCCTTGGTCGCTCGCGATCACGAGGTCCAGGAGGCTATCGCCGGTGAGATCGATGGCGACGGGCGGGCGTGTCCCGCTCCCGGAAATCGGAGACGAGCTGGACTGGGTCACTGCCCGGAACTGGCCATCTCCACCGTTGAGATAGACGCCGATGGGGCTCGGCACCACCAAGTCGGCATCGCCATCACCATCCAAGTCCGCCGCGGTCGCAACTGCGGTCATCAGCGTTGCCGGGTTCGAATCCGGCCTGAGGCGGTAAATCGGACCCGCTTGGCCCACCGCGGTCGAACCGCACACCACGAAAGCCAGCGCCAGGACTCGAATGTTATTCATGGACTTCTCGCTGGTGGGAGCGTGTGCAATCGGTGGACCGCGACGAAATGAACGGCAATCCTGTCGCCGCAGAGACGGTCCGCGCTACCGCCAGGTGACGAGGGCGATCCGGTTCGGCTTGGGCGATTGGGAAAATTCGGTCTTTCCGTGAGGGGGAGGCGAGTCGGCTTGCGTGGGGTAGGGTGAGGCCCTGCGAGGCGCCCGAAGGGGCGACGCTGGACCCGGAAAGCACACTCCGATGCACACTTCATCGAAACTGATTGGCGGCGCGCTTTGGCTCCTGGTCGCGGGCTTGGCCCTGGGACAAAACCCGTTGGCCAAGAAGTCGGGCCACGACTCGCCGTTTGCCGGCAACTTTGTCGGCAAAGACATCCGACTCGAGCTGGCGGCCGAGGCGACCGCTGGGCGCTACGCGGGTTGGCTGCATTTCGAAGCCAATCGGTACAAAGCCGTGGCGACCGACCGGCGTGGCACGCTGGAGGGTCAGTTCGAGGTGGGTACCGAGAAGTACGACTTCTCGGCCAAGTTCGACGGGAAGTCCCTCCGCCTCACGAGCGGTGGTGAGACCTACACGCTCGAAAAACAGGGTGGAGGGGCCGCACCGCCCGCAGGGCCGCTCGAGGGCGGAGGCAAGAAGGGCAAGGGCTCGGAGTTCTACGGACGATTCACCGACGGGACGATCACCCTCGAACTCGCTCCGAACGATCAATACCCGCTTTGGGGGTCGATCACTTTCGAGGGCCTGGCCTCGCCCTGTCATGCTCAAGAAGAGAAGGGCGTGCTGAAGGGCAGCTTTCTCGTCGGCAAGGAGAACGTCGCTTTCGAAGCTCGCATGAAGCGAGGCAAGTTGGTGCTGAAAAGTGCCGGTGAGACTTACGAGTTGTCGAGGGTCGCGGGGGAGTCCCCGATTGCCCCGCCTCCCGCGGTTCCCACGGTGCCTTCCTCGGAAGTGCGGGGGGGCGTCGGCTTGGCCCTCTTGCCGAATGATCAGGGCGAGCTCGTGGTGCGGCAGGTTCATCCGAACTCTCCGGCGGGCAAGAGCAAAGTCCCAGTGGGTGCGATCGTGCGCGCGGTTGACGGACGATCCGTGCAGGGAGTGGCTCCGGAGGAAGTGGTGGGTCGCATCGGCGGCCCGATCGGCAGCCTCGTCACGGTCACGGTCGAGACCGAGAAGGAAGTGCTCGACTTCGTTCTCCAGCGGATCGATGTGTCGAGCCTTGGCCGCCCCGCGATCCCGGGCGGCGCAGCCGAAGAGCGCGCGCCGGGCCCGCCCCCGGCGGCTGCCACGACGCCCCTCATGCCTGCGGGAGCGGACCACGGCTTTCCCGAATGGGTGACTCCGGGCACGCGCATTACCTGGTACTTGGGTTCGAGTTCTTCGCCGTCGGTCAACTCCAGCCTGAAGGAAGACGATCAAGGCAATTGGTACGACCCCGCCACGGGCAAGCGCTTTTCGGACGTGGCGCAGCAGGGAACGGCTTCCGCCGGCTATTTGCAACTGAACGTGGCCGGGGTCAGTCCCGAGGGAATGGGCGTCGAAGTGCGCAATTACGTGCTGGCCGACGCGCAAACCGGGTCCACCTACATCGCGTC
This sequence comes from uncultured bacterium, assembly GCA_902826835.1. Classification (GTDB taxonomy): domain Bacteria; phylum Planctomycetota; genus RBC034. The sequence continues at coordinate 120,212 of CADEGH010000002.1, read as the reverse complement.
GATCGGATCCCTCATCGGCAACCGCGAGACGCTTGGGGAATACTGGATTCACCCCGCCAAGCTGGCGACTATGCAGCCCGGAGATCAGGGCGGCATGACCATCATTCGTGGTCCCTATCCGATGGAGGGGCGCGTGCACGACTCCGTCACGATGAAGGTGACAACGGGCTACGGAACGACCCGCCACACTTACGACACGAAGACCGGGTTGTGCATCTCCTATTCGTCGGCTCTCACCGGCGCGGGAGTTTCCACGATCGATCCGAACAGCGGAAGAGTGAGCGGAGCGCGCGGGCAGACCACGATCGTGGTGCTGCGCCTTCTCGCGTTCCGTGAGCTCGATTTGCCGTGGCGTCGGGCGCCGCTTCCCGACTGGATTCAGGCCGGTCGGGAGTTCGGCTTCTCGGGCACGTACCACAACCAGATTCCCGGGGGGATCGACATGCCGCCCTGGCGCGTCGACGCCGGAATCAGTGTGCAGAATCACCAAGACGGATTTGCCACCGGAAAGTTTCAGTGGCGTCTTTCAACCGGATATTCCCAGCCGACCACGGAGTCGTCGGATCTCGTCATCGGCCCCGGTCTGATCGGTGGAATTCACTGCGCGCCGGCGGCGCTGGCGCGGATTCCCGCGGGCCGAATTCTCGATGAAGACGCCATTACTCGCGTGCGCACCACGTTGGTCGGTTCCGACGGGAAAATTGCGACGATCCGCGAAGAAGGGCCCCTGGAATCCCTGGTCTACAACTACGATTTGCGCAGCGGCAAACTGGTCGGCAGCGGCAAGCGCCTGCAACAGGGCGTCGCGACCATCACGGTTCAGCTCGCGGCCACCCAGTGAACGCGTGCGTGGTCATGATCACGAACTGGTATTTTTTTCGCGCGCAAAGCACCTCCTCCGCCCGTACACTCGCAGCATGCGAACTGCACTCTCGGTGGTTCTGGTAAGCGCCCCGTTGTTATTCGGTCAGACCTTTCAGCGGGCCGATGGGATCCTCCCGAGGTCGGTGTCCCCCGTCGCGGGTGATTTTGACGGCGACGGCTTTTCGGACTTGATCGAAGTGGGTGGGCGCTTGTTCCTCGGCAACGGCGACGGGAGCTTTCGGGCGGGCGTCACGATCGTATGGCCTGCCGAGGTGCCCCTCCAAACCACACCCGTCGCGTTCGCGGTGGCCGACTTCGATCGCAACGGCTACGACGACTTGATCTTCTCGATTGGTCCCACGCTCCGAGCGGTGGCCTTCGGTCCGACGGGAGCGACGTCGATTCCCATTGCCGGGTTCTTGAGTCTCGGATTCGGGCTCGGCGACGCGCTCCTTCGACCCGTGGCGGCGGATCTCGATGGCGATGGTTGGGACGATTTCATTCTCACGTCGATCATTCCCAACCCCGCGGGACCATTCGGGGTGTTCACTCTAGGCGGGCCACCGCGCATTCTCCGTAATCTCGGAGGATGGACTTTTGCACCGGTGGTCACCGCGAGCGCCGCGCTAGCAGCCACCCATACTTTTGTGGCAGACGTCGACGGTGATGCCCTCTTGGACATCGTGTGTGTCCAACGCGAGGGCTTCGTTCCGGTTTCCCACGCTGGTGGCGTGGTCGTACTGAGGCAGGGACCAGCATTGGCCTTCAATACGATCGTGGTGAGTATGCCCGGGCTGGCGGGCGGTTGGACCGATGCCGCGCTCGGAGACATAACGGGCGACGGGCGGCCGGATCTCTACCTCGCTCGGGACGCGATGCCGGGCGACCTTCTCGTCAATCAAGGCAGCGGCACTTTTGTCGCCCAACCCGGGGTGAATAGTGCGGCCACCTTCGTGGAGTGCCGATGCCTCGACTGGAATGGGGACTCGGATACGGAGTTGATTCTGGTCGAGGATGGAGCACTGGTCCGCGTCCACGATTGGTCGGCCGGAACTTGGACCGGGGGGCTCCAGGCCTTCGGCCCTCCTCCCGCTCCTGCGCTGACCTCGAACCAGATTTCTCCGGCGCGTCCCTTCGCAGTCGACATCGATGGCGATGCTCGCCCAGATCTGGTCGGTCCGGGGAGTCGCGTCCTGCTCAACCCGGGAATTGGCGCGTTCTTGGAGCTCACGAGTCCGATTCCTCCGGGCTTGGACTCGGGCAATCATCGGTTGGGCGACCTGAACGGTGATGGGTTCCTGGACACCGTGTCGCTCGCATATCGGCATGACCAGATTCTCTTCGGTCTGAATGAAGGGGGCGCGCGTTGGAATCTCGCGCCGAGCTCGGTGCCGCCGGTTGGCCCCTTGGTTCCATTGGGGGGGAGCTTCGCCGAGCCCATTGATCTCGACGGAGACCAGGATCTCGACCTGTTCGTCGCGAACGTCTCGGTGTCCGCTCCGAGTCTCGCCGGCCCTGGCCGCATCCTGCGGAACGATGGCAACCTCAACTTCTCGATTGCGGCCACCTTGCCCCCCCGGGGAGCGCTCGCCGCAGTGATCCCCTTCGATCGGGAGAACGACGGGGACACGGACCTGATCTTGGTGCACAGCATCAACGCGGGGGTGCCGCTCGAACTCTTGACCAATCAAGGTGGGTTCGCCTTCACGCCTTCGGTGCTCGCAACCGGACCGGCCATTGGCGCGGCCCATCCGGTGGACTACGACTCGGATGGAGACCAGGATGTGCTCGTGGCGGCCGGCCCGGCGAACCAATTCCCCAATACGATTTTCAGCCGGCTCCTGATCAACGACGGATTCGGTAACTTCTCGCCCAACCCTGCATTCCCCAATGTGGTCAGCGGGAAGATCCTGGTGAACGACTTCAACGGTGACGGGCGCCCGGACTTCGTGATCGGCACCACGCTCATTCTCAATTTGACCAACAACCTCTTCGTACCGAGCCTCGTCAATGGCACGAACGTCTGGAACCCGGAGTTTGCGGGCGACGTCGACCAGGACGGCAGCGTGGATCTCGTATACTCCGGCGCATCGCAGGTGGCGATCTACAGCAACAACGGATTCGGGATCTTCACGCTGGTCGAGTCGAGTCCCTTCCCACCCAATGGGGGCCGCCGGCTGGCGCGTCCGGCCGACGTCGACCGGGACGGGGATATCGATCTCGACTTCGACATCCTGGATGTGCGGCACCAACTGCTGCGTGATCGCCCCGCTCGATTGGGTCGCCCGGTCGAGTTCGCGCTGGGATCGACGCCCGGTTCGGCGTTCTCACTCTTCCTCTCCCCGGGGCGGGTGGACTTCCCGTTCCCGCCCTTCGGGACGGTGTTCATAGACCCCGCCACGCTGATCCCCCTCGCCAACGGTTTTGCCGATCCGGCCGGCCGGGCTCGGGTCTCGGCATCGGTCCCCCTGCTGCCGGCATTCCTTGGACTGTCGCTCCACTTCCAAGCCGTCTTTTGGGACCTTCCCCGGCTCTCCGGCCTGGACTCCCTCACGATCCAGCCGTAATCAGGCCGGCGGCAGGATCGGCTCCGCCGGGACGGCGTGTTCAAAAGGTACGACCACCTGGAGCCGGCGCCTTCGAGACGCCAGGGGGTGGGCGGCGGCGGACTCCCCGATGGTCACCGCTTCTTGGGCGTCGAGGCTGCCGACCAGGAAAGTGGCTATCCCGAGCCGTTCGTAGCGGAGGCTCAGCCGGTCCGCCGCCTCCCTCCGTCTCCGCTCCACGCCGGAACCCCGCCACTCCTCAGGAGTTAGGAGCAGGATCGCGCACCATGGAAAAGGGCCGACGCCGGCCGGGAACCGCCAGAATCCGACGAGGTCGGGCCGAGATTGTAGGGCGCGAGTCCACTCGTATTGAGTCATAGGGGGTAGGAGGACCGAGTTCGTCGGGCCCACGGTAGCTGGGCCAGGCTTGGACCAGGAAAACCCGCAAGGGCCTCAAGAAAAGCGTGACAATTTGGCGCAAAGTCTGATCGCGGCGCCATCCTACGAAGCAACGAGACTCGATGATGATTAGCCTCCGCTCCACCCTCCGATCTGCCCTGCTCCTGATCCTCGCGGGTCAGGTCTCAGGGCAGCTTCCGGCTGCGGGCTGGCTCTCAGGGCTGACCACCCTCGGGTTTCCCACGGTTTTCCAGCGCGTGGCTCTCGACGGGAGTTCCCTCGAAACGCTTGAGGTTCCCATCTCGAGCCCGAGCTTCATCATCCCTGACCCGCGAGGCGGGCGGGTCGTCGTGGCCGACCCACTGGCCGACCTCATCTGGCGGGTGGATCCCGCAACCGGGCGCAGCGTGAGCTACCCGGCCCCGGGGCTGAGAGCGGCGGCGCGGCTGGCGGACGGGTCTTTTGCAGTGGTTTCCTCCACGAGCGCGTTCGGGGACGGAACCCTGACTGTCGGCAACCTGGACGGCCTCCCTTGGGCGAGTCCCCTCGTGATCGCGCCCGATCCGGCGGAAATCGAGGTCGGCGGGGATGTCATCTGGATTCGCAGCGGGCTGCAAGGCAGCCTCTGCAGAGTCGAAGCCGACGTCGTGTCGTCAGTCTCTTTCGCGGCGCTGGCCCCGGGATGGCCCCTCAGCATCTCCGCTCTCGCCTCCGGGGGAGTCGCGGCTTCGTTTCCCCTCCAAAACCGCGTCGTGGTGCAGCCCGATGCCACCTCGGCTCCTTGGACTGTGGTACTTCCCGAACCCCTCCGCATCGTCAGCGCCGATGGCGACCGCACCTTGTGGGGGCTCGGAACCACCCAGTTGTTCGCGATCGACTTGGTGGAGCGACGTCACATCCAGTCCATTCCCCTTCCGCCGGGAATCGTCTGGCAGTCTTTGCACGCGGACGTCGGGCTGACCGCGTGGTTGGAAGAATCCACGACCCCGTCCCTGCGGCAAATCGACTTGTCGGGGAATTGGCGGGTCAACCTGCCGATGAATTTTGCGACCTCCTCCGGTGGCGACCCCTTCGGATACAAGGTCGCCGCGAAAGTCGATTCTCAATTCGACGACGATGGTGATGGCGTCGCGAACGCCGAGGAACTGCGACGCGGGACGTCGTTCCGCGACCCTAACGATGTGGCACCGCTCCTATTCGAGGGACAGCGTCTTTCCGACTTGGTGACGGCGGTGGTCATCGCTCCGAGCCACGCCAATCAACTTGCGGTGCTGCTCCTCTCGCTCGACGCGGGAAGTCCGGTCGGATTGGGGCCCACCGGAGGCGCACCTTATTTTGCGATGCCCTTCGATATCCTCGGCAGCGTGATGCTGGACTTCCCGAACAACTTCGCGGGGATCTTCTTCGGCCTTCCTTTCCTCCCTCTCGATGCCGCCGGCATGGGGGCTGCCGGAGTCGACCTGAGCAGCCTCGGTGTTCCGGTGGGCACCTTGCAGTTGACGATGGCGGGGGCGGTGCTCGGCAGCTCGGACCAGGTGGTGGCGACGACGAACAGCGTCACCGTCACTTGGTGAATCAGGGCACGATGGCGATCGCAACCGCTTCGGAGGCGTAATCCACCGGGCTCAAAGTGGCCCAAGCCCAATGGAGCGTTTGGCCGACGATCGGGGCCAAGAATTGGGGGGGTGGCAGGAAGCTCGCCGTCGCTTGCCCTTGAGGCGAGAGAACTCCGATCGTGTTGGGCAGGATCGCACTGTTGGCCCAATCGATCGAGCCTTGAGTGACGGCATCGAAGTTCAGGGGGAACAGCAGGGAGGCGGGCGGGATGAGGAGTCCCGGGCTGCTCCCGGACGCCGACGCCAGGAGGGCGTAGCTGCGGTTGGCGCGCGACGTGCCGCCTGCGAGTTGGAAATTCACGCCGACGGGGGCACTCGCGGACAGGGTGCCGCTGCTCGGGATCAGAGCGGGGGCAACCATGGTGAGGGGAGTACGGGGCGACAGCAGGACAAATCCCTGGGGAGTCATGACGGAGACTCGGAGGTTCACCTGGCCGACCGAGGCTCCCGCCGTGACGAGGAACTGGAAGACGCCTCCCCCGAGACTCGTTGCGGGTCCGACCGTGGCGGAGCTGGTGCTGCTCCCGTCGACGCTCGCGAAGATGGAGTTTCCGGCGGCCGTCACCGGCAGCCCCTGCCAGTCTTGGAGGGTGACCGTCACCATCGTTTGAGACGTGCCATTGGCCACTAAGGTCGAGCTCTGTGGAACGACCGAGGAGAGGTGATGATCCGGCCGACCGATCAGGCTCGTGCGCCAAGTCGTGAACAAGCTCTGGAGCTGAAGGACCGGATCGGGTGAGTTGGCGGCCTGATTGGCCACGTTCAGATCCATGTAGTAGGTGCCTGCCGCACAGCCTGACCCGGAATTGCAGGGGCCACTGACATCGCCTTGCCTGGCGACGATCATGAATCCGCAGTCGGCGGACTTCGTGAACGAGGTCGGAGGAGCGCCACAGGCCGTCGGGGACGATGGAGAGCAGGAGCAGCGTCCGTCGCCGCCCATCGCCCGGGCGGCTTGCATGCCGGCGAGCAGTTTGGCGGCCAAATCTCCGGTGGTGTTCAGGACCGCGGATTCGGCGGCGGTGACCACCGGGAGGCCCGTCAGCACATTGCCCTGGATCGCGTAGACGAGTGTTCCTTGCGTTCCGGTGCGATGCCCGGCCCACGCGCCGGCGCCGCTCCCCGTGAATCCGACGGCGCGGCCTTGCAGGTCGACGATTCCGTATTGACGGGTCTGATGCGAAGGATCTTGGGCCGCGAGCATCGCGAGGATGACTTGGGGGTCCGTCCCGGCGATGAGCTGGTTGCGGATGAGCAGGCGGTTTTGCCCGGTGACGTCGACAAACGATTGGGCGCAGGCCGCGCCCGCTCCGACGACGACCACCGGCAAGAAGACTTCGAGGTCGAATCCGGTGAGGCAGGTCGCGGAGGCCACCGCGATTTCACCGGTGCGGGTGTCGATGATGATGATCGACCAGGTCGCGAAAAGAGTCTGCGAGAGGAGGGCCAGCGCGGCCACGATGCACAGGAGTTTGCGAGGCATGAGAAATCGCTCCGGGCGTTCAGGCTACCAGGAGCGCGGAGCGGAGGCGCGCCTACGCAGCCGAGCGTGCGGAGTTGGATCGACTTTCATTCCGCCATTTTTCTTGCCTCGCCGCCCCCACGAAAAAAAGTCTGCAAGCGGAAGATCGAATTCCATCCCCTGCTTCGGAGCGCTCCCGCAGTGACGCGGGGGTGCTCGCGGGCAGGATGAGGCGAGGTCGCGTTGGCCTCGCCTCGTTCTTTATCCTCGCCCGGATGCGGAGCTTTCGCCTGATACCCTACGGCGTGAGCACCGCACGACCCGACGCGCCCCCCCTTCCCGAACTCGCCGCGTTCCTGTCTTCGATCCGGCAGGAAGTGGAGCGGGTGATCGTCGGCCAACGCCCGCTTCTGGACGCGCTCTTGACGAGCCTGCTCGCCAACGGCCATGTTCTCCTCGAGGGTCTGCCGGGGCTCGCCAAATCGTTGGCCGCGCAGTCCATCGCGGAAGCGCTCGGGGGTACGTTTCGGCGCCTGCAGTTCACGCCCGATCTTCTGCCTTCCGATCTTTTGGGCACCCACATCTATCATCCCGGCACCGGCGAGTGGACGGTGCGTGAAGGTCCGATCTTCGCCAATTTCGTGTTGGCGGACGAAATCAACCGCGCGCCCGCCAAGGTGCAGTCGGCCTTGCTCGAGGCCATGCAGGAGCGGCAGGTGAGTCTCGCGGGGGAGACTCGCAAACTCCCGTCACCCTTCTTGGTGCTGGCGACGCAAAACCCCCTCGAACACGAAGGCACCTACTCGTTGCCCGAAGCCCAACTCGATCGCTTCTTCATGAAAGTCGTGGTCGATTATCCGAGCGCGGAGGAGGAGCGGGGCATCGTGCAGCGGATGGCGCGCATGGCGGATGTGCCGAGAGTGCGTCGGGTCGGAACGCCCGAGAGGTTGTTGGCGGCCCGGGCGGCGCTCGACCGGGTCCATGTCGAGGAGCGATTGATTGCCTACATCGTCGCCCTCGTGCAGGCCACGCGAGCGCCCGAAGTCGTCGGCTTGACCGAATTGAAGGGGAAGATGCAGTACGGCGCGTCTCCGCGCGCCTCCATCGCCTTGACGCAGGGTGCGCGCGCCCAGGCCTTCATGGCGGGACGCGAGTTCGCCACTCCCCACGATGTGAAGGCGGTGGCGATGAACGTCCTCCGCCACCGGGTGGCGCTGCATTGGGAGGCGCAGGCGGACGGCCAGTCGATCCCGCGCGTTTTGCAGCGCATTCTCGATGCGGTTCCGGTTCCGTGAACCTTCGGCACATGGCCCTACCTCCTTCGGATCAGGTCGAAAGTGTTCTCCGCGAAGTTCGGCGGATTGAATTGCAGACTCGCCAATTGTCGTTGGACGCGCTGGTCGGAGGCTACCGCTCGGCGTTTCGAGGCGCGGGGGTCGAATTCGAGGAAGTTCGCGAGTACGTGGAGGGCGACGACCCGCGGTCGGTCGATTGGAACGTGACTGCTCGAGTGGGTCGCCCCTTCATCAAGAAGTATGTGGACGAGCGAGCGCTCTCCGTCATCTTCGCGCTTGATATCTCGGCCTCGATGGACGCCGGATTTGGGGCGTATTCCGCGCGGGAGGCGGCGGTGCGATTCTGCGCCGGCGTCGGATTGTCGGCGCTCCGCAATCACGACCGCATCGGCTTCCTCGGATTCAGTGATCGTGTTGAACGCTGGCGGCCCCCGGCCAAGGGTATGGAAGCTTGGCAGCGCTTGGTCCGCGAGGGGCTGCTTCTGCGCGCCTCGTCGAGCGGAGCGGATGCATCCGCCGCGCTCGCGCTCCTGAACCGAGTGCCCGCGCGCGGTGCCTTGGTGTTCATTCTCTCCGATTTCGGCGGCGTGGAGCTGCCCTCGGTTCCGATGATGCAACTCTCCCACCGCCACGAGGTGATCCTGGTACGGCTGGTTCCGCCGGAAGCGGCGGGGTTGTCCGGTCCACTGTTCGCTCTGCGCAGCCCCGAAAGTGGTGACTCCATTGCGTTCGATGCCCGCAGTCCGGTCATGCAGGCGCGGTATCAAGAGGCGATGACGGAGGAGCGCCGGAAGTTGCGCGTCCTCGCGGCGCAGAGCGGTGCGGATCTCTTGGAGCTCGTGATTCCGCGGTCACCCTCTCCCGAACTCCTCCTCCGGCCGGTGTTGCAGTTTTTCCAGACGAGGCGAGCTCGGCTCGCCGTGGCCCCATGAATCGCATTCTCGCGTTGCTCCTGCCTCTCCTCCTTGGGGGGGTGGGCGAGACTTCGCTCCTCGCCCAATCTTTCAGCGCTCAGTGGAAAATCGAACCACCTTCGATCCGCTTCGGCGATCCCGTCCAACTCGTCGTGGAGTACACCGTTGCTCCGGATTGGCAGCCGGAGGCTCTCACGGCTCGGGAACTGTTGCCGCAGACCTTCGAAGAAATCGAGCGCGTGGAACCAAACCCGGTCGCCGGTGTTTCAGGCCGCATTCGATTCGCAGCGCGCATTTGGTCTGCCGACCCGTGCGTCGTGCCCGCCCGCGATTGGAGAGCGACGCGACGCTCCACCGGCGAATCGGCGACTGTCTCCCTCCCTGAATTGCGAATTCCCGTCCAATCGACCCTGGCCCCCGACGCCAACCTGACCCCCGAACTTCGCCGCGCCTGGATCCCGATTCCGCAAGACCGGCTCCCTTGGCTTCTGATCCCGCCACTTCTCCTCGCCGCATTTCTCCTTGCCTGGTTCTTCTGGCGCCGTCACCGAGCGCTCTCCACGACCCCGTCTCCTCGCGCCGTCGCGCTGGCACGGCTCGCCGCCCTCGAAGCCTTACCTCGAGACTCCACCCAAGACCCTCGAGACCTCTGCGCCGAACTGCTCTCACTCTGCCGCATCCTCGGCCCATCGAGTCAACCCGACCGAGACGCGCCCGACCCCGCGTGGGCAGAGGTCCTCAAGTCCCTCGAAACCGCCGTCTATTCCCCCGTCGCTCCGACCCCGGACGAATTCCGATCTCTCCTTTCGGTGGCCTCCCGCCTGGTTCGAGTCCCGCCCGGAATTCCGATGAACTCCGTTTCCGGGTAAGCCACCTGAGTCGCCGCGTCGGGAGACGAATCCAAGCTCGCCCCGAGGGCGAGTTTCGCTCTCATCCTCGAGAACGAAGTCGAGACTCCGGGGTCACATCGATTTCGTTGGTGGCAGGAGCCAGCAAGGTTCGAAGTTGGCTGAGCGGTTCGATCAACTCCGGCGAGTGGATTCTGGTCGCTATGGAGTGAGCTTCTTCGGCCACGGCCCTGGATTCGTCGGTTTTTCCAAGTCGCAGCAGGTCGAATGCGTAGACAAACCCGGCTCCGGCTTTCAGGACCTCGAAGTCAGTTGCTCGTAGCATCTGCCACGCTCGGTGGAAAATCTTGGAAGCCTGCTCGAAATCGCCGACCGTCTGGGCGCTTCCGGCCAGCGCGAGGAGGCAGGTTGCTGTCAATTGTACGGAGGCGGTTTTCTCGCATTCCACCAGGGCGCGATAAAGGAGACGCAATGCCTCTACTGAATCCCCTCGCAGATTTTCCACGGATGCGGACTCCATCAGGACGAGGGCTGTGAGCGAGGCATCCTTCAAGTCCTCGGCCTGAAGCAGGGCATCCTGTAACGTGGCTCGCGCTAATTCGTGGTTACCAGCGGCGGCTTGAACCGTCGCTGATTGCAAGGCGATTTGCAGTCGGACCACTGCGTTCTTGGAGGCGTCAGCAAAGCCCTTCGCGGCCTGGATGGTCTTCAAAGCATCATCCGTGCGGCCCGTTTGGAGCAAGGCTTGGGCACGGAAGCCGAGAATTGCGGCGACGTCATGGGTGGGCATTCGCTCAAGGGCGATAGGAGCGAGAATCTGCAATGCCCGCTCCGGCAGGCCGGCTCCGATTAGCGAGCCGGATAACCGGATCTTGGTGCCAGTAGGCGCGGAAACCACCGCTTCGGGTTTGATCTGATCGAGGACGGCTCGTGCGTCCGCGGATCGCCCCATGAGTTCGAGCATGTCGGCGCGTCGAAGCATCACCTGGGCGGCACGGTCATGTTTGCCCTCCGATTCAACCATCGAAGCGGCGCGGGCGAAGGCCGCTTCTGCACCACTGATCAATTCCAACTCCGCTCGCAGCTCCCCCATGCGGCAAACTCCCTCGGCGTCGAGGTGCGTCGAGGGGCTCCGGCCGTCCTGCGCTTCCAGGGTCGCAAGTTCCGCTCGGAGGACCTCGCGGCTTGAGGCACTGGGTGCCTTCCAGATCGGCAGTGGTGGCTGAGGTGCCGCAATCATCGGCAGTCCGGATTGCGATTCGAGCTTGATTCTCAGGAGCACGACTTCGTCGAGGTCGCGGGCTCGGAGGGACCAGGCATGAGCTCCCAGCGGCGAGAGAAAAGTCACGACGGGGCATGGTACGAGGCTCGGAAGTTCGTCGCGACGTCGATTCCAGTTCTCGAGGCTTGCCGACTTTCGAATTTCACCGAGGGGACCCAGCAAGAAACTCTCGACACCGACAATCAGGATCGCCGTGGGTGGCGACTTCGAATCCCCGCTCATGGCGCGGACGAGCGACGCGATCAAGTCTTCGCCGTCCATCATGGTCGAAAAATCCAGGATCGGGACTCGGGTCGGGCCGAGTTCGGTCTGAAACTGAAGGGTGGCTGAGTCGCGCTGCTCGCGACTTCCATACTCAACTATGAAAAGCGCGAACTGCCGTGGGCTTCGCGCGATCCGGGAGACGAGTGATGCGAGCGCGCTCCCGGGGGGAGCCGGCGGAGTCGGCAGGCGATTCTTGACCGGAGACTTCCGGGAGGGACGACGAGCCATGTTGGGTGGACTCAGGTCGCTTTGCGACGCTTCCGTGGCGGCTTGGAGGGGGTAGGGAATCGCTCGTCGAAGGCCACGAGCGGATGAACGTCCCACCACGGCTCGCCGTCGTAGTCCAGCACTGCCGAGTGAAGGAGTAAATACGCGTCGTCTTCCAGGTTCGTGACCTGCTTGGTGGCGTGGATTACCGCCAACCTTGCCCACTGCTCCGGACGGACGGGGGGCGAGAGTTCGGAGCAGAGCCTGGGAAGTGTGCCTTTGAGGTTTCGGAGTGAGACGAGCCGTGTTCCCGCAGCTTCGCAGGCGACCCGTGCCAAGCTGAACACATCGCGGAGGCGTCCCCCGGAATAGCGCGCAAGAAACCGGGCCGCCTGCAGGGGATCCTCGAAGACTCGGTCCGGGTCGACGCGCCTTTCAATGAGTATCGAGATTGCCTCCACGGTTTGCTTGGAGACCGTTGAAAGTGGGTCGCCTTTTTTCCTCACCGGCAACATGGGCACCTTGATGACGGGAAACACGTCGCCAACGCGAACCCGCTTCGGGAAGTACTGGTCGGATGGATCGAAGAAAAACAGGAGGTCGGCATGGAGTCGCTTCCAGTCGTCGCTCCTGCGCAGAACCGCGTTCTCGACTTGTTCACGGTCAGTGACCTTTTCCAGGTTGTCGAACACGATGCACAATGACTTCGGCTTGGGGTTGTCCTTTTTCGAGGTTTCCCCGGGGAGAGCAACGAATCCATCAAGCAGGGCATTGATACGGGAGATAAGATAGGCGGGATCGCGGGTGAGGTGTCGGCGAATCTCCTTCTTGGTTTCCGTGTTCTGACGAAACTGGGATGAGAGTCGGGCAAAAACCTTGATGAACCCCGGGATCCCAGCCTTGCCTTCCACCCCCGACTTAATTTCAGATCCCAGCTCGGTGGAGTCGAGCAACGTGATGACTTCATCGTCGAACCACTTCCAGAGGGAGCTCGCCGCTTCTTTCGAAACTTCAAGGCCTGCTTCTTTCACCGCGTCGAGAGTTCGCCGAATGGCAACGAAGACGAGTTCCGTGAATTCCAAATCCGACTGATCGAGTTCGGCGACTACATCGACAAAAACCGGAAGGACGCCCTTGTCCTTTAGGCCATGGAGCGCGTGGCGCACTTGAGTGGACTTGCCTGAACCCTTGTGACCAATGAGGCCAACCTGAACGTGCTTGTGGCGAGCGTCGCTCGGAGTCAGGTACTTCGCAAGGCTGGAACCGAGCCCGTAGTGCTCCCGTGGCAAGAGACTCTCGAGGTCCACGTAGCGCGGCGATGCAGGATCGACGATCGCGAAGGGATCGAAGGCCCAAAAAGCCTCGTCGGGATTGGTCGCTCGGCGTTCCATCCCTTCATGATAGTGGCGAAGGGGGATCCCCACACGTCAGTTGTGGAGCCTATACTTCTTTGGATCCGGCGGAATTCCCGACGGTCGTCGGTGCGGAAGGGACACCTTGGGGGTTGAGACTTCCGAAGGTGTCACTTCGGGCCAGCGGGGGAGGAGGGGGGCCAGAGGATCGAGCTGAGGGATTGGTAGGGGGCGGAATCGCGGGGGAAGGAGCGGAGGCGTTCGAGGGCGAAGGGGCGGGCGAAGCGGCCATGGGCCAGGAGCGGTTTGGGGTTGCCGTGGAGAGCCTGGTCGATGGAGCGCTGGACTGTGGAGATGAACTCTTCGGTGAGGATTTCGACGCGGCCGACGAACACGCGTTTCACCGCCACTGGCGCGGGTTTGATGGTGAGCGGGAGGATGCGATCGACGACGGCATCGGGCACGATCCAAAAGACGCGCAGACCCGGCTCGAACCAGTCGTCCTTCCAAGTTTTGATCATCGCCTTGGCCTCGGCGTCTTTGAGGCCGTGCATGAGCAGCAACCGTTCGAGGGCGCCGGCGTGGTCGACTCCCTCGTAGCGAATGCTCTCGGGGCCTGGACGTGGCACCGACATGTCATTCTTTTCACGCCAGGCGCCGTAGATGCCGTAGTCGCACTGGCCGCCGCGGTTTTCGAACACGATGTAGGGCATGGGAGCGGGATCCAGACTCTTGACTCGGATCGACCGCTGGTCGAATCGCACTTCGATCGGAAGCTTGGGATTACCGATCCCCCGGTAGAAGAGGAAACCCTCGGCCTCGGTGGTCGCTGGGTTACCCAGCGTGACCGTGAGCGGCGTTGCTTGGGCATCCCGAGCGGCAAAATAATGCCCGCGGCGGTCGGGGTCGGGGATCTTGACTCCGCCCTCGGGATGCAATTCGACCTTAGGCCAGTGAATCGAGTTCCCCTCGAAGGGCGACCAGTGACCGTGGGGGTACCACTCGGTCACGAGGCCGTCCGGAAAGGCGACACGCACGTCCAGCGTCCTCGGCCTGGAGGTGTAGAAGTACAGGACCGGCGTCTCCATGCGCACCGTCGCGTCGATATCGGCTTTGAGCTTCTTGCTTCCGTCATGCACGAATGCCGGGAGATCGGAGGGTCCCCCGAGGGGGTTCCAGACCATCATCTCCCCTTGACCGACCGTCAGCGTCGTGAAGGTCCCCCATTCGTGGACGGTGAGGTCGTCCGCGGTTTGACCAGGCAGGGCGGCCGAAAGCCCGAGGGCTCCGAAGATCGCGATCGTGCACCAAACCAAACCGGGCGAGCTCATGTTGAAACCTCCGGAGGTGAGGACGGCCCCGTCTCCCGGGTGTTAGCCGAGGGGAGGGCCCGGCTCTTCAGTATGATCGGCTCGCCTGTCCCCCGGAGCCCTCCGATGATCCAGTTCTCGACCCGCCGTTTCGTCGCGGCCCCGCCCGAGCGGGTGTTCGCGCTGGCGTCGAATTTCGCCGATGCCCCCGCCGTCGTTCCCGCGATCAAGCGCGTGGAGATGCTCACTCCCGGGCCGGTGCGCATCGGGACGAAGTTTCGTGAGACCCGGGTGATGTTCAAAAAGGAGGCGACCGAGACCATGGAGGTCACCGCCTTCGACCCTCCGCGGAGCTATCGCCTGGGTTGCACGAGCTGCGGATGTCGCTACGAGTCGGTGTTCCTGTTCTCGCCGAAAGACGACGGAACCGACGTCGAACTGAGCTTCACCGCGGAGCCACTCACCTTCCTCGCGAAGGTGATGTCGTTCCTCATGCGGCCGATGGTCAAGTCGATGGGTAAGATGTGCGCCCAGGATCTCGAGAGCCTCGCGTTGGCCGCCGAAAGAAAACCCTGATCTATTGACCATCCCTTCGCTCGGCCTCACTCTGCTCGACCCCGCGTGGTTGTGGCTCCTCCTGCTCTTGCCGGTGGGTGAGTTTCTCCGTCGTCGCGCCCAGCCGTCGAGCGTCGATTTTGCGCTCGCCATCCCGCTCCGCCGGGCCCTGTCGGCCGAACCCACGGCAAATTCCTGGCGGATTCGCTCCCGCTGGATCCCCGCGCTTCTGCGTCTCTTCGCCATGACCGCGGCAGTCCTGGCGCTCACCTCTCCGGCGCGCATCGTCCCGCTCTCGCGTACGACCGAGGGCATCGATCTCGTGCTCGTGATGGACCTGTCGTCGTCGATGCTGGCGCAGGATCTCGATGCCGCCCGCACCCGCCTTGACGTGGCCAAGGACGCCGCGCGCGAGTTCGTGGCCCGGCGCAGCTCCGATCGCATCGGGCTCGTGACTTACGCTCGCTACCCGGACCTCCGCTGTCCCTTGACGCTCGACCACGCGGCACTCCAGACGATGATCCGTGAGTTGTCGCCGGTCGCGAGCGACGGCCCGGAAGATGCAACCGGGATCGGAGCCGCGTTGGCCATGGCGGTGCGAGCTCTGCGCGCCGCGGAATCCACTTCGCGGGTGGTCGTGCTCCTCTCAGATGGGGCGGAAAACGTGGCCCAGGCGGATGCGCCGCGCGAAATCACTCCCGATCGAGCCGCCGCCTTGGCGCGCGAGTGGGAAGTGCGGGTGATGACGATCGTGGTGGGCAAGGGCACCCTCGACGCCGAACGCAACCTGGTGCCCCTGGACACCACCGCGCTGCGCAAGGCGGCGGAGACGACGCAGGGTCGCTTCTACGAGGCCACCGACGCGGAGGCGCTTCGGGAGATTTACGCCCACATCGACGGCCTCGAAAAGTCTCCACTGACCGAGGCTCGTTTCCGGGTCGAGGCGTGGACATTCGGATTTGTTCTGGCAGCGCTGCTCGCGTTCGGAGGGGCCCAGTTGCTCGCGGCTACGGTCTGGAGGACGTGGCCGTGATGTCTCGAGTCGGCTTCGATAATCCGGAATGGTGGCCACTGGCCGGCGTGGTGGGCTTGGGCGCACTGTGGCTCGTCTGGCGCTCCCGTCGTAACGAATCCGCGCTTCGGGCCGAACTCGGTCCGCGGGCCCTCGAACTCTGGCACGGGCGCTCAAGCTGGCGACGCCGCCTCCGCGGAGCCCTGGCCGGATTGGCGGCGATCGCGCTGGCGATTGCCGTCCTCGAGCCCGGCGGGTCGCGGCGATCACAAGCAGCGTCCGCGACCGACGTGATCCTCGTCCTCGATGTTTCGCGGTCGATGCTCGCACGCGACGAAAGCCCCAGTCGACTAGGTCGCGCCAAGCGCGCGATCGAACTGCTCCTCGAGGCTCCGCTGTCCTTGCGGCTCGGCCTCGTGGTGTACGCCGGGGAGGCGCGCCTCCATCTCCCGCGGACGCGCGATGTCCAGGCCTTCCGGCGCGTGCTGGAGGAGGTCGACGATTCCCTGATCGCGAAGGGGGGGACCGACCTCCCCGCCGCCCTCGAACGGGCTCGGGAGGCTTTAGGTGGTGAGGTCGATTCAGGGGCCCGCATCGTCTTGCTCTCGGATGGTGAGGATCCCTCCGGGCGGGGAGTCGAAACCGCCCGAGCTTTGGCCCAGGCGGGCCTCCGCATCGACACAATCCACTTCGGGACACAGGCGGGCGGCAAGATCGCCCTGCCCACCGAGGGGGGCTCGGAGTTTCTCAAGGACTCCCGCGGAAACGACGTGGTGGTGGTCGCCGATCCCGAGCCGCTTCGCCGTTTGGCCGAATCTGGTGGTGGCGAGTCCCGCGACGGGCATGCCGACATCGATGCCCTAGCGTCGCTCCTTCGGGGCGAGAATCGCGTGGACGCGGCGGAATCCACCGGCGGGCCGCGCTTCTCCTGGCAAAACGCGCTCCTGCTTTTGGCGCTGCTCGGAATGGCCCTAGAATGGGTCGCATGCGGCCCTGGTCGATGATCCTGCTCGCGAGTCTCGTCGCCCTCGGCGGTTGCCACCGCGATTCCGCGGAGGCCGCGGCGCTGTACGCCGGGGGCAACTTTGCGGCGGCAGCCTCGACGATGGCGGAGCACGTTCAGGCCGATCCGCAGGGGGTCTCGGCCGGGTGGCTCCTCAACTTGGCGCGGGCGCGCCTCGCGACCGGAGATGAGCGGGGCGCCGAGAGCGCCGCCGAGTGGGCGGCTGCGCGCGGGGGCGGGAATTTCTATGCCGATCGGGATTTCCTGTTCGGGGAAGCCGCGTGGGCCCGCTCGCGGCGGGCCGAAATCGAGACCCTGCGACCCGGGGCCCCGCCCCAGGCCTTCGACTTGGTGATTTCCGAAGTCAAGCGCGCCTTCGAAGCTTGGAAGAGTGTGGTCGCCCGCGAGGACGATCCGGCCGCCCGTCGCAACGCGGAGCGCTGCGCGCGCGAATTGGCCCGGCTCGAGCTCTTGCGATCCGAGGCGGAGAGCAATCAACCGAAGGGAGAGCCACCGCCACCGCCGCCCGACGAGAATCCGCCGGGCGAGGAGGAAGTGGAAGCCACACCTCCCGAAGCGAGTTCGCGCCCTCTCTCCGCGCTCGAGCTTCAAGAAGTTCTGGATCGCCTCGCGGCCAAGGAAAAAGAGCGGCGGAAAGTTCGCCGCGCGGAACAGAATCGGCGGGCGCCGGGAGCGGGGCAGGGCCTTTGAGAATTGCGCTCCTTCTGATTTGCGCTTCGGCCCTCGCGGCCCAGACCGAAGGGGAGCCGCCCGCGGCGTTAGTCGAGATCGCCATCGAGCGCCAGGAGGTCTATGTCGGCGAATGGGTACCGATCACCCTGCGCATCGGCCTCGAAGAAGGGGTGTACGAGGAACGCGGAGTGCCCTTGTTCCGCCGCGATCACGAACTCGGAGTGCAATTGCGCGCTCCCTTCCTGCGGACGCTGCCGCCAAGTTTGGTTTGGTCAGCGCGGGTGGCGCCACCCGTCTCGACGCTGCCGTCGCTCACCCTCGTGCTCGAAGACCAAGCCGCGGAGGTGACGGAGGGACCGACGGAAGAGCGCGATGGGCGGCGCTACCGCGTCTACTCGCTCGTGCGGCCGGTGATCCCGACCGCGGAAGGCGAGGTGGAACTCGCCGCTCCGAGTCTGCGCGGGGCGTGGGCGACGAGGTTTCGAGCCGACTTGCTGGGGGGGCGCGTGCCGCTGGACCGCCGCGAGTTCGGAGCGCTCGGAACCGCCAGGTCGCTGAGGGTGAAAGCGCTGCCGCCACCTCCGCCCCGAAGCCCGAGTCCGCCGATCGTGGGTCAATACCAATTGAGTGCGCGGGTGGAATCGGCGGAATTGCGGGTCGGGGACACGCTGCAATGGCACCTCGAATTCCGCGGCCGTGGCGCGCTCGAAGCGCTGCAAGCGCCCGCCCTTCCCGAACTCGAGGCCTGGCACCGGCTCGGAGTCTCCGAGCTTCGGTCCAATGACTCGGTGGTCTTCCGCTACGACTTCTTGGTGGAGGCCGACGCGACTCCGGAGTTTCCCGGAGTGGTCATTCCCGTGTTCGATCCCACGCCGCCGGCTGGGTATCGGGAACTGCGGACCGCATCCATCCCGTTAGCGATTGCCGGACTCCCCAAACCCGCTCCGACTGTTGGGGACGCGGTCGTCGCCGAGGCGTCCTCTTCCGAGATTTGGCCGACCGAACTCGGATCGTCGAGTCGGCGGGTCCGCGCGGGCATTCCGCGGAGTTGGAGGGTCGCGCTGGCGGCTCTGCCGTGGTTTTTCGCGGGGATCGTGATGTGGTGGCAGCACGAGCGGTGGCGCGAAAAATCGTGGCCCGGGATTCGGAGGGCCCACCGCGCGCGGCGGTGCTTCGCGGCGGATGCGCGGGTGCGAGGCTTCGCCCCCGCCTGGATCACGTTTCTCGCGCATCGCCTGCGGATCACCGAGTCGGCGGTCGTGGACCCGCACTTCCGTTCGCGATTGCTGGCGGCCGGAGTGTCGATGGCGGAGGCGGAGGAGGCGGACCGGTGGGTTCGCGAGGCCACCGCGGCGCGCTTCGGGGGACCGACTTGGCAACCGAGTGCGGAGCGCGTCGCGGCGCTCGTCACTGCGATAGACCAGCAGGTCGCGAGGAGCGATCCGTGATGCCGGGCCTCACTGCGGTTCTCGCCGCGCTCTGGCTTTTTCCCGTCGCGGACCCCGCGCAGCTTTACCGCGAGGGTCGCTATGCGGAGGCCGAAGCCGCGTGGGTGGAGCAATTGCAGCGGTTGGATGTGGACCGGGTGGCAGTGCTCGCCAATCTCGGCCAGTGCGCGCTGCGTCAGGGGCGTCACGCGCTGGCCATCGCGCGATGGACCGAGGCAAGACAAGTGGCTCCGGATGATCCAGTTCTCATCGAGCGAATTCGCGAGGCGCGTCGAACGCTCGGCATCGTGGACCGGGGCGACGGGTCCAGCCTCGATCGGTGGATTTTCGCCATGAGGCAGGGGCCGCCGATCGCCCGATTTGCGCCCGCACTCGGACTGAGTGCAGTGGGACTTCTTCTTGTCTTCGGGGCCCGAAGGCGGCCCGGACGACTCGCGCTCGGGTTTGGGTGCATCGCCCTGAGCAGTGCGGGCTGGCTCGGAGTTCACCTGGCCCCCGGTGAACTCTCGGAGGAGGTCGCGATCGTGCGCGAGGCCGGGGCGGCGGCTTTTCTCGATCCTCACTTGACGGCGGGTACGACGGCCCGATTGCGCGCCGGCGAGACCGTCTCGGTCCTGGAACGCTCCGAACGATGGGCGCGCGTGCGGGCGGCCGAGCGCACGCTCTGGGTCACGAGCGAGAGTTTGTGGCTCGTGCCGGCCAATCAGTAGCCGAGTTGGAGGGCGAGGGTGTCGGAGACGGTGAGATTCAGGCCGCTACCCGGAAGCGGTGGCGCCGTCGTATCGAACACGATCGCTTGCACCGGGAGGATGAGGCCGGCCAGGCGATAGTCGTCGGGAATCGGCAGTTGCCCACCAAACACCCCGCCGGGATTGGCATTTCCGGCGAAGAGGGGATTCAGTCCGGCCTGTTGGAACGCGAGCGCACTCGTCAAATCGAGTTGGAGGTAACAGTTGTTTCCGAGGTCGATGGCCGGCGACGAAAAGCCCGCGGCGATCCAGATGGAAACGAGGGAGAAGGGCGCGACGTTGTCCACGATCAAGGCAAAGGCGGGGCTGCCGAGGACTGGTAAGGCTACCGAGGTGAGGGTGGGAGCGAGTCCGCTCCCGTTCGGACAGCCGAGCCCGGCGAGATAGGTGGCCGCTACTCCCGAGGTTTGTTGAAACACGACCCGTTGATCCGCGGGGAGGTTGGTAATCGTGTCGACGGTGCCGTCGAGCCAGCGAATGCGCAGGACATTCACCACGGTGGCGGATCCGAGACCGAAATGCGCGGGCAAGAGATTCTGCGAAAAGGCCCCCGCGCTGTTCTGGAACGTGCGGTACTGAGTTTGGTTGCCGACTTGGATTTCGATCCGGGCGCCGATCCCGGCCCGGTTGTCCTTAGTTCCAACCGGGACGACTTGCAACCAGTGATTCGAGTTGCCGCTGCTGCGGTAGAGCCGGTCGCGGCTGTCCGTCGCGACGTGGATGTCAAGGTCGCCGTCGTTGTCGTAGTCCACGAGAGCACAGTCGTAGCCGCCGCCAGTCGGGTTGGCGGCTCCGTTCGCGCTGGGCACATCGACAAACTGGAGGTTGCCGAGATTGCGATACCAGCGGCTCGGACCGCTCCGATCGTGCACGAAGAGATCGATGCGGCCGTCGTTGTCGATGTCCCCCGAATCGCAACCGTGGCCAGCGGCGAGCGGACCGGCTACTCCGGCGGCTACCGCGATGTCGACCATCGGGAGGACGCCGTCGTTGCGATAGAGATGGTTGGGTTCCCCGGAGGCGCCGACGACAAAGAGATCCAAGTCTCCGTCGTCATCGAGGTCGACCCACTCGGCTCCGTAGGTGTTGGGGGTGTAGTTCACACCCGCCGCGGCCGCGATTTCCGTGTAGGCGAGGCCACCGCCGTTCGCTTGGTTGTTGCGGAACAGTCGGTTGATCGTGCCCGCGCCGCAGGTGGAGACGAAGATGTCGGGATCGGAATCTTGGTCGAAGTCCCCGAAGCTCACTCCGTAGCTGTGCGATTGGACATCGCCGAGTCCGGTTTGAGCGGTGATGTCGACGAAGTTCCCGTCGCCCTGGTTCTGGAAGAACCGGTGCGGGTCGAACTCTTTGGTCAAGTAGAGATCGAGATCCCCGTCCCGGTCGTGGTCGACCCACAGGACGCTTTGGGCGAAGGTGTTGTCCCCGGTGCCGTTGGTGGGCGACACGTCTTGGAAGGCCGCGGGAAAGTTGTTGCGGAACAGGTTGTTGCCCGCGAAATTGCCGAGGTAGAGATCCGGTTTGCCATCGTTGTCGTAGTCGCCCCAGGCGCAGGACCAGCCACTCGAGGCGTGGCTCACGAGCATCGGCAACGTCTGGTTGACGAAGACCCCGCCGTCATTGCGGAGGAGGCGGCTGTTCGAGCCTTGGTTTTGGAGGTAAACGTCGAAATCTCCATCCCCGTCGTAGTCGGCCCAGCCGAGGCCGCGCGTGGCATCGTTCGAGTTGGGCCATCCGAGCGCCGTGGCCTGGTCGGTGAAGGTCTGACCGCAAAGAGGGAGGGCCGCGCTCAGGACGAGCACCGCGCCGAGGGTGCGCCACGGGGGGTAGGACATTCGGAGCCTCACGGAAGGTTTGGAGGAACAGTGGCGCGAGCCTACCCGGGCGGCCGCGATTCCGTGAGGGGGCGGCGCGGTTTCTACGGGTAAATCGCCTGGCGCAGTTCCTCTTGGTACGAGGCGCCAAGTAGGGTCCTGGGCGCCGAGACGATCATATAGGGCTGAACGATGGAGGCCGGAGGTTGAATCCCGCCGGTGTGCTGGGTGACGTACACGTGCAAGACCTGCGCCGGGTCCAGGAGCATCTCGTCCACGGTGACCCAGATGTTGGGGAAGAGATACTGCCCGAGGAATCGTGCGTAAACGAAGTTGGTATTGAAGTCGATGGGGGGTGGCAGAGCGGTCGGCCCGGCATGGAGGCCCCAGAATGTCGCGAAGGTCGGTCCGTCGGTCATCAACTGGGCACCGCCGCCTATGCCTAAGGGGTGGGTGGTCAGGCTCCCGAATTCGACGGTGTCCACCGCCTCCCCCGACCAGCGGAGTATCGAACCATTGGTCAACTGCGGCAATCCGTTGACGGGGATGACCGCTGCCTGGATAAACAAAAGGTCACCGATAGGCGCCGGCCAGGGGATCGTGACGACGACCTCCACCAGTCCATTTTGGCCAATGATGGGTGACGCCGGATTGCTGATCCCGTCCCAAATCAGGACGAGGTTCGCGGGATCGACCTCGACGGTCGTGCCATTGAACGTCAGTCCGGATGGAGCCGGCGTGGTGCTGGCCGCCAACACCGTTCGGGCCAGGGCCGACCCGGTCAGACGAATCCGCACCTGGTGGAAGGGGATTGCCCGAAACGCGAAGGGGGGAGTAGCGGAGGTCCCAAGAGTCAGATCCTGGAGATTCAGGGTCGGTTGTGCCGAGGCCCCCATCACCAGGGCCAAGGTCAGGCAGGCACTCAAACCAGCACGAAACATCGAGGCATCTCCAGATTCTGCGGCCGGACGACCGCGTCGGGGGACAGCATACGGCGGAGCGCGAACGCTTGTACGAGGAGTTTTTCGCCGCCGCCAGTACGGTTATTGGACATGCGGCGCACGCCCCGGAACGACGCCAAGTCACGATGACCGCCTGCGGTCCGTGCAATGCGTGACTATTTGGTCGACTGGCTATGGAGATACGGAAAAATGCGAAAGACTTCACAGGGATTCCCGTTTTCTTGACCCAATCGGCAGTGGAAAGCGTCTTGGGGGATGGAGTTTCAAACTATGAGAATGTTCACCTGGATAGTTTGCTTGACGAGTATGGCAGCTTTGGGGTCGCAGGGGATAGGCGCCCAGCCGCCGCCACCTCCGGCCCCGCAAGTCACCGTGACCGCGACCACGAACTCGAGTGTCAATCCGCCGACCACCACCCTCACGGTGACGGTTTCCAACCTGCCGGAGGGCACTCTATTCAAAGACTTGCACGTTCTGCCGGCTTCGAAGCGCGTCTTCCCTAAGCTTGGCGGAACCACCGGAAGCAATGTTCCCGTGACACCATTGGACGACACGGTGCCTCAGCAAACGTGGCGTCGCGAGCGCAGCCAGAATGGTCGCCAGCTCGACCTCTATGCCAACAACGCGGCAGGCTTCGGGAATGGGACCTACACCATTCCTTTGGTTTGGTCACCGGATGAATTCGACAGGACGAAGCAACTCCCTATCACCTGGGAGGCGACGAAGGACGGCAACAAAGAGGATAATCCGAACGACGGGATCGACGATGGGGCAGGAGACGCCGCCCCCAATCTCCCCCAGTTCTTGGTTACCGCCAACGGAGACGAGGACCTGGCCTGCGCTTTGGGCAGCGACCAGGAACTCCCCGTGCAAACCGCCGCGGGTTTTCAGGGAATGACTTATCGCATCTACACGAGCACCAAGCTGGTGCCGAACTACGATGATGCCTTGGGGATCGGTATCGCTTCCACGACTCATCCAGTGCCAACCTCTTGGAACTTGGACTTCCTCCATTTTTCCGGCGCGGTCCAACTCGACGGGGGAGCCGCTCCGGCTCCGCGGATCTTGGTGCCGGAATCGACGCCCGGGAGCGGCCAGGTCTTCTACCTCGTGTACGCGGTCGAACGTGAAGGCTCGATCTTCATCGCCTCTCAACCAATCACCGTCAAGGTGGGCTGAGGGCAGGTGGTGTGGAACCGTCAGAGTAGGTCGTTGCGGCAGTCGCGGGTACGATGGAGGTCTCGGCCGCAGCAGACTGCCTGCCTTCTTGCGATTTCGGTGTAAATTAGCGTCCTCGGACGCAGGAGAGAGTCATGACGAATCAGACTATGATCGTTTGTTTGATGGTGGCGATCGCATTGGGTTGTCAGGAAGTGGCCGCCCAGCCGCCGCCACCTCCGGCCCCGCAAGTCACCGTGACCGCGACCACGAACTCGAGTGTCAATCCGCCGACCACCACCCTCACGGTGACGGTTTCCAACTTGCCGGAGGGCACCAAGTTCAAGGACTTGCACGTTGTGCCCCTTCACAAGCGTGTCTTCCCGAAGTTTGGAGGTTCGACCGGAAGCACCGTTCCGGTAACGCCGCTCGATGACACGGTGCCCCAGCAGAATTGGCGCCGGGATCGAAGTCAAAATGGCCGCCAGATCGATCTTTATTCCAACAACGCCACTGGCTTCGGGAACGGCACGTACACCATCCCGCTGGTCTGGTCGCCGGACGAGTTCGGCAAGTCCAAAGAACTTGCAGTGGGGTGGGAGGCGACCAAGGACGGGGACAAAGAAAACGGGACTACCGACGACCTCGATGACAGTTCGGGAGAGCCGGCCCCCAATCTCCCCCAGTTCTTGGTTACCGCCAACGGAGACGAGGACCTGGCCTGCGCTTTGGGCAGCGACCAGGAACTCCCCGTGCAAACCGCCGCGGGTTTTCAGGGAATGACTTATCGCATCTACACGAGCACCAAGCTGGTGCCGAACTACGATGATGCCTTGGGGATCGGTATCGCTTCCACGACTCATCCAGTGCCAACCTCTTGGAACTTGGACTTCCTCCATTTTTCCGGCGCGGTCCAACTCGACGGGGGAGCCGCTCCGGCTCCGCGGATCTTGGTGCCGGAATCGACGCCCGGGAGCGGCCAGGTCTTCTATCTCGTGTATGCGGTCGAACGTGATGGCGTGATCTTCATCGCCTCTCAACCAATCACCGTCAAGGTGGGCTGAGGTCGAGGATCGGGGAGTCGCGACGCTACGTCCGTTGGGTGGGGACGCCGACATAGGTCGAATCGGGAAGGAGGTGTTCGTGTTTCATGACTACGGAGTGGGGAAGAACGGCCGTATGGGTGCCGATGGTGGCGCCGTAGAGGAGAACGGCGTGCGCCCCGACCGTGGCCCCACTGTGTATGTAGACATGATCGATCTTCAGGACGCGATCCTCGAAACTGTGGGCCTGGAATTGGCCTTCGACGGTGACGTGGTCTCCGAAATGGAGCATGTCCGGATCGACCACATGCGCAAATCCGGGGCCCAGGAGCGGGAGGCGCCCGATGCGCATACCCATGGCGCGCAGGTACCAGGGAAGCAGCAGCGTGCCTTCGAATCGCGCCAGCACCGGATGACCGAGGCGTCCCCACACTACGTAATGGAAATCCCAGCGGCTGGCCCAGGATGACCACAGGGCATGTTGACCCGGTTGCACCCGCTGGAGCAGGATCCACTTGAGCGCCCACACCACGAAGATCGCGAGGGCACCGGCCCCTATGGTGGCGATCATCGTCGCGCCTATTCGCGATGCGAGGGGCGAGAGGTGATCCGTCCGGTTGGCGACCACCGTGTACCAGGCCAGGGTGATCAGGAAGCCCATGCCGGGAATCAGGGCGCGGGCGCATTCCCAAAACAGCCGGGAAAGCCAACGGATCAGATCGGGTTCATGAGTGAATCGACGGTCGACCCGGACGATTTCACGGCGCGGGAGTTCAAACGGCGGGTGTCCAAACCAGGATGTAATCGGGCCGGGCGACGGGAGACTGCCGGGGGTCGAAAGTCCGATCAGGACTCCATCTGGCCAGTGCGCCCCCATGGGAACCGTGCAGTGGTTGCCGAGGAAGGTTCCTCGACCGAGGCGCGTCGGAGTCAGGGTGATCGTGCCACGGTCGAAGCGGGGCCCCGCGAGGTAGATGCCGTCCGCGAAGAAGGACTCGTCTCCGAGCGCAAAGAGCTCGGGCACGACATCGAGGACCGTGCTGATTTCGGAGCGGCGGCCGAGCTTGGCGCCCGCCAGGCGAAGCCACATCGGCCAAAATACGGTACCCGAGAGCCAATTGCTTGCGGACTCGAGGATCTCGGTCTTGAGCGTGATTCGCCGCGCGGTGGCTCCGAATTGCGGCACGACTCCGGGGCGAATACGCCCCAGGGCCCGCATCAAGATGGCCTGCGCTACGAGCCGGGTGGCGACCAGGAGCGCCATGCCGACGACCACGGTAGAGATCCACCACGGATCCAGCGCGGGGCGTGCGAGCCACGCCAAGAGCTGTTCGGTCTCGAGCGATTGGTGCCAGAGCGCCGCCGCGAGCAACGCGGTCGGCGGAATCGCGAGGGCCAATTCGATCCCGAGGCGGGAGGCGACCAGAGCGAGCCCGTGGCATCCAGGGGTCGATTCGGGCTCGGTCGCGACCGGCTTGTTGGGGACCGAGCCGACATCGGTCGCGGGCACGCCATCGAATATCCGCCCGCCTGCGACGGTTCCATCCGAACGCGATGCCGAAAGGTCGGTGAGTTGTGCCCCTTCGCCTACGGTCGATCCCCCGGCGACATGCGCACGGACTCCGATGGTGGCCTCGGCGCCGATCGCGACGGGGCGGAAATCGATTCGCCCCCGGCTCAGGGCGATCACTCCAAGACTGGCGTCTCGGGACAGCGTGACACCATCGCCGATCTCCAAGAGATCCCATCCGCCTCGGGTGAGATCGACTCCGGGGTGGAAGTGGACCCGCTCACCAATCTTGGCGCCGAGGCTCTTGAGCACCGCGGCGGTGAGCGGGGTCCCCGAGATCCGCCGCCAGGGAATCCACTGTGCGCAATGAGCCACGATCCAGTGCTTCAGGGCGAACCCGGAAAAACCCGGGTGAGAGCCGGCCTGGTAGCGGCCGACGAGTAGTCGTTTGGCGAGCCATGTGCAACCGACCGCGAGCGGACACCAGGCCCAGGCCGTGATCAATGACAAGAGCGGCCAGCTCAAGCACTGGCCCACCGGCCCCAAATCCGCAAGGAGTCGAGGGAGCGCCCAAAAGACCCCCGCGTACCCGAGCATGGACAGCGCGCTGAGTTCGAGGAGCAGCCAGGAGATTTGGCCGAGGGTGAACAGGATTGGCCGGTTCTGGCCGCGAACCGTAGGCGGCGCTTCGTTCTGAGCGCCTAGCTCCAAGGGGGGAGAAACATCCAGGGCGTTGGCCAAGGCCCGCGCGGTTCGGTGCCGGTACACGTCGCGGACCGCGAGTCGAGCCGTGTTCGGATCTCGACGGAGCAGCGAGATGAGCCGGGCGGCCCGCAGGGAATCGCCGCCCGCGGCAAAAAAGTCGACACCGCTATGCGATGGAAAGGTTCCACCCAGAATCTCGCGCATCGCTTCCAAGATGCGCGCTTCCCGGGGATCGGATGGAGCGGGTGAAGTCTGGGCATCGACCCGGTCGATGCCTTCGAGGAGCGGGAGTGCCCGGCGGTCGAGTTTCCCGGCAAGGGTCGTCGGCAGAGTCTTCGCCCAGCTCGCTCGGGCCGGGACCATGTAGCTCGGGAGCTGCTTCGAAAGCTCCGTCAACACCTCATCGATCGTGAGGGGCGGTGGTGACTGCGTAGCGACGAGGTGCGCCGCCAAGAGCGCCGAATCTCCCTCTCCTTGCAATCGGCAAGCGGCCGCCGCCACTCCCGGAAGCGCGGCGAGGCAGGCTTCGATGGCTTCGAGTTCGATGCGATAGCCGCGCAATTTGATCTGCGCATCGAGCCGGCCCAAGCAGGTGATGGCTCCCGACGGCAGGTGGCGCGCGGCATCGCCGGTTCGGTAGATCCGCCCCAGCGTCGGATGGATGAGGAACTTCTCGGCGGTCAAGTCCGGCTTGCCGAGATAACCGCGCGCGAGGCCGGGTCCACTCAGGCACAACTCGCCGACTTGCTCGCCCGCCACCGGACGGAGTTCTGGATCGAGGATGTGGGCGGTATGGCCACGAACCGGCTGACCGATGGTGACCGGTGCGCCAGGCTCCATGCGACCCCGCACCACGGTCACCGTGCACTCCGTCGGTCCATAGCCGTTTTCGAGCCACAGATGCCTCGACCAGTGGTCGGAGAGATCTTGGGGTAGGGCTTCGCCGCCCACGTACAGGAACCGGAGTTCGGGCAGATCCACCTCGGGGCGAACCACGCCCATCGCCCGCAGGAGCGTGGGAGGAGGGCAAAACGCGGTAATGCGCTCCCGGCGCAGGAGTGGAGGGAGATCGGGGCCGGCTCGCACGCTCTCGTCGTCCAGAACCACCAGAGTGGCTCCCACTCCCCACGCGAGCCAAGTTTCTTCGATCGACGAGTCGTAGGCCGGGGAGGAGTTCTGGGCGACCCGGGAGTCCGGGGAAAGCGCGAATTGGTCGCGGTCAGCGAGCACGAGGTGCGTGATGCTGCGATGTTCGATCATCACCCCCTTCGGAGCGCCGGTCGTGCCCGAGGTGTAGATCACGTAGGCCAAGTCCCCTGGAGCCGGGGCGTGCAGAGGCTGTTCCGGCGTGGGCGAGGCGGCGAGGTTGTCGATGAACTGGAGAGAGGTCAGTCCGGCCCCAATCCCCTCCGCGACCGCGCGATGACTCTGATCGGTGATGAGAGCCTTCGCGCCGCAGTCCCGAATGACCGCGCGGGCGTGGTGCAGAGGAAACGCCGGATCGAGGCAAGTGTAGGCCCGTCCGGAGAACAAGACTGCGAGCTGTGCGAGATAGAGCTCGGGGCCGTCGCGAGGAATGAGGATGGCGATGACTTCATCGCCGCGGGCCGGGCGGGGGAGCCGTCTCGCTGCCGCCTGGGCTCGCTCGCACAGCTCCAGGTAGGTCCATCGGATTCGTGCCGGGCGGCCCGCCCGA
Organism: uncultured bacterium; assembly: GCA_902826835.1. Lineage (GTDB taxonomy): Bacteria > Planctomycetota > RBC034. The sequence continues at coordinate 91,505 of CADEGH010000002.1, read as the reverse complement.
GGAGGGCAGTCGAGGGCGGTCCGATCCGGAAACCTCCGCGCCATTCGCGAGAAGACCTCCACCAGGGTGGTGGAGGTCTCGATCAAATTCGGATCATCCGGCTCCGCGGGTGCTTGCATGGGTCGGCATGATAGTCAATCCCGGCGCGTTGGTTGTTCAAAGGTCTCGAATTGCCTCGTAGAGGCACTTGGCGGCCTTGTAGGCGCCATAGATCGGGATCAGCTTCTTGAGCTGCGCCGCGGCCATTTTCTTGGCGACCCACTTTGCCGCCGCCTTCTTGCCCATCTTCTTCATCTTCTCCGTGGCGCCCTTGATACAGGTTGCACACTGGAAAGCGAAGTCGAAGGCTTTTTGCCCTCCCCCGAGACTGGTGAAGGCAGGAGGGTCGACCGCGATCCCGAGGCTGGAGTTGACGACGCCGTTCTCGGACCGGCTGATATCGGCGAGCAGGAGGAGCTTCCCATTGAGGGTGACGGCGGATCCGGAGTATTCCACGTGGAGGTCGTAGTTTGAGCCAAAGTAGTCCAAGGGAAGGAATTGTTGCTCGCTGAACTGGATGCCACCGCTGATCGGCGTGATGGTCGTGGACATCCAACCGGTCTCAGCGGGACGAAGGCTTTGGACCGTGAGTCCGTTGAGCTTTGCCTCGTAGGCGGTGATGGAACTCGCCAAGTACTGCTCGATCCCGTCGAGCGTGGCGGTGCAAGTTTCGCTGGTTTCGGCGATCATGCCGATTCCCCAAGAGTGATCTCCGCCCGGGTAGGGAAGGTGCCCGGGGAAGGAGTGTGCGACCGAATAACTCAGGGCAAACTGGCCGTCTCCGGTTCGCGATCTCGTGGCGGTCGCCGTGGCGGTCTTCGGTCCGTAATTACTGAAGTCGATGACGGTACGGTTTTCGGTCTGGGTATAGGCCGTGGCCGATACCGGGTTGGTCGCCATCGTGCCGGTGACCGTCACCGGGTAGGAGGCCGTGCCCTCGTTCCAGTCGTACTGGCCGGAATAGGTGGTCGACTGCGGACTGACATGAATGTTGGAGGTCGAGCGGGCGAAGTTGACGTCCAGTCGATAGAATCCCGACGGATCCGCAATCGAGCCGGAGATGGTGTAACTCTCCCGGGCGTCGAGGTTACCCACGGTGCGGGAGTAGGTGCCGACCACCGTTCCACTGAGCATGGTCGAGGTGCCATTGATAGTCACATCCAGGGCGTGGTGGGACACGCAAATCGCGGTATCGCCGGAGGCCGAATACGACACCGGAGTCGCATTCGAGTCGGTGATGGTGATCCAGCCCTGAACCGTATCGGTGATGGAGAGGGCGACGAGCGTCTGATTCAGATAGTTGTCCTGATAGAAGATGGCGTCGTTTTCCGGCGGGAGGGTCACGATGTTCTTCTCGCCCGGCGTAGGGCCGTTGGAGTTGGGACCACCGTCGAGCGCCCAGTCGGATGCAGCGTTGGTATCCGCCGATGATGAGTTGCGCCCGAGTGAGTCCCCTTCCAAGAAGAACGCCGTGGGAAACTCAATGGGAACGACGGGATTCACCGGACTCCCGGTGCCCCACCCCACTTGATCCATGACGGCTCCGTTGGCGAAGAGTTTGACGCCGCCGACCTGGACTCCGATGTGATCGGCGTAGGGGTGACCGGACGTGAGCACCACCGGACCGCTCAAGGGGTCGGTGTTTTCCACGGAGGGATCGCTCGGCCCCAGCAGGACGACGAGGTAACCGCCCCTGGGCATCCCGATGGACGGCAGGGTGTATAGCACCTGGTTTGCCGCGTTGCGGATCTGCCAGCCGCCCACGTTGACTCGGGCTTTGGTGACGATCTCCACCCACTGGTAGGTGCCCTCACTCCCCGCAACACCCTCGGGATCGAAACAGACTTCGTTGATGACGGCTTGGGATAGGGGGACCGGATCGGCCGGCTGAGTCGGACCCGGTACCGGGGTTTGGGCCAGCGCGGGCGCTGGCAAGCAAGGTAAGGAGCAAGCGATTGCCAGGAAGTAGGCGGCGCCCAGGAATTTCGGGAACCTCATCGGATTGTCTCTCTCGAACAAAATCAGGCACCGGGAGTTCACCGCACCTTGCGCCGAATTCCGGTGTCCACTCCAGGAGCGAAGGTCCGAGAGACTTGTCACGAAATGCAAGGAATTTTCTCGTGCACGCTCCGCGCGTCGACGAGCTCAGTCGGCGGAGCCTGGAAAGCGAGGGCGAGTGACTGAGCTCGCGTTGCCGACGTCGAGAGGATCGCCGGGGAGGTTGACAATCACGTCCACGTCTCCGCTCGCTTTGGAGCGCGGCCCGAGAGGCGTCTTGCCATGGACTTCGCCGGGCCGGTGGGCATCACGATCGACCCGAAGTCGGAGGGGACCCACCGGGCATCCGAGGGAGAGACGCTTGTTCCAACTCCGCCGATCGCGCTCCCTGCGTTCTCGGTTCGCGTCAGTTGTCCCGCAGTGCGGCCTTGAGGCACTTGGCGGCCTTGTAGGCACCGTAGATCGGAATCAACTTTTTAGCCGACGATTTGGCGATCTTCTTGGCCGCCCACTTCGCAGCCGCTTTCTTGCCCATTTTCTTCATTTGCTCCGTGGCACCCTTGACGCAGGTAGCACATTGAAAGGCGAAGTCGAAGGCCTTGACTGGCCCCGAACGAGCGTCTTGCTTCGGCGGATCAATCGCGAGGCCCATGTTGGAATTGTTGACGCCGTTCTCGAATCGAGAGACGTTCGCCAGCACCAGGGTTTTGCCGTTCACGGACGTGGCGGTTCCGGTATACCCGATCCGCAGATCGAAGTTGGAGCCGAAGTACTCAAGCGGCAGGAACTCTTGTTCGTCAAAGGCGATTCCGTCGGTAATCGGCGTGATCGTCGTGGAAATCCAGCCGGTCGCACCGGGACGGAGGTTTTGAACCGTGGCACCATTGAGCTTCGATTCGTAGGCGGTGATCGAGCTCGCGATGTACCGTTCGATACCGTCGAGGGTGGCGGAACAAGTTTCGCTCGTTTCCGCGACCATGCCGATCCCCCAGGAGTGATCGTCGCCGGGGTAGGGCAGGTGGCCGGGGAACGAATGGGCGACCGCGTAGCTCAAGGTGAACTGGCCGTCTCCCGTGCGCGCCCTGGTGGCCGTCGAGCTCGCGGTCTTCGGTCCGTAGTTGCTGAAATCCACCACCGTGCGATTCTCGGTGCGGTTGTAAGTGGTGGCCGATACCGGGTTGGTCGACACCGTCCCGGTGACCGTAACCGGGTAAGACGCCGCGCCTTCGTTCCAGTCGTACTGGCCTGAGTAGGTGGTCGATTGCGGGTTCACATGGATGTTCGAGGTCGACCGTGCAAAGCTGACGTCGAGTCGATAGAATCCAGAAGGGTCGGCGATCGACCCGGAGATGGTGTAACTCTCGCGAGCATCCAGGTTGCCGACGACTCTCGAGTAGGTTCCGATCATCGTTCCGGAGAGCGTGGTTGCCGTTCCATTGATCGTCGTATCGAGTGAATGGTGCGAAACGCAGGTTGCCGTATTTCCCGATACATTATGCGAAATTGCCGTCGTGTTGGAGTCGGTGACACTGATCCACCCTTGAACGGTGTCGGTGATGGACAGGGCGACGAGGGTCTGGTTCAAATAGTTGTCTTGGTACAGGATGGCTTCTTCCTGGGACGGCAGGGCTACGGTATTCACCTCACCCGGGGTCGGGCCGTTCGAATTGGGGCCCCCGTCGAGCGCCCAATCGGAAGCGGTGTTGGTGTCCGAGGCGGAGGAGTTGCGCCCGATCGAGTCTCCTTCGAGAAAAAACGCCGTGGGAAAGGCGATAGGCACCACCGGATTGACCGGACTCCCGGAGCCCCAACCGACTTGGTCCATGACCGCGCCGTTGGCGAAGAGCTTGACGCCTCCGACTTGGATTCCGATATGGTCGCCATAGCTATGGCCGGATGTCAAGACGACGGGACCGGCCTGGGGATTCGTGTTGTCGGAGGCGGGATCGCTCGGCCCCAGCAAGACGACGATGTACCCGTTCGCTGGCATGGCGATCGCAGGCAGAGTGTAGAGCACTTGGTTGGCAGCGTTGCGGATCTGCCAGCCGCCCACATTGACCATGGCTTTGGTGACAATTTCCACCCACTGGTAGGTGCCCTCACTCCCGGCAATCCCCTCGGGATCGAAACAAACTTCGTTGATGACGCCTTGGGAAAGGGGGACCGGATCAGCGGGCTTCATCGGACCCGGTACCGGGGTTTGGGCCAGCGCGGGTGCTGGCAAGCAAGGTAAGGAGCAGGCGATTGCCAGGAAGTAGGCGGCGCCCAGGAATTTCGGGAACTTCATCGGATGGTCTCTCGCGGAAAAAAATGGACACCGGAACTTCACCGCACCATGCGCTGACTCCCGGTGTCCACTCTTGGAGCGAGAAGCCCACCGACGTGTCACGAGATCCGGGGTACTTTTTGTTTTCACGCGTGGTGCCGCGTCCGGCCGGAAGCGGACGAGCGTAGAATGCGAGCATGGGTGACTGGGATCTCACCGCCGATGTCGAGCTGCTCGCCGCGAAGGACGAGGACATCGCTTGTGCCCTCGCTCGTTTCGGACCGCCGCCCGAGCGCCGCTGTGCCGCTGGCTTCGCCGGCCTGGCTCGCATGATCGTCTTTCAGCAGGTGTCGGGGGCATCGGGCAGCGCGATTTGGAAACGGCTCGAGGCCGGCTTGGGGAAGATCAAGCCCGCGAATGTGCTGCGCTGTGCCGATGAGAGCTTGCGAGGATTCGGGCTCTCGAGGCAAAAGAGCCTCTATCTCCGTGCGCTGGCTCAGGCCGTGGAGGAAGGCTCGCTCGACTTGGATCGGGTGCACGACGCGAGCGACGATGCGGCGATCCAGGAGATCACTCGGGTGAAGGGGCTCGGCGTCTGGAGCGCTCAGAACTACCTCCTGTTCGCGTTGGAGAGGAGGGACATATTTCCTTCGGGTGATCTCGCCCTGCGCCTCGCCGCCGAAAACCTCAAGCGCAAACGGAAGCCTCTGACCGAGGCCGGATTGTGTGCTTTGGCGCGCGCCTGGAGCCCCTGCCGAAGCGCGGCTGCGCACTTTCTTTGGCACTACTACGGATGCCTGCGAGACCTCGCGAAGAGCGGAACTCGCCCGAAAGCCCGACGACCATGACCGGGGAAACCAGGATCATCAGAAGGGAAGAGACCAAGCTCCTCCCGTGGAAGAACGGTGGAGGGATCACGGAGGAACTCGCGATCGACCCTCCGGGCGCGGACTTCTCGCACGGAGACTTTCGGTGGCGCATCTCCCGCGCAGGGGTGAACGTGGCGGGACCCTTCTCCGCGTTTCCGGGGTACCAGCGCATCATCGTGGTCACCGAGGGCCCGGGCCTGCGGCTCCACCATGACTCGAACCGGGAAGCGCGCTGGATCGCACCGTGGGTGCCCTACGAGTTCAGTGGTGATGAGCCCACCTTCGGGGATCCCTCCCGCGGACCGATTCGGGACTTCAATCTCTTTTGGCGGCGGGACGCGGTTTCGGTGACCTTCGAGTTGTGCGACGGGACGCGGGAATTCGAGCTGGCGCACTCCAAAGCGAGCACCGCGTTTTTGCATCTGTTCCAGGGGGAGCTCCGGTGTGCGCTCCCGGGATCGGAGGCGGTGCTGCGGCCTGGCGACTGTGCTTGGATTTGCTCCTCCGATCTTTCGGTCTTGCGGGTTTTGGCCAGTGGCATCTCCCCGCGGTTTGTGTGGCTCCAAGTGACCTGAGGGCTTTTTCGGAGGGGCGGAGGCACCCCTGCGCTACGATCCCGCCATGCTTCGTCTCTGCCTCGGCTTCTTGTGCACCGCCGCTAGTCTGTTTGCCCAGTGGAACCCCTCTTTCGGGATGTGGGGCAAGACCGACCAGAACGACATTCGCATCATGACCTGGAACGTGGAGGATGGGATTTGTTCCACCAATCCCAAGATCAACGGACCCAACAATTGGACGGCGTTGGCTCGAACGGTGGCGGCCCTCCGCCCCGATGTTCTGCTGATCCAGGAGGCCGGCGACAACGACGGGAACGGGACGGGCACGACCCTCGATTCCGTGGCCACCCTCACCAACGTGGTCAATCTCTTCCTGCGCGGCGGAACGGATATCTACCGGGCAGGGAATCCGGCGGTGACGGCCTACGTCCAGCTCTTCGCTCCTGGGTACGACCTTCCTAACGTGTTCGTGAGCAGCGTGTCGGACGGGTTTAATCGACTGATCATTCTGTCGCGCTACCCGTTCCAGGACCTGAATGGCGACACTCGCGCCACGATGTCCGACATTCCGACGATCACGGCCGACCAGTGGTCGCTCGGGGGCACTGGAGGACTGCGCGGCTACCAGGTGGCCGAGATCAATCTTCCCAATGCGACCTACGCCTCGGATCTCGTGGTCGGCAATTCCCATCTGAAGGCCGGCGGAGCGCCACCCGACGCCACGCAGCGGCAGAACGCGGCGCGGAACATCTCCTACTTCATCGAGCACTTCTACAACGGCGCCGGGACCGGAGTGCCGGATCCGTTCGGGAAAATCGCCGACAGTCCGGCGGCGCCCATGGTGCTGCCACCTGGTACCGCCCTCGTGACCGGGGGAGACTGGAACGAGGACGAGTCCAGCAACGGGACGACCGGCCCGGCGCTGTGGATCACCCGCGCCTCCACGCACGACTCGAGCGGCGGCGGCGACGGACCGGACCGCAATCGCTCCGACATGCTGCTTTCGAGCGCGGTCGACTTTTTCACCGGCAATGATTCGACCACCGACTTTGGCAGCACCTTCGATTATCTGGGCTGGCAGGACAGTGTGATCGCGGCGCGCCGCGGCTTTGTGTTCAATTCTGCGACCATCCAGCCGGCGCTCGCGTTTCCCGCCGAACTCGTGGGCTTTTCGGGCGGCGGCGCTCCCGTGTCGGCGACCGCTGCGGATCACCGAGCGGTGGTGTACGACTTCATCGTGCCGCGAGCTCTCGGATGCAACACCGCGGCGACCGACTTGGCGTTTGCTCGCCTCGGGAGCAATGGGCTGTTTCCTCGCTTCGCGGCCTGCGGCCCGTTGAGCACGGGTTCGAATTCCGTCTTCACGGTGAGCGCGGCCCCACCGCTGACCAGCATCTTCGCCATCCTCGCACCCACCCAGGGATTCCAGTTCGTGGCGGGTGGAACCGTCATTCCAGCCATGCCCCAGGTGTTTGGCCCCTTCCTCACGGATGCGAGCGGGAGTTTCTCAATCGCTGTCCCGGGGGGGGGCGGGCCCTTCGACTTCTACGCGCAGTGGGCGGTGCTCGATACCCTCATCGCGGGGTCTCTGAGCTTCACGAACGCCCTCGAGTTGCACTTCCTCCCGTGACCGTGCGGGCGGCTGCCGCCGCCCTGCGTGCTCAGTCGAAGATTGCCGCCAAAGACTGCAGGTCGGCGCCCTCTTTGGACCGCCGCAGTTGGAAGTAGACGACACTGGCGGCGACGGCCCCGACCCCGGAAAAGACCGCGGTCGTGATCCAAGTCACCAAGAGGTTGGCCCAAAGCGACACTTCCAGTGAATAGCTCGTCACCACCCAACTGATGAGCCCGCCGATCACACCCAAGATGAAGACGATTCCGAAAATTGTCCAGCGCTGACCCGAGGTGAGAGTTGCACTGCGAGCACACGCATCGCCCGCCCCAATTTTTTCCATGACGGTAGCGGGCATGGCCACGTAGAGCTTGCACATCTCCATGATGCCAGGCACGATCAAGAGAAGCGTGAAGAGCACCACGCGCGCTCCGACGAGAAGCCCCGTCGCAATCACGCTTCCAAGACACCTGAAACCGACGCTGATCGAATCGCCGATCGAGGCCGGTTCCTTGCGAAGCTGCCGGTAGGTGCCGTGCGACACGGCACCCGCCATGAGGAACTGCAGGATTGTTTGCACGAAGAGGGGTACCAGGCTGATCAACAGAGCCTTGCCGGGAGTCATGTTCGGCTCCGTGGCTGTCGCCACCCACCACTGGGTCAGGGTGAAAGGCAGGAAAACCACCAATCCCAGGCTCAGGAAGGGGACAAAATTCGCAAAGAAGATCTTGAAGCTGGTGCTAACCGCCCAGCCCAAGTCGAGAGTTCCGGTGCGCGCAACGCTTGATCCTTGGGTCATCGGGAGCCTCCTGGTTCGATTGACTGCCGTGGTAGCCTACCACGACTCTTTACTGGGAGGGCGGGGCACCGTTAAGCTCCGGACCTCGTGAGAATCATCGGGACGGTAGTGCTCCTCTTCGGCATGCAATCGGGGTTGGCGGGCCAGGTGCCCGCGGACGTCGAGGCCGCCCACCGGGCAATGCGGGAGTCGGGTCGGTACCAGCTCGATTCTCCTAATGGCGAGGAGCGCCCGGGATCGTCCCAGGCCAAGGGTCGGGGCCGAACCGCGAGCCCCGAGACCGAGCGGGTTCCCGGACGAGGCATCGATAATCTTGGGGCCATGCATCCCCCCTCCGAGTGGCTGGGCGATGTGATGCTGATTGTGCTCGTGATTCTGGGGATGGGAGTCGTGGCCACGGTTCTCGTGGCCGTTTGGAGGGGGAGACACGGGCCGAGCGCGCAAATTCGCAAGCGCATGGTCGCGTCGGAACCCGATGCCTTGCCGGGCCCGTCGGAGCGGCTCGGAGTCACTGACAGTGAAGCGCTGGCTCGGGCAGGGCGATTTGTGGAGGCGATGCGAGCCCTCTTGGAGAGCGCCGCCGGACTTGCCCGGGCCGGAGAAGCCCTCCGTATGCTCACGGGCCGTGAGTTGGCGGCGGTCGTCGGCCCGATGGCACCCGGATCGGAGCACCTGCGCACCCTGATCGGGAGCGTGGAGAGGGTGCTCTTCGCGGGGGAAGTCGCCGGACGCGCGCAGTACGAGGTGGCGCGCGACGCCTTCCGCCAGTGGGAGCTTGCGCAGGCTGGGGCGCCCACGTCATGACCCTCTTCTCACCGCGCGTGCGCAATTGGCTGGTCGGATTGGGCGTGACCTCGCTTCTCGCGTGCCTCCTCTTTCCCGTCTTCGGCCCCGAAGCACCTCTGCCTCCGGATCACGGGGCTCACGCATTCAGCGTTTCGGCGGTCGGGCACCTTCCCCTCATTCACCTCCTCGAGGCGACCGGCAGGCCAGTTTTCGTGAGGCGCGCTCGCCCCGCCTACGACGAACACTCCGACGCAGTACTGGTCATCGCGGAACCGGAGACGCACCGCCTCACGGCCCGGCGTTGGGCGGAGTGGACCACTTCGACGCACCGCATCGTGGTCGTGCTTCCCAAATGGATGGGCACTCCGAAACCCGAGCGGCCGGAGTGGGTGGAGAGCCTCGAGCTGGTATCGCTGGCCTATACCCAAGAATCCTTGCCACCGGTATTTCACGGGATCAAAGTGATCCGCCCGACCCTGGGCCCCTACGAGATCTCAGGGCCCACCGGGCTTCCGCCCGTCACTCTGGTTTCGTCTCCCCAACTGTTCCGCCGTGATTCGCTGCCCGAAAACGCCTCGGTTGTGGTCGGATCCGATCGAGGAACTCTGGTGGCTCTGGTGGAGCTCGGGGAGGTCGAGTACTGGCTCGTCTCCGACCCCGACATTTTTTCGGGGCACGGAATCGGCACCCCGGAGGGGGCGGCATTCGCGGTGGCGCTTCTCGATCGAATGCGGGCTCCCGGGCGGACCGTCGTCTTCGACTCCACGGTGCACGGTTTCGAAGCGCAGCCCGGCCTTTGGCGCGAACTGGGCCGCTTTCCTCTGGCGTTTGTGTTGGCCCAGGCCCTCTTGGTCCTCGGAGTGGTGCTGTGGTCGGCGTATGGCCGCTTCGGCCGGGCCCTCGAGCGGGAGGGAGGGATTCCTCGCAGCTCGGAATTTCTCATCGAGAACACCGCGGATTTTGTGGGGGCTCGGCCGGACTTCGACTCCAGCTTGCGCACCTATTGGGAATACCGGGTGCGCGCGGTCGCGTCGCAGTGGCACGCTCCCGAGGAAATGAACCTCAGAAATACGGTCGACTGGCTCGGGCGGTTGCCCCGCGCGCAGACTTCGGGCTTCCCGGAACTCGCGGACGAGATGAGCCGGAGCCTCGATTTGCGCGGGCCGGCGGCGCTCGAACTCGCAAGGCGCATCTACCATTGGTCGGAGAACATGATCCATGGACGTGAATGAGATCGTGCGCACGCTGGCGGCACTGAGACAGGAAATCGGGCGTGTGGTTTTGGGCCAAGAGGCGACGGTCGATCTCTTGATGACCGCCCTGCTTGCCGAGGGTCATGTGCTCTTGGAGGGAGTCCCGGGCACTGCGAAGACGCTCTTGACCCGCTCGTTTGCCGCCGTGACCGGCCTCGATTTTCGCCGCATCCAATTCACTCCCGACCTCATGCCGGCGGACGTCGTCGGCAACAGCCTGTTCGATTTCCAGCGCAGCGTGTTCACCCTCAATCGCGGCCCGGTCTTCACGGAGTTCCTACTCGCCGACGAGATCAACCGAACTCCCCCGAAGACCCAATCCGCCCTGCTCGAGGCGATGCAGGAGCGCTCGGTCACTCTCGACGGCACGAGCTACGCCTTGCCGGAGGCGTTCATCGTCGTCGCCACCCAAAACCCGATCGAGCAGGAAGGCACGTACCCGTTGCCCGAGGCCCAGCTCGATCGATTTCTCTTCAAGATTCGCCTCGGCTATCCGGAGAAGGAGCACGAGGTGCGGATGGTGGAGACCCACGGACATCGCTCGACGATGCCGCGGCTCGCGGATTTTCACCTCCAAAGAATCGTGGAGAAGGATTTCATTCTCGCGGCGCGCCGCGTCGTGACTGAGTTGCGGCTCGTCCCGGAGATCGTCCACTACATCGTGGACATCGTGCGGGCGACCCGGGAGCATCCGGCCTTGCTGGCCGGGGCGTCTCCGAGGGCGGCCAACATGCTGGCTACCGCGGCGCGAGCCCACGCGGCGGTGCTCGGTCAGGACTACGTCGTGCCGGATATCGTCAAGTCGCTGGTGCCGCTCGTGCTCGAGCATCGGGTCGTGCTCACTCCGACGGCGGAAATGGAAGGGACGACCGCGGGCCAAGTGCTGAGTAGCGTCTTGGATCAGATCCCACCTCCCCGATGATCCGAGCCACCGGAAGAACTCTGACGCTCGCCGCGGTCGGCTTTCTGCCGGCCCTCGTGCCGGCCATGCTGGGAATGGCCTACGCATGGGTGCCGATTGGCGCCACGGCCGTGCTCCTGGGCTGCCTGGCTGCGGAGGCTCTGTTTCTCTCCGGGCGAGCCGTCCCGCACCTCGAAGTGGCCCTGACTCCCCGGACCGTGCTGGGTAATACCGGGCGGATCGAGTGCACAATCTCAGGCTTCGGCGAACGAGTTCGGCAAGTCGCCGTGCTCGTGGAGTTGGAGGGGGCCGTCGACCCGCCGCCGATCGCACTCCAGTCCGTGAACTCGGATCGCCGCGCCCAGGTGAGCTGGGTTCTGACCCCGCACCGCCGCGGCACGATCAAGCTCATGGCTTGTTGGCTGCGTTGGCCGGGGCCACTTGGGTTATTGACCCGCGAACACCGGTGCGAGACTCCCGCCGAACTGGAGGTGGTCCCGGATTTCGGAGCGGCGGGCCGGGAGGCCCTGCGATTCTCCAATCGCCAGGATCTGCGGGAAGGCCTCAAGCTTGAGCGGTACGTGGGCGAGGGTACGGAATTCGACTCGCTGCGGGAGTGGCAGTCCGGCATGGGCCGGCGGAGCATCGATTGGAAGTCCTCCGCCCGGCACGTGCGACTCCTCGCTCGGGAATATCGCGTCGAGCGCAGCCATCAGATCATCCTCGCCTTCGACACGGGTCGCTCGATGGGAGAGTCTCTGGACGGATTCTCGAGGCTCGATCACGCGCTCCGGGCCGGATTGCATCTCGCGTGGCTCGGGCTTCGGTCCCAGGACGGAATCGGGATTTCGACCTTCGACTCGCAATTGCGGACGTTCGTGCCTCCGGCAACCCAACTCCGAGCGCTCGCGCCCCTGCAGTCGGCCTTGTCGACGACGGAAGTGCGGCCGGTCGAGACCAACTACGCGCGGGCGTTGACGGAGCTGCAGTCGAAGGTGTCGCGGCGTTCGCTCATCGTCGTCTTCACCGAGTTCTCGGACTCTGTCTCGGCGGAGCTGATGCTTCAGGCCATCGAGCGCCTGGCGCGTCGGCATCTCGTGTTGTTCGTGGCCATGCGCGATCCGGTTCCCGGTCGCTACGCGGGCGTCGAGCCTCGAACTACGGCAGACCTGCATCGGGCCGTCGTGGGCCACCATCTCGTGAAGGACCGGGAAGTTGTCTTGGCTCGACTGCGGCGCTTGGGCGTCCTGGTTGTGGATGCCGCCTCCGGTGAGCTCCGCTCCGAGTTGCTCCAAAAGTACATCGATGTCAAGCGTCGGGAGCTCATCCGATGAACCTGGAAGCGGTGGCGACCGGCTCTGGCGATTTGCGGAGCGCCCAGTTCCGTCGGGAGCGCGAAAAAAGCTGGCGCGAGCTGGAAAACCTGATCGACCGGGCAAGCCGAGCGGGGCCTTGGAAACTGAAGGAACGAGACCTCTTTCGCCTACCGGCGCTCTACCGCGCCACCGTGGCTTCTTTGAGCGTGGCGCGGGCCATGGTGCTCGATCGTGGGCTGCAGGACTACCTCGAGTCGTTGGTCGCGCGGGCCCACTTGGTCGTGTACAGTCCGAGGCGAAGGCTTCTGACCACCCTGGGCGAGCACTTCGGGGCGCGATTTCCCGCCCTGATCCGGGCCCATGTCCGGGTGCACGGGATCGCGCTGGGAGCATTCCTCGCGGGGGTCGCCGTTTCCATGATCGCGGTCACGAACGACCCCACTCTGTACGGGAGTTTTGTCGCGGAGGGCATGGCCAACGGGCGAAACTTCGAGGCGAGTGTGGATTGGCTGCGGGGAACTCTCTACGACGGGGCGGACTCCGGCAATTCCGCGCTGAGCAGCTTTTCGACGTATCTGTTTGTCCACAACTCGGGCGTGGGCATTCTCGCCTTCGTCATCGGAATACTCGGCGGCGTCCCAGGTCTCCTACTGTTGTTCACCAACGGCATGATGCTGGGGGCGATGAGCGCCCTGTTTCATTGCCGAGGTCTGGGGTTCGAATGGTGGGCGTGGCTCCTGCCTCACGGCATTACCGAAATCTTGGCGATCGTTTTATGCGGCGGGTCCGGATTGGTGCTCGCGCGCGCCCTCCTGTTTCCGGGTCGGTACTCGCGGGTTTCCGAACTCGCTCGGCTCGGTCGCGATGCCGGGCGTATGGTCCTGTGTTGCCTGGCCTTGTTCTTCCTCGCCGGGGTCATCGAAGGGTTGTTCCGGCAGCTCATCCATTCCGTGGCGGTTCGCTACGGCTTGGCGTTGATCACGCTCGGGCTGTGGGTCGCCTATTTTCGAGTGGCGGGCCGAGGGTTCTCGAAAGCGGAGCGGGGGGCGACATGAGCGGGGCACGGATTCGCCGCTTCATGAGCCTGGACCTGCCGACTGGGCTGCGCATCGAGCTCGAGTTGGCCTCCCTGTCGGCTCGATTCCTCGCCTTTCTCGTCGATCTCGTCGTGTTGCTCGGAGTCTTGCTCGCCCTGTTTCTCGTAGCCACCCTTTTGTCCTTGTTCGCGGGTGGTGAGGCTTCGGAGCTGCCCGCGGTGGGCCCGGTGGCGGCGGTCCTGGTCTTCGTGATCTACCAGTTTGGATTTGCCTTGCTCGAGTTGAAGGGGCAGGGCCGAAGTCTCGGCAAACGAGCGAACGGGCTGCGCGTCGTCGATGCCAAGGGCGGTCAACTTTCGATCGAAGCGCTCGTGCTGCGCAACCTCACCCGGGACCTGGAGGTGGCTTGGCCCGCGGCCGCGGTGCTCGCTCCGGACTCGATGTGGCCGGGAGTCCCCGGGTATTGGCAAATCGGTCTCGGGATTTGGCTCTTGATCGTCGCGTTCTTGCCCCTATTCAGTCGCGAGGGCACTCGCGTAGGGGATCTCATCGCCGGGACGCGAGTGATCCGTGAGCCGAAGGTTCGCTTGCTTCCCGATTTGAGTCTGCGGGGGGTGGCTCGAGGCGACGCCCGCGCGACTCCGAAGTTCGCGTTCACCCGCGACCAGTTGGACGTCTACGGCATCTTCGAGCTCGAAGCCCTGGAGGAGTTTCTCCGGACGATTCCGGCGAACACCGAGGATGAGGGGGCGCGGGTCATCGCGGCGAAGGTCCAAAAGCGTCTGGGATACTCCGAGACGGCGGCGGCACGAGGCTCGCCTCGTGAGTTTCTGTTCGACTTTTATGCGGCGCAGCGCGGTCGGCTGGAGGATCAGCTCTTGCTGGGCCATCGGCGGGAGCGTAAGCGTGCGAAGAACACAGGGGAAAACCCGCCGCTACCGCCGGGCCCCCCCGATAAACTCCACCCCTGAGCCTCGACCATGCAAGATTCCATGCCTCCCTCGAGTCCCGATCCGACCGACCCCGCCGTCCAAAAGAGTGCGCTCAAGGCGTTCCGGAAACGGCTCAAGGCGACTCGGCTGGACGACGAATCCGGATTGGGCGCCCGGCAGCTCACGGGTGGCAAGTCGTCGGGAATCGTGGGGATTTCGCCCCCCAATCAGTTTCCCCGGTCGGTGTGGGATGAACTCGTTCGTCAGGGCAAACTGCGTTCGGCCGGTCCCGGGCTCTATGAACTCGTCGGCGAGTGATTTGGGACCCCCCAGTGAAGTGTGTCGATTCGATTGGGCGCGCTTTGCGAATTCTCTCTTGACCAAGACCAGGGTTGGTCGGACGATGCGCGCAACTCCTGGTTGGCGCGGGAACGCTCGTGGCCGTCTCTGACCGGGAAGGCGAAAGTCCAAGGATCAAAAAAATGGCGAAAACTCGAACCAAGCGTGCAGCCAAGAAGAAGGCCAAAGCCACCGTGAGGGCCAAGGCCAAGCCAGCCGTGAAGGCCAAAGCCAAACCAGCCGCCAAGAAGAAGGCCCGGGCCAAGGTGGCGAAGAAGCCTCTGCGCAAGAAGGCGGCCGGGAAGGCCAAGGTCGCGCCGACCAAGAAGGTGAAGCGGCCGGTCGCCAAGTCGAAGCCTCGGGGCCGCCGAGCCCAGGGAACCCGCGAAGACGAAGTGGCGGTCCCGAACGAGGTCGGCAAGGCCAGAGATATCGCTTCGGCGGACCTCGAGTCAATCGGCCTCGTTCCGGAGTTCTCGGGCTCGGGAAACTCCGTGAAGAGTCAGACGCCCAAGGCGGGCGAGAAGGTCTCGACGGGAACTTCTGTCAATCTCGTCCTCGGCATGGGCGAGGAAGAAGGCGCCGCGGGTTGATCCCGAGGCTGCCGTAGGGGTCGTCCCGACGGGTCGTTCGCAATCTACTCCGGTGCAGTGAGTGCGACCCTCATTCCCAGGAAGTGGGCCTTGGTTGGGGCGAATAGCCTGAACCGACGGGCGCTGCGGGCCATTGCGTACGGGCTCATGAACGTGCCACCTCGATGGACACGCTCATCCGAGGGCGGGCCCAACCTCAAACCTGAATCGGCATAGCGCCGCGCCAGCGGATAGCTGCCCGGTCGATCCAGGCACCACTCGGAAACGTTCCCGGGCATTTCACAGATACCGAATGCATTGGGGGGAAAGGCATCGACCGGTGCATGCCATCCATACCCGTCGTCGAATGGCGCCGGCTCGAAGACATTGTGGACTTGGATCGTCTGGGAAGCCGTCAGGTCGTAGGTGTTGAACTGGGGAGTGCGGCCGATTTCATCTCCCCAGGGATACGCGGTTTTCGACCCCGCGCGGCACGCGTACTCCCACTGCGCTTCGGTAGGCAGCGAGAGCCCGAACCGGCGTGCAAAGCCCTCTGCGTCGTACCAGTTGATGTGATCCACCGGGTGACTGAGGATGCGCTTCAGGTCCTGATCGGAGGGAGGCAGGGCTTTTTTGTTGATGATTTCCGATGGATTGGACCCCATCAGGCGTGACCACTGCCCCTGAGTGACCTCGAATTTGCCAAGGAAATAGGGAGCCAGGTTTCGCAGGTGGAGTTCCTCCACGCTCTCCCGGTCCTCCTCATCCTCCGGGGACCCCATGGTGAACACCCCCCCGGGCAGGAGCACCAGGGTTATGGCGCAGTCCCCGGTCACGCCTGACGTCTCCGGTTTTCGCCCGGACTGGGGGAGCCAAAACTCGGCAAACCCCTGGCGATTCATGCCCAGAGGAACCAAACCGATGAGTGGTCGCACCTTGACGCCGTGGTAGTGAGGCTGTGATTCGATTCGGGATATGATGTCCCGCCACTCCGCGGCCGGCGTGATCAGGGATTGCTGCTCGATGACGAGGGCGTCGGCACGGCGTTTCTTGATGCCGGAAACCGTAATCCCCAAAGAGTCGTCTTCCAAGAGCTTCCGGATTCCCGTGACCAGCGCGGTGAGTCGATCGTGACGCCACTGGAGGTCGGGGGAGTCGGGGAACGAATAAGAGCGGACCTCGGGGACCTTCCCGGAAGAGTCGACGGCGTAAGCCAGCTCCTGTTCGCGATCCACGAGCTCATCGGCGAGGGGTGATGAGGAATCCGAGGCGTCGCTGGCGGCCAACTTCCTCCGCAAGGCTTCGATGGCGGCTTTCCCAGGGCGAAGCTCATCCGGGAGTTCAGGATTCGTGATCTGCTCGACCCCCCGGCGGCGCAATTCTTGGAGGGCGGCCATGTGGTCGGCCAGGCGGGACTCGAGATCTTGCACTCGGCCCAGCCATCGGTCGAAAGCCGGAATGAGCGCGGGAACCGCCGGCCAGAGGCGGCGTGCTTCCAGGACGACTTCGTCGAGGCGTTGCAGATCCGCGAACCTCTCGTATTCGGCCAAATTGCCATCGGCTCGCCGGGACTGGAGCTCGGCTTCGCTGCGCAGCCGGGTTTCGGTGTGGGCGGACTTCAGTGCGAGTACCAGCCCGGCGGTGAGCGCCAGAAAGGTGGAGGTCATTGCGGTCGCGAGGGCGGGACTCCGCTTAGCCCAGCGCGCGAGCCTCGTCCACGTACCAGCCGGGCGGGCCGCGATCGGACGATTCTCGCGGACCCGCTGGAGATCCAGGGCCAAGTCGAGCGCGGTCTGGTAGCGCCGATTGCGGTCCTTCTCGAGGGCGGTTGCGACTACGGTCGTTAGGTCGCGAGGCGCCGACCGGAGAATGCGGTGGAGCGACGGGGGATCCTGGGTCCGGATCGCCTCGTAGAGCGCCTCCCGGGTCGGACCCTCGAAGGGCCGCGTGAGAGTGAGCGTCTCGAAGAGGCAGGCCCCGAGCGAAAACACGTCGGTGCGTCGATCCAATTGCAGATTTGTGGCGGCGAGCTGCTCGGGCGACATGTAGGCCGGGGTTCCGAAGAAGTCTCCCGTCCGCGTGAGGGACTCGAACTCCGGGTCATCGATGCGGGCGAGTCCGAAGTCCAAGATCACCGGGTTTCCCAGCGCGGTGAGCATGATGTTGCCGGGTTTGATGTCGCGGTGAATAATGCCGGACTCGTGGGCGACATGCAGCGCTCGGGCCGCGTTTTCGATGATTTGAATGCGGCGGTTCAAGTCCTCGCGCGTGGACGACGGCAGGGCCACTCGGGTAGGCAGGGTGGTGGGATTGTCGGGGAGTCGTTCGTGGTGCGTCCGCCCCGGACCGGTCAGGGTGAGCATGGTGCTGAGGGGTGATGCGGCCGAACCCTCGCGTTCGCTTTGAATTCTCCGGGCGAGGGTTTCACCCTCGAGATAACGCATGGCAATGAAGGGGATACCACTCTCGACCCCGGCCTCGAGTACGCCGCAAATCCCCGGGTGGTCGAGCCGGGACGCAATGCGAGCTTCCCGCAGAAAGCGCTCGAGAATGTCGGGGTGCACACTCGCGAAGCCGGTGAGCACTTTGACGGCCACCTGCCGTTGGAGCCGCTGGTCGACCGCCAAATAAACCACACCTTGTCCACCCCGACCAATCTCCCGGAGGAGTTGGTACGGGCCGATTTGCTCGTCGAGCCCGTACGGAGTCGGGCCCTGACCGGCCTCGGCGGGGAATCCCGCGCGCAAGGTTTCGTACTCGCGGCGAATCGCGGCCTCGTCACCGGGAAAGAGCCGCAAGTAGTCGTCGAGCGAAGCGATGCCACCTTGGTCGTGGTCGTGCCAATACCGAATCAAGAAGGCGTTGAGCGGATCGAGCGGAGGAGGCGCGGACTCGAGCCGGTTGTCGGAGCGGTCGTCATTCACGTCATCAAGATGATCATCGTCTTGCCAATGACAAGGCCCCGGCCAGCGTGCGCTGGCCGGGGCCGATTCAGCCGGGGCAGAGATGGGCCCGTGGCTCAGCGATCAATGTCGAGTTCGAGGCGGTAGTTGGTGGCTGTTCCGCTCGTGGGAACGAATCGGATCTTGTTCCAGTAGATGTTGGGGGAGTCGAGGTCCAGCCCGGGGGTGGCGCCGAACACCTCGTACAGCGCCTGGTTCGTGCCGGAGGTTCCGCGGCCGAATGAGGAGAGATCGACCGGTGCCGCCGCGGAAACCCCGCCGCCTGGCGAGATTCCGACGATGCAGTCCTGGACCGAGCAGTCCAGGTACTCGATCGTGATGGAATTGTCGTCGGACAGAGTTACCCGGAACGTGGAGTCGTCGACGAGCGCGAACTGGGTGACGTTGATGAACTCGATCACCACTTCCTGATTGCCCTGGAAGACTTCGCGGACGCGGAGGATCGGAGCCCCCGAAGATCCGTTCACCCCCGGATTCAGGTCGTCCCACATGGCCGCAATGCGAGGCTGATTGGCCAAGAAGCCGGCTTGGGACTCACCGAACGTGCCGTCGGAGGTATTGAAGGTGATGTTGCCGTTGGCGTTCACATGGCACTGCGTGTAGTTGGTGCCGAAAAACTGGAATCCAAACGGCAACGCCTGCGTGAACGAGCCGTCATCCGAGAGGGTCTTGCCGATCGGGGCCGGCCAGAACTTCAACGTGTTGACCTCGGAGATCTCCTTCAGGGCATCCGGGTAGGTGGGTCCACCCGTGAAGCCGACATGGTAGAGATTGAGGCCGATCAGGAATGGAGCATCGGGCACCGTGAATCGATTGGAAAAACCGGATCCCGAGGCTCCGAGGGTTCCGATGCTGCCCGGCCAGAAGATCGGGCTAGGCAGGGTGTCGAAAAAGAGCTGGGTCCAGATGTCGAAATCGAGGGGGCTGAAGGTCTGGTCCGAGAAATTAAATCCGACGGTGATGGTTCCACTCGGGAGCACCACGTACGGCGCGGACGGGCTCGAGGGCGCGACGGGATCGAGGTAGTAGCTCGCGTTGCCCATCGTGGGGCCGCCGATCGGATTGGTCTCCGAGTTCCAGGGACGGAGTCGGAAGTGCGAGGTGTCCTCGTACTTCTGGCTCCAGGCGATGCCCAAGGTTTCGGACGTGCCCGTGAACGAGTAGTCATTGACACGAACCGTGTACCAGCCGGTGGTCGGAGGCGTGAATTCAACGATTTCGAAGTTGTTGTTGAAGGAAGCGGACGACCCATAAGAGGTGCCGGAGGTCACGTTCTGACCGGCGAGTATGGTGATGTCGAGATCGGCTTGCAGCGTATCCGTAGTGTAAGTTGCGTTGGCCAGGGACTGCCATGCGGCGCAGACGCGCGTACGATCGCCGCTCTTGAGGAAGATGCTGTAGGTGTAGTACCCGGTCGTGGTGAAGGAGGCTGGCGTGAGGCTGGTGCCGGTCGCGCGTCCGTCGATCGCCAGGCGAACGAGAGCGAGCCCGTGCAGGCCACCCGCCCCGTCCTGTCCGGAAAGGCGGCTCGCGCCTTCGATGTTGTGCCAGGCGCTGGCCATGATCGCGGCCATGGCGGCATCGGGGTAGACCGCCAAGAAGGCGTTTTGGCTCACCGCATTGGCGAGGTTGCCGGCGGCATGCGGCGAGCTGAAGCTGGTCCCGTCGTAGTCGTCGGTGAGCCAGTCGGGTCCCTGACCCAGGGTGTCGACGTCTTGCCCGTTGGCGGCGATGTTCGGTTTCTCGCAGCCGGTGTTGGGGTTGGCGGCCGAGCTGAAGGTGCTCATGACGTCATCGTCCCAATTGCTGTTGCCGCCGTCGGTGTGGCTGCCGACCGCGATGACATTCCATCCGGTGTTGCCGACGAAGTTGGCGAGCCCGGCGTTGCCGGCCGAGGCGACGTAGCTGTCTTGGAAGGCGCGCGACTGGTAGTCGAAGTAGCGATCCGAGTAGTCAGGCACTCCGGTGGGAGAGTTGGGGCCCCACGAGAGGTTCGTGATGTCGATGTTCTGGGTGACGACCCAATCTCCGGCCGCCGTCACGTTGGCATCGCTGTAGGTCGTGGCGTTGGCGCTGAAGATCTCCGCATCCGGCGCCGCACCCAGGCGGGAAGTGAGGCGCGAGGCGACGCATCCGGTGGTTCCATGGATGTGGTCGTCGGGGTCGGGGGTGCCCGGGTTGAACCAGCCGGAGATCACGAGGTGGGGGCACGCGGGGTCGATGCCGTTGTCCTCGAGGAGAGCTACGCGCGAGCCGCGGCCGCGGATGCCGTAGTTGTGGACACGATCCGTACGGTGGGTCGAGTTCGCATCGTCGTTCGTGTCGGACTTGTCGGCGGTCTCGAGATAGAGCGTGTCGACTTCGGGGCGTTCCGCGAGGCTTCGCAGCGTCGCCACGTCGGCATCGAAGAACACCACTGGGGCGGTCGTGGAGATGTAGCGAATCCGCAGCCCGAGCGCGCTGAGGGTGCCTGCGAACGGCCGCGTGACGAGCGCGTTTTGCGCCATGACGTGGTCGGTGATGCGCTGTTCTAGGGCGCGGGCTTCGTCGATCGTCAGCTTTGCGACATCGACGGACTCGCGCACCGCGTTGGCAAACGCGTCGTAGCCGACGGCGTCGAAGTGCAGCCACGCGATCGCGGGAAGCACCGAGTCGGGCGAGGCCTCGACCGCCTTCTTCAATTTGTGATGGAACTTGCCGTCCGGAGCCGAGAGTCGCGCTGCCGCCTCAGCGGCACGGAGCTGCGCGAAGTTGTACTGGACTCCGGACGCGTCCTGAATGACCGAGAGCGTTTCGCCGGTGACGACGTGGTCACCCTTGGCCATGGTCACCTTGAGATTCAGGTATGGGAAGTGCCGGGTCGCCACGTCGAAGGAGGCGAGGTCGGTCGGCGCCACGCCGAGGAGGCGAGCGGCTTCCTCGCGGGTGTTGGGGACCGACGACGGGAGTTGAGCCACGAGTGAGGCACTCGCGGCTAACAAGAAACAGAGCGCGATTCTGGTTGGTCGTTGAGCAAGGGGCATAGTTCAACTCAGCAGGAGAGAGGAAGACCCAAAGGCTGCTCGGGAGAGGGAGGGTGGGCCTCACCTCTCCCGAGGCTTGGGGACCGGCGGTTGCACCTCAAGGGGCAGCCAGCGGGGGCGGGAGAGATCCCACCACAACTCAACGAGCGGCGCCAGGCCGCTTCGGATGACGGTCAAACTCAAATTCTTCTTGGAGAAACGGACTCGTTTTGGACCAGCGGTTCGGAAATTGCGGAAATGGCAACCGCGCCCCGGGTGGGGCTGGCCACTCCTGCTTAACCTGCGCCCGCATGGATGACGCCGTCTCTCCGGAGTTGCAAGCGTTGGCCGAGCTCCTCGTGAGTGTCTGCGTCGACAGTGAATTGGGAGTTGCCGAACGTTTGCAGGCGGTGCACGGCGATCCCAATCTCATTGAGGCCATAGAGGAGACTCTGATCATGGCGCCGCTCTACGCGGGCGTCCCCCGCACCGTGCGGGCCTTCGCGCGGTGGCGCCGCTTGGAGCCAAGATCCGGCGCCCCGAGCGTGGAGGTTTCCGATCGGGACACTCGCGGCGCCGAGACTTTCGTCGCGGTCTACGGTTCGAGGGCGGAGCGAGTGCGGGAGGAACTCGCCAAGATGCACCCAGACTTCGAGAGATGGATCGTCCGGGCTGCTTACGGGGAGGTGCTGTCTCGGCCCGGGTTGCCGCTGCGCGTGAAGGAACTCCTCGGAGTTGCCGCCTTGGTGGCCCAGGGCACGGAGCGGCAACTCGCCTCGCATGTGCTTGGGGCTAGGAGGGCTGGGGCCACTGCGCACGCGATTCGCGAGATGGCTCACGTGGGACGACGCGCGCTGTCCGAGCCCGAATGGGCGGGCGCTCTCAGGGTGATCGAGGAAGCTCTGGACAAGCCCCTCTGAATGGCGCTCCGGTTCCCCGGAGACGTGAGCGGACGATCAGCCCTCTTTCTTGGGAGCCGGGGGGGCCGGAGCGATCCCGAGTGCCTTCATTCTGGCGGCGTGCGTGGCGAGGATCGCCCTCACTTGGTCGTCATACTGGGTGCGCAGTTTCTGGGCGCGATCCGCGAACTGAGCCGGGTCGTTGGCAAACTGGACTTTGGCTTGCGCCAACGCGGCGTCGTACTCGGACTTGGCAGCGGCCAGGCCAGCGTCGCGTTCCGCGTCGGCCTTGGCCTTTTCTGCCTGCTGCACCTGCTCCGGGGCCAGGGGAGTTTTGGGTAGGGGCGCGACCGGGGGCTGACCGGGTACGAAGACGGGGCGTCCGCGACCTCGCCCGCCTGGTCCCTTGCCGGTCGGGTCCTCGGTAGGTGGGGCCGCTCCGCCCGACTTCTTCAGTTCGGCGAGCTTTTTTTCATGCTTCTGCCGGAGGGCCTCCTCGAGGGCGAGGCGCTTCCTCGGATTGCGCGCGAGTTCCGGGTCGTTCTTGATGCGCTCAAGCTCGGCCTGGAATTCCGCGTTGGCTTGTCGCACGGCCTCGCTCTGGACGTTTCCGGCGGGCGGGGATTGGGGTTCCGCCACCGGCGGAGGCGCCGGTTTTGCAATCGGCGGAGGCGCCGGTTTAGTAACCGGAGGGACCTCGACCTGCGGAGCGGCCATCAGCAAAGCTGCCCCGATCAGGCCCCAAACGCCCAGAATCCTTGAAAAAACCAGTGATTTCATGAGTTCCACCTTGGTCGATGGCTTCGAGGTCAACCCCCCTCGATCGGATCAAGGATAACGAACTTGGGCACCTGGGTGGAAATCCGGACGCAATTCAGGAGTCGCCAGTCCGTGGCGGGGGTGGGTGGGGGATCAAGTCGCTAACCCCACACCACCGGGGGGGGGACCTCCCGCCGAGACCAACTTCGGGTCTCGGCGGGGCCCGAGCGCGTGGCTGCGCGCTCTCGTCGGACCCGCCGGTTCGATCCGCCAGCGTTGATGGCGGATCGAAATGCGGCTGCCCGCAGTCCTCGCCCGGCGATGATGGGTCGCTATCCGGGACGCAGGACCGCGGGACCAGACGTTTCAGAAGTCTGCTCGAGCTAGCGGACCCGGGAAGGACGGCCCCGACGAGTGGCCGCGCTCCCTCTTCCCTCTATGCCCGGCACCGTGGATTCGGGACAACAAATCTGGAAAATGTCAGGGGGACCGTCATCCGGGGGGCTTCCGGGGTGGTGCCGGTTCCGCACCGGGCCTGCGGCGTAAGATCGCCCAACCCGCGCCGACCCTCCGGAGAGGGTCCGGGTCCCAGACCAAGAGCCCCTCCCGACGTGCATGAGCGATCCCACGGACTTTCTGGGCGCCGAACCTCCCGATTCCGAGGGTGTGGTCAACGCCTTCCTGCGCCGGGTCCTTCTGGACCGGGAGGGGGGACGCGAGGCCGGACTCGCGGACTATCAGGCTCTGTGGCCGGGGTTCGAAGCGGTGATCGAGCGGGCCTACGCCGAGATCTTGGTGGCGCCGGTCGAAGTCTTGCCACCCGAGACCAAAGACGGGTTCCGCTTCGGCCGGTACCGGATCGACCGCGAACTTGGCCGAGGTGGGCAGGGCGTGGTCTACGCCGCCACGGACACCACCTTGGGGCGGGAGGTTGCCCTGAAGGTGCTTTGTTTTGGCGGCCGCAAGAGTGCGACCTCCTTGTTGCGCTTTCGCCGGGAGGCGGCGATTGCCTCGAGGCTGCGTCACCCTGGGATCTGCCCGGTTTTGGATCTCGGCATCGAGCATGGCCTTCCCTATCTCACGATGCCTCTGCTCTCCGGCCACACCCTCGGAGCGCGGCTCTCGGGTCGGCGTCATGCTTCCTCGCCGGAGGGTGCTGCCCCGACATTGGAAATGCCGACCACGGCGGTGCAGTTCGTCGAGATCGCCACCTTGTTTGAGGGCATCGCCCTCGCCCTGTCCTCGGCGCATCTCGTGGGGGTGGTGCACCGCGACCTGAAGCCCCACAACGTCTTCATCACCGATCGGGGAACTCCCATCCTCTTGGACTTCGGGCTCGCCTTGGAGGAGAGGGACTCCGAATCCGGGTTGACGCGTTCGGGGGATGTCGTCGGAACTCCCGCGTACCTGCCACCCGAGCGTCTCCTTCCGGACCCCGGCACTCCCGATGAAAGAGGAGACGTCTACGCGCTCGGGGTGATGTGCTACGAGGTCCTGATGGGCAGGCGCCCCTTCGTGGGGGCAACCCGGGGAGCCTTGTACCGGGCGATTCTCAGCGAACGACTGCTGTCCCCGCGCAAACTGCGCCCGGAAATCCCGCGCGGGCTCGCGGAGATCGTGGTCGCGTGTTTGGCGAGGGATCCAAGCCGGCGGTACCCAACGGCTTCCGCGGTTGCTCAGGACCTGCGGGGTTGGATCGAAGGGCGACCGTCCTCCCTGCGCCGGCCGGCGGCGCTGCTCCGACCCCTGCGGTGGATCGCTCGGGAGCCGGTCCGTGCCGCGTCGGTTTTGCTCGTCTTGGTGCTTTCGATGACCTCGGGCATCCTCATCTCCGAACACTTCGAGCGGCGGGCCGGACTCGAACCCGTGCGTGCCCGGGCGCAGGTCGATGCCTCCGAACTGCAAATGGTCCGTGGACTTCGGCAACTGGGAGACGGGGCGTCGGCGGAGGCGGTGCGACTCCTCCGGGAGGCTTCGCAAGCGGCTCCCGACCATCTTGCCCTCTCCGCGGCGTTGGCCGTGGCGGAGTGCGTGGCGAACCGCACATCCCCGCCCGCACCGCGCTTCAGCCAAGTCGCGCGCTTCGAAGGACTGCTGCCGGCCATTGAAGCCTTCAACGGGAATGCCGCGGTTCGGGCTGCCCCCGTGCGCACTCCCGCGCCGATCCCGCGGGCGTTGGGCGCGACTGGCTGCCACCTGCGCGGTCAGTTGCTCCTCTTGACCGATGTCGGATCGCAGAAGCGTTCGGCCAAAGAAGCGATGCGTTGGTTTGAACAGGCGATCCTGCGGACCGAGACGCCCCGTCCGTTTTTCTTGGAGGAGTACTGCCGAGCCGCCGCGCTGGCCGGTGAGACCACGAGATTCCGTCGGGCTGCCGAGTCTTTCCTCGCGAGGAATGATCGCACCGAGTCGGGAGCGGCTCGCATCGCCATCGGGTACGCGTTGCTCGGAGACTTGGCGCGAGCCGAAGAACTGTTGGGCGAAGTTCGGAAACGCGATCCCACCCTCGCCACGCTGGATTTCTGCACGGCCAGGGTCGCGCAAATCTCGAATGATCTTCGGAGCGCGGTCAACGCCTACCGCCGCGTTCTTCGAACCCAGTTGGACCATGCCCAGGCGCGGCGACACCTGATCGAGTGTTTGATCGCTCAAGGCGAACTGAGCAGCGCGCTCGACGAGGCCGAGGAGGGCGCCCGCCGCCTTGCGACCGCGGATTCGCTCTTGGACTTGGCGCGCACGCGAGACCTCCGCGGCGATACCGTGGCCGCCGAGGGCCGCCTCACCCAGGCGTTGGAACTAGCGCCCGGGCACCCGGCGGTCCTCGGTCGATTGGCCCGCTTGCGCGTGAAGCAGGGAAAACTCTCGGAGGCGGAGGCCTCGTTTCAGGAGGCGCTGTCGGCCAATCCGGATATCGAGGATGTCCGAATCCACTACGCCGACTTCCTGGTGGACCGGGGCGAATTGTCGGCGGCATTCACCCAGATCACGGCGGGGCTCAGCAGCAACCCTTGTTCGGCCGATGCCTGGGAAATGAAGGCTGACCTCTTGGCCCAGATCGACCGCCCCGAGGCCGCGGTTTTGGCCTATCGGCAGGCGCAGCACTGCGCACCCAAAGTCGGGCGCATCGCCTGCAAACTCGGCATGGCGCTGTGTTCGATCGGCGGAGGCGAGGAGGCCCTGCGTGAGTTCGAGGCCGGCCTGCGGAATTTGGATCAGAGCGATGGCACCGAGTTCGATGGTCCCGGTTGGATCGAACATGCCAAGTTGCTGATCGAGGAGGCCAAGGCGAGTCGCGCGCTTCCGCCTCTGGATCCGGAGGCCAAGCCCGAACAGACGTTTGGCGCAACGCACTTTTCGTATGCCGACCAACACGTGATCGCCGCCGAGTCCTGGCGGCGCGCCCTCAAGGTCGCTGACCACCATCGGGTCATCACCCACCGAGCCGTGCTGTTCCGCGCCGCACGTTCGACCGCGCTGGCGCTGGCCGGCCGCAGCCGAGATCGCTTGGGGGAGGGGCTGCGCGAGGCCTGGTACGCGCTGGCCGCCGACCACCTGGAGGCGTGGCTCGCGGCGACGCGCGCCGAGGGGGAACGATTCGATCGTGGGCAGAGCCAGTTGGCGCTCGAGCTGCAGTTCCTCCGGCTCGACCCTGACCTCGACGCGATCCGGGAAACTGCGGCCCTCGTCCTCTGCCCGGAAGCGGTGCGGACCAGATTGTCCCGGCTTTGGGCCGCTGCCCGGGAGCTCGAGGAGGAATTCCGATGAGCGAGTCGCGACCCACGCTCTCGATTCCGATCCCCTCCGCGGGCGAGCGGATCGGTCGTTACGAGTTGGAGGCCGAGCTGGGCCGAGGTGCGCACGGGGTCGTCTTCGTGGCGAAGGACACTTGGCTGGGACGCAAGGTGGCCCTCAAGATGCTCGTGGCCGGCGGCGCTCCCGCCGAACACCAGCGCCTGCGCTTCCGACGGGAGGCCTTGATCTCGGCGCGGCTGGCACACCCGAGCATTTGCACGCTGATCGATCTCGGCACCGAACGGGGCGTACCCTGGTTCGTGATGCCGCTCGTGGAGGGTCGGTCCCTGGCGGTGTGGATGAAGACGCGGCCCGAGTTCACGTTGCCCCAGTTGCTCACCTTCTTCGAGAAGGCGGCGCGAGCCCTCGAGGTCGCGCACGAAGCCGGCATCGTGCATCGCGACATCAAGCCCGCCAACATCCTCGTGACCGAGTCGTTGGACCCCGTGCTCCTCGATTTCGGATTGGCCTTTGATTCACTGGTCGAGTCCTGGCTTCCGTCGAGTGCCGGGGAGTTGGTCGGGACCCCGGGTTACATCGCACCCGAGCGCTTGATCCAGCGAGGTTCGAGCGCCGATCCGAGGTCGGACGTCTACTCGCTTGGGGTCACCCTTTACGAGGCGTTGACCGGGGTTCGCCCCCACGGCGGCGATACCGAGGATGCACAGTTCCGCGCCACCCTCGAGGAGCACCCCAAATCGCCCCAGGCGCTGCGGGTGGGGGTATCCGACGATCTTGAAGCCGTGGTCTTGGCCGCGCTCGAGAAAGACCCCGATCGCCGCTACGCCTCGGCCTTGGCCCTGGCGGAGGATCTCGCGGCCGTGCGGGAAGGTCGCCCGGTCGCGGTGTTCCAACTGACCACCCTCGAAAAGTCGGTGAGGTGGGCCAAACGTCACCCGCTGCTTGCGACGTCCTTGTTGCTCCTGGTCCTGTTGAGCCCTTTGCTGGTCTGGCTCTTGGCGAAGGACATTCGGGAGCGCGGGATGCTCGATTCAGAGCGGAAAGCGCGCGAATCGATGGAGCGGGATCGGCTCATCGCCGAGGCCTTCTTCGAGTGTGGTGAAGGTGATGTCCAGCAGGCTCGCAGTGCCTTCCAAAGAGCCATGCGGTTGGGCGGCGGCGCCCCCGAGGCCGTGATTGGTCTCGTCCTGGCGGAGTCCATGAGCGAACGACCCGGTGAGGCCCTGCGAATTCTCGACGAAAACCACCGCGCTCTGGAGTCGGTGGCGGGAGCCGATCTCCTGCGGGCCAGTGCGCTCAAAGCCCTGGGGAGAGTCGAAGAGGCGGAGGCGGCGCGTGCCCGCGCTCGCACTCCGGTCACGTCCGTCGACTGGTTCTGCTTGGGCGAGCACTTGTTGGCTGAGGGGCATGAGGGTCGGGAAAGTGCCTATGGGGAAGCTCGGGACGCCCTCGAGCGCGCGATCTGGCTGGCTCCCACCGTGCGCGGACTGGACATCGAGAGTTGGGTCCATGCCGCGACCCACGATCTTGACGCGAGAATCGTGGAGGAGGGCACGGAAGCCCTGTTGCACCGGTGGCCCAACTCGATCGCGGCGCATCGCCTGCGGGCTTTTGGGTTCCTCGAATGCGAGGACATGCCGGGGGCAATCGCGGCCAGCGAGGCGGTCATTCAACTGACCCCCAATTCGGTCAGCGCTCTGGTGCGGATGGGCGAGGCCTGTGTCCGTAGCGGGCGGGCGAGCGAGGGAAAGGCGGCGGCCCAACGCGCGCTCGCCCTCTCTCCCGGCAATGCCGAAGCCCACACCGTGCTCGCCCACTCCCACCTGTTGACTGGTCGCGCCGAGGAGGGGCTGCCGCTGGCCCGACGTGCGGTGGAGCTCATGCCGACGCGCGCTCGTTACCACGGCAATTTGGGGGTCTTCTACCGCGAGCTCCGGCAGCACGAAGAAGCGGTGGCCGCCTTCGCTGCCGCCGAGGCGATCGAGCCCTCGAGCGCCCAGTATCCGTTCAGCCGCGCTTACTGTCTGTCGGAATTGGGACGCAATCAGGAAGCCGCTCTGGCGCTGCGCGCCGCTTTGCGGGCGGATCCCGACGATCCTCGAGCCCTACACAACCTGGGCAACGCACTCTTCCACCTGAAGCAAGAAGCCGAGGCCCTCGCGGTGCTGAGGAAAGCGCTCGAACACGAGCCGAAGAATATCGACGCCCAAGTGTCCTTGGGGGCGACGTTGGCTCGGCTGGGTCGGGAGGAGGAGGCGGCTCAGTATCTGAGGCAAGCGGCAGTGGCCCGCCCCTCGGACTCCATCATTTGGATCAACCTGGCCCGCGCTTCGGCCTCGACGGGCGCGACGGCGGAGGCCAAGCGTGCGCTTTCGATTGCCGAAGAGCTCTTAGGCCCCGGCGCCGAACACGACCCCGACTTCACCTCTCTGCGCGTCGGACTCGAGAAGGACGGGGCCATGGAATTGGCGGTCCTCGCGGCTGCCGAAGACGATGAGTGGGATCGCCTAGAAACCGTGGGGGAGCGGGCGGTTCGTATCCTGGTCAGCCACCACAAATACGGCCCAGCCCTGATCTTGGTGCGCCGCCTGCTCGAAGACGAACGCGTACGCCAACGGAACGGAGCCATTCCTTTGCTCCGCTCTGGAGCGAGCTGCGCTTTGCTCGTGGCCAAGCAGGGGACGGCGGCTTCGGCCAACCTATCGCCCGAACTCTGTCGCAGCTTGGCCATCGAATGGGCCCTCGAATGGGCCGGGGCCCTCGCCGGGGAAGCGGAGTTCGAGCCCCTGCGAGCCTGCGTGCGCAAGAGTGAGTGCGAGCGTATCCTCCACGCACCGGAGTTCGAGCCGGTTCGCGACCCCGCGCTCATCGCCGCGCTTCCGCAGGACGAAGGCGCAAAGTGGAGCGCCTTTTGGGCTCGAATCGAGAGTCTGCGAGTTCAGCCGTGAAAGAACGCCCCGGATCGGCGCCGCTCCCTGATCACCTTCGAGAACTCGGCTCCTCCGACCTCTCGACGACGGTGGCGGTGCGCCGGGCCGTCGAGGGCGACCCGGGGTCGATCGAGTGGCTCTTCTTGCACTTCGGGCCGCTACTCGCGGAACAAGCGGCCTATCGCCTGGGCCACCCCGGCAACTTCCAAGACGCCGAGGATGTGGTGGCCGAAGCCTGGCTCGTGACCTTCCCTCGGCTTTCGGATTTGATCCCGAGGGATGGCCGCCTCACTCCCGTGCTCTTGCGATTCTTGGCCACCGCCATCCGCCGCATCGCCAACCGCCGTCTTTCGGATCGACTCCGCAAGACCAAGGAGATTCCGCAATCGGAAGACACTCCGAACGAGTTCGCGACGCCGCCCGGTCTCGCAGAGATTCTCGCCGGGCCTCGTGAAGAAGCCTCCCGCCAAGACACGCACCGACGCATTCACGACACGTTGAATCATCTCGATCCGGCGGATCGAGCGGTGGTTTTGCTCCGGGCGGTCGAGGGCCTGAGCAACCAGGAGATCGCGATCGAAACGGGAGAACTCGCCAACACCATCTCGAAGCGCTACCACCGGGCCCTCACTCGCCTCCGGGAACTTTTGCCAAAAAGTATCTTCGACGAGCTCCTCGATCCGTAAGAGGGGCATGATGACCGACCCCGCGCGAGAACGGAGCCTGCCCATCGGGAACGAGCGCCTCTTCGGCTCGACTCTCCTGTTGGTGGTCGCCGTCACCCTGCGGTTGATCCCGGTTCCGATTTTGACACCCGATTGGAGGGTGACCCTCGCGGATGTCGACGGCGGTTCGGGCCTCGCTTTTTGTGCCGCCACGCGAACTTTGGCCCTCGTGACCGACCAGGGAGAACTCTGCGAATTGTCCCTCGAGGGAGTGGTGCTGCGGCGGCGATTCTTGGCGGGCTCCGACTTCGAAGACCTCGCCTTCACTCCGGACGGACAGCGGCTCATCATCATTTCGGAGCGCCGCCACGAGCTCGTCACCGTCGACTGGGCGAGCTTGAAAGTTGTGTCCGAGCGAGCGTTGCCGTTGCTCTCGCCCGAGGGTCATTCGAACAAACGATTCGAGGGATTGGCGGTGGACCCGCGGGACGGGTCACTGTGGGTCGCCCACGAGCGACCGGGGGCCATCATGACCTTCGACCCGACCACCGAATCGACGACGGTGCGCCTGATCAACGACAGCGACGTCTCGGCGATCCTCGCGAGTCCGGACGGTCGTCAGTTGGTGGTGGTGTCGCGCGAGCAGGGCCTGCGGCTCTACGGTGAGGATGGCCACCCCATCGGAGACTGGCTCGCGATCGACGCGCAACGCGTGGAGGGCATCGCGTTTGTTCCCGGGGTGGGCCTCCTGATGGTTCAAGACTTCAATCCCACCCTGCTCATCCGCTTCGGAAATTTACCCACCTGGGACGCGGTGGTCGCGAAGCTCTCCGGCACTGGCTGGCCCTCCCGTCGAGCTTAGGCCTCGGTCTGGAGGCTTTCGTAGTTTGGAGCGTGGATACGCCGGAGCCTTTCGATACCCTCGCCCTCCGTCCCATCGGGATTCTGCACTCGCCCTTCCGCTGGCACGCGGAAACCCCGCGCCAGCCGGGAACGGGCAGTGTCGCCACCGGATCGATCGTGCTCCGGAAGGGATTGCAGAACGCGGTCGCCGACCTCTCGGGCTTCAGCCACATCTGGGTGATTGCGTGGTTCAACTACAGCCGCGGTTGGAAATCGCAGGTGCGACCGCCTCGCGATTCCCGCAAGCGCGGCGTCTTGGCAACGCGGGCTCCCCATCGGCCCAATCCGCTGGGCCTGTCGGTATTCGAGTTGATATCGGTGCAGGGCTTGACTCTGGTCGTGCGTGGCGTCGATTTGCTCGACGGCACCCCTATTCTCGACATCAAGCCCTATCTGCCCTACGCCGACTCCCTTCCGCATGCCCGTGCGGGTTACGTGGAGTCCCTGGACGAGCGGGCTGGACCCGATCATCGGGACTCGCGGATCGATCGGGAACGACGCCGGGCCTCAAGAGGCCGTACGAGTCGAATCTCCACTCCCGAACCGGCTGCGGATCCAACGGAACAGGGCGGTGAAGCTGAGCAGCCAAAGCAGCCCGGGGAGGGTCGTGACGATTCCGACCAAAGTGCCGGCGGCGAGCTTGGTGAGAGTGGTGTCGGCAAGGGCGGGGCCGCGTTCGGGACTGAATCGCCCGAGCTGCCATCCTTGGAATTGAGCGGTGGTGTAGGCGAGGATATTGGGAATCGTCCAACCGGCCAAAGCCACGATCAGGAGCGCGAGGAGTAACGGCCGCCAGCGCACGGAGTCCAGGGTCCCGCGGGCGATGGCGTAGGCCAGCACGATCGGCATGACGTAGTACACGCCGAACCACAGAGACAGGTCGGTCGCCCACCAATCCAGGGCGTAGCGCAGAGAGGCGACGGTGAACGCGGCGGGCGCCGCGATGCGGAGGAAGGCACGCGGGAGAGGATGGGCGGTCATGGAAAGGTCACCATAATTTGGTCGAGCGGTTTTTTCTTCATAGCGAAGGAGGGGACCATGGCCTCCGGTTTGGGATAGCCCACGGGAATCAGGACAAACGGCTTTTCGTGTTTGGGCCGTTGCAGAACCTCGGTCAGGAACCCCATGGGGCTCGGAGTGTGGGTCAAGGTCACCAGGCCGGCGTGGTGTGCGGCGGCCAGGAAGAGGCCGACCGCGATGCCGACCGACTCCTGGGGGTAATAGACCTGGCCTCCGTCATCGTCTTTGGCGAGACGGAACACCACGACCAGCCACGGAGCGACTTCCAAGAACTCCTTGGTGGGGTCGGTTCCGAGCGGCTCGAGATCGGCGAGCCAGGCCTCGGTCGCGCGCGTGGCGTAGAACTCGCGCTCTTCGGCTTCGGCGGCGGCGCGAATCCGTTTCTTCAAGTCAGGATCGGCGACGCAGACAAAGCGCCAGGGCTGTTTGTTGGCTCCGCTCGGAGCGGTCCCGGCGGTGCGCACGAGGCTCTCGATGGTGCGCAGCGAAACGGGTCGATCCGAGAAGTCCCGGATCGTGCGTCGCGTCGCCATGACTTCGTGAAACTGTTCGGCGGCTTGTTCAGCCGGAAGACTCGGCGCGAACCGCGGGGGTAGAGGAATGAACTTCGGGTCAGGCATCGCGGGGGTCACCTGGAGGGCCGGGGAATCTCGCGCCACGGCTTGCCGGTTCGGAAGTGCGCGGCGCGGGCGGACAAGACGGCGGCTTCGGGTTCGGAGAGGGCAAGTCCGGAGTTTTCGAGCAAGCGAGCGGCTTCCTCCGACCGCCCCACTTCGGC
This sequence comes from uncultured bacterium, assembly GCA_902826835.1. Classification (GTDB taxonomy): domain Bacteria; phylum Planctomycetota; genus RBC034. The sequence goes on along the minus strand of CADEGH010000002.1, from coordinate 58,557 downwards.
GAGGCACCCGGCCTGCGTCAAGAGGAGGGCGAGATCGGGCTTCGGTTGGTGGGACTGCGCTTGGGAGCACAGGGCCATCGCTCTCTTCCCGTCGCGGACCGTGTCGTCAGGGGAAGTCGAGAGGATCTGGGAGAGCAGGAGGAGCAACCCCACTTCGGAAGGGTGCGGGTCGATTGCGCTCGTGAGGAGCCGTTCCGCTTCTCGGTCGCGATTCTGTCCGCGCAGCGCGGTCGCAAGTCCGGCGAGGGCGCGCACGGAGTTGGGGTTGGAGTCCAAGACGCGTCGGAATGAGGCTTCGGCGGACTCGCGTTGGAGGCGACCAAGCTGCAGCCCGCCAAGGGCGATCCCGAGCGCCTCGTCCTTCGGTCGGTGACTCAGGCCCTGGCCGAATGCGGCGGCCGCTTCGTCGAAGCGGCGCTCGAAGAGGAACACTTCTCCGAGGCGGCGCCAGGCGTCCGCTTCCCTGGGCTTCTGGGCGGTGGCGGCGAGGAAGTGCTCACGGGCGCGCTCGGTTTCCCGATTGGTGAGGGCCTCGTTTCCGAGGGCGAAGTGGGCGGCAAAGTTTCCCGACTCGAAGGCGAGGATGCGCTCCGAAAATGCGCGGGTATTCGCGAAAGTCGGGAGGTAGGTCCAGGTGAGTGTGGTCGCGAGGATGAGAACCGAAACTGCGATTGGCCTCCGCCAACCCCGCCCAAGGACCGCATCGACGGCGGGCAAAATGACCACGATGGCACCGACCATTGGCAAGTAGAGATAGTGGTCGGAGACTGACGCGACCGCGAGATTGCCGTAGGGCAACCAGCCGAGGATCGGGAGGAGCAGGGCGCAGAAGAGGGCGGATCCGAGACCGAACCACCGGGGGCGCCGCGATTGGGCGCGCACCGCGATCAGCACCAAGGCGACGAGCAGGATCGCACCGCCAATCCAGCCTGGAGAACAGGAGGGGTCGTCGAAGCGCCCCGGCATGGGAGTGAGGGGCCACGGCCACAGAGTCTGGGCGGAGTACCAAGCCAGAGCCTTCAGGGAGTGGAGGAGAGGGGAGACGGGGAGCGAGTCCGACTCCACGAATTTCTGTTCCGAGAGCCAAGTCGGAGCGATCGCTGCGACCGAGAGCAGGAAGAAGGGGATGAGGCCGGAGAGTCGGCGCCACGAATCACGTGGGCTTCTCGAGACTTCCCAGACGAGGAGGACCGCTGGCAGTCCCAAGACCGCGGACTTGGAGAGGAGGGCGGCAGCGTAAGCGAGCAACGCCGCGATCGAGCGGCGGCGCGACCTCGCTTCGACGCAGTACAGAAGAAGGGTGAGCAGGGCGAAACTCGCGGCGAGCAGGGTTTTGCGTTCCGAAATCCAAGCCACGCTCATGACTTGAGAAGGATGCACGGCGAACAGCGCTGCGCCTACCCAGGCGAGCGAGGATCGTTGACCCCACTGCCGAAGCAGGAGCCACACGAGCACGACATTCAGAGCATGAAGAACGACGTTGGTGGCGTGGAACCAGCTCGCGTCGTCGCCGAAGAGTCGGTGCTCCACCCAGTAGGTCGTGAAGGTCAGTGGGTAGTACTGCTCGGCGTCGAGGGTGGTCCAGATGCGCAGAAGCCCACCCTCCTCGTGGAGGAAAGGGGCATGACGCGCGGTGGCACCATCGTCCCAAGCGAGCCAGTCGAAGCTCAGGGTGCGAGCGAAAATCAACAGGGTCGCCACGATCAGCGCTAGTGCGTAGCGTTTCTCGAGGGGAGGGTGTTGAGCAAGGGGCTCCATGGGGGAGGCTCAGTGTACGTGGTGAGGAATTTGTGCCGCCGGCACGTGGCGGATATCCCCACGCCGAATCGCGAGTTGGCGAGGCCAATGCCGCGCTGACGCGCCGCTTCGGCGATTGCAGGAGTTTTCCACTCAAGCTTTTGGCCGCGCCGGCCGCCGGGGGATAACTTCCGGTGGAGTCGAGGGGCGCAGGTCGCTCCCCCCACTCAGTCAAATACCCAACTAACCCTTGAACTCTCGGAGTCTGTCCATGAAGCTCGGTTCTCGTTTTTCTCTCGCTTTGATCGTGGCCGCAATGCTCAGCGCCTTAGCTCCGATCGCCACCGCCCAGTGGGGCGGTGGTTGGTCCAGCTACAACAACTGCAACCAAGGCGGAAGCTACGGTGGTGGCTGGGGTGGCGGCTGGGGCGGCGGCTCCTGCGGCGGATGGGGTGGTGGCAGCAACTGGTGCAATTGGAACAACTACTGCCCACCCAATCCCTGCCAGCCGAATCCGTGTCAGCCCTGCCCGCCTTCGAATCCTCCCTGCCCTCCGACCACGGTGGAAGTCCTCGGGGATAGCTGCGGCAATCCCACGCCGAACTTGGCGATCACGGCCGCGGGTCTCGGAGAAACCGCCTACATCTGCCTGGACTCGGAGTTCCCCGGCGATCCTCTGACCATGGAAGGTCACGCGATCATCTTCGCGAGCTTCCCGCCGGCGCTCCCTTACCCGGTCTTCCCGCCCACCACGCCGGGCTTCGGTGACTGCACCGTCTATGTCGACCTCGCGAACCTCCGCTTCGTCGAACAGCTCACGCTCGATGCCGATGGCGACATCTGCATCCCCTTCCCGATTCTCAACGACCCCTTGCTCGTCGGGCAGACCGTCAACCTCCAGGCTCGCGTTTGGTCGGCCGGCGGACCCTTCGAAGGTGGAGACCATCTGAGCAACGGCTTGCAGATGACCTTCGGATGCGACGGCCTCGAAGGCGAAGGCAAGACGCCCGGGTACTGGAAGCAGTGCCAGCACTTCCACCGCTGGGCCGGCGGGTACACCCCGAGCACCCTCTTCTCGGATGTCTTCGACAATGCCTTCCCGGGCAAGACCCTCCTCCAGGTCCTCCAGCAGGGTGGTGGCGGACTCAACGCCCTTGGCCGCCACACCGTCGCGGCCCTCCTGAACTCGGTGGCCTCGAACGTCGACTACGCTCTGACCGCGGAAGAAGTCATCACCCTCTTCAACGGCAACGTTCCCGGCCCCGCCGCCGGGATCGAGAATCTCAAGAACTACTTCCAATCCCTGAACGAGCTCGGGAACTGATTCGACTCCTCGAACCCAACTCCTGACTCTCGCGCCAAGCTCCGGGTGGATGACTCCACCCGGGGCTTTGGTCGTTTTGGGGTTCCTAGTCCGCGTGAGGAACTGGCATCGACTTGATGGCCTGCGTCCGATCGAGGATCTGAATCGACATCGAGTCGCCCACCTTCGAGACTTCAGTGTCCAGGGTCAGATAGTGGAACGGACGAAACGCCTCCGTCCAGAGGAGCAAGTCTTCGCGGCGGGCGGTAGCGCGGGGCCGAAGGCGGAAGCGCGGTGAGCCGCCGCCGCCGGCGACGACGAAGGAGCGTTCGTGGACGTGGAGCCACTCCAGGGAATGCACGTGCCCGGAGAGGACCAGGTTCGTTTTGGTGGAACCGAGAACGAGCGGTACGAACTCGCGCTGCACCGACTTCGATTCGAACACGAAATAGCGCGGTGACACGTTGGTGTAGGGCGGGTGATGAATGAGCGGCACCACCTGGGTGACCGAATCGTCGGCCTCGGCGGCGCGAAGAATGGTGGCCAACCACTCGCGCTGGGCGGCGCTGGCCGTCTGCCCGAGCGCGCCAAAATTGGAATCCAGGCAGAGGAACAGCCAGGCTCCGCTGCGGATCGAGTACCACCGGAGTCCGCCGAGATGCGGGAATCGCCGGAAGTACTCGCGCAAGAGCCGCCCACCGGGGCCTCGATATTCGTGATTGCCGAGAATCGGGTAGATAGGAATCCCGGCGTCCTGGACCGGTTGGGCTTCCCGATCGAAGCAGCGCCAGCCGCGCCAAAACCGGGCCTTCGCGCCAAACAGGGCGATGTCGCCGAGGTGTAAGAGGGCGTGGGGGCGGAGTTCGGCAATGGAGGCGAAGAGAGTCTTGGCAGCTTGACCAGGACGGTCGAGCAGGCACTCGAACGGATCCGGCTCGCGGGTATCCCCGATGATCGCGAGCAGGCCAGTCGGGAGTTGGAAATCTCCCGCGCTCGAGGGGTTGGGTGTCGTCATCGAGGTGCGTCGGAACTTAGCAGTGCGCGCGCATGCCAGGCGATCGGGTAAGGTTTCGCGTGAAGATTTTGCTCACCGGTGCGACGGGTTACGTCGGGGGAAGGTTGCGGTTGGCCCTCGAGGCGCGCGGCGATTCGCTGCGCTGCCTCGCGCGTCGGCCCGAGAATCTGCGAGGGAGAGTCGGCCCGCAGACCGAAGTCGTGGGAGGAGACGTTCGTGATCTCGCCGCGCTCGAACGGGCGATGAACGGCGTCCACGTCGCCTACTACCTCGTGCACGCCATGGGAGCGACGGGGGACTTTGAGAAAGAGGATCGCGACGCCGCGAGAATTTTCGGAGCCGCGGCGCTGGCCGCGGGGGTGCGACGCATCATCTACCTGGGGGGACTCGGCAATCCCGAGGAGGAGTTGTCACCACATCTTCGCAGCCGTCAGGAAGTGGGGGAGATCCTGAGGTCCAGCGGAGTGCCGACGCTCGAATTCCGCGCCAGCATCGTGATCGGCTCCGGCTCGCTCTCCTTCGAACTCGTGCGGGCCCTCGTCGAGCGATTGCCGGTGATGATCGTGCCGCGGTGGACGAAGGTGGTCGCCCAGCCGATCGCGATTCGCGACCTCATCGACTATCTGGTGCAGGCCCTCGACTTCCCCGAGCCCCAATCCCGCATCTACGAGGTGGGGGGCGCCGACATCACCTCCTACGAAGGCTTGATGCGGGAGTACGCGCGCCTCCGCCGCCTTCGGCGCTTCATGTTGCGGGTCCCCGTCATCACGCCCAGGCTGTCCAGTCTGTGGTTGGGCTTCATCACCCCGGTGTACGCCCGCATCGGACGCAAGCTGATCGAGAGCATTCGCCACCCCACGATCGTGCGCGACGATGCAGCGCTCCGCGACTTCCAAATCCGGCCGATGGGGATGTCGGCGGCTTTCGAGCGTGCACTCTCCCGCGAGGAGCAGCAGTTCGTGGAGTCCCGCTGGTTTGACGCGCTGTCTTCGGGCGGGCCCCTGCGCAGCGAAGATGGGACGCGGTTCGGCAATCGCCTAGCCGATCGGCGCTCCTTGGACGTCCCGGTCTCGCCGGCTTCGGCGTTTGCTCCCATCCGACGCATCGGCGGAAAACAGGGCTGGTACGCGTGCAATTTTCTCTGGAAGCTCCGAGGTGCCGTGGACCTTTTGGTCGGCGGCGTCGGCATGCGGCGGGGACGACCGCATCCGGATCGTTTGCAGGTCGGGGATGCCCTCGACTTTTGGCGCGTCGAGGCCTTCGAAAGCAACCGCCTCCTGCGCCTGCGCGCCGAGATGCGACTTCCGGGCCGGGCGTGGCTCGAATTCGAAGTGGCGGAGAGTGAGCTCGGCTCCCAGATTCGCCAAACCGCGCTCTTCGATCCGGTCGGGCTCTCCGGGTTGCTCTACTGGTACGGCATCTTCCCGCTCCACGGCATCGTGTTCCGACGGATGATCCAGGGCCTCGCGCGCGCCGCCCTCGAGGCTTCAGGCGCGGACCCGAAATCCTGAGGCAGTCCCTGGCCCTCTTTGCGCACTGCTCGGGTGCTCGCATAGGATCCGGGCGATGATCTGGGCACTTCGCTTGGCTTGGGAGGCAGCACGCGGGCGTACGCTCGTTGTGGCGGCGCTGCACGTCCTCGGCGCGGTGCTGCCCCTCGTCGGCCTTTGGCTCATGAAGCTTCTGGTCGATACGGTGGTGGCCAGGGCTGGCGGGAGTGCGGGTTCCGAGAGCGGATTTTTGGCGTTGCTCGGCTGGGCCGGTGGAGTCGCCCTGCTCTCGGCGTTGGTGCGCGAGACACTTGCGGTGCAGAGCGAGGCGCAGACGCAGCGCGTGACCCTGCATGTGCAGAGTCGGCTCCAAGAGCAGGCGATGGCGCTCTCGCTCGCGCACCTCGAGGATCCTCCGACTCTCGACCTTTTGCACCGAGCCCAATCCGAAGGAGTTTCGCGCCCGGCCCGCGCCCTGACCGGACTGAACATGTTGCTCGGGAGCTCGATCTCCCTGGTTGCGGTCGGGGGCCTGCTCGTCTTTCTGGATCCTCTGCTCGGGGGCTTGGCGCTTGCCTCCGCGGTTCCGGCGGCGTTTGTGCGGCGGCTGATGACCCGCGACTTGCGCGCCTTGCGCGAGAAGTCGGCCCCGGCGGAGCGCGAAGCCGGCTACCTCGGGGGCCTGATGCTCGCAGCGGGCGCCGCCAAAGAGGTGCGCCTCTTCGGGCTCGCGCCCTGGCTCACCACGAAGTGGCGGAATCTGCGCGTCCACCTCGACCGGGAACGGCTCGACCTGTCGAGCCGCCGCGCGCGACGCGCGTTCTTTGCTCAGATCGGCACCCAATCGGCGCTGTTCTTGGCGTACGGATGGCTCGGCCTGTCGGCATTTAGGGGGCGCATCAGCATCGGGGAATTTGTTCTCTACGCCCAGGGCATCCAGCGAGCCCAGGGCGCGTTGCAAGGACTCGTCCACGCGGCGTTGGGATTGGACGAGGATCGGGTGTTCCTCGAGAGTCTCCAGAAGTTCTTGGCCCTGCCCGCAGAAGAGCCGCGAGGTCTGCCTGCGACTGCTTCGGCGCGGGTCCCCTTCGACGCGGTGCGACTGGAGGGGGTCTCCTTCCGTTATCCCCAGGCGACCGAACTCGCACTGGACCGAATCGACCTCGAGATTCGGCGCGGCGACACCGTCGCGGTGGTCGGCAGCAACGGCGCCGGAAAGTCGACCCTCATCAAACTGCTCTGTCGGCTCTACGAACCGACCTCGGGACGCGTTCTGGTGGATGGTCGTCCGGCGGCGGAGCTCTCTCCCTCGGAGTGGCGGAGCCACGAGAGTGCGATCTTCCAAGACTTCGGGCGCTACGAACTCACCGCGCGCGACAACCTCCAACTCGGCGGCGAAGCGTCGGCGATGGACCAGCGCGCGTGGGAGGTAACTGGTGTCACTGAACTGCTCGCACGCCTTCCGAAGGGTGTCGATTCAATGCTGGGTCGACGATTTGCCGGCGGCACCGAGCTCAGTCAGGGACAGTGGCAGAGCTTGGCGCTGGCCCGAGCACTCTCGCGTCCGGCGGATTTGGTGGTGCTCGACGAGCCCACCGCGGCACTCGATCCCATTCGCGAGGGCCGCTGGCTCCAGTCCCTTCCGGAATGGAGTCGCGATCGCGCCTTGGTCTTGGTTACGCATCGCTCACGGGTCGCCCTCGCTTGCCGCCGGGTGATCGTCATCGAGCGGGGGCGGGTTGTGGAGGAGGGGGAACCCCAACTTCTCGCCAAAAGTTCGGGCCCGTTTGCGCAGTGGCTCGGTTCCGCCGCGGCCTGAATCGAAGAATCCGGAGGGGGCCATCGACTCTGCCGGGGCCTTCCCTTACGATCCGCCCTCCGATTCGGAGATCTCGATGTCGCTCCTGCGCGCTGCGTTCGTGACCACCTGCATCATCCTTGCCTTGGGCCTGGCCTTGACGGCTCAAGACGCGCCCAGGCCGGCGGTCGGGCGAGGCGGCGGCGACGCGGCGGCCAGACCGGGCGGAGAAGGCGGGCCGGGTCGGCGCCGGGAGGGAGAGGAGGCCGAAGCCGAGAAAAAGCCGCGGCCGGGAATTCCCGTCGAGGACCCGCTGGTGGTGAAACACTGCGCGAGCTGCCACAAGGCGGCGGAACCGACCCCCGGCGAGCCGACGAAGCCCGGGAGTCTCCTCACGCGGATTTCCTACTTGCGCAAAGCGCCCGAAGGCTGGGAGATCACGCTCAAGCGGATGATCCGCCACCACGACCTGAGCATCGAGCCCGCCGACGCCAAGGCGTTGCTTTCGTCGCTCGCGAACAGCCACGGGCTCACGCGCGAGGAAGCCAAACGGGCGCTCTACGAGGCCGAGCGGCGCGTGCACTGGTCCGAGTCCGAGGCCGATCAGGATCTGCGCCAAACCTGCGCGCCCTGTCACACACTCGGGCGCGTCCTCTCTCAGCAGCGCGACGAGCAAGAATGGAAATTGCTCAAGGCCACCCACTTGGCGTTTTTCCCCTTGGCGGACTGGCAGGCCTTCCGCGGCCGAGAAAACATGGGCGGGGATGGGTTTCGCTTCGACGAGGCTTCGGAGCCCGAGATCGAAGCCGAGATGACCCGCCGCCGCGAATCGCGCCGTGGGAGTGATCGGGCGGACAAGGTCTTGGGCGAACTCGCGAAGAAGGCCCCGCTCTTCACCGACAGTTGGAAAGAGTGGCAGGTCCAAAAACGCGAAGTGCCGGTCGCGGGAACGTGGGTGGTAGTCGGCCATGAAATGGGTCGAGGCGCGGTGCAGGGCGAAGTGGTCATTACGAAGAACGGCGAGAACAGCTTTCAGACCCAATGGACGCTGCGCTATCTCGGCGTTGATCCCGCGCCCTATCCAGTCGCTTCGGTAACGCGAACCGGCAAGTCGGTTCTCTACGCCGGATACTCGTGGCGGGGACGCAGCGATGTCGATGCCGCGCAGTTCCCGGCCGAGCCCAAGCAGCTCAAGGAAGTGCTCCTGCTCTCGGAGGATTGGAATCAGTTCGAGGGCCGCATCTTCTTCGGTGATTGGTCCGAACTCGGCATGGATGTGACCCTGCATCGCAAGCGCGAAGCGGCGGCGATCCATGACGTCACGAATGGCGCGCTGATGGTGCCGGGGCTCGGGCAAGAGCTGAGCGTATTCGGGCAAAACTTCCCGGAGGGAATGACCCCCGAGGATTGGTTCCTCGGTGCAGGGGTGACCGTCAAAGCGGTGACCCGCCGGGACGCCTCGCACGTGAACTTGACCGTGGATGTCGCGCGCGGTGCCGACCAGGGCCGCCGTGCTCTCAGTTTCCGCTCGCACCTAGGCCCCAAGAACGTGCTCCTCTACGACACCGTCGACTACCTCAAGATCTATCCCGAGGAGGGCTTTTCGCGGGTAGGCGGCACGCAGCGGCCGAAGCAGCTCGAGCGCTTCGAGGCCTACGCGATGAACCGGGGCCCGGACGACAAGCCTTACACCGCCGACGACTTCAAAGTCAAACAGGTGCCGGTGACTTGGGGGCTCGAAGAGTTCTCGGTGCGGGAGAACGATGACGATCTCCAGTATGTCGGCACCTTGGATCCGGTGACCGCGCTGTTCACGCCCAACATCGAAGGCCCGAATCCGGCTCGCCGCTGGCAGGCCAACAACATCGGTGATGTCTACGTCACCGCGAGTTGTGAGCTGAACGTTCAGATCCTCCCTCCGAAACCGAAGCCGCCTCCGCCTCCGGAACCGGCTCCGAAAAAAGAGGGGGAGGAGGGACGAACCCCACCCCCGAGCCCGCCTGAGACTCCCGCTGCCACTCCGCCGCCGCCGGGTGAAGTTGCTCCTCCCGCGGTGACGCCGCCCGCCGCCACCGAAACGGCGCCGCCGCCCGAAAAGGCCGCGACTCCACCCGTGGTCGCCGCGGCTCCTCCCATCGACCCGAACGCACCTCCGGTCATGGAAAAGAAGCTCTTCCGCGCGCGCGGCCATCTCTTGGTCACGGTGCCGCTGTACGTCCGCTGGGACCAGTACGATTGGGACCGACGATGAGCCTTCGCTACCGAACGACCTTGCAGCATCGCTACCGGGCCGGTGAAGTCCCGTACGTGTACGCGACCACCACCGCGTCGATCCTCCGGCTCGATGCCATCACGGAGGAGCTTCTCACCAGCTTCGACACGGTGGGAGGGCTCATCCCCGAGGACTACTTGGAGTCCACTCCCGAGGAACAGCGAGACGAGGCTCGCGGAGCGCTCGACGAGCTCGTCGGCTTGGGTTTGATTTTGCCCGTCGGCACCGAGCCGGCGCTTCGGCCTTCCACCGGCGCCGCCAATTACCCTCTGCAGACCCTCGTCCTGAACGTCACCAACAAGTGCAACCTCTCCTGCACTTATTGCTACGAATACGGAGAGGACCGCCTGACCGAGGCGCCGAAGCTCGGGGCTAAGGCGCGCGCGCCCATGATGACCTCGGCGGTCGCGCAGGAGTCGGTCGAGTTTCTCTTCAAGACCGCGGCGGGCCGTGGCCCGTTGACCGTGACCTTCTTCGGCGGAGAAACGCTGCTCAATTTCGAGGTGATTCGGTCCGCGGTGGCCAAGGCCAAGGCGCTCGCGGATGAGAAGGGGCGCCAGGTCGGCTTCGCCCTCACCACCAATGCGTCACTCTTGTCACCCGAAGTGGTGCAGTTCCTCATCGACCATCAATTCGGGGTCAACATCTCGATCGACGGCAACAAGGACCAGCACGACCGGCATCGCAAGTTCAAGAGCGGGCGCGGCTCGTACGACGAGATACTCCCGCGCATCCGGGCCTTGCTCGCGGCGCGGCGGCCTGGCGGTCGACCGATCGGCGCGCGGGTCACCCTCACCGCGGGTCAAACCGATGTGATCGGGATCTACCGCCACTTGGTCTCCGAGCTCGGCTTCGACGAAGTGGGCTTTGCCCCGGTGACTTCCGCCCCCGGCCGGGACTACGCGCTGTCACCGTCGAACTACGCGCAGGTGTTGGCGGCGTTCCGGGAGCTCTCGGACGACTGGCTCGAATCGGCGTTTGCGAACCGCAAACACGGCTTCTCCAATCTCAACGATCTCGTCCGCGAATTGCACCTCGGGGTCAACAAGGCTCATCCCTGTGGCGCCGGCCTGGGCTTGCTCGGGGTGTCGACCGAAGGGGACCTCGGGCTCTGCCACCGCTTCGTCGAGTCCGGGAAACACGAAGTCGGACATGTGAGCTCGGGCGTCGACGAGACCAAACGCGGCGACTTCCTCGCTCGCGGACACATCTCCGCCAAGATCGATTGTCACTCCTGCTTTGCCCGCCCGGTGTGCAGCGGTGGCTGCTACCACGAGGCGTACGTGCGGACGCACGACGAAACCGCGCCCAACCTCCACCTCTGCGACTGGATCCGCTCCTGGACTTCGCTCGGTCTCGAAGTCTACGGGCGGGTGCACGCGCGCAATCCGTCCTACTTGGATCGCCTGACCGGACACGACGAACGACTGGGCCTGCCCCGTGCAGTGCCCATGGCAGAAGCCACGGAGCTCGTATGACCATGCGGCATCTCCAGCCCGCCAACCTGAAGGCTCAGATTCTGTTGCGCCTCGCCGTCAAAGACGCCGGCTTGATTCGCGCTCTCAACGACCCGGATCCGCCCTTCGGATGCACCACCATCTTCGCGCCGGGGTGGGAAGTCGACCAAGGCGGCGGCACCCACGGGTTGTGCACGCCGATCGAACGCGATCTCTACGACTGCTACCACTCGTGTTATTGGCCGGCGCAGGTTCCGGACGCGCTCACCAACTTCCCGAAGTGGACCAACTCCTGCGGGGCTCCCGTCAAAGACTGGTCGTCGATCGATCTGGTGTTCCCATGAAGAGACTGGTCCTCCTCATCGCCCTGGCTTGTGCGAGCGGGCTCGGGCAGACCCCGCCGCCGCCCGCCGCTCCCGTGGACGCTGCCGTCACCCCTCCCGCCGCCCCCGCGGTGGCCAAGCCGCACTTTTTCTTTCGCCGGTGGCCGGATTGGCTGGTGAAGTTCGATCCCGTCCTTGATCGCGAAGTCGCGCAAGTCCAGTTCCAAGGCGGAGTCGCGCACTCCCAAGTCTTGGCGCACGACCAGCGTCGGCTGTTCATGACCACCGCCCAGCGCAGCCAAGTCGAAGTGATCGACTTGGCCACCATGAAGATCCTGGATACCCACACCTTCAAGCAGGATGGCTACATCATCCGGGTGGACTCGGTGAAGGAGTGTCCGGGCGGGACTCACTGGTACGTGAAGGTCGACCGGGTTAAGGCGCTGCCGGATCACTTCGTGATCGAAGAGCCGGAGTGGCTCTACTACCGGCTGAAGGATCAGGAGATCGAAAAACGGTCTAAAGAGCTGCCGAAGGAGATTCGCTCCGGAGCTCGGATCAGCCCCGACGGGAAGTCCTGGCATGTGTTCGGGAGGGATCTCGTGATCCTCGACGGAGCCACGCTCAAGGAGACCGGGAAGATTGAGCTCAGTGCTCCCCTCTACGGCGGGATGGGCGCCCTGTCGGTGGGGGGCGAGGACTTCTTCGACGGCAAGAACCACAAGGCGTACCGCATGATTTACCGCATGCGGGACCCGGTGAAGAAGAACCGCTCCCTGAGTGGCCTCGTCGACCTCGATCTCGAGACCATGAAGATCGGCAATCTCGTCGAGTGGGGCTCCAATGTCCCCGGTGGTCGGCTCGAAATTTCGCTCGACAAGAAGATCGGCGTCACCGAGTCGTTTTCCGGCGGTGGACGGGGTCGCGAATCGGGCGAAAACGAGATCCGGCTGATCACCTACGACCTCGTTGCGGGGCGCATGGTTCGAGAAGGAGTCGGCAAGTTCCGCAATGGGCTCGGCCTCGCTGCGGTTTCGCCGGATGGGAAGAAGTCGTACCTGGTCGGCCGCGGCCACGAACTTGTGGTGCTCGACGAGTTCCACCAGCCTTTGCGCACCATCGAGTTCGGCGGTGAACTCGACGGCTCGATCCTCACGACGGTCGTGGAGTGAATCTGAAGGTCGCGCTCCTGGACAGCGGCATCGCGCCGACCCATCCGCACATCCGGGACCGCGGCGGAAAGATCGAGTGGGCGGGTGACTGGGCCAGCGGAGTCCTGTCCAAGCCGAGGGAGCCCCATGCGGACGAGATTGGTCACGGGACTGCCGCAGCGGCCGCCATCCTCGATCTCTGTCCCGGGCTCACCCTCCTGTCCGTGCGCATCTTTGGAAGCACCCCGCGCACCTCGCCTTCCGCGCTGGCGGGTGCGCTTCGGGCCGCGTTCGAAGCGCGTCCGCGCATCATCAACCTGAGCCTGGGCTCGGTCGATGCGCGACTCGTTCCCGCCCTGGCTTCCGTGGTCGAGACCATCCTCGAGGCCGGCATTCTTCTGGTGGCGCCGGCCGAAGTACGAGGGCTCGCCGCTTGGCCCGGGAGTCTGCCGGGCGTCCAGGGTGTGTTGGTCGATCCCCACTGCCCTCGGGATCAACCGCGGCGTGAGGAGTCTTCCGGGCGGATTCGCTATTGGGCGAGCCCCTATCCTCGCGATGTCGACGGTCTGCCTCGTGAGCGCAATTTCCACGGCCCGAGCTTCGCGTGCGCAAACGTCACGGGCTTCTTGGCGAGAGCGCTGGCGGCCCAAGACGCGCTGCCGCCGCCTTGACGGTCTGGCCGCGCTAAGCGTGGTATCGAACGAGCGGTTGCCGGCGTTTGCGCCAAAACGGGCGGTCCGGGAAGCGCGTCTCGGATCGGTAGAGCTCCTGAGTGCGCTGGGCGTGGAGCATGAAGAGACGATGCTCCCACTCGCGCTGGTAGGCGCGGAGGTCCGGCTCTTTCTGTGGCGAGGATAGGCACTCTTGGACGATGGAGGCGGCCCGTTCGGCCGAAGCGAGTGCCTTCTCGACGCCCTGGGTCGAGAGGGGGTCGAGCGCGGAGGCGGAATCGCCGACGAGCCACACCGGGGAGACAGACTCGCGGCTGCGTGCCGATGCCAACACCGAGGCTTCGGGGACGACCGGAATGAACGGCAAGTGGAGGAGGGCCGCCCGGCGGGCGTTCGACCACAGCTCGCCTCGCCCTCGAGCGCGCACTTCTTCCGGGTCGGCAAAGAGAGCGAGGCCTCGACCTCCCCCTTGGGTCGGGACACTCCACCACCAGCCTTCGGGGACCGCCACGATGTGGGTTTGGCGCTCGGGTTCTCGGGTCTCTGAGTGGGCGAAGATTGCGACTGTCTCCGGCAGTTCCACGCGCACCAAGGAGCGAACGAGCGAGGCCGCCAGATTGCGGCCCGCGGCCACCGCCACCGCCCGGGCTCGTAAGCGGATGGTCGCTCCTGCGGCGACCTCGGCCACGAGGCCCGAAGCGAGGGCGTCCTCCGCGCATCCGTGGAGATCGCGGACTTCGATCACCGTGGCGCCCGCGGCCTTGGCTTCGGAACGCAGTCCTTCGTCAAACCGCTCGCGGTCGACCAAGTATCCTGGCGAGGCCGGATCGCCTTCGCGCACCGCAAGCGCGTCCTCGCCCCACGCGATGCCGTGCTCCAGGGGCGCGAGGAATCCGTCCTGCCGGAGGGTCTTCTCGACTCCGAGGCGGACCAGGAGCGGGTGCGCGGTGGGGAGGATGGTCTCTCCGAGACCGCGAACCCTCGGAGCGGGGCGGTGGAGCAGCGTGGTCACAAGACCGTCGCGAGCCAACTGCCGAGCGAGAAGCGACCCGGCTGGCCCGGCCCCGATGATCAGGCAGTCGGTGGTGGGCATGGGGTGCCGCCGGGACGGCGGCTCACCCTCTTACCACTGAATGGAGAATCGGATGTCGGTGCTCGACCCGACGGTCGGCGCATTGGCGAGCCAGATTGACATCCCGCCGTTGGTCGGACCGTAGTTCACGACCGGGCCGCCGACCGTGACACGCAGGGCGTCACTCATCTTGATGGGGTCGGTCGGGAAGACGGAGGGGTTGTACATGGCAATCTGCGCGAAGATCTCCAGGCCCGCCGCCCACGCCGGGATGGCGAAGCTCGGGATCTCCTCCATCGTCACCGGATAGACGAAGTCCGGGTAGGTCAGGAGGTAGTTGCCGTTGGAACCCGCGATCGGCATGTTGAGGCTGCCCCGGGTGCTGAGGAGGAGGTAGCACTCCGCGACCAATACCGAGATGCTGCAATTGGTCTGCTGGCCGAATTGATTGAACGCTGCGTACTCGAAAGTGTGCAGTCCGGAATCAGCCTGGGTGGGCGTCCAATCGAAGACCGAACTCGCAACTGGGTACTGCGGCCCGACGATCTGCAGCGGGAGGGGAGGCGTGTGGGTGGCGCCGTTTGGGAGCTGGCCGGAGAGCAGAGCAATCGCGACTCCGGGCGCAATCGCCGAGACAGTGAAGCTGAACGGGACGCCGACGCTGGCGTTCAGGGTTTGGCCGCAAGGCGTCGGTGGGATGAACACCGGCAAGGTCGAAAGGACGACGTCGATGATGATGGTGCAGTTCGTGCTTTGCTGGAGAGTGTTCTGGGAAACGTAGGTGACCGCGTGCACGCCCACGTCTCCCGGGCCGGTGGTCCAATTGAAGGTGGTCGTCGCGGTCGCGGGCGGGCCCTGGATGAAGACCGGGAGAGGGGTCGTGTGGGTCGCGGTGCCGGGGAGCGCGGTGCTGTTCAGGAACACGCCTTCGCCGGGGAGTCCGGTATTGGCCGACACCTCGACGTTGTAGGTCAGCGTGTTGCCGGCCTGCACGGTCAGAATCTGACCGCAGGGGGTCGCCGCGGAAAATAGCGGGGCTTGGGCGACCGCCATTGAGCTCAGGCTGAGCGTAACGGCGGCGAGAAGGAGGCATGGGGGCAAGATGGATTTCATGTTGGGCTGTCCAAAACGGCGATGAGGGGTCCGCTGGAAAAGACGTGCGAACCAAGGCCAGAGGCTAAGGCCGAGCCAGCTGATCTGTCAAGGGCCAGGAAGCTCCCCTTCTGCGGCCTTTGCGGATCAGAGATGATCCCGCCACCCCCATGAGTCAGCCCGCCCCTTCCGATTCTTCCGAGTTCACGGTGATCACCGCGGTGCGCGGGTGGCGCCACCTGGACCTGGCCGGTCTGTGGCGCGCTCGAGAGGTCCTTCAGTTCCTGTCCTGGCGCGACCTCAAGGTGCGCTACAAGCAGACCCTCTTGGGCGTGGCCTGGGCGCTGGTCCAGCCGGTCGCGATGAGCCTGGTCTTCGTGTATGTCCTCGCCCGCTATGCGCAGGTTCCCACCGGGCCGTGGCCGTACTTTCTCCACGTCTTCACCGGCATGTTGCCCTGGACCTTCTTTTCGACCGCCATCTCTTCGGCGGGCAACAGCGTCGTCGCCTCAGAGCGGGTGGTCACGAAGGTCTACTTCCCGCGCCTGTGCATCCCCTTCGCGGCGGTGTTGGCCGGCCTGGTCGACTTTGTACTCGGATTTTTCCTATTGGCCCTGCTCTTGCTCGGCTTCGGAGTCGCTCCGAGTTGGACCATCCTCATGCTCCCGATCGTCGTGGGGTTGCTCGTGCTCGCTGCCATGGGGCTCGGGTCTCTGCTCGCGGCCCTCATGGTGGCTTACCGCGACATCCGCTTCGTGATGCCGTTCCTGATCCAATTGATGCTGTTTGCGACACCCAGCATCTATCTGCAAACGCAGGCGCCCGCGGACTCTCGCGGCGGCCTTAGGCTCCTGGATTTCCACCCGCTCGATGGACTGATCTCGGGCTTTCGCGCCAGCGTGCTCGGCGGACCCTTCCCCTGGGTCGGAGTCCTGCTCGGAGGCAGCCTCTCCATCGCTCTGTTTTACTTCGGCTGCCTCTACTTCCGCCGCGTGGAAGACGACTTCGCGGACATCATCTGATGGCAACACCTCCGGCCATTGAAGTCTCCCACGTCATCAAGCGCTTCCGCCTGGGCGTGGCGCAGTCGCAGGTGGGTTTTCCGACCTACCGGACGCTGCGCGACAGCCTGAAAGACATGGCGCTGTGGCCGCTGCGCCAGGTCGGCCTCATGGCCACGCCGCCGCCCCCGCCGATGTTCGAGGCGTTGGCCGACGTTTCGCTGTCGATCCAGCCGGGCGAAGTCGTGGGTTTGGTCGGGCGGAATGGCGCGGGCAAGTCCACGCTGCTGAAGATCTTGAGCCGCATCTCCCGCCCGAGCGAGGGCGAGGTTCGGATGCGCGGGCGGGTCGGCAGCCTGCTCGAAGTCGGCACGAGTTTCCACCCCGAACTCACCGGACGCGAGAACATCTTCCTGAACGGGGCGATCCTCGGGATGTCCCGCCACGAAATCCGGCGCAAATTCGACGAGATCGTCGAGTTCTCGGAGGTCGCCCGCTTCCTCGACGTGCCGGTCAAGCGCTACTCGAGCGGGATGTTCATCCGTTTGGCGTTCGGGGTCGCCGCGCATCTCGAATGCGACGTGCTCCTCATCGACGAAGTCTTGGCGGTCGGGGACGCCGCGTTCCAAAAGAAGTGCCTCGGGCACATGAGCGGACCCGGGCTCTCCGGGCGCACCGTGTTCTTCGTCAGCCACAACATGGCCGCCCTGCAGAGCCTCTGCACGCGGGCGATCTGGCTCGATCGGGGGCGGGTCGTCCAGGATGGGCCGGTCGCCGACGTGGTCGGCGCGTACCTGCGCACTTCGTTCGCCCCCTCTCGGGCGCGGTCGTGGGCCACCCTCGCGGACGCCCCGGGTAACGACGAAGTGCGCATCAAGAGCGCGCGAGTGTTGGCTCCGGGCGGCGTGACCGAAGGCCGCCTCAACATCCGCACTCCGCTCCAGTTTGAAATCGAGTTCTGGAACCTGAAGCCGGGATCGGCCCTGGCGGTGGTGTTCCACCTCTGCAACGAGCAGGGCACGATCGTCTTCCGCACGGTATCGATTCGTGATCCCAACTGGCACGGCAAGGCCTTCCCGCGCGGGCTCTTTCGCAGCGTCTGCGAGGTGCCGGGGGACCTGCTCAACGACGGCACCCACTTCCTCGAAGTCTTGTTCCGGCAGAATGAAGGTTTGATCGTGTATCAGAACGATCAACTCCTTACGATCGACATCGAAGACGACGCCGAGCGGCGCGGCTCGTGCCACGGCGACTGGCCGGGCGCCGTCCGCCCGGATCTCGCGTGGCGCACGGAATTCTTGGAGCCCCTGAGTTGATCCTCCGAGCGATGGACGACCGATGAGCGCACCCCTGCGGCTGGCCGTGGTGTCGACACTCCCCTGGCCGCATGTGCGGCGGGGGAACCGCTGCATCTACGAACTCGGCGTCGAAATGGCGCGCCGCGGGCACGACGTCACGATCATCCAGCCCTCGCCGGGCCGACACCGGTTCGAAACGATGCGGGACGGCATGCGGGCCGTCTACATTCCGCTCCCGGATCAGCCGATCCTCACCGCGTTCAAGATCCAGCGGCTTGCGACCTTCGGCTGGCTCGCCGCCAAGGAACTCGCGCGCTCCGAGTACGACATCGTCCAGGCCAGCTATCCCGTCGACGCGTTTGCCGCCGCGCGTTACGCCCGCCGCACCGGAACGCCGTACGTCTACAAACTCATCGACTGTAATCCGTTCCATCCCGACTTCCGCTTCGGGAAACGCATGTTCGAGGAGGGCCTCGCGGGGGCTTCCCGAGTCACCGCACTCAGTGCGTTTGTTTCCGGCGTGCTCGAGCGCGAGTACGGGCGTCCGGCCATCGTCGTGCCGCCGGGGTGCAGCCTCCACCTCTTCACGGTGTCGCCTCCGAAGGACCCAAAGACGGCGCGCATCGTCTGCACCGCGGCGATGGGGGATCCTCGGAAGCGGGTTTCCGTGTTGGTGCGTGGCTTCGAGGCGCTGCTTGCGAAACTGCCACACGCCGAGCTGATCCTCTCCGGGCACGGGCACGAGCGCGCCCAGACCGAGTTGCTCGCACACTTGTCCGAATCGACCCGTGTGCGCATCCGCGTGCTCGGCCTCGGACGCGCCGAAGATTTGCCGGAGGTCTACCGAAACGCCACCATCAGTGTGCTCCCATCGGTGAACGAGGCCTTCGGGCTCGTGGTGACGGAGTCTTTGGCGTCGGGCACTCCGGTGGTCGCGACGCGGAGTGGAGCCATCGGGGAGATTCTCGATGACCCGCGGGTGGGCGTGATGTTCGAGGAAAACGCGACGCCGGCCGAGGTGGCCGACGCCCTCGTTCGTGGCATCGAACTCGCGGGACGGCCGGAGGCTCCGGGGCACTGCCGCGACCACGTCGAGCGTCGCTATGCCTTCAGCGTGCTCGGGGATCGCTACGAGTCGATTTACCGCGAAGTGCTGGCCGAAAAGGCGCGGCCGGCCCTGCCTCCGCGCCCCGCGTGGACTCCTTCCGCGCCGACCTGGCAGGACTTCGAAGCCTCGCTCAATCACTTCGATCTGGTGCAGGACGACTACTTCGCCGCCCTGTCCGCCCGCCGTGGCCTGCAGGCGCTGGGAGATGCGGCCGCAGCTTCGCTTCCCACCGGCGGAGCGGCGTGGGTTGCGAGCCCGACCAAGGCGCTGCCTCGTTGGCTCGAAAAACGCGGGATCCGCGTGAAGCCACTCCCCTCAATTCTGGCGGAAGATTCGGAGGCGACGGCTCCGTCGCACCTGCTCGTGGTCGAAGTTCAGAAGGCCTCGGGGGCCGCGGAAACCTCCCTCGTGATCGGGCTTAGGCCGGGCGCGGTCGTCGCGCTGATCCCGCAGGCCGATGCCGCCGCGTGGGGCACGATCCTCCGCAAGATCGGCTATGCGGAAACCTCCTCGAAGCGCCTGTTCGGCCGCGACCCCATCGTTCCGAGTCTGGGCTCGACGCCAGTGAAGACCTGGCTCTCGCGAGGGTTACCGCGGCGCCTGCTTGGTGGCGCGACCGCCCTCGGAAACGACGAGCTGATAATCTGGCGCCGCCTTTGACCTGCCGAGCCGGGCTCGGCAACTCGCATCTCCCTCGAGACCCTGCCATGTTGCGAACCTCCGTCCTTCTCGCCCTCCTCCTGAGCTTTGGACTTCTGACCGGGTGCGATGCGATTCAGCAGGCCATTCAGCAGGGACAGGCGGGGGGAGGATCGGGCGCGGGAGGTGGCGGCGTCGATTCCATGAACGACACTGATTGGGCGACCCTGAAGGCCGGCGGCATGGCCAAGGTTCGCGTGGCGTCCGGATATGGCGCACCCACGCTGGTGGCCGGATCGGTCAACTCCACCGGCTGGGAGGACAGCGCCTCGATTTCGCCCGACGGGAACTCGCTTTACTTCGCCTACGTGCCCTGCGACTTCCACGGGCTCGCGGCGAAGGCGAAGATGGATTTGAACAAGTTCGCGCAGTACAAGCGCGGACCCTCGCGTGGCAACCTGCCGGAGTTTGCGTTCGACACCTTCGTCTCGCGGCGGGCCGGAACCGGCTTCTCCGCGCCCCAGAAACACTCGGTCTCGGTGAATACCACGCCGCCGCAAACCTCCGAGAGCGGGATGATGGAGGCCAGCGGAGAGTTCTTCTACAACTCCAATCACCCGGCGTCGCCGACCGATTGGGACGTCGATCTGTGGCGCGCCTCGGCGAGTGGGGTCGGCCAGTCCCTTCCGTTCAATGCCAACTACGACGATCAAGATCCCCACTTCGATCCCGCCTCCCGCACCCTGTTCTTTTGGAGCGAAAAACGTCCCGGCGGGACTTCGAACAACCACAAGCACCTTTGGATGGCCAAAGAGGGTGCCAACGGTGCGTGGTCGAATCCGGTGTGCCTCGCCGCGCCGATCAACACGAAGAACAGCGACTCCTGGCAGTGCCACCTGACCGCCGACGGGCATTTCATCTTCACCTCGAACCGGGGCGGCGATCTCGCGATCTACAAGAGCAAGCGCCTGGGCGACAACCAGTGGGCCGAGCCGGAAAAACTGGTGTGGTTCGAGCGCGGCGGCCCGGTGCGCGGGGTGGCCGAACCCTCGATGACCGCGGATGGGCGCGAGCTTTATTTCTGCGTTCTCTTCGAAAACGAGAACGGCAGCTTCGACCTGGATATCGCCTCCGTCACGAAGCTCTGATCGCTCCGGGTAGTTTCCGGCCAAGAAGTCTTGGCAAGTTCAGGGGAGGCTGGTTTAGACTCCGGGTGCCGTTCGTCTTCCCCCTCGCCGGGGGAGCTACCTGGAGCCTGCTCATGCCCCGATGGTTTTGTCTGCTGATCGTCTGTGCCGGACTTCTGCCCGCGCAGATTTTGGAATCAAAGGTCGATCCCTGGGTCGAGCGCCAATTGCGGGCGCACGGATCCGCCGAGGTCATCATCGTGCTCGAGGCCCAGGCAGATCTGGAGCCGGCGCGCCGCCTCACGGAGAAGGCCGACAAGGGGCGCTTCGTGTTCGAGGCCCTCCGGTCTGTGGCGCAGGCGACGCAGACACCCATTCTCGAATTGTTGGCTGCGCAGGGCGCGCCACACCAACCCTTCCTCATCGTGAACGCCATTTGGGCCAAGGTCACGGAGCCGCTCGTCCGTGAGCTCGTGGCGCGCCTCGATGTCCGCCACCTCGAAGGCAATCCGATCACGCGCGGACTTTTGTCCGGGCCAGATGCCAAGCTCCTGGAATCACCCGTGACGTTTGCGGTGGAACCGGGAATCGCCTTCACCAATGCTCCCCAGGTTTGGGCGTTGGGATTCACCGGGCAGGGGGTGGTCGTCGGTGGTCAGGACACGGGCTATCAATGGGACCATCCGGCGCTGCGGTCTCAATATCGGGGTTGGAACGGCACTTCTGCGAATCACAACCTCCATTGGCACGACAGCATTCACTCGGGCGGTGGATCGTGCGGAGCGGACAACCTCGCTCCCTGCGACGACAATGCGCACGGAACGCACACGATGGGGACGGTGCTCGGAGATGACGGCGCCGGCAATCAAATCGGCATGGCTCCGACCGCGCAGTGGATCGGCGTGCGCAACATGGACCAGGGCAACGGGACGCCGGCCACTTACCTCGAGAGCTTCGAGTGGTTCCTCGCGCCCTATCCGCTGGGAGGCAGCCCTATGCAGGGCAATCCGGCTCTCGCCCCCGACCTCACGACCAATTCGTGGGCCTGCCCGCCTTCCGAGGGTTGTTCGGCGTTGACCCTGCAAATGGCGTGTGCGGTGCACCGTCTGGCGGGAATCTTGCCGGTGGTCGCGGCTGGGAACTCCGGATCGAATTGCAGCACGGTGGCCGATCCTCCCGCGATCTACGACGAGTGTTTCACGGTCGGGGCTCACCGTCACGACAACGGCAGCCTTGCCGGCTTTTCGAGCCGCGGCCCGGTGACCGTCGATTCGAGTGGGCGGGTCAAGCCCGATATCGCGGCGCCCGGCGTCAATGTCCGCTCCTGTGTGCCGGGGAACAGCTACGCGGGTGGTTGGAATGGCACGTCGATGGCTACGCCCCACGTTGCCGGCGTCGTGGCGCTCCTGATTTCGGCGCATCCGGCGCTGCGCGGGCAGGTCGATGCGATTGAACAGGTGATCAATGACACCGCGACGGAAGTGGCCCCGGGGAGCTGCGGTGGCACCCTCGATTTCAACAATCACTTCGGCCACGGACGGGTCGATGCGTTGGCGGCGGTGATGGCGGTTCGGCAGGTTTCGGTCAGTCCAGTGTCGCCCTCCACTACCGCGGCGGCTGGTCAGGTCGCGGTGCTCTCGGTTTCCGTCTCGAATGACGGTTATCTCTCGGACACCTTGGCACTGTCTGCGACTCCCGGAGCGTGGTCCGCCCAGGTTTTGCCTTCTTCTGTCGTGGTTCCGGCGGGGCAGTCAGCCCTGGTGTCGGTCCTCGTGACCATCCCCCCGGGCGCGTCGCTCGGCCAGATGGACTCGGTCACGCTCACCGCGACCTCGCAAAACTTCGCGGCGGCCTCGGCCACGACGAGCGCGATGACGGTGACCGTGGTTCCGCTCGCTCCGCTCATCGTGCCGCAGCAGCCGACGGGTCCGGGGTCACCCCTTGAGATTTCGCTGCTCGATCTGGTTCCCGGACACGAGTACTTCTTCGTGATCAGCCCCGAGCTTTGCCCGGGCGCGATCGGCAGCGGTCCTTACCTCGGGCTCTGCTCCTCGAACGAACCCTTCCTCATCGCGCAGATCTCTCTGCCGCTGGGCACGCCGCCGTTCCATTTCCTCGCGTCGGCCTCCTCCGAGCTCTTCGGCCCCTATCCCTTGGCTCCCGGAGTGGCCTTCGATGCCGTCGCGTTCGACCTCACCGGGGGCCTGCTCCTCGGGTTTTCGCCAGTCGCGCGCATCGTGATCCAGTAGCGCGGGGCCATGCCCGAGGCGTGGTAGCTTGCCCGCATGCGGCGCTTCCCTCTGCGGCTCCTGATTGCGGGTCTTCTTCTCCTCTCGGCGCTGGCCAGCGCCCAGGTGGTGACGTTTGTCATCCTGCACACGAATGATGTGCACGGACAGATGCGGCCTCTGCCGGATCCCCGGGTGCGCACGGGCGAGGCGCCCCTCGTCGGCGGGTACGCGGAGTTGGTGCAGGCGATCGACGAGGAGCGCGCCAAAGTCGCGCACTCGTTCCTCGTCGACGCCGGTGATTGGTACCAAGGGACTCCCGAGGGCACGCTCAGTCACGGCCGGGCCTCGGTCGAGCTGATGAATGCAGCGGGTTACAACTTGGCGGTGCTCGGCAACCACGAGTTCGACAGCGGGCAGGCGGCGCTGCGCGACCTGTTGCGCCTTGCCCGTTTTCCCGTTGTTGGTCGGAATGTCGTGGTCAATGCTTCGCAGGCGAGCGGCGGGCCGGCCCCGATCGTGAAAGACATCGTCGGACGGATCTCCTCCGGCGTGACGATCGAGGTCGAGGGCGTGCGCATCCGGTTCGACGGGCTTTTGAGCGAGGAGAGTCCGGACATCGTGCCCGAGAAGCTCCTGAGCGGGCTCGCGGTGGAGGACGAGGTTCCGGCCGCGCAACGCCTCCGTGCGGAGGTTCCGCCGGGTGGGGTGGATGTGCGGGTGCTCGTCAACCACATCGGTCGGGACCGCAACGTCATCATCGCTCGCGATGTTCCGGGATTCGACGTGATCATCGGCGGCCACGACCATCGGCAATCGCTGGAACAGGGCACGCTCGTGCCGAGTACCGGTACCTTGATCGCCCAGGCCGCGACCCACACGCGTGCCTTGGGCATCGTCGAGATGGAATTGGACATCGCCACCAAGAAGGTGGTCAAGAAATCCGCACGGCTTCGGTGGATTCAGGCCAATTCGGACCTTCGGGTTCCTCGTATCCATCCCATCATCGAGCGCTACGAGCGAGCGGTGAAGGATCAGATGGATGTGCCGGTGTGCGAGGTCGCGGAATTGCTCGTGAAGGATGGCACTCCCGAGCGGCCGTCGCCGCTCGGCGCCTGGATTACCGCCGCGATGCTTAGCCAGACCGGGGCGGACGTCGCCGTCCACAATTTGGGCGGCATCCGCGCTTCTTTGGCCGCGGGTCCGGCCCGAGTTCGCGAGTTCTTCCAAATCTCGCCATTCGGGAATCGGGTGACCCTCATCACCCTCAAGGGCAGTGCGCTCCAAGAGATCGTCGAGCTCACGCTTTCCCAATGGTCCCGCGGAGCGACCTTCGGTGGTTTCGAGATCGAGTGGTCGCGCGACCCCGAAGGCAAACCCCGCCTCGTCCGCATGCTCCGCGGCGGCCAACCCATTGGCCCTGACGATTCCCTCCGCGTCGTCACCACCGACTATCTCGCCTGCGGCAACGATCGGCTCACCGCCTTCAAAACCGGCACCGACCGCGACGACCGCGACCAAACCCTCATGGCCCTCACCATCGCCGCCGCAGAAGCCGAATCCACCATCCGCCCCATCCCCACCCCCTGCTGGCGCCTCGTTCAATAACCGTCCGAGGGAGTGCCACCAGCAGCTCCGCGTCCCCGCGGATCGAAGGCCATCGGGTCCCCCCACTGCACCTGGGCCGCCGCTTCGCCCCACTCATGGGACCAAAAGACGATGCCATGGTACCCCCGCATCGCACTCCGCGGATAGGGGGCGCGCTCACCAGTGTTGCTGCCCAAGCAGGTCTCTGGCCCTTGGCCAAGGGTTGATCCCTACCTGGCTTGACACGAACCCACGCGATGACGCATATTGTCGGCATGTCCCCGCGACGTGCCGACAAAACGCGTCAGGCTGAAACTCAGGACCCGATCGAACGTCTCCGCCATGCCGGGGTCCTCGGTTTCTTTCGCGCCGCCCAACTCGCGCAAGTCGGCCTGACAAGAGATTGCCTTCCCGCGCTGGTGCGCCGAAGGTGTGCTGAGCGGGTTGGACGCGGGCTTTATCGCCTGACCGACGCCGAGCCAACGGAGAATTACTCGATCGCCATGGCTTGCGCTCGCGTGCCGAACAGCATCGTTTGCCTGCTTTCCGCCTTGCGGATCCACGGCATCGGGGCTCACTGAACGCGCTGGTGCATCGCGACTACAGCATGCCGGCCCCGATTCAGATCCGGGTCTACGACGAGAGGCTTGTCGTGGTGAACCCGGCCCTTCTGCCCGAAGGGTGGACTCAGGCGTCACTCCTGGCGCCGCCCTACTCATTTCCCTTAAATCCCGACATCGCCAATGCCTTCTTCCGTGCGGGGGAGATCGAGGCGTGGGGCCGGGGTATTCAGCGCATTTTTGAAGGCTGCCGTAGTGCGGACGCGCCCGATCCGATCGTCCGCTTCGCGATGAACAGCCTGTGTATCGAGTTCCCGTTTTCGGCCGGCTACCTGGCTCTCATCCGGGGGAAATCGGCAACAACGCCGGCAACAACGCCGGTAGAAACGCCGGTAGAAACGCCGGTCAGGACGCCGCAGCGCATTCTGGCGATCCTGCGCAGTCAGCCGACAACCACCTTGCACGAGATTGCGACCGCCCTTCGGCTGTCCACCAGCGCGGTGGAGCGAGCCGCTCGGAAGCTGCGAGAGCAAGGCCGACTGCGGTACATAGGGCCGAAAAAGGGTGGCCGCTGGGAGGTCTTGTCATGACCCAAGGACCCCGTTCGGAATGAACGACGCAGGACTGCGCCATAGCCCTCTTCAGTCACCCCGCGCGTCAGAACCATCTCGGCTGTCGCAATCTCGGCAAGTGGCACCAACGCGACAAAAATCGCGGAATCGAAGCCGAACTCCTGCGCACCTACTTGAAGGCGCTAGGCTATTCCGAAGCCCCATCTCCGACGTACCGCACAAACTCGAGACCGCCGCCGAATCGACCGGCATCACGCTCTACCAGGCCAACCTGCGCAGCTATCAACGGTCGCGCAACGGCGTACCGGTCGAGGTCGCCGCGGGCAAAGCACACGAGACGGTGTACCTGATCGACTCTGCGCACCCCGAGCAGAACGACTTCACCGTGGCCGAGGAGGTGACCGGCGGCTGTGAATACGACGGCCCCTGGGCTGGAGTTGTCGTGAACGATCCGTCGTGTGGCCTGCTCAGGAGTCGGGGTGGTGGCCGGTAGCGAAACCAGGGAGCAGAAGAGTTGCAGTGGGTCAACCCCACGGAGAAGGACGCAGCGACCGCTTGCCCTGAAGGGCGACACCAGGATGCTGGCGACCCGGGCCGAGGTAGGAACGGACGTCGGTTCCGGGGGAGCCTTCTTGCCTTAAAGGTATGGTTCTCGTGCGCGGCGCAGGTTCCGCACTTGCGCGGAGACTTCCTCGGAATCACTTTGTAGACATGAAAAAAAGTACCCTGGTCCTGACATCCTTCGCATGTCTACTTGGTCCTGGCAGTTTGTTGTTGGGATTTTTATACTGTCAGATCAACCCCGAGAGCTGCGGAGACGCTCCATTCTCCATCGGTACTCTCCTCTCTTTGCTTGGCCAAATAGTCGGCCTCTTTATTACGCTTTGTGCCCTGGTCTCCGCTTTCAAGTCCAAGGCTCCGAAGAGCCTTTGGTTGCTCTGTTCATATTGGGCCTGCGGATTGCTCGCTCTCGGGATCGCCAACGGACGTAGTCCCCCAGTCGACAGTGTGAGCCCTGGTGACGAAAATTGCATCGCCAACCGGCTGGTCTCTCTCGCGTTCTTTATGTCGATGGGGATTTTCTTGACTCTGCCTACGGAAATTTTCCTGTTCTATCGATCCGGAAGAACTGGGCCTGTCAATAATCAAACGAAATGACGAGGCAATGACGAGCAAGAAGTGGCGCATTGCTCTCGATCCCAGGCGTCCGAGACAGTCGGTCGTGCGGAGGAGGAGTTGGTGCTGGTTCATCTCGATGCGACGGCACTGTTGGAGGGGGTTTGCGGGGATCGAGGGGACTCTGCGGGCTTACCCCCTCTGCCAAAGGGCGCGCGTCGAGATTCGCCGTGGTGGTCCTGAAGCCACGGTGCGGGAAGTGCGGCTCTGATAGAGACGCATTGGGTGCGGGGCGAGGAGGTGTTGGCGCGCCGCGGATGAGCGGTTGGAGGGTAGGCAGTCGGGACGGCTCGAATGGTTGAGGTGAGGCAGCGATCGTGAGTCCGAAAGCGTGCGCTTCTGCGGGCTCTCGGGGGCGGTGCCTCGCGGTCTTGGTCGCCCGGGCGAGAGTCTTCCGACGGTGGACTCGGGGGCGGGGTGGGGTAGTGTGCGGGGTCCAAGGGGCTTTTTATGCGACTGAACTACGACACCCCGTTTGCCGGGCCGGCTCTGGTCTCCTCGATGGCGGGGGGGCTGAAGGGCTCGGAGATCTTGAAGATTGCGGGGGAGGTGCGGGCGATGAAGGCGGCAGGGAGAGACCTGCTCGACCTGACGGTGGGGGATTTTGCGGCGGATCAGTTCCGGATTCCCGCGGAGTTGGCGGCCGGGATCGCCCAGGCGCTGGAGAAGGGCGAGACGAACTACCCACCAAGCAACGGAATGCAGGCTCTGCGGGAGGCGGTGGTGCGGCTCTACGCGAGAGAGTTGGGACTCGAAGTCCCCGTCGAGGCCGTCGTCATCGCGGGTGGAGCCAGGCCCATCATCTACGGAACGTACCGGGCGCTGATCGATCCGGGTGACCGGGTGCTCTTCCCCGCCCCGTCCTGGAACAACAACCACTACGTCCACCTCCTCGGCGCCGAGGGCGTGCCGATCGTGGTCGGGCCGGAGTCGCGATTCCTGCCGACGCCGGAGCTCTTGGCGCCTCACCTCGAAGGGGCGCGGCTGCTCTCGCTCTGTTCACCCCAAAACCCCACGGGGACCGCGTTCACGAAGGAGTCCCTGCAGAGCATCTGCGAACTGGTTCTCGCCGAGAATCGTCGCCGCGGACCGGGTGGCCGCCCGCTCTACGTGATGTTCGATCAGGTCTACTGGATGCTGACCTTCGGGGACACGCAGCACTTCACGCCTCCCGGTTTGGTGGCGGAAATGGCGCCCTACACCATCTTCGTGGACGGCGTCAGCAAGGGACTCGCGGCGACCGGCCTGCGTGTCGGCTTCGGAGTCGGACCGCCCGAGGTCATCAAACGCATGTCCGACATCATCGGCCACATGGGGGCGTGGGCGCCTCGGGCCGAGCAGGTGGCGACCGCGCAGTTCCTGGACAATGTGCCAGCGCTGACTGCCTACCGCGCGAAACTGCGTGAAGGTGTGCAAACCCGGCTCCAGATGCTCTACGCCGGCATCGAAGCATTGAAGGCCAAGGGCTATCCGATCGAGGCGATCCCCCCGATGGGCGCGATCTATCTGACGATTCGACTCGCCGCCCACGGCAAGCGCCCGAATTTCGGCGACCCGCTCAAGACGAACGACCAGGTACGGCGTTTCGTGCTCGACCACGCGGGCTTCGCGCTCGTGCCCTTCCAGGCGTTTGCGTTCCCGGGCGAAACCGGGTGGTTCCGCGCGTCGGTGGGGGCGGTCGGACCGACCGACATCGAACGGGGACTCGTCCGCCTCGAAGCCGCCCTCAAGATGTTGCGCTAAGCGACTCGGCTCAGGCCGGGGGCAACGGAGCCGTGACCATCCCGTAGTGCTCGGGACGACGATGGCCGACGCGATCGAGCTCGTACTCCCCGGGAACAATGACGATGCGGTTCGCATCGGAAAGTCCGGGGGAGACATCGGCCGAAATCGACTCGGCCCCACTGGTGGCGCGGGCGAGGAGGCGGCCATCACAATCGTGGATGCTCGAGCCCCCTCGGAACGTGAATCCGGACTCGGATCCCACCCGATTGGCGGTGACCACGTGGAAGTGGTTTTCCTGCGACCTCACCGGCGGCGAGTGTTCGCAGGAGACGCGGGCCGCCTCCGGCCAGTTGGTGGGGACAATCAACACCTGAGCCCCGCCTAGTTTGAGACTGCGCGCGGCCTCCGGAAAACTCAGGTCGTAGCAGATGAGGATGCCGAGGCGGCCGACGGGGGTCGCAAAGACCGGAAAGCCCTGGTCGCCACGCGTCGCAAAACGATCGACCCCGAGATAGGGGAGATGCATCTTGCGGTAGCGGCCGATGAGACCAGCCGGGCCGACCAGCGCGGCGGAGTTGTAAAGCCGGTCGCCGTCGCGCTCGAGCAGGCCGAACACGACGTGTGCGTTGGAGCGCCGGCACGCCTCGGCCACGGCTTCAGTGGCCGGACCGGGAATCGGCTGGGCGTGGGCGAGCCCTTCCTCGGCGCTGCCAAAGCCGTATCCGGAAAGGGCACACTCGGGAAACACGACGAGGCGGCCGGGAGCTCCCGCGATCGCTTGCACGATGCCGCGGAGGTTCTCCTGGACCGCCCCGAGTTTCGGATCGGTCTGAACGACGGTGATCCGAACCAGCGAGCTCACGGCCAGATGCCGAGAGACTGATAGCTCGCGTAGACCTTCTTGATCGCCACCATGTAACAGCCGAGGCGCGTGTCCTTGGACTTCTTGCCGTTGCCCAACTGGGTCTTCATGATCTCGCGGTAGGCGTCTTCCATGGTGCCTTGGAGGCCCGAGCGTACGAGGTCGACCTCTTCGGGTCCCTTGCCGAGCCCCGTGCGGGTCGCTTCCGAGACCTGCTTGTTCGTGAGCTGTTCGACGGCAGCGAGCATCCTGTGCTCGCGGTCGGCCTCGAAGCCCTTGAGCAGACGGCCGAAGCGCATGTGACTCAGGTTCTTCGCCCACTCGAAGTAGGAGACGGTGACGCCGCCGGCGTTCATGTAGATGTCCGGCAGGATCAGGATGCTCTTCTTCAAGAGCTCGGCTTCGGCGCCGGGCGTGACGGGGCCGTTGGCGCCCTCGGCGATCACCTTGGCCTGGATCTTGGCCACGTTGTCGAGGGTGATCTCGTTTTCGCGAGCGGCCGGTACGAGGATGTCACACGCGACTCCGAGGAAGGCCTTCGGATCGGCGCTGTACTTGCCGCCCGCGAAGCCCTTGAAGGTCTTGTGCTCTTTCCAGTGGGCGAGGAGGGCGTCGATGTCGAGACCCTTGGCGTTCTCGACGCAGCCGTTCCACTCTCCGACGCCCACCAGTTTGGCGCCACCCTCTTTGGCGATGATCGACGCGGCGTGCGAACCGACGTTGCCGAAGCCCTGGACGACAAAGGTCTTGTCGGCGAGACCGCGCTTGAGCCCGAAGAGCTTGAGCGCGTCATCGTTGTTCAGCGCTTCGCGAAGGCCGTAGTAGATGCCGCGGCCGGTTGCTTCGGTGCGACCACGGATGCCACCCTGCGAGACTGGCTTGCCGGTTGTGCAGGCGAAATTGTCGAGCCCACCCGGATGCATGGCGTCGTAGGTGTCGACGATCCACGCCATCTCGCGCTCGCCCGTGCCCATGTCCGGCGCCGGCACGTTGACGCCGGGCCCGATGAAGTTCTTGTGCGCGAGCTCGAAGGTGTAACGCCGCGTCACCGCTTCGATGACTTCGACGCTCTCCTTGCGCGGATCGATCTTGACGGCGCCCTTGCTGCCGCCGAAGGGGACGTCCACGATCGCGCACTTGTAGGTCATGAGGGCGGCGAGGGCCTGCACTTCGTCGCCGTCGACATCGGGGGCGTAGCGGATGCCGCCCTTCAAAGGCTTGCGGTGATGGCTGTGCTCGGCGCGCCAGCCCTGGAAGATGCGCGGGCCGTCCTTGGTGCGCACCGGGAAGCTGAACTCGTACACGTTGTTGCAGATGCGGATCTGCTCGAGGATGACCGGATCGAACTCCGGCAGCATCTCGGCCGCGCGGGCGAACTGACGGTCGACCAAGTGCTTGAGATTCAGATCCTCGCCGCCCGCAGAGGTGGCGTGGGAAGTTGACGCTTTCTTAGTGGCCATAAGGTCCTTTCGACGATCACTGCCCGCCAGCGCGGGAGCGGGATTGTAGGTGGGGGAAAGGGGGTACGCCACACCCCTAAAACCGCGGAAATCGCCCGGGAAATCGGCGCCACTGGAGCACTTTTGATCTTCCGGAGCCGGTTACTGGGTGGCTTTGGCGGCACGGTTCAGAGCCACCGCTGCGACGGCGACCAGGCCGAGTGCGATCGCGATCTCCGCGGAGCTGGCTTCTTTCGCGGCGTAGCGGCCGGCGTCGGTCAGGTAGGCGTGAGCCGCGATGAGGACTCCCGCCAGCCCCTCGCCGGCGACCATGCCGGAGGCGCAGAGGATTCCCGCACCGCCATGGCCGGAGGCCTGACCCGGGCGCTCGGAGAGTCGGCGGATCAGGCCGCCGAGGAAGATCGTGACCATCGTGCCGAGGGGGAGGTAAATCCCGAGGGCAAACGGGAGAGGGGGGAGTCCGGCCAGTGCTCCGATGCCGCCGATCAAGGCGCCGAGTCCCACGAACTCCCAGGGAGCGTTGGCGCCGGTCACCGCTTCGATGACCGTCTTCATGAGATTGGCTTGAGGGGCGGCGAGGGCGCCCTCGCCGACGAAACCGGGCTTTTGGCCGAGAGCCGTGACCACCGCGGCGACCGCCCAACAGGCGACAAAGGCGGCGATGACCTGGCCGAACTGCTGACGACTCGGGGTACCGCCCACGAGGAAGCCGGTCTTTAAGTCCTGGGAGATGTCACCGGCTTTCGAGGCGGCGACGCAGACGACGGTTCCGATCGTGAGTACGGCCGCCTTCACGTGATCGCCGCCGATGTGCCAGGCAGCGAAAATGGCGGACATCGCGGCGAGGGTGATGAGGGCCATCGCCGAAACGGGGTTCGAGGAGACGCCGATCACGCCGACCAAGCGCGAAGAGACGGGCACGAAGAGGAATCCGAACAGCATGACTCCGAGGGCGGCGATCAGGCGGTGCGGCAGTCCGAGTTCGCCAGCGAAGAGACCCGGGAGGAGGACCAGGGTCGCGAAGATTCCGATCAGCCCCGCGAGGACGACCGGGCCGGGCAGGTCTTGATCTTTGCGATCGACGGTGGACTCCCCGGAGCCGCTGCGCAGGCCCGAGATCACGGCGGCAAACGACTTC
Source organism: uncultured bacterium (assembly GCA_902826835.1). GTDB lineage: Bacteria > Planctomycetota > RBC034. The sequence continues at coordinate 26,695 of CADEGH010000002.1, read as the reverse complement.
GCCATCATCGGCGCCGTCCGCAGGATGGTCACCATGCCGGCGGCGGCGACCGCGCCGGCGCCGATGTAGTTCATGAAGCGGGACTTCACCGCACCGGCGGTGAGGATGGCGGTGGTCCCCGCGGCGTCGGTCACGCCGATCGCGTGCATCTTGGTGATGAGGGGATAGAGCACCAGCGCCGAGAGGAGGCCGCCCGCCACCATGACGGCGGCCGCTTTGAATCCGACGATGTAGCCGACGGCCAAGAGGGCGGGAGCGATCGAGAGGGCCAGTTTGGAGTTGGGGAGGCCGCTGATCGTGGTTCCCACCTCATCCGGCGCGATGTGGAGTCCGCCGAGGAGGAGCTTCACGAGGAAGCCGACGCCGATGCCGAGGAAGATCCATTTGCCGCCGCTCTTGCCGGCGGCGGTGGTTTCCAGCACCTGCGCGCAGGCTTGGCCCTCCGGGTACGGCAGCTCGGCGTGGGCCTTCACGATGAGGAGGCGGCGGAGGGGAATCATCGCGAAGATGCCGAGTAGGCCGCCCAGGAGGGCGAGCATGGCGACTTGGAAGAGGCTCGGCTGGTATCCCCAGATGTACAGGGCCGGGATCGTGAAAATGGTGCCCGAGGCGAGGGAGGAACTCGCGCTACCGATGGTCTGGGCGAGGTTGGCTTCGAGGATCGTCCCGCCGCGGAACAGCCGGAACATGGCCACCGAGAGGACGGCGATCGGGATCGAAGTCGAGACGGTGAGGCCGGCTTTCAGGCCGAGGTAGGCGTTGGCCGAGCCGAACAGCACTCCGAACCCGAGACCGGCGAGAATGGCCTTCGGGCTGAATTCCACCACTTTTTCCTTCTCCATGCGCTCAGTGTACGCGGTGGGAGGGACAAGAGCGCGGGGCGCGGCCGGAGTTGGCTTGGGGGCGGTGTCGCTTCGGTGCCTCGGGGGAGGTCTCTCGCCCATTGCGGGGTGGGAACGCGAGGCAGAGATGGCATTGCGCCGATGGTGGCGGGGGTGGCGCTCCCAATGGGCGGCTGCGCGCTCGCCGCGGGGGGAGCGCTACACTGTGGCGGCATGTCGCACGCGGTCCGACTCCCCCCCACCTCCTTGGACCTTCTGAAGGACGAGACGAAGCCGTATTTTCTCTGGTGGACAGATGCCACGATTGGGGATTTCCGGCGATACTTGGCGTCGACGGAGGCTCGAGAGCGGGCGTATTGGCTCGGAGCTCTGCTCCGCGAAGCCAATCCGCGCGATGTTTGGCTGTTCACGTCGCCTGAGATGATTCGCGAACACTGGTCGGACCTCATCCCGTTCTTGGGGCGGTCCCGCGACCTGTGGGCGTTCCTTCTCCAACTGCCGAAGCCCGAGTGGCCACCCAAGGAAGCACGTGAGTAGACAATTCGATCCGCGGGTCGTTCCGAGCTGCGAGCTTCGTCTGCTCCGCGCGATCCAGGCGAGGGTCGGGGGGCGGCTTGGGGGAGGGGCTGCGCTGAGCGGCGTGCATCTCCATCATCGGCTGTCCCGCGACTTGGATGTCTTCGTGAGCACCAAAGAGGAAGTGCGGGCGGTCGTGACGTCCGCCTTCGAAATCGCCGCGGATGCGGACTGCACTCTGGAGATTGTCAGGGACGCTGGGAGTTTCGTGCGATTTCGGGCCGGCTTCGGTGAACGATCCACGGAGTTGGATCTTGTACACGACGCGGTGCCAGTGCTGGAACCGCCCGAGTGTGTCGACGGAGTGGTTGTCCTGAGCCTCAGCGACCTCCGAGCTGCCAAACTGACCTGCATCCTCTCTCGCAGTGAGCCCCGCGATCTGGTCGATCTGTACTTTCTGGATCGTGCCCAGTATCCACCGGAAGAGGACCTGAGTTTGGCGGTAAAAATGGACGCGGGTATCGACGCCGCGACACTCGCTTGGCTCTTGGATCAGTTTCCCGTTCAGCCGTTGCCCGTCATGCTGGAAGCACTCACGATCGAAGACCTCGATCGGTTTCGGCGTGATCTCCGAGACCGCCTGCGTCGATTGGCGCTTCCGCCCACTCCGTAGTTCTGGTTGGGAGTCGCGCCTCTCTTCGTTGAGCGTCCTTCGGAAGCCCGCCGGGGCTCAGCTTCGGAGCGGCTTGGCGCTCCGGCCGGTTCGCGCCCCTGATCCGAGCCGCGTCCGGGTGGGCCGCGGCGGCGGCACGGCGGAAAAACTCGAAATTCCCCCTGGCAGGTCGGCTCCGGCGGCTCCCCGAACACCGAATCGGATCATCGGGTAGGCTCAGGCCGCGGCATTCGTCGAATCCCGCTGGAGCCGGCTCCCATGCACCCTGCCCGCATGCTGTTCCTCGGGGCGATCGCCTCGGTCCTGTCCCTTTCGATGTCCATCCGCGCCCAAAGCGGAGTGGCGGTGACCTACACCGTGACCCAGAACTGGGGGAGTGGATTTCAAGCGTCGGTGGCCCTCGCCAACAGTGGGGCCTCCCTCCCGACGTGGACGCTTGAGTTCACCTACCCGCACATCATCGGCAGCGCGTGGGACTGCACGATGACGGCGCTCGGGAACAACCGTTACCGATTTGTCGGCACTTGGAACTCGAGCTTGCCCGCGGGAGCCACCGTGACTCTCGGCTTCAGTGCCGCGACCGGGACGGGGCCGATGACCGCGCCGTCTGCGGCCACCGTGAACGGAATCCTCGTGCCGGTGAACGGCGTGGCTTCGACCCCGAGTTGCCCGACGGCGCCGCCAGTTCCGCTCTCCGCTCCCGCTCCGGCATCCTCCTCGGGTCCCGAGCGGCGCGTGATCGGTTACTTCGCGGCGTGGGGAGTCTACGGTCGTAACTATCACGTACCCGATGTCCCGGCCGAGAAGCTCACGCACATCAATTACGCGTTCGCCAATATCGGAGCCAATCTCCAGATCGCCCTGGGCGATCCCTACGCGGACATCGATCGTTTCTACCCCGGAGACTCTTGGGCACCCGGATCACTCCGTGGCAGCTTCCGCCGTCTCCAGCTCCTGAAACAGGCGCATCCCCACCTTCAGACGATGATCTCGGTAGGCGGTTGGACATGGTCGTCGCGATTCTCGGATGCCGCCCTCACCCCGGCCTCCCGCACTGCCTTTGCACAATCGTGTGTCAATTTCATCCAGCAGTACGGGTTCGACGGCGTGGACATCGATTGGGAATACCCGGTGAGCGGAGGCTTGAGCTCCAATGTCACCCGTCCGGCCGATCGCCAGAATTTCACCCTTCTCTTGGCCGAACTCCGTGGCCAACTTGATGTTCTGGGTGCGATCACCGGTCGTCACCATCCGCTTTCGATCGCGGCTCCGGCCGGCCCCGCGGTGTTCGCGAACCTTGAGCTGAACCTGATCCACCAATACCTGGACTGGATCAACGTGATGGCCTACGACTTCCACGGAAGCTGGAGTCCGTTCACCAACCATCACTCCGCCCTCTATGCCTCGCCGGCCGATCCGTCGAGCCCGGTCATCGCGACGCAATTCAATGCCGATGCCGCGGTCAGTGCTTATCTCCTGGCGGGGATCCCGGCCGAGAAGCTCGTGCTCGGCACCCCCTTCTACGGTCGTGGCTGGACCGGAGTGTCCGCTTCGAACAACGGGCTGTTTCAGCCGTTCAGCGGCCTGCCCGTCGGAACGTGGGAACCTGGCGTCTACGATTTCGAGGATGTGAAGAACAACCTCATCCCCGCCGGCTACACCGTGTATCGCGATCCTGCGGCAGACGCTCCGTGGGTCTACCACGCTCCGAGCGGGACCATGATCTCCTTCGAGGACGCAATCTCCCTCGACACTAAGGCCAACTACGTCCTGAGTCGCAACTTGGGGGGAGTGATGTTCTGGGAACTCAGCGGAGATGACGCCCCCCACTCCCTGTTGACCGTCCTGCATCAAAGGCTTCTCGGGCCGCGCGTGACCCTCCAAGCCGCCACCAGTGGCAGTGGTGCCGGAGATTTGTACTTGCGCGTCGTCGGTGCCCCTGCGGCCGCCTCGCACATCATCCTCCTCGCTTCGGCAACCCCCGCCCTCGGCGGCGTAGGCACCGGCCCTTTCCTCGGACTCGAAGTCGATCCCCTCCTCCTCACCTTCCTGTCCTACGCCCCGGCTCCCCAAAGCCTCTTGCATTGGCCGGTCGGTGCCAATCCTTATTCCGCAGGCCCCCTGGTCCTCCCCGCGTGCTCCGGATCGGGCCTGGCCGGCCAAACTTGGCAGGTGAGGGCCGCCGCCTACCAAGTCGCGCCCGCCGCCCTGATCCAAACCTCCGGCATCGCCACCCTGAGCTGGTGAGAATTTTTTTCGGCGACTTTGTCGCTCGCTCGTGATCGGGACCGCTAAGGGGGCTGTCCGTCGCGAAATACCGCGCCTGGACAGAATCCATGCACCCCCTTACCCTCACGCTCCTACCCACCGCTTCGAACTCGGGACCGGCCACCGTGGACGCCGCCCCGACCTTCAGCGCGGGTTCCTCGCTCAGTCTCACCGCCGGAGAGCCGTCGCCGTTGGGGGGATCGGGCAGCCTGTCGTTGAATCCAAGGAGCGGGCGCATGGTGGTCAGTCCGGAAGACGATTCAGGAGAGGGCGGAGAACCACCGGCCGGCGACGACTTCATGGATCGAGTGCGAGGCAGGGATCCCGAAGCCCTGTCCCGGCTCATCGCTCTGGTCGAAGCGGAGCTTCGGCGCGTCGCCCACAACAAGCTCAAAGGGGAGAAACGGGGGATCTCCGTCCGCACGACGGCCTTGGTCAATGACGCGATCATGAAGATCGTGGGCAAGGGAATCGAAAGACTCCGGGATCGTGAGCACTTTCGTCGCGCGGTCATCCGGGCGATGAAAAACATTCTGATCGATCGCGCCAGGCGGAAGCGACTGGACGTGGATCCCGAAGCCAATCCCGACGATGTGCTGATAGACCGCACGATCAAACACATCGAAGTGTCTCGCGGGATCGAGTTCGAGGACTTCATCCTGACACTTGAGGACTTTGCCAAGGACCACCCGGAGTTGGCGGAGATCGTCAGGATGAAGGTGTTCCTCGAAATGACCAATGCGGCCATTGCTAGAGAGTTCGACTACAGCGAGAAGACCGTCGATCGGCGATGGGAAATGGCTCGTCTTCTTCTTTGGGGGCGCCTAAGGTGAGCTCGAGAGCGAATAAACTCGAACGGCTGCTGGACGAAGCCCTGGGCCTCGATCCCGCTGATCGAGCTTCATTCCTCGATCGGCACTGTGGTTCCGACCACGCGATGCGCCGCGAAATTGAAGCGGCGTTACGGTTGCACGACGAAAACCCCAACGTGCTGGAACTCGACGGGGGGGAGGAGCGCACGAACCCGTTACCGCCGAATACCGAGCATGATGGCCTCGTGCCTCGAACCGACGGAGAATCCACCCTTACGGGTACCGTGCTCGGTGACTACTTGCTGCTCGAAGAAATCGGCCGAGGTGGCATGGGGGTCGTGTACCGTGCCCGCGATCAGAAGTTGAAAATTGACGTGGCGCTCAAGGTCATTCCGCGTGGCCTCGGACCGGGGGGCATCGAGGAGAAGCGGCTCCGCCTGGAGGCTCAAAACGTCGCGCGCCTGGATCATCCGGGCATCGTGCGGGTGCGCACTTGTGATGCGGCCGGGCCTTGGACCTGGTTTGTCATGGATTTGGTGGCGGGTCTCGACCTCGATCAGGAACTCGAAACCCTGCGCGGAGTCAAGCCCGAAAAGCCCTTGCAATTCGAGCCCCAGTTGCCGCCGTTCGACGATGCGAATTACCAAGCCCAAGCCGCCGAACTCGTGGCTTGCGCGGCCGATGCCGTTCAACATGCGCACGACCAGGGAATCGTGCACCGGGATCTCAAACCCAAGAACATGATCCTCGGTCCGAACCGAGGCTTGCGCCTGGTCGACTTCGGAATTGCCCGCCCCCTCGGGGGTCCCAATGTCACCGACTCCGGTGCTTTGGCCGGCACGGTCTACTACATGAGCCCGGAGGTGGCGCAGTCCGCGAGGCAGCCGGTCGATCAACGCTCCGACGTCTATTCGCTCGGAGTGGTCCTCTACGAACTCCTGACCCTCAAGCGCCCGTTCGAGGGCAAGACTTCGAAGGAAGTCCTGGATCGAATCCTCACCGGGCTCTCTCCGCTTCCATCACGAGTCAACCCGAGGGTCGCCCGCGATCTCGAAGCGATCTGCCTCAAGGCCATCGCCTTCAATCCGGAAGATCGTTACCCCACCGCCGCCGCCTTGCGCGACGATCTCCGTCGGTTCCTTTCCGACCAGGCAGTCTTGGCCGAGCGTCCCAACTGGTTCCGCCGCCTCCTCTTCCGCGCTCGCCGCCACCGCCGCGAACTCTGGGCCGCCGGGATCACCCTCGTTCTCGCCACCACATTCGGCGTTTGGCTCTTGCTCCGAACCCAAGGTGCTCATCGAGCTCGCTGGACCATAACCTCTTCGGCCCCTCTCACCTCCGTAGCGATTGCGCGCCTTGACGACATCATCGGCGAGCCCGGGTCCTTCCGCGAGATTAGTCCTTCTCAATGGAAGGACCTGCGCCTGGATGCGGGTTTCTACCGAATCAGAGCTCGTTTCGACCCTTCCGCCGTGGTCGAATACGATGCCGAAGCCGTCGACCGCGAGCCCCGCGTCATCGCAGTGCGGGTCCCTCCTCCGAATCGCACCGATGGCATGATTCTCATCAACGGTGGTGTCCTCAAGTTGCGCGACAATTTCCGAACCGTCTGCACCCTCAATCACAAGGAAGTGAGCGTAGCTTCGTTCTGGATCGACCGCTGCGAAATGTCGAACGGTCAATACCAATTGTTCCTCGACGCCAATCCGGATCGCTCTGCTCCCTCCTTCTGGCCCCCCGAGGGCCAGCGCCCTGCCAACTGGGATAATCTGCCTGTAACCAAGATTTCCTGGAAAGACGCCGCTGCTTGCGCCGCCTACTTCGGAAAACGCCTACCCACCCACGCCGAGTGGGAATTTGCCGCTCGCGGCCCGACCGGGCGCCTCTTCCCCTGGTCCGACTCGCGAACCCCCAAGGAAGGGGGGGCAAACGTGTTTGTCGAGCCGATGGCCGCCAATCCCCAGGACTCGGCCGAAGAGCTGAAGAGATACCTAACGAGCGTTTGGGCGGTTGACACCGAACCGGGTGGAGCAACCCCTGAGGGCGTGCTGCATCTTTTCGGTAATGTAGATGAGTGGATAGGTTCCGCTCTCGCCTACGGTGTCGGTGAAGCTATTGAGGTATGGCGGTCTGATCGAATTACGCTCGGTGGAGGTTGGACGGCGGTTTCGGACGGGGACGATCTCAGTACGCATGGCAGGGACGGAGCCGACCCAGCTTCCGCTCACCTAATTCGTGGTTTTAGATGTGCAATTTCCCGATGACTAAGGAATCATGATTCATGGCAAAGCCTTACAGCTTTAGGCAGGTCCTTGAGCTTCTGTCCTACTCGAGCAGCACTCAAACTGTAGTTGGTCTTTCCGACTTGAAGGAGTTCCAAGATACAGCGGCGACCCTGCGCATGGTGGACATATCCAATACGGGTGACTATCGCGAGATCAAGAGCAAGGCTAATGCCGCTTTGTACGCGTCGGGAAGTCCTATCCGTTTTGGAGCCCCAGCGCCTAGCAAATTCAACCCTTCGACTGGGATATGGGATCCACAGGGTCTTTGGTTTGGGTTCGTCATATGTGTCCCGAGTGCGGTCGACCCGAAAGATCCCGGAAATGTGGTGGAGTCGTCCGGCCGGTTCCAGATGGGTCAAGATATTATCGACTGCAAGTTCGCTGTGTACATTGTTCCGATATTCTGAGGATATGAAATGATTATTGTGCGTGTAGCCGATATACTCAATGGGTCTTGCAAAGTACGTATTCCCGAGCAATTGGCCGACGGGAATTCGAATGTGGTAGATATCGTCATGATGCTCAAGGCCCGCTGGGTTACTTGGGGAATTCGAAGCGCGAAAGTGATCTCGAGTTCAGGCATCGTCGATTCCTGGATACGTGTATCGATGGATCGCAGGGGCATCTTGATCGCTTTGAAATCACCGGTGGCGGCAAACAACCTCGGCAGTTTGGAGGTCGATCTCACCATTGATCAGCCGATTGACGGACGGATTTATCTCGAACTTTGCTCGCCAGAAACCACACCGCACGTTAGGTATCAAGATTGGATCAGCAGTGTGGATAGCATAACCCGTGACGAGCTGGTGTCGCGACCCGATTCTTCGGTCGCTGGCAGCCGGAGTAGTTTGCTATCCGCCCCGGATATTATCATCGGTATTCGTTCAGCCGCGGACAGCGTGATTTCCGATGTCATCGCTGCTTCGGATCACCAAAGTATCGGGAGAAGGCAAGCAATTCTCAGGCAACTGCGTGACACAGGAAGCTTGCTTGCCGACTCGTACCATTTTGTGCTTTTGCTCGACCAATTTCGACTGAGCAATTTCGTGGATCTTGTCTATACTGATTCTGCGCTCCCAGTCATGGACACGCAAATCAGCTTCACGATGGCTCTCAACGAGAGGTTCTTGCTCAGAGAGGCCGGAAAGTGCGAGAAGCTTCGCGTAGGTCGCGGAGACCTCGAGGTGCTATCGAAGTTATTCAAGAAGTGTGCGGAGGGAGCCTTCGGTGAAGGCTGGAATCCCGCCCTTGTCTCAATAACTTTGGACGCCTTTGCAGGAGGGTTCCTGCGGTTCGACAAGGAGCATCACACCGAGGGTTGCCCGGATAGCTATGCATTTTTCTTTATTCATGAGGTTGCCATTGGTTGCATTTGCGAAGATGTCTACAGCGACTTTTGGACGCTGATGCTTCCTGACCTCTTGCGTGCGGCTAGCTCTTACATAGGAGTATTCAGGCTACCCCCGAGTGGGCAGTTGAGTCGCATGGGGGCCAATCTCGATCAGCCGAGCAAAGGACTATTTGACATGGGCCGACTTTCGAGCGCGCTCATGTACCCCCCACCGGTCCCCATGGGTGACAGGCATGAGATCGTTAGGAACTTCAGTTCCAAGTTGACCGATCTGGTTCGCTTTGAACCCGACCAATAGACGCAGCAAGAAGCTATTCTTGTTCAAGTCCGAGTCGGAGCCATGAGTTGATCAGCGGGGCATCATGGCCTGATCGCCAAGCCCATCCCCTGCGTCGCGGAGAGGAGGGAGGGGGAGCAGGGGTCGGAGAAGGCGAATTGGGTGTAGAGGGTGGCGCCGACGAGGAGGAGGTCGTAGGGGATGGGGAAGGGGAGGGTGACGGAGCCGTGGGCGTCGGCGAAGACGGGGAGGATGAGGGGGGAGGAATAGAGATCGACGTTGACGGTGATCGAAGCGATGACTTCGGAGTCGGGGAGGGGTGAGATCACGAAGGCGCCGGCCGCAAACGGGGTGGTGTTCCAACCCGAGATGGAGAAAAGGGAATTGCCGATGCGCGGTTCGGAGGAGGCGCCGATCAGGGGATTGGCAAGGCAGCCGGGGGAGGCGGGTCCGTAAAGGGTGATGCCTTCGTCGGCGTTGAGGACGGAATCTTGGTCGCGATCGCGCGCGAGACGAGCGCCGGCACCGGGCTCGACCCCTTGGAGAATCAAGCGCAGAGTGCCGGATTGGGCGAGGGCGACGAGTTGAGCTCGAGTCGCGGGCGGAGAAGCCAGGCGATCGCGGAGATAGGTCTGCGAACCCGGCTGATAGAGATAGCCGACGGATTCGCCGCTCTGGGTACCGAGCGCAACCAGATCGATGTCGCCAGCCAGCGCACGGGCTTCCAGGAGATTCCAATTGCTCGTGGTGGAAGTTAGGGCCGCGGAACTTTGGTTGACCACGACCTGGTAACCCACACAGGGCGCGGTGCCGGTATCGACGGCGAGGAGGAACTGCGCGATGTCGTCCTTGGTGTTGCTAGGCCAGGTGTTGAAAACCGGCTCGGCGAGGAAGGTCGTGAGGGTTCCGAAGGCTCCGTCGTGAGTGAAGCCGAAGCCGGCTTTCTTGGGGCCGGCGGTCAGGCGGTCGAAACCGGTCTTCCGGTACATGTTGCGAAGCTGCGGTACCTTCATCTGCTGCGGCTCCTGCAAGATGAGGTTGGTCACGATGCGGGTGTTGGTGCCGGTCGGGAGGGAGTGACAGGTGTTGCAACTCGCGGCGCCGATGAAGGGAAGGGTGGCTACGGTGGCGTTGAAGGCGACGAGGCCGGCGGCGGCATTGGCGTTGGCGGGGGTGCTCGGAAGGGAACGGTCGAGATTCTGGTTGGGATTGGGCGGATAGGAAATCTGGGTCGCGAACGCCGCGAACAAATTCATGTCGGTGGTTGAGAGTGGCGAGCCCCCGAGCAGTTTGTCGAACGCGCCGTTGAAGGCCTGGAAATTCGCCCGGTCTCCCCGCCAGTGCAGCGGGCCGGTTCCCGCGAGGCCCTTCAGAGTCTGGGTGGTCATCGCCCCTTTCATGGGGTGAAAGCTCGCAATGCCGATGCTGAACGGGAAGGGCTGCGTGGGCGCCGCCTCCATCACCCCGCCCGGATCGCCCAGATCCCAGGCCAATCCGTCCATGTCTCCATCGAGGTGGCAGGACGCGCAGGACATGGTGCCATTGCCACTGAGCTTGGCGTCATAGAGGAACTTGCGGCCGTTCTTCCAATCCGGTGGCGTGGGGTCGTAGGTTCCGAGCGGGATCTCGGCCAAGACCGAGTTGGCGGACGTCGAGACCACACTGATCGTGCCTGAGAGGCGATTGAGCGAGTAGAGCCGGGACGCCGGGGCATGGAGGGCCAGGCCGCGGGGTCCGCGTTTTTGGAGAGTCGCCACCGTCGAGCCTGCCGCCGCCGGGTTGAGCTCGATCCGTGCCAGGATGCTCCCGGCCGCATCGAGCACTCCGATACGGTCGGTGCCCAATGCACCGACGTAGATGAGACCCGAGGTTCCATCGATCACCACGCTGTGGGGCTCGGCGAGCGCCGCGGCCTTCGCGGGGAGATTCGGGAGCAGGCCGTAATTCAGGCCCGGATTGAGATCGAAGTGCGTCATGCCGGGCGGCGGCCCCGCGCTCAGCCGCGTAATGCGGCTATCGATGGCATGGCCACGCAGCGCGGGTTCGAATCGCACGAGATTGCGAGCCTCAAGATTGGTGACCCACAGGTCGCCGGTTGCCGGATGGAACGCGAGGTCGGTGTTGGTGGTGCCAACCCCGATGATGTTGCGAGTGATGGCCAGCGTTGTGGTGTCGATCTCCACGACATCGTTGTCGGGGAGGTAGTAGGGGACTTGAGAGCTCCAAGCTGGGTCGGTCGTGCTCACGATCAAGCCCTGTTCGGGGGCGGCCGGAAGACTGGGATTCGTCGGCGTCGGCGGAGGCGGAGCCGGAGTCGCGGGAATGATCGTGGTCTGATTTCCCGAGCGGTGCACGAGTGCGTACACCTTCGTGCCGCTGGCGTTGACGGTCAGCGCCCGTGGGTCCTTGCCAAAAATCGGCACCGTGCCGAGGAACGCCCGCGTGACTGCGTCGAACACCCGCACTTCGTCGGAGGCGGCGGCGGACACAAAAGCCTTGCCGTTGGCAAAGACCACGTCGGATGGTTCGTCTTCGACCAGGATGGTGTCGATGACGGCGCGGGCCGCGACCGAGACGATGCTGACGGAGTCGGAGACGTGATTGACGACCCAGACTTCGTCGGCCGTGCGTGGGTTTACCGAGACCGGCTCGATCCCCACCGGGATTTCCGCAACGAGCGTAGGCAGACTCGGATTTTGGAGGCTGTAGACCGCGAGCCGATGATCGGCGGTGTGCGCGGCGAACAGGCGCGTGCCGTCGCCCGAGATCCGAATCGGATGAACGAGCGGACTCTCGTAGTTGCGGTAACTCTGAGCGGGGACGAGCAAGGGCAATCCGAGCCAGGCGGCAGTGAAGAGCAGGCGAAGGGGCAGGGGCATGATCGGCTCCGAAGCGGCAGTTAATTCGAATTCGGGCACGGCAGCAAGCAAAAAGCAGGGGGTCATGGCCATGCGGCTGGAGGTCCGGCAGGGATGCGCCGCGGAGTGACTCGCCCGCAGCTCGACTCCTCGGCCCATCCGCAGAATCCTCAGGATCGGTGCGCGGAGCCGGGCTTCGGGTTGATTGGAGACGCTGATGCAGGGAGGCGACACGCACGGCGAAGCAGCGATTCGAGTTGGCTCGGACCCGAAGAACGGCGGCGCCCCCGCGACGATGAATCCCCACCTTCTCGACGGTCACCTACGCGAGCAGGGCACGCACGACCTTTCCGTGGACGTCGGTGAGGCGGAATTCGCGGCCTTGGTAGCGCGTGGTGAGGCGCTCATGGTCGAGCCCGAGAAGGTGGAGGATGGTGGCCTGGAGGTCGTGGACGTGCACGGGGTCTTGGACCACGCGGTAGCCGAGTTCGTCGGTCTCGCCGTGGATGAGGCCGGGCTTCAGGCCAGCTCCGGCCATCCAGAGCGAGAAGGCGTGCGGATGGTGATCGCGCCCCAGGAACTTCGATCCGTCGCGCGCTTCGTTCATCGGCGTGCGTCCGAATTCACCGCCGCAGACGACGAGGGTGTCGTGGAGGAGGCCGCGTTCCGCGAGATCTGAAACCAGGGCACTCGCCGGTTGATCGATGTCTTTGCATTTGCGCGGGAGTTGTGTCATGAGGTCGTCCCCCGGGCTCGTGCCGTGAATATCCCATCCGTGGTCGTAGAGCTGGACGAACCGGACTCCGCGCTCGACGAGTCGTCGGGCGAGCAAACAGTTGCGCGCAAAACTGGGCTGCTTCGGATCGGCTCCATACGCCGCAAGCGTCGACGCGGACTCGGCCCCGAGATCGGTGGCCTCCGGAACCGTCATCTGCATCCGGAACGCGAGCTCGAATTGTGCGATGCGGGTTTGGATCTCGGGATCACCCACTGCCTCGAAGCGCCGCCGATTGAGCTTCGCGATCGCCTCGATCTCGTGGCCGCGGAGCTCACGATCGGTGCCGGCGGGATTCTCCACGTGGAGGATAGGATCTCCCTCGGTGCGGACCTGGCATCCCTGGTAGAGCGAGGGCAAAAAGCCGCTGCCCCACAGGCTCTTGCCGCTTGAGGGATTGCGCCCCCCGGAGGTGAGGACGACAAACGCCGGGAGATCGCGATTTTCCGTGCCGAGGCCGTAGATCGACCACGAACCCAAACAGGGGCGGCCGAACCGGGGTGAGCCGGTGTAGAGAAACAGCTCGGCGGGGGCGTGGTTGAATTGGTCGGTGACCACGCTGCGGATCCACGTCAGACGATCCGCGATCCGGGCGGTGTGGGGCAAAAGGTCAGAGAGTTCGACTCCGCACTGCCCACGCGGAGCGAATCGATAAGGGGACCCGAGGAGTTTGGGCACTCCGCGGATGAACGCGAATCGCTCCTTCTCCAGGAACGAACCCGGGCAGGCTTGGCCATTCAACTTCTGCAGCGTCGGCTTGGGGTCGAAGAGATCCTGTTGCGGTGGCCCACCCGACAAGTGGAGGTAGATCACTCGGCGCGCCCGCGGCTCGAAGTGGGGCGGCTTCGGGGCCAGCGGGTCGTTGGTGGTGGTCCTTTCATCCAGCAGACAGCGCAGGGCAATCGCGCCGAGTCCGCCCGCCGTGCCAAGGAGGAACTGCCGCCTTGACCACGCAGCCGGATCCGCGCCCGAGGGAGTTGTGGTCATGGGTTCATTCCTTGGTGAGTGCCGCGTCCAGATTCAGCACGACGCGCGCGAGGGAGGTCCACGCGGCGGCTTCGAGTGGGTCCGGACCAGCCGGGAGCGGCCCCAGTGGATCGGTCGCCACCTGTTTCGCGGCGTCGGGATTGGCCTTCGCCCACGCACGGGCGGCTGCGAGGTGCGCCGTGAGGTCATCGAGTTCGATCGGCAGAGGACGACGGACCAGGACCCTTCGAAACATCCAGTCCAGACGAGCGGCATCACGATTGGAATTCTCGATGGTTGTCCGGGCCAGTGCCTGAGCAGCCTCCGTGAACGCCGGGTCGTTCAACGTGACATAGACCTGGAGTGGCGTGTTCGTGCGGAGGCGCCGCGAGGCGCAGAACTCGCGACTGGGAGCATCGAAGGTCTCGAGCGAGGCGTAGGGGATGGTGCGGCGCCAGAAGGTGTAGAGCGCGCGCCGATGTCGGTCTCGCCCGGGGCTAATTCGCCAGTCGTCGTTCGAGTAGATCATCTTCCAAAGCCCCGGTGGCTGATACGGAAACACGGGAGGCCCGAACATCCGAGGATTCAGTAGGCCGGACGCCGCCAGAGCTTGGTCTCGAATCTGCTCTCCGTCGAGGCGGTGGCGCGGCCCGCGCGCGAGGAACACGTTCTCCGGATCCCGCTGGTCGGCGGCTCGCACGGTCGAGCTCTGGCGGTACGTTCGCGACAGCACGATCGTGCGCAGAAGGCGCTTCAGGTGAAATCCCTGCGCCCGGAAGTCGACGGCCAGGTGGTCCAAGAGCTCAGGGTGGGTCGGGTATGCGCCGGCGGTGCCAAAATCCTCCACCGTCACTACGATGCCTCGTCCGAAGAGCTGCTCCCAGACGCGGTTCACGAGGACTCGGGCCGTCAGCGGATTTTGGGCGGAGAAAAGCCACTGCGCGAGAGCGAGCCGATCGGTGACCGAGGCCGGCGCCCCGAGGAATCGAGGGAGTCCCGGACTCACCGGATCGGCGGGGGAGAGGAAGTTGCCGAGCACGAGGCGGTGGCTTCGGCGACGTTTCGAGGCCTCGACTTCGCGGAGGATCGGGACCTCGATCGCTGATGGCCCCACTTCTTCGGCGCCGCTGTCCATGGGTGCGACGGCCCGGCCATCCGAGCGTACGGCGACGCGGAGGGTCGGCCGCTCGTCCGGCTGGTCCGCGTCCGCGGTTTGATTGAAGATTGCGAAGACCCGGTAGTAGTCCTCGTGGGTGATGGGATCAAATTTGTGGGTGTGGCATTGGGCGCAGCCGAGGGTCAATCCCATCCAAATTTCGAAAGTCGTATTCGTCCGGTCGATTACGGCGGCGACGCGGAACTCCTCGTCGTCAGTACCGCCCTCGTCGTTGTTCATCGTGTTGCGATGAAACGCGGTGGCCAACCGTTGCTCAGTCCGCGCGTCGGGCAAGAGGTCTCCCGCCAATTGCTCCAGGCTGAAACGGTCGAGGGGGTAGTCGTCGTTGAGCGCTCGGATGACCCAGTCGCGCCACGGCCAGATCGTCCGGCGATCATCCTTTTCGTAGCCCTTGGTGTCGGCGTAGCGCGCGAGGTCGAGCCAGTACCGAGCCCACTTCTCGCCGAAGTGCGGCGAGGCCAGCAATCCATCGACGTAGCTGGAGAAGGCGGCGTCCGTGGGGTCAGCGAGGTAGGCCTCCAGCGTCCGCCCTGGAGGAGGTAGTCCGATCAGATCCAGTGCGACGCGGCGGGCCAACACGCCGGGCTCGGCCAGCGCGCTCGGGGACAGGCCCTTCAGTTCCAGGCCATGGCGCACCCAGAGATCGATCGGATCGACCGCATCCTCGTTCGCAGAGAGCCTCGGAGGGGGCGCCTGGACTGGCGGCTGGAAGGACCAGTGAGGTTCGTAAGTGGCGCCGGCCTCGATCCAGCGACGCAGGACCGCTCGCTCCGCTTCGGTCACACCGTGTGGGGAGACTTCGACTGGCGGCATCCGGAGGTCTGGATCTTCGGAGGTGACACGCTTCCAAACGAGGCTTTGGTCGGGCTGAGACGGAACCAACCCGCGCCCGCCGTCGTCGCGCCGCGCCGTCGCGGCCTCGGATTGGTCGAGTCGGAGATCGGCTTGTCGCGCGGCGTCGTCCGGCCCGTGGCAGCGGAAGCAGTGTCGGCTCAGAATCGGGCGAACGTCGCGGCCAAAACTCGGGGCGGCATCTTGGGCGGGGACGGACGCTGCGCAGGAGAGAATGAGTCCGACCCCGGAGTACCAAGCTGATGATGCGATCACGGTGGGGAGCGTACCCGACGGATGCGGGAGCTGTCACCGCACGCGAATCAGAGAATGGCTTCCAATTCGTCGCCGACGGCTTGGCGCCAGAGCTCAAGCCCGCGGCGGACCTGTTGCGAGAGGGTGTTGGGCTTGAGGCCGAGCTTCTTCGCGGCGTCTTGATGCGGGCGTTCCTCGAGGACTACGGCGACCAGGGCTCGCCGGTAGACCTCAGGAATGCGCTCGAGGCCCCGCACGACCCGGTCGCTCATGTCGCGCAGGGCGGCGACGGTGGCCGGGCCGTCGTCCGTGGAAATCGGGGTCAGCGGCAGCTCGCCCGATCCTATGTCGGCGAGGGGAACGGGTTCCTGACGACGGCGATCCATCACCCGCGCACGCTCCTGCACCTCCCAAGCCACGTGCTGGCGAAGATGGTGGTAGAGGCAGTCGCGGAAGCGGTATTCGAAATCGGGGATGGTTTTGCGGATTCGAAGCCAGGCGTCGTTCAGGATTTCGAGAGGATCGACCCGATTTCGAAGTTTGGGTCCGAGGAGCCGGGCGGCTTCGACGAGCAGACGAGCTTGGTAACGGGCCGAAAGAGCGGTCCAAGCGTCTTCAGTGCGGGGATCCCGCTTCAGGTCGCGGATCCAGATGGCCGAGGTCCCCTCCCCGTCGGAAGGGGGACGGGGTCGACGTTCGGGGGATGGCTGGTCGGCGCTCACGGGCCCATGATACTTCAGGGGGGAGCCCTTCCCCGGGAATGGGCGGATTCTTCCGGCCCGGGGAACCGGGCTCTGGTAGGCTGAGCGTCGCGCTGGTCTTGCCCGAGGCCGAGCGTCTTTCCGGGAGGTTTCAATGAGTGGAGTCAACAGAGTGAGCCAGCGTCTCGTTTGGGCCGGATTACTAGTTGGGCTTCTTGTGGTCGCGGCTCCTGGTCAAGTGCACCTGGCTGCCACCCTGACGGCGGGGCCGGGGTCGGCCAGCGGGGTGATCGGCGAGGCCCATCTGAATCTCGATCTCGACACCAATTCCCTCCGGTTCAGGGTTGTCACCACCTGCGTCGCACCCGCATCTTGCTACTACCTGCAATTGACCGGCGGGGCTGCCAGCGGCTTCTTGGGTTCGAGCACCACGCTCAGTGTGGTTTGTGGGTATGGACTCGGGTTGGTCGCACCTGAGATGTACGAGGGAACCTACAACAACGTGCCATCCGCGGTCGTGGCATCGTTGATCAATGGCGAGTGCACTCTCGTCATTGGTACCGGCTTCCAGAATTTTGGCATTGTGACTCCGATCGTCCAGGGCCGAGTCCTCCACTCCACGCGCCGCCGCTTCGAGGGAACTCTCTCCTCGGCCGGGGTCGCCGGGTCCACCAGCACCGCTACGGGCATCGCCCGTGTGACCTTGGAAGAGGTGGAGCGTCGGGTGCTCTACGACATCGACACGACCGGGCTGAGCGGAGTCCTCGCGAATCTGTGGATGGTCGGCACTTCGGGGCCGCCGACACTGATCACGTCCCTGTCGGGCGGCGGCTCACGGTTCGCTGGTCGCAGCGAGCTCCTGAGCGTTGCGGCTTGCGACGCGCTGCGGGCGGGCCGGGGATTCATCACGATCAATTCACTCACGTCGCCGCAGGGTGAGATCGGAGGCGCCCTTATCGAGCCGACGACGGTCTCGTATGTCGCCCGCCTCAAAGGCGATTATTTCTCCGCCACAAATCCGACCGCGGCGACCGGATTTGCGCGCATCTCGATCAACAACCTGACCAGAGTCGCCACGTACGAAATCACCGCGTCGGGCCTCTTCGGGCAAGAGGCTCGGGTCATGCTGACTATCCCCCGCCAGATCCCGGTGTTTTGGGTGTCGGTTCCCGCGGTGTCGGCGAACACCTGGCAGCTCACGACCCCGCCGCAGACTCCGGCGGAGATTGAGACGCTGCGGCAGGGCTTGATCTCCGTCGTGGTCACCGATTCTGCCAACACCGACGGAATCATCGGCGGCCAACTCCTCCCCACGGAATACAACTACGGCTACGGAAGTGAGACCGGGGCCGGCATTGCGCAGATCGCTCACCGCGGAGAACACCGCTTGGGCAATCCTGATTGGGCGGCTTTGCTGTTCAACGCCCCGCCGCAGGTGCCGGTTTACCTCGCGATCGCATTTGCGAACGAGAGCTTCGGCGGGAATCCGCTTCCCGTGGATCTCGGAACCGGCGGCGCATTCAGCTCCCGCGCGTTCATGTGGATCGATGCCTCGACGGCGATCTTCTTGCCGACCGTGACAGATGCCGCGGGCTCCGCGGTGGCCCCGCTTCCTTTGACCTTCCCGCTCTCCGCTTATCCGGCGCTCACTGGGCTCGAAGGCTACTACCAGTGGCTGATCCTCGCCGGCGTCGCTCCGATCACCTTCTCGGTGAGCGACGCGCTCAAGCTCGTCCTGCACTGAGTCAGGGCTTGGGGGTTCTCGAAGGCGTGACGGCCGACCGAAGGCCACGCCGCGAACCGACCCGAACGCGGGTAGCCAGGCCTGCGCGGCGTTGCGCCTGATCCCTGGGCGCGCTCCCGTCCTTCCGCACCTCCGATAGGATCTGCGGACCTGCCGCCGCGCCATTCCGCTCGGTGGTGAGTCGAGAAAGGTCCAGCATGCTGAGGTGGATTGCGGTCTGGCTGATGGCAAGTGGGCTTCTCCCGTTGGCGGGGCAAGCCACGCTGCAGCGCGGGGATCCGGTGGCTTCGCTCCGTCTTCTCGCGGCCGCCGAGGTGGAGTCGGTGACGCTGCGGGAGTTCGGCCGCAGCCGCGAGAACCGGCCGCTCCTCGTCGCGACGGTGGCGCTCGGGGAAGTCGCCAACCGAGCCTCGCGGCCGCGCTTCTTGCTCGTGGCCGGACTTCATGCCGATCAAGAAGCGGGCACCGAGGTGCTGGCGGCTCTGCCGGGCGCGTTGCTCGAGCGTGCCAAGGCGGATCCCGAACTTGCGGAGCTTCTCGGGCGCACCGCCTTGGACATTGTCCCGCTGGCCAACCCCGACGCATGGGCGCGCCAGGGCCGCAATCGTCTCGCCGACCCGCGCCTCACCGCGGTGCCGAACGATCAAGATCGGGATGGCTATCTGGATGAGGACGGTCCGAACGATCTGAATGGCGACGGTGTCATCGGTTGGATGAGGGTGCCGACGGCCCTGGGGGACCACCTCCTGGCGGCGGAGGATCCGCGCCTCATGGTCAAGGCCGATGTGTCCAAGGGAGAGGTGGCGACCCACCGTCTCCTGCGTGAGGGCATCGACGACGATGGCGATGGCGAGATCAACGAGGATGGCCCGGGCGGAGTGGATCTCGATCGAAATTGGCCCCACGGGTTTCGGGAGAATGATCCGGCGGCGGGCCCCTGGGCGGCCTCGGAGCCGGAGACCCGTGCGCTGGCCGACTACCTCTTGGCGCAGCGATCGATCGGAGCGGTGCTCGTGCTCGGGGCGCGCGACAACCTCGCCAAGGCTCCCCCGGACCATTCCAAAGGCGATCGCGTCCCTCCGGATGGGCTCTTGGCCGATGATCTGGCGTTCTTTGAATCCTTCGCGAAAAACTACCGGGAGTGCACAGGGGCGACGGGAGGGGGGCCGGATACACCGGACGGGGCTTTCCATCAGTGGGCCTACGCTCAGTACGGAGTTCCCGGGTTTGCCGGCCGGGCCGCCTATCTGCGCCCGCCGGAGACCTGGCCCAATCTTCCCTCTGGAAAGCCGCCGGAGTCGGACGCCGCGAAGCAACTGGCTCTTTTGGACACCGACTCGCCGGGAGTCCTGGGTGCATGGTCGGCCTTTGATCATCCGACGCTCGGGAAGGTGGAAATCGGCGGGGTGGACGAAACCACGATGCGCCAACGCATCGCGAAGGTGCGAACCCTCCCGGAGATGGTGGACTCGCACCTGAAGGTCGCCATCGAGGGGCTCCGCCGCTTGCCCCGCCTCCGCTGGGCGGAATCGTCGATTCGGCCGCTGGGCCGGGGGGTCTACGAAGTGAAGGCGACGCTCGTGAACGACGGGCAATTCCCGGTGATGACCGCGATGGGGCGGCGGTCCCGCGGGGTGATGCCGACGCGCGTGACCATCGAAGTCCCGCCGAACGACCTCCTCGTTGGCGACCGCGAGCAGCAGCGCGACTCGAGCCTCGCCTCCGGGAGCACGGAGAATTTTCGGTGGATCATGCGCTCCGCTCCAGGTCAGGATCTCCGGGTATGGGCGTGGGCGGAAAAGGCGGGGCAAGCGGAGCTTCGGCTCAAGACTTCGGGAGACCTTCGATGAAGACTTGGCATTGGATGGCCGTAGGCCTCATCGCGGCGTCCTCGCTTCTCGGGCAGGGCGTGAATCCGTCGCCGACACCGTGGTCCGGCCCGCTGGCGTGGAACCGTTTCTACGACTTCCCCGAGATGGTGCGGGTGCTACACCGCCTGTCGGCCGATCATCCGGGCTGGCTCGAACTCGAGGTGATCGGACAAAGCCACGAGGGGCGCAACCTCTGGGTGGCCACGATTTGCCCACCCGATGCGGCCGACCGGGACCGTCGCCCCGCGATGTGGATCGACGCCAACGTGCACGGCAACGAAGTGCAGGGCACCGAAGTGTGCCTCTACACGATCTGGTGGCTGCTCGAAAACTGTGACCGCCTTCCCAAAGTGCGCGATCTGTTGAAGCGGGTCACCTTCCACATCTGTCCGACCGTCAATCCGGATGGTCGCCAGTACTGGTTCGAGGCTCCCAATACCTCGAGCAGTTCCCGCAGCGGAAAGGCCCCGGTCGACAGTGATCGAGACGGGCGCTTCGACGAGGATGGTCCCGACGATCTCGACGGCGACGGCTCGATCACCTCGATGCGCAAGCGGGTCGAGAAAGGCGGCACCCACATCGAAGATCCCGACGAGCCGCGGCAAATGAAACGGGTCGTGCCGCCGGCGCTCGGGACTCACGTGCTTCTCGGATCCGAAGGTTTCGACAATGACGGCGACGGTGCCGTCAACGAGGATGGACCGGGTGGGTACGACATGAATCGGGCCTGGCCCACGGATTGGCAGCCCGAATGGCGGCAATTCGGGGCCGGTCCCTATCCGCTCTATTGGCCGGAGACGAAGGCGGTGGCCCGCTTCATGGCCGGCAAGAAAAACCTCGCCGCGGCTCAGAGTTACCACAACGCGGGAGGCATGATCCTCCGCGGACCGGGCGCCGATTCGGAGCCCGAGTATCCGGGGGAGGACCTTCGGGTGTACGACGAAATGGGCAAGGCCGGCGAGGGCATGTTGCCCTTCTATCGCTATCTAGTCATCCGCAAGGATCTCTACACGGTGCACGGCGGCTTCGTGAATTGGTGCTTCGAGGGTCAAGGCATCTTCGCGTTCACGAACGAGCTTTGGAACAGCGAGCAGTACCGCGGACGCGCCGCGGGAGCCGACGAAGGCGGTCGAGGGCGACTGACCTGGAGCGACCAGGTCGAACTTGGTGCCACGTTCCGTCCGTGGTCGAAAGTCCAGCATCCGGAGTACGGAGAAATCGAAGTCGGCGGCTTCACGAAGCTGAGCTCGCGGGTGCCGCCGCTGTTCATGCTCGAGGAGATGTGTCACCGCAACATGGCATTCACTCTCTACCATGCGGAGGAGATGCCGGAGCTCTCCATCCCCGAGCTGCGCGTGGAGACGAGGTCGGATGGCCTCCTCGAAGTGACCGCCGAGGTGCGGAACGCGCGGTTGATTCCGACCCGCGCCACTCTCGCGCGGGAGCGGAAAATCGGCCGGCCGGATCTCGCGACCCTCACCGTCCAGCACGGCGCGATCGTGCTTGGTGGAATTCTCGATGGACCGCCGCTCCGCGAAGAACTCCGGGCAGCCACGGCTCGGCCGGGTCGGCTCCTGATCGAGGAGGGAGTCCCCTCGCGGGGGCAGCGGCGCCTTCGCTGGTTCGTCCAAGCGGACGGCGACGCACCGGTTTCTCTCACCCTCACCTACGACGCCGAAAAGGGTGGGCTCGTCACGAAGAACTGGACGAGATGAGCTCGATCCCCACCGGGCAGTGATCGCTGCCCGCCACTTCGGGTTCGTGCCAAGTCTTTTTGACGCGCGCGCGGGCATCGGCGGAGAGCAGGAAGTAGTCGATCCTCCAGCCGACATTGCGCTCCCGCGCGCCCATGCGTTGACTCCACCACGTGTAGTGACCGGACTCGCCGGGCCGTGCCTCGCGGAAGGGATCGCAGAATCCGGCGGCCAAGTAGCGGTCGATCCACGCACACTCTTCCGGCAGGAAGCCCGAGGTCTTGCGGTTGGTCTTCCAGTTCTCGAGGTCGTGATTTTGATGAGCGGTGTTGAAGTCCCCTCCGATCAACACCGCCTTGCCGCGTCTCTGCCAGGCGGCCGCGGCCTCGAAGAGGGCGGCGTAAAACTCAAGTTTGAAGCCGACGCGGCTGTTGTCGCGGTCCTTCCCTTTGCCATTCGGGAAGTAAGTGTTGAAGAACACGAAGTCCGGGAACTCGGCAATCTGGAGCCGGCCTTCGGCGTCGAACTCGGGACGGCCGAGCGAGGTGGCGAGGCTCAGGGGTTCTGTCTTGGACCAAAGTCCGACGCCGCTGTAACCGGGCCGGGCGGCTGGGTTCCAAAAGCGATGCCAGCCTTTTTGGGCCAGCAGTTCCTCCGGCACTTGATCGGGGGTGGCGCGCACCTCTTGGAGGCCCAAGACATCGGGCTTCCGTTTGCGCATCCACGCCAAGAATCCCTTCTCGGCGCACGCGCGCAGACCGTTCACGTTCCAGATCATCACTTTCATGCGCGGACTCGGGGGCTTGGGCGCCCACTCGGGGCAGGCGGACCCAGGTAGCTCGGGTGGACTGGGCTCCCGGCGGGGCCTTTGGGAGGATGGCCGGTGAGGATCTTCTTACCGGGCTGGCTTTTGATTCTCTATACCGCCAAGCTGATCATGCTGTGGCGCTTGCGGATCCAGTGGGTGGGCGTCGACCGGGTGCCAGCGGGTCCGGTGTTCTTGGCCGCCAAGCACTCCAGCGCCTTCGACATCGGCATCCTCTCTTCGATCGTTTGGGGCCGGCGCCGGGAGGCTCCGTACTTTCAGATGGGATCGTTCGAGGGTTACCCCATCTTGGGCCTGATCACCCCGGTGCTGAAGCGGCTCGGAGCGTTTTGTGTCATGCGCCCGAAGGACGTGCGGCGGGTGCGCACGCGGCGCGAGATCTCGAATGAAGCGGCGCTGGAAATCATGCGCCGCGTCAACGACGACGCCGATCGGGCACGGGCTTCGGTGTTTGCGCGGGGCCGGCTCTTGATCGTGTTTCCGGAGGGCACCCGTGACGCCGCGGTACTTCGGCCGCTGCCGTCCGCGCAGGAATTTGAGACCGCTCACGAAGCCGTGGCCGCGGGAATTCCGGTGACGATCATGCCGGTGTCGATTCGATTCGCGCCTCCGCGGTGGTGGTGGCGCCGCGTCCACGTCGAGGTGCTCCCCGGCTTTGCGCCGGAGCCGGGAGGTGCGGAGGCGACGCGCCTCCGGGTGGAGAAGGCGCTGATCGAAGGGTGGGCGAAGGCCGCCACGCTGTAGGATGGAGATTCATGGCCGCCCTCTCGAATCTCGCGCCGCTCCCGGGTCGTGTGTTGGTGGCGGCCCCGGCCCTCGGGGATCCCAATTTCGTCCGAACGGTGATCCTGGTTTGCCGCCATGATTCCGAGTCGGGCAGCTTCGGGTTTGTGCTCAACCGCTGCCTCTCGATTCCGCTCGGCAAAGCCGCCCCCGACCTCGGGGAGGATCGCAAGGAACCGCTGTGGATCGGCGGGCCCGTCGAACCTCGCATGCTCTGGATCCTGCATCGGCGCAACGATCTGGAGGGGGCCGGCGAGGTGGTCGTTCCCGGGCTGCGCTTCACGGCGGATCCGACGGTGATTCGGCGAGTCGTCCGGACCAATGCCCCGGACCCGGACGCGGAGCTGATGCGACTCTTTGCGGGCTACGCGGGGTGGGGGCCCGGCCAGCTCGACGCCGAAATCGAGGAGGGATCCTGGTCGGTCATTGCGGCGAGCCCGGCCACGGTGTTCGCCGGAGATCCCCTGAGCCTCTGGAGGGGACTGTGGACCCGTGCCAACCTCCCCGGCCGCGATGACCCGGAAGTCCACCGCCGGGCCGCGCTGAATTGAGGACACGTTGGATTTCCATCTCATTCCCGGCTGGTTCAGCGAGAGTTGCGAGCGGGTTTTGGCCCGCCTCGCATCGGGCAGCCCCCTTCGATTGGGGGCGGAACCGAATCGCGGCTTCGATGCCGACCGGGTCTTGTCCGATCTCGAACGCGGCGAAGGCCGTTGGCATGGACCAGCTCGGGTACCTGGCGGGCCGCCGCTGAACGCGACTCTGGCGATTTGGAAGGAGGCGGGCGGCCGCCCGCTCCTGGCGCTATGTGTCGATCCGCCGCCCAAAAACGCGACCGTAACCGGCAAAGACTTGGAGTTGGCGCTCCTTGGCATTGCTTGCGCAGCGCTGGCCAAGGAGTCGCAGGGGGCAGTGCTGCTCGGTCAGGCGCTCGGGCCGGTGGGCGCGGGCCTCGAGCGAGGCACGGTGGCCGACCAGGTGCAGCAGCTCCTGGCCCTCCACGACGAGAACATCGAGGTCATCATAGTGCCGGAGGACACGGCGCGAGCCCTGCCTAGTTTCTTGGGCTTTGAACCTCGTCGACTCGGAAACCTTCTGGAGTTGCGCCGGGTCTGATCAGCGGCGGAGTGACTCCGCGATGCGGGCATCGATCTCGTCCGCGGTTTTGGCGGGAGCCAGGCAGGTGTTGCCCACACAGATGCTGACGAGGGGCGCTGCGCTCGGTTCCGGAGACGGGCCCACCAACTCCAAGTAGCTCGGGGCATGGAGGCGCAGGTGGTGCGCCAGCGTGGCGGCCTCGCCGGAAGACACATCCGCCGCATGCAATTCGGCCCGCGGTGACGGCCCGAGCAGAAGGTCCAAAGCCAACAACACGTGCGGGGAGGCGTCGGGGGCTTGCAGATAGATCGTGCCGGCGTCCCGCAAGTGGTTGGCGGCAAGATCGAGCCACGCCTGCTCCCCGAGCGCGATGCCGAGCCGGGTCCATCCGACCAAGGCGAGCGAGCGGCCGGCGGGGGTCGCTCCGTCGAACGTCTCCGCAGTCTCGACCAGGAGATCCGCGGCGACGGCGTCAACGAGTCGGCTCTCTCCGACGATGAAGTGATCGCGCATCCGCGCGGCCACCTTTTCGGCGAGCACGAGGACGCGGCGATCAAAGGTCGTGCTCGCCACATCCAGGGCGGCGACCAAGACTGCCGCGTGATCCAACAGATCCCCGTGGTGCCTGGCTTCCGTGCCCGTCCAGAGGCGCAAGACCGCTCCCGACTTCGGGTCGATCAACTTTTCGCTTACAAACTGCCACAGCGCGAGCATCTCCGATTCCGCTTGGGGATCTGCCCCTGACCTCGCGAGAGCAGCCCACGCGGAAACCAGGTAGGCGTTCGAACTCACGATCACTTTGGTATCCCGCCGGGGCTGGGGACGCGACGCGCGCAGGCGTTGCAGTTTGGCACGCGCACTCGCGAGAGACTCGGAGACCGCCGCCGGCGTCATGCCCGAGGAACGAGCGATGGACTCGGCCGAGGCGGCGGCGATGAGCACGTTCTTGCCTTCGAGTTGACCCTCGCGGGTGACTCCGTGAGCCGGAGCGAAGACGCGCAATTCCTGGGCGGTGAGCGCGGCTTCGAGTTCGGCGTACGACCACAGGTAGGTGAGGCCCTCCTCGTGTTCGACATCCGCATCGAGGGCGGCGATGTATCCGCCACCGTCGGCCCGCAAAGTCCGTGCGCACCACGCCAGCACTGATCGTGCAGCTTCCGTGTAGCGGGGCTCCCGAAGGGCGTGGCCGCTGATGGCCAAAGTCTGCGCCAAGAGCGCTTGGTCGTAGAGCATCTTCTCGAAGTGGGGGACGCGCCACTCCACATCGACGCTGTAACGATGGAATCCCTCGTCGAGCTGATCCCGAATTCCGCCGCGAAGGAGGGCGTCCAGCGTCCGTCGCAGGGCGCCGGCCGCGGCTTCGTCTCCGGCTCGTTCGGCTTGGCGAGCCAACAGCAGGAGCGCGCTCGGCCGGGGGAATTTCGGAGCGGGCCCAAATCCGCCGTGAACCGGATCCTCCGCCGCGAGCAGAGAATCCCGCGCGCGCTCGATCAAGTCCCTGCCCGGTAACTCGCTCGTCGAGCTCAGTTTTTGCGCGGTGCGCAAGTAGTCCTTGACGGTGGCCCCACGGCGGAGGAGCCCTTCGCGGTCCTCTTTCCACACTTTCTCCAGACGCTGGCAGATCGAGGCGAAACCCGGCCGCCCCTCGACGTCTTCGGGGGGGAAGTACGTGCCGACGAAGATCGGTTCTCGCGTCGGCAGGAGAAACGCAGTGAGCGGCCAGCCGCAGTTGCCGGAACCGAGGCGCTGGCAAGCTTCGATGTAGACCCGATCGACGTCGGGTCGTTCTTCCCGATCGAGTTTGATCGAGACGAAGCCCTGATTGAGGATGTCGGCGATCTTTTGGTTTTGGAACGACTCGCGCTGCATCACGTGGCACCAGTGGCAGGCGGCGTAACCGATTGACAGGAACACGAGCTTGTCTTCGCGCGCGGCGCGGGCAAACGCCTCTTCGCCCCAGGGGTACCAGTCGACGGGGTCGGCGGCATGCTGCCGCAAGTAGGGGCTGGGCTCGACCAGAAGCCGGGAGGCTGGCTTTTTCACGGGCTCCTGCGCCCCGATCGGTGCCATACACCCGAGAATCGCGACGATC
>CADEGH010000001.1:277155-358039 GCA_902826835.1 uncultured bacterium | reverse complement strand
GTCACGGTCCTCGTGCGTGGCGAAGTCGGTGCGGTCAAGGCCGCGACCGATGCCGGGGCCGCCGCGGCCCGGCGCGTCGGGGAACTCGTGAGCGTGCACGTCATTCCTCGTCCCCACGACCAGGTGGAGTCCATCCTGCCGGCGCCGGTCGCCGAAGCGGCCGACTGATCCACCCCCTTTCCGAACGAGACGACGATGGCCAGTGGCATCGAGCTGCGCGCTTACACCTTCCTCGACAACATGCAGCCCGCGTTCGCGGCCTACCTCGGCACGACCGCCCGGGGTTTCCTCCCCGTGCAGGGTCAGGCGGCGCTGTTTGTGGAGATTGCGCCCGGCATCGCCATCAACAAGCTCACCGACATCGCGCTGAAGAGTGCGGATGTTCGACTGGGGATTCAGGTGGTGGAGCGGGCGTACGGCCTGCTCGAAATTCACAGCGACAGTCAGGCTCAGGTGCTGGAGGGAGGTCGGGCAATCCTCCGCGACTTGGGAATCGAGGTCACCCAACGGCTTCGCCCGAAGGTGATGTCCTCGCAGATCATCACGAATCTCGACCCCGATCAAGCCCAGCTCATCAACCGTGTCCGCTTTGGGGATATGATCCTCGGCGGCGAGACCCTCTTCATCCTGGAAACGCATCCTGCCGCCTACTCGACGATCGCGGCCAATGAAGCCCTCAAGGCCTCGCCGGTGAAACTCATCGACTTGCAGCCCTTTGGTGCCTTCGGCCGCCTCTACCTCGGAGGTACGGATTCCGCGATTCGGGAAGCGGCGCAGGCCGTCGCCATGGCCCTCGAAGGCATCGACGGTCGGCCCAATACCTAAGACGAACGAAGGATCATCATCGTGTTCATCGGAACCGTGCAGTGCGAGATTGAATTGGCGAAGGCCCACCCGGCCTTCGAAGGCTTTCGCTTCCTGTTGATTCACGCCGACCACGATGTCGAGTGGGAAGGCGACATCGTTGCGATCGACACCATGGGAGCCCGCGTCGGCGACATGGTGGCGGTGGCGCTGGCGCCCCTCGGCGCGAAGTTCGACATCCCCGATGATCTGCCGATCGACGCCGCCGTGGTCGGAATCGTCGGCTCGATCACGACTCCCGCCGAAGAGGGCGACGGCGAAAAGGAAGAGCCGGCGGTTCGGTCCGTGGCCCCGACTCAGGGTCCCCGCTCCCGCACCGAGGAGCGTCCCCGCCGTCCCGTCGAGGCCGAGGCTCGCGAGGAGCCGCGCCGTGACGCCCCGGCCGAGGACCGCCGCCCCCGCGAGGGTCGGCCCGAAGGTCGCCGGGACGAAGGCCGCCGTGACGGACCTCGACGAGGTGATCGGGGCGACGGTCCCCGCCGCGAGGAGCGGATGCCGGAGCCGGAAGCCAAGCCCACGCGCGAAGCTGGGCCGACGAAGGGCCGCGAGCCGGCGGTGAACTGGGATGATGCACCCGCTCAGGCACCGGCTCCCACTCCCGCCGCCGCTGCCGCTCCCGCCGGGCGCACTCCCCGAGGTCGCGACACCTGGCCGGCCGCCGAGAAGCCAAAGCCTGCAGCCTCCGACGACGGCGGGTTCGATGTCGTCTGGGAATCGGGCCAGGCCGAGACTGAGCCGGCCGCGGCGGTCTCCAACGTGAAGAGCAAGCGTGGTGGCGCGCGCCGCCGCCGCTGATTCCATGCCCGGAACCGTGCCACCGCTCGTGATGCCTCTCGGCATGCTCGAGTGGGACAGCATCGCCGATGGCCTCGCCGCGACCGACGCGCTTCTCAAAGAGGCGCCGGTCGAGGCGATTCTCATCCGCCCGGTGAGTCCGGGCCGATTCACGGCGCTGTTCACGGGGGAAGTGGAGGCTGTGCGCGCCTCGCTCCGGCGCGGGCTCGAAGTGCGGCCTTCCTCGATCCTGGACAGCCTCTTCCTCCCCAAGCCCCACCCCGGACTCGTGCCGGCCATCGGAGCGAGGGCGAAGGTGGGCGAAGTCGATGCAGTGGCGATCCTTGAGACGGCCACCCTCTGTTCGCTCCTGGTCGCGGCCGATGCCGCGGCCAAGACCGGAAGCGTCGAACTGCTCGAAATCCGTTTGGGCATGGGCCTCGGTGGAAAAGCCTTCGCGGTTTGGACCGGGGAAGTCTCCCAGGTCGAAGCCGCGTTGGAGCGGGCCAAAGAACTCGCCAGCGAGCGCGGGCGCTACCTCCGCTCGGCCCTCATCCCGAGGCCCGACCCCCGCCTGGCGCTCCATTTCGCTGAACCGCCGTCGCCGTTTGCCGACTATTTGGTCTGAAGCACGCACGGCGGGAGTGAGGAGCATGCCCGGAGGCATCGGGCCGCTTGGCCCGTTTCCGGGCTCGTCGAAGCCCGTCTGGGCGGTAAGATCCCGCCCCGATGTCGGCGTTGGCGCCCTCATCCGGGGCCCGGACGGTCTGTTCTTCAGGCCCGACCAGCTCGAGCAGGAATATGGAAAAACCGTGGTGGAGTGGCGTGGATCGGTCCAAGAGTGGGAACAAGTCCCAGCCGACCGAGACGGCAACGTACGCTTGGTTCAGTCCCGTGGATGCACCGGAGTTGCGGCTTCGGTACGTGGTGATCAAAGAGGAGGGGGACCTCCTCTCGATCCAACCGGGCGAGGGCCGTTTCAAGACCGGCTTGTTCGCACTCCGCTGGACAGACCAGCGGGAAGGGACTTCGCGCAAGTATCGCGTCGCCAAAACCAAGCCCACCCGGATCGATTTGACGCTCGTCCCCGCCTGATATTGGCATTTCGGGAACCCCGGGCTTTGGCGTGCGTCCAACGGTGCGGTTCGGAATTCCCAATCCGATGGTGTCGAACAACGACCAAAGCCTCGCTCAGCGCGCCGCCGCCGGGGATCCGGCGGCCTTTGACCAGTTGGTCGGCCGCTACCAGGATCGGGTGTATGGTCTGACCCATCGGCTCGTCGGAGATGCCGACCTCGCCATGGACTTGAGCCAAGAGACCTTCCTCCGCGCCTGGCGCGGAATCGCCAGCTTCGAGGGCCAAAGCGAGTTCTTCACGTGGCTTTGGCGAATCGCCCGCAACGTGGTGATCTCGCACGGTCGCTCGGAATCGGTGCGCCCGAAACTCGTGTCGAACTCCGGCGGCGAGGAAGAGTCGGTCGTGCACGAGCCGGTCGCGGCCAGCCCGGCCCCCGAGAGCCGGCTCGTCCGCGAAGATGAACGTCGAAGCCTCCTGCGAGCGCTGCGCGCGTTGCCATTCGAGTTTCGTGAGGTCTTGGTGCTTCGCGACATGGAGGATCGTCCTTACGAGGAGATCGCGGTGCTCCTTCAAGTACCGCTCGGAACCGTGCGTTCGCGCCTGCATCGGGCTCGCCTGGCGCTGCGCGAACATTTGCGTCTCTCCTTGGGACTCGTGCCGTGATGAGATCCGACCGCGATTGCCATGCTTGGTCCTCGCTCCTGGTCGACGCGGTCGACGGGACGCTCACGACCGCCGAGCACGCACAATTCTTGGCGCATTGTGGTGCCTGCGACGAGTGTCGGGGCACTTTCGAGACGCTTGCGGAAGTGCGCACCAAGATGCTTCGTCTCGGCATCGGCTCCGCCCCTGCCGACCTGCGTGATCGGGTGCGGAAGGATGTGGAGGCCGCGCCCACTCCGCCGAGAGTCGGCCTGCCGAGCGAACCGCCGGCGGCGTCGGCCTGGTCCCATTTGCAAAAGCTCGGGTGGGCACGCGCGGCGGCGCTGTTGCTCACGAGCGCCCTCGCGGCCTCGATACTCTGGAAAGAGACCCGCTCCCTGCCTGGCCCAGAGTCCGGCCGCGGAGTCAAGGGCGAGTCCGACTTGTCAGCCCAGGCGGCAAGTCAGCCCAAATCGGACGAATCGCGGCCGACCGGATTTTTGGGGGGGAAGATGACCCCGGCGTCACCGGCGCCGGCCCCATCGGCCAAGCCAAGCGAACCCCGGGCCGACCCGGACGGTTCGGCAGGGCTGCCTACCCCAAGAGAGGAACTCTCGAACGAGGCCCTGGTGATCGGGGCGGTCGCGCCCGAAACGGCGCCGGCCCCAAGTCTCTACTACGCTTTCCAGACCCTAGACGACGGGGATGCGAAGGTAAGGCGCTCGGTCACTCTGGTGACTTTGGATCGAGCCATGGCGGCGCTCCAGCCGCGGGCCAACGTGACCGATCAGCTCCAGCGGGTCGTTCCCTGGTCGTCCGAATTCCTCACAACCGCCGTGGTCAGCGCGACCGAGGTCGGCACCACGTTGCCCTCGGCGTTCAGTGCGAGCCTCAATTACAGCTTCATCGCTCCCCCGGCTACCGCCGATTCCCAAGGTGCCCCCCCGGCCAAATCCCTGGAACTTCAGGCGGGTGGACGGGGAGCGACTCCCGGGGCAGGTTTCTCGCCGCCCATTTCCACCGTCTTCCTCGTGGAAGGAGAGAGAGGCTCAAGCCGCCTGGCCGAACTCCAAACGGCCCTCGGTTTTCAGGTTCTGAGCCAACCTCAGAGCCCGTCTGCGCACTCGCCGAGCCAGGCAAGTAACGTGCTCTCCGCTGGCCGATCAGCGGTGTTGGCCGAGCCTATGGCCCGCAAGCTCATCGGCGACCTCGAGTCGACTCCCGGGCTGCGCATCCGCTCCATCGCGGAAGAACGGAAGGCGGATTCGAGCCCCTCCGACTCCATGTTGCGCCGCGTCACCTTCCTATTTTGGAACCCCTGAGCGGGATTTGCCCGTCGGAAGCGCTTCAGGCTCTTCAGATTTGGCTTATTCGGGGCGGGGCGAGGGCTGGGTAGATTCCCGGCCGATGACGAAGTCCGAGGGAAGTCCCGAACTCGAACCGGATCCGGCGGCGCCCGACCGAGCCGCCACCGCTGGCCCCAAAGCCCAGGCCGAGGTGCGGCGTCGCTACGACTTCGGGATCATCCGCGCCCTGCGGCAGCAAAAGGGACTGTCGATCGAGAAGTTCGCCCAGCACTGCGGCCTGAGTTACGCGCCGATCTCCAAGATCGAAACGAATCAGATCAAACCGAACCTCGACACTTTAGACCGCATCGCCGAGGGATTGAATCTCTCCACCTATTCACTGCTCGCGATGGCGGAACGGCGCGACTTGGTTCGGCACCGGCAGCGCGAGTGCAAGGAGGGAGGATTCAACTTCCGCGTTCTCACCCTGGACGGCGTCGAACTGGCGCTCGGATCCGCGCGCCGCGGATCGGTCGCCCACTTTCCGTGGTGGCATGCCAAAGACCGCATTGCCGTCTTCGTGGCCGTGGGAGCGCTGGAGATCAAGATCGGGGATCGCGCGTGGAAACTCGCCGCCGGCGAGGGGGCGGAACTCGACTGCCTGCAGCCGATTCACTACCTGGCCTTGGAGGACTCGGAGTTTGTCCTCCTCCTCACCTGCGGCCCCCGCGCCTCTCCCTGGCGACCGGCCTGAACAACGCCCGCGGCACTTCCGGGCGTGCTTCTCCTCGCGGCCAACGACGGCGACGGAGCTATCGAAGGCAAACCCGCACCGAGCGCACGGTCAGTGAATTGCGCGGAAAGCACGCGAGCTCGATCCCGGCTCTTGTGGTGCCGGGCCTGAGGGGGATGTCCATCCCGGGCGCGTGGGCTTCCCGCCGAGCTCCATCGGGGCCGCTCGTGCACAGGAAGAACGGGATCGGCGTGGTCTCGCCATCCAGGCTGGCTTCTCCGTCGATGAGCACCCGAAGGAAGCTGCCACCCTGCAATCGCAGAGGCGGCGCCATCAGGATGGGCACGGCGCCGGCCGCCGACACCCGCAGTCCGCGCGGCGTATCGTGGGTCTCGGAGTCGACGGGCCGAAACCCGGTGTGGTCTCGCAGGGCTATTTGATTCCAGCCGATCTCCGCACCTGGCCAAAGATCCTGGTGCTCCCGTTCGAAGGCGCGAAGGCTCCTCCCGGTTTTTTCGTCGTAGATCAGCGCCTCGTGGTACCGACCGATGTAGTGGGTGCCTTGAACGGAGATGTCCGGTCGTCGTGCCGCCATGATGGCCGCGAGATGACCGCCGTTGCGAAAGCAGTACGCTCCCGCGTAGGAATCCGGCATCCCATAGAGGATCACGACCGCTCCGATCGGTAGCTTCGCGAGGTCTTGTCGGTAGGCCACCACGCGCGTCTCGAGCGCATGGGATGCGACTCGCCACGGTCCGATGTTCCAGGCACTCAGTGCGAACAAGCCGCACGCGACCAAGCCGGTCCGAGACGGGCGGCCGCTCTGGGGCAAGAGGATCGCGAGGATGGCCGCCGTCGCGACACTGATCGGGTAGCAGAGGCGACTGTCTTCGATCACGAAGGGCGCGAATCGGGCCACGGGAATCGCCGAGAGAATCGCTAAGGCGGCGGCGATTCCGAGAGGCCGGGCGAGTCCCTGGCGGACACGAATGATCCAAAGTGTGACCAAGGCGACCTGGGCGGCGATGCGCAGCGGGAACCAGGCCGCCGAGAATCCCCGCATGGGCAGCAGGCTATCGAGGATCGACGTGCTCTGGATTGTGCGGGCGAGGCCCTGCGCGGACGCGTCGAGATGGTCCGCCAGGCTCGGAGCCGACATACCGCTCTCGATCAGGTGCATCTTCGCCAAGGTGAATCCCAGGGTGACCGCGAGACTCGCGATGGCGAGGCGGATCGTCACGCCGCGCCCGGAGTTTGGCGAGAGCCCGATGAGCACGCCGAGGAGCGGCCATAGCGCGATGTCCTCCTTACAGGCCGCCGCCGCCAACCACGTCGTGAGAACCGGGAGAATCGCCGGGCCGACTCTCCGGGCCCGCACGATGAGGAGGAGTCCACCGGCCGCCCACAGGGTCGAGAGGGAGCTGTAGAGGTTGCTGGTCCACGCCACGACTTCCGCGGTCGCGGGACTCGCCAACCAAATGGCCATGGCTGCCGAGGCCACTCCACTTCCAAGGCCGGTGCGGACGAGAACCTCGCGCATCCACCAGGCCGTGCCCAGTGCGCAGGCCCAGGCGACAAACTTGAAACCGGGCGCGCCGACGCCCGCGGTGTCCAAGAGCCACCAAATCCACATCGGCAGCGGTCGATAGGCGAGCCCGTCGTGTCTTGGAATCCAGGCATCGAGTCCGGAGTGGTATTGGCGCACAAAATGCAGATGGACAAAATCGTCACTGACGAATCCGATGGGCAAAGTGTGCGCGATCCCCCCGATGACCGCCGCCAGCATGAGCAAGGATCCCCACGCTCGCTGCCGCTTTTCCTCGCCTGCCTGCTTTGTGAGTTGCCGATCGACGCGCGCTCCCCAGGCGGTTACCGCGAGCACAACCAAGTAAGTTGCGGCCATTGGAGTGGCTATCATCGCTTGCACTACGCTCATGCTATCGCCGGATGCGAGTCCCAGTGGCCTCAGGGCAGAGTGGGAGGCGGGGCTCGCTCTTTGTAACGACCCTCTACGGAAGTGGCCCAGTTCCCGGCGCCGCGCGCTCAATCATTGCGGAGGAGGTGTCCCTCCGTCCCGCCCAAACTGGGCGGCGACGGGAGAGGCAGCCTCCGAGCACGCGCGGATCTGATTCGCCGGTTATCCCTGAAGGTCCTGCGGTAGGCGAGAGCAACTATCCGGGGCCTGGATAGTCGCGAAGATCAGGGATCTCGCGCCAGCCGGAAGCCGGTCTCGGCGTCTTGGTCGAAGTAGGCTCGCTTGATCCACAGCCAGCCGTTGCTCACGTCTTCGGGGCCACCGTTGAAGGATCCGCCGCGTACGAAGACATTGGCGTCTTCGATCTTGGCGGGGTCGACGGGCTTGGAGTTTTCGTAAGTGGCGACCCACTCCCGCGCGTTGCCGGCAACGTCGCAGTGTCCGAAAGGGCCGCGCCCGAGCGGGAGTTGTCCCACCGGCTGGAGCTTGCCGCTGCCCGCTTGCAAGTCGTTGGCCTTGGCTTTTTCGTAGGCCGGTCCCCATGCCCACATGCGGCCTTCTTTGCCACCCGCCATCGCCGACCACTCCTCGTCGGTAGGAAGCCTCGCCCGCTGGGCTTTGGCGTACGAGAGAGCGGAATCGAAGCTGACTCCGATGACCGGCAACTGGAGGTCTTCAGGCTTGGGGGTCGGGACTTTGGTTTCGGCGTCGTTGTCCCAAAGGGGCTTGCCACGATCGGTCTTGGGAACGCGCTTTTCCCGCTCTTCCGGACTCAAGCCCTTGAGCCACGCGAAGTAATCGCCCTGGGTCACCTCGTTCAGGCCGATGAAGGTTTCCTTCAGGTTGATGGTCCGTTCCTTCTTGCGGCCCTCGAGGGTCGTGACCCCGGCCGTCGTTCGCACGACGTAGCTCCCGGCTGGGACGCGCGCGAATCCTGCGGGGGCGCCGGTTTGGTACTGAAGCACGGGGTCTTTGGCGACCTTGACATCCCAGTGTGCGGCCTCGGCGGCGCGGCTCGCCTCGCGCAAAGCGGCGGCAGATGGAAGGCTGCTGGCAAGGTGGGCATTCCAGCGCTCGTGGAAAGGATCGGCGCCCTCGGTCAAGGGCGAGAGCCAAGTGCCGACAAAAGCATCGCCGTCTTTGCCCAGGGCTTCGAAGGGGGAGTTACCCAAAAACAGCGCCTGGGCGCGGGCCTGGAGCCATGCGTCCACTTCCTTGAGGAGCGGATCTTCGAGTCTCTGAAGGGCGGGGGCGAGACCGCTCTTCCAGGCCGCCATGAGCTTCTGGCGATTTGCCGGGGTGGGCTTTTCCGAAAGGGTGACCGACTCGCGGTACAGCGGTTCGATCACGCGAAA
This sequence comes from uncultured bacterium, assembly GCA_902826835.1. Lineage (GTDB taxonomy): Bacteria > Planctomycetota > RBC034. Next base: position 349,332 of record CADEGH010000001.1, on the reverse strand, counting down.
GAGCTCGGCTCGCAGCTTGGGGACTCCGTCCGCGTCGAACACGGCCTTGAGTCCCAGTTCCAAGCGGCGGTACGCGGTGCGCAGGTTTTCTCGGGCGCCTTCGAGCTTGGCGTCGGCCTCCTGAGCCTTCTTTTCGAGCTCCTGGAGCTTTTTGTCATCCCTCGATTGGGCGGCAAGAACCCCGACCAAGACGAGCCATGGCACGATCAGGCGAACGAACGACATCGCTCGAGTCTCCGAAGACAGGGCGCGGAAGGAACCCCGTTGACCGGATCCTATCAGGCCATGCGCTTGATTTTGGATGCCCGACCACCGACCATCGGGGCGTGAAGAGCCGGGGCAAAACACGCGGGGCGGAGTCTTCGAACGACCAACCGGCGCGCTTCCAGGCATCGATGAAGGTGATCGATCTGCTTTCCGCGGACGATCGGGTCGCCGCCGTCTTGGCCAAGCACGGGTTGCCCTGTGCGAACTGCATCGTGGCTGAGAAAGAGACGTTGGAGGAAGGATGCCGCCCACTCGGCCTCGATCCGACCCCGATCATCGCGGAACTGAACACGCTCCCGCCGCGCTGACCTTCGCGAGTCCACTCGCCTCCGTACCCGGCATCGGCCCGAAGCGGGCCGAGAGTTTTCGTCGCGCCGGCCTCGAGGTGGTGTTGGACCTCCTGCTCTTGACCCCCTTGCGCTGGGTGAAAGAGCCCGAACTCGGAGTCCGCCCGGAGAGCGGCCCGTTCTGCGTGCTCGGAACCGTGCTGGATCGCAAGAAGGGGCGCCTGCGCGCGGTCCCCGGTGGCTACCTTGAACTGGGCGTGCAGACGGAACGGGAGAAGGTGCGGATCCGGTTTTACCGGCAGGCCTTCCTGTTCGAGAAGTTTCTGCCTGGGACCCGCTTTCTCGGAGTGGTCACCGCCCGGAGAGAGAAGCCCGCCGAACTGGTGGCCTTGCGCGGCTACTCCCTCGGCGCTCAGGACGATCCGGCGGAGATTCTCAGAGCGCCCCGACCGGTATGGCCCAAGGTTGAAGGGCTGCCGGTCGGGATTTTGGCCCGACTCTTGCGAACGACCCAAAGGTTGCTCGCCGACTCTGAGGATCCCCTTCCCGAGGAGGTGCGAATCGCCCAAGGCCTCCCGAGTTTGAGCGAGGCTTTCCGAGGGCTTCACGCTCCCGATTGCTTCGATGCGGTGCGGTTGGCTAACGAGCGGCTCCTCTTCGATCGCTGTTTGGCACGGGCCATGGCGACCCCCGCCATCTCCGGAGAGCCTGGGCTCGGACCGGTGATCCGAGCCTCCGAGTTGGTCCGTCGTCGGATTCGAGCTCGGTTCCCCTGGCCATTCACGCGTGGACAAGAGCAAGCCTTGGCAGTGCTGTGGCCGGAACTCGAAGGGCCGAAGCCGATGCGCCGACTGCTGCACGGCGACGTGGGTTCCGGAAAGACCGCGGTGGCTCTGGCCACGGCCCTCGCGGCCATCGCCAGCAAATTCCAGGTGCTCTTCTTGGCTCCCACCGAAACCCTGGCTGAACAGCACTTCGCGACGCTCGATCACTTGCTCCGCGGATCTCGCGTGGGCTGCGCGATCCTCACGCGTTCGATCGAGCGAACCAAGGTGAGAGAGACCCTCCGCGGCCTTGCCGACGGGAGTGTGCACCTCGCGGTGGGCACTCAGTCCCTGCTGTCCAAACGATTGTCGGTGAAAAATCTCGGCCTGGTCATCATCGATGAGCAGCATCGCTTCGGCGTCGCGCAGCGGTTGGCCGCAGTCCGAAAGGGTCGCAGCGTCCACCTGCTTTCGATGAGTGCCACCCCGATCCCGCGCTCGTTGTCGGTCGCGTTGGGGGGAAGCCTGAATTTGCTGGGAGTGGGGGGACGCCCGGCGGGTCGGCAATTGCCTCCCTGCCGACTGGCCAAGATGAAGGAGGCGCTCACTTTGGTGCGGGAGGTAGCGGCCAAAGGCGAGCGCGTCTACCTCGTGTTTCCGAGCATCGATGGCGAGAGCGGAGCCTCGGTCGCCAAAGGAGTGCCGGCTCTGTTCGGCCCGGGAAAGGCGCTCGCACATCTGTCCTTCGCAGTAGCGCACGGACGGTTGCCGTCCGCGGAACGGGCGGCGGCGATCGGTCGATTTCGCGCTGGGGAAGTCTCCGTCTTGGTTGCGACCACCGTGATCGAAGTCGGCGTGGATGTGCCTGAGGCCACGCTGATCGTGGTGTTCGGGGCGGAACGTCTCGGCCTTTCGAGCCTGCACCAATTGCGGGGTCGGGTCGGTCGGGGAACCGAGCCCGGGCAGGCGCTTCTCGTTCCATCCGCCAAAGCTGATCCGCGCACTTCCGATCGCCTTGCGGTTTTGGAGCGCACGGATGACGGCGCGGTGATTGCCGAGGAGGACTTGCGGCAGCGCGGTCCGGGCGACTTGTTGGGGTTGCGTCAGTCTGGATTCGGGGCGAGGCTGCAACTCGAGAGTGGCCGGGATCGGGAGATTTTTGCGGCCGCAACCGAGTGCGCCAAGGCGGGGCTCCTGCCTCGCACCAACGCGTATCTGGATCGACTCCGCGATGGCCAGGATCGCCTTCTGCTCGTGCCCGAAGACGCCGGCTGAACGCGAATCGGGCGGGACACCCGTGGTCTTTGGCGTGGCGGAGGGGCTCGCGAGTTTCTACTGAATTGCCAATCGGCAACGTAGTTTCCCCTTGGTATCGGTCGCCCGTCTTCCGGTTGATGTGTGACGACTCCGCTTCGCCGCTACTTCATTTCGAGAACCACCGTTGCACGACGGATCCACGAATTTCGAGTCGGTCGCCCCTGCGACCCTGTGGGCCCGCATCGCCGGGGCGCTCCGAGGCGAGCAGTACGACTACACCCAAGGAAGCCTACGCCGGGCCATCCTCTTGCTCGCGATTCCGATGGTGCTGGAGATGTCGCTCGAGTCCCTGTTCGCGGTGGTGGACATCTGGTGGGTCAATCGGATCGACGATGGCTGGTTCGGGGCCGTGCCCACGCAGGGCGCCGCCGCGGCGTCGATTGGCGCGACGGAGGCGATGCTCTCGATCATCTATGCGGTCGCCTTCGGATTGGGAATGGCGGTGACCGCTTTGGTGGCGCGGCGGGTGGGAGAAAAGGACCTACCGGGAGCCGCGCGCGCTGGCGCGCAGGCGATCGGGCTTGGGGTGCTCTTGGGGGTGGTGATCGGCGTGCCAGCTTGGATCTACGCCGCCGATCTTTTGGCGCTCATGACGGACGGCAATCCCCGCGTGGTCGCCGTCGGCACCGGATACGCGCGCTGGATGCTCGGGTTCAATGTCATCATCACGCTGCTTTTCTTGCAGAATGCGATCTTCCGGGGCGCCGGGGATCCCATTCTCGCGCTGAAGACCCTGGCAATCAGCAACGGGTTGAACATCCTCCTCGACCCGTGTTTGATTTTCGGGCTGGGTCCATTTCCCGCGATGGGAGTGGAAGGGGCGGGGCTTGCAACCTGTATCGGGCGCGGAGTGGCGGTGGTCTATCAGTTCCGCGTTCTGCGCGGAGGCCATGGCCGCATCCACCTTCCGAGGCTTTTACAATTCGATCCCGCTCCGATGTGGCAGCTCCTGCGACTCTCCGTCGGCACCATCGGACAATTTCTCATTGCCACCTCGAGTTGGGTGATTTTGATGCGATTCGTGAGCGAGTTTGGCGAGGGGGTGGGCGCCGGGTACACGATCGGAGTCCGCATTCTCGTGTTTGCGCTCCTGCCGGCCTGGGGATTGAGCAACGCCGCTGCCACCTTGGTTGGCCAAAATCTAGGGGCCGGCCTCCCGGAGCGCGCGGAGCGGGCGGTGTGGCTGACCGGCCTCTACGACGCGATTTTCCTCGGCGTCGTCACTCTGGTGTTCGAGCTCTTCCCGCACCAAGTGGTGGGGATCATGACCACGGACCCGAACGTTGTTCCGCACGCGGTGGACACGCTCCGGATCGTGGCGAGCGGCTACATTTTCTACGCGTGGGGCATGGTGGCGGTGCAAGCCTTCAACGGAGCGGGCGACACGCGCACCCCCACCTGGCTGCACTTCTGGTTCTTCTTGACCCTGGAGATTCCGCTCGCCTATTGGGCCGCGTTTGTTCTTGATCACGGGTTTCACGGAGTGCTCTGGTCGATTCCGTTGGCGGAGTCGGGGTTTGCAATCGCCGCTTTGGTGATGTTCAAGCGAGGCCGGTGGAAGTCGGTCAAGGTCTGATCCGAGACGTCCTGGACCAAGATCGAGGGGGGGGAATTCCGGATTTTTTCCAACGGGATCACAAAAGCTTCGTCTGAGCTTCAGGATCGCGAGCAAAGCGTCGAAGTACCCGACAAGAACCCCCTCTCCCTAACCAGGGCAGCCCCCCCTGCCCGCAAAGACTCGCGAACCATGAAAGCATCCCCACTCGGGGCCTTGCTCTTGGCGCTGTTGCCATCGTTCGGCATCGCACAAGTTCCAGGGCTACCCCTCCAGATCATCAACCCGGGTTCTGCCACTTGGGACGACGAACCCGTCAGCTTCGGAGTGCCCTTCCCCGGGAAGGATACCCTCATTTACGACGCGGGGGCGGCTTCGCTCACGGTGATGAACGCGACGGGGCAGGTGGTTCCCCACCAGTTCCGAGTGCTCTCCCGTTGGCACGGGGATCGGAACGACGTGAGCAAGCCCATCAAGTGGGCGCTCGTGAGCTTCCTCGCGGATTGCCCTGCGGGGGGAAACACGCAGTACTACTTGAGCGTGGGGCCGAGCCTCGGGGGTCAGATCTCCGTCCAGGAGACTCCGAGCGTCATCGAGGTCACGACCCGTCCGGGCACGACCTTCACGATCGGCAAGTCGATGTTCTCGGTGCTCGATCGGGCGACGGTCGACGGTTCGACGGTGGTGAACTCCCCGGGCAGCCTGCTGTTCACGGATCCTTCGACGGCGCCGATCCAGCACGTCGTCAATGAAACGGTCTTCGAGGAGTGGGGGAGTGTGCGCCTGGTCGTCCGGCAGCGTGGGACCTTCTCGAACGACCTGAAATTCACCTGCCGCTGGTATTTCTACACCGGGCAAAGCTCCGTCACGATGGACTTCCGGCTGGAGAATCCTGGCGCCTACGGAGTGTTCTTCAACACTCCCTCGGCCCATCGCTACTTCGATCAACTCTACTTCCGACTGCCGGTCGCGGGCTCCGGAGCCGCGGTGGCTACCCACGGTGGTACCAAGGTGCTAAACGGTCAGGCCTATCGCCAGACCCAAGATTGTCCTCCGCTCGCCTCGAACGAACTCGCGGTCCTCACCCGCTTCGATTACAGCGAGCACATCGGGGCCTCCCAGGTGAACGCAGGGGATTTGTCCCCCGGAGTCATCGATGTTCAGGGTTCGAACGGCGGGGTCAGCGCCGTCATCGAAGACTACTGGCAGAATTTCCCGAAGAGCGTGCGCTTCGAAAACCAAGCGCTCCTGCTCGGACTGTGGCCCGAATTCGGCCATGGGCCGGAATACCGCGGTCAGTACGGCGGCCCTAACGATCCCATCGATCCAATGGCCCTCGCGAACTATCGCTTCGAGGGTGGTCGGTGGAAGAGCTATCGCGTCGTGCTCGACTTCCACACCGGCGGCCTGCGGACCGCGTCGGAACTCGCGACCTTGGCGGACGGGGTGAACCGCCCCGCGTCGGGTCGGCCTTGGCCCGTTTGGACCAAACGTACCCAAGCGGTCGGTTGGTTGTTCAGTGACGCGCGTAACTGGGGGTCACCCGGCCTCGATCGCGTCGAGCAGCACCACAACGGCATCACCAACGACGCGGCGGCTACGGATCAGCCTTCGCTCGGTCGCATCGGCCTCAATGCGTTCCGCAACCGGGGTGGGACCTACGGCGGCAAACAATTCTTCGGCTGGGACAATTTCGGCGACATTCACTGGGCCGAGGGTTACGCCAGTCTCCACTACGACTGGACCAGCTCCTTCCTGCTCGATTGGTACCGAGGTGGCCCCTATTCGGCCTTGGACATGGGCCGGGAAATGGCTTGGCACCGCCGGGACTACGACCAGAACCACAGCACGACCAACGTAGATTTTTGGCGCGGCTGCCAGTATTACGAGAAGGGCGAATTCCACGGGAATTACCGGTTCGGCGAGCCCAGTCACAACTGGTTGCACGGCGTGCTCCTGCATTACGCCATCACCGGCGAGGAGGGCAGCCGGGAGGCCGCGATCGAAAACCTCGCCTACTGCCTGCGCAAAGCGCCCGGCAATTGGAACGGAGCCTACGGTATTCGCATCCCGGGCTGGACGATCGACAACCTCGTCGACGGCTACAACTATCTGGGCAATCCCCTCTACCTCTCCGAGGCCGGCCGGGGCATCGAGTTGATCAAGACTTACGAGCAGATGGCCGGAGGCCTCGGGCATCTGAAGTCGTACTCAATCACCAATCCGACCGCTCCAGGCAACGCCACGCCGTGGATGCACAACCTGTTCTTCATCGCCGCGGTCAAGTACGTGATCGCGTCGGGGGACACGACCGATGTCGACCTGCTCCTCCGCATGAAGAGTTGGTTCCACGAAATGGTGGTGCCGGCCACTGGCACCCGTTCCAACTGCACGCTTCCCATGGTGTACGACTCCTGGGATCCCGTGAACCCGGCCACCAACGTGATGAGCAACCATCTCGTGTGGCCCATGATGGAGTCGTTGTCCTACGCGTTCGCGCTGTTCGAGAACATGAACGACTACGCCACCGCGGCGGGACTGTTCGACGTGATCACCCGCTATCACCAGGCTCCGACCGGCTCGCCCGCCAACCTGGATAACGCCGCGCAGTGGTCGCCGATCGGTATGCGCATGCTGCAGTTCCCTGGCTCCGAGTCGAAGATCGTCGGCAACATCCTGCGTTGGAGCTACGCGATGCCCGCGGTCTATTCGTGGCTCACCGGGAGCTGGTGACCTCGAGCTTGACCTTCGCGCTTCCGGCTGCCACGATCTCGGCATGTGGTGGAAAATCGCCGGGTGCGCCGCTCTCTGGATTCTCGCCGGATGCAGCGAGTCTGCACCGGATCTCGGGTTCACGAAACCGGACGCGGAGCGCTTTCTCCAGACCTTGGCGCGCGAGGTCCAAGCCGGCAATGCGGCGGGCGTAGCCCCGCTGTGCCGAGCGCCCCTGCGGTTGCGCAGCCGCACTTGGCCGACCGCGGCCGACATCTCCAAAAACCTGCCGTCAGTCCTTGGAGAGTGGAAAGAGGAATTGGCCTCGGCCCAAGAGATGACGGTCTACACGCACGCCGACTTGGTGGCGGGCAATTGGCCGCGCGGAAGATCGATCCCCGAGCAGGAGCGCGAGGCCGAAGCGCTCCGGTTGGGCGTGCTGCCCGGCGGATTCTTGGTCCGCACCGGCGCGGCCGGCAAGGCCGGCCAGTTGTGGGCGCTCGCTCCCGAGGGCGTAACCCGCTTACTTCTTGTCGCGGTTCACTGAGCGGGGTTACTTCCTCCCGAATTGGGCCCCTGGGCCGGGCTCCGGCGCGGGCGAAGTTGTCCCCCGAGGAAGAGCCTCAGGCCCTCGGAGGGGGGGAACCCGGGTCGCCAGCCCTGGGGTGCTAAGCTCCCCGCCCCTGCGACCCGACCCGAGTGCCTCCGCATCATTGCGATCGACTGCGGCTGACCGACGGTCGGGTACGACTCTCTGGAACATCCGACGCACGCGCTGGCTCAGTCTCGGCCAGGGTAGGGCGGCGCGTGGTGGAGTGATGCGATGTCAACGGTGGTTCTCCGGGTACACCAGCGTGGTGGACGCCTTCTTATTGGCGTCCTTGGGCTGAGTCTGACGGTTTCCGTGGCGGCGCTGGCGCAGCAACCGGTGTTCACGCCTCCGGAGCCGCCGCGGCCGGCGCCCTCGAATCCGGCCGAGCCGGTACGACCCGAAACCGTCCCGCAACCCACCGCGAAGGATCCGATCTCCGAGCTCCTTGCCAAACTGAGTTCCTGGCCGAACGCGGAGGGACGGGACGCGTCGCTCATCCTGGCGGGACTGGGGCCGGAAGTGGTACCACGCCTTGAGGGGGCGCTCCGCCACAACGACTGGCGAGTCCAAGCGGGAGCGGCGGCGGCGTTGGCGGAACGGGGTGAGAAACCCGCTTTGGACGCGGTGCTCTTGGCCGTGAAGGATCCGAGTAATCGAGCCGGTTTGCCCTTCCTCATGAAGTCCGCGGTCGCCCTCGATCCGGCCCGAGCCAGCCTGGCGATCCTGCCTTTCTTGGCCCACGAAAGTGGTCGAACTCGCGAAGCCGCGAAGGACGCACTGCCGACGGCCCTTCCGGCCGAATGTGTGCCCACGCTGCTCGAGCACTGGCGCAATCCTCGCCCCGGAGTGCGGGTTACCGCCCTCGCGATGCTCCTGCGCACGCCCGAAGGCGGGGAGCGCAAGGAGTGGTTCGACGCGCTGGCCGATCCGGAGCCGCCGGTCGCGATCCTCGCGGCGCGCACGCTGGCGGAAACCCGCACGCCGGCGCGCATCGAACGGCTACGGAGCCTAGCGGCGGCGCCGTCGATGCGCATGTCGGCCTACGCCCTTCTGTCCCTGGTCTACGCCGAGGACTTAGCGGGAGCCGCATACCTCCAAAAGTCGCCCGAGATCCGCGCTCGTATCGACGAGTTTGTCCGCAGCGACGACGAGTTTTATCGCGCGACTGGCGCCATCGCGGTCAGCAATCTGAGCTTCCGCTCCGACGACGGCGAGCTGCGCCGCGTCGCAGATCGATTTGTCGTGCCCATCCTGCTCGCGACGCTCGCAGGGGGATCGTTCTTCACCGACTACGGTTCGATCGAAGATCTCGCTTGGAAGAAACTCGAAATGCTCACCGGACGTGGCTTCGGGCAAAACGCCCGCGCCTGGAAAACTTGGTGGGACGAAAACGGCGCGAGTTTCGTGGCCCGCCGCGAACTCGGCACGGTGGTCGCGCAGGACCTGCAGGCCGCGCGCGTAGTGGCGGTCTCGAGTGACGGGGCGAAACTGCGCACCTATTACTTCGCGGGACTCGATGACGAAGCCGCCGGCGCGGCGGGAAGTGCGCCGCTCGTGCTTGGCGCCCCCGAACGAGCGGAACTCGTCGGAGCTTTGAGCGACCTCCAATTCTTCGACCGTACTTCGGGCGTAGCCGCGGCGGGGGAGAACTGGCTCAAACTCTCGATCACCATTCCCGGTGGTGCGCAACACGCCGAGAAGGTGTTTGCCGGGACGGCCTTCGAGGAGGCACGCCCGCTGTTGAACCTGCTCGATCGCCTCGAACGGGATCTCGCCTGGCAGCGATTCTTGCCGGGAAGTTCGCCGGGGGCGAGGGCCACGGCGCTGCGCGAGGCGCTTCCGTTCTACTCCGAGAACAAGGATGCCGAGGCTCGTGCGGCGCGAACTGCCGATCTCGTTCTCACCAGTTACGAACAGTCGCCGGCCAGCGCGCGTCGACTCGGCGTGCTCGCGTTGGAGGCCGCCCCGGCGGCCTGGAAATCGGCGAAGGCGACCGAGACCGCGGCGCTCCTGCGCCACGAGACCGGTCTCAGCGAGGCGGCGCGGGAACTCCTGCGCTGGCGATCGGACAGCGAAGACGGGGCCTTCCGGGCCAAGGCTCTGGAACTCCTCGATCTGGCGACCGCGCCGGACGCGGAGAGTGTGCTCAACACTTTCCTCTCGGGGCTTCCTCAGTCATCGGTGGTGGGTCTGGTTCGCGATGGGCGCACTCGGATTCGGGCGGCCGCGGTCGGTGCGCTGTCCCGGTTCCGCGGCGACGACCAGGTCGCCAACCTCGCGGTCGAAGCGCTGAAGGATCCCGAGCCCAAAGTGCGGGAGGCCGCGGTCGCCGCGCTCACCGCGCTGCAAGACGAGCGGTTGCTCGCGCTCCTTGAGACCATCATCAAGGGAGATGATGCCTCGCTGCGTCCGCACGCAGTGCGAGCGCTCGCGGTGGTGGGTGGGGACCAGGCGATCCCGCGGCTGCACGAGATCTACCGAGCTGGCGATCGGGAGCAGCGGTGGGCGGTGGTTCGCGGCCTGCGACTCGTTCCGACCCGGCGGGGGTTGGTGGCCCAGTCCGTGCTGGTGAAAGAGCCGGGTGCCTTGGACGTGCGACGCGAAGCACTCGGCGCGATCGCGAGTCTTCCCGGCGACGACTCGTCCCAAATTCTCGCGGATCTCTTGAGCTCGGTTCCCGAGGTGGAGCTGAAATCGGAGGCCGCCATGGCACTCGCGGATCGCACCCATCCCGGGGTCGCGCCCGCGCTGCTCAAGGCGACCGAGTCAGAGGATCCGGGCCTGCGCCGGCTGGCCTGGCTCGGATTGGGACGCCAAGGTCAAAAGGAGGCTCACATTCCCCTCTTGGAGATTTTGGCGAAGAGCCTCGAGGGCGATCTCGCGGCCGAGCGCGCCTTGGAGGACCTGACTTTCCAATCCCCGCGCGATCCCTCACCGCCGCGCCGCTTCGAGGCGCACCGCAGCTTCCGAACGCGGTTCGGGGAGCAGCCGCGCTCCGCTTGGTTCCTCTTGGCCGCGAGTCAGTCGGGAACGCCGCTCGACGAGGGAGTGGACTGGCTAGGAGGGGGACCGCTCAAGGAGCGCGAGTGTCGACTCCTCCTGCGCCTGGTGGAGCGCGGGTCGCGCCCGCTTCAGGCGCTGGCGGATCGGCGTCTCCGTGGCCTTCTGGCGCCTGAGCTCGAACCGCTCTCCGCGGCGGCCTCGCGCGCCGAGATCGACGCCCGCCTGGCCGCCTTCAATCTGAAGTTGGCCGAGCCCCCGTCGGGCCGCTGACGAGCGAGAGTCGCTCCAACAACCGGAGCACTGCGACCTCAAGCTCGGCGTGGCTGCCGCGATTGGAGATGACCTCCCGCGATCGGGTTCGTTTCGCGTCGATTCCGAGTTGCGCCGCCTCCCGCTTCGACAGTTCATCCTCCGACCACTGCCGATCTCGAACGCAGCGGGCGCGGCGTACTTCGAGAGGCGTGTCGATGAAGATCACCACATCGCACCACTCCGACAGCGGCCCCTCCAGAAGCAGCGGGACATCCAGCACCAGGCACCGGGGAGGAGGTCGACGGGCCTGCAGTTCGCTCCGAGTGGCGCGAAGGCGGTCGCGAGTTTTGGGGTGAACGAGTTGTTCGAGGAAGCGGCGGCTCTCGACTTGGTCCGCCCCGAACACGAGTTGCCCGAGCCGCTTGCGATCGATTGTTTGATCGGGTCCGAGCACTCCCGATCCGAAGTGGCCCACGAGCGCCTGGACGACCTCGGGCTCCCTCAGCACCTCGTGGGCGGCGCGATCGGCATCCAAGACCGCCGCCCCGTGGCGCGCCAAGATTTTCGCCACCGTCGACTTGCCGGAGCCGACCCCCCCCACGAGGCCCAAGACGGGGGGGGAGGGTGGGCTACCCGAGGACGGTGGTCCGACTTTTTCGATGGACATGGGGGTGAGGGGGGCCGCGGATTGCGACTTTCTCGGCGGAATTTCGGTGGTTTCGGCCGAACTGGGCGTCGCACTCTACCCCGCCTTGACTACCCTTCGCCCCCCCACCTACAATCCCGCCCTGGTTTGGAACCGGTCCGAGGGCCGGGTGTGCCTTGCAAGGCAGCCCTGCTTTCGGAGAAGATTAGGGAACGCCTTCGCTACCCGGGGGTGGCGGACGCAAAGATGGAATCGGCAGCGGGGCCTGCTCCGCGCCCAAGGCTTCGTGAGGTCGCAGGGGTGTCCACGGGAACCCGGCGACGGATCGAGGCGAGTTTGATGCGGAGGACGCCTTCGGCGCCCGACCGACGGGAGACTGAACTGATGCTGGTCCTTAGCCGCGAGAGGGGAGCCGTCAACATCCTCTTCCTCGTCATGGTGCTCGTCCTGGCGCTGATCTTCGGCACCCTCTGGTTCCTGCAGCTCCAAGAGAACGAAGAGCTCTCGACGCGCCTGCAGAGCGAGCGCAACCGCTCCAACTTCGAAGCGCAGCGCTCGGCCTGGGCTCGCGACTACCACAACTCGTTCGCCGGCAAGATCGGCGGAGGATTTCCGACGAGCTTCCCGGTGCAGGAAGGCACGGTTCCCGATGCCCTCGCCCAGGAGACGGTCAAGCCCTTCACCACTGGCGTCGAAACCAAGATTTCTGAGGTGCTCGCTCGCGTCGATGAAGGCGCACTCCAGCCCCAGAATCTGATGGAAGCGATCGAGATTCCGGTGACCCGTTACCTCGCCAAGAAGGCCGAAGTGACGAGCCTCCAGACCACGATCGTGCAGAAGGACGCCGAGATCGCCGCCAAGTCAGCGGAGATCGAGTCTCTGAAAAAGGCTCACGCCGACCAGTTGTCGGCGGCCACCGCGACGCACGGCGCGTCTCAGAGCGCGCTCAAGGCCATCAACGACGCGCTCGAGCAGACCAACACCGAGGTGCAGACCAAGATCTCGACCCTCGTGGACGAGTCGAAGGTCGAGCGTGAGAGCCTGAACACGAGCCGCAACGACGCACTCGCGCAGAAGAACGAGCTCGAAGGGCAAGTTCGCTCGATCAAGAGCGAACTGCGCATCGAGCGCGCCAAGGAAACGCCGGATGGCAAGGTCCTGAGCGCCGACTCCGAATCCGGAATCTGCTTGATCAGCATCAGCAGCCAGGACCAACTCCGCCGCGGCACCCGCTTCAAGGTCTACGAGACGGGCAAGGGCGGGGAGAAGATTCACAAGGGTTGGGTCACCGTGACCGACACCCGCCCGGACATGTCGGTGGCGCGCATCGACGAGACCGTGCCCGGCAAGGGCGGGATCGATGCCGACGACTGGCTCTACAACCCGATCTTCAATCCCAACCCCACGAATAATCCTGACAAGGCGGTTCGTTTCGTGTTCCTCGGCCAGACGCCGGGTCGCTACACCCGCGAAGTGGCCGAGCGAATCCTTGAGAGTTTCGGCGCGGTGATCGAGAAGAAGGTGAGCACGCGCACCGACTTCGTCGTGGTTGGCGAGAAGGAGACCGAGGACGCGGACGAACTCACCGAGTCGCCCGAGTACAAAAACGCCCAGACCTGGGGTATCGAGATGATCCGTCCGAAGGACCTCGAACCCTTCCTCCAGCGCTGAAAGTAGGTCGCTCGAGTCACAAGGCCCTGCCGCCCTGAACGGGTAGGCAGGGCCTTGGCGTTTGCTTCCGAGGTGACGCCGCCGTGTCGAGTTCAGAGATAGTCCCCCAAGACGAAAACGAGATTGCCGGCACTCGCATGCCGTTCTCCTCGCATCTGGAGGAGCTCCGGTCCCGCTTGTTCAAAGCGGTCGTGATCTCGGTGTTGGGACTCGTCGCCTGTTTTGCGTTCAACCAGGAGATTCTCGCCTTCATCGTGCGTCCGTATCGGGCGGCGATGGATGAGCTGCGGCAGGATCCCACCCTGAAGACTGTCGGCGTCGCTCAGGGGGTGTTCGTCGCGATGAAGGTCTCGTTCATCGCCGGTCTCATCCTGACCGCCCCATTTTGGATCTGGCAGATCTGGGGGTTCATCGCGGCTGGCCTTTACTCCCGAGAGCGGCGCACGGTTTACCGCTACGCGCCGGCCTGCATGGTCCTGTTCTTCATTGGAGTGGGCTTCGGTTACTGGGTTCTACTTCCGATCGGGCTCGGATATTTGATCACCTTCGGCGATCAAAATCTCGTGCAGCCGTGGATCGGACTGAGTGAGTACCTCTCCTTCTTCGCGACGCTCACGATCCTCTTGGGCATCGCGTTCCAACTGCCGGTCGCGATGATGGGCGTGTCGCGAACTGGCTTGATCAGCATCGAACAATTCCGCACCAAGCGGCGCTGGGTGATCCTGGGCATCTTCGTCGTGGCGGCGGTAGTCACTCCTCCCGACCCCATCACCCAGACTCTGCTCGCGGTTCCGCTCTGCCTCCTCTACGAAGTCGGCATCGTGCTGTCGTGGTTCGTGCTGGGATCGAAACGGCCGCCACTCGACCAGGCAATCCTTCGACGTCGCGCCATCAAACTGGTCGTGGTGCTCGCGCTCGGCGCGGTGCTGTGGCGTCCGGTCATGAGCCTTCGGGCGAGGGGCGATGCTGCTGATGCCCTCACGCTCGACCGGGAGGGGGCCCCCAAGTTCAGCGAGCTCTTGGCCGAGCCCGAGCTTCTCGGCGAAACTCCGCTGCACGCCTTCCGAACTGTTCAAGCGCCCGACCAGGAGTGCTGGATCTTGGGCGGCAAAGAACGATTCGCAGTGATCGAACTGAAGATCGCGCGGACCAAAACCCAGATCGCAGATCGCCATGGCCGGCATCTCTCGGTGCTGCACACCGACGCCGGGGTCGTGAGCTACGCCTTCCATCGGCCTGATCAGGTTGCCTGGGATCGGCTCTTGCCCGCGCTCGAAATGGCGCTCGAATACGGCTCGGACGAAACCCTGTCGGTGGTCCACGCTATTTTGCCTCGACTCACCGGCCTCACCGCTCCCTCATCGAGCGAGAATTGGCCTGGGCTCGTGCAAGAGTTCGCCAAGGTGAACGCGGGCCAGAGTTACCGCCAGTGAACCAAGCGCAGATTCCGCCTCCCGGGACCGCCGCCATCGTGAGCGTCGGGGACGAAGTCTTGTCCGGCCGGGTCGTCGACACCAACGCGGCCCTGGTGGCACGCGAACTCGAAGCCCAGGGCTGGCGAGTCGTCCATCGCAGCACGGTGGGGGATGACATCGAGGCGATCGTCGCTCACTTGCGGGTGGCGGCGAGCCAGGCTCGGGTCGTCATCGTCGGGGGTGGGCTCGGGCCCACCGCAGATGACGTGACTCGCGAGGGAATCGCGCGGTTCGCGGGAGTCGAACTCGCGGAGGATCCGGAGGCGCTCGCGGTCGTCGAGCGAGCCCTCGTGCGCTCTTCTCGGGGGCTGTCGGCCGAGAATCGACGGCAGGCACTGCTTCCGCGAGGCGCTCGGCCCATCGACAACCCCATCGGAACCGCGCCCGGAATTCACTGGGCGGGCCCCGCGAGTCAAATTCTCGCCCTCCCGGGAGTCCCTCGCGAGCTCAAGGTGATGCTCGAACCGAGCCTCAAGGGCATTCAGACCCAAGGACTCGGTCTCACTGCCACGGTTCGCGACTCCGTGATCGTGGTCGGCTTGCCTGAATCCGAGATCGGTCGCAGGCTCGCCGATCTCATGGCCCGGGGCGCCGAAGTCTCGGTCGGCAGCTATCCGACCGAGGGGGTCGTTCGCATCGTGGCGGAGTGTCGCCGGACCGACGAGTCGCGGGCGCGCCAACTCGTCATGGAGGTGCTGGGGCAAGTCCGAGAGCGTCTGGGCGGTGCGGTCGTGCGTCGGTCGGCGCCGGACTTGGCCACCGCGGTCTTTCGCGAGTTGCTGGCCCACGGAGCGACCCTCGCGGTTGCCGAGTCGATCACGGGAGGATCGATTTGCAACGCCCTGGTGGGAGTGCCCGGCATCTCGTCGGTGTTCGAAGGTGGGGTCGTGGCCTACGCCAACGCGCAAAAACAGAGCTGGCTGGGGGTGCAGGAAGCACTCCTGCGCAGCCATGGCGCGGTGAGCGCCGAGGTTGCCGCCGCGATGGCCGAAGGAGTCAGGCGCGGCGCGTCGACCACTTTTGGCCTGTCGACCACCGGGGTGGCGGGGCCGACCGGGGGGACTCCGCAAAAGCCGGTGGGGCTCGTCTATTTCGCCCTGGCCGGACCCCGGGGGACCACGGTGGAGCAGCGCGTCATCCCCGGAGATCGGGAACTCGTGCGGGAGCGTGCGGTGGCGGCGGCGCTCGATCTTTTGCGCCGCGAACTCGAAACCTGATTGCCCCGCCAGGACTCGAACCTGGAATCTCAGAATCAAAATCTGGTGTGTTACCGATTACACCACAGGGCAGCGTGGGCCGTGTTGTAGCGAGAAGCCAGGGGGGAAGACAACCGCGATCACTCGAAGTGGGCTACGTGCGGGTATCTTGAGGGGGGTAGGGCGTTGGCTAAGATGGGCGCGCGGACGGCCGTTCACGCGGCGTTCGGCATCACTACCCTGTGGTGTAATTGGTAACACTAGAGATTCTGATTCTCTCATTCTAGGTTCGAGTCCTAGCAGGGTAATGGACAAAACAGGCCCGACCGGCTGACGGTCGGGCCTTGTCGTTTCCTCCGGCCGGGCCCGGGTCTTTGCCTGGGAAGGTGGCTCCACGATGGCGCGCAAGACGGTGGTGGTGATCTTGGCGGCGGGCGAGGGCAAGCGCATGCAGAGCCCGGTGCCCAAGGTCTTTGTCGACCTCTTGGGCCGCCCGCTGCTCGGCCATGTCGTGGATGCCGCGCGGGCGCTCAAGCCCAGTGCGATCATCATCGTGGGCGGCAAACACCTGCCGGCGATGCGAGCTGCCTTCGGTTCCGAGCCACTCGTCAGCTTTGCCCGCCAAGCCAAGCCACTCGGCACGGGGCATGCTGTGAAGCAGGCCCTCGGAAAACTGCCGCTGCGGGGCGCCGACATCGCGATCCTGAACGGCGATTGCCCCCTGATTCGTGGGGAGTCGCTCGTGCAAGCACTCGGAACCCACCGCAAGTCCGGGGTCGACCTCTCGGCCCTGACCGCCGAGGTGGCCAACCCCAGCGGCCTGGGCCGCATCATCCGCAGCGTCCGCGGCGAGTTCCTCCGGATCGTCGAGGAAAAAGATGCGCTGCCGGAGGAGCGCACGATCTCGGAAATCAACTCCGGGCAGTACCTCGTCAAGGTGGAAGCGCTGAGGCGACAATTGCCCTCGGTCGGGAAGAAGAACTCTCAGGGCGAGTACTACCTCACCGACCTCGTTGGGCTTTGCGCGGGACGCGCCTTGGCCCAGCGCCTGGGCGATCCCGATGAGGCTCGGGGCGTCAATCGGCCGACCGAGTTGATCGAAGCGCGGCGCCTCCTCAAGGCGCGCCTCGTGGCGGAACACACCGCCGCCGGGGTGCTCTTCTCCGACCCCGATTCGACTTACCTGGAGGTAGGGGTGGAGATCGGCGCGGGGACCCTCATCCATCCGTTTGTGGTGCTGAGGCGGGGTGTTACCATCGCCGCCCATTGCGCGGTCGGACCCTTCGTCCAACTCCGCGATGGCGCATCGCTCGGTGACGGGGCGCGAGTCGGCAATTTCGTGGAGATGAAGGCGTCCAAGTTGGGCCCCGGCTCCCGAGCGCTCCACCTGTCCTACCTCGGTGATGCTGAACTCGGGCGCGACGTCAACGTCGGCGCCGGCACGATCACTGCCAACTTCGACGGCAAGCGAAAGTGGCCCACCTGGGTCGGCGACGAAGCCTCCCTCGGGTCCTCGACCGTCTTAGTGGCACCCGTCCGCATCGGTCGGGCCGCCCGCACCGGAGCGGGGAGTGTCGTGTTGGCCGGCCATGATGTCCTGCCTGGGAGCACCGTAGTCGGGGTGCCGGCCCGTCCCCTCGGGGGTGACGTGGCGGCCAAGCCAACCCGGAAACGGGGCGGAACTAATTCACGGTAGGGGTGAGGTCCGGTCGACCCGGGCTAAGCGGACCAACCGGCGCGGAATTGAGGCGCAGCCCGATCGGGGTTGGCCGGAGAATGAGTCATGGAACTGGTGCCTTTGGATGTCGCTCGTCGTGAGAAACTCGGCTCCGCCGACAGTCGCCGCACCCGCGCGGCCGGCCGAATTCCGGCCGTCCTCTACGGCCTCGGCCGCGCCAACGCTTCGCTCACCGTCGATACCAAGCTCTTCGAGACCCACTTCAAGAAGGGGCGACGCATGTTCGAGCTCCGCATGGGCGAGCTCACTCAGGTGAGTTTGCTTCGGGCGGTGGGCTACGACAGCCTCGGCAAGGACTTCGCTTGCCTCGACTTCCAGCGAGTTGACGACACCAAGCCGACCGAGATGACGGTGAGCGTGGAGTTCGTCGGAACTCCCGTCCCCACCGCCGGGGCCATGGTCGAGTACCTCAACCGAGACCTGTTGATCCGCTGCCTCCCTCGCAAGGCGCCGGAAAAGATCGAGGTCCCGATCGGGGCCCTCGTGGTCGGAAGCCATATCGAAGCGGGTCAGGTGAAGCTGCCGGACGGCGTCGAACTCGCGGATCGCGCGACCAAGACTCTCGTCAGCTACCACTACAAGGCCGCCGAAGTCGCGGCCCCTGCCGCGGCCGAGGGCACCGCCGAACCCGTGGTCCTCACCGAGAAAAAGCCGAAGGACGCCACCGCTCCCAAGGCTGACGCCAAGGCGGCCAAACCCGCCCCGAAGAAGTGACGTCCGGCCCGGAGGCGGCCCCGAACCTGCGCATCGTCGTGGGGCTGGGCAATCCGGGCGATCGCTATCGCGGCACGCGCCACAACGTCGGGTTCGACATCGTGGATCGTGTCGCTACGGAATTGGGGTGGATCTTCACCTCGAAAGCACCTTCGGCGGCAGCGGCCGAGGGGGAAGTGGCGGGGCGCCCTGGCCGGTTGGTCAAGCCTCTCGACTTCATGAATCGCAGTGGACCTGCCCTCCGGCAGGTCTTCGGCGAGGACCCTGTCCATCCTTCGTCACTTCTGGTGGTGCTGGATGACCTGGCTCTCGGACTCGGCTCGGTGCGTTTGCGCGCCCGAGGCAGTTCGGGAGGGCACCGTGGCCTCGAGTCGATCCTCGAGACCTTCGGTACCGACGAGATTGCTCGTTTTCGGATCGGGATCGGTGGCCAGCCCGCCGCCGAGTGGCGCGACTTCGTGCTCGCGCCCTTTCTCGACTCCGAGCGGGAACGTATCGACGAAGCCCTCCACATCGGAGCTCGGGTATCGCGGGGTTGGTTGGCCGGTGAATCGGCCGCCGACCTCGCACGACAATGGAACCGCGTCTTTCCCCCGGCTTGAGTCCGGGGGACCTGGTCTCGGGATCGAAGCAGCAAGCGCTGCGCCCGAGCCTTGCCCGTAAGTCGCGGAGTGTCTGGAGGATGGTCGTGACGACCACGCTCAAGAAGTACGAGGCGATGTTCCTTTTGAACAACGCCAAGGCCACCGCCGAGACCGCCCAAGGGGTGACGATCGTCTCGGACCTGCTCAAAAAGCACGGGGCTGAACTCGCCAAGGTCGGGGTTTGGGACGAGCGGAAGCTGGCCTACCCGATCGAAAACCAGAAGCGCGGGACCTACGTCCTCGCTCACTTCACGCTGGATCCGGCGCACGTGGGGAATGTCACCCACGAAGTGAACATCAACGAAGACGTCATGCGGGCCCTGGTCACGGCACTCGAAGAAGAGTTCCCGACCTTCCGCACCTACGCGGAGATGGAAGCCCTGCGGCCGAAGCGGGATCCGTTGGTCGAGACTCGGCGCCGCCGGGACGACGAATTGGATGAAGACGACATGGGCGATCGGGGCGAAGGCCGCGATCACGACCGCTGAGAGGAAAGGAGCCAAACATGAGCATGATGACGAAGAAAATGAAGGAGAAGCGCAAGAAGCGCAACAAGTTCAAGAAGTTCGCCGAGCGCACTCGCTGCCGCTGGTGCGAAAAGAAGGACAACTGCTCCGAAGCCATCAAGATCATCGACTACAAGAACATCGACCTCCTGCAGAAGCTCGTGACCTCGCAGGGCAAGATGTTCTCGCGCAAGCGCTCGGCGAGCTGCGCCCGCGCCCAGCAGCGCATCAAGGCCGAAATCAAGAAGGCACGCAACATGGGGCTCTTGTCCTTTACGGGCTGAGCACAAGAAAGGAGGGTCGGCTTCGGCTGGCCACCCCGTCATGATTGAACTCCTTCTCGTCAAAGACATCGAGCACCTCGGCAAGCGCGGCAACAAGGTCCGCGTCCGCGAGGGGTACGCTCGCAACTACCTTTTCCCCATGGGGGCGGCGATTCTTTCGACCCCCGACAACGTCGCCCACGTCGAACGCCAGCGCGTGAAGTGGCTCGGCGAGGAAGCAAAACTGATCGACGAACTCCGGGAACTGGCGGGCCACATCGGCAAGCTGGATCTCAAGATCGTCACCAAGGCTTCCGAAACCGGCAACCTCTACGGCTCGGTGAGCGAGAAGCTCATCGCCGAAGCGGGCACCAAGGCCGGGGTTCGTTTCGACGCCAAGACGGTTCGTCTCACCCAGCCCATCAAGGCGGTGGGCGACTACACCGTGCTCATCCACCTCCACGAACAGGTCGAGGTGAGCATTCCGGTGAAGGTGCGTGCCGAAGGTCGCGAGGATTGGCTGCCCAACGCTCCCGCGAAGGCCGCCGAACCCACGGCTTGATCGAGCTTCGACAGGGGAGAGCCTCGGCACGTCCGGGGCTCCCCCTTTCTCGTTTCGCCCCGATTCGATCGAGGAAGTGGAATGCCAGAGGCGCCGGGCGGATCGGTCGTTCTCCATAATCGCGAAGCCGAAATGAGCGTCCTCGGGGCGATCCTCATCGATCCTTCGATCCTCGGCACGATCGCCTCGTCGCTCCAGCCTGAGGATTTCTTCGAAGAGCGGCATCGTCAGATCTACGAATCGCTCATCGATCTCGAGTCGCGGCACACGACACCGGACCTGGTGACGCTGAGCGAGGAACTCGCGAAAAAAGGGCGCCTCGACGAAGTGGGGGGACGCACCTTTCTGGTGGAACTGCTCGAAGTCCTGCCATCCGCGGCCAATGCCGAGCACTACGCGAAAATCGTGAGGGAGCGCGCGGTGCGCCGCCGATTGGCCGAGGCTGCCGATATCATCCGCCAGGAGGCGCTGAGATCCGAGGATCCGGCGGCAGAGGTTCTGGACCGTGCCGAGTCGAGCATCTTCGAAATCGGGGAGCGCGAGGCGAGTCGAGGGACGGTGCAGGTCGGGAGCATCCTCGAAAAGACCTTCGACCGCCTGGAGAAACTGCACGAAACCCGGGGTGCCATCACCGGGCTCGATACCGGCTACTTCCGCGTCAACGACATGACGAGCGGTCTGCAGAAGGGCGATCTCATCATCGTGGCGGCGCGCCCTTCGATGGGCAAAACCACCTTCTCGCTGAATTTGGGCATGAACGCCTGTTTGCAGATGAACTCGCGGGTGCTCCTGTTCAGCCTCGAAATGTCGGAGGAGCAGATCGCCCAGAATCTGCTCTGTGCCCGCGCCGACGTGAATGCGAGCAATGTCAGGAAGGGCCTCCTCACCGATCGCGATTGGAGCAAGCTGCAGGAAGCCGCGGGCAAGCTCCACAAGGCGCCCTTTTTCATCGATTCGACGGCGGGGCTCACCCCGATGGCGATCCGCACCAAGGCTAGACGGGTGGCCCAGCGCAACGGCGGCCTGGATCTGGTCATCGTCGACTACCTCCAACTCGTCGCCTCCCCGCCCAAGGCGGAGAATCGCCAGCAGGAAATCTCCCAGATCTCCCGCGCCCTGAAGGAGCTGGCTCGCGAACTCGAGTGCCCGGTGATCGCCCTGTCTCAGCTCAACCGCTCGGTGGATAGCCGGGAAGACCACCGACCGAGACTGTCCGATCTTCGTGAATCGGGCGCCATCGAGCAGGACGCCGACGTCATCATCTTCCTCTTCCGCGAGGACTACTACACCGGGACGCCGGCACCGGCCGGGGAGGGCTCGCCGACGGAGGTGATCATCGCGAAACAGCGCAATGGTCCGACCGGCAAGGTGGACCTTTTGTTCTTCCCCCACAAACTCCGCTTCGAAAATGCGGCCGTCGAGTCCGGGTCGCGCGATTGACCCCAGTTTGGGGGGGCTCCGGGTGGAAAAGGGCTTGACGCGCGCGCGCCCGTTCGGCAGCTTCCCGGGATCCGGCTCGAAGAGCTTCGCGCTTCGAGTCGCTACATGCAGAGGGACGGGGATGCACGCACGATCGAGCTGGTCTGGATTCTTGCTCGCGGCACTCTTGGTGCCACTCCTGGCCGGGCGGCCCGTCCATGCCCAGCTCGGGGGCCAGGATCTCGAAGGAAAGCCCATCGTCGCGATCCAATTCCGGGGGCTCGAGCGCCTGACTCCCGAAGCCGTGAAAGAGCTGATGCAATCGAAGGAAGGTGAGGCCTTCCGCCGCGATGTGCTCGATCGCGATGTCAAACTCCTGTCCGGTTACCGGGAGACGGTGAGTACGGAGGACGGCGCGCCTCGCCCCGGGCTCGAATCGGCTCGGCCCGGCCCGGGCCGCACCGACGAAGAGGATCGGCCGGTCCCCAAGGTGTTTCGCCTCATCCCGAGCGTGAAGGCCACCCTCGACGAGTCGGGGAAGGGCGTGGTCATCGAGATCCTCGCGCAGGAGAATCAGCGGGTCGCCGGCCTCGTCTTCCTCGGCGCGGTCGAAATGGACCGAGAGGAACTGCTGCCGCTGATGCGCACCCGCAGCGGCAACCTCGTCGACGACTTCACCCTCGAGCTCGATCGCCAGGAGATCTTGCGGGCCTATCGCAACAAGGGGTTCCACTACTGCACGGTGGAGTTCGTGAAGCAGGCCGAGCGCCTGGGCGATTTGATCGTCTTCAAGATTATTGAGGGATCGGAGGTCACGATCCGCTCCGTCACCTTCGAGGGCGAAAACGCGTTCACGAAGAACGAGATGTTGAAGGAGATGCCCTTCACCGAGGAGCCGGGGCTCCTTTCGAGCAAGGAATTCGTGCTCGATCAGATCAGGCGGGATGCCGTCGCGCTGACCAACTTCTACCGCGGAAAGGGCTATCGGGATGCCCAGGCCACTCTGCTCGATTGGCGGCCGACGCCTTCGCACGACGAGGTGGACCTCGTGTTCAGCGTGAACCAGGGTCCGCTGTACACCGTCAAGAGCATCAAGATCGAGGGGCTCACCGTTCTTCCGCCGGAGGAACTGTTCGTCGAGATGAAGACGGTCGCAGGCAGCCCCTACCAGCCCGGCTTCGATCTGCAAAAGGACATCGAACTGATCGAAGAGAAGCTCCAAGGCTTCGGGTACACCCAGGTCCGCGTGGCCGACGAGAGCACCTTCGGGCTCGAAGGAACCGAAGTGGATGTGGTCCTCACGGTCCAAGAAGGCCAGGTGACCTACGTCGGCGAAATCATCGTCAACGGCAACGTCGAGACTCAGGACCGCGTCATTCGCCGCGACATCGAGCTCTACACCGGCGAGCCGCTGGATTTGAAAAAGCTCAAAGAGTCGCGACAGCGCATCCGCGCCCTGCGTTACTGGGTGCCCGAGAAAGGCGTGGGCGTGGGCACCCCCGAGATCCCGGTCAGCGAACACGGGATCTACCGCGACGCCTATCTCTCGTTGCGGGACACGAAGCGCAGCGACATCAAAGACGTGGTCATCGACCTCGAAGAGCAGGACACCGGAAGCATCCGCTTCGCGGCGGGCCTCGCCTCGACCTCCGGCTTCATTGGCGACATCACCTACGAAAAGCAAAATTTCGACCCGACCGACTTCCCAGATAGCTTCGACGACTTCTTCGACGCATTCACCGGGGGCGGCCAATTCCTCACGCTGAGCTTCCAACCGGGCACTCGGGTGACGCGCTACCGCGCGTCCTGGGGTAATCCCCGAATTTTCGATTCGCCATGGCTCGTCGTAGGTGATCTCTACCGCACGGTGTGGTTCCGCGAGGATTGGGACGAAGAGCGACTCGGAGCCTCGATCCGAGTCGGACGGCGCCTCGGGAGCGACGTGCGCGGCGACCTGACCCTGCGCAATGAACTCGTCGAGGTCTCGGACATCGACGGCGACGCTCCCCAAATCGTCTTCGACTTCGAAGGTGAACGCAATCTCGCGTCGCTCACCCTCGATCTCCGGCTGTCGAGAGTCGACGACATCATCGATCCCACCGACGGCTTCACGATCCGCGCGAGCCTCGAACATGCCGGCCTGTGGGGCGACATCGAATACAACAAGGCGCTCCTCTCGGGCGAAACCTATTTCGACATTCTCGAGGACGACGCCGAGCGGCATCATGTACTGCAACTGCGAGGCACCCTCGGCTGGGGGGAGGAGTACGGCGACTCGCCAGACATCCCGATCTACGAGCGGTTTTTCGCGGGCGGCGAGAACAGCTTGCGCGGCTTCCGCTTCCGCGGAGTGGGCCCGCAGGAAAACGACAGCCCGACTGGTGGAAAGGCGCTGTGGCTCGCGGGGGCCGAGTACCAATTCCCCCTCGTGGCGGAGTACATCCGCGGCGTGGCGTTCGTAGACAGCGGATCGGTGGCCGAAACGTGGGGCGACGACTCCATCTTCGACGCCCGCGTCGGCGTTGGCGTGGGTCTGCGCGTCGTGATACCGTTCCTCGGGGAAAGACCGGTCGCCCTCGATTTTGGCCTACCCGTGGTCGACTACGAGGGGGATGAGAAGCAGATCATCTCCTTCAGCTTCGGACGTTACTTCTAAGCGCCGCCGAGCCCCGCTGGAGTTCATGCCTATGTCTCGCTTGGTTCCCGTGCTTCTCTTCGTTTTTGGCTCGGCCGCGACCCTCCTTGGGCAGTCCATGGGATTTGTCGACGTCCAACGCGTCCTCCTCGAGTACAAAAAGACCGCCGAGATCTCGGAGGCTCTCGACAAACGCATCGCCCAGGCCCGGAACGAAATCCGCAACGAGCGCGAGAAGCTCAAGGCCATGATGGACGATCTCGAGTCGAGCGCCCTCCGCTTGTCCGACGAGCCGCTCAAGCGCCTCGAAGACGAAAAGAAGATCGCCCTCGCCCGCATCCAGCTCGAAATCCGCGAGAAGAATTACCTCTTCGAACTGGAGCGGGACCTCGTCGATCACATGAAAAAGGTGTTCGAGGAGGTGCGTCGCATCGCCGAGGCCATTTCGAACGAGCGTCGTCTCGGGGCAGTCTTTCTCGTGAACACCAACGACCTCGAAGGCCGGACTCGCGAGGAACTCACGCGTGCGATGGTCCTGCGCCAGGTTCTCTACCACGATCCCGCCCTCGACCTCACTTCCGAGATCGTGAAGCGGCTGAACGGATAGTCATGATGAAGACGGTGGCCGAACTCGCGAGTCTCGTGTCTGGACGGGTCCAAGGCGAACCGTCTATCGAGGTCACCGGCTGCGCGGGCATCGAGAGCGCCGGCGCGGGGGAGCTCAGCTTCATTTCGGACCCCAAATATCTCGGGGTGGCCGCTCGTTCGAAGGCGGCGGCGATCGTCGCCGCCTCACCGGTTCCCGGCTACGGCGGCGTCCACATTCTGGTGGCCGATCCGAACCTCGCCTTCGCGCGCATTGTCGACAGCCTGATGCGCGGACGCATCTCGGCTCGGCCGGGAATTGAGCCGGGAGCGCACATCGCGGTAGATGCGAAGGTCGATGCCTCCGCCACGGTGCGCGCGGGAGCTTACATCGCGTCGGGAGCCCGGGTCGGCGCTCGCACCGTAGTGTTTCCCGGCACCTACATCGGCGAGCGGGTCTCCGTCGGTGCCGATTGCATCCTCTATCCGAACGTGGTCCTGCGCGAGGACGTGCGGGTGATGGATCGGGTCATCCTCCATTCGGGGGTGGTGGTCGGGGCCGACGGCTTCGGCTACGCGACCGACCCGGCGGGTGTGCACGTCAAGATTCCCCAGGTCGGCACGGTGATCATCGAAGACGATGTCGAGATCGGCGCGAACTCCTGCATCGACCGCGCCCGCTTCGAAGCGACCCGCATCGGCAAGGGCACCAAGATCGACAATTTGGTCCAAATCGGCCATAACGTCGTGGTCGGAGACCACAGCCTCATCGTGGCCCAGGCCGGCGTCGCCGGCAGCACCAAGCTCGGCAAGCACGTCGTCTTGGGCGGCCACGTCGGAGTGGCGGGGCACCTCGAGATTGGTGACGGTGCCCAGGTCAGCGCGTTTTCGGGCGTGGGGAACAACCTGCCTGGCGGCGCCGGCTACATGGGAGTTCCCGCTCGGCCGATCGCCGAAGGCAAACGCGTACGACTGCTGCAGCTCAAGCTGCCGGAGATCTGGGAACGGCTGAAGACCGCCGAGGCCGCGTTGCGCCGCCTGGGAGCGCTGCCCGAGGAGCCGCCTCGGTGAGGAATCAGCGAACGCTCAAGAGCCAAGTGGCCTTGCGCGGGGTCGGGTTGCACTCGGGCCGCGAGACCAATGTCCTCGTGCGGCCCCAGGAGGCCGACACGGGCATCGTGTTCATTCGTTCCGATCTCACGGGGCGACCGCGCATCCCGCTGAAGCGCGATGCCGTCATCGAACGGAATCGCCAAACCGTGATTGCCGCCGGCGAAGCCGAAGTCGGCACCGTCGAACACCTCACCTCCGCGCTCTTCGCGCTCGGCCTCGACAACGTCGAAGTCGAGATCGACGGCCCCGAGGTGCCCGGCCTCGACGGATCGAGCCTGCCGTTTGCCTTGGCGCTGAAAGAAGGCGGGAGAGTCGACCAAAAGCAGCCGCGCAAGACGTTCACTCTCGACGTTCCGATCACCGTGCAGCAGGGAGATGCCACCATTACGGCCTTTCCCCATGCCGAGGGGCTACGCCTCTCCTATAGTCTCTATTACCCGAGCATGGGGATCCACGGGGCCCAAAGCGGGATGGTCGATCTCGACGAAGAGCGATTCCTCGCCGAAATTGCGCCGGCTCGGACATTCTGCCTCGAGCGGGAAGCCCGCGCGCTCCAAGAGGCCGGACTGGGTAAGGGCGCTACCACACAAAACACGCTGGTCTTGTCCGAGCAGGGACCGATCGAGAACAGCTTCCGCTTCCAGAACGAACTGGCGCGCCACAAGATCCTCGACTTGATCGGGGACTTGGCGCTCTTCGGAGCCGATTTGCGGGCCCACATCGTGGCTTCGCGCAGCGGGCACGCTGCCAACCACGAGTTGGTGCGCCTCCTGTCCCGTCGCCTCGGCGAACTCGAAGCCAAAGGAGTGGTTCAGTCGGACACCGGGATGTCGGTGCAGGAGATCATGAAGATCATCCCTCATCGTTATCCCTTTTTGTTTGTCGATCGGGTCCTCGAACTGGTGGGGTACCAGCGAGCCGTGGGCATCAAGTGTGTCTCCTTCAACGAGCCTCATTTTCAGGGCCACTGGCCGGGCCAACCGATCATGCCCGGAGTCCTGCAAGTCGAGGCCTTGGCCCAGCTCTCGGGGGTATTGCTCCTGCGCCGCCTGCAAAACACTGGCAAGGTCGCGGTCCTGTTGGCCATCGACCACATCAAGTTCCGCCGCGCGGTGGTGCCGGGCGATACGCTGCGGCTTGAGTGCGAAACCCTCAATTTCAAGAATCGTTCCGGCAAGGTCCGGGGTCGAGCGTCCGTGAACGACGAACTTTCCTGTGAAGTGGTCATGAAATTCATGATGATGGACGCATGAGCGCGACTTCGCCGATCATTCACCCCACCGCCGTGGTGGACCCGAGCGCGGAACTCGGGCCGGGCGTTACGGTCGGGCCCTACGCAATCGTCGAAGGCGCGGTGATGATCGGGGAGGGCTGCTCGATCGGTCCGCACGCCATCATCGGGTGTTACACGCGGATGGGCGCTCGCAATGTCATCCACGGGCACGCCGCAGTGGGGGTCGAACCCCAGGACTTGAGCTTCAAGGGCGAACCGACCTGGCTCGTCATGGGGGACGAAAATCGCGTTCGCGAATTTGCCACGCTCAATCGAGGCACGCTGAAGGGCGACGGTTCGACCAAGATTGGCAATCGCAATTTGTTCATGTCCTGTTCGCATGTCGCGCACGATTGCACGATCGGAGACGGTGTCATCCTCGCCAACAACGTCCTGCTCGCGGGACACGTGGTGGTGCACGATCGGGCGATCCTGAATGGCGCGGCCGGAGTGCAACAATTCGCCACGATCGGGCGTTGCTCCTATGTGGGGGGACTCACGCGCATCGTGCACGACGTTCCGCCGTTCATGGTGGTCGAAGGCCACCCGTCGAAGGTCCGCAAAGTCAACACGGTCGGCCTCCAGCGCAACGGCTTCGGAGCGGCGGCGATCGAGTCGCTGCGCCTGGCGCACCGAAAATTGTTCCGTTCCCTCCGGCCGAAGTCCGAGGTCATCGACGAAATCCAGTCGCACGCCGAGGTCACCCCCGAGGTGCACGAACTCTGCGAGTTCCTGCGCCGCATGGAGCGAGGCCGCAACGGTCGCTCGCTCGAATCGTGAAGTCCGAACGCATTCGAGTGGGTGTGGCGGGGACGGGCGCCTTGGGTTCGCTCCACGCGCGGGTTCTCTCCGAATTGCCGGAAGCCGAACTCGTGGGCGTGTTCGACAGTGATCCGGCGCGAGCCCAGGAGATTGCCAAGGCCCGGAAGGTGAAGGCGTTTCCAAGCCTCGAGGCGATGGCCCGGGAAATCCAAGCGTGTGTCGTCGCCACCCCGACTCGCAATCACGTGGCGGTTGGGAGCTTTCTCCTCGAACACGGGGTCGCCTGCCTCATCGAGAAGCCTTTGGCGAGTTCGGTCGAGGAGGGACGCCGGCTCGTCGATTTGGCGGCGGCGCGTCGGTTGCCGCTCATGGTGGGCCACGTAGAGCGATTCAATCCCGCCGTGCAGGCCCTTTTGCAAAACGTGCGGAATCCGCGATTCCTCCAGGCGCAACGGGTCTCGCCGTTTTCATTCCGATCTTCCGACGTGGGGGTCGTGCTGGACATGATGATCCACGACCTCGATCTCGTTTTGCACCTCGTGGATTCGCCGCTGGCCGCGGTGCACGCGGTTGGGGTTGCGGTGGTCGGGGATCACGAAGACATCGCCGACGCCCGTCTCATGTTCGAAAACGGCGCGGTGGCGAATGTCACGGCCTCGCGCGTGGCCCTCAAGACCGAGCGCAAGTTGCGCCTGTTCGCGAAGGACACCTACGTCACTCTCGACTTCAAAGAGAAGTCGGGGAGAATCATCCGACCCGCTCCGAAGATTCGCGAGGCGATTGCCGAGGGCCGGATGGACCTAGGGAAACTCTCGCCGCTCGACATCATGCTCAAGCGGATGGTCAAGTCCGAGACACTCCAGGTGACTTCGGGGGAAGAACCGCTACGGGGCGAGAATCGCGAATTTCTGGCCTCGGTCCGCGAGCACCGTGAGCCCCTCGTCAGTGGACGCCACGGTTTGTTGGCGATGGAGGTCGCGGAGCGCGTGGTCGCTTCGATTCGCGAAAACCTCGCCAAGAGCGGCGAGACATGAATCGAGAACTCACTTCGCGAGTTTGCTTACGATCATCTTGATCGTGTCCAGAACCTTGTTGGTCATTCCATCATCGATGATCTTGCGCTGGTTCACCACTACCGGCCAATTGAGCCCAATCGCGCAGGGTCGAGCCCATCGCACGAAGCCGCTGGCGCCAAGTCTCTTCCAGCAATGCCATGGGGTTGTTTCCTCAAGCGGCGGGCACGACGACGATCGACAAACATTCCGGGAGTGATCGCGAGCGGTCAATCAAGGGCGAGAAAGTCGAGAATCTCGCGGGCCGCCCGGGCGTAAGCGCCCGGAGTGTCGAGCTTGCGATTGACTTCGGCCAGCCCGTCGAGCTGAGTTTGGCGTGCGGCTGAGTCGGTGTGGAGGCGCACGAGGTCGGACGCGGCAGCGGCGGCGAAGGATCGAACTCCCACGTGCTCCGGGACCACGCCCCGGCCGGCCACGAGATTCACGAGGCCGATGTGGGGTACGGAAATCAGCAGTTTGCCGAGCCCGTAGAAGATCGGGGACACGCGGTAGCCGAGCACGAAGGGTTTGTTGTGCGCGGTGATTTCGAGGGTGGTGGTCCCGCTCGTGGTCAATCCGAGATCCATGACGGCCATAACGTCGGTTGACTGGCCAACCACGGTCGTGATCGGAAGACCTTGGTGCGGGGTGGCATCGAGGATCTCCCGGTGGCTCTCCTGCGCGAGGGCGAGGATGCCATGCATCTGCTTCCAGCCGTGGTGGTCGCGAAGGACTCGGACCGTCTCGAGGAACGTCGGAAGAAGACTCTCGACGACGTGGCGGCGGCTCCCCGGGAAGATTCCGATCAGTGGGCTACCTCCGAGGGCGCGTAGCTCGGCCCGAAGACTCTGGTCGGACGGACGTTTTTTCAGGGCGTCGAGGAGGGGATGGCCAACGTAGGTCGCCCGCATGCCCGCAATCCGGAAGATTTCGGCTTCGAAGGGCAGAATCGGCAGCATGAGGTCGACGGTCTTCGCGATCTTGCGAATGCGGCCCTTGGCCCAGGCCCAGACTTGGGGGCTGATGTAGTAGATAATTGGAATGCCGAGCCGGTGGGCTTGGGCCGCCAGCCGCAAGTTGAAGCCGGGGTAGTCCACGAGGACAAGCGCGTCCGGGCGGGTTCGTTCGAGCTCGTCCAGCACCCCGTAGAACAGACGTCGGAGCCGCGGGAATGCCTTGATGACCGGGAAGATCCCCATGACCGCCTCGGTGGCGAGGTCGGCGCGGAGCTCCATCCCCGCCTGGGCGAGGAGGGGCCCCCCGAGTCCGGCCGCCGTAAGCCCAGGAGCCTGAGCCAAGAGCTCGGTCAAGACCCCGGCGGCGTGGGCATCGCCGGAGGGCTCGCCGGCCACAAAATAGAGGCGGGGAGGGGCCATCGGGGCGAACCTAACAGGGTCGCTGCGAACGACTTCTCGCCCGAGTTCGGGCCAGGAGGGGTCGGGGCGGCGACCCTTGCCTCGGCCGGGCCCAGGGTTAGATTCCGCGCCGGTTCCAGGGGGGCGATGGTCGCTCCGTTCGAACCGCATTTCCCTTTGGTGATGCTCGGACGCCTGCCTCAAGGTGCTCCGCCGATGAGCCGCTCACCGGGAGTCCTCGAAGATGTTTGCAGTTCCGGTCAAAGACCTTCTCGAAGCGGGCGTTCACTTTGGCTGTCGGGCGTCGCGCTGGAATCCGAAGATGTCTCCGTTCATCTTCGGCAAGCGCAATCTGATCCACATCATCGACCTGCGGCAGACGCTGCGGGGCATGATCCGCGCCACAACCTTCCTCCAGCGCCTCGTGGCCGATGGCCAGCAGGTGCTCTTTGTCGGGACCAAGCGCCAAGCCGCGCCGGTCATCATCGAGTGCGCCCAGGCAGTGAAAATGCCCTTCGTGTCCGAGCGTTGGCTGGGTGGAACCCTCACCAACTTCTCGACCATCCGCAGCCGCCTCGCTCGCCTCGGCGAACTGGAGCACATGGAAGGTACGGGGACGCTCGGGGCGATGAGCAAGAAGGAAGCCTCTTCGCTCCTGCGCGAGAAGCGCAAGGTGTTCCGCAACCTGAACGGCATCCGCAACATGGACAAGCTGCCGGGGGCGATGATCATCGTTGACCCCCGCCGCGAGCACAACGCGGTGCGCGAAGCCAACAAGCTTGGCATTCCGGTCGTCGGCATTCTCGACACCGACTGTGATCCGGATCCGGTGGACATCCCGATCGCCGGCAACGACGACTCGATGCGCTCGATCCAAATCCTCCTGAAGAAGCTCACCGAGGCGATCTCGGCGGGCAGCACCGCGTTCGCCCAGTTCCTCCAGGAAGAGGAGAAGCGTCGCGCGGACGAAGATCAGAAGAAGTACGACGATCAGAAGAAGCTTGAGGAGGCCCAGCGTCGGCGCCAGGCCGAGCGCGATGCGCTTCGAGCCGCTCAGGAGCGCCTCCGTCGCGAGCGCGATGCGCAGGGACAAGCTCCGGCCGCTCCGGCCGGCAGCGGCGAGACGCCCACGCCTCCGGCGGCGAGCTGAGGTTTTTCTTTCCAGTCAGAATGTGGGCGTGCGTGAGCGCGCCCCTGATGCGGAGTCCTATCCATGGCGGTCAATGCCAAAGACGTGAAAGAACTGCGCGACCGTACGGACGCGCCGATGATGGAGTGCAAGGCTGCCCTCGAGTCCGTGGGCGGCGACCTCGAAAAGGCCATCAAGGTCCTGCGCGAGCGCGGCGTGGCCAAGATGGCGAAGCGCGCCGACCGTGAGACCGCCGAGGGCACGGTGCGGGTGCAGGTCGGGGCGGGTAATGGCGGCGGCTCCGCCGTCGTGATGACCTGCGAGACCGACTTCAGCGCTCGCAACGAGGCCTTCATCACGCTGGCCGACGCGGCCTTGGCGGCGGCGGCGGCGCTGGCTCCCGAGGAGGCGACCATCGACGCGGTGCTCGATTCGAAAGCCAAGGACGGGCGGCCGGTCAAGGCCCATCTCGAGGACGCGGCGAACGCGATCCGCGAGAACATGGCCGTCAGGCAGGTCGTGCGCTTCGGCGGAACCTGCGGCAGCTACGTGCACTTCGACGGCAAGTCGGGAGCGCTCGTGGAACTCGCTGTGGACGACGCCGCCAAGGCCGCGTCCGCGGACTTCACCTCGACGCTCCGCGATCTCTGCATGCACATCGTGGCGATCGTGCCGCCCCCGGCGGCGGTCGACACGAGCGGCATCCCCGCCGACCTCATCGAGCAGGAAAAGGAGATCTTCATCAAGCAGGCCATGGACTCCGGCAAGCCCCGCGAGATCGCCGAGAAGATGGTGGCCGGCCGCCTGAAGAAGTTCGTCTCCGAGCGCGCGCTCCTCGAGCAGCCGTTCGTCAAGAATCCCGATCAGACGGTCGCCGCCTTCTTGGCGGCGGGGGCGAAGAAGGCCGGCCTCGGCAAGGCCACCGTCCAGCGCTTCGCGCGCCTGCAGATCGGCGGTTCGTGAGCCAGGGCCTGCGCTACCAGCGGGTGATGCTCAAGCTCTCCGGCGAGTCTTTGTGCGAGCCGGGTGGGCAGGGCATCGACGTCGAGGCGGCGCAGCGCACGGCCGAACTCGTGCTGGCGGGGACGCGCCTCGGCGCCCAAATTGCGGTGGTGATTGGCGGCGGCAACATCATGCGGGGGGCGCAACTCAGCTCCCTCGGTGTGAACCGGGCTACCGCTGACTACATGGGGATGCTGGGCACCGCGATCAACGCACTGGCGCTCCAGGATGCGCTCGAAAAGAAGGGTGCCCAGACGCGGATTTGCTCCGGTCTGGAGATCCGCCAGGTCGCCGAGCCATTCATTCGCAGACGGGCGATCCGCCATCTCGAGAAGGGGAGGATCGTCATCCTCTCCTGTGGCAGCGGCGCGCCCTTCTTCACGACCGACACCGCGGCGGCCCTCCGCTCCGTCGAACTCGGGGCGCAGGTCTTGATGAAGGCCACGAAGGTCGACGGCGTCTACGACAAAGATCCCCGCAAGCACGCGGACGCTCGCCGTTTCCAGTCCTTGAGCTATATGGAAGTCATGAATCGGGGCTTGGAGGTGATGGACAAGACGGCCATCACTCTCTGCATGGAGAACCAGCTCCCGATCGTGGTCTTCGACATGAGCGACCCGGAGAACCTGCGCGGCGTCTTGCGCGGCGAGGATCGCGGTACGATCATCAAGAACTGACCGCCCCGAAGAAGAAGGCTCCCATGGAACAAAGCTTCAACGGCATCCTCAACGAGTCGAAGGATCGCATGGTGAAGGCGGTGGCCCGCCTCGAGCAGGACTTGAAGGGCATCCGCACCGGCCGCGCGACTCCGGGCCTCGTCGACCACATCCGTGTCGACTACTACGGGTCGATGACCCCGATTGCCCAGGTCGCGCAGGTCTCGGTCCAAGACGGCAAGACCATCGTGCTCAAGCCGTTTGACCAGACGCTCGTGCCCGCGATCGAAAAGGCCATCCTCGCCTCCAACGTCGGGATCACTCCTCAAAGCGACGGCAAGATGATTCGTCTGCCCGTCCCCATGCTCACCGAGGAGCAGCGCAAGAAGCTCGCGCACCACGCCAAGGAAGTGGCCGAACAGCAGCGCATCGCCGTGCGCAACGTCCGCCGCGACGGCAACAAAGAATCCCAGGTCGCCCACAAAGGCGGCAAGCTCACCGAGGATCAGGCCCGTGACCTCGAAACCAAGATCACGGACCTCACCAAACAACACGAGGCCAAGATCGACGAGCTTCTGAAGAAGAAGACCGAAGAGATCACGAAAATCTGATCCTTCGCCCCGGCCCCTCCCTTTGTCACCATGGGGCCCCCTTTGGGACCGTAGCTCAGCCGGTAGAGCATCGGACTTTTAATCCGCAGGTCTCGGGTTCGATCCCCGACGGTCCCACTCTATTTTTATAGGCTTTTTTGTGCTTGCAGGCGCGCCCGGATTTCCTGGAGATGGCAAGTTGTTGCCAGGAATTGTGGGCGCGGGGTGGGTCTGGAGATGGCTCGGACTGGTTCGAAGGGGAAGGATGGACGGCTCCGGTGTGGGGCTTAGGAGCGGGTTCGAGAAGCGGGCGGTGCATTCACGGGGGGAGTGGTCAGGCGGACCACCAGTCTTGGACGGCATGGTGGGAGGGGAGATCGGGAGGGGGCGGAGGCGGATGGGCGGGGGAACAGTGCAGGGTGACGTGGTCGCCGCGGATGAGAGTGCGGAGCACCCCCAGCCAATCCGCGAGTTCGGCACGAGAGTCGCACACTCGGCCAGCCATAGACGCGACGAGGGTCGTGTGACGCTCGCGAAGGGTAGTCGATCCGGAGGAGGGGCGGCCGATTTCGGAGCTCAACACCAGGGAATCTCGAGAGAGGCTGATGGTCCTCACTGCCCCGACTGATTCGCTCGAATCGGAAATGCGCAGAGTGACTTCGGCGATGGGGGGAGCGAGGGGCAGCCGTTCGATGTACGTGGCAAACCGCCCCACCCATCGGGCCTGATCGCTGGTGAGATCGCGTCTCGAGGCAAGCTCCCTCACCATACCTTGGAACTCCTCGATGTCGCCTCGGTCTTCCGGCGCGAGCACGAGGCGATCGGGTTCCGGAAACAAGGTCGCTTGGAACACTCGGAGATCGTATCAACGTCGCATGTCAGGCTCTCGATGCCTTTCGTTCACAGAATCCGAAGCAGCTCTTCGAGTGCTTCGGAACTGGCGAGGTAGTTGGTGTTTTCGCGGATACGGTCGAGGACGGGGAAGTCGTCTTTGTCGCCGAGGATGCCGAGGGCCGCGGTCGCGTAGGCTCTTGAACTGTCGTAGAAGGCACGGTCCCGGTTTTCGATGATGTTGGAGAGTATGGGCATCACCAGCGCAGGGCTGAGGTTGCCGATGGCCATTGCGGCGGCACCCATCAAACCGGCGCCGTTCATAGGCTTCAAAATGACTTGCTCGAGCACCCGGAGGGAGCGCTCGTCCCTGATCAGACCGAGCCCGATGGCCGCCTGCTGTCGTAGCTCCCAGTCGGTGTTTCGAGCCACCAATTCTTCGAGGATCGGCCTGCTCTCCAGATCTCCGAGCAGGCCAAGCGCGAGGCAAAGGTACCCCCGCTTCTTGTTCGAGCCCGAGTCGCGCTGCAGATCCTCCCGCAGCGTGGGGGCGGCGGAACGGTGGCCCAGAATCCCGAGACCGATCGCGAAGGCCGACCGCTCGGGGTCGTTCTTGGCGGCCTTGTAGCTCTCGAGGATCAACTGGCCGCTCTCTTCGGAGGTGCTGGGATTCTTGGTGCCCATGACTCCGAGACCGAGCGCCGCGAAGGTCTTCTCCGCGAGCTGTCCGCCCTTCACGAACTCCATCAGGGTGGCTCGACCGGACTCGTCGCCGATTTCGCCGAGCGCCATGATGGCGAAGTTCTTCGTGCCCAGGTTGGGGGCGCGCTTTCCGTAATTCACGAGCTCCTTGATGATGTCCTTGTCTTCCTTGTTCGCGAGAAGACCGAGGGAGATCGCGGAGCCGTAGTTCACGTAGGTCTCCTTGTCGCGGAGACCGGCGCGGAGGTCTTGGATCGCCGCGCGGTAGCCGATCTTGCCGAGCGCCACCGCGAGGTGGGCACGGACGTGACGCTTCGCTTTGGTGTCCTTGTAGATCGCGAGGATGTCCTGCGCCACCTTCTCGCTCTTGACGAGTTGGAGGGCGATCGCCGGTCCCATCTGGATGTCGATGTGAGCCGCGTCGATCTTGGCGAGGTCCGCCAGTTCGTTGAGAACGTTGGCCTCGTCGCCCACGAAGCCCTCACGGGCGCCGATGAGGCCGATCGCGACGCTCGCGAAGGAGCGGGTGCGGGTGGGCACGTCGCTCGTGTCGGTCCCGACGAGCTTTCGGCCCTTCGGGGTGTTCTTCGCGATCTCGAGGAGGTCGGGCACCGCGGCCTTGTTGCCGAGGATGCCGAGTCCCAAACAGGTCGATTCTTGGACAATCTTGTCCTCATCACCGAGGAATCGGCGCAACATTGCGAGTGCCTCGGGATCCGCTGGATCCGCAACCTTGCCGTAGGCAATGACCGCCGCGGCACGAGTGTCGTAGTACTCGTCCCGGAGGGCTAAGCTCAGCGCCGCGAGGATCTCGGGGCGGTTGCTCGGGTCCCGGAAGGGGCGCGAGCGGATGGCCTCGGTAGATCCTGGGGCGCAGGTTAGTTCCCGGCAGATGAAGCGAAGCTGATTGTGGTCCCACCAGTAGTCCCAGTCCAGGAACGGATCTCCCCTATGTAGATGCCTTCTGATGCGGTCACGCGGGGGTGTCGGGCGGATTCGCGACCCGCCCGGGTCCGGATCAGTTGGATGACTGAGGCCCGGCCTTATTGGACCTAATTGGGGGGCATTTCCGCTTGGGCCGAGGTACTCCCCGCCATGGGCGAGTACCGCCCCGGCGAAGCCCGCGACGGACACCAAGATCGCGACTAAACGTAGAAAGCTCACCGCGGCTACTCCTCGGGATCGTCCTGGAATTCACATCCGACCTGAGCGACGGCTTGGTCAGCCGTTGGACTGCAACTCCAGGGCCGGAATCACCGCCGTGGCCGCAATCGAGAGCCCGGAATGCCCGCTGCAAGGGCGATTTCCAGACGAAATCCAGTCGAGATTCTCAACTCGAAACTCCGGATTGCCGTGCCGTGAAGGAGCCGATGGCCGGGCCCAATGTTCCCGTTTGCGTCACGGGCCGGTAACCGTCGGCCGGTATGATCTCGGGTGGGAAACCGAAGTCCTACGTAATCCGCGGATCGCCAGTTCGACCATTGCGCGGTCCGGGTGCGCCCGAATTGCACACGCTGGACGGTCGAACCCTGGCGAACCTGAGCGGGGTCCTCCTCAGCACGGGAAAGGTCAGAGCTGGTCAGGGTAGCGGGCCCAGGTCAACCGGAAGCCGGCGGGAACGGTGGGATCTTGGAAGACGCCTTGAACGGTGAGGGAGAGACCGACGGGGGGATTCGGACGAACGAATCCAGGGATGACGAAGGACCCCGCGGAGTCGAGAGTGGCACCGGTGGCCGGACCCAGCAGGCCCAATCCATCGATGATGGCGATCCAGGACTGGGGGGCGGAGCCGGCGAGAGGACTGACCGCGAGCACCTGATTCATCGTGCCGTCGATGAAGGGGTAGAGCGGAGTTGGGTTCTCCAGGTCGATGAAGAGCGAGAAGATGGCGTTTTGGCGTCCTCCCTCGAGCAAGGCCGCGTAGGCGACCCCGGGCGCGGGACTGAGCGGCTGTCGCCGGATCAGACCGGCATTTTGGCCTCCGCCGACTTGCAACACCGCTCCGGGAGAGACGGCCAGGTCGGAGTTGGCCACATGAATTGCGATGGCACCACGTCGTTGCGACTGCGGAATATCCGGGGTGACCGTGACCTGAAGTGTGTTGGAATTGACCAAGGTGGTGGGGATCGCCTCCCCGTCTGCGTGCACGATCGACTGCGGACCGAAATTCTGCCCGATGATCGTGAGCAGACTGCCAGGGCTCGCGGGCACGAGAATGGGGATCAAGTTTGGCGAAATCGCCAGGATGCCGGGACGAAGCACGTTGAAGTTCAGTGAATTGGAGGAACCCCCGTTCGGGGGAGGATTGAAGACGGTCACGGCCGCCCCGGCGGCCGCCTGGAGTAGCGATGAGGGGACCTCGGCTTGGAGTTGAGTCGCACTCACGAAGGTGGTGGTGAGGGGAGCGCCGTTCCACCGTACGACCGAGCTCGCCGCGAAGGACGCCCCGTTGACGTTCAGGGTGAAAGCCGGGTTCCCGGAGAGCGCACTCGCCGGAGAGAGCTGACTGAGCGTGGGCGGCAGAGCGTTGATCGTAAAGGTCAAGGCGTTGGACGGGATGTTCGCGGCGGGACCAGGTTTCATTACGACGACGGGGACGATCCGAGGAGATTGAAGCAGCGACGCGTCGACCGTGGCGGAGAGCATCGTCGCACTCAGGAAGGTCGTCGGGAGGTAGTTGCCGTCGAACCAGATGAACGAGTTCACGTCGAAGCCCGTGCCTTGCACGAGCAGCGTGAAACTCGGTGCTTGCGTGAGGGCCGAGGGGGGAGACACGCTGACGAGCGTCGGCGCGGTGATCGCAGAGACCGACGAGGTGAAGGTGAGCGTCGAAGCCGCGATCGGCCCACCATTCCGATAGACGACGGCGACATGCCAGCCGACGCCCAGAGGAACTCCTACGGCGGGGACTCCGGTCGTGGCCTGGCCACTCAGAATGTCCGCACTAGGCCGACCTCTCCAACTGGCATCGCCCCCCGGACTGTGCAAGTCCCACAGATGGCCCATCCCTCCGCTGATCGCGAGGTCATAGACCGCCGCGGTCAGAACTTCGAATTCGAACGCGGCCATCAGAAAGGTCGAGGCTTGGGCTGAACCACCGGGAAAACTGGCGGCTACGGTGATTGGCATCATCGCTGCACCCTGGGCTGTGCCAGAGTAACGAGCGAGCATGCCGGACCCCGGAGTGACGGTGCCCAGACGACCGTTGGCGAGAACGTAGTCGCAACTGCTACCGCCGAACTCGGAACGACCGCTCCCGACGCCGATATCCCAATCCACGGTCGACGACACTCCGACGACATTCCAACGACCGGACTGGGGGGTGAACTGAAACGGGTGGCAGGGGCCCCCGAGATATTGAAGAAAACCCGCCCCGAGGGTGAACGGTGGTGGCGCGGACTGACAGAGATTCACGGTGAACGCCTCGAAGCCAGTCGAGGCTCCTCCGCTTCGGCCAACCACGAGGCAGAATGACCCGGTGGGAATGGAGACAGCTCCGGCGCCGACGATCCCGCTCGCCACTGCATTGGCGGGCCCTCGCCAGGAGAAGGTCGCGGTGGGAGAAACCAGCCACCATCGCAAGGAACTCGACCCGGAGACGTGAAGCTGGAGCGGGCCCGTGCCGGCGAAGAATCGAAATGCTCGTACGATCGAGCCGGCGGGAATCCCTGAGATGGACGGTGTGTTCACGGTGAGCGCGGCGGAGGTCACATACTCCACCGTCGCATTGTCCGAGCCTCCCACGCGGGACACGGATCCCGAGACCGGGTTCACGGACTGGCCCGGCGAGACGTAGGCATCTCCCGCCAGGAAATCACAGACGCTGCCCGCGTTGTTCGAAGTGGTTGCGCCCATGCTCAGGCGCCAATCGGAGGGAGAAGAAACGGCAACCACGTGCCAGTCGAAGTTGGTGAGGGGCACGGGCGGGATGGCGACAGGGACGCACGCTGGCACCACGGCCTGCGGAACGGAGGGGGAAAGAGTGATGCCAGCAATGGGCGGACAGGTGATCGTGAAGGTCTGCGCGCCGGAGCCGAGTCCTCCACCGGGGGCGGGGTTGCGCACCGTGACCGTCGCCGTCCCGGGAACGCTGAGGAGTGCACCGGGTACGAGCGCCGACACCTGGGTCGGTCCGGATTGCCAAGTCGAGATCGCGGTTCCGTTCCAGAGTACCTGCGTGCCGGGAACTCCATTCGCATCGGCGCTGCCTCCGCAGAAACGCACTCCGTTCACCGCGAGGGTGAAACCGCTGCCCCCGGCGACCGCCATGGTCGGGGAGA
This sequence comes from uncultured bacterium, assembly GCA_902826835.1. Taxonomy (GTDB): domain Bacteria; phylum Planctomycetota; genus RBC034. Next base: position 309,784 of record CADEGH010000001.1, on the reverse strand, counting down.
TCGAAGTCACGGCCGGAGCGATTGCCGCTCCATATTTGAATTGCAGGCCGGCGGCGTCGCCCAGTGAGAGGTAGGCGCGCTGCCCGATCACGGACTGGAATTGAGTGTATCCGCTGTTGCAGGTGAGGGTGTCCGCCCCGTTGGCGCTGAACGCGCTGCGGCCGTAGTGCATGACCGAGCGGAAATCGTAGGCGCCGAACGACGTCGCGATGTTCACGATGTCGAAATTGCAGATGCAGGTCGAACTCCCGACCATCCCGCAGTTCGAACCAGTGCACGCAGTCGTGCTGACGTTGGCGGAGTTGACGGTGACGTAAGTGCCGCGGTCGGGGCGAGACTGCTCGTGGACAAAGCCCAGTGCGTGCATGAGCTCGTGCACGATGATGAACTTCGAACCCCAACTGACGATGTTGAGCACTTGGGCTCCGCCGATGACCCCCACGCCGGAATTGTTGACCGTAGATGCCGTGATGAGAACGTAGTCGGCCTGGTTGTTACGGGGTATGAAGTCGACCGCGGTGATCGCTTCGACCTCGGCCATCGCGGTGAGCGCCAGGGTTTGGTTGGCCATCGTAACGTTGGCGGCAAAGGCGTAGGGGACGAGGCCGATCGGCCAGTTGTTCGGAGTGAAGCCGGACTCGCCAAACACGGCAGACTCCGGAAGAACCATGTCATCGACCAGCACAAATCCCGGGGGGACTTCGGTCGGTGCCTGCGCCGAAGCGGCTGCGCAGAGAAGGAGGACTGCGAAGCAATGGCGGCGGGCACTCTGCATGGTTGGCTCCTCGGATCTCGAAGAAAGGTCGAGAATTCGACCTCCTCATAGACACAGTCTCCCGCGGGCCCGAAATTTCACTCACTTTCTGGGATTTGTCTCGTCGAGAGAACCCCAAGAGCCTCTCCGGGCTGCGATCGAATCCTCGCTGGCCTGCTCGAAGCTGAGCCGTTTTGTGACTCCGCGGTTCGCGAGGTCGGTGCGGTGGATAGGGGAGTAGGCGGTCACCGACTTGGGAGTGTGGCCTGCTGGACGGGTGTCGTAGTACTCGTCCTCCAGGGCTAACCGCAGCGCTGCCAAGATCGCGGTGCGACTCGAGAGGTCCGAGAGGTCCCTCGGTCGGTTGGTTTCAGCCGAATCCGCGATGCGAGCTCGCTCCCGGCAACAAGAGTGAAATTGATTCGCCTCCCACCAGAGGCTCCAGTCCAGGAAGGGACTCTCCGCGTCAGCGGGCCGGTAACCGTCGGCCGGTATGACCTCGGATGGGAAACTGAAGTCCGGCGAGCTCGGCGGCTTGCCGGTTCGACCTCCGGGGCCCTATGATGCTCTCGACTGACCGGAGGTTCTACGATGATCCTGCGATTGATCGAGTGTGGACGGTGTCTTGTGGGTGCGCTCGCCCTCATCTCAGGCGCGTGCTTGCTTTCCCTCCATGCTCCAGCGCAGTACCAAACCGTGGCCGAGCTTGCGGGTACGGAAGGGGCTGGTCAGAGTCCGACTCGATCGTTGATGCGAGTCGGCGATATCAACTCGGACGGGGTGACCGATTTTGTCGCATTTCGAAACCCGCTCACGAGCGGTCTTGGCGTCACGGAATTGCACAGCGTCGATGGTCGCACCCTGGCCAGCCTGAGTGTGGTCCCGGCTTCACCGGACCTGCTCGGGACGTTTCCGGACCAGACAGGGGACGGAGTCAGGGAAGTCTACACGGTGGAAGACGGCACCTTGATCTTGATGAATCCCGTAGCCTGGACGGAATTGTGGCGCGTCAACGGATTTGTGCCAACGAACCCCTTTACGTTCATTGAACCTCTGGACCTGGGTATTCAGCAAGGCAATCTCCACTTGGATGGAGACAATATCAGTGAGTACGCCTTTGTGTTGGTGGAGTATCCCTCTTATGTCTCTACGCTTCGTGTCTTGAGGGGATCCAACGGCAGCACGCTGTACTCCACTCCGCTTCCACATTCGGGTCGGTTGCATCGAATCCGTGATCGAGACAACGACGGACGGGATGATTTTCTGCTGCACGGCGACCAGTTGTCCAAGATCATCAGCAGCGCCACCGGACTTGTCCTATCGCCGGTTTCTTTCCCCATCCCGTTTGCCTACGAAGTGAGCTACGGCGCGGATATCGACGGGGACGGCCACCCCGAAATCCCGATTTGGCGAAGTCCGGGGAGTGGAGTTACCGGACTGGGTCAATATGCTTTCGTGTCGACGGCAACGTGGTCCATCGTCCGGACTGTGCTTCACCCCGCCGGAAGCCTCGTGGTACCTCAGTGTCGGTGGATGCCCGACTTGACCGGGGATGGGCGCCCCGAACTCCTCGAGATTGGGAATGTCTACCAAACTTCCTTCGCATACGATACCGTAACCTGTCGGGTGTCGATATTCTCTCCGGCGACCAACTCGGTCTGGCAGTCAATACCCGCTCCACGCGACTTTTCCGGTTGGCGCGGCGGAGATTGGACCGAAGACCAAGACCAAGATGGGCGACCCGATCTGATCCTGGCGGAGATGAATGCGGTCTGCGTCGTTTCCTCGACCAATCTGGCCGTTCTTCGGGAGCGGCGCAACACTTGGCACGGGGGCGAGTTCGGCCTGAACCACGAGTGCTTCGACGTCGACGGAGACGGAGTCGCGGAAATCTTGGTCGCCGAGCCCGGCTTCCGCGGGCGAGGCGCGGTCCATGTCTACTCGGGGGCGACCCTGCAACTCCTGCGACGTTTGGATTGCCCTGACGCGACGATTTCCTTTGGGACTTCCATTGTCGGTGTCAAACGGCCCGTCTCGGGCGGAGCACCCTCCGTGATCGCCGTCGGTGCGCCTCTCGGCGACTTCGGACCCTTGGGCGACTACCATTGGCGCGGCCGGGTTTACTGGTTCGACGCGACATCCGGCGCTCTCCTGCAAACCCTCGTGGCCCCGGTGGGAGTGACCGGCCTCGGAAGAGGCATGGCCGAAGTCGGTGACGTCGACGGGGATGGCCTCACCGACTTGGCAGTGGGAGCACCCGGAGAGGGGATTTGGGACGCGCCGGTGCCTCCGCGTAGCTATCTCGCGGTGTACTCCACGGCCACTGGCCAGGCCGTCTGGATGCGGAGGGGGGAGACCACCGGTTCGGGCACCAAGCTCGTTCGAGTGGGTGATTTGGATGCGGACGGTCAATCGGACTTCTGCATTCTCGGGGTGAATACCCTGGAGTGCGGCGATCCCAAATTCATCGAGCACTGCGAGGTTCCGGCCTGGATCGGGCTGAGTTCCCGGACGGGCGACGAGATTGCCAGGAGTCCGACGAACATCATTCGACTCTTCGAGTTGCCGACTGCCGTGGAGGACTTGAACGGTGATGGCGTCGAGGACCTGATTGTACTCGCGATGTATGCCGAAGGAGCCAGTGCGGGATTTCCGTTCCTGGTGCGATTTGCCGTCTCGGGAGCGGACCTCTCCATTCTCTGGAGATATCCCAATGCACCGTTCACGGGATGGATGACGGGATTGGGAGACCGCAATAACGATGGAGTGAAAGACTTCCTGATTCACACCCAACACCCTCACCAACCGGTAGCCTACTTCAACCCCAACGCCTCCAGGGTGCAGATTCTTGTCGATGGTCGGACGGGTGCTGGCCAGGCCGTCGACAATATTCCAATTCCGATCGAACCATCCGTGGGCCTGACGCGCGTACGCGACATGGACGGGGATGGATTTTCCGAGGGCATCGTTGTCGAGCCGTCGGCGAACGTAGGCAGTTCCGTGCGAGCCGGCCGACTTCGCATCGTGGCGGCAAGCGGCTTCGGGGCCACCTCCGCGATTGGCCCCGCGGGCTCCTGCGGGCCAGGCGGAGTGAATCCCACCTTGGTGGCGCTCAATCCGTCACCCGTGGCGCCCTCTCCGGCCTTCGGAGTCGGCATCGGGCGCGGACCCATCGGCGCCACCTGCATACTCGCGGCTTCGCTGCAGACTCTGGGGACGCCCGTGAATTTGGCGAATTGCCAACTGCATCTGGACTTCGGAGCGCCGCACTACGTGTTCCCGGGCACCCTACTCCTTAGGGAAGATCCCCTGGTGCCGGGCTCGGGGTCAGCCGCCCAGAGTCTTCCGGTCCCGCCGGGCCCCGGCCTCGCGGGGCTCGTCATCCACTTCCAGGCCGCCGTCCTGGATTCCAGTGCCCCGAACGGCCTGTTTTCGCTCACCAATGTGCTCACCCTCAATCTCTGAGTTGGTGCGATCGTGTTCCCCACTGCGCCAGGGGAGTCGCTCCCACGCGAGTGTCATCCCAGAGTGCCTCATTCCACACGGTGCGCACCATCGCGCAATTCCCGGGGCCGCTCCTGCTTATTACAGGTCTACTGCCGCGACCTCCACCTTCGGCCCTTACAACCTGCCTCCCGTCACGCTCGAAGGCGTTGCGATCGACGTCACACCCGGGTTGCCCCTCCGACTTTCACCCGTGACTCACTTCGAAGTCCGCTGACCGTCGGGCGGGCAAGGAGTGGTCGGGACGAGATTTCCTCGCGACGCTGGAGGCACGCGCCGCGATAGAGTCTTCGGCTTGACTTCCCGATCCGGTGACTCCGACCCTGACACCCTCGATACCCGAGCCCAGGGTTTGTTCGTTCAGTGGCTGGACGCCGACGAAGGAACGCGCCCAGACATCGAGATCCTCTGCGGGGGTGACCTGGTCTTGGAGCGCCGACTCCGGTCCCTGATCAATGCCGCTTCGGGGGTGTTCGACGCTCTTGCCTCCCTCGGCCCCGGCCCTGCACGCTCCCCACTCCCCGAGCGAATCGGCGAGTTCAGAATCGTCGACCGCCTAGGTCAAGGGGGCATGGGGCAGGTCTTTCTCGCGGTGCAGGAGTCGCTGGGACGGGCCGTCGCGCTCAAGGTACTCGGCGACTTGCGTTCGCGGGACGGCTCCGCCGCCGAGCGCTTTCGCCGGGAAGCGAGGACCGCGGCATCCCTCGAACATCCGAACATCGTTCCGATCTGGGCGATCGGCGAAGAGGACGACCAGTCGTTCATCGCCATGAAGTACTTGAGCGGCCCCGGCGTGGACCGAATCCTCGGCACTTTGCCGCCACGGGAAGTCGCGAAGCTTGGCGCCAGTGTGGCCCGCGCCCTCGATGCCGCGCACCTCGCCGGAGTCGTGCACCGGGACGTGAAGCCGGCGAACATCATCTTCGACGGAGAGGCGCCGGTGCTGGTCGATTTCGGCCTCGCCAAAACCCTTGGCGAAGTCGCCCTCACCAAGACCGGGGCAGTCGCCGGAACGCTTCCGTTCATGGCTCCGGAGCAATTGCAGAGAGGCCAGCCCCGCGTGGAGCCCCGTACGGATGTGTACGCGCTCGGAGCCACGCTCTACCAAGTGGCGACCGGTCGTCTGCCATTCCCGGAAGACGATCCGGAGCGGCTCCTGCGCGCCATCGTCTCCGATGCTCCACCCCGGCTCGGCCTCGAGGCGTCCGACCGCGATTTCGAAACCGTGGTGCTGAGGGCTCTCGAGAAGGAGCCCTCGCGTCGATTTTCGACTGCGCTCGAATTCGCGGAGGACCTGGAGCGCGTGGCCCGCGGCGAACCAATCCGGTCGCGCGCGGTGGGCAGGATCGGACGTGCCGCTCGGTGGCTTCGTCGCAACCGGAAGATCGCCATCGTCTCCGCGGTCTCACTCGGAATCGTGACCACGATCCTCACGGTCTGGGCCGTCCAGTCGCTCGAAGTGCGCGCGGCGTTGCGGCGGACTCTCGCGGCGGCCCGGGATGCGGTCCGGCGCGGCGACCTCGACCTCGCCGAGGGGCTTGCGGAGGAGGCGACGCGGCGCGCAAGTCGGCATGACGACGTCTTGGCTCTGGTCGTGGAAGTTCGGGCTCGGCGAGCGATAGAGGCGCTTCTCGATCAGCTCCAGGATCGGGCCGCGGCCCAAAGTGCGGATGCGCTCGAGAAAGTCATGCGACAGTTGGACTCGACCGTGGCGGCCACCATCGAGCCGCGGCGATCCCGCCTCGCGGTCGCCCTCGCTCATCTTTTGCGAGGCGACAAGGCCAAGGCCCGGGGACTACTGCTTGCCCTATTGAATGATCCTCCTCCGACGGGTGGCCCCGGCCGAGACCTCGATGCCGCTCTCGCCGCCGCCACATCGACGGCGGTGGTCTTGACGGCGGAGATTGACCGCGATCCGGAGCGTCACGTCTTTGCTTCCCTCGCACTCCGCGCCGCGGGATCCCCGCCCGATGCCCAGCTTGCGGAAATTGAGCGAGCCATCACGGCGGACGATCGTGCGGTGCGACCCAAACTGGCGAAGGCGATCTTCCTGGCCGACCAGGGCCGCCACGCGGAGGCGCTCAGTGCGTTCGAAGGGCTCTCGACGACCGGCATCGCCAAATCGTTGGTCCGGCGTAATCGGGCCCGTTTGCATCTCATTCGGGGCGAGACCAGGGAGGCGCTCGCCCAACTCTCTGCTTTGAATCCGGATGAAGAAAACTCCGGAACGCGGCTCTTGCGTGCGGAGATAGTGCGGCGGAGTGGTGACGAGGCCGCCGCGGACCGGATGATCGAAGAAGGTCTCGTCCAGCATCCCGACGATGCCGAGCTCCTGGCTGAAGCGGGGATAGTGGCATTGGGCCGCGGGCAGGGGAGGGAGGCGCGGCGATTCCTGGAGCGGGCGCGGGAGCTGGCTGGATCGGCTGCACTGAGAGACCAGGCGGCGGCGTCGCTCTTGGCGATCGACCTCGCTGAACTCAGTGGATCGGAGGATCCGACCGCTGAGGGGACTCTTGGCGCGGAGGCGCTCGGCGCCGTGGCGCGCGTGGAGGCCGAAGCGGCTTCGCTCGCGGCCAATACGAACCACGCCACGGCGAAGGGGAGAGCGCTGGCCGCAGGTGGGTGGGCGGCCCAACTGCGTGGCGATCCTCACCTCGCAGTCGAACGATTCGAGGCCGCCATGGCCGCGGACCCCGATAGTTCGAGCCACGCCTCCAACTGCATGGCCGCGGCGGTTGCGCTCGCCGCGGACGACGAATTGTCCCGCACCGAACGACAGCGACTCTTCGCAGTCGCCGAGGCGGCGGCGCGAGCCGTCATCGCGACCGAGGGGAAGGGCATCGTGGCTCCGTCGCCCTCGGAGGTCGATGAGGCCTACTTTGCTCTCGCGGCGATCGCCTGCGAGCGTGGCGATCGGGAAGCTTGTCGGCAGGCGTCGGAGGCGGCCAAGACTCGATTCGTGTCGTCGGGGCGTACGGCGAGGTTGCCCGAGATCGAAGCCCTCCTTGCGTGGGCCATCGCCCCTTGAGCCGCAGGCAGACGCTCAGGGCCCGACGAGCACCCACTCCCACGGCATTCCCGCCCCGGAAGTGGTGCCCCAGGCGTTGGTGACGCTGAGGATTTGAATGGTCGCACCCGCCGGTACGAGCGCAGGCAAGGGGAATCGCACGGAACCCGAGGCCGCAAAGAAGCCAGGGATGGAGCGCGTGCGGGTGCCATGCTTGATGACACAGGAGAAAGGCCCCGCCATCCCGTGGAGGGGAAGCACGAGGTCTCCGTTGACGGTGGCCGTTGGCCCATAGAGGATCTCCTCGATGGGTTGAGGGCCGGGCGTGCTCGAGCCCGAAACGGGCGCACCGACCGTCGGTCTCACCAGCCGAGCGCCGCTGAGTCGTGGCGTCGGCGGGCGAGGCGCGGGGGCGGCGACCGCAAGACCTGGAAGTCCGGGCACCGTGACGTCCGTGAAGTCGGAGTACCAGGGGAAGGGAGGCCCGAGGTGGTCCTCATAGGCCACGGCCTGATACACGACGGAGAGCCCGAGGCCGACTGCGTAGTGCATTCCACCCGTGTGCTCCAGGAATTCCCGGGCCGCCTCGGTGCTCCCGGACTGCGCGATGAGACACTCCGTGAGCACCCGCTCGTTCGAGAACCAGGTGCCGTTCGTATCGTCGTAACCCAACTCGACACCCGCCAATCGAGAAGCCCACGTCTCTCGCATCGGCTGCGCTGAACCGGTCAGGCTGTAGTCCCAAGCGCCGCAGTCGACCCTCCACGGTCGACGGTGGAGAGCCCCGATAGGCGTGGATCCCAGGACCGGCTGCGCGCGGGTGCGGACCAGCTCGGCTCCATCCGCCTGGACGACACTCGACCAGTGCGAAGCGAGATCCTGAGGATCGATGAGAGAGACGTCGGTCGTGAAGGGGTTTGTGGGGGGTATCTCGGCCACCGCGAGGGCGAGGTTGAGGGACTCCGGCGTCCACGAAGCATCCTCGAGCCACGGATACTGGGAGATGAAAGACTCGTAGGTGCTCGCATCGACCAAGTCGATCGGAAGCACCGCTCGTGCAAACACCGTGACCCAAGCGCCCCGCCGCGCGTCGACGTGCAATGCGACGGCGTCCCACTTGAGAAGTCCTCGGGGTTCGATGGTCAGGTTGACGTAGGGCGACTCGACGCCCGCGGGCGTAACCTGCGCGGGGAGGGGTATCGCTGAGCTCAGCAAGGTCAGGGCAAGCAGTAGGACACGGGAAGCGCTCAAGTGAGGGGTGATCATGGTCTATGGGTCCAGTCCAGGCGGCGCGAGCCCCCCGGGAGGCAGCAGGGTGGATGGTCGAGACTCGAGGTCGCGACGGCGACGGGAGACTTCCGTCACGAGAGCCGCCCGAGCTCGAGAGAGCAGGATGCGGGTCGCGGTCGGAGTGCGGCCCATGCGCGCGGCCGCCTCTTCGTGGGTCATGGCATCGCGGACGCACAGGTCGAGGATTCGCCGGTAGTCCTCGGGCAAGTTGGCCGCGGCTTTCTCGACGACGTCGAGATCCTCGCGGGCGGTGATTTGGCGGCTCGGAGTCGGTTGTTTAGGGTCGGTGATCTCGCTCAAGGGCTCCGGCTTCGCGGAATCCGCGAGTCGCTTGCGTTTCACGGCGTCGAAATAGCGGCGTTTGTCGCGAACGGTATTTTCGAGGATGCGTGCTACCCACGTGACGAAGGTTTCCTCGGATTCGCCGTCGAACCGAGCCACCGTCTTGACGACGTCCAAGTAAGCGCTTTGAAGCAAGTCGCTTGGCCGAACGAGCGCACGGAGGTGGTCGCCCAGGCAGTGGTCGGCCAGGCGGAGGAATCGCTCGTGATTGCGCGCCAGCACCCGATCCAGCGCCTCCCGATCTCCGAGGCGGGCGAGGGCCAGGTCTTTCGAGGCAGGGCGGGGGACCATGGAGACGAGATCGTAGCCGATCCGACTCGCACGGAACCGCGTCGACGTCCGGTGCCGCGCTGGTACTGCGCTCGGCCCCAGGATCGGTTCGGCAGCGATGAGTTCGTCTTGGCCGCTCCCGTGGACGACTTCGGACAACGCTGCGCTCCTGGTCAAGTGGTGGTTGCGATTCAAACCGGCTCGACGTGAGCCGTTCGTTCGAACCAAAGCGGCGACCATGGCGACAACGGGAGGCAGGTGTTTCTCGGATTTAGGAGGATTTTTCTGGCCGCCGACTTTTTCGTCCGCGAGTTTTTTCGAGACACACCCGCGGGCTTGCTCCGCCAGGGGGACGAGGTCGACTTTCCGGCCTCTCAACCACCCAGGTAGTGAAGAACATGAAAGCAGTTCCAGTTCCAATCGGCCGCTGCCCAAGACTTGCGGCCAGTCTGTTCTGCCTCGCGGTCGCCGGGCTCGCTCAAGGAGGCGCGCTCGGACCGTGGGACGGCGGATCTCGTCTTTACGTCTCTGCCGTCTCCGGAATCGACGTGCCTTCGGGCGGGAGCTTTGCCGCCCCCTTTCGGACGATCACCTACGCCCTTGGCCAAGCCGCGGCAGCGTTGAGTGCGGGGATTCCGGTGACCGTCAATGTGATGCCCGGTGTCTACGACAGCGCCCTCGGGGAGTTCTTTCCGATCTTCTTCCCGGCTCGAGGCCTCTGCCTGGAAGCCCATGCCCCCGGCGTTCTGATCGACGGCCAGGGTTCCAGTGAAGTCTTGCTCTGCGTGGATCCCGGTGTGGCCTCGGGTCCGGCGGGGGCGACCCCGTCTTCGATTCTGCAGGGCCTAGAAATCCGCAACGGCTTCGCCGGCGCGGCGATCCGGTTGGACCTCGGGCAGTTTGGGAGTCAGCCCCTCGCCACCCCCGAGGCCGTCGAAATCCGTCGCTGCACAACGAGAGAGTGCATGTGGGCGATCCAAGTGAATACCAACGAAGGATGGCGCGACCGGCATGTGATCGAACAGAACCGGTTGTTTGGATTCAACGTCAGCGGCGGCGTACTTCTGATCAACCGCGGGGAAAGTTCGACCTTGCTCCGGGCGAACGAGTTCATCGAACACGAGTACAACTTGATCTGCTTCAACTACGCCGCCCCGGAAGCATCCCAACCCCGGGTGTTCTCCAACATGCTGTGGGGGGCGGAAGTTCAGATTCAAACCACCAATTGTGAGACCAGAATCGTCAACAACACCATCGCTTTCGGGCGGCCCCACAGTCTCGGTCAATCCGTGTTCGGGATCCTGATCGACGGATCTTCTCCACAGACCGTCACGATCGCCAACAACATCATCTGGAATCCGGCGGGGACCGACATTCAAAACCAGTCGTCATCGGTCACCGTGGTTCGAGACACGAACAACGTCTCTGCCAACCCGGTCGCATCGGAATACACGACGAATCCGGGGTTCGTGAATTCCAACCCGACGAGTCCCGACCTTCATCTCCTCACCACGAGCCCCAACGTCGAGCGTGGTGTCAACGGGTACGTCGTCCCGGGAAACACGCTCACCCTCCCGTCCTTCGTGGTGCGCGCCGATCTCGGCAACGAGTTCGATCTCAACTGGCCCCGGATGGACGACTTCGACAAGAACGGAGTCGCGGCCGTCGATGTCGGGGCCGACGAAGTCAAGGTCGAGGTGATCGACTTCTTCGCGTCCGGTCCGATCGACTCGTTCGGGACCATTCACAGCGGCGGCTTGCCGGCGACCATTCAATTGACCCTGACCACGAGACCGGCGGATCGCTGCGGAGTCTACCTCTGGAGTACGCACTCCACCGATCCGGTCTACCAGCACACCTTCCGGGTGCGTTACGGGAACTTCCTCGTCGACTTCTCTAATCCCGGCGACACCGCCTTGATCTTCAACGGCTCTTCGCCCACTGGCATCAACACCTGGAATTGGACGGTCGATCCGGCCATCTCCGGCTATGAGTCCGAGTGGTACATGCAGGGATTCTCGGTGATCAACAACGTCGCCCTCGGAGACATGACGACCCGCCTCCGACTCGAACTCGACCTTTGAGTCTCCTGCCGCCTGGTGCGTAACCGAGGTCGCCAGCGATGGGGAGCGGCGCCCGGGCCGGCTTGGCCGGGCACGAGTGAAAGAGGGCTTGCCTGGCGTCCCCGCTCCCCACATGGAGCCTTGTAGACTGGCCATGGCCGCCGGGGCCACTTCCTGGAAGCCCGCCGGAGCGGAGCGTCCCCTGTCTTAGAACCAGCCAGCCAAGGCTTCGAGAAAAAGCTGAACCACTCCGGGCTCGGGCGGCCACTTGAATACGAAGCCATGAACACCAGGAAGTTGAACGATACTAAGAGTGAATTGCCGGACTTGTCCGGGTTGGACAGCCTTCGCCGGCTGGCGGCTCGCATCGTCGGTGTCGGGGTCGATCCCGACGACGTCGTTTCGGAGTCCCTGCTATTCGGCCTGCGGGAGAGGTCGGGCTCGGTCCGCCATTGGGGGGCCTGGCTCAAGGGTGTCGTCCGCAAGAAGGCGCTGGAAGCGCGGCGCGCGCAGGTGCGCCGCGGTGCTCACGAGGCCGAGGTCGCCGGAGCCGAATCCCCTATGAACCCCGTCGATATCGCGTCCAGTCTGGAGACCCACGAGAAGCTCCTGGCGGCCGTCAAAGGCCTGGAAGAGCCGTACCGCACCGCGGTCTGGCGGCGATACGTGGAGGGGAAAGAGGCGGCGGAGATTGCCCGGGAGTCCGGAGTGCCCGTCGAGACCATCCGGACTCGGACCAAGCGCGGCCTCGAACGGCTCCGGCACGACTTGGATCAGCGGCATGGTGGGCGCCGCGAGGCATGGGTCTCGTCGGTGGCAGCGTTTGCCGGCGTGGAGTCGGGGCTGGCGGCAACGGTCGCGACATCCGCGTCCGCGGGAGTCACGGCGAGTGCCGCCAAGGTGTGGGTGGGTGCGGCGGCACTGATGTTGGCGGTCGGAAGTGTGGTCGTCGGCGAGAGGTTGCTTTCTCTCCCGGGGTCGTCAATCAAGACTCCGTCCATCGGTGCAGGCAATCAGGGGGCCACCGCCGCCTCATTACTCACGTCAGAGCCTGTCGAAGGCCGACATGCCGCTTCCGGCAGTCCCGTTCCGACGCGCGAAGGCCGCGTCGAGGTCCAGTCGCGTGCCTTCGACGCGAGGAGGCCCGAAGGTCTGGCCAACGACTCGCTCGATTTCGAAGGAGAATTCTCTTTTTGCTGTAATCAGGGCTACTCATTCACGACCAAGGAAGTGACGGCGGACCTGGAGAACTCCGATCTCGTATTCAGTTCCAGTGCCGGTGGACTCAGCACTGTCGCACTCGCGACGCCGGGCGGCCGCATCACGAATCTCGAAGTTTTCACGGAGCCGTTGCCCGAATTGAAGTTTGCGGCCGCGCTCGCCCGGGCGGTGGTGCGCGCCGAACCGGAGTCCGTCGGCTTGCGATCCAATGCCACCGGCCGTAGCACGCCGCATTCCGACGCATTTCTCCTCCAGGTCAGGGAGGGAGGCTGGGTAGCGATGGCAATCGTGCGTCGTGGAGAGAATCGGCGCGGATCGGCTCGCGATTCGATCACCATTCGCTACTCGTACCGAGCCGAGCGGCCGGAGTTCACGGATGGTCGAGGCGACCTTATCAGTCATGGGATCGAAGTCGATTCGCAGGCGCTGGCTCGCCTCGGAACGGAGATGGCGGCAGCCGCGGACCGAGAGTATCGGGAAAGAACCGGTCCGTTCTTCCGTCGGCTGGCCGAACTGGATCAGCGTGCCGCCGCGTTGACTCCGGAAATCCGTGCCAAGGATGGACCAGACGTGATGGTGTCGGCGGTGCTCAACCGCGACTATGCCAGTGCCATGGGTAGCCCGGAGGGCTACATCGTCTCCACTTACAGCTTCGAACATGCCACCCGCGACGATGTGAAAAAGACCCGCAACGACTGGGACTTCTGTCTCAGTTCGGGAGGCGAACTAGCCACCATCGACGTGAGGATGGTGGTCGACGACGTGAGCGTCATTCGAGACTTGGGCACCGTGGACTGGGCCAGTATCCGAGCCGGGCGCGTGGATCCGGGGGTAGGAGCCGAGTCTGCGGTCCCGAAGGTAGGCCATACCTTCTTGATTCACACCTCCGACAGCGATTCGGAACTGTGGATCTTGATGCGCCCCGAGGAGATTGTCCACGGGGAGTCGATGATCTTCTCCTGGGTGAAAATTGCCGACCCCAAGGTCGTCCGAGCGGCCTTGGAGCGGGACCAGGTCGGGATGGAGTCTCCGGTAGCGCGATTGCAGATTCATGGCGGAGCGGGGGGTGGGAACGGGTACCGCATCTCTCTCCGTGGAAGGACCAACGTCGACGGTGATTCCGAGGCGAGTCAGTCGCGGGACTTGCGGGCGATTCCGGACATCAACGACCGGCATACCGCGCGTGCATCGGGAGGATTCGTGCCGCAGGGACGGGTCTATCTCGTCGAGAGAATTGCCTATCAGGCGTACGTGAAGGGTGATTCGAACGGGCATGGAGAATTCACCCTCTGGGTCAATGGCCGACCGCTGGCTCATGTCTTCGAGGACCCGAAAGTCAAGGGCCAGCAAACCCAATTCCATTGGTTTGGATTGGACCGCGGAGTCGAATCCGTTGCGGTGGAGGGGATGCCGATTCAGGCGCAAGTCCACGTACGGATTCCGATTCGCCGGGGGGATGAGGACAAGGTCTATGTCGAGATTGCCAATTCCTCGTGGGCGGATGTGACACTCTCTGGCCGGTTTGTTCCCGAGGAAGGTCATCCGCAGGATGAGCTGCCTCGCGATTCGGATTTCTCTTTCCTGAGGGAGCTGGAGGGAGTCGCGGCCGCGTTGGACGATAGTGCCGCGATCAAGTTGTTCCCGGCCAAACGGCTCGATTTTGCGGCCAAGCTCGAACGGGTCCTCGAGATCGTCCCCCCGGGTGCGTGGCGCGAGCGCCTGATGCTCGTCTTGGCGGAATGCCGTTGAGGCGGGTGTAAGGGGCGGGCGGCGCGATTCGTGGGCATACCCGTCATGAGGAGCCCGTCGTATCGGGACTTTCATGGCATCTCCACGGATCATTGCACTGGATTTGGGCGATGACCTGGACGCTCGCGGCGCTTGGTTCGACGTTCGTCCAAGACAGTGATGGTGGTTCTCGACGATGCTTGTCCGTGCCGAGTCGCGGCGCGAGCATGGCGCATGAACTTCAACCCACTCCCGATCCGCCAGAGCATGGCCGCGCTCATCGTGATCGCCACGGCTGCGGCACCCTTCTTCGCGCAGGAGGGAGGCCCGCCCTCTCCGTCCTCGGATCTGTGGAAGGCGATGGTGGAGGTTCGCAGCGCCTTCGTGGCCGGGGCAGAATTGGACGACGCCGAAGGGGAACTCGACACCTGGATCACCGAGACCGAAGTGAGTCTCGATGGGCGACTCTGGAGGGGGGGGCAACTCGGATTTTCGCTTGGCCACGAGCATCGGCGCTACGACTTCGATGACAATCAGCCCTTCATCCCTATGCTCGATCGGCCGTGGCGTGATGTCCATTCCGTCGATTTCGGGGTGCAGGTCTTGCAGGCGGTATCGCGCGATTGGGCGGTCTTCGTGGGTGCCACTGCAAAAGCCAGCGCGGCGGTCGACGCTGATCTCGAAGACGGAATCTCCGGCCTCTTCTTGGGCGGGGCCGGTTATCGAGTGAACGACGACTTGCGCATCGGCTTCGGCGCCGTCGCCCTCGCGCCCTTCGAAGACGACTTCCGGGTTTTTCCCGCGATCCAATTCGACTGGAAGATCAGCGAAACCTGGCGGGCGACCCTCGAAGGTCTTCGTTTCGACCTTCGCTACCAGCCCGACCCCGAATGGAGCTTCGGCGTGGGAGCCGAAATTGACGGCACGCGTTTCCGCCTCGCCGACACTCCGAGCCGCGGCCACGGCATCATCGAAGACAAACGTCTCTCCGCCTTCCTCCGTGTCGGTTATTCGCCCAATTCCACCCTCGACCTCGCCCTCGAAGCCGGCCTCGACCTCTGGCGCCAAATCGACATTGCCGACCAAAACGGCAACCACGGTGACACCTTCAAAGCCCAAGTCGCCCCCTTCCTCGCTCTCTCGCTCACCCTGAACTTCTGATCCCTTCGCTCTCCCGCTGGCCCAGGCGCGCAAACTGACCAGGCTCGACAGCGTCTGACGTGGAGACTATGATCTCGCCGTCATGAAGAACGGCATGAAGGCCAGCGTGGGCCCTCTCTTGGGCGTGGTTGTGTCCTCGTGCGCATCGGGCGCGCTATCAGGCGGTCCGGCTGCTGCCATTGGTAGCGCACTTGCAGGCGTCGCTGGGAACTTCTTGACAACCCTGTGGACCGAGGCCGCCAAGCGCTCGCGGCGATGGGCCGATCTGCGCAGTCACCTGCGCTCCGCGGGGGAGGTGGCCCTGGACGCTCTGATCGGCACCCTGGAGGAGGCCAGCGGGGATGTGCGGTTTGGAGCCTACCGAGTAGGTCTCAAGCAGTTGGCGGATCGTGGTAAGGAGTGGCTCCTGCCGGCCTCGGGATCGGCGCTGGAACTCCAGTCCATCGCAGAGTCCACCCGTTTTTCCGAGGATGTCGGTTCCGCGCGACTGGAGCTGGTGTTCCGAGAACTGCTCTGCGACTACGACGAAGGTATCCGGGAATTCTCTGATCCGGCGCGGCAAGGAGATCTCGAGTCGCTCTCCGCCTTCCTCGCCACGCAGTATCCGCGCTACGTCCAGGCTTTGGTCGCCAGCAATGACGTGCTGGTGCAGAGATGGCGGGAGAAGAGCCTCCAGCTTCTTCGCGGGGCGCTCGCCGATCTCGACCGTGGGCAGAACGAGATCCTCGCGGTCGTGTCGGCTCTCGGAGTTGGTTTGGCGGAGGCCAGGGCGAGGTTGGAGTCTATTCAGGGGGTGATTGCGAAGCCGCCGGGGGCCAATGCTCTGGTGAGTGAGGGCCTGTCGGAGTGGCTCGCGGAGCGCCGGACACAGAAGCAGAAGGAGGATGACCGCCGCCGGAAGCTGCTGGAGAAGTACCGGGATCACTTACGGCGAAGCCTGAGCAAGGAATTGAATGTGCCGGAGGGGGCCCGGAAGACGCTGGCCGAAGTTTGGGTGACTCCGACGTTGAGTTCGGAAGGTCCCGCATCGAGCCCAGTCGAACCGACGAGCGGCCCGCTTGTGCTCGCGATTGAAGCGGCACAGGCGAAAGACCAACAATCGAATCGCGCGTGGGTTGTTCTTGGCGAGCCTGGGGCGGGGAAGACGAGTCTTCTGCAGGCGATCACACTGGAGTTTCTCCGTGAGGAAAATCGCGCGACTTGCCCGTTGCCCATCCTAGTAGCTCTCGCGGAATGGGAGGAGGGCGACGCCTTCGATCAGGCGGCGCGCGCCACGGAGGGAGAAATTGGCCACGAGCATGCCACGGAACTGGCCGAGGTGCTTCGCCACGAGGCTCACGATGGCCGGATCTGGCTGTTCCTCGACGGCATCGATGAGGTCGACGCCAAGCTGTGGGAGAGGCGCAAGACGTCGCTGCGATTCCGTAGCCTCGACTCTGGCGACCAAGAGGAGCCGACGTATCTCCGGGATTTCCCCGGCCTCACGATCGTCGCGACCACTCGCCCTACTGGCTATGACGTGCCCGGGAAAGTGCAGGGCATGCGCAGCAACGAAGACCGTCGCCTCGACGGTTGGGCACACCTCCAGTTAGACCCTCTGGATGAAACCGACCAAGCTGAACTCTGGGCTCGTCTGGCGGAGCGTGTTCCAGGTTCCCAATCGCTCCTGGGCGTTGCGCAGGAGGATCCCACGCTCGGCGAACGACTGGGGAACCCTCTCTTTCTCACGATCCTCGCGGAGCATGTGATTCAGGCGCCGGGAAAGGGTTTGCCATCGAGCCTGCGGGAACTCTACGACTTCACTTTGAACCGCCTCCTCAACGCGGCGCACGATCCACGGCGGCTGGAGCACCGCAAGTGGGAGGTGTCCTCATTGCGGCAAATCATGCGTCGACTTGCCTGGACGGTGCTGCGCGACGGACATCCATCCCTCAGCGAAGACCTGGTACGCAAGGAGTTGCAGGCGTGGGCGCGCGATTCCGGCACAACGCTCAGCCACGAGGACTCCCGAACGCTCGTTTCGGATCTCAAGGCCTCCGCGCTCCTAGGCTCACCGCTGTCGAGCCAGGTGCATCTGCGGTTCACACACCGGACCTACGCCGAGTTTCTCGCTGGAGAATGGTTGGCGCAGCATCCCGCGGACCGGGAGATCTTCCTGGGCAAGTTGGCCGAAGAGGGCGGGATCGCGAACTTCGGGAACACGGCGAAGTTTCTGCTGGCGTGCCTGGAGGATGCTCCGTCCTTCTTCGAGGAGATCCGAGCGCGCGTTGAGGATTCGGCGTTCCTACGAAGCCTGATCCCTGAAACTCCATGGAGGAACTACGAGCAGGGCCTGCAGGCACTCCTCGCGACGGAGCCCTGGGATGGGACGGACCTGCTTCGGCTCATCCGCGCATCGCTGCGACGTGATCCGCAGAGTAGGCCTCTCCGTGCCTCCGTCCTCGGCGAAACTCTTAAGATGGTGCCCAAGCTGCAGGATCTCCCACCAAAGTCGAATCCCGCCGCAGATCCTTGGCTCGATACCTCCGCAGCGGTGGATCGATATGTCGAGTATTACGAGGCTCTCTCCGATCAGGAGTTTGAGGACTGGGCTGGGCGAGCAAAGAACCTGGTTGATCTCAAAAGCCTGGCCGAGAGCGCTGTCGCAGCTCGCAAGAAGAGCGGTGCGAGTTTTTGGCCTCGCCCGGACCTCGATCGGCAAGGACATGTTGCTTTCGCCTTGCAGGAAGCCGGGCTGCTTGCTGAGCCAGGCAGCGAAGACGAAACACTGCGCTTGCGGCGGAATTTTCTCACGGCCGCCGACCTGCCGATTTTGTCAGCCGCGGTAGACGCTGTGACCATTCCGGGAGGCACCTACCAGCGCGGCAGCCCGGAAGGCGAGCCGGGTCGGAGCGCTAACGAGGGACCCCTCTGGCCCGTCGAGATTTCGAGGTTCCGACTGGGTGAGGTTCCGGTCACGAACGAGCAGTTCGCGGCTCTGGTGGGAGTTGAAGTCCCGGAAGCCGGGGCCAAGTGGCCGGTGGTTTTTGTGTCCTGGTGGGAGGCTTACCTGTTTGCGTTTTGGGTCGGCGGGCGGCTTCCGACCGAGAGCGAATGGGAGTACGCCTGTCGCGCCGGGAACGAGGAGCCCTACTGGTTCGGATCCGACCCCGAGAGGCTCTCCGCACATGCGTGGTTCAACGAAAACTCATCCGATCCGCGCAAGGACGTTGGAGCGGCGGGCCATCGGAATCCGTTCGGCCTTGTTGACATGCACGGCCTCGTCTGGGAGTGGTGCTCCGACGTGTACGCGCGCTATCCGAAGTTACGAGCAGCAACCGCGACGCCGGGGACTCTCACAAATCCTCAAGGTCCGAAGCGCGGGCCGCTCGTCGAAGGCTCCGTCCTGCGCGTCCAGCGCGGCGGCTCCTTCAGGCTCGACGCCGCCGGGTGTCGCTCCGCGGCGCGGAACTGGGGCCGCCCGGGCGGGGCGCTCGGCAGCGTCGGCTTCCGGGTCGCTTTCCCCGCCCCCGAGCTCGGGACTTGAACATAGGGAGTCGGGTGTTGTGATCTCCCGGCAAGCCCGGCCAATTACGGGTAGGGTGCTTGGCGGGCCGGAAAACACCTCAGATCCCGAAGAGAATGTGCCCCCGGCTCGCGGCGATCGATCGCTCCACTTCAATAGGGTCCAGGTTTCCCACATCCCGCCAACCTCGGACCTTACTTTCCACTTCCACGAACGCCCTCCGCGGCAGCGGTTCGATTCCTGATCGCGTCATGATCGGCAGCGTCCGACGTCGGACAAGTGGTGGATGGCGCAGTTGCGCCACTGCGCGGTCGAGGACGTGCCGCGATACGAAACGCGAGCGGCGGCGGAACGTCGGATTTCCTACCCACTCGCGGATCGGTGGAAGGGCGTAATTCTCGGCAGAATGATGACGAAGTGATGGCGCAGTTGCGCCATCAGGAAACCGCCGATTGAACGCGCAGCCGCCGCTGGGTCCGTATCCCTGTGCGCGCATCACGTGAACGACTGCCGGTCCGAGGCGTCAGCGGCTGGCTGCTATCCGGTCAGACTCCGTGGCTCACCGGCACCAGGTGGTGCGGTGGTAGGAGGTGTGGAAGTAGACAGGGGTGGGGGAATAGTAGACGGGGGGAGGGCAGGCGGGGGCGTAGTAGACGGGGGCGCAGTCGTAGTAGGGGTCGTAGCAGCAGCCGGAGGAAAGGGCGGCGAAGAGGGCGAGGGGGAGGGCGAAGCGGAGAGCGCGGCGGATCATCGGAGGGACTCCTGGTCCAAAGATCCGCTCCATCGCGGGGATTCTACGATGCGGGGCGCGGCATCAAGGGAGAGTCATTGGGCGCGGAAGTCGGCGACGGCGGAGAGCGTGAAGCCGTCGGCGGAGGAGGGGTCGATGATCACCATCTGCGCGGCGACCGTGAGGGGGACGGGAGAGGCGATGGGAAGCGCGAGGGGCATCGAGTACGGGAAGGTGAAGGGGGAGAGGCCGCCGAGGGCAAAGCCGAGGCTCGGGGCAAGGAGATTGAGATTGACGATTTGGGCGCCGGGAGTGGTGAAGCCGCCGGCGGAGGCCGCGACTGAGGTTTCGGGAACCGTGTAAGCGATGTCGAAGGGGGAGCCAAGGAGCGTGCTGGACGCGGTGAAGGTCGCGGTCTGGTTGAGAGCGACGGTGACGGGGGCGTTGCAGAAAGCGCGGACCGAGGCGCCGTTCAAGTCAAAGGACGCGGCGGAGGAATTGAGCTGGTATTCGAAGGAGGGCGGAACCGTGGCGGGCGTGAAATTCACGGTGCCAAATGCCGCGCCGTTCCGCATGTTGGTGGTCGCATCGAGGAAATTGCCGTCGAGATTCCACGCTCCCTCCAAGCCGATGGCGGCGGAGAGTGGAGTGAACATCACGGAGCGGACCGTGGCCGCATCCATCGGGAAGGACCAGACGCGCACCTGATCGAGTCGGCCGTTCCACACCTCGTTGTGCAGAGTGGCGTTCTTCAGACCTTCGCCAATTCCCACCGTGCCGCCACCGTCGATAATGAGACCGGCGGTGGGGTAATTAGCAGACGACACCTGATTGCCATTCACGAACAGGCGCAGCGTGCCCGCGCCGTCATAGCTCCCGGCGACGTGGGTGAGGCAGGCGAGCTGACCCGGCGCAAAATCCCAATCGACGGTGATGATGCCGGCCCCGGCCGCGTTGACGGCAAAGCGCAAGCGGCGCAGCGCGGTCGTGCCAGCATTGACACGGAGGAAGTAGCTCCAGCCCGGCGAGGGCTTGGCGCGGATGATGGTCGGGAAACGATTGAGCGAACTCGGGAGCACCTCGTTGTAGGTGACCCAGGCTTCGACGGTGACCCCCGCGGCCGGTGCGTTCAGCGCGGCGTTGTAGGGCACATCGATGCTGCCGTTCACGCCGGTCACGAAGACCCCGGCCTGGGACTGGGCGAAGAGGGCCCCACTCAACGCGAACACGGAGGCCACAAGCAGGCTGCGGAAGGACATGATCCACTCCAGGGTCGGGACTTCGGTCGCCCACTCCGCCTCGGTGGTTGCACGGAGGCACGAGGCGGTTCGGCCGGCGCCACGAGGCGGCTGGCGCATAGGCATCCCGGTAGATTGGCGCAGCCTGAATTTTCTAGGCGCGGGAAGCTGCCGAAAAATCGAAGTTTCTCTCCCGGGGGCGGCCAGGCCCCGAATGGTCCCCGGTCCCGCCGCCTCGCCGGAACCGCGATCAGCCGAAGATCAGCGTGAGCCCGTTCGAGAGGTAGGCCCCGCTGACGTCGATCGCGAGGGCCTGGGCATCAATGCTGGTGCTGATGAGCGACACGCTGTTCGGCACCGGGAAGGGGAAGCTCAGGGCGCCCGTGCCATCCAGCGGGAGCGGGCCGATCGGGGAGAGTCCGAGCGTGATGTAGAGGAGGGCGCCGTTGATGTCGAGGTAGAGCGCTCCCGACGCACCCGGCAGCGCGAACGGAGCCGTTGACAGGGTCGGCGAGAGATAGAGGAAACACTGCGCGGGGGAGCTGAAGGGGCCCCCGGTGAGGGCCACCGTGGTCGTCGTTCCGATCGTCGGCGCTGGTGTCACGTTCAGCGAAAAGCGGTTGTTGGCGGGCGCCGTCGGTCCCCCGATTCCAGAAATGATGGAGGCCGCGCCGGACCCCATGATGTAGGTCACGATGAGGTGAGGGGCGAAGTTCGGGTCCGAATTTTCCTTCGTGCCAAATCCCTTGGCCGTCGGGAAAGTCGCCTCGTTCGCGCGCACCACCCAACCGAAGTTCGAGGCGGGGTTCATCCGCCACGCCTGCACATCCGCGAGGAGTTGGCTCGAGCTCCAAGTGTAGGCTGCGCCGGAGGCTCCCACGGAGGTCGAAGCGCTGGCCACCGCCACAAAATCGCCCCCCGGCGTCGCCCAATTCGAACCCGGGAAGAAGGTGTGGATCCAGGTGGCGTCGTTGGGCGTGGAGGGGGCCCCCTGGCCGGCGTTGGCGGGAGTGGTGGAGGTGCCTTCGCCCCAGTTGGAGGTGGCGCGATGCAGCGAAACCGTGACCGCGCTGCTGGTGGTCATCTCGTTGTAGAGGCGCAGGGTGGCACCCGTGATGGTGGCGCTGGCCGGGAGAGCCCCGGCCACGTCGAACGCGATGAGACCGCGGCGGATGGCGCCGCCGGCGGTTCGTCCCACCACCATTTGGCTCCCGGCGCCGTAGCTGATCGCTCCGGTTGCGCTGTCGTAAAGCGTGTTGTCCCGGGAGGAGACGATCAAGGCAGTTCGGGGCGCGACTTGCGCCAAGGTTGCGCCCACCAGCAAGCAGAATGCGACCCAAGTTCGAGGGAGAGGATTCATGAATGGTCCTTCTAGGGGTGCGAGGCTGGCCCAGGATAGCCGAAGCAGGCCTCCGATTGGAAACCTCCTTCGACCCTCCGATTGTTCCGAAATTGTCCGATCGGCCGCGCACCGTCCTATAGGCTGGGGGCGCCCTGCCTGCACCCTGCCGGCACGGCCATCCCCCCGGAGCCTCACGATGCGCGATCGACTGATGATTTTGGCCTTGGTGTTTGGGTCGGCCGTTGTCTCGGCTCAAGTCCCCACCGAGCACTGTGCGGTGGCGGTCCTGACCGGCACCATGTCCTCGGTGATCTGCCCGAGCAACGTGGCGGGCGATGCGAGTCGGGCCCTCGATTTGAGCGGCGGCGTCGGCACCGGCACCTACTACGTGTCGCTGTGCGGGGCCGATCAGGCGGAGTACCAACTCGGGGTGACGGTCATCGACGGTCCGGGCGTCGACCTCCAAATCGAGGAGATCAACCCCAACACGGGGGAGACCTACTTCGTCGACGTGTCCCCGGACGCGGCGAACTGGACCAACTTAGTCGGACCCTACGCAGGTGGGACCTGCGCTGGGGACGTGGCGTTCGATCTGGTGGGAACGGGAGTGACCACGGTCAACTTCGTGCGCCTTCGAGGCGCCACCGCCACGGTGACTGGCAACACGCCGGGGCCGGATATCGACGCGATCATCGCCGTCAATTACCAGGCGCCACTCTTCGGCGGGGTGCCGCGACCCTACGCCGACACTCTCGTGGCGTACAACCAGGGCACCACCATCTCCGCACTCCTAGTTGACGGAACCGCGGCCCTCGGCATGCCCAACGCCTACCGCATCGAGAGTTTTGTCGGACCCGCAATAACGACGTTCTCCGCCATTTGGGGCAACTTCGTGAGCATGGGGCAGGGCGCCGTGCTCGACGTCTTCTTCAGTGCGGATTGGATCATCGACGGAGCCGGAGCTGATCTGATCGTTCACGAGTACTACTCCGCCGAGGGTGACCAATTCACCGTCGAAGGCAGTGACGACGGCACGAACTGGGCGCCGCTCACGCTGGTTGGCAACGTGAGTCCAGCCTACGGAACGGGGCAGCCGGTCACGAACAACCTCCGGGCCTACGATCTGGCGGGCAGTGGGCTGGCCGCCATCGATTTTGTCCGCGTGGTGTCCATTGCCACGGGCTCGACCGGAGCGACGCCGGGTGGTGAAGTGGATGCGATCGAGGCGGTGAATTTCCAGTCCAAGCCTCGCGCCCTCTCCGTCGGCACTCCGCTGGTGGCCGGGGGAGTGGGGACGATCGTGCTCAATGCTCCGAGCCATGTGGGCGACGTGGCCGTGATCGTGCCTACCCTGGCCCCGCCCCTGGCGGCCGGCACCGGTTTGCCCATGCCCCAGGGTGGTGAATTGCGCCTCGACTTGAATGACCCGGTCCTCAACTTCGTGCTGTTCGATCCTCTGGGCGCGCTGATCGTGAACAGCCCGATTTCCCCGGTGCCGCCCTCGGGACAAGTCGTCGTTCAGGTCACGCTTCCCCTCGATCCCACGCTGATCGGACTGCGACTGAATTGGCAAAGCGTCCTCTTCCAGGCAAGTCCATTCAATCCGCTGGCGGCTTCCAATCTGTGCGTGAGCATCGTGCAGTGATCTGCCTGCGCACCGCGGCCGTCCTGGCGATTCTGGTCGGAGTGGCGGCGGCGCAACCGACTCTCACCCACGGACCCGTCGTCGGCGACCCCGAGTCGAGCGTCGCCTCAATCTGGCTGCGCTCCTCGGGACCAGCCCTCGCCTCCGTCGTGCATTCCACGGATCCCGGATTCGGAGGTTCGCTCGAGAGTCCGGCGATCACGCTGGGAGCGAGTGGCAATTATTGCGGACGCATCGACCTGGCCGGGCTCTCCGCCGGAACGACGCATTACTACCGGCTGCGCCTGCGGGATCCGCAGTTCCCGACGAGCGCGACCGTGACGCCGGTCTTCCGCTTCAAGACCGCTCCGGTGGCCGCAGCCGCGACCGACTTGACGATCGGCATGGTCGCCGACATCGGCAATCTCGCCGAGTACGACCTCTTTGCGGATTTGGAATTACAGAACCCTGACCTGGTGCTGTTTCTCGGGGACTGGCCCTACTCCGATTCTTCGCCGGCCGCGACGACGCAGGCCGCCTATCGCCAAAAACACCTCGATGCCCGCGCGGAACCGAACCTTCAATCTCTGTTGTCGAAGGCGGCGATTGCTCCGATCTTCGACGATCACGAGATCCTGAACGACTGGGACGCCGGGTCGGATCCGTCGCGCGTGTCACTCGGTCGCGCCGCCTGGCTCGAGGCCATGCCGGTCCGCAGTCCATCCGGAACGGTCTACCGATCGCTCCGCTACGGAGCGGCTACCGAGTTCTTCATTCTCGACACTCGCACCTATCGGGGGAATAACAGCGCTCCCGATTTGCCCGGACGCCCCTTCCTCGGCCCCGCCCAGTGGAATTGGCTCCAGACGGCGCTCACCAATTCGACGGCGACCTTCAAGTTCATCGTCACCTCCGTGCCCTTGCGCTACGGCACCACCAACAAAGACCATTGGCAGGGTTACATGCGCGAGCGCCAAGCCCTGTTCTCGTGGCTGCAGGCTCAACGCCTCTCGAATGTGATCTTCCTCTCCGGGGATCAACACTGGTCGGCGGTGCATCACCACCGGGAGGGGTTCCTCGAATTCCAAGCTTGCCCATTGGCGGCGGGATTGCGGGCTCCCCCGAACGAGCCCGAAGAAGAGGCCGGACCCATTTACGCGCAGCGCTCCTTCGGAGTGGTGCGAGTCCTGGCCTCGGCGACGCCTCCCGCGGTGGAAATCGAATTTCACGGGGTGAATGGCCTTCTGCACACGCATCGGGTGGAGGCGGGTGCGCCCGCAAAAGCCTTGATCGTGCCCCCGCGCCGCGATGCCGGCTTCCAACTCGTCGGGCCCATGCGATTTCACCACGACGGTGCGCGGCATGAATTGGCGCGCATTCCGCCCGGCGACTACTCCCTCGGATGGAGAGATCCCTCTCCCGCGGCGGCATTGGCCGACGCACTCCTCGTCACGGTTCCGCCGGCGGGGTTTCTGTCGGTGGCCGCGGGCACTTCTCCGGTCGAACCCAATTTGTTGTTAGCTGCGGACTTCGAGACCAGCGATCTGTCGGTCTGGACCGTGGTGGACGAGGGGACCACGGATGCACCCTCGGCCTGGTTCGTGGACGACCACCGGCTGGTGCAGTCGAGCAACATTTTCGGCGGGTCTACTGCGGCCACTGCGGCCGAGCGACCGGGCACCGACCTGGTCGCCGGATCAGCGGCCTGGACCGATGTCACCATGCGCTTGCGCGTGCGATCCGACGACGATGACGGCATCGGGGCCGTGCTGCGTCGGCAAGCCAACGGAGACGGATACCGCTTCCTCATGGACGCGCAGCGGCAACAGGCTCGCCTCGTGCGCCGCCAGGGCGCGACTTGGACGATTCTCTCGGAAGTCGTTCTGGCGTACGAAAAAGCCCGCTGGTGCGACCTCGAATTGCAGGCCCTCGGCAACTCCCTCCAAGTGCGCTTGGATGGAGTGCCGATCCTGAGTGCGACGGACAACACATTCACGCAGGGCCGGATCGCCCTTTCGAGTTGGGGGAGCCAAGTGGTTTGGTTCGACCGGGTTCGGGTCTACAGCGGGGCGGCTCCGCTCGTCGATCCGACGGCGCTTCTGGTCGAAGACTGGACGAGTGGATCGCTCGCGGGCTGGACCGTCGTGGATCAAGGCACCACGTCCGCTCCCTCCGCCTGGGCCGTGCAAGGGGGCGTGCTCACGCAGTCTTCCAACATCCACGGTGGAACGCTGGTGGCGACAGATCCGGAGAAGCCCGGCACTTTCTTGCGTCGAACCGGCTTTTCCGCCGCCGACTTCCACTTCGGCGCGCGTCTCCGTTGCGACGACAACGACGCCTTTGGCCTGATGTTCCGCATCGTGGATTCCAATAATTACTACCGATTTGCGATGGACAGCGAGCGCAATTATCGCCGTCTCACCAAGACGGTGAATGGCGTGACCAGCATTCTTGCGGAAACGAGCGGGGGCTTTGTTCCGGGGGCCTGGATGTCGCTGCAAATCCAGGCCGTGGGGGTGCAATTGACCGCGATCTTGGATGGGTTTCCGATCCTGACCGCGACCGACACGAGCTTTGCCACCGGCGGAGTGGGCCTCTATTGCTGGGGCGCGGTCGGGTCTCAATTCGATGATGTGGTCGTGGCTCCTGGAATCCCGGCTCCGAGCGTCCTCGCCGCCGTCGGAACTCGCGACGATGCGCAGTTTCTCATTCGAGCTTCCGCCCACGCGGGGCGGGCCTATGTCCTCGCTTGTGCGGTGGACACCGCGCCGGGATTTTCTCTCTCGCTGCTGAATCCTGCGGATTCTCGCGTGGTGCCCCTCGCCCCCGATGCACTCTTCCAATTCAGCCTCGCCAATGCCGCGCCGTTAAACGGACTGCGCGGAGTGCTGGACAATCAGGGAGAAGGTGTCGGCGGATTCTCCTTGCCGCCCGCCTCGCTACCGGCGGGGTTTCGGTTCTTCGTGAGTGGCCTCATCTTGGATGCCAACGCGCTGAGCGGCGTGGCCGCCGTCCTGCCCCTTGTGGAAGTCACCCTGCCCTGATCAGGGCAGTGCGAGCAGGCGGATCGTGTGCGCCTTGATCACGAGGTGCAGCGGCGATCCCACTTCGAGGTGCAGCCTCTGCACCGCCCGCGGGGTGAGTTTCGCCACGACGCTTTCTTGATGGGCGAGGGTTCGGACCCAGACGTGTTCCCCCGCTTGGTCCAGACTTTGGACGACGGCTGGAAGTAGGTTTTGCGCCGAAATCCCGACGGGTCGTTCGGTCGCGATCAGAATGTCGTCGGCAGCAATGACCAGCCTCGAGCCTGGTCGAGGCAGTTCCGCGGCGGACAAGCACAGACGAAGGCCGTTGGCCGTCTCGGCCACTACGATCCCATCCTCGTTGCTCGCGTTGTGAACGGTGAAGAGGTTCTCGCAGCCCAGCGCTTCGCGGGCCCGCAGAGAGGGAAGTCGCTGGAGGGTGGAGGTGGTGGGCCCTTGGTCCACGACTCGTGCTTGGTGGAGCACGACGAGGTGGTCCGTGAGGGCGCGCAACTCGTCGGGGTCGTGCGAGACGAGGAGGAGGTCGCCGTCGTAGTCCTTGAGCCAGGACTGGAGCCGGGGCAGGACTCGCTCCCGGCGCTCCCAGTCCACCCCCGCGAAAGGCTCGTCCAGAAGTAGTAGGGACGGGCGGCGGGCGAGGGCGCGAGCCAGGCCGACGAGCTTCTGTTCGCCTCCGGACAATTGCGAAGGCCGCCGGTCCCGCAGGGGGTCGAGATCGAAACGGGCGAGTTCCGCCGCGACCCGACCCGTACGATCGGCGCCGTCGACTCCGAACATGATTTGCGCTTCCACGCGCATGTGCGGGAATAAGCCTCCGGCCTGCGGCGCGA
This sequence comes from uncultured bacterium, assembly GCA_902826835.1. Classification (GTDB taxonomy): domain Bacteria; phylum Planctomycetota; genus RBC034. The sequence goes on along the minus strand of CADEGH010000001.1, from coordinate 282,131 downwards.
TTCCGAGGGACCTCTGAGCCGGTGGGAACGCGGCGAGAGGGCGACCTCCGAATTCAAACGTCCCGGTGATCTCCGGGCGCAGACCGGCCATCGCTTCGAGAATGCTGCTCTTGCCTGATCCGCTGGCGCCGAACAAACCCACCCGACGGGAGCTGAACTCCGCTGCAGCGACCGCTTCGGGGAAGGCGGGGAACCCCCGGAGCGTGAACCCGCTCAAGGCTGGCGCTCCTTCAGGACCAACTCGACGAGGAGCAGCACGAGTCCGCCGAGGCCGACCGAAACGAGCGCAAACCACCAGGCACCGGCGAGGTCGCCCTGTTCGTAGCGGTCATAGAGGGCGAGCGCGAGGGTTTCGGTCTCGCCGGCGATGCGGCCTGCGACCATGATCGTGGCGCCGAACTCTCCGAGGCCGCGGGCGAACGCGAGCGCCGCTCCGGTCAGAATGCCTCGACTTGCGATCGGAATGGCGACCGACCAGAGGATGCGCAGTCGCGACGCCCCGAACGCGGCGGCCAAGCGCTCATCCCGCGCTGACACGCGGCGGAAGCCCGATTCGACGCCTTGCACGAGCAGCGGAAAACCCATGACCGCCGCGGCCAGCGCCGCCGCCTCGGTGGTGAGAATCCACGATTCTCCACTGAGTCGAGCTAGCCAGGAGCCCGGGGGATGGTGCGGACTCAGGGCTTGGAGAAGGAGGAGGCCGACCGCGACCGGCGGCAAGACGATCGGAAGATTGACGAGGGCTCGCAAAAGGGCGACTGAGGCGGACGTGCGGGGAGCGAGCCAGCGACCGAGCGCGAGGGCAGGCACGAACGCGATCGCCACCCCGAGGGCCGCGACCTTGACCGAGAGGAGGGAAATCGACCAGAGTTCTGTCACCGCACCGGGATCTTGCCAAAGCCCAGCGCGTAGGCCCGCTGTAGGGTGGCGCCGGCGGTCAGATGACGAAAAAGGCGGCGGCTCGCTTCGGTCGCCGGGGTGAGGAGCGCCGCCAACACTTCGCTTCCGAACCGGGGATCGTCTTCCCAGATCAACGACAGGTCGGGGGCCACGCGGGCATCCGTCGTGTAGACGAACGCGAAGGGAACCGCGCCCTGTTGCACCAGATTCAGGGCCGCGCGTACGTGGTCGGCGGAAACCAAGCGCGGCTCCAATTGGGAAAGCCATCCGAGGCTCGCGAGCCGGGCGCGGGCGAGTTTGCCGGCGGGCACTCCCGGCCCCGCGACCGCGATGCGTCCGGCGGTCGCCGCGAGTTCTTTGAGGCTGCGGGGCCCCTGGGTCGTGCCAACGAGTGCGAGGTGGTTGTGCAGGATCGCGACCGGCGCCTCGGCGAGGTTCGCTTTCGCCAGAGAATCCACCTCCGCCCGATCGGCGGACAGAAAAATGGAAATCGAAGCTCCGGCCTGGATCTGAGCGCGCAGCCGCGACGACGCGTCGAAGGAGATTTGCAGCCCGGGGGCCAGGCCCTGCAATTCCGCCCTCTCGGATTCGAGCCAGGGGCGGAGCGAAGCGGCGGCGGCGATGGTGACTCGGGGTGAGTGGTCGCCGCATCCCCCGAGGGCGAAAGTTGCTAGGCCGACGAGCCAGGATCGGATCCAGCGTGGTCGCAGCATGGTGGGTTACGACTCACTCGGCCCGAGTGCCGAGCGCAGCCACGCGCGCGCAAACGACCAGTGCCGCTCCGTCGTCGCGAGGGATAGGCCGAGAATCTCCGCCACTTCGGGCATGGGCAGCCCGGCAAAAAATCGCAGCTCGACGAGCTTCGCTTTTTCGGGGTCGAGAGCGCCGAACTTCTCGAGGGCCTCGTCCAGAGCCACGAGGTCGATCGCCCGCTCTTCGAACACCGCCGCCGCCTCGTGGAGGGGCGTGCGTTCGAATTCGCCACCGCGTTTGGCGCTGCCCTTCGCGCGGGCGTGGTCGACGAGCACCGAGCGCATCGCCTTCGCGGCGACGCAGAAAAAGTGGGCCCGACTCTGGAAGGGAGCGCCCGATCCCAGGAGCTTGAGGCAGGCTTCGTTCACGAGATCGGTGGGAGCGAGGGTGTGCGCGGGGGATTGACGGCGCATTTCCCGTCCCGCCATTCCGCGCAGCTCGGCGTACACGATCGGGAACAATCGCTCGAGGGCCGAAACGTCGCCGCCGCGGGCGATTTCCAAAAGCTCCGTCACTTGGCCTCGAGCGGGATCGGTCATGGGCGCATCATAGGGCGGAATTCAATCGCGGTCGGGGAGGCTGCCGCGCAAATCCCGAATCGTGGGCGCAATCGTATCGAGGTAACGCTGGGTGTTCGCCAAGGCCTGGGTCAGCCAGAGCGGGGCCGGTTGGCCGGAACCGGGGAGGGCAGACCGCAAGAGGTCGCGGGCACGCAGGAAGTGTCGCTCGGCTTGAAGAAGATCCGCAAGGCCGTCCTCCTCGGGACCCAAACGCGCCGACGCATTGACGGCGATCAGCCCTTGCAGTTCAGCCGATTCGGCTTCGCAGCGGATCAGTTCGGGATGGGTGGAGTGGCGAGTGCGCCAGCCGGACAAATGCTCGACCAAGCGGCGTCCGTAGTCCTTCGCTTCGTCGATGTCTCCCTGCGTTGCGTGGACCATGCCGAGTCGCAGGAGGGCGATGGCGAGGAGGGGGCCACGATCGTACTCCTGCAGGATGGCGGAGCAGCGTTCGGTGACTACCAAGTTCTCCTCGAGCGTCGCTCGCGCGGCCGTCGGATTACGCGCCACCATTTGGAGCGCGGCCAGCCTTTGCAAGGTCACCACGAGGTCGTGAGCCAGGGCCGGATCGTGCGGGTCGGCTATGGCGAGGCGCCGTCGCCGATCGACGGCCGGAGCAAGAACCTCCAGCGCTCCCGCGGCATCCCCTCTGGCCACCATCAGGTCCGCGATGGCCCGACGCGCCGAAGCCTCCCGCGCGATCGCGCGCACGCCCAGCGTCTCCTCGAAGTCGGGCCGGAACAGGATGCGCAAAGGCTCCAGGGTTCGAGTGGCGCCCTCCAAGTCGCCGAGGTCGAGCTGCAGATCCGACAGCAGGCTGCGTTCGATGACTTGGTGCGGGTCCCCATCCGGGTCCGGGGCCGTTTGGTCCGCCTCGATCGCGAGCAGCAGGGATTCCTCGGCCAAGCGCTTCGCTTCGGTGGTCTGTCCGAGGTGTCGCAGGTGTTGGGCTCGCTGGTGGCGGATCGCGCTGCGCAGGTTTGCCCAGCGCGCTCCGCTTGCGCCCACGGCGGCGGCCGCCGATTCGGAACGCTGCACGGTGCGGAAGGCCTCGTCGACGTCGGATGGTGAGGTCACCGCCACCAGTTCGGCAATCACCAGATGCACGGCGGCCAAATCGTGCGCGGCCTCGGGATCGTGAGGGTGGTCGGTGGCGAGGCGGCGCAGGAGCGCTTCGGCCTCACGGGCCCGTTCCAGGGCCGCTTCGGGCCGACCCGCGTTGGGCCGTCCGGGACTGCCTTCGACTTCGGCCATCGCGAGCAAGGCCCGCGCGAGGGAACGACGAAACCCGGGGGCATCCGGAAGTTCGTCGCCGAGGGTCGCGAGGTAGCCCTGCATCCGATCGGCGAGCAGGCGCCGCACTCGCGTCGAGCCCCGCAAGTCCGCGAGTTCGACATCGAGATTGGTGATCGTCCACTGGGCGAGGTCCTGGGCACTTTGGACGAGACGGAGCGCTTGATCCGCCCGTCGGTCCGCCGCCGCGCGGGCCTGGTTGGCTTCCCACGCGAAGTGGAGGGAAACCGCGGCCCCCGCCAGTGCGACCGCCAAGACGACGGTCCCCGCGATCAGGAGCCGCCGATGGCGCTTGGCGAACCAACCAAGGGACGAGCCGAAGGTGATCGCACGGGCGACCACCGGTTCGCCGCGCAGGAATCGGTCCAGGTCCTCGGCGAGCGCGGAGGCGGTGGCGTAGCGCTCACTGCGCTCGAGCGCGACCGCGCAGAGCAGGATGGCTTCGAGGTCGGGGTCGAACTTGGGATTGGCGCGCCGCGGGCGGAGCGGCGGCTCCTTGAGGACACGCTCCAAGATCTCGGGCAGATCCTGCCCGTCGAAGTGGTGCGGGCGCTCGTCCAAGAAGGCCTCGTACATCATGATGCCGAGGGCGTAGACATCGGAGCGGGTGTCGACTTGATCGAGCTTGCCGCGGAGTTGCTCCGGGCTCATGTATTGGAGAGTGCCGACGAGCATCCCTTCCATCGTCGGGAATTCGCGCTCGTCCTCCTCGTGGGTGAGGCGGGCGATTCCGAAGTCGATCACCTTGGGTTGGCCATTTTCGTCGACCAGAACATTTCCGGGTTTCAAATCCCGGTGGATGACGCCGCGCTCGTGGCCGTGGCCGACCGCACGGGCCACCTCGAGGAAGGTCGCCACCCGTTCCCGCAGGTTTTGGCCGCGTGCGTCCATCGCCTTTTTGAGCGGGAGGGCGCCCGGGATGCGCTCCATCACGAAGTAGGGGAGAGAGCCACCGCCGGGGACCTGGGCTGTACCGGCCTCGAACACCTGGGCGATGCCGGCGTGGCGGAGCTGGCCCAAGATCTTGGATTCGTGCTCGAAGCGCTCGCGGGCGGAGGGCGAAAGCAGGCCCGCCCTCAGCACTTTGACCGCCACCGGGCGATTCAAAGGAGCTTGCACGCCTTCGTAAACCGCGCCCATTCCGCCCTCTCCGAGGAGGCGCGTGAGCGTGCAGTTTCCGATGACCTGACCCACCAAGTCCGGCGGAGGCGTGTCGAGCCAGGCGAGTTTTTCGGTGGGGGGCTCGAGGAACGTGGAGGGTTCGTCGTGCGAGGCGAGGAGGGCGTTCACCTCGGAGAGAAGCTCCGAGTCGCCGGTGCAGCGCGCCTGCAGAAATCCCGCCCGTTCGGACGGAGCTTGGGCGGCCGCCTCGTGGTAGAGGTCCTGGACACGCTGCCAGCGCTGGGGCTCCATCTCCCGAGCATAGCGGAGAACGGGAGGCGAGCCTTCGGTAGGCTTCGGGATGGACAT
>CADEGH010000001.1:274352-277055 GCA_902826835.1 uncultured bacterium | reverse complement strand
GGCGTGTTTGTCGACTACGCGTTCCTTCCTCCGCCGAAGGACCTTCGCATCCTGCGTGACGCGCGCGTGCCGCTTTGGACCGGCACCACCACCAAAGCGCCTCCCATCGATTTCCATGTGCTCGGCATCAGCAATTCCATCGCGCAGGAGTTGTTGAATCTGCCCATGCTCCTGCACGCTTCCGGCATTCCACTGTGGAAAGACGAGCGCATGGAGCGGGAGGAGGTCCCGATCGTCCTGCTCGGCGGCAACAACTCCGCGGCGACCGCGATCATCCACGGCGATGCCGAGGGCGGAAACCGCGGCGGGCTCGTCGACGCGGTCATCGTGGGAGAGGTCGAAGAACTCTGGCCGCACTTCCTCTCCCTGGTTCGCGCCGGCCGAGCCGCCGGCAAGTCCAAGCGGGAAATTCTCGCGAGCTGTCATGGCGCTATCGCTGGCTTCTACGAGCCCGATCGCTACCGACACGAGTACGCGCGGCAGGATAGCGGGGCGATGCGCCTCGCGCGCATCGTGGCCGACGACGGCGTGGAAATGCCGGTGCGTCGGGCGGTGGTCGCGAAGCTCGACGGGGTCAGCATGAACGAGCGGGCCCCAATTCCCTACGACGAGGACGCGGCCGGGCGGACCCAATTGCCGATCGATCTGGGTTGCCCCTGTTTCTGCAATTTCTGTCGCGAGGGTTTTGAAGTCGGACCCTATCGCGAGCGATCACCCTTCGCCTTTCTGCGGGGGCTCGAGATCGCCAAACGCGAGCAGGGCCTGCATGCCGTGGACTTCATGTCCTACAACTTCAACATGCACTCGCGTTTCTACGAGATCCTCGCGGGGTCGCTCGAGCGCATGGACTCGGTGTGGATGAAGAGCCAGCGCTTCGACATCCTCGCCGAAGATCCGTTGATGGCCGGGCTCCAGCACGCGGCGGGAAAGGCCTCGTTCACCTGCGGGCTCGAGGGGATCTCCGAGCGACTGCGGCGCTTTCTGCACAAGAACCTCACGCGGGAGCAAATCCTCACCGCGAGCCGGGGCATCTTCGAGTCGAAAGCGCGGGAGCTGAAGATTTTCTTGATCGCGACGGGGCGGGAGCAGGACGAAGACCTCCGGGAGTGGGAGCAGCTCGTCGTCGACCTCGTGAAGTTGCGCAGCGCGAGCCCGACGCGGCTGCTCGCGAGTCTCACTCCGCTCTTGCCGATGCCGAATACACCTTCCCAGTTCCTCCCGGGAACACCGCTGCCGCCGGAAGCGGACGCCAAGGTGGCGGCGATCGGCGAGATCTGCAAGCGACACGGCGTCGAGTTTCGCACCGCCATCGAAGGAGACGAGGGCGAGGTCGCCCAATACCTCTTGCGCGGAGACCGCCGAGGCACGCCGGCCCTGGTCGAAGTGGCCCTGGCTCGCGGTTGCATTTTTTACGAAGGGGTGCCGCCAGGGACTGCCAAGGCGCTGCGCCAAACTCTCGAACGCAGGGGCGTGGATCCCGTCGACCTGCTGGCGGCCCGCGCCTTCGAGGACTGTCTGCCCTGGGACGACATCAATCCCGGCACCGGCAAGGACTTCGTTTGGAAGAAGCACCTGGAGTCTCTGAAGGAGATCGAAACCGAGTACTGCCTGGACCGGCTGACCGTGAAGGGGCACTGCTTCCGCTGTGATGCCTGCACGACTCCGGAGCAGGTGCTCGCCTTGGTGCGCCGCAAGATCGCGCCTCCTCCCGCCATCGCCGCGATCCAAGCTCTCCGCGAACGTCGGAAGAACCCGCTGCGGGTGCGCTTGCAGGTGCAGGTGGACCGCCGGTGGGGAGCCACGCCCCTGCGATTTCGCGCCGCCGCGGTGGCGCGCGCTTTGCTCAAGGCCGAAGAGGCTCTGGTGCGGCCTTACCTTCGGCCCGCCGCGGCCCTCGACCCACTCGGAGGACGGGGGTTTGTCTACGGGCTCGGGGTTCAAGACCTTTTGTTCGATCCCGCCGTCGAGTGGTACGCGCTCGAACGCGCTGCGGCGCGTGCCGCGGAGCACACGCGCGATTTTCGGGTGCTCGCGCTCGCTCCCGCCGACACTCCCGCCCCCGAGGCGGAGCGCTTGGTCCTTCGATTCACTCCCTGGAAGCGGCGCGACCTGAATGCCCTACGGGCCGCGGCGTCGGCACTCTTGAAGGAAGGGAAGGTGCGGCACACGGAGATGCGCCACGAGGAAGGACGCCGCTACGAGAGCGACGGAAAGAACCGGTTCGGACTACACGAGCTGTTGGTCCGGGGCGCGAGCTTCGAGCTTGTGGTCCAAGGCTCGAGCGAACTGTGGCCGCTGCTCGCACGATTGGAGAACAAGGTAGCGGGGGAGGTCGAGGTGCTGAGCGTCTCGCTCACCCGGTCCCTCACTGGTCGCTACGCGGATGTGGAAACCGCGGACCGGGACAACGTTTGACGCGACTCACTTCGCCGGCTTGAGTCGGATCTCGAACAGTTTGGGCCAATGCTTTCCGGTCACGAAGATGCGCTTGGCCTTCGCGTCGTAGGCGATGCCGTTCAAAACGTCGCCGCGGGGCTCTTTGATCTCCGAGCGATCGATGATGGTTGCGAGATCGAGTTCGGCGCGCACCTTGCCGTCTTCGGGATTGATGATCGAGATCGTGTCGTAACTCAGCCGATTGGCCCAAATCTCGCCTTCGATCCACTCGAGTTCGTTGAGCTGAGGAAGGGACTTCCCGTCGCG
>CADEGH010000001.1:0-274252 GCA_902826835.1 uncultured bacterium | reverse complement strand
GTGAACGCGCCCTTGTCGTGCGGGAACACCTTGACCACCTCGTACTCGAGCTTCTCCGGCCCGCCGCCACAACCGCGGAGGGAGAGGACGATGGCCAGGGTGAGCACGACGCCCCCCCAAAAGGAGATTCGCCGGCGGCGCGCCGACCGTTCGTTGGAGTCTTGAGTCGTGGGGAGGGTCATAAGGCGGTCCGGGGAGGGCTCAGCGGGTCTTTTCGGGGACGTGGGCGGCCTCCGAGTCGTCGGACGCACGGATCGCGCGGCCGATTCCGACGAGCAGCATGGCAAAGGGGGCCAGCAAAAGGAGCATGGACGCCAGGGCGGCGGAGGGGTTCAGGCGCTGAAACGCCATGACAAAACCCGAGAGCAAAAGGCAGAGGAGGGCAAACTCCGACAGCCGGTCCATGGGGGAGATCCTACCACCGAGATTGAGGAGCCCGCGCCGCCTGTTACTTTGCTGCCCGCTGGCCCCGTCGTCTAGCCAGGTCTAGGACATCAGGTTTTCATCCTGGTAACACGGGTTCGAATCCCGTCGGGGTCATCATTCCGGGCGCGCGAGGGTTCTTGGCCCTCCCTCCTCGGGGGCGTCCGACCTCGCTCGCTCCGAGCGGAGGGCGGCCCTTGGAGCTTGAGCGCATTCTCGATCGCGTGGCGAAGAAGTCCCAAGAGACCTTCGCAGCAAAACAGGCGGTCCTCTCGTTCGGCGAGTACCTGGAAGCGCTGCTTCGGCGCCCGTACACCCTCACTCGCAATTCCGCCCAGCTCCTGCGCGACGTCATGGTCGACGGGGGAACTTACGAGGTTTCCGGGCATCGCGGCCCGATTCGCCGATTCCGCCTGTTTGATCCGGTCGACGGGTCGGACGACGGCGGCGTCCGCGGGCACGAAGAAGTCCAAAATCGACTCTTCGAGATCCTCTCCGGATTTGTCGAGCGGGGCCGGGCCGATCGATTCATCCTGCTGCACGGTCCGAGTGGTTCCGCGAAGAGCTCGATCGTCGATGCCCTGCGGCGCGGCCTTGAGCGCTACTCGCGCACCGAGTCGGGTCCGCTCTACCGGTTTTCGTGGATCTTCTGCGAAGGGGCCGACAAGGGCGGGCTCGGATTTGCCCCCGAGCGCAACACCGACAGCTTGCCCTCACTCGCCGAGGTCGACGATCGGCAGATCTCCTCGCGCCTTCCCTGCGAGATGAAGGACCCGCCGTTTTTTCTCCTCCCCAAGCGGCGCCGCTTGGAAATCCTCGGCGAGGCCATCGAGAAAGCGGACGCCACCGAGCGGGAGCGCTTTCTTTGGACGGACTTCCTCGTGAAGGGGGAACTCTCCCCGAAGAACAAGACGATCTACGAAAGCCTCCTCCGCAGTTACCGCGGCGACTGGCGTCGGGTGATCCGCCATGTGCGGATCGAGCGCTACTACCTCTCGCATCGCTATCGGGTCGGCTGTGTCACCATCGAGCCGCAGGGCACGATCGACGCCGGGGCTCGCCTCATCGGACACAACCAGATGACTGGCCTCCCGACCGTGCTGTTGCACGAAGACCTCGTGGAGGCCCACGGGGACCTCGTGGACGGCAACGGGGGTCTCGTCGAATACAGCGACTTCCTGAAGCGCAGTTTGGAAGCGAACAAGTACCTCCTCACCACTGCCGAGCGCGGCGCGGTCAATCTGCCTGGACTCACGATCTCGCTGAACCTGGTGCTGGCGGGCACGACGGAGGAGAAATACCTCTCCGCCTTCAAACGCGACCCGAGCTTCGCGAGCTTCCGCGGGCGCTTCGAACTCGTGCGGGTCCCGTATCTGCGCGAGTGGCCGAAAGAAGCGCAGATCTACGATCATCAAGTGCGCCGTATGGCGCGCGGGAAACACCTCGCCCCGCACTTCCTCGATTTGGCCGGGTTGTTCTCCGTGCTCACCCGATTGCGCCGGCCCGATCCCGCGCACTACGACCCCGCCCTCGGCCGCCTTCTCCGCAAGCTCGAGCCGGTGGAGAAGGCCACGCTTTACGCGTATGGCCAAGCCCCCGCGCACTGGAGCGAGGACGACCGTGCTCTCCTTATTCGCCATCGCCGGGAACTCACCGAGGAGTACGACGCCCAGGAGGAGCAAATCGACGGGTTTGCGGATGCGGGATTCGAGGGGCGGCGGGGCGCCAGTCCTCGGGAGCTGCTGTCGCTCCTGACCGACCTGGCCATTCGGCCCGGGCCTACCTGCCTCGGACCCCTCGACCTCATCGAGGCGCTGAAGAAGATCATTGCCGATCCCACCCTTTTCGATTGGCTGCGCGCGCCGAAGGAAGGGCCCTACCGCGATCCGGCGGGGACCCTCGAAGCGTTGCGCGAACTCTATTTGAGTCGGTCTTGGAACGAGATCCGCAAAGCCTCGGGGCTAGTCGACCCGGCGGAATACCAGCGCCTCTTTGCGGAGTATCTGCGGCACGTGAAGGCCGTGAGTACGGGCGAAAAGGTGCGGCACGAGGTCACGCAGCAACTGCGGGATCCCGATCAGCACTTGATGGGCGAAGTCGAGACGCACCTCGCGGTGTCCGGCTCGGTGCAGGAGTTCCGAAGCAGCGTCATGACCCGAGTCGCGGCGTTCCGGTTGTCGAACCCGAGCGCTCCCCTGGAGCTGTCGTGCATTTTTCCGGATCTGTTCTCCGCCATGGAGCGGAGCTTTTGGAAAGCGCGGCGCGAGAGCATCGAGTTGATGATCGAAGACGCGTTGGCGCTCCACGCCGGTACGGCGGGAAAGCTCCCCGCCGACCGCAAGACCAAGGCCTCATCTTTGGTGCAGCGACTCGAGAAAGAGTCCGGCTACTGCACGCAGTGCGCCACGGTTGCCCTGAGTTACGTCCGGCAGCACGAAGCCGATCTCGAAGATTAGTTCTCGGCTTCGGCGGCGCGGTTTGGGTGGAGGGCGCGAGGGTGGGCGGCGTCGTAGATCTTCTTCAGGTGCGCCGGGGCCACGTGGGTGTAGACCTGCGTGCTCGAGAGATGAAGGTGCCCGAGCAACTCCTGCACTTCCTTGAGTCCCGCCCCCGCGGTGAGCAAGTGGGTCGCAAAACTGTGCCGCAAGGTATGGGGTGTGACTCCTCGAGGAAGGTCGGCCTTGATGATGTAGCGATCCAAGACCCGGCGAACGCTGCGATCCGTGAGGCGACCACCACGCAGGTTTTGGAACACCGCGTGGTCGGCGCTGCCCGAGGTCTTCGTGCGACGTCTGGGTAACCAGGCCTGGAGCGCGGCCACCGCGAAGGATCCGAGGTAGGCCTGGCGCTCGCGTCGACCCTTCCCCAGCACCCGAACGCTGCCGTCCTCCAGGTCCAGCCGCGTCAGGTCGAGGCCGACGAGCTCGGAGACGCGAAGCCCGGTGGAATAGAGGGTCTCCAAGATGGCGCGATCGCGGACCGCTGCGACTCCGTCGCCTACCGGCGCCGCGAGCAACCGTTTCATCTGCGCCTCGGACAGCACCTGCGGAAGGTGCCGACCCCGTTTGGGCAGCCGCAAGGACTCGGCGGGGTTGTTCGACGCGAAGCCCTCGGCCAGCAAGTACTTGAAATAGGTTCGGAGGGCGGCGCTGTGGCGCAGCACGGTAGATCTCGAAAGACCGCGGTCCAGGAGCCCCGCCAAGTGGGCTTTGAGCGCCGGCGTCGTGAGCGTCTCGGGAGCGGCCTGCTCTTCCGGGGATAGACTCTCGGCGAACTGGGCGAGATCGGTGCGGTACGCGCGCAGGGTGTGGGCGGAGACCGAACGGGCGTGTTCCAGGTGGGCGAAGAAGTCGGCGAGGAAGCGCACGCCCCAGCATAGCGGAGCGCGACGTACTATGGCCGCCATGGCTGGGCGCGATGGCATCGAACTGGTCGCAACCCGACTCGCAAGCGGGATGCCCGACCACGAATTTGCCCGCCTGATCCTGGCGGATCCGACGGCGATCCTCCTCGACAGTGGCGCGGGAGGGCGCTTCGGTCAAACGAGTTACTTCGCTCTCCCGACCGAGACCGTCGTCGACTGGAAATGCGAGGAGGGCAGTGGCGATCCCCTGGAGCGCCTTCGCCAACTTTTGGATCGCGTCCGTAGTCCGGCCGATCCTCCACCAGGTTTTTGGGGTGGTTACGTCGGGTATCTCTCCTACGACGCTCGCCACCTCTTCGAAGTCCTCCCGGCCCGCCATCCTCGGCTCACCGAGCTGCCGGATGTTCACTTCGTGAAGGTTGAGGCAGTGCTCGCGCGCGACGAGACCTCCGGCGACGTTTGGTTGCGGGAGGCGCGGGTTAGAGGGGGGAGACCCTCGGCGAAAAACGGCGGTGCTCGACTGCGGCAGCTCCTGTCGGGAGTGTCGCACGCCGCACCGCGTCGGTGGGAGTCGACGCCCGGACCCATGATGGCCCCGAATGAGGACGCTCATATCCAACGTGTCCTCGCCGCCCAGGGCTTGCTCCGGCGGGGGGAGATCTACCAGGTCAACCTCACGGTGCCGTGGAGCTTCCCACGACCGGCCGATCCGGCGGCGTTGTACTTGGCGCTGCGCGAGCGCAATCCCGCGACCTTCGGGGCGTTTTTCCCGTGCGGGGCCGACACGATCCTCAGTTTGTCGCCGGAACGTTTTTTTTGTCTGCGCCAAGGCAAGGTGCAAACGCGGCCCGTGAAGGGCACCCGGCCACGCGGGCGATCGCCCTCCGAGGATCAAGCGCTCGCGGCGGAGCTTCTGGCTTCGACCAAAGACGATGCGGAGTTGGCGATGATCGTGGATGTGCTGCGCAACGATCTTTCGCGGGTCAGCCGGATCGGATCGGTGGAAGTGCGCGAGCCGGTATGCCTCGAATCGCATGCGACGGTGCACCACCTGGTGGCGGAGGTCGAGTCGATCCTCGCGCCCGGGCAGTCGGTCGTGGACCTGTTGGGTGCTGCGGCTCCCGGCGGTTCGATCACCGGGGCACCGCGGATCCGCGCGATGGAGATCATCGACGATCTCGAGGACGGACGGCGTGGGCCTTATTGTGGAACCCTTGGCTGGATCGGGTTCCAGGGGGATGCCGACTTCAACATCCTGATCCGCACCGCCTACACGGCTCGTGATCGACTCCAGCTCCACGCCGGGGGAGGAATCACCGTCCTCTCCGACGCGTTGGCCGAGTTTGCGGAAGCGGAAACCAAGGTCCGCGGCCTTTGGGAGATCCTTGCGGGGCGGGAGATGCGAAGGGGCGCGGGGCCGCTGCCCTCTGGAGAATCGTCATGAAACCGGAGTTTCCGGCGGTGATCGATGGAGTTCTGCGCGAGGACGCGGTGATCGGCGTTTCGGTGCAGAGCGGCGGTTTCAGCAGCGGGGAGGGCCTCTTTGAAACCCTCAGCGTGGTGCGAGGGGCGGCGGACTTTCTGACGTTGCACCTCGGGCGCCTGAACGCGGCTGCCGAGGAGTTGGAATTCCGTCCCGCGCCCACCCGCGCGGAGTGGCTCTCGGATCTCCGCTTGTTGGTGAAGGCCGCTGGCGTCGACAGCTTGGCGGTGCGGCTCGTGCTCTTCCGAGGTCTCGATCGACTTCACCGGGTTGTCTCCGCCACTGCGATGCCCAAGGATGTCGGAACCAGCGTGAAAGTCGGACGCTGCGATCCTCGTCTCGATGGACCCCGGGCGCTCGCGGCCTACAAGACCCTGAACTATCTGAGTTCACGCCGCGCGCACGAGTGGGGTGCTCGAGCCGGCCTGGACGAGGTGATCTTCACGCGGTCGGACGGTCTGGTGTTGGAGGGCACACGATCGAGCGTGTTCGCCATGATCGACGGGGAACTGCGCACCGCTCCGCTGGATGGACAGATTCTCCCGGGAGTCACGCGCCAGATTTTGATCGAGGAGGCCCGCGCCATGCGCCTTCCGGTCTCCGAGCTTCACTTCCACTGGCGAGATCTGGCCCGAGCGTCGGAGGCGTTCATCAGCGCGAGCGTCCGCGGCCTTCGCCCCATTTTGAGTTTCGAGGGTGATCCGGTGGGCTGGCCGGGAACGTCCGTCGTGCCTGCGCTGGCGGAGCGGTACCGATTCCGTCGGACGCGCGATGCGGAAGCCCTCGGTTGAGGGGGCTTGCTCGAAAATCCGCAAAATCTGAATATCCGCAGAGTCTGACCCAGGCCGGGGTAGTTCTCGCGACGAACAGAAACTGCGTATCTTGGGCAGGTCGAAACCCGGGTTCTTCCCGGTTCGCCCCGTCCCTCGGGCTCGATTCGGAGTGGCGAGCTCAACGGAATGATCGGTCAAGCTCTCGCGACGAGAGCTGACCAGTGGGAGTTCAACGATGTTGCGATGTTCTTCCCTGCTCTTCGTCCTGGTGGTGGCCGCTCTCGGCCAGGATCCGCCCGCGCCTGCCCCCGATACGAAGCCGATCGACGACGCGATCGCGGGCCTGAAGCGAGCTCACAAGGAAAAGCTGGAGGCGGACTACCCGCACTTCATCAAGATCCTGGGCGAGACCTGGGCCAACGCTCGTCCGGAACAGCGCCGCGAAATCTTCGATCTCGCCGACAAGAACCTGAAGCTCAAGAGTCAGGAAGCGAAGCTCGCGACCATCGAGGCGCTCTCCAAGATGAACGGCGGAGAGAAGGGCAAAGACGCCGAGACGGCTGCCAAGATTCTCACCGACGAGGCCGGGAAAAAGGCGACCGAAGAGAATCCCGCGTACTTCGGCAAGGTGCTGATCGCGATGGGCAAGCTTGAATCGCCCAAGGGCAAGGCGTTCTTGCTGAAGCACCTGAAGTACAAGGACTTTGACGTGGTCGCCGCGGCGGCCGACGGGCTCGGGTCTTACAAGAACGCGACGATCGACGAGAAGAAGGAAATCGTCGGCGAGATGCTGAAGACCTACACCGGGGTCGCGAGCGCGGCGAACGATCCCAGGGCGACCAGCGAAAAGGATCGCCTGAAGAAGATCGAAGGATCGATGGAGCACGCGCTCAAGTCGCTCACCGGTCAATCCACGATCGTCGGGGCTCCCAAGTGGTGGAGCTGGTGGCAGGACACGGGCAAGAAGGCCAAGGCCTGGTGATCCGGGCTCGTGTCTGATCCTTCACCCGCAAGCTCGTCGCTCGCCGCCGACACGACCGCACCGGCTCCCGGAGCCCGGCGTGGCTTCGCGAGTTTGGTGCGACGTCATTTGATCGAGCCGCTCTTGGGCCTCGAGGACTCGCCGGAAAAACTGGCCCGGGGCGTCACCCTCGGCATGTTCGTGGCGCTGACTCCCACGGTAGGCGGCCAAATGCTCATCTCGCTGGCGCTGGCCGTACCCTGCCGTGCCAACAAGGTGGCTGCGATGGCGATGGTGTGGATCACCAATCCGGTCACCGTCGTGCCCTACTACTACGCGAGCTACCGCCTTGGTCTCCTACTCCTGGGGCGCGAGGGTATGGACTTTTCTCACTTCAAGGCTCTGCTGCCGGGACCCGAGCAGGGGATTTGGCAGAGCCTGAAGGACATGTTCGTGTCTTTCGGCTGGCCCCTTTGGGTCGGCGCTTGTGTGATCGCGGTCGTGGCAACTCTGATCACCTATCCGTGGAGCCTGATCTGGTTCCGTCGCCGCGCGGCGCGCAAACTCGCGGCCTCGCCGTGACGAGCGAGGGGCGTTCACCGGAGCGGGAGCGCCGCTCGGAAGTTCGGGGACGACCGCACCGTCCTAGGGGGGCTGACCAAGCCGCGGGGGGCGACCCTTGTGGGAGTGGTGGTGGATCGAGCGCCTCCACCGGGGTGGTCAGTGCTAAGAACCTACGCCTCGCCGACTCGCCTTGCTTTCCGCGGCGAGCTGACCGGTTGTCTTCCGATGCGACTCACCGTCCTTCTCCTCTTGATTGGCGCCACGCTGGGCACGATCGCCCTGTGGAGCCGTCCACGGCCCGAGTTGGCAAGACCGGAACCCGGTGGGACGAACCCCATCTTTCCTCGCCCCCCAGCCCACGTGCCGGTTCAATTTGGGGCGTCGGGGGATCTCGAAGCGCTGGTCTTTGATGTCGATAGCCTGGAGGTGCGAGGGGAAGAAGCGCGCACCCTTCGAGCGGCGGGGATGGGGCTGCCAGACGAGCGAGTCCGGTTCGTCCGAGTGTTGGTCTGGAACGGGACAACCTCCGAGCAGGTGACCGAAGGGCTTGTCCGCCCGGCGGACGGCACCCTGGCCGCGCTCGAGTTTCCCCGCCTGGAGAACGTGGCGCCGCGGCGAACCTCTGCGGTGGCGGCCTGGGCCGGTCCGGGGGCGGAGGTGCCGGTGCGACCGGGTTGCTTGCGCAGCACCACCGTGGTGGCTCCTGCCGATACCCCGACGATCGACGCCGCCGAGTTGAGCCTTGGTGGCTTGAGACTCAAACCGATGCTCGTGGAGAGAGCGGCCTTGCTGCGGATTTTGGATGGCCGCACTTGGCCGCCGGACTTGGCACGCGCCGTCCAACCCCGAGAGGCTGTCCGTGATCGCCCCCGTCCGGGCGTGGAGTCCGCTGATGAGTCGTCCCCCACGCCGTCCCGGCAACCCTCCGGCCGCTGACGAGCCGAACGTTTTGCCGGCAGTTTCCGGCGAGGCGCAAAAGCAGGAACTGATTCCCACTGCCGAGGCGGGAATCGGTCAGGCGCTGCAACTCCAGGCGGAGATTCTGCGCCGGTTGCACGACCAGCAGACGCGCATCACCGAAGCGGTCGAGGATCGTCGCCGCTCCGAGTTGATGATTCAATCCACGCAATCCCTGAACGAAGCGTTTACGGGGATGCGCCGGGTCCAAGAGAAGCTCATGGACCGCTTGGATGGGCCCGCCGCGCGCAGTGGGCTCGGCTGGATCCACGGCTTGATCGGCCTCCTGTTGGCGTTGGCCATCGGAGGCGGCTTCTACTTCCTGCGCGGCCAGCTTGAGGCCTCGACGGAACTGATGGCGAATCTGCCGCGGGAAGACGAAGCGGCGCGGCGGGCGATGGACTCGCTCGAAGCCCGACTCCAATCGCTGGAGGCCGAAGAAAAGGGCTCGCTGCTGGCGGACCTCGAAGACTTGCGGCGTCGGTTTTTTGAGCTGCAAGAATCGGCCGCGATAGCGAAGCGCGAACGGGACGCAGCCCGCGAGGAACTCGGCGCGCGCAAGGCGGATCTCGCCAAGATCGAAGGCGCTTTGACCGCTGAGAAGGCTCGTGCCGAAACCGCGGAGCGCGAACAAGCGAGGCTCTCTGACCGCGCGTTGGGCGACCAGCGTCTGATCGGAGAGCTCAATCGAGTGGTCGAGGATCTGCGGACTCGAGCTCAGGCACCCGTGGCCGCGCCGACACGGACAATCGAGTTGCCGCCAACTCCGCCTTCGGAACCAGCGGCCACCCCCGCGCCCGAGCCTCCGGCCCTGCCCACACCGAGCGCCCCGGGTCCGAACATCAACGAACTCATAGCGCAGATCAACTCTCTTTTGCGTTCGCACCGCGGGTCGGAGGTCTACAGCTTGAGCTCGGCAGAGAGCGCGGATGCCACCGGATTGAACAACGTGGTGTTTGCGGTTCACGGACAGGATGGTTCGCTCGCCAAGCTGGTGGAGGCCGACCGATTGACCTTGAGCCTGTCGACTCGAACCGCGTTACTCGAACTCGACTTCGAGAAGGGAACGGTGGCCTTCCAGCAGGGCATCGCGCGCACCGTGAAGAGCCCGTTCTTCAACAACCGGTACCAAATCGTGGTGATCGGGGTCGAGACCAAAGCGTGGACGGATGCGGCTTTCTCGTTCCTGCGCGTGAAGTGAGGGGGGCTCGCCCTCGCCGGCCGCGGTCATCACGATCGTCACGACGCCACGAGCGTGGCTCGCAAGTCGATGTCCCGGCCGTCGCGGATGACGCGAATGGAGACTGTATCGCCGGGTTTTCGCTTGGCGAGCGATTTGCGCAGGTCGTTCTCGGAGCGAATCTCGGCTCCGTCGATTCCGATGATGAGGTCCCACGCCTTGAGTCCCCCGCGTTGGGCCGGCCCATTAGCCTGGACTTCGACCACCAACGCGCCCATGCGCGGTAGCACCTGGCCCTCGACCGCCGTCCGCACCACCCGTTCGGCTTCGATGATCACTCCGAGGCGCACCCCGTTGGCGGAGCTCCCGCCGCGGATCAGATCGGTGACCACTTGATTCACGGTGTCGACCGGGATCGCGAATCCGATTCCGGCGTAGGCGCCGCTGGGACTGACGATGGCGGTGTTGACTCCGATCAGGAGGCCCGCGGAATCGAGGAGCGGGCCGCCCGAGTTACCCGGATTGATGGCGGCATCAGTCTGAATGGTCCCGGTAATCATTCCCCCGCTTTCGGTCGTGATCGTCCGGTCCAGGCCGCTGATGACCCCGGTGGTCAGTGTGAGATCGAGCCCAAAGGGGTTCCCGATCGCGAACACCTTTTGTCCCACCTCGAGTCCGTCGGACGTGCCGATTCCGAGGACGGGGAGCTTGGACTTGGGGGCGCCGTTGATCTTGAGAACCGCGAGGTCCCGATCGGGGAGAGCCCCGACCAGGACGCCTTCGTATTGGGACTGATCGGGTAGAGTCACTCTCCAGGCGCGGCCGGGCGCGAGCACATGCGCGTTGGTCACGATGTACCCATCTTCACTCCACACGAATCCGGTGCCGGTTCCTCGTTCCACTTGGACACTGCGCCGACGGTAGTTCTGCCCCATGTCCAGGGCGGTGATGTGCACCACTGACGGCGAGGCCGATTTGAAGATCGCGATCGTCGACTTTTCGTCCTCGGCCAGGCTGCCTCGTGCCGTCACCTCCCGAATCTCCGTGCGGGGATTAAAGAGGCTGCCGGCGCCCCGGAAGAAATTCTGCCACACCAAGACCGCCACCATGATGGCCAGCGCGCCCAAGACGAGATTGGGGAGGAGCGAGGCGCCGCCGCACGGGTTCGGTTTCCAACCGTGGTGCATGAGAGGATCCTGCGAGGGTGACCCGGCCGCGCCGGGCTAGTGTCAGGGATGCTCGAATTCTCGGGTCGAGACCTAGGCATTATCTCACGTCCAGGGTCGGTTCTCATCCGTATGAGGGGGCGATGGCAAGGGCCATCGAAAGGACCAGTACCATGCACGTCGAGACCGCCGGAAAGGGTTTCACCAGCTCACCGGAACTGCGCGGTCATGCGAACCTCAGGCTGCACGCTGCGTTGCAGAGGTTTGCACACCGGATCGTCCTCATTCGTGTCCGCCTCGAGACCGAGTCGAAAACGGGGGGCATCAGTGCCCATGTTCAGGTCACGGCCGACCGACTGCCGCCGCTCAATTTGGAGGCCAGTGGTCCCGACGCCCTCACGGCGCTGGACAAGGTGGCCGACAAGGCCGGCCACCAGTTCGCGCGCACGATCGAGCGGGCCTGGAGTGCCCCGCGTACCAATCGCCGCAAGAGCGTAGCCCACGACCACGCGGCCGCCTGAGCCAAGACGGGGTCCTCCCTGCCCGGGTCGGCAGGGACGAATTCCGCGAGTTGTCCCGCCGAGAGCGGGGAGGCCAAAGTCGGCTGACCGAGAAGGGTTCTGCCGAAGCGACTTAGGAGGGGCCACGCACCCGGTCGATACCGGGAGCGTGGCCCACATCATCGAAGACGACTGCGTGTCCTGCGCCCGTTGCGACCGGGCCTGCCCGGAACATTGCATTTTCGAAGGCGAAGAGTTCTTCGTAATTGATGCCGAACGCTGCACGGACTGTGGCGACTGTGTCGCGGCGTGCCCGGTCGGCTGCATCGCCGCTCCTCCCGGACTTCCCGGCCGTCGTTGAGTGCGGCCCCATGACCACCCATCATGGGGTGTGTCATTCATGGGCCAACCTTCGGAGTCGCGACCGCTCACCGTTCGGGCGCTGAATCTCGCGGCCAAGGATCTGCTCGAGTCTCGTTTTGCCACGGTGCGAGTCCAGGGCGAACTCTCAAGGGTCACGATCGCCCCGTCGGGACACGTCTACTTCGCCCTGAAGGACTCAGACTCCCGCATCGACGCGGTGATTTGGGCTGCCTCGGCCCGCCAGGTCCGCTTTCCTTTGACCGAGGGGCTGGCGGTGGTGATCCGCGGTCAGCTCACGATCTTTGCGCCGCAAGGTCGCTATCAGCTCGTGGCCCACGCGATCGAGCCGGCGGGAGACGGGGCCCTGCGCGCGGCCTTTTTGAAGCTCAAGGCGCGACTCGACGAGGAAGGACTCACGAACCCGGATCGCAAGCGTCCGCTGCCCTTCTTGCCGCGGGCGGTGGGGGTCCTGACTTCGCCGGTCGGGGCGGCGCTGCAGGACATCTTGCAGGTGATTTGGCGGCGATTCCCGCGCATGCGCGTCGTGCACGCGCCCGCCCGAGTGCAGGGGGAAGGGGCCGAGGCCGAACTCATCGCCGGACTAGCGTTGTTGAACGAGTGTCGCGATGTGGACGTGGTGATCGTCGGCCGCGGGGGAGGAAGTCGTGAGGATCTGTGGACGTTCAATCACGAGGGACTGGTACGAGCCATCGCCGCTTCTCGGCTCCCGGTCATCTCCGCGGTGGGGCACGAGATCGACGTGACCTTGGCGGATTTGGTCGCAGACCGTCGGGCGTTGACGCCGACCGAGGCCGGCGAGTTGGCGGTTCCGGTGGCCGCCGATCTCGATGGCTCCCTGAGCCAACTCGAGGCGAGAATGACCCTCGCCCCGGTTCGTCGCCTGAAGGCCCTTCGCCACGAATTCGAAAGACTCTCCCGGCGTCCCGGCCTGCGCGCATTCCCAGCGCGATTCGAGGAAGAGAGGGAGAGCCTCGATCTCCTTTGGATGCGAGCGGTCGCGGCCCTCCGTAAGCACGTCCAGGAACGTCGTCAGCGCATGGCTTGGCTAGGTCGAACCCTCGATTTGACCGCCCCCACCCAGTGGGTGAAGGAACGGAAGGCGGCGCTGCTCGCCCTGCAGGCGCGGTCGGAAAGGGCGGTGAGGCAGGATCTCTCGGGCCGACGGCGCGCGCTCTTGCCGCTCCTGCGAGCGCTTGAGGCCTTGAATCCGCTGGCGGTACTGGCTCGCGGGTTCGCAGTCGCCTGGCTCGAAACTCCCGCCGGGCCTCGCTTGCTTCGGGGCGCCGCCGAAGCCCCCGAGGGGGCGGAATTGCGTCTCCGCTGGGCGGAAGGACCGGATCTTCGCGCCGTCTCCGCGGGGGTCGCCCCCGCGGATGCAACCGCGAAAAAGGGTGCTAACTTCGGGGGGCAGGGAGAGTCCTCCGGAGGGCCGGTACCGGCCTCCCCGCCGCCCAATGCCTGAAGTCCCCCCCGAACCGTCCACCTTCAAATCGAAGTTGGATCAACTCACTCGCCTGGTCGAGTCCCTCGAATCGGGGGATCTCGAACTCGAAGCGGCGATGCTGCGTTTCGAGGAAGGGAAAATACTGCACGCGGCACTCGCGGCGGAGCTCGAGGGGCACGAAAAGCGGCTGGAGCGCCTGACCCGCGCGGGTCGGGAGGCCGTCTCCGAGCCCGGCCCCTCCGAGAGCGCCCGTGGATAGCTGGTGGTCGCAGGCCCAGCGCCTGCTGGCCGATGGGCGAGCCCGCGTGGATGCAGCGTTGGAGCGATGGCTTCCTGCCACCAGCGAATTGCCGGTGCGCGTTCACGAATCCATGCGCTACTCGACGTTGGCGCCAGGCAAGCGGTTGAGGCCGGTGCTGGCGCTCGCGGTGTGCGAGACTATGGGCGGTCGGGAGGAGTCGATCCTTCCCAGCGCGTGCGCGCTCGAGATGATCCACGCATTCAGCCTGATCCACGACGACCTGCCGGCGATGGACGACGACGACTTGCGTCGCGGCCGGCCGACCAATCACGTGCGATTCGGGGAGGCCACCGCGATCTTGGCCGGGGACGCGCTCTGTTCGCTGGCGTTCGAAGTCATCGCGGTCCACACTCCCGACCCAAGCGCGGTCGCCGACCTCGTGCGGGAGCTTGCGGTCGCGGTCGGTACCCAAGGGATGATCGGCGGACAAATCATGGACCTCGAAAACGAGGGGCAGCCGCCGCGGCTCGATCTCGTGCGCGAGATTCACCGCCGCAAGACCGCCGCCCTTTTGCGCGCCGCCTGTCGCCTCGGGGCGCGGGCGGCCGACGCGAGTTCCGCGGATACCGCCGCGCTTTCGAGATTCGGCGAGGCGCTCGGCCTCGCGTTCCAAATCACCGACGACATTCTCGACGAGACCTCCACGGCCGCCGAACTCGGCAAGGGCACGAAGAAGGATCTCGAACGCGGGAAATTGACGTGGCCCGCTTGTGTCGGGCTGGACGCATCGCGACAAGCCGCCTCGGACCATGTGGAGGAGGCGGTGCTCGCAATCAGACACATCGACAATTCCGGCAGCCTTGAGTCGCTCGCCCGCTTCGTGGTCAGCCGGAACACTTGAGCAAAGTCATGGCTATCTTGGACCGTATCGACGATCCTTCGGACCTTCGGCAGTTGCCGGTCCAGGATCTGCCTCTCGTGGCGACGGAGATCCGTCAGCTCATCGTGGAGGTTCTCTCGAAGAACGGCGGACATCTCGCCTCCGGCCTCGGCGTGGTCGAACTCACGATCGCGCTCCACTACGTGTTCGACTTCCTGAAGGACCGCCTGATCTTCGACGTCTCGCACCAGTGCTATCCGCACAAGATCTTGACGGGGCGGCGAGAAAAGTTCCGCAGCATTCGCCTGCGCC
Source organism: uncultured bacterium (assembly GCA_902826835.1). Taxonomy (GTDB): domain Bacteria; phylum Planctomycetota; genus RBC034. Next base: position 259,620 of record CADEGH010000001.1, on the reverse strand, counting down.
ACGGGCTCGCCGGATACACCAATCCGGAAGAGAGCCCCTACGACCACTACTTGTTCGCGCACGCGGGGACCGCGATCTCCACCGCGCTGGGCATGGCGGTGGGGGCCAATCCGGACGAGGGTCGCAAATCGGTCGCCCTCGTGGGCGACGCCTCCATCGCCACCGGCGTCGCGTTCGAAGCGTTGAACCACGCCGGAGTGCTCGACTCGGACGTCCTCGTGATTCTCAACGACAACGAAATGTCGATTTCGAAGTCGGTGGGCGCGTTCAGCGAGTATCTCTCCAAGATTCGCGCTGGCGGCCTTTACAACGAGGCCAAGGATGGAGTGCACCGGCTGATCCAAGCCATCCCGGTGGTGGGGGAGAGGATCGACAAGAGTTTGCACGACGTGAAGGATGCCATCCTGAACGCGCTGCGCCCCGGGTACTTGTTCGAAGCCCTCGGACCCCGCTACTTCGGGCCGGTGAATGGTCACGACCTGAAGCACCTGATCGCGATCCTCGGGGACATGAAGCGCCAAAAGGGCTTCCGGCTTCTCCACGTGCTCACCGAGAAGGGGTACGGACATCCGGATGCGGTGAAGGATCCAATCAAGTGGCACGGCGTCTCGCCCAAGGTACCGCCGCAGACGCCACCCACGCTTGAGTTTGCCCGCCAAGGCGAGAAGAACTGGAGCGACGTGTTCGCGGAAACGGCGATCGCCCGTGGAGAGCGGGACCCGGATCTCCACGTGATCACTGCGGCGATGCCCGACAACACCGGGGTCACGAAGTTCCTCAAACGATTCCCGGACCGGACCCACGATGTGGGAATCTGCGAACAACACGCCGTCGCGTTCGCGTCGGGCCTGGCCAAGGCCGGCAAGCGGCCGGTGTGCGCGATCTTCTCGACCTTCCTCCAGCGCGCGTACGACCAAATCTTCCACGAAGTGGCACTGAATAAGGTTCCGGTGGTGTTCTGCTTGGACCGCGCCGGCATGGTCGGTCCGGACGGCGCGACCCACAACGGCACCTTCGACATCGCTTACATGCGCTCTTTCCCCGGGATCGTCATCATGGCGGCCCGCGACATCTCCGAGTTCAAAGCGATGTTCGACCTCGCGCTGGACTGTGGACAACCGGCGGCGATTCGTTATCCCCGCACTTACGCTGCGCATCCAGACCGGGAGTATCCGGCGCGCCGCGAGCTCTTGCTCGGGTTGTCCGAAACCCTCACGCAAGGAGGAGACGCCGCCATCGTCGCCTACGGGTCGCTGCTCTATCCCGTGATGGAGGCGGCGGAGCGGTTGGAGGCCGAGGGGATTAGGCTCACCGTCGTGAACGCCCGCTTCGTGCGCCCGTTGGATACCCAACGCATGGTCGACCTCGTGACCCGATTCGAACACGTCTTCACGGTCGAGGAGCATTCGATCCGTGGCGGCTTCTCGAGTGCGGTGCTCGAAGAACTCGTGCTCGCGCGGGCGCGGGCCGACCGAATTCGCCCAATCGCTCTGCCGGACGAGTTCATTCCGCACGGAACCCGGGGCGAATTGTTGACCGAGTTCTCGCTTTCGCCGGTCGCGATCGCGGACCGGGTCCGACGCACGTTGCAGACGCGGTCGGCCGTGGCCCCCTGACCCTCGAAGCGGCGCGGAGCCGAGTGCCGATGGCGTTCACCTTCGCCTCCGATTTTCGCCGCCGACTCGCGGCGCTGGGCCCGCGGCTCTTGCGCGGGCGGCGCGGGGACGAGGGCGCCTTGGGCGGTCGCGTGCCGGGCCGCTCTGAGTTTCGCGAACATCGCCCCTACGTCGAGCCGGATGACCTGCGCGACCTCGACTGGCATGTGTTCATGCGCCATGGTTTATTGGTGACCAAGACCTACGAGTCCAGGGCTGCTGGCGAGGTCTGTGTGGTCCTCGATCGCAGCTCGTCTATGGGACCGGAGGGTGGAGACAAGGACCGGATCGCCCGCGAGGTGGCGGCGGGGCTCGGCGCCTTGGCCCTACAGGGCGGAGCGGTCTTCGAAGTGCGTACCCTCGCCCAAGGCGGGCCGGTGACTCTCGGTCGCTTTCGCAGCGAAAGGCGGCTCGAACAGGTGCTGTCCCTGCTCGAAAACCTGGGCCCCCCGAGCGGTCCGACCTGGCTCTCTCGGCTCGTGCACTTTCCTCCGGCACCTCCCGAAGGACGGGTGCCATTTCTCATCACGGATTTTTTCTGCGAGCCGTGGCCGGCCGCAGGAATTGCGGCGCTCACTCGAGGAGCGCTGGGCGGTGGAATTATCTTGGCCTTGACGCACGAGGAGAGGCATCCGCAGCTCCGCGGTTCCAAAGTCTTGCGGGATGTGGAGACCGGGCAGGCCTGGGCGATTCCCTCGGAGTCCGCGTTTTTGGAGGCGCTGGAGCGGGAAGCGAGCCAGCACGAGGAGCAGGTTCGGCGAACCGCGAGCGCCAGTGGCCTGCGTTTCGCGATTCTGGACGGTGAGCGCCCGTTCGAGTCCGTACTGGGCGATCTGTGGGGGTCGAGGCTTTGAGCTTCGCTCATCCGCTCTTCCTTGGCGCCGCTGCGGCATGGCTCGTCCTGTGGATGCTCTGGGGTACCGTGAGGCAGCGTCGGGCCCATCCCTTCACGGCCGGCTACTTGGCGGCGCGGGCGCTGAAGCACGTCCCGCCGAGTCCACGTTGGCATCGCTTCCGAGTGCCATGGGTGGCCGCGATTCCTCCCGCCCTCGCCCTCGTCGGCCTGGCCGGGCCCCGCCTCGAGATCCCGAAGGAGGATTCTCTCCTCGTGATTTGGGATCGATCCGCTTCGATGGGGGCACGCTCGGCGGCGGGTGCGCGGTTTGAGCGCGCCATCCGCGACTTGCCTTCCCGAGTCTCGGCGCCCACCGAACTCGTGGGCATGCCGGAGGCCCTAGGCCGCTTCGACCCTAAGCCCGCCGATGTTGAGCTCTCTCGATCGGACCTACGAGATCGAGCCTGGTCTGCCCACGCGGCGGGGAGGCGCGTGCTCGTGGTTACAGACCGACCTCTGGCCGACCTGCCCCCCCAGTGTGGACTCTGGGTCGTCGGGGAGGGAGGCCCGAATGTCGGAGTCACCGCTGCGTTCGTCCGAGAGGATCGAAGACTCGCGGTCTTCACGCAGGGATCGGTGGACGGAGGAGCTCCGCCGGAGGCGGTTTTTGTCGAGGACGCCGCCGGAGAGCGCCCCATCCGCCTGGAATCTCGCTCTTTGGGGGTGTTCCTGAGTGATCCGCTCGCCTTCGACTTCGGGAGCCGGATCCGGGTTCGGCTCACAGAACCGGATACTTTGGCCACCGACGACTCCGTCGACCTCGTGAGTGACCACGAGCCTTGGATCGTGTCGGCTCCCCTCTCTGGCGATCCGTCTTTGGTACGCGCTTTCAGCGCCCACCCGGGGGTGCAAGTGGTTCGAGGCTCCCACGAAGCGGACCTGGAATTCGGAGGGGCGGAGCGGGGCGCGAAGATGCGACTCTGGGTGGCCCCGGAGCTGCCTGCCCAACTTTCGCCGGTCGTGACCCGAGGATCGGGCCGCCTCTCTTCCAGCCATCCTGCCTTCCAATTTGTCGACGACGAATGGACGGATACCGAGATCGTGGAGGTCGCCTCCACCTCTGAGGATGAAGTCCTGCTGCGCCTCGGAGATCGGCCTCTCCTCCTGCGGCGAGGCCGCGAGCTCTTCCTCTTGCACGACCCGGAGCGATCGGCATGGTCGGCGCGGGAGAGTTTCCCGCTGACGATCGCCGCGCTCGTCGATGGCGTGCTCGGTGAGCGCTTGGCGTCGCCTCGGGTTTGGCGGTCCGGTCAGCCGGCAGAACTGCCGTGGGCATCCCGAGACCACCGCGATCCCGATGGAAGCCCCGCCTTGGTGTGGGAGGAGCGGGGCGAGTCGTGGGTTACGCCGGAGCGAGTGGGAATTTGGACCTACTCCCGCGACGGTTCCGGCGGAGCTCGCGGGGCGTGGTCGGTGGGCCTGCTCTCCGCCTCCGAAACGAGCGATGCGACTTCGGTGGCGGACGAGTGGAGCGCCCCGCCCGAGGCGACTCTCGGATCGAGTCCACTCGAACTGGACCGGTGGCTGGTGTGGCTGGCGGTGGGCCTCGCGCTCATGGCAGAGGCGAGGAGCTGGTATCGCGCACGTGGCCATCGGGCGGTCGCTCGGAGCCGCTGAGGGAACCTCGGATCGGGTGGCTGTTATTCTTCGCGATGGGTGCCTCGCGACCAGAAGGGCCGACTCCGAAGCGACGACTTCGTCGCATCATCGCCTGGAGTGCCTATGCCCTGATCTGGTTCGTGGGGCTCGGCGAACTCGGAGCCCGGTGGCTATCGCGCGAAGAGTTGGCGGGGTTGCATCTGCTCAATCTTCGATTGCTGCCGCTTCCCCGCGTTCCCGATGACTTGGCGGAGCGGCTACTCTCGGAACCCGACGCCCGGTCCTACGTCATGGAGGACCGCCGCCTCGGTTGGGTGATCCGTCCGAACGCTCGCAGTGAGAGCGGCCTGTTCGCGAGCAATCAGTTCGGATTTCGGGACGCGGGCTCTGATCGCGCGGTCGAGCCGAGTGCTGCGAGTCGGAGAGTCCTGCTCGTCGGCGACAGCTTCACGCACGGCGACGAACTCACTTGGCCGGAAACCTGGGCCTGTCACTTGGGGGAGACCCTCGGTGCCCAATACACCGTCTTCAACGCGGGAGTCCCCGGATACGGAACCGACCAAGCTTGCCTCCGTGGCGAGTCGCTCCTGGCCGAGCTTCGCCCGCAGGTCGTGGTCCTCTCGCTTTGTCGCGACGACTTGTGGCGCAACGTGAATGTAGTGCGCTCGCTGTACCACCATTGGACCGACTTTCCCTGGTCCAAGCCCCGCTTCGTTCTGCAAGGTGAGGGCATTGAACTGGTGAATTCTCCCACCCTGCGCGGACCGGAGCTCCTGGCACAACTCCGCGATTTCGACACGGCGTCGCTGCGACCATTCGAAAGTTGCTACTCACCCGATTTTTATCGGGAGTCGGTGCTCCACCACTCCCGCCTCTACCGGTATTGGTGGTCGAAGCGGGAACACCGGGCGCGCCACAATCACCTTGAGTCGCTCGTGCGGGACGGCGGCGAAGCCACGGTGGTCACGGCGCGAATTCTGCAGCGGTTCCAGAGCGCAGTGCGGGCCGCGGGCGCCCGTCCCGTGGTGGCGCTGCTTCCGTCGACCTCCGATCTGGCGAGCTACCTGCCGGGGAACACTCCCAAGTTTCGGCCACTTCTCGAGGCGGCGCGGGCTCTCTCCGTCGAGGTGCTCGACCTCTGCCCCGATGTCATTTCCAGGATCGAGCCGGGCGAAAAGACCGCCGTGTTCTTCGTGCGTGGAGTGGGACATCCCAACGAGCGCATGACCCGAATCATTGCCGATCGACTGGCTTCGGAGATCACGACCCGGTGAAGAGCGTCGCGAAATCGGAAGTGGCGCCGGCGAACGAAAACGCCACCCCGGTGCGAAAGTCGATCCGGTTCCTCGCCTGGACGCTCTATGCGCTCATCCTGGGGCTCCTGCCCTTCGAACTCCTGCTTCGCTGGAAGACCAAGGACTACGGCGGTCAGTTGCGCATCGGCAACACCTGGCTCTTGCCCTACGACCTCGTTCCGCGGAAACGTCGCGATGTCTTGGATCTGGATCCTGACAACCCGCAAGTGATGCGCTACGAGGTCCCCGATGCCAATCTGGGTTGGGCGATCCGCGCCAACGGGCGGGTCTCCTTCCCGCAGGGCACGCAGACGATCGAGTACGCGGCCAATTCTCTCGGGATGCGTTCGGCGCCGCGCGAACTGGTCACACCGAAGCCGACGGGGGTTCGCCGCATGCTCGTGGTGGGTGATTCTTTTGCCCACGGGGACGAAGTCAACTGGTCCGACACTTGGACCGCCCAGTGGGAGCTCGCGCTCGGGCCTCCGAACGAGGTGTGGAACGGCGGCGTGCCCGGCTACGGCACCGACCAGGCCGTGCTGCGCTTCGAGCGTTTGGTCGACCTCGTCCGCCCGGACGTCGCGGTCCTCGTGATCTACCGGCAAGACCTGCTTCGCAATCTGACCTTCTTCCGCTGCCTTCAAAACCCGCAAACGGGCCTATCGTGGTCCAAGCCGAGATTCATCGCCCGGGCCTCGGAACTGGAGCTGATGAACTCGCCCGTGGTGCCCCCGAGCGGGGTCGAGGCCGTGTTGCGCGGCTACGCCGAGCACCCGTTGTCGCGTCACGATCGATTTTGGCTCCCCGAGTTTTTCACGGGACATTGGGCGGATTCCCTGCGCACTTGGCGCTGGTTCCGTTCCACCCAGGCGGTTTCCCGATTTCGAGCGGAGTCTCATCGCCTACTCGGCCAAGACCCCGAGGCCCGGGAATTGTTGGTTTCCCTGGCTCGGCGCTTCGAGAGCGGTGCGCGAGCGGCGGGAGCGGATCCCGCCATTCTGATTCTTCCGGATCACGTGGATCTCGCGGAAGCACGGCAAGGTGGATCGGGATTCATGCGGGGCGTCGTGGATGACCTGCGCAATGCGCAATTGCGCGTCTTTTCCGCGGCGGAGGCGCTGGCCTCGGCCCTCTCGCCGGGCGAGCCCGCCGAGGCATTGTTCGTGGGCGGTGATGGCCACCCGAATCCGCGGGCGAACACGGCGATCGCGGGCTACCTTCGAGCAATGCTCCGCTGAGTGATCGTGGTGGCGGGCTTCACCAGCCGTCCGCTACATTTCTTGTGACACGAGGCCATCGGCTTCGCTCCCATGGTGGGTCGCGTCGCTATCCGCCTGACCAGCGATGCACCTCGGAGGTAGTAAAATGAAATCTGCACACTTGCTCGGATGTTCGCTCCTCGTTGCGGCGAGCCTGCTTGCCCAAATGGGCCCCCCGGTTCTCGAAGTCCAGAGATACACCCAAACTGGCCAGTGGGAGACAATGGTGAATCCTGGCGAAGGGGCCAGCACGGTCCGCTTCGTGATCCACTCGGCACCCGGGTCGTGGGTGTCGCTTTCCATCAACGCCTACATCCCCACGGTGGCGGAGGAGGGGATGGACCAAACCAAGCTCGACGGCTTTTGGGCCGAGTTCAGCCCCAACGGCGAACTAGCTTGGCTTCGTAATCCCGCCCCGGCCGAGTTGACCTCGCTCAACGCGTGGTCTCCGTCGATCTTTGCCCCCAGTACCGCGCCGGGCCTGATTGACCCACGACTCTTGGACATCCTCCTTTCGGGCGTCGACCCCCTCTACGGTGCGACCTCCAATCACGATGTTCGAAATTTCTTCCAGCCGGTGCTCGCGGGAGGCCCTGCGCAGCGGGCCTGGAGCTACGCGCCGGCCGCCTGGGAATCCACCTCCTCCTGGGCGCAACTCTGGGAGGCCTACGACGGCGGCCAGGGCCCCACGAGTTTCGACGTTCTCTCCTTGGCTCGTCTCGGTGTTTTCCTTCGGGCCCCGTCCGAAGACATCGCCCAGGCGTTCTTGGGGATGGACGTTCCGCAGGGGGAGGTTGCGGACGGTCCGTTCAACGCCTGCCTCCCCTACTTCCGAATCAGTGCGATCGCGATGTCGATCTTCTCACTCGATCCGAACTATGAGGCTCCTACCGCCGAGTCGCCCACGATGCCTGGCCTCGCCGCGCAGGCTAACCCCCTTACTACCAAGGCAGGATTCCGCAGCATTCCGACCACGTTCGGGCTCGTGTTCAGCTCGCCGTCCAACGGAGGCGCCGGAATCATGACCCCGGCGCCCCAAGGGCTCCCCATCGGCGTCACGGTGATCGGCGGGCATTTGCCCTGCATCATCGGGTGGCCGGCGGAGGGAGGAGGCTTCGTGCGGCAGTATCTGACTCCCGATTTCGACATGTACAACCCCTGCCGCTTCACCAATGTGGTTCCCACGAATGCCGCTCTCGGGCCGCACACGGTTTCGGTGCGAAACGGGGCCAACCTGGTGAACCCGAGCTTCCACACCTACCTGGTGATAGCCCCTATCCCGTATCCCTGATTCCGTTCCGCTACGCCGCGGTCACTTGGCCTGCGTCGAACCGAGCAGCGTCCTCAAGCGGGCCGCATCCTTGGCGGCGAGCTTCTCCATCGCCGGAGTGATGAGCCAGCCGCGACTCCGGGCGCGTTTGGGAATGGACTCGAGGCCGAGAAGCGCCTGTTCGATCCTCTCTTTGGCTTTGCTTGGCTCAGTAAGGCCGCCGTCGATTTCCGCAATCAACTGCGAAGACCTTCGCAGTAGGGCATCCGGCAACAGCGGCGGATCGGCGCAGGCTCTCTCCAGAGCCTCGTAGCACTCTTGTTGAGCACTCCGCTCCGGAATAGGTCGCAGTGCGCCGGCGTTCAACATCCAGGCGTAGCATTGGACTTTCGCATGGGGGGACCGCATCGCCAGCGCCTCCGCGCGGCGCGCAATTTCGAATAGCCGGTCGGTTTCCCGCAGACTCAAGTCGGTGAGGTAGATCTGTGATCCCCAGTAGGTCTCCGCCACGGGCATAGTGGACAGGAGAATGTCCATCAGCTCCACCAGGTCGCGCTCGGAATCCGTGCTCGCGAGCCGGGTGAGCTCCTCGTGCTTCTCCCGGGTCGGACCCAGTTGGAAATTGCGGTGGAGCACTTCAAAGTCGGTTTGTCCGCGCCGAATGTTGTCCGCCAGGGCTTCCGCCGCTTCGCCGTAATGGCCGAGGCTCAGGGTCAACTCGGTTCGAACGAGGATTTCGGACGCCGTCGGCGCTCGGTGCGCGGTGGCCAGGTCCAGCTCCCGCAGGGAGGCTAGGGCGCTCGGGAAATCGCTGTCGATCAAATGCAGTTTCAGGAGATTTCGCAGCACGAGGGGACGAGGAGAAGGCTCGCCAGCCAGTCCGGCGAGAATGCTGAGGGCGATGGCTGGCTCCGTGGGGTTGGCTTCCATCTCGTGGATGGCCCGAGCGAGCCGGAGCCGGCGATGTGTGGGGCGCAATTGCCTTGCAAGGTCGAGTTCTTGAGCACGCCGGGCAATCGGGGCGCCCGACCAGCGAAGCGCCAGCCACGTCAGGATATGCTCATCGGGAGTCTCGCATTCGACCAAAGAGAGATCTGGCAAAGGAATTCCCGACACCAGGGAATTCAGGGCGGCGCCCGCTCGCTTCAGGGTGACTTGTCGGGAGAGCTGAGTCGCGGCTTCCTTTTGGTTCGTGCCGAAGGCGCCGAGCGCCCTCAGGAAAATCCCATGCTCCCGGCGGGTAGGATCAACCTCGTCCTCGCTGGTCTTCAGGTGCGATTGGAGTGCGACTTCGAAGTCCGGACTTCGCCGCGCTTCTCGCATGTCGAATGCGATATCGAAGAGATCCTCGTAGGCGTGCCAGGCCCGAAGGCGCGGTTCCCAGTGGCTGACCGCGGCGCGGTTTCCACCCTGCTCCTTCAACGCTTCCAGCGCCACGACCGCTCTCGGCAGTTCCCCCCTTTCGAACGCGGAACGGAGTTGGCGCTCCGTCGTTTCCGCAAGGTTTCGCGCACTCAGGAACTGCCCCGCGCTCCAAATGCCCAAGCCCAAGGCGGCGACCGAGGTTGCCGCCACCAGCGCGGAGGCGGTCGGGTGGCGAAGAACCAGGCTGCGCAGTCGCCGCAGCGGGCTGGCGGGCCTGGACTCAATGGGGCGGAGCTCCGCTACCCTCTGCAGTTCCGACGCGAAGAAGCCCGCGCTCCGCGGCCGATCGTCCGCACGCTTCTCGAGCGCCGCCTGCACGAGAACTTCGAGGTCGGAGGCCGCGGCGGGCAGGCCCAAACTCCGCGGTCGCCGATGCAAGACTTCGTGGATGATGGCGCTTGGGGTCTCGGCTTCGATGGCAGGCCGACCGGTGGCGAGTTCATACAGGGTTGCTCCGAGCGCGTAGATGTCCGCCGGAGTCGAGACCTCGCCCGGGTTGCCATCGAATTGTTCGGGCGCCATGTAGAGCAGCGTGCCGGGACGGACTCCTGCCGCCGTGAGGGCCGGATCGGGGGATCGTCTAGCCAATCCAAAATCGAGGAGATACGGAGTCGACCCGTCCATCATGATGTTGCTGGGTTTGACATCCCGATGGACGATTCCCGCCTGGTGCGCCGCCTCCAGGGCGCTGGCCACCGCGGCACCAATGCGCGCGACTTCCCGATAGGGCAGGGTTTGGCCCCGCGAGTCCAAGTTGGGACCGGAGAGGCGTTTCATCGCGAGGTACAGAAGACCATCGGACTCTCCGATCGCAAAGACCGGAACGATGTGCGGATGCTCGAGGCGCGCCGCGAGTTCCGCCTCGCGGCGGAAGCGCGCCCTCGCCAGGGGATCTTGGGCAATGTCGGGGCTCAAGACCTTGAGCGCGACTTCGCGGCCGAGCGAAATCTGGTTCGCGAGGTAGACCCTGCCCATTCCGCCCGCGCCCAAGAGCTTGCGGACTTCGAAGTCACCGAGCCGGTCGGGGATCAGTTGGCCCGAGCATTCCCGAGACAGGGCGCTGGCCGCGCTGCCTTCCTGGCGCAGGAGGCGAACCACGGTGGAGAGGAGTTCGGGAGCCTCGCGGCATAACTCCTCGGGACTCAGGGAACGGCCCTCCTCCTCGGCTTCGAACCAACGGACCAGCAGCGTTTCGATTCGAGGGTCGAGGCTCATGCGGGGGGGTGGCGCTCCGACTCGATCGCCAAGGTGAGGGCCGCGCGGGCCCGCGAGAGCAGCATGCGGGCGGCCGCTGGAGTCTTGCCGATCCTCGCGGCGATCTGATCGTGGTCCAAGCCTTCGACGGCCTTCCAAAGAATCACGTCCCGGTGTTCGACCAAGAGCTTGGCGATGGCCCGACTGACCAGCGAGAGGTCGTCCCGCATCATCGCGCCTTGACTCACGGAGCCCACGAGATCTCGTGGGCTGATGGCGTCGCCTTCGGGTAGCGCGTCGGGCCGCCGTCGCTTTTCCGCGCGGACGTACTTCGCTTGGTCCCGCAGGTTGTTCTCCATCACCTGGGCGACCCAGCCGACAAACTCGTTGACATCGGCCCCCGTAAAACCGCGAATGCCCCGCAGGACATCGAGGTAAGTATTTTGGAGGAGATCCGAGGTTCGGGCTTGGGCACGGAGTTCTTGTCCGAGCCGTCGGCTCAGCCGTTCCGAAAGCCGGTCCTGCACCGAAGTCAGCAAACGATCGAGAGCCGCCAAATCTCCGCCCTTGGCGCTCAGCAGATCCGATTCCGCGTTCGAGCTCGTCATGGAAGCGACCCCAACTCTCGGCCCGTCATCAGGGCAGGATGATCAATTCTTGCCAGGCGCTGAACCCCACGGGAAGAGGGCCGGCCCGGTTCTCACCATCAAAAACGGCGAAGCTGATTTGGAGTTTGCCGGGAGCTTGGAGCCCGCCTCCGCGCTCCGGTCGAACCACGAGGCGAGCCGTCCAATACCCGTCTCTCCATTCGCCCTGTCCGACTCGCTCCGGGCCGATGGGGCCACGGCAGACTTGATCGGGGTTTTCGAAGGGCCTTGGGCTTTGAAACCAGGGGTCTTCGCTCGTGGGCATCGGCCCGCTCTGCCAGAGAGCCCGATCGAGGGGGAATGGCTGACCGGGGAGAGGCAGAATCGGCGGCTTACGTTGGTTGGTGGTGCGCACCGCGACGCCGTCCGGCGGGGTCGTGGTCGGGGTGCCGGGTCGATTCCAGGTCGGGTCTGCCCAGCGCAGGCGCAGGCCCAAGTGTTCTCCGTCGTGAATCGCTTGGACCATGACGCCCTCTGCCGATGAGGTGGCGGCAAACGGGGAGAACGCCACCCAACTCTCGGCCGCCACGGCAAACGCGGCGTCTTGCAAATCGGAGGGGAGCTTCCCGGGAGCGCGCGCGGCGGGCCAGGCAAAACCGACAGGGTCGTGGAGCCTTTGGGCTTCGCGGGGGATCACGGCGCCCAAGTAGTGCACGATGTCCCAGACCAGCTCATCCGAAGCGGAGGCGGCCGGAAGTTCCGGCATGGGAGTGCCGGGAATACCCCGCCGCAGGCGCACGAAGAGTCGCCCGGGTTCAATGCCCCCCTTCAGCACCCCGCGGCGAAGATCCCGTGCACGAATTTCCCTCTCCGTGCCCCGCGTGCTCGGAACGATGCCCCCCTCGCCGCTCGGACCGTGACAGCTCGCGCAGAGCTTGAGAAACGCCAGCCGCCCGCGGGCCGCGGACTCCACGGTGTTGGGCGGTTCGAGGGGGGCGCGGAGGGATTCCCCGGGGGTCGTGAGCGAGGCCACCCACGCGCGCCGTTCGTCTTCGCTCAGATCCTCTCCAGCGGCGGCATTTTGGGCTCCGGTACGCTGAAACTCGCGCACGACGCGAATGAGCGCGGCTCGCTCCGTGTCGTTGAGAGTGCCGGCGAAACCTTGCATCGCGGTACCCGGCAGCCCGGCGCTGATGATCTCGAACAAGTCGTGATCCGAGGGGGCACCACTCCGGGTTGCCACGAAGTGGATAGGCTCCGTCTGGAAATCACGGGGCTTGGGATCCAGGAATCGTGCGGCGGCTCCGTCGCCGCGGCCGGTGGCCCCATGGCAGGGTGAGCAGTGGGTGCGGTAGAGGTCGGAGCCGCTGGCCTCGAGCTCGCTCGGACTCTGCGGATGTTCCGGCAAGGTCCGTCGATCCATGGCAAGGGCGAGCCCCGAAACCGGACCCACGAGTGTTACGGCAAACCCCAGGGCTCCGAGCAAGGCTCTCATGCGCCTATACTGCCCCGGTCGCTGGTTCCTGACCAGCCGGGGCGCCCCGTGATCCTGCGAACCTTGGCCCCGAGACGAGCGCTGCCGATCTCCCCTCACCAGGACCTTTGTCTCTCCATGATGTCCCGTCGTCTCTTGCTCGTCATTTTGGCCACGCGGCTCCTTTGGTGGGCACTCCTCAGCGTAGTGCCACCGCTTCCGGTGCACCCGGGGGAGGGGACGCTCGTGTTGCCGTGGAAGCCGCGGGCGGATGGCACCGCGTGGCTCTACCATCCCGATCGACGAATCGACGCCTGGGGGCGCAACGACTCACCCTACTATTTCGAGATCGCACTCCTCGGGTACCAGCCGCCGCCCCTGGACCGGCCCACCAAGGAGGGTTTCTTTCCCGGGTACCCATGGCTCGTACGGGTGGTGAAGCCTCTGGTTCATCGGGGGCTATTGGGAGGTGCGCCGGATCAGGAACTACTTGCCTGGGCGCTCGGATTCTTGTTGGTGTCGCAGCTTCTTTCGGTGGTCGCACTCGCCCTCTTCGAGAGGCTGGGCAACCGCCTCTACGGAAATGGACTCGGCACCAAAGCCGCCATTGGGCTCGCGATTTCGCCCTTCAGTTTCGTGCTCGGAAGCGCTCTCACCGACGGTCCCTTCCTCGCGCTCTCGCTTTTCGCGGCCACGCAGGCCGAGCGGGGACGATGGCTCCTCGCGGGCCTCGCGTCGGCCGGGGCGTCGTCGGTCCGCATTTTTGGGGTGGCCCTCTTGGCGCTTGGCGTGCGCATCATCCAAGTGGCCAAACGCTGGCGTTTTCCGGCGGCGATCGGGTATTCCCTGCTGGTGCTCGCAGGGCTCGGGTTCGCGTTCGTGATCTACGATCGAGAGTGTGGCGACCCGTTCGCCTACTTCAAAGTGCAGCGGCTGTTCGGACACGAGAGTTTTCCGAGCCTCTCCGGGGTGCGGGAACTCGTGATCCTCCGAGGCTACGGGCCCTTCGAACTCGCTCGGAAGTCCCTGCAGTTGCTCGTGCTCGGGATCGGGCTTTTTGCTCTGTGGTGTGCCGCTCGCGATGTGCGATCAGGCAAACTTCCGTGGCCCTACTGGGTGCTCGGGGCGGCGTGGTTTTCGGCGCCGATTTTGGCGGACAACCTGATTTCTCTCCCGCGCTATGCGCTGGCGGCGTTTCCTCTTTACCTTGCGCTCTTGGTGCGCGCTCCGGCTGGAGTGCGGGGTTGTGCACTGGGGGCAGCCTCGTTGGTGATTCAAGGCTTTCTGCTTTTGACCTGGGAGGCTCACTGGCCCCTCGTCATTTGAGTTCCGAGTCCAGCTTGAACCCTGGTGCTTCTTCGCCCGGCGTCGTCGACGCACCTGAAAATCCGAAGAGACGGTGGTTCCTGGGCGGATCGAGGCCTGAGGAACTGGTCATTCGAAGGGGGCTGGGGTAAGGTCCGGCCATCTCTCCGACCCCCCGAAGCGAGGCGCCCCATGACCGATTGGTTCGAGATCTTGCTGTTGGTGACGCTGATCGCGGGCTACGTGTTTCTCTTCATTCAAGGCCGGATCACGAGGCAGAGCCAGTTGCGACTTGAGCAGGCCTTCGGAGAAACCAAGCGGGCGCTCGCGGAACTCCAGGCGACCGCCAGCACGATTCCTCAGCCGGCGGCTCCGTTGGCCATGCCGATGGTCGAAATTCCGGATCTCAGGCCTGAGCTCGAGTTGCTCCGCGACGACCTCGCCCAGGATCGCCAGGTGTCGGCGGAAACGCGGGCGGCGATCCTGCGGAGCGAAGGCCAACTCGCGGCCCTAGCGGAGGTCTTGGAATCCCTTCCCGAGAAGATGCGCACCGACGTGCCGCCCGCTCTCCCCGCCGCGGCTCCGGAGCTCTCCCCCGAGGAGATCGCCCGCAAGTTCCTCCTCGAAGAGGGGTTCTCGCGAGTCCACTTGGTCGGAAGCGACTTAAAGGACGGGGGCGTGCGCTTCTTGGTGCGGGCGCTGCGGGGCGAAGAGGTTCGCTCCGGCTATGTCATGGTGAAAGACGGGGCGGTCTTGGACGCGGGGCTCAAGGTACCCACCGCGATCTTCCCCTGATCGGGAACTCCCGGTCCGGGTTCTCCGCTTGCTCGACCGCCGAGCCCGCTAACATCAACCTGGTCCAACCGTGGCACCGGGGGAATCCAGTCTTAGCCCCGTTGCCCTCGGAAAACCGGCCAATCGCACGAGGATAGAAATGCCTGCCCACGTCTATATCGAGGACTTTGGTCGTCACGTCGGAGAGGAAGTCGAGGTCAAGGGCTGGCTCTACAATCGCCGCTCGAAGGGCAAGATCCTCTTTCTCTTGGTGCGCGACGGGACCGGCATCGTGCAGAGCGTGGTCGCCAAAGGCCAGATCCCCGAGGCGGACTTCGAGCGAGCGGAGAAATTGGGACAGGAATCCTCGCTCATGGTTCGGGGGCACGTGCGGGCCGAACCCCGCGCTCCCGGCGGGTATGAACTGCATCTCACCGGCGTCACCGTGGTTCACGAGTCGGTGGACTATCCGATCGCCCTTCAGGAGCACGGCCCGGACTTCCTCCTGAAGAATCGGCACCTCTGGCTGCGCAGCAAGAAGCAGGTGGCGGTGATGCGCATCCGAAGCCGGATCGTGCGCACCATTCGCGAGTACTTCGACTCGCGGGGATTCACCCTACTCGACGCGCCGATCTTCACGCCCGCGGCCTGCGAAGGCACGACGACCCTGTTCGAGGTCAAGTACTTCGACGACGAAAAGGCCTACCTCACCCAGAGCGGCCAGCTTTACGGGGAGGCCGGGGCGATGGCGCTCGGCAAGGTGTACGTCTTCGGCCCGGTGTTCCGGGCGGAGAAGAGCAAGACGCGCCGCCATCTTACGGAGTTCTGGATGGTGGAGCCGGAGATCGCCTACGCCACTCTCGACGACATCATGGCGGTCTCGGAAGAGCTGATCTGCTCCATCGTGCAACAGGTTCTCGCCCACCACCGCGCCGACTTGGTGGAATTGGAGCGGGACATTCCGGCCTTGGAGTCGATCGTGCCGCCGTTCCCCCGCATTTCTTACGCCGAAGCGGGGAAACTGCTGCAAGAGCTCGGCACCGGCTTCGTGCACGGCAACGACTTGGGAGCTGCCGACGAAACCGCGCTGGGCGCTCACTTCAAAAAGCCGGTGATGGTGCACCGATGGCCCGCCGAGATCAAAGCCTTCTACATGAAGCGCGACCCGGCGGATCCTTCCGTGGTGCTCGGGATGGACCTCATCGGTCCGGAGGGATCAGGCGAACTCATCGGCGGGAGCCAGCGCGAAGACGATCTCTCCTTGCTCCTGCACCGCATCGAGGAAGAAAAACTGCCGAAGGAGGCCTTCGAGTGGTACCTCGATCTGCGGCGTTACGGGTCGGTGCCGCACGCCGGATTCGGCCTCGGCCTCGAGCGCACGGTGGGCTGGATCTGTGGGCGCGAACACGTGCGGGAGTGCATTCCGTTCCCGCGAATGATGTACCGCATCTATCCCTGATCGCCGCGGATGGCGCGCTCGGTGGAGCGGCGCGCGGTCGCGAACTGGTTCAGGCGAATACGGTCGGCTGCGTGGCGACCCGATCCGGTTCGAACACCACTTCGCCGCGTTGGATTCTCACCCGCACCGTCATGCCGTCTTTCACCACTCCCTCGAGCATGAGGTCGGTGAGCGGTCCCTCCACGCACTTTTTGATCGTGCGCTTGAGCTCGCGCGCTCCGCATTCTTTGCGGTAGCCCTTCTCGGCGAGCGTGCGCTTCACGCTCGGTTCGAAGTTCAGGGCCACTCCCGCGCGCTTCGCGATCTTGCCCAAATCGTGCAGCATGAGTTCCACGATCTTCACGCTGTCGGTCGGAGTGAGCGCGTTGAACACGATGGTGTCGTCGAGGCGATTCAGGAATTCCGGGCGGAACGCCTTCTTCAGGGCCTCGTTGATTTCTTCGGTCATCTCTTCGAAGGAGGGATCCTGCCGACGCGACCAGTCGAACCCGATGTTGCCGCGCAGGGATTCGACTTCGCGCACGCCCAGGTTACTCGTCATGAGGACGAGCGCGTTGCGGAACGAGACTTTGAAGCCCTTCGAATCGGTGATCATTCCCTCGTCCAGGAGTTGGAGGAGGATGTTGTGCATCTTGCTGTGGGCTTTTTCGATCTCGTCGAAGAGCACGACGAACTCGTCGAGCTCCTTGGCCGCTTCGGTGAGGTAGCCGCCCTCGTTGTGCCCGATGTAGCCGGGCGGCGATCCGATCAGCTTCGCGTACTCGTGGGGGAGGGCGTATTCCGAACAGTCGACGCGGATGAGGCGAGACTGGCTCCCGTAGAGGTAATCGGTGACCGCTTTCGCGAGCTCGGTCTTGCCCACGCCCACGTGGCCGACAAAAAGATAGGCGCCGACCGGGCGGCGAGGGTCCCTCAGACCCACCGCTGCCTTCTTGATCGACCGCGAGACGATGTCGATGGCCTTTTCCTGTCCGACGATGCGCTTTTTCAGCTCGCGGTCCAGGACCATGATGCGTTCGAGCTGCTTCTGCGACTTCTTTTGGATCGGAACGTCCTGGTCGGCATCCGGATTGGTTTCGTCCGGGATGGCGTCCCGCGCCGGGAGCGGGATGGCGACCTGGTGAATCTCGAGGCCGGGATTCACGTCGATGCAGAGGAGATACAGCACATCCTCGATGTCGGGATGCCCGTCTCGCTTCGTTTCATCGAGTTGGCGGGCCAGCTCCCGGTTGTGATCCAAAATGCAGGACTTCACGACCTGGCGCTGGTAGCTCGCCCGGTCGACCATTTTGGCTTGCTCCAGGAGACTTCGAATCTCGGTTTCCCCGAAGACCCGAATGCGGACGAACTCGTCCATGGCCTCGCAGTACTTGAGGACGAGGTTGTAATCGCCACTCGGCATCGGTGAGACTTCCCCTGAGAGCCCAGGTCCGTCACTCCCCTCGCTCGCGCAAGTTCCGAAGTCACGGGCCTGCCGCTCTTTCGTCCGCCGGGGGATTCGCGCCGTAGCTTTTGGCGGCGCTTCGGTCCAGGAGCCTCGAAAACCCCGAAAGGGGTGGCTTTGGCCCAGCCAACGGTCCCAAGTTGACAGTCGGTGTGGGTCGTCCGTACTATCGTCCGAGGTTCCCGATGCCCGACGCTCCCTTGCTCCCCGGATCGCCCGCCGACATGAGACTGGCCGCCCGCTTGGTGGTCGAGAGTGTGATCTCGGAGCCGACGATGCGAGCGGTCTTGGCCAAGGCCCAGGAATTGAAGGAGCGAGGGTCCCCTCTGGCCGCTACGGAAATCTGCCGCCGGAAGGGTTGGGTTTCCGCTTCGGAGATCCGGTGGCTCCAGGATCCGGACCATCCCCCTGCCGATCTCATCCCGGGATTCGTGGTCGACCAGCTCATCGGGCAGGGAGGGATGAGCCGGGTGTACCGGGCCAAGGACCTGGAGGGGGGGAGGACGGTTGCCCTGAAGATCCTCTTGCCCGCGCTGCGTCGGCGCCGCGAATCGGTGGAAGAGTTCGAGGCCGAGGGCCGGCACCTCATCAACCTGGAACACCCCAACATCGTGAAGGGCTACGCGATCGGGCAGCACGACGGGCTGATCTTCGTGAGCATGGAATGTGTTCAGGGTCGTTCGGTCCAAGAGTATCTCGATCGCGCCCAGAGATTCTCCGAAGACAACGCCCTCTACATCATCCTCCAGACCGCCCGGGCCTTGGGCTACTTGCATGAAAAGGGCCTCATCCATCGGGACGTGAAGCCCGCCAACATTCTCCTGGATCTCGAAAACACCGTGAAGATCTGCGATCTCGGGTTTACGGTGGCAAGCGGTGCGCCCGAGAGTGAAATCACCGCCGGCACCATTCAGTACATCGCCCCCGAACAAGCCCGCGGCGAGGGAGGACTCGATGTGCGCTCCGATATTTACTCCCTCGGAGTGAGCCTTTTCCAATTAGTGGTGGGCAAACTGCCCTTCGGCGAAAGCGGGGACCGCGAGGTCTTGGCCGCACGGCTCTTGGCGGAGCTCAATTCCCCGGAGCTCAAGTCCTTTCGCATCAGCCAGCACGTGCATTACTTCATTCAGCGCATGATGGCGATTGATCCGGGGATCCGATACCAGAGTCCTGCCGAGTTGATCAGCGACATCGAAGAGCAAATTCAGGGAAAAAAGAGCCTGGCCGGCCCCGCCGGCAAGGGAAAAGGATCCGGCCTGGATCTGGAGCGGCCTTTCGTGCCCCCGGTGCGGCCGATCACCCGGTCGATCGACCCGCTCCACAAACGGAGGCCATCGCGATGAGGATCCTCGTCAGGTGGGCGATCGCAGCCTTGGTGTCGCTACCTCTGGTTGCCCAGGGGCGCAGCGTGGAAGAGATCGTTGCCGAGCGCAACCAGGAGGGCGTGCTCGCATACGACCAAGGCCAATTCGACGCGGCCATCGCCGCCTTCGAAGCGGCGCGAGCTCTCGATGGCAAGAACGGGACCCTCGCGAAAAATCTGGCGCGGGCGCTGCACGCGCGGGCCAGCCAGCGCACGAAGGCCGCCACGCTCGATTCCGCGGCGGATGACCTGCGCCGAGCCCTGGCTCTCGATCCGAACGAGCCACGCATCAGCGAATCGCTCGTTTCGGTGCTGAAAAAAGCGGGTCGGAATCAGGAGTCGAGGGTAGTCCTCGACCAGGCCCTCGTGCGCAGTCCGGAAGCTCCGAACCTCTGGGAGGTCAAGGGGCGAAGCCAGTACGAGGAGGAGGACCTCGCCGCTGCGCTCGAGTCGCTGAAAAAAGCCATCGAGCTCGGATCCACTCGGGCGGCGGAAATCCGACCACTGATCGAGAAAATCCGCCGCGAACAGGAAGTCGAAGGCGCCTATCTGAGCGAGTCGAGGGGACAGTTCGTCGTCAAGTACGACTCGGAGTCCCTACGGGGCACCAGTGTGACGGTGCTCGATCTCTTGGATCGCTGGAACGGAAAACTGCAGTCGGAGTTCCGCTGCTTCCCGGATCGGCGCATCACGATCGTGCTCTATTCCCGGGAGGACTTCGACGCGGCAACCGGCGCCCGGGAATGGGCCGGGGGTTTGTTCGACGGCAAGATTCGGCTGCCGGTCCGCAACTTTCGCAAGGTGGCGGCCGAGATCGAATCGACGCTCGCCCACGAGTTGACGCACGTGTTCGTGGAGAGCTTGGCGCCGCGCTGTCCGCTATGGCTGAACGAGGGAGTCGCCCAGTACTTCGAAGGAAAACGCCCGACCGAGCGGAGTCGAGGCACCCTCGTGAAGCGCCTGGCCGCGGGAGAATTGCCTGAATTCTCGGCCCTCCCGGCGGTCTGGGCGACGATCGAGGATGCGGCCTTGGTGAACACCTACTACACGATGAGCCTCTCGCTCGTGGTCGAACTCGTGACCAAACACGGTTGGCTCAGCGTTCGCGACCTCGTGGTGGCAACCGGATCGGGCGAATCCCTCGCCGTGGCCGCACCGCGGTTGTTCGGGATGGAGTGGTCCGAGATCGAGGCCCGATGGCGCCAGAATCTCCGGTGACGGCGGACGATCCTCGACTTGGACCGGCGGATCCCGGACTCGAGGTAGGACGCATTCGAGGAATTCTCTTCGACCTCGACGGCACCTTCTACGACGAGGCCACCTACCCCGCGTACTTCAGGAGCATGGACCTCGCGACCGGCGCGCGCGTGCGCGAACTCTACGGCGCCGCGAATGACGAGGAGGCGTATTCCGTGCTCGAAGCCGACCGCATTCGCGGTGGCTTCGGCTCGAAGTCGGAGACGCTCGAGCATCGATTCGGGATCAGCCTGGCCGAGATGAATCGGTGGCGCGAAGCCCGGACCTTCCCGGAGAATCATCTCCGCGCCGATGCAAGGCTATGCGAAGTGCTCCGGGAACTCTCAGAGCGATTCACCCTCGGACTCGGAACGAACAACGCGCCCGGCCTTCTGACCCGAATTCTCGCATGCCTCGGCGTCGACCGGAGCCTGTTCGCGTTCGCCATCAGTTCGGAGGAGGTCGGTGCCGCCAAGCCGAACCCCGACTTTTTCATCGAGGTGGAACGGCGGATGCCCCATCCGAGCCATGCCCTCTTGAGCGTAGGGGATAGCGAGAAATCGGACTGCCGGCCGGCGCGCGCCCGGGGTTATCAATCCATCCTGGTGGGGACGATGGCGGATGTCTATTGTCTGCCTTCCCTACTTCGCTGAGGTTGCAACCTGGCATGAGAATCCTGATCGTCGGCTCGGGCGGTCGCGAACACGCCCTTCTTTGGGCGTTGAAGCGTGGCCCCAATCCCGTCACTTTGTTCTGTGCGCCCGGGAACGGACTCACCGCGGAACTCGCAACCAATCTTCAGATCGGCGCGGACGACGACGCCGGAATCCTCCAGGCCACCAAGACCCATCGCATCGAACTGGTCGTCATCGGACCCGAGGCTCCGCTTTGCCGGGGTCTGGCTGATGTCCTCCGAGCCGCCGGGCTCCTGGTCTTCGGCCCCGATCGAGGAGCCGCGGAACTCGAGGGCTCCAAGGCCTTTGCCAAGGAACTCATGACGCGCCATGGCGTACCCACGGCCGGTCATCGGACTTTTCGTGACGCTCCCGATGCCAAGCTCTACCTCGAATCGGAGTTGTCCTTCCCGATCGTGGTCAAGGCCTCGGGTTTGGCGGCGGGTAAAGGGGTCGTCATCGCCCAAAACAAGGACGAAGCCGTTGCGGCGGTGGACCGCATGATGGCGGAGCGCGTCTTTGGCTCCAGCGGCGACGTGGTGGTCATCGAGGAGTACCTTCCTGGCGAGGAGGTCTCGGTTCACGCGTTGACCGATGGGCGAAGCGTCCTCACTCTGCCCTTGAGTCAAGACCACAAACGGGCTTTGGACGGGGACCTGGGCCCGAATACCGGCGGAATGGGCGCTGAGTCCGGGCGGCCCCCGGGATTCCGAGGGAATCGAAAGGGTCGAATCCAGCATTCTGGTTCCCACGATCCACGCCTTGGCACGTGCCAAACGTCCGTTTCGCGGCGTGCTCTACGCAGGGTTGATGGTGGGTCGGGCGGGGGCCAAGGTTCTCGAATACAACGTGCGCTTCGGCGATCCCGAGACCCAGGTCATACTTCCGCGCTGGAATGCCGATCTGGCCTCCGTCTTTCGGCACGTCGCGGAAGGGCGTTTGGATGAGCTCGGCGCCGAAACCTTTCAGTGGGATTCGAGGGTAGCGGTCTCGGTGGTCCTCTGCGCGGGTGGTTACCCCGGCGCCTTCAAGCGGGGCGATCCGATCCGGGGCCTGAAAGAAGCGGAGCGCGTGCCCGGAGTGGTGATCTTCGGCGCCGGAGTCGAGCAGCGAGGCGGGGAAATCGTCACCGCCGGGGGACGAGTCCTCAACGTCACCGGGCTCGGGAAGTCGGTGGAAGACGCTCGCACCCGCGCCTACGAGGCGGTGGCCAAGATCCACTTCGAATCCATGCAGTTCCGCAAGGACATTGGGCAAAAGGCCGGACGACCGGCTCGGCCAGGCGGCTAGGCCTGGGGGCGGGGGAGGCCGCGGCGTCGATTCGCTGCGGGAGATAGCCATGGGCCCATGGGCCATCCTCGCTACACTCCGTCGTCCGATCCGCTCGTGGTTCGGGACCCAAGGATCGGACGCGCACGACCGCGGAGACCAGACCATGGACGGCGACTGGCTGGACAAGAGCTCGGAGACGATGGCGGACGGCAAGGAGGAGGCCGTATTCCTCGATTTCTTGCGCCGGCGGGGCCTGAAGTTCACCCGGTCTCGCCGCGCCCTCTTGCGCAAGATCTTTTCGATGCACGACCACTTCACGGCCGATCAACTGCTGGATCGGCTGAAGCGCGAGAAGATCAAGGCGAGCAAAGCTACCGTTTACCGGACTCTGGCGGTCATGCAGGAGTGCGAACTGCTCGCGAGCCATGATTTTGGCGAGGGCTCGCTCTACTACGAACACACCTTCGGTCACTCGCACCACGACCACTTGTTCTGCGTGCACTGCAAGTCGATCGTGGAGTTTCGGGACGATCGCATCGAGCAGATCCAGGAGACCATCTCGAACCGAGCGGGCTTCCACCTCCTGAGCCACAGCCTCAAGCTCTTCGGTCTTTGCGGCTCGTGTCTCGCTCGGGAGGAACTGCGGACCAAGTACCGCGTCGTCCGTTCGGAAACCTCCGAATCAGCCGCGACCTAAACTTGTTCGTGGGGGCGATCTCGCTAAGCTCCACCTGAGACTGAGTCTCAGTGAGGCCTGCATGCATCAGCCCGGATCCAACACCGCCACTCTCTGCGACCTTCGCCCTGGAGAGTCCGCTTCGATCAGCGGCCTCGAGCGTGGGGTGAGTTTTCGGGTGCGGCTCTTGGAACTGGGCTTTGTTCCGGGAGGCCGCTTGAAGGTGATCAGGCGAGCCCCGCTCGGGTGCCCAGTCGAGGTCGAAATCAGCGGTTCGCATTACTGTCTGCGGCGAGAACAGGCGAAGGCGGTCTGGGTTGAACGAGCTTCGTGATCTGAAAGCGGCGCCCCCGCGCCCCCGCCACCTTGCGCTCGTCGGTAACCCCAACGTGGGGAAGAGCTCGCTGTTCAATGCCCTGACCGGCTTGCGGCAGAAAGTGGCCAATTACCCAGGGGTCACGGTCGACGCCAAGATTGGAGAGATCTCGCTCTCGGACGGCCGGGTGTGGCAGGTCACGGACCTACCGGGGATCTCGAGTTTGGTGGCGCGCAGCCCCGACGAGCAGATCGCGGTCGACGCTCTCCTCGGGAGAATCCCGACTGCGAGCCCCGTCGACCAAGTCTTGGTGGTGATCGACGCCGCTCGACCCAGGCGCGGCTTTTTTCTGCTGTCTCAGGTCCTGGAGCTCGGCCTTCCCACTTCGATTTGCCTCAATATGTCGGACGAGGCCTCTGTGGCCGGCATCGAGTTCGACCCGGCGGCCCTCCGCCGACTCTTGGGTGGAGTGCCGGTAGTCGCCACCTCCGCCGCCCGCGGCGACGGAATCGATGGCCTCCGCGCCAGCCTTCTCGATGCGAAGGCCGGGGCCGGGATCTGCGTATCGATCCCCGGTCTTCAGGGGATCTCCGCGCCAAGCGTTGCTCGGTGGGTCGAACTCCGCGCGGCGGTGGGGGAGGCGGAGCTTGCCGAGCAGGAAGCCGAGGCCAGATGGGCCTGGGTAACGCAGATCCTGACCGGATGTAGCCGTTGCGGAACCCCCGCGCGAGCTACCGCGCGCGAGCGGCTCGATCGCTACCTCCTGCATCCCCTGCTCGGGCCGGCAGCATTTGTTTTGGTGATGGGGACGCTCTTCCAGGCCGTGTTCCGGCTTGCGGACGCTCCGGTCGAGTGGATCGAACTCGCGGTGGCACGTCTCGGAGAGTTGGCGACGACGGTGGCTGGGGAGGGTGTCTTTGGCCGCTTGCTCTCCGAGGGCATCATCGGGGGAGTGGGTTCAGTCCTCGTCTTCCTGCCTCAGATTCTCATCCTCTTCTTCTTCATCGGCCTGCTCGAGGACAGTGGGTATATGACGAGGGCCGCCTTCCTGGTCGATCGACCCCTTCGGGCGATCGGCCTCTCAGGGCAGTCTTTCATCCCACTCCTTTCCTCTTTTGCCTGCGCCGTGCCGGGAATTTTGGCTACGAGGACGATCGAAGACCGGCGCGAGCGCACGATCGCCACTATGGTGGCTCCCCTCATGACCTGCAGCGCGCGGTTACCGGTTTACTCGATCTTGATCTCGACCTTCATCCCAGAGCGCACGGTGGGATGGGGGATCGGGATTCGCGGTCTCTTGATGCTCGGCCTCTACGGTTTGGGCCTCCTGCTCTCCCTCATCGCGGCCTGGGTTCTGAATCGGTTCCTCTCCCGCAGCCAAGCGTTGGCGACCGTCCTGGAACTCCCTCCGTACCGATTCCCCACCTGGCGGGCGGTGGGTCTGCAGTTGTGGCACCGAGCGAGGCAATTCCTCCAGCGGGCCGGCACCGTCATTCTCGCCCTCTCCGCCCTCGTATGGGCGATGACCAACCTCCCCGTCTTGGAAAATGCAGCCGATTCCGCGGCAGGCAGGGCGGCGCAAATCGAGCAGAGCTGGGCCGGTCGGCTCGGCCACACGATTGAACCCGCGATCGCACCCCTCGGGTTCGATTGGCGAATCGGGATCGGGCTGTGCGCTTCCCTCGCGGCCCGGGAAGTCTTCGTTTCGACCATGGCGGTGGTCCATGCCACCGAAACCGGAGCCGAGGAGGACGAGGCCACGGTCGGCGCGGCCATGCGGGCGTCGGTGCGGCGGGGGGGGGAGCCCCTCTATGATCTTCCCACCGTCTTGGCGCTCCTCGCCTTTTTTGCGGTCGCGCTCCAGTGCATTTCGACGGTGGCGGTCGTGGTCCGAGAGACGCGCTCGTGGGCCCAGGCGGCGCTCCAGTTCGGAGGCCTGTCGGCCTTGGCATACCTTCTAGCCTGGGTCGTCCACACCCTCGCGTCCTGATCCCCCTCCCGATCCTGGGCATTCTCGGCCGGGTGGATGAACGCGGCGCGCCCCCGTACCGTTCCAAGGCCTCGACATTCACAGGAGTCTCTTATGCGTCCACTTCCCCTGGTCTTCGGGTGTGCTCTCGTTGCTCTGGTCACAGGTTGTGGCAAGAAGGCCGAGCCGAATCCCGCCCCCGCCAAGCCCGCGGCGACGGAGGCTCGTGCCACTGGTGCGGCCGAGGACTGGAGAGACTCCGCCAAACAGGCTCGGGACCGAGGCGCCGCGTACCTCGCTGGCCAGTCCCCCGAGGGGCAGTGGCGCTTCATGCCGGGAAAAGACCCGGATCTCGGCATCAGCGCTCTCGCGGCTTATTCACTGCTCCGCAACCCTTCGGAATCCACGCGGCCGATCGCCCGAAAAACCCTCGATTGGCTCGCCGGCTTCCAAAAGCCGGACGGCGGCATCTATGACAAAGAACTGGCGGTCTACATCACCGCGGCCGCGGTCTTGGGATTCAAGGAGAGCGGAGAGCCGAGCTACGCCCCGGTGTTGGCCAAAGCGGGCGAGTACATTCGCTTGGCCCAGTTGGACGGGGGAGAAGGCACCCTGGAAAGTTCGGAGAACTTCGGGGGGATCGGGTATGGCGGGAGCGGCACCGTCAACATGAGCACGACCCAATGGGCGCTCGAGGCAGCTTCCGCCGCCGGCATCAAGAAAGACGACGAGTTCTACAAGCGGGCCCTCGTCTTCCTGCAACGCAGTCAAAATCGCAGCGAATCGAACGACCGTACTCCGCGGGAGATCAAGGGGGAGGGAGTGGTCGCGGTCGGCAACGACGGCGGCGGGATCTACGCCCCGAGTGAATCCAAAGCGGGCACCATGGCCCTCCCGGACGGAAGCCGGATTTTCCGCAGCTACGGGAGCATGACCTACGCTCTCCTGAAGAGCTACCTGCTCTGCGATCTGGATGCGAAGGATGCCCGGGTGAAGGCGGCTTGGGACTGGATCAGGGGGAATTGGAACCTCGGTCATAACCCCGGCATGGAAAGTGACGCGAATCCTACCCGCAAGTACGAAGGCCTCTTCTACTACTACTTGACTCTGGCGCGCACCCTGTCGGCGCTCGAAAAGCAGGGCATTCAGGTCGCGGGGACTCCGGCCGAGTTTTGGCGCCGGGATCTCGCGGTGGCGCTCACGGCAAGGCAGGCAGGAGACGGATCGTGGACCAACCAGGCTGACCGCTGGTTCGAGGGAAGTCCGGCGCTGGTCACTGCCTACGCGCTCCTGACCTTGGCGGAGTGCCTCGGCAATCCCCAATGATCACCGCGGGGGGGGCCGGCCTAGCCTCTACACAACCGAGTCATCTCCTGGTGCTGGCCCTATTCGTCGGGTCGGGGGGGCTCGTCGCTTATGGATCCAAGGTCCCCCACCGGGCGGTCTTGCAGATCTTGGCCGCGGCCGCGGCCGCGGCGGGTGGGGTTGCCCTCTACGCCTCGATTCCACTGGATCTGGCGGCGCAAGGCGGGTTGGTGTTGCTGATGACGTGGTTCGCAGGCTGGGCTGCGTTGGCGCCGTGGCGAGCCGCCGGACTCGAGGCGACCGCAAAGTGTGTCGGGCTCTTGGCCTTCGGATTCTTGTTTGCCGTGCCTGTCTTGGCGGGCCGTGATGGGGCGAGTCCCGAAGGATGGACGGTGAGGGGAGCGGTGCCGGACTGGGTGATGCAGCTGTCCCCCCTCGCCCGCCTGCATGGGTCGGTTTTCTCCGAGGACTGGCTGCACGAGCCCGGCCTCTACCACCGTCTCGGGGAGGCCTACTACCAGTACCCGAGCCTGACCGATGGACTTTGGATTTGGTTGGGGGTCGTGCTTTTCTCGCTCACGCTGAGTCACGGCCTACGACGAAGGGGGCGGCGGCTTGAAGCCGACCGCCTCATCAAGCCTTCACCGGAACCTTCTCGGGATTTGCGACTAGGTTGATATCCTCGGCGCCGCGGAGGCCCGGTACGCGAGGGCTGGCCCGCGGGAGAGAGTCCCGATCATGAAATCTCGGTTGTTCTTGACCTTTCCCCAGCGAATTCTGGGCGAGCCCCTTCTATATACCTTGGGCAAGGACTTCTCCGTGGTGCCCAATATTCAGGGTGCCTCCATCACCAAGGACCGCGGTCTGATGGCGTTGGAGCTTTCGGGCGAGGAAGCAGAGATCCAGCGAGCCATCAGCTACATGAAGGAGAAGGGGGTCACCGTCGAGGTGATGCCCCAGGATCGAGACGTGGACCTCCGCTGATCCCGCTTTTTGGGGGGATGAGAGGAGCTTGGGCGTTTCGGTATTAGGCGGTGGCGAGTCTGTTTGTATGTTCTGGGAATGTTGGCGTTGGCGGTGGCAGTTCTCACGTCGAGCCCAGCGCACCTGCGATTTTCGGCCGGAAATTGCGGAAATTGGGTGGTTCGATCGGCCTGTCTCATCAGCCTCGGGCATTCCTAAAGATTCGTGAGTGCGAAAAAAACTAAGCCTGATCGGTTGACGCGCCCGAACCGGGAAGCCATAGTGCCCCAAATGTTTCGCCTGGCAGGTTGGGAAAAGGGGAAAGCGGATGCGACCGCTTCCTTCCGTTCCTACCCAGCCAGGAACGTCGGAAACTCCCGGTCACACACGTGCGGATCGGGCCCGACATCGTTCCTGACTTGGAGGAGGCAAGAAAACTCATGAGAAAGTGGATGGCATGGTCTGCCGCTTTCGCGATCGCCCTCGGTGGGCACGCGCTGGCCCAGACCCCTGAAGATCTGCAAAAGCAACTGGACACCATGAAGGCCAAGGTCACCGCCCTCGAGGCGGAGAAGGCCGTGGCGGACAACGTCCAGGACGAGGCGGCTCTCGAGTCGCAGATCAACTCGCTCTCCGAGCGTTACCTGGCCGGCACGACCGTGAAGTCGGCCGCTAACCCGGTTTCGCTCACCGGCGAGTTCCGCTTCCGCAATAGCTGGACCTTCGGGGACAACCTGCCTGGCACTACGCCGCGCGGGCCCTTCGCCTTCAGCACGCCCGCTGAGGAGCACGACGGCAGCTACACGGACGCTCTCGTTCGCTTGGGCTTCCAGTACGACTTCTCCCGCGACGTGACCGCGTTCGCCGAACTCCAGGCTCACTGGGCCTTCGGTGACGGCGCGTCGACCAACAGCGGCAGCTTCGATTCGTTCAGCGAAGGTGGCTCGAACCGTTCGTCGCTCGACAACGGCGTCAGCACCACCGTGCGGGCTCACCAGGCTTGGCTCGAAGTCCGCAATCTCTTCAACCGCCCCGAGCTCTCGAGCCGCACTGGCCGCCAGGAAATCGTCCTCGGCAACCAGTTCCACTTCGGCAACGCCGATTGGTACAACGGCTACGCGTTCGACGGCACCCGTTGGGATTGGGACAGCGAGTCCTTCAGCTTGACCGCCCTGGTTCTCCGCCTGGCCACCCAGGACCTGGACCCCAACCAGAACCCGAGCTTCCGCAACTCGCACGACGATGATGAGCTCTACAGCTTGTACTTCACGCTGAAGACCATCAAGAACCACCAGCTCGACATCTACTGGATCTACGTCAACGGCCACGGCGGCGCGTTCGACAACGGCAGCGGTGTCAGCACCGGTTCGCTCGGCAACTTCGTCGGTGATCCCGCCTTCATCGGGACGGCCTATTACCACACGATCGGCGCCCGCATCGGCGGCATGCTCGACGTGGCGGCGGGCCTGGACTGGAACCTCGAGTTCGCCTACCAGTTCGGCGACAACCTCGGACCGGGCTTCGATCTCGATATCGATGCCTTCGCGCTCGAGGCCGAGGTTGGGCTCACCTTCAACAAGAGCAGCATGTTCCGCGCCTACGTCCGCTTCCTCTGGGCCACCGGCCCCGAGGATGACGAGCTCGGCTACGTCACGCTCTACCCCAACCGTCACGCGAACGGCGGCTTCCGCGCTCGCTACGGCATCTTCGACCTGATCCCGATGACCAACGTCATCACCCCCCAGCTCGGGATTCACTTCGACCCGAACGCGCAGTGGACCATCGGTGCGACCATCCTTTGGGCGACCACCGACGAGGACCTCGGCGCGATCGAGGACGACTACGGCTGGGAAATCGACGTTTGGGCCGAGTATCGCTACAGCGAGAACCTCGTGTTCAACATCGGTTTGGCGTTCATCTTCGCCGACGACGCCCTCGAGGCGATCTGGGCGATCGATGACGACTTCCAGTTCTACGGCTACTTCCAGGCCCGCCTGCTCTTCTAAGAGCTGACGGTTCGGAAGGTTCGCTCGCGAAGAAGGCCGCCCGCAAGGGCGGCCTTCTTGCGTTACGGGGCGGTGATTCCAAAGTGGAGGGGGCGGATCCCGGAGGTAGAGTGCGCGGTTATGACTGACGAGCGATCGCCCCCCCGAAGATCCAACCCTGACGGCACGGTTCCGCTGACGCCCCCGGGGGCGGCGGGCCGCTCCGCCCAAGACAAGCTCATAGGGCAGGTGTTAGATGCCCGCTACCGCATTCGTGCGGTTCTCGGCGAAGGCGGGATGGGCAAGGTCTACCTTGCCGAAGACGAGAAACTCAATCGGCGTCGAGTGGCCGTGAAGTTGATGAGCCCCCTGCTCACCGCCGACCCCGAGTTTCGCGCCCGCTTCCAGCGCGAGGCGTTGCTCCAGGCCAATCTTCCTCACCCTCAGATCGTGCAGGTCTTGGATGTCGGTGAATCATCGGACGGCGCATTCATCGTCATGGAGTACACCGACGGGCGAAGCCTCTCAACCCTGATTCGAGAACTCGGCCCGCGGCCGCTCGACCGAGCGTTGGACATCACCGAGCAACTGCTGGAGGTCTTGGACTTTGCGCACCGTCAGGGCGTGGTGCACCGGGATCTGAAACCCAGCAACTTGCTCGTCGAGGATCGCGCTGGGCGCGAGTTCGTGAAGGTCCTCGACTTCGGAATCGCCAAGCTGATGATTGGCGACGGATCTGGCGAGTCCGGCTTGACTCTGACCAAGACCGGGCACTCGTTCGGCACCCTCGGCTACATGGCTCCCGAACAAGCGAGGGGTGAGAGCGAGGCGATCGATCATCGGACCGACCTCTATTCCGTCGGCGTCATCATGCACGAGATGCTGACGGGCAAGGTGCCATCTCCGCCGGAAGCGCGCACTCATCCGGTGCGCTACGCCATGTGGGTCGCATCCAACCCGATCAAAGCGATTCGGGAAACCCACCCGGATCTCGGCATTCCCCAGGAAGTCGACAACCTCATCCTCAACGCGCTGCGCCGTGATCCGGTGAAGCGCCACGCGTCCGCGCTCGCTTTCTTGAATGCGTTGCGCGAGTACCGAAGGCAGTCCCAAAGTCCTACTGCGCGCGCCGGCGGGCCGCTGGTCGCCTCCCGGGGTTCCGGGTCAGGGGAGGCCGCGCAACTCACCTCGAGTCGGAGTGTCGTGCCATGGCTCGTGGCCGGACTCGCGTTGGTGGGTGGCGGCGCTGGCTGGTGGATGCACTGGAACTCCTCCCCGAAACCCGGGCAATCCGCTGATCCCGAACTCGGTCGCAACCTTCACGCCGTGGAGGAGCGCCTTCAAAAGAAAGAACGGGAGCTGGCCGAGGCACAAGGGCGCACGAACGACGCGCTGGAAGAGAAAAACCGCCTCGGCAGGGAGCTCGAGCAAGTCAAAGGCGCGCTGACCGCGGCGGAGTCCGCGGCGCGGCAGCATCAGTCGGAGCTCGAGCAGTTGCGCCAAAGCGGATCGGGTAGCTCTTCTCGCGTGGTGGAGCTCGAAAAGGAGCTCGGAGGTCTGCGAGAGAACAAAGGGCGTCTTGAGGAAGAGAAAGGGCAACTCGCCGCTCGGCTGAAGTCGGCTGAAGACTCGCTCCAAGGCGCCGGGGATGCCGCGGCCAAACTGTACGCCGCCGAGTCGGCGCTGCGCGAAGCTCAGGAAAAACTCACCAATGCCGAGAGGGCCGCGAGCGCGGCTGCCGCAGGAGTGACGGCCGCCGAGGACCGCGCGAAAAAGGCCGAGGAAGAGACCTCCAAGGCCAAGGCCGAGAGTCAACGATTGAGCGGCCTGCTGAGCACCAAGCAGGGGGAACTGGAAACCGCGCGCACCGAGCTGGCTCGGGCCGGGGGGAACTCGGGAGAGCTCGCGCAATTGCGCTCGCAGGTGACCAGTTTGCAGTCCGAAGTGACCACGTTGCGCAGCCAGCGGGATGCGGAACGGTCTCGCGCCGACTTCAACCAGGGCGAGCTGGACCGCCTGCGCGGGCGCAGCTCGGCTGGAACGTCCCAACCGATTGGTCCTACCATTCCCACTCCGCCGGTGTCGACCGGGGGAACGACCAGCCTCACGATCGCCAACGGATTCCCGGACAATCTCGAGATTTCGGAGATCTTGGTGACGCCGGCGTCTGGCGCAAGCCCGGTCACGATCGTGCCGACGATGGCGGAGAAGGACATTCCCGTTGGGCAGAGCATCAAGTGGACGCTCAACCCACCGGCGCGCATGATCAAGGTGAAGTATCGCAAGTGGGATCGGGGAAACCGGCGCTACTTCCGCGAGTTGTTCGAAGCGAGCTACACCTTACAGCAGGATTCGGTCACCATCACGATCAGTCCCGAGCGATAGGGAAGTTGCTCGGGCGTTGCGCCCGGCTTTGTCGGAAAGCCGCGCGGCGGGCGGTTACTTGTCTTCTTCCTCTTCGTCGACCGGCTTGGGCTTGCCGCTCCAGGTTTGGTGGTTCTTCGACCACCATCCGAACCAGCGGCGCACCGCGGTGTTTCTATCTTCGCCAGTGGCGGTGGTCACCCCGACTCCCCTGTCCTTCGCCTGGGTCGGCTCGTAGCCGAATCTCCCGAGGCCGGTGATTTCATCCAGGACTTGGATCACGGTGAAGGAGTTCTTGATGTCCTCGTCGTTGTCGGCGTGGTTCTTGCCGACCAGGTAGTTCAGCAGGAACGGAATGGAAATTCGACCGAGATTGATGAGTTGGTCACGGGCCCCGTGGTACTTCGGGCCGGAAGACCCGGGATCCAAGAGGACCCGGAGGGAATCCTCAATGGTGGACTTCTGCGTCGGGCCCGTACCGGGGACCTCGCTCACCGCGACCGGATCCGCCTCGACCGGCCCGCGGGGCTTGCCGGCCATCGCCTTGCGTTCCAAATCCTTGCGGCGTTCCTCGATGGGATCCATCGCGCGCTTGTCCTTGGCGGCGATCTTGAGAGTGGATTGGTTCCAACGCCATTCCACCCAGGACACACACCAAGAGTCGAGCTTGTCGCCGTCGGCGCTCGCGTCTTTGCCGGCTCGCAGACGCACCGTGACGGTGACCGACACCAGAGGTTTGGTGGCCTCGTCGCGCACGTTGAGGTCGAACTTGCCGTTGTCGGGTCCGATGGCAGGCGGATAGGACCAAGTGAACGGGGTGTGGTCCCACTTGATCAGAGCATCCGCTCCTAGGGCCTGCGCCAGTTCCGGATCCATGATCAGCTCGTGCGCCAGCGCACGTCGCTTGTCTTGTTCTTCCTTCGGCAGGCGGTCAAACCGCTGCGGATCCGGGGTGTTGTTTTTCCCGGGACCGTCCCAAGCCAAGTAGTACATGTCCACGTCGAACAGGCGCTCGATGTCCGCTTTCTCGCCGCGGGACAGCGCGCGCAGGAACGACACCGCCACGCGTTCGGGATGGGTGCTGATCGGGACCACTGGCCGCTTGGGAGCCGTGGGAGCCGGAGCAGGAGTGGGAGGGACGTAGTGGGGATCCAAAGGGGCTCCGCCGCCGCCCTTGGTAAGGGCGACAATCAAGCCGACGACCGCGAGGACTCCGCCGCACACGATCAGCAGCGTTTTCATCGTGCGCTGGTCGGCGGCATCTCGGCTCTTCTCCGCCCGCTTCTGGGTTTCGGGAACTCCCACCGAGAATGCGGCCTTGCACTGCTTGCAGGTGGCGGTGCCCCGGAAGCCGGCTGGCAAGCGGTAGCTGGTCTTGCACTTGGGGCACTTGACGCTGGGGCTCGAAGCCGAAGATTCCATGGGCATCTCTCAAGAACGGGTCGGACGGGCGCTTGGTTGGGGAGGACGCGCATTATAGGTCGCTTGGCACCACCCAAAGGGGGAGTGTCTCTTGGCGGCTACAGGCGCTTCCGCGCGTTGTCCTCACCGGGAGACTCCCACCAGCAAGGAGTTGCCTGGCGCGGCCCCTCCCCGGTCGAAAAAGAGGTAGGATTCCCACGTGTTCTCCAGTCCTCGTGCCAGGCATGAAAGATGCTTGACGAGGGGGAGACGCACCCCGGTTCGAGGGTGGAACGAGACCTTCGGAGGAATTTATGCCCCGCCATCTGGTTTGGTCCCTGTCAGTCATGCTCGTGATTTCCGGTAGCGCATGGGCCCAAAAACCGGGTGGAGGGGTGAATCCGCAGGCTCCCGGCGGAGCTGGCCGACCCTCCGGGGGAGGCTCATCCGTCAATCGCACTCCACCGGCTGCCCCGGCCCCTCGGTCAGCCCCCGCTCCGGCGCCACGAGCGGCCCCGCCCGTTCGCAGCGTGCCCTCAGCGCCGACGCCCCGGTCCAATCCGGCGCCCGCGCCGAGGTCGCTGCCCACCCCCACTCGCGTGAATCCACCGAGCCCGAGCCCGATACCTACGCCCCGCTCCCAACCGGGGGGTGGAACCGGTCGTCCCAACGTTAGTCCCTTCAATCCCCAACCCTCACCGACACCCCGGGGCGGAACCAATCTCGGCGGCAATTCAGGAGGGTCGTTCACCGACGCGGTCCCCTCTCGGCGGCCGAGCGGGACGTCGAATCCGACTCCTCGCGTGAGCTCCCCTCGCTTCACGAATCCGGCGAGCCCGCTGCCCAGGCGTGACGTGATCGTCGAGCCCGAAGGGCGTGTTGTTACTCCTGCTCCCGAAGGTCGAACCTTCGGTGATCGCGGTGGAGTGACTCCGCGTGGAGCCTCCTTGGTTCGCCCGGCAGAAGTTCAAGTCACGAAAGGCCGGGGAGGCGACGGCAGTGCGCCCGCTCGCGATCTCTCCCCGATCAAGGGGGTTAGGCCGGACTCCAAGGGCGCAATCGGCTCGGTGAGAAAGCCCACGACCACGCGGCCGGGGATCGCTCCAGTGAGCCCGCTCGCTCCGGATTCGATCAAGACACCGGCGGTGAGTGTGCCTCAATCCAAGCCTTCCCACGCGACCGCCACGGGTGGGCATCAAGACGGCCTCTTTGCTGCTGGTATCTACGCCTCAAGCGGGGGAGTAGCCTTGGGCTTCAGCTACGTGGATGACGGCTATCACGGGCACCATGGCTGCGCGCCCTACGCGTATCCCTACTCTTGGACTCCCTACTGGTCGTCTTGTTACGCCCCGGTCGGGTATTACAGCCCCCACTTCTACTCGCCGTACGTTTATTCCTCTCCGTGGGGGCACGGCTTTGGCTCCCCCTGGTGGTCCTATTCCTATTGCGGAACCGGCTGGTACGGCTCTTCTTACTGGACCTCCGGCTGGCGTCTCTCGGTCGGATTCGGCTATGCATGCAGCCCCTGGAATTCCTATCGCTGGAGCTATCCCTCTTATCGCCGGTACGGTTATTATCCCTACTCGTACTACAACACCGTGGTGTATTACCCTGCCTACACCTCGGTCTACCATACCGATACTGTCGTCGTCGACTACGAGGACAGCTACGACCCCTATGTCGATTACGTCGATGAAGTGGCACCCCGCAGCGAGCCGGTCGTCCGGGTGAGCGAACTCCGCTCTGTGCCGGTGTCGTCGGCGGGAGTCGGCGGATTGTTCACCACTCCGATTGTCGCGGACTTTCCGTCCGAGCTCGGACCCAGCGAAGCGCTGGCGCGAGGCGAGGGCTGGCTTCGCAGCGGCGATTTCCTCCTGGCGGCCGAGTCGTTCCGTCGGGCGTGGCTTGCGACTCCCGACGACTACTACGCGCCGCTCCAGCTCGGACTTTCGCTTTTTGCCGCCCAAGGGCGCGTGTCGCTCGCGAAGGCCGCCATCTCGTCCGGTCTCGCGCGCAATCCTGCCTGGGTCGAGCGCACGGTCGACTTGCGCGAGTCGATCGGTTCAAAAGCACACGAGCAGGCGGCGTCCGAGCTCGAGCGCCTCGTCGTCTCCAACCCGGGCGATCACGATGCGAGATTCCTGCTCGCCTACGCGCGCCTGTATTCAGGTCAGGCCTTTGCCGCGCACTCGGGTTTCTCGACGCTCGAGTCGGTCGGTTACGCGGATCCGAGCCTCGCGGCCCTCAAGGCTCGAGCCGCCACGGAGCTACTCCGAGGGTCCGGCGCCCCGAAGTGATCGTACGCCCGAGGATCCTTGGCTCCGGTTGCCGCGGTTCGGAGGATTGAA
This sequence comes from uncultured bacterium, assembly GCA_902826835.1. GTDB lineage: Bacteria > Planctomycetota > RBC034. The sequence continues at coordinate 224,113 of CADEGH010000001.1, read as the reverse complement.
TTTCTCCGACCGGCGGCGATTCTAGGTGATGGCCAAGTCTGCGCGCCCGTTCGAACTCGTCTCCGAGTTTCTTCCCACCGGAGATCAACCCGGTGCCATCTCCGGCCTCATGGCCGGATTGAAAGAGGGGGCCCGTGAGCAGGTATTGCTGGGGGTGACCGGCTCGGGAAAGACCTTCACGATGGCAAAGGTCATCGAGGAGTCGCAAAGACCGGCGCTGATCCTCGCGCCGAACAAGACTCTGGCAGGGCAGCTTTGGAGCGAATTTCGCGAGCTGTTCCCGAACAACGCCGTCGGATACTTCATTTCCTATTACGACTACTATCAGCCCGAGGCATACGTTCCGGCCTCCGACACGTACATCGCCAAAGACGCCAGTATCAATGATCGTATCGATCGCATGCGGCACGCGGCGACCGCCTCCCTCCTGTGTCGGAGGGACGTCATCATCGTGGCCAGTGTTTCCTGCATCTACGGACTCGGGTCGCCCGAGTTCTACGAGGGCTTCCGACTCGATCTCGTGCGTGGACAAGACATCGACCGGGATCAGCTCTTGCGTCGCTTGGTGCAGATGCAATACAGCCGTAACGATGTCGCTCCCCGTCGAGCGACTTTCCGGGCGAGGGGGGACGTCATCGAGATTTACCCCGCGGATGCGGAGGACCGACTCATCCGAGTGGAGCTGTTCGGTGACACGATCGAGACAATCGACCAAATCGACGCGCTCGAGGGATGTGTCCTGGAATCGGTGGACCAGGTATCGGTCTTCCCGTCCTCGCACTACGTCACCCCGGCCGACCGGCTGAAGCCGGCCATCGTGTCGATCGAAGAGGAGTTGGATCTCCGGCTGGCCGGGCTCAAAGGCAAAGGACGACTCCTCGAGGCCCAGCGCCTCGAAATGCGAACGCGGTTGGATCTGGAGCTTCTGACGGAGCTCGGGCACTGTTCGGGAATCGAGAACTACAGCCGCCATTTGGATGGCCGCGGGCCCGGAGAGCCACCGGCAACCCTGCTCGACTACTTCGACGAGGACTTTCTCGTGTTCTTGGACGAAAGCCACGTGACCACGCCGCAGATCGGGGGCATGTTCAAGGGAGACCGATCCCGCAAGGAGACGCTGGTCGAGCACGGCTTTCGTTTGCCATCGGCGCTGGACAATCGCCCCCTCACCTACGAAGAGTTCGACCAGCGCTGCGGGCAGGTCATTTACGTATCCGCGACACCCGCGGCCTTTGAGCTCGATCGCGCAAAGGGGCGAATCGTCGAGCAGGTGATTCGGCCGACCGGCCTACTCGACCCGGTCGTAGAGGTTCGCCCCGCGCGAGGTCAAGTCGACGATCTTCTCGGCGAGTGCCGGCGTGAAGTCGCCCGCGGACACCGGGTGTTGGTGACGTGCCTGACCAAGCGAATGGCCGAGGATCTCACCACCTTCTTGCGGGATTTGGGTTTGAAGGTCAAGTACTTGCACTCCGATATCGACACGCTCGAGCGGGCCTCGATCATCCGCGATCTACGACTAGGAGTCTTCGATATCCTGGTTGGCATCAACCTCCTGCGGGAGGGTCTCGATATTCCCGAAGTGGCATTGGTCGCCGTCCTGGATGCGGACAAAGAGGGCTTCCTACGAAGCAAGAGTTCCCTGATTCAGACAATCGGGCGCGCCGCGCGCAACGTGGAAGGCCGCGTCATCCTCTATGCCGACGAGCGTACCGCCGCGGTTTCAGGAGCGTTGGGGGAGACCGAGCGCCGGCGGAAAATTCAAGCGGCGCACAATCTCGCCACGGGGCTCACTCCGAAGTCGATCATCAAACGAATCTCCGACGACTTCGAACTCACGATTGCACCGGACAGTGCCGATTCCAAAACCCCTCGTCAGAGTTCGGACATCGTGAGCAAACACGGAGGAGACCTCGATCAGGCTCTGCGCTCGTTGAAAGACGAGATGTATCGCGCCGCGTCGGAGCAGCGCTACGAAGAGGCGGCTCGGTTGCGCGACGAAGTCCGGCGCATCGAAAAACTACTTTTGGCCTGATATGGAATCGAGACTCCCCTATTCCAAAGCGGCGATTGCCGAGCTTCCGACCGCGACGGGGGTCTATTGGTTTCTGGACGCGGACCAGAAGGTGCTCTACGTGGGCAAAGCCCTCAATCTCCGTTCACGGGTCCGTTCCTACTTCGGGGCGGAGGATGGCCGCTTGGTCACGCGCCTGCTCGGTTCAAAGGCGGCGTGGATCGACTGGACGATCACCGGTTCCGAGAAGGAGGCGCTGCTCCTCGAAAATGCGATCATCAAGCGGGAGCGTCCCAAGCTCAATATTCGCCTCACCGATGACAAGACGTATTTCAGTTTGCGACTGGACGAATCGAGCCGCTGGCCGAGGCTCACGATCGTGCGTCGCCGGAAGGACGATGCGGCTCTCTATTTCGGACCCTATCCCTCCGCACAGGCTTGTCGAAAGACCATCCAGTTCATGTCGAGGATCTTTCCCCTGCGAACTTGTCGCGATTCGATTCTCGACAACCGGTCGCGGCCGTGTGTGCTCCACGAAATCGGGCGATGCACGGCCCCCTGCGTCGATCTGGTTTCCAAGGCCGACTACGATGAACTGGTCCGCAAGACCGTCCGGTTCCTCTCCGGCCAGGATCGGGCCGTGCTCGCGGAACTCGAACAATCAATGCACCTGGCTGCAGAAGCCTTGGAATTTGAACGTGCCGCCGACTTGCGCGATCGATTGGCGCAAGTGCGTCGGACCCTCGATCTCGCGAAGGTGTCCCGAGGGGAGGGGGCGGAACGGGACGTGGTGGGGATTTGCGAGAACAAACAGGAGGTCTTTTTGGCGGTGGTCCAGATCCGCGATGGGAATGTGATTGGGACCGATCACTTCCGATTCCGCCGACTGGGAGGCGCCGATGAAGTGCTCGCCGCATTCTTGGGTCAGTACTACGGTCCGGTGCGTCGCCCGCCGGCCGAAATCCTCCTTCCGAGCGACGCCGCCGACCTCGAACTTCATCACGCGATTCTCGAGGAGCGGCGAGGGGGTCCGGTATCGGTGCGAGTGCCGGAGAGAGGCGAGGGTCTGCGGCTGGTTCGAATCGCGGAGCGCAATGCCGCGCTCAAGGCGATCCGACGGCGGCAGGACAGTGGTGCCCGGAGTGCCCAACTCGCGGAATTGAAGGAGCAGTTCGGGTTGGGGCGGTTACCCCGCCGTATCGAGTGTTTCGATATCTCCCATTTGATGGGGGACCATGTCGTCGGGAGTCGCGTCACCTTCATGGACGGGCTTCCCGAGAAGTCGCTGTACCGCCATTACAAATTGCGCGCGGTGCAGCGGAACGACGACTTCGCGGCGATGGAAGAAGTATTGACCAGGCGCCTTCGGCGCGGCGTCGCCGAGCACGACCTCCCGGACCTCCTCGTCGTGGACGGAGGGCCGCCTCAACTCGCGCGCGCCGAGCGCGTTCTGCGTGACCTTTCGATCGCGGAAGTTTCGCTCCTCGGGCTCGCTAAGGCCCGGAATGTCGATGACCCGGGATCGGCACGTGGATTCGAGCGTATTTGGGTGCCCGGCCGGGCGTCCCCCCACCTGCTCGATCCGCTCGCGGAGTCTTCGAAGCTGCTGGTTCACCTGCGTGACGAAGCCCACCGATTTGCGGTGGGATTCCACCGCCGGGAGCGGGCCAAGACTAGTGCCAAGTCGGTAGTCGCCGACATTCCGGGGTTGGGGGCCCGCCGTGCCCAGGCCTTGTTAAGGCACCTGGGGTCTCTCTCGAGTATCCGTGCCGCGAGTTTGGAGGAATTGACGGCGGTCCCGGGTATTTCGTCACGGCTGGCGGCCAGCGTGCACGCTTGGTTGATTGCCCATCCTAAGGCCGGAGATGTCGGGAGTCAGGCGGAACGACCTTCGGGGCTCAACGCTCTGGGGCCAGAGACCGACGACGCGGACAGAAGTCGACACCGCAGGTGTCGGGATGCTGGAGGCCCGCCCGGCTGAAAATGCTGCCTTACAATTTCGGCGGCGGGCCGATCCGGGATCAGAACACGAGCTGGGGAACGCCCGCCGAATCCAAGAGCCAGGTCACTTGGTAACCGCGAAGGTCGAAGGCAGTGGCACCGACAGCGAAGAGCTCGTATGCCGCCTGATTAACTGGAATCGCTGCGACTCCCACCGAGAGATTGACGGGCAGCCCGGTCGCGAGCCCCCCTCCCGGGGACAATCCAGTGAGGCAGTCCATGTTCGTCATGGCGTTGCTGAAATCGAACACGATGGAAGTGCCATTGACGGCGGTGACGTGGAAGGTGTTGCTGCTCCCGGTGACCGCGAATTCGGGCACGCCGGTGTAGCACACCTGGAAGGTCCCGACGTTGTCGGTGAAGAAGGTCACCGACCCGCCCGCAGCGGGATTGAAGTCGTCCCAAGACATCGAAATGCGCGGGACGCCGCTCAGAAAGCCCGCGACCGTCTCTGTCAGGATCACGTCTCCGGTGTTGAAGGTCACGTAACCGTTGCTGCCTACGAATGCCGTCGAATAGGGAACCCCGTAGTAATTGAACGGGAAACCGAGGGTGACCGCGGCGAAGCTGTCATCCGTGAGGGGCACGGGAGTGCCTGGCATGCAATTCAACACCGCCAGGCTCAAGCTGGGGTCGGTTACGAAGTTCGTCTGGTGCACCTGCGAGCAATAGAATCCGTCGGGCGAGGCCGCGTCTCCGTGGGCGAATGCCATGAACCACGAAGAGCCCGCCAATCCGGTGGCTGTCGGGTGGGTGAGGGAGAACCTGCCGGTTCCGTTCGTGTAAGCGATGGCGCTCAAGGGGGTCGAGGCGTTGTTGAAGTCCAATAGGAACACCAGGCTCGACAGTGCGAGATCGATGCTGTTGGTCGCGGTGGTGACGGCTCCGATTTGGCCCCCGGCCGACCAGGCCCAGACCAAAGGCGCGTTGGGAGTCTGGGTGGCGTAGTTGTGGGCCAAGTTGGTGATGGGAACGCCGATCGTGGAGATCACAAAACTAGGACTGTTCGATCCGGCACCATTGAGGGTGTAGTTTCGTTGTGCGTCTCCGACCTGCTGGCCGACCAGGGGAAGGGAGATTGCCACGATCGAGAGTAGGAGGTGAGATTGGCGCACAGCGAGTCTCGGGGTGGGTTTGGAAAATCCTCGCTAGCGAGGGATTGAGTCAGAGCATAGAGGGCAGGGGGGGCACGATGCAAGCCCGCGCGGAGGCGTCATTCATGCTCGGGGGTGATGACGACGGTGGGAGCCACGCAGGTGGTCTTGCGCTAGGCCGGTGTAAATCTGGGTGGTATCGATCGAGGCGTGGCCAAGCATCTCTTGGACGGACCGGAGGTCCGCACCGCCGCGCAGGAGGTCCGTAGCGAAGGAGTGCCTGAGCGTATGGGGGGAGACCCGGGGATCCAAGTCGGCGGCCAGGGCGGCGGACTTGACCAGTTTCCAGATGCTCTGACGCGAAAAGGGGCGGCCTCGCGTCGAGAGCAGGACATGGCGGCCCGAGGTCGGCCGTACCCAGCCGGGGCGAGCGTCTTTCAGGTAGGCCTTGAGCGCTTGCCTAATCGGGGCTCCGAGAGGCACACGCCTCTCCTTGTCTCCCTTTCCAACCACTCTGACGAATCCGCTTTCGAGGTCGATGTCTTCGATCGCGAGGCCGGAGAGTTCCTGGGCGCGGAGCCCGCATCCGTAGAGGAGTTCGAGGGCCAGACTGGCGCGAAGGGCCTCGGGACCTCGCGTCTCAGGCCCGGCCGAGCGGAGTAGACGGTCGGTCTCCGCGGTCTTCAGGGCCTTGGGAAGAGACTTGGTCGGGCGCGGCGAGACCAGCAGACTGGCTGGATTCTTCGTGATGATTCCTGCCTGGCACAGGTGGCGGTAGAAACTCCGGATCGCGGCGCCGCGGCGGAGCCGAGTGCGCCGGCTTTCCCCGCGAGTCTGGCACTTTGCCAAGAACTCCAAGAGATCGGCCGGCGTGGCCACATCCAGCGACTTCGGAAACAGAGCTTCGCTCAGAAGAGTCAAGTCGCGCTGGTAGGCGGCTTGGGTGTGCAACGAGATCCCGCGCTCGAGCCGCAGGCTGCGTACGAAGTTGGCTACAAGGGGGGGCAGGGGGGAGCGGCTGCCAGGCGGAGTCTTCCGGATTTGCGAGCGTGGCATGGGGCTCATTCTGTCTTGATGCTCCAAGTGCGGGGCCTATATTGGTAGCTCCGCCGGGCCAGTATCCGATGCAAGGTGGGATTTGTGAAGGGTTTAGGTGCTGTCATGGCGGAGGAATCCCGGCTCATGAATCCGCGCATCGTGTTCCTTCTCATCCTCATCTCGGGAGTGGTCGCCGACCTGTGGACGAAGTCTTGGGCGTTCGAGAGAGTTCCGAGTGCGTGGTCGCCCCGGATCGAGCTCATTCCCGGCTTCTTTTACATTGGGCATGCCAAGAACGACGGCGCAATGTGGAGCCTCTTTCAGGGGTTGCCCAGCTGGATTTGGGTGGCTCTCCGAGGATCGGTGTCCGCCTTGATCCTTGGCTGGTACTGGACGCGGCCGCGCCTCCCGTTCATGGCTCACGTCGCGTTCGGCCTGATTCTCGCAGGGGCCTTGGGCAACCTGCACGACAACATCTTCGGAGACGGGCGGGTTCGGGACTTCCTTCTCGTCTGGTTCGGAAGCTGGCCGTTCCCGATGTTCAACCTGGCCGACAGCATGATCTGTGTGGGGGCGGGCCTCATGTTGATCGCCCTGTGGAAGGAAGAGCCGCGCCCCGCTTCGAGGGTCACGGCGTGACGGATCCCCTCGCGATTTCGCTCGGTCCGCTCCGGCTGCGCAATCCGATCCTGGTGGCCTCCGGCACGTTCGGAAGCGGTGAGGAGGCTCAGCGCTCCCTCGACCTGCATGAACTCGGAGGGGTGGTCACTAAGTCGGTGACACGAGAGCGGCGGCGGGGCAATCCCCCCCCCCGGATTCACGAGACGGCCTCCGGGATGCTGAACTCGATCGGCATCATGAATCCGGGGCTCGACGGTTTTCTGGAGCATCACCTGGAGGCGTTCCGCGCCCTTCCCTGTGCTCGAATTGTGAACGTGGCAGGAGAGAGCTCGGCCGATTTTGCCAATCTCACGGAGTCGTTCGGGGCGGACCCCGGGATCGATGGGATCGAGCTCAACGTCTCCTGCCCCAACGTCTCAGGAGGGCTGGACTTCGGAGTCGATCCGAAGCTGCTCGAACCGCTTGTTGCCGAGGCACGGCGGCGTACTTCCAAACCGCTCCTCGTGAAACTCACCCCCAACGTGACGGATCTCGCGGCCACCGCCAGGGCTGCCGAGGCGGGCGGCGCGGACATTCTGTGCTTGGTGAATACCTACCAAGGAATGGCCGTCGACTGGCGGCGCCGTCGCCCCGAACTCGGCTCTCCGACGGGTATGGGAGGCCTCTCCGGTCCGGCGATCAAGCCGCTGGCTTTGGCGGCGGTCCATAAAGTTCGCCGGGCGGTCCGCCTGCCCATCGTCGGAATCGGGGGCATCACCGACGCCGAGGACGTGATGGAGTTCCTGGTGGCGGGGGCAAGTGCTGTCCAGGTCGGGACAGCCAACTTTCGAGGTCCCGAAACGCCGCTCCAGATCGTTCGGCAACTGGCGGAACTGCACACTCGAGAAAAGCTCGGCGCCCTCTCGGATTGGGTCGGCACACTGCAAGTACCTCGAGGCCGAGGATGAGTGCCGAGGGCCTGATCAGTCCGAAGACCTTTCGAGACGCGGTCAGGGTCTGGCTCGACATCGCCTACCCCGCGCCGGCGCGGGCTCCCAAATTGCCGCCAGGTCTGCTCGAAGCGACCACCACCGAGGAGATTTTGAAGACGTTCGTGCGCGACCAGCGAGCCGGGGTGATGCGGCGCTACCTCTTGCGCCTGGGCAACCACCGCTATCCGCACATGAAACTCGCCTTCCAAGAGCTCTTGGTGCGTGACCGATTCTTCTTCGCGGTGGACACCCACGACTCCATCGACATCCAGAGCCACTTCGAGGACTACGAAAAGTGGCTGGATCTGCGCCGCTACAACCAGGACGTCCGCTCCGAAATCGAAACCCGGTGGCGGGCCGAGGGGGTTCCCACCTTTTCCGACTTGGTTGCGTGGGTCGAGAAGGAGACACCCCCCGGACCCGGAGCGCGGCTGACCGAGAAAGCCGCTCGCATCCTCGTCGTGGATGACGAAGTCCGAATCGGGGACGCGGTGGCGGGAATCTTGGGCCGGCAGGGCTACCGGGTCATGCGCGCTGACTCCGCCGAGCGGGCTCTCCAACTCCTCGACGCCAACGAGTTCGATCTCATTTTGAGCGACCTCGAAATGGGCGGCATGACCGGCCTCGAATTGGCGGCCAAGGTCAAAGCGAAACCGAACCTCGCCCAATTGCCCTTCATCCTCGCGACGGCGGCCGCCCACGTCGATCGAGAACGCCTCCCTCCCGAGGTGGACGCATTCCTCGTAAAACCCTACGAGACGGCGGTGCTCTTGAAGTTCGTCTCTTCATTGCTTCCGGCGACCCATCACCCCTCACCCGGAGGGGAGGAACTCTCATGATCGAATGGTTCTTCCGCTCATTCACGAAGGTCTTCGGCTCGCGCAACGATCGTGAACTGCGTCGGCTCCTGCCCATGGTCCGCGCGATCAACGAACGGGAGCCCGAGCTCGCCAAAAAGACGGATGCCGAGCTGCGGGCCGCCACGGATGCGCTCAAGGCAAGGTACGCGGATGGTCAAACGCTGGACCAAATCCTGGTCGACGCGTTCGCCCTCGTGCGGGAAGCCAGCAAACGCACGCCGCCGCCCGGCGCGGAGAAGGGCTTGCGGCACTTCGACGTGCAGCTCCTGGGCGGGATCGTCCTCCACCAAGGCAAAATTTCCGAGATGGGCACTGGCGAAGGTAAGACCTTGGTCGCCACATGCCCCGCGTTCTTGAACGCGTTGAGCGGCAAAGGGGTGCACGTCGTGACCGTCAACGACTACCTCGCCCGACGCGACCGCGATTGGATGGGGCCGATTTACGAACGACTCGGGCTCACGGTGGGGGTGATCCAGTCCGAGATGACGAGCGCCCAACGCAAGGTCGCCTACGCCGCCGACATCACCTACGGGACGAACAACGAGTTCGGATTCGACTACCTCCGCGACAACATGAAGGTTCGCCTCGAGGATCAGGCGCAGCGCCGCGGCTTCGCGATCATCGACGAGGTCGACAACATCCTCATCGACGAAGCCCGAACTCCGCTGATCATCTCGGGCCCCTCGGAAGGTGACACCTGGAAGTACCCGAAGGCGGATCAGGTCGCGGCCCGCCTCGTCAAGGACCAGCACTTCGAGGTCAAAGAGAAGGAACAGCAGGTCCTATTGACCGAGGCTGGCATCGAAGAAGCCCAGCGCCTTCTCGGGGTCGATTCGTTCTACGCCGGCCGCAACATGGAGTGGCCTCACCTCCTCGAGCAGTCCCTGCGGGCTCACCACATCTACCGCATCGATGTCGACTACGTCGTGCAGCCCAATTCCGACGGCGAGCGCGAGGTGGTCATCGTCGACGAATTCACCGGACGACTGATGTCGGGCCGACGGTGGAGCGATGGCTTGCATCAGGCGGTGGAGGCCAAGGAGCGCATCCCGATTCGGGCCGAGAACCAGACTCTCGCGACCATCACCTTCCAGAACTTCTTCAAACTGTACGAGAAGATTTCGGGGATGACCGGTACCGCCATCACCGAGGCCGGCGAGTTCCTGCGCATCTACAAGCTCGACGTGATGGTGATTCCTCCGAACCGTCCTTGCGTGCGCGACGATCGCAACGACCTCGTCTATGCGACTGAGAAGGCAAAATTCACGGCGGTGGTTCAAGACATCCTGGATCGCAACAAACAGGGGCGGCCCGTGCTCGTCGGCACGACCTCCATCGAAAAGTCCGAGCGGCTCTCCGAGGTTTTGAAGCGCCGGGGAATCGAGCACGAAGTCCTCAACGCCAAGCAGCACGCGCGGGAGGCCGAAATCATCGCCAAGGCCGGCGAAAGCGGGCGCGTCACGATCGCGACCAACATGGCGGGTCGTGGTACCGACATCAAACTGGGATCGACCGTGGTGGATCTCGGCGGCCTCCACATCGTGGGCACCGAGCGTCACGAAGCCCGCCGCATCGATAATCAGCTCCGGGGGCGAGCGGGTCGACAGGGTGATCCCGGGTCGAGCCGCTTTTACCTCTGCCTCGAAGACGAGCTGATGCGTCGGTTCACCGGGCCGCGAATGGCGGCCCTCCTCGGAAAACTCGGACTCACCGGCGACCAGGCGATCGAAGCCAAGATGGTGAGCCGCAGTGTCGAGCGCGCGCAGAAAAAAGTCGAAGAGCGCAACTTCGACATTCGCAAGCGCCTGCTCGAGTACGACGAGGTGATGAACGAGCAGCGCACGCTCGTCTACGACTATCGCCAGCAGATCCTGCGAGGTGAGGAGCTGAAGTCCCTCGTGCTGCGGATGCTGACCCAGTCGCTCGACCGGGCTCTCGATCTCTCGATGCCGGAGGGACAGAAGGGCGCGGAGTGGAGCTTGTCTCCGGTTCAGGAATGGTGGAAGCGCAAGGTCGGCGACGATGCACCTACCGTGCCCTTGGACCGCGAAAAGGCCGAAGAGCTGCTGAAGGCCGAACTCGAGCGCCGCTACGAGGAACGCGATGCCGAGTTGGGCGCGGAAATGAGCCCGGCGGTCGCACGGTTCATTTGTTTGAATTCCTTCGACGGCAAGTGGAAGGAACATCTCTACAATATGGATGCCCTGAAGTCGGGGATCGGCCTGCGCGCGTACGCGCAGGAAGACCCGAAGGTGGCCTACAAGAAAGAGGGCTACCAACTCTTCGAAAACATGTTGCGGGCGATCGAAGAAGAGGTCAGCGACTTCTGGTTCCGCATCGAGGTGGGGCGGCCGGAAGCGGCCAAACAACTCGAGCAGGCCCCCGACAAGTGGTCGGGAGCGCAAGCACGGAAAGACGATTTCGGCGGAGCCAGCTCGGAAATGAACCAAGCGGCATCCGCCAACCAGTCGAAGGAACCGGCCAAACCGTTCCGTCGCGACCAGCCCAAAGTCGGGCGCAACGACGACTGCCCCTGCGGGTCCGGCCGGAAATTCAAGAAGTGCCACGGCTTGACGGGTGGCTCGGCACCCGCAGCCTGAGTCGGCGTCGAGTGAGCCGGGCGCGCTGGCTCCCTCCTTCGCCGGAGCGCCCCGATGCTCATCGACGCCATCTACTGGACGGTTGCGCTCCTCCTCGGGCCCTTCATCTGGCTGGCCCGAAAGTGGAGCGGCAAACCGTCCGTTCCTCTGCGGGCTCGCTTGAGTCCGGGCCCCCCACTTCCGCCGCCGGACCGACCCCGAGTCTGGGTGCACGCGGTCAGTGTCGGCGAGACTTTGGCGGCCCGGGGGCTGATCGGGGCCATCCAGGCGCGCCCAGGGGGGGGGGAAGTCGCGCTCACGGTTTCCACGGTGCGCGGCCTCGAAGTCGCCCGAAACCAGTACCCGCGGCTTCCCATCGAGCCGTCCCCCTTCGACTTTCGCCGGGTGGTCCGACGGGCGCTCCGGCGCTTTCAACCGAGCCTGTTGGTCCTGATGGAGCTGGAGCTGTGGCCGAATCTGCTCCTGGAGGCGCAGCGGGCCGGCGTCCCCGTCGTGGTGGCCAACGCCCGCATTTCCGCGCGAAGCCTGCCGCGCTACCGCTGGTTGCATCGCATTGATCCCGGGATCTTGAATTCGATTTCCGCCTGGTGCGTCCAGGATGAACTGCATCGGTCCAGGGTGCTGGCGCTCGGGGTGCTGCCCGCGCGTGTCCAGATCTCCGGAAATCTGAAGTTCGACAATGCGCGGATGGAGGATGCGGGTCCGCTGCGGGCCGAGTTTCGGCTGGACCACGGCTACGTGTCCCACGCCGTGATTGTGATCTGCGCTAGCACCCATCCGGGGGAGGAGGAGGCGCTGCTTTCGGAGTGGAGCAGGCTGCGCAGGGTGGGATCGGCCCGGCGCCTGGTCCTGGCCCCCCGGCACCCAGAACGGGTGCCTTCGGTGTTGGAGATGGCCCGCCGGGTGACCCAATCGGTGGGCCAAAGGAGCCGACCAGGAGAGGTCCCCGATCCGGAGGTCCTGCTCGTTGATACTATGGGGGAACTGGCCCGCCTTTATGCGCTAGCGGATGCCGCTTTCGTCGGCGGAACCCTGGTGCCGATAGGGGGCCATAATCTTCTGGAACCGGCGGCTTTCGGTTTGCCCATCTTGGTTGGGCCCCATGTCCAATCGGTGCTCACCCTGGCCGAGGAGCTTGAGTCCGAGGGGGTCTTGACCCGAGGTGCCGATGCGGCCTCGGTCATGGCCTCCTTGTGGGCTTGGGCGGAAGATCCGGAGCGTGGTCTGAAGGCTCGCGAGGGGGCGAAGCGCACCCTCGAGCGTCACCGCGGTGCGGTTGGTCGAACGATGAAGGTGATCGATTCCCTCCTCCCGGACCAGGATCGACACCAGGAGACTCGTGATCATGTCTGAGCGCGTGCTGTTCACTTCCGAATCCGTTTCGATGGGCCATCCCGACAAGCTGGCCGACCAAATTTCCGACGCGGTGTTGGATGCCATGCTGGCCCAGGACCCAAAGAGCCGGGTCGCCTGTGAAACTCTCTGCACCACCGGCCTCGTCTTGGTGGCGGGTGAGATCACCACGAGGGCGATCGTGGACGTCCCCAAACTCGTTCGCGACACCGTGCGCGACGTCGGCTACGTCGACGGCAAGATGGGCATGGACTGCGACTCCTGCGCGGTGGTCGTGACCCTCGACAAACAGTCGCCGGACATCGCCCAGGGCGTCGGCAAGACCGACGAGAAGGAGCAGGGGGCCGGCGATCAGGGCATCATGTTCGGCTACGCCTGCCGAGAAACTCCGGAGTTGATGCCGGCGCCGATCATGTGGTCGCATCGCCTGGTCAACCAGCTCACCGACGATCGCCGCGCCGGGCGCGTCAAGTGGCTCCGTCCCGACGCCAAGTCGCAGGTCACCGTCGAGTACGAAAAAGACAAGCCGGTGCGTATCCACACCGTCTTGGTGTCGACCCAGCACCACCCTGACGCCACGAACGAGGAAATCCGCAACTTCGTGGTGAACGACCTCGCCCCGCGCGCCTTGCCCAAGGAAATGATCGATCGCGACACGATCTTCCACATCAACCCGACGGGGCGGTTCGTGATCGGCGGTCCTCAGGGCGACTGCGGCCTCACGGGCCGTAAGATCATCGTGGACACCTACGGCGGCATGGGGCGCCACGGCGGCGGAGCCTTCTCCGGCAAAGACCCCTCGAAGGTTGACCGTTCGGCCGCTTACGCCGCCCGCTGGGTGGCCAAGAACGTGGTCGCAGCCGGCCTCGCCGACCGCTGCGAAATTCAACTCAGTTACGCCATCGGGGTAGCGCAGCCGCTCTCCATTCGCGTCATGACCGGCGGAACCGCCCGCATCCCCGAAAGCAAGATCGAGAAACTGGTCCGAGATCACTTCGATCTGACCCCCTACGGGATCATCAAGAGCCTCGATCTCCTTCGCCCGATCTACCGGCCCACCGCTGCCGGGGGGCACTTTGGACGTGCGCTCCCGAACTTCACTTGGGAGCGGACCGACCGCGCCGAAGCTCTCCGCGCCGCGGCCGGAGTCTGATTCGAGATGAGCCGGGTCCCTCCCTGGGCCCGCAATGGGTCCGGGGAGCGGAAACGCGAATACACGGGGAGCCTAGTGCGGGAGCCCCTGGGCACTGGTGGCATCAAGGCCTATGATGATGGCGGATACGGAATCCCCTCCGTCCTCATCGAGGCCTCCATGCAAGAGATCGCACCCCTTCGTCGCGCTCGTGGTTTCACCCTCATCGAACTGTTGGTCGTGATGGCGATCATCGCCACCCTCGCGGGGATTGGCGCCGTCGGCATTCCGCGCTTCCTGCGGGACCGCGACATCACGGTTGCCAAGTCGCGGCTGGCGGAAATCCACAAGCTCTTCTTGCAGTACCAAAACCGTTACGGATCACTCTCGCCCGCAAGTGGGCCGGAATTTGTCCTGTCGGTATGGGAGTCCAAACTCATGGACTGGACGCCGAAGGACGCGGAGATCTTCTTCGATCCGTCGATGAAGGTGACGCCGAATCCCGACCTCTCGAACGTCAACGCCGATGGGATCTCGTGGACCGGACCCAACCAAGAGGGGCGCCGCGTCCGGCTCGGCATCCAGGATCGGGACGCGAATAAGAAGGTCATCGTGTGCAATCGGGTGCCGGCGGTGGTCCAGACCGATGCGGACTTGGATCTCTTTCCCCACGCCAACAAGGGAATGGTCTATCTGACCTTGGGTGGCGCCGTCGAGTGGATCGACTCGGGCGAATTTGGTGGCGACTACGTGATCATCGGACCCGATTCGCCCCGCGACGAGTTCAAGTGGATGGTTCCCGATCTGAACTGATCGGGCTCCATCGCCGCCTGCCCGCAGCGGGCGCGGGGACGCGGGACAAAAAGAAAGGGAGAAGCCCTCGCAGGCCTCTCCCTTCCAGGAACTATCACCCAACACTTGCTCTGGCTCGACACGAGCCAAACTTTTTGCGAGGATCGCTCCTCGCGTTGTTCGCACGTCCGGCGTTGGCGGACGGGATTCCTTTAGCACTCCGCGTGCCAAAAGTAGGGAGCATGGTCGACCAGAAGACCGCCGATTTTGCCCAGCTTTTTGCCGGCTCTGGAAGAGAGAGCGCTGAGGCCGGGCGCGCCATGTAAATTGGCTCTTACGGAATGTGGCGGCTTGACGCTCGGGGAGGGAAACGCAGGGCCGCACGAAGGGGTCGGAGGAAGACTTCGCGGTGCTTGCTTGCGGCCTTGGTCCTGGTCCCTAACATCGCCGGTCCTCCTCCTTGGAGCCCCCGTCAATGCTGTCCGGCCACCCCCCCATGGATCCTCTCGCGGAACGCGCGGCACCTCGCGTCTATCTGGAGGATATGGGTTGCCAGATGAATCGGATGGACTCCGAGCTCGTCTTGGGCAAGCTGAAAAAAGCGGGGTTCGAACGTGTGCCCACGCCGGGAGGGGCGGATGTGGTCCTGTACTACACCTGCAGCGTTCGGGAACACGCCGAGGACAAAGTCTACGGGCGGCTCGGAGCGCTGAAGCGCCTGAAGAAGGATCGCCCCGACCTCGTGATCGGCGTGATGGGCTGCATGGCCCAGAACCACAAAGACGCCATCTTCGACCGCGCTCCGCACGTAGATCTCGTCGTAGGCACCTCGCGCTTCGAGGATGTCGTCCCCTTGTTGGAAGAGGTTCGCCACGGGGCCAGGGTGCTCGCGGTCGACCGTAAGGAGCTCAGCTTCGATCGCGACGCCAGCGTTCGCCCTCGGAAGCACCAGGCCTTCCTCACCGCGATGCGGGGCTGCAATAAGTTCTGCACCTTCTGCATCGTGCCTTTCACCCAGGGCCGCGAGCGTAGTCGTCCGATCGAGGATCTGCTCGCCGAGGCCCGGATCCTCGTCCAAGACGGGGTCGTCGAGCTCACGATCCTGGGGCAGCGCATCGACACCTATGGGCTGGATCTGCGAGACGGAACCACGCTGGCGAAGCTGCTTTCGAGGCTGCATTCGGAGCTCCCCGGCCTGCTGCGGCTGAGCTTCATCACTTCGCATCCGAACCACATGACCGAGGAATTGGCCGAGACGATCGCGTCGCATCCTCGCGTCAGTCGCTATCTCCACTTGCCGGTTCAGTCGGGGTCGGATCGCATCCTTCAGGCGATGAACCGGGGTTACTCCACGGACGAATACCGACGCGCGGTCGAATTGCTGCGAAGTCGCGTGCCGGATCTCGCACTCGCCACCGACTGGATCGTCGGCTATCCCGGAGAGACGGACGAGGACTTCGGCGCCAGTTGCCGACTTTTGGCGGAGATCGGCTACCAGAATTCATTCGTGTTCAAGTACTCCCCTCGCGAGGGCACCAAGGCGGCGGCCCTCGAAGACTCCGTTCCCCGCGCGGTCAAAGAAGCGCGCAACGAACGTCTCTTGACTTTGCAAGACGAGATCTCCGCGTCCCTGCGCAGTCGGTATCGGGGGCAGCGAGTTCGGGTCTTGGTCGAGGGTCCGAGCAAGCGCGACGCCTCCCGCTTGACCGGCCGCACCCATACGAACTTGATCGTCCATTTTGAGGGGCCCGACTCGTTGATCGGTCGCGAGGCCCTCGTCCTCGTAGAAGAATCGACCCCGCTCTGCCTGATCGGGAAGCGGGAACCAGAGGATTCGTACTCCGCATGAGCATCACGAACTATGACGCCCTCTTGGAACGAGCCATCAAGCTGGCCAAGAAGGGAACCGGGCTGGTTGAACCGAACCCTCGGGTGGGTGCCTTGGTTGTGCGGGGTGGCGAAGTCGTTGGCGAGGGATACCACCGCGAATATGGCGGCGCCCACGCCGAGGTTTATGCCCTAGGCCAGGCGGGCGATCGGGCGCGCGGAGCCGAGCTGTTCATCACGCTCGAGCCCTGTTCGACGCACGGGAAAACGGAACCGTGCACGGACGCGATCATCGCGACCGGCATTCGCCGCGTCGTGTACGCGGTGGCGGATCCCAATCCCAAGAACGGCAAGAAGGCCACCGCGGTCCTCAAGGAAGCGGGCATCGAGGTGGAGGAACTCCCGGCCGATGCCCGGGCCATGGACCTCATCGCTGACTTCCGGTCGTATCTGCGCGGCAAGCTTCCTTGGGTGCTCCTCAAGTGGGCCATGACCGCCGATGGCAAGGTTTCCACCGCGAAGGGTGATTCGCGCTGGATCTCCAGCGAAGAGAGCCGTCGCGAGGTGCACGCGGAGCGCCGCCGCTGCGACGCCGTGATGGTCGGCCGGGCGACCGTGAAGACTGATGATCCCGAGCTGACGGTGCGCCTCGTGGAATCCAACGGCAAGAAAGCCGTGCGTGTCGTCCTCGATTCGAGCCTTCACATTGATCCGGCTTCGAAGCTGATTCAGACGGCTCAGGATCACCCCACTTGGATCTACCATTGTGCGGGGCCCGAAGCCGACGGGCGCAAGGCCGCCCTCGAAGCCCTGGGTGCCCGCGCGCTCTCGGTGAGCCCAGGAGATGCCGGGCGGCTCTCGCTCGAAGAAGCCCTCACCTCGCTTCGAGATGAAGGTCTGCACCGCATCCTCGTGGAGGGAGGACCGACCGTGCAGGGCGCGCTCCTCGCGGCCGGCCTTGCAAACTGGGCGCGGGTCTACGTCGCCCCGCTGTTGGTCGGAGGCATCACCGCTCCGGGTCCTCTCGCCGGACCAGGCTTTCCCACCCTCGAACAGGCGGTCTGGCTCCAGGATGTCCACCTCAGGATAGTTGGCCATCAGGGTTCCGATCTCGCTCTGGAGGGCCGCATCACGAACCACCGAGAGCCCTGAGGCGAGCGGCGGTGTCATCAACCCGCACTGGTTTCGCCCTGGCTTCGACGCTGGTCCTTTACACCGCCAGCCTCCTGTTTTGCTTGATTGGAACGGTAGGCGTCGCCATCACGATCGGGGGGTTGTTTCTCCTCACCCTAGGACGAGGAGCGCTGGAGGGGCGACTCGCGTCGCGCCTCAAGTCCTTCCGCCCGTAGAGAATCGCCAGATTCCGACGAGGCAACCTCCCGAGATGGGTCTTCCTTGCGCCCGCATGGTGCGGGCCCGGGCCGGCCCTCTTCGGAATGGTCTTGGGGATAGGGGAGGCCGTCCAAGCCCCTCCTTCCTAGAGATCCTGGTCTCCGGGCGGTGGCGCATTCGCCGAAGGGGGCCGGTCACCGGTTTTTTGGTCGGGCGGCGGCAGTCGGGCGGAATTTGCCGGTCCGAGCGACCGCGTGAGAGCGGACTCCAAACATCGGCCCCTGACGACGTCTATCCAGGTATCAAAGCACCCCACGTAGAAGAACGAAGTCGCCAGACTGGCTCGTGAGCAGAAGGTCGAACCGGGCGGGATGGTGAGTCAGCCCAGAGCGCTCCCTTCGAACGGCATTCCAGCATCGCCGGAGATGGCGCTCTTTGGCCACAGTCACCGACAGATCCGCGGCGAGGATCGATGCTGAGCGGTACCGGACTTCGATGATCGCGAGCACGGGTCCCTCCTGAGCCAGGATGTCAATTTCCCCGCCTCCCGCTCGGATGTTTCGACCTAGAATCCGAAAGCCTTGCCGGCGAAGCCAACGGGCCGCTTGCCGTTCCGTGGCTCGTCCAATCCACCAATTGGGTTTCATGAACTACGGACTGTCGGAACCACGAATCGGCCGGGGTTTTTTGCGTCCAGAGTCGATTCCCCCTCGTGCGATTCAGCCCGGGGGCGAACGAAGACCCAGCTTAGTGCGAGAGAGCGGCGGCACTCGCGAGGTGGAGGTCTCGGTGCCTGCGAGGTCGCGATCCCGAGACTGCGGGCTGCCGCACAAGACGCCCGAAATCGCTGCTCAAGAACGAGCGGCCGCCGCTTTGGCGTCTTCGCTGTTCGCAGGAGTCTTGGCGTCCTGGGGTTTCTTGGCCGGCGCCGGCTCGCCGAGTTTCTTCAGGATGGAGTCTTTGACCACCCGCATCCGAGCGGTCCCGTCCAAGTCGAGATGGGCAAACGGCCCATCGGCCTCCAGGCGGTGGATCTTGGCGACGATCCCCCCCTGGATGACGACTTCATCCCCCTTCTTGAGGTTCTTGATCATCTCCTCCCGGGCCTTCTTTTCGCGTTGCTGCGGGCGAAAGAGCACGAAGTAGAAAATTGCCAAGAAGGCGAGCAGCAGGGGCAGCATCTCTTGGATGCCGCCACCTCCGGATTGGAGGAGGAGAGGCGAGAAACTCATGCAGTGGACTCCCGGGGAATGGTAGAAACTACCGTGGTGGATGGGCCCATGGAAGCCGCTGGAATGAGTGGCGCAAAACAACGCATCCTGGTGGCGATGAGCGGCGGGGTCGATTCCAGCGTCGTCGCCGCCCGTCTGCTCGAAGCCGGCCACGAGGTACTCGGCGTTTTCATGCGCAACGGCCAAAAGCCCGGGGCCGCCCGAGCTTCGCGCCAAGGCTGCTGCAGCGTCGATGATGCTCAGGACGCCCGCCGCGTCGCCGATCGATTGGGAATCCCGTTCTACGCGCTCGACCTTTCGGAACCCTTCGATCAACTCATCGCGGAGTTCACCCAGGCGTACCTCCTCGGGCGGACCCCCAATCCGTGCATCGAGTGCAATCGTCGCTTCAAGATGGGGGTGTTGCTTCGCGCGGCCGACGACTTCGGGGCCACTTACGTTGCCACGGGGCACTATGCCCGCATCGTGGACCGTCACGGCAGGCTTAGCGTGGCACGGGGCTTGGATCGTGCGAAGGACCAGTCCTACGTGCTGTTCTCTCTCGACCAGGCGGCGCTCTCCCGCACCCGGTTCCCGCTCGGCGAGATGACCAAGCAGCAGGTCCGCAACGAGGCTCGCCGCTTCCGACTGCCGGTCGCCGAGAAGCCCGAGAGCATGGAAATTTGTTTCGTGCCGACTGGGGATTACCGCGACGTCCTGCGCGAGCGAGCCTCGGGAAGCCTGCGACCGGGGCCGATCCTCGACCCGTCGGGAATCGAAATCGGCCGCCACGAGGGCACCGCCCTATTCACGATCGGTCAGCGGCGAGGCCTACCTTCCGGTCAGCCGCATCCGCTTTACGTGACCAGGATCGAACCGGAGACCGGGGCGGTCCACGTGGGGCCCCGCACTTCTCTGATGGCCGCGGGGCTCGAGGCTTCGGCGGCCATATGGTCCGGCCGGGTTCCCGAGGTCAGTCAGCAATTCTCCGCCACAGTCCAAATCCGGAGTCACCATCGACCCGTTCCTGCGGTCGTCGAAGTGATCGAGCCGACGCAGTTTCGGGTCCGCTTCGAAGATCCCCAGGATGCGGTGACGCCGGGTCAGGCGGCGGTGGTCTACGACGGCGATTCCATCGTGGTCGGCGGCTGGATTCATCGCTCGCTGCCCTGTCCGGTGACCGAAGGTCTGACGGTGTGAATCACCAGCGCATACGAGAAGCACACCCATCGAGAGTACGCCGGGTTCGGCGCTGTTCTGTCCTTCTCGCCGCCCTCTTCGCCGCCTCTGCCTGGGTCGTCCCTGCGGGCCGATTCAGCGAGCCCCGACCTCTCCTGGTTCTGGTCGACTGGTCCGCGAGTCACGTTCAAAATCCCGTCCGCGCCCTGCAGCTGGCGCGAGAGACGGTTCGCAACATTGCGCTGGCGCGGGGAGATTCGCCCGTGACCGCGGTGATTCTCGGGCGCCCTCCGAAGCTGTGGATCCAGGCGAAGAGCCTTCGGGAGTGGGAGGCCCACTCGGGCGCCCCGCCGAGCTCACCCTCAGGGCATCGCGGCGGTGAGGCGTCCTTGGTGGCAGGAGCCTTGGCGCTGGGACTCCAGGTCCTGGCCCCCCGCGTTCCCTCCATCCTACTTTTGGGAGACCTTCGCACTTCGACGATCGACTGGGAGGAAGCGCGAAGCTTGGCCCACCGGCGCGGCGCGGATTGGATGGATCCCACGACTCTTGAGCCACCGAATGAACTTCTCTTCGCTCGTTGGCTGCCTCCGGTGCATGCGCTCGAGGCGGGGCGCCGTCAGAGTGTGTCGATGGAAATTGTGGGGGATATCACTCGCTCACAGCGCGTGCTCGGCCGCGCTCCCGGTCTGGATCTCGATGTTGTGGTGAATCCGGGGATTCCCACGCGGGTCGATTGGTCGGTCACTCCCGAGCTTCTGGCATCGGAATGGCGCGTCGAGCTTTCCTCCGGATCGGGCGCGGTGGTTACGACGCCAGTCCTGCGACTACCGATTCGAGGCTCGTCGCGACGGCTGGTCTTGGTTGCAGGTAGGGACCGCGGGCGAGTCGTTTCGGACCTGCGGATTCGAAGCGACCTCGAGATGCGGGAGTTGGGGGAGGACTTTCCGACTGCCTCCGTCTGGACGCAGGCGGATCGGCTCATCGTGGCAAACGCTCCCCTGCCGATGGGCGGGCTCGTCGATTCTCCCATCGTAGTCTCGGGAACGAGACCCCGGAGAGTGTGGGTCTTCGGCGGAAATCAGGCATTTGGTGGCGGAGGTTATGCAAGCTCTTCGCTCGATGTGGATCTTCCCCTACGGTCCGGGCAAGACGGCGGCCGCGATCTGCTCGTGGCCTTGGATGCGTCCGGAAGCATGGAGCAGGGGAAGCGCTTCGAGCGGGCTGGGAGGGCGATTCTCCTACTCATGACCAAACTGCGCCCCGAGGATCGCTGCGCCTTTCTGCGCCTCGGCGGATCAGACCGAAGCGCGGTTACCCCGCTTCTTCCCCCGGTAGAAGCGGCGCGCGAAGTGGAGGTCGAGCTGCGCGGGATTCCGCGAGGTCCCACGAGGCTGTCCGACCTGCGATCCGCTGCCATCTGGGGGGAGGGCGAACCTGCTTCGGATCGCAAGCGCGTCTTGATGGTCATCTCGGACTTCGATGACCCAGGCCTCGCGATCCCCGAAGAAGTCAGGCAAACAGTAGCGTGGATCCAGGCTCGGAACTGCGAAGCGTGGGCGGTGCTGTTGGATCCCGAGCCCAAGACCGAGGCCTTGGCCCAGTCGGTGGGCTTTCGGGTAGTCCCCGCGCCGGCTGGCGTTTCGGTCGACCTGCTCCTTCGGTCCACCGGGCGGGCCCATCGGGAAGAACCCGTAGTCGGAGTATGGGCGCCGCGAGCCCCCGGTGAGGGCCGCCTCGGAGTCGGCTGGCGCTGCAGCACGCACTTGGCGTCAGGCGCGGTGGCCCACCTCGGTGCGGAAGGCGGCGAGGTGTTGACCGCGGGATGGCGACGCGGCACGACGGAGATCATGACCTCCTCGTTTCCGTGGGGAGTCGAGCCCGCGCATGCTGGCGTCGTCGCCGACTGGCTGAGCGGACCCCTCTCCGAGGGCACCGAATTTTTCTCGTTTGCGGAGACTCGGCAGGGCGTCGCGCTGCTGGGGCCGACCGAGCCGTTAGCACTCGAAGTGATCCAAGCGGGAGTTCGTGTCGATCTCCAGGTTGTGGCCCCGGGCGAGTACCGCGCCACCGGGCCGCTCGACCCTTGGACCTCGGCCTCGGTGATCCTGGAAGGAGGCTCATCGGTCCCGGTGGAGGCGATTGGGTCCGACGCCGAGTTCTGTTCAGCCCAGAGCCTGGATCCGGCCGCTCGCAAAATCACCCCCGAGCCGGGGTCTCGGCCCGGGCTTTGGAACCTGCTCGCGGCTGCGGTCTGGTTGGCCGCTTGGGCCGTCCTTTGGCACCGCCCCCCCGCCCCCCGGCCTCCACCTCCCTGACTGGCTGGGGCTGTGGAGTGGTCTCCCGGTGGCGGTGTCGGGCGGATTCATGTCGATAGCCCGGCGCAAAGCAAAAAAAACTAAGTGCCCAATATTGCCGGGCCGCGCGGATTTTTCAGAAGGTACCCCTGGACCTCCTGCCGATAGTTCCCTCGAAAAGGGAATCGAAAGTCTCGGTTTTCAGTCGAGGGAAGTCCGATGCGGAAGACAATGGGTTGCCTCGTGCTCACCTTGCTGGTGGGCTGCGTCACGGAAGGTGGGGAAGTCTCGACCGGCAAGAATCCCGAAGCCAAGGGACCGGTAGAGATGGCGGAGGACGCGGTGGCCAAGCGGCTGCAGCGCCTCCGCTATGTGCACGGAAGGGAGCTCTTGGCCGAGGTCGAGTCGATCATCGCCTACAAGGAACTGGCCCTGAGCCCCGTTCTGGCGGCTCTGCCGGAGTCGGATTCGCGCACCAAAGCCACCCTGCTCTACATCCTTGGCTACATCCCGTCGCCGGAGTCGCATGCGGCGGTCTCCGCCCATCTCAAGGATCGGGATGAGGCAGTCCGCTACGAAGCCGCGGCGGCGAGCCTGCAGCTTGGAGATCAAAGCGCGGTGCCCACGTTGGTGGCGTTCCTAGACTCCGAGGACAAGCGGCTCCGCTACAAGGCGATCGAAGCCCTCAAGTCCTCCACCAAGCAGGACTTCGGCTATGACTTCAACGCTCCAGAAAGTGAGCGGGCGGCCGCAATCGGCCGATGGCAGGACTGGTGGTCATCCCGCCGTTCGGCGATGATCTACCGCGGCACCTCGTCGCCCCAGGGTTAGACTGAGGGTGCTCGCGACCTCGCCTATGTCTTGGATCACGATCCTCTCCATTTTTTGGGGAGCCAGCGCCCTGCTCGTCGCCTGGTTCTATGTGGCCTCCATCCGTGCCCACCGCCGGGGAGGCCCCCCCAAATAGCCACCGCGGTCTCACGGGCGGCTCCTGGATCCGTTGAATCAACGGGGGCTACGACCCTCTCACAAGGCCCTGGTGCCCACAGGGAGATCCGCCCGTGAAGATCTATTTCTGCGACATCTGCAACGAGAGTATTCCCCTCAAAGACATCAACACCGATCGCATCACGATCGAAGGGGGGAGGATCTTCTGTCCCAAGTGCGCGCCCAAGCCCGAGAAGCAGGCGATGGCGGGCTCGGGTATGTCCTACCTGCTTCTCGGATTGATCTTTGCGTTGGGACTGGCCCTCTTTGGTTTTGGAAGCCAAATCGTCTCCGAAATGGAGCGCCGGACTCACCAGGTCGAGCTCAAACTCACCTCGGCCGAGGACAGCCTCGCGGATCTCCGGAGCGAGCGCGAAAGCGCCTTGGTCTGGCGGGAGTCGGTGACCAAACAGATCGAGCTCCTGCGGTCTGAACTCGAGCGGACGAGCCGGGAGTACGGAAACCACCTCACCACCCTGGATCGCCGCGAGGCTTCACACCACGAGGACCAGGGGCAGGAATGCAGGTCCGCCGCCAAGGGCCTTGATGAGCGGATTTCTGCCGAAGTGCACTCCTTGCAGGCCAGCCTGAAGGAGCATCAAGCCGAGTTCGACGCTGAGAAGATGCTGATCCGCAGCCTGGAAGAACGGATCAAGATTCTCTCCGAGCTCGCGACCGCACGTCCCGCCGAAGTCGTTCCGGTGGCCAAAGAAACTTCGCCTTCGGATTCGCCGAGTCCAGCCTTGGATCGGGAAGCCCTCGAAGATCGGGAAGTCGGAGCCCTGCTCGCGAAGCTCAGCAGTCCGGACACCGCCGAGCGCTACGCGGCCATCATCGACCTGGGTAAGTACAGCGGACCGAAAGTAGCGAAGGCGCTCGAGGGCATGCTCAGCGACCCGGAAGAACTGGTGCGGGTGGCGGCCGTCGACCATCTGAAGAAAGTCGGCCTTCCGACTTCGGTCCCTCATTTGATCGCGGTCCTGAGAGATCGCGACCCGTTCGTGCGCAAGGCCGCGAAGCGGGCGCTGGATCTCCTGGCTGGGGCCGCCGTCGACTTCGAACCGGACGCACCGGCCCACGAGCGGGAATCGCGAGTGAAAGAGTGGGAACGGTGGTGGGAAGCCAATCGAGAGCGCGTGCTGAATTCCTGATCACGAGTTCCGGGCGTCGTGGAACGTACGCGCGCTGGTAGAGTCCGGCCCTCGCCAGAGCAAAGCCCGCCCGTGAGTCACTCTCAAAAAACCGATTTCTTCCAGTCCCCACGCACGCGCATTCTCGCCACGCTGGGACCTTCATCCTGGGCACCACCGACGATCCGTGCCCTCGCCGAAGCCGGGGCCTCCGGGTTTCGCCTCAACTTCTCCCACGGCGACCACGAGATCCTCTTTGGAGTCATCCGCCACATTCGGGCGGTTTCCGAGGAGATCGGCCGACCACTCGCCATCCTCGGTGATTTGTGTGGTCCCAAGCTGCGCACCGGTCGGAATCACGGCGGGGCGCCGGTGTTGCTCACCACCGGAGAGGAAATCCGAGTCTCTCCCGATTTCCCGGCCTCTGCGCCGCGGCGAATTGCCGTTTCACACACCCGTCTCGTCGAAGACGTGATGGTAGGGGATCGCCTTCTCCTCGACGATGGCAAAATGGCCCTCTCGGTCCGCCGCATCGAGGGCCGGGAACTCGTCTGCGTCGTTCTTCACGGTGGATCTCTCGGCTCGCACAAAGGCATGAACGTGCCTGGGCGTCGGGTGAGTCTTCCCTCGATCACCGAGAAAGACGAAGCCGATCTCCGCTTTGCGCTGGACAACGCGGTCGACTACATAGCTCTCAGCTTCGTGCAGGAAGCGAAGGATGTGGCCGACCTGAAGAGCCGCATCGCCCGGGCCGGCCGGACGACTCCCGTCGTCGCCAAAATCGAGAAGCCATTGGCGGTGGAGAACCTGGAAGAGATCCTCGAAATCAGCGACGGGATCATGGTCGCGCGCGGAGACCTCGGAGTCGAAATCGGGCCCGAGGCCTTGCCCATGATCCAGAAGCGGATCATCGCGACCGCGCGGCGTCGCAGCAAGTTGGTCATCACCGCGACGCAAATGCTCGACAGCATGACCTATAATCCGAGCCCGACCCGAGCCGAGGCCAGCGACGTGGCCAACGCGATTTGCGACGGGACCGACGTGGTCATGCTCTCCCAGGAGACCGCGGTCGGTCACTTCCCGGCCCTCACCGTCGAGACCATGCGCAAGATCGCCCTCAATGCCGAGGAGAGCGAGTTTTATCGGGAGCAAATGTCCCACTTTCAGCGGCCGCGCGGGGACGGTGTGGCCGATGCTGCGATTCGCGCCGCTTGCGTGGCCGCCGAGGACGTGGGCGCTCGGGCGGTGATTCCGTTCTCGACGAGCGGCTGGACCGCGTTCCATGTCTCCGCTTGGCGCCCGCGCACGGGGATGTACGCCTGCACGCATGAGATCGAGACTTGGCAGAGGCTCGCGCTGTGCTGGGGCGTCCGGCCGGTGCTCATCGCCAAGGCCGACACCTTGGACGAGCTGTACATCAACGCCCTCACGAAGTTGCGGCAGGATCGGGCGGTTCATTTGGACGACGTCGTCGTGGTCTTGACCGGGTCTTTGACCAAGGGGTCGGGGGCCAACACCATCAAGATCTACCGAGTGGGGTCAGCCGACTTGTCCGAAGATCCCGAAACCAGAAAACGCTTGGTCCGGATCGGGGGGCAAAGCGCGCCGACCGACGCCGACGAGGACGAGTCGACCGGGGTGTCCTTCGCCGACATTGGCGCGTAGCGAGCGCTGCCGTAGCATGCGCCGCCCGCGCGGCCGTTGAGTCGACTGCGGGCAGGAGCAGGTTCGGCATGAAGATTCACGAGTACCAGGCCAAGGCTCTGTTTCGCGCCTATGGAGTTCCCACTCCCGAGGGGCGCGTGGTCTCAACCCCGGAAGAGGCGGCTGCCGCCTACCGGGACCTCAAGTCCCCGGTGGCGGTGGTCAAGGCCCAGATCCACGCGGGAGGCCGGGGCAAGGGCGGCGGCGTCAAGCTCGTTCGCAGTGCGGAAGAAGCCGCGACGGCCGCCCGGACCATCCTTGCGAAGCCGCTCGTGACTCATCAGACGGGGCCGGCGGGTCAGCCTGTGAAGACTCTCCTGGTCGAGCAGGGCCAAAAGATCGTCCGCGAGCTCTATGCTGGCTTGGCTCTGGACCGGGCCGTGGGGGCGCCGGTGCTCATGGTCTCGACCGAAGGCGGGATGGAGATCGAGGAGGTCGCCGCCAAGTCGCCCGAGAAGATTCTCCGCGAGCCGATCGATCCGATCGACGGGCTCCACTCCTACCAGGGGCGGCGCCTCGCCAAGGCCCTTGGTCTGGCGAGTGACCAGTGGGAGACGGCCACCCAGTTCCTCCAGAAACTCTGCCGGCTTTACCTGGACAAAGACTGCAGCATCGCCGAGATCAACCCCCTCATCGTGACCGAGGGTGGCGGACTGCTCGCCCTCGATGGCAAGATCAACTTCGACTCGAACGCCCTCTTCCGACATCCGGACGTGGTCGAGATGCGCGACTTGGCCGAAGAGGATCCGACCGAGATCCAGGCCCAGGACGCGGGTCTCTCTTACATCAATCTCGATGGCAACATCGGTTGCTTGGTCAATGGGGCCGGCCTCGCCATGGCGACCATGGACATCATCAAACTGCACGGGGGAGAGCCGGCAAACTTCCTGGATGTGGGGGGCGGCGCCAACAAGGACCAGGTTGCGCGGGCGTTCCGTCTCATCACCTCGGATCCCAAGGTGAAGGGGATCCTCGTCAACATCTTCGGGGGCATCCTCCGCTGCACCACGTTGGCGGCCGGGGTCATCGGAGCGGTGAAGGAAATCGGGCTTCGCTTACCTCTCGTTGTGCGCCTTGAAGGCACCGAGGTGGAAGAGGGGCGGAAAATGTTGCGCGAGTCGGGGCTGGCCATCGTGACCGCGACCGATATGACCGACGCTGCGAACAAGATCGTGGCACTGGCGAAAAAAGGCTGAGGCGGGGACAACCATGAGCGTACTCGTCAACCAGAACACGCGGGTCTTGGTGCAGGGGCTCGGCCAAGCGGGCCGCTTCCACGCGGCACAGATGCAGGCCTACGGCACGAAGGTGGTCGGAGGGATCCGGCCGGGTAAAGGTGGCACCAAAGTCGACGACCTCGTGGTCTTCGATTCGGTCGCGGAGGCGCGAGAGCAAACGGGGGCGGACGCCACCGTGATCTACGTACCCGCTCCTGGGGCCAAGGACGCCATCTTGGAAGCTGACGCCGCCGGCATTCCACTTTGCGTCGTCATCACCGAAGGCATCCCCGCCAAGGACATGCTGGACGTCTATGCCACGCTCAAGCGGCGAGGCAGCACGATGCGCATCATCGGCCCGAACTGCCCCGGGATCATCACGCCGGGAGCCTGCAAGATCGGGATCATGCCTGGGTACATCCACAAGCCGGGCCGCATCGGGGTGATCTCCCGGTCGGGCACGTTGACCTACGAAGCGGTGTGGCAGTTGACTCAGCGTGGCATCGGCCAGAGCACCTGCATCGGCATCGGGGGGGACCCCCTCGTCGGGACCAACCACGTGCAGGCCCTCAAGCTTTTCAATGAGGACCCGGGTACCGACGCCATCATCATGATCGGCGAAATCGGAGGTACGGCCGAGGAAGAAGCGGCCGCCTTCATCGCCCGCGAGGTGAAAAAGCCGGTGGCGGCGTTCATCGCTGGACAAACTGCGCCTCCCGGCAAGCGCATGGGGCACGCGGGCGCTATCATCTCGGGGGGCAGCGGAAAGGCTTCGGACAAGATCGCCGCGCTGGAGCGGGCGAACGTGGCCGTTGCCATGAGTCCGGCGGACATCGCCGATCGGCTCATCGCCGCCATGAAGCGGTAACTGCGGTTGGGGATGTGTGTGCTCGCCGCCGCAAGCCCCGGGTGGGGCTTTGGGAGGCTCTGTGGAATTTTGTCTCGAGTGTGGCGGCCCGCTCGCTCGGCGAGTGGACGTCGTGAAGGACGGGGTGGTCTATCAGGCCTCGGCCTGCGCCCTGGATCACACCAAACTGACCGAAAGTCCCATGGCCGGCCTGCCGGTGCACTGGGGTTCGGAGCAGGGGTTGCGGGTGGCTCAACTCGCGCCCGGCCGGAAGATGTACGTGTTTGATCGTCGCTACCTCAGGAAGGCGTTTCGGGACATCGTCCATCGCTGCCGGTTCTCGCCGGCCGATCTCGCGCTGGACCTCTCGTCGTTTTCCCTCATGGGCGAGGCCTTGGGCTCGCTGCTCAAGTCGCTCGACAACGGCTTGAGGTCGCGCGGTCACTCCCTGTGGATCGTGACGTCGTCGAGCCTCCTCGCCAAGGATGTGCGTGCCGCGGCTCCGAGCCTGACCGGTCGCATCGTGGCCAAGTTGCAGGACGTCGCCGGTGCGGCCAAGGTGGCGCTGGAAGGGCAAAAACCCGCGCTGGCATAACACGAGAAGCCCGCGCTGGGCCGCGAGTCGTCGATGTTCCCGCGTTCCGGCCGTCGGAGCTTCTCGCTAAGATGGTGAGACGCGAGGTCGTCGTGCACTAATCTGCCTGGCTCGGGACCCGTTCGATGCGGTGGTAGGGGAGCCCGATCCGGAGACGGGAGTCCGTGCGGGCTTCGCACGGCAGCGAAAAACGGGGAGTGTTGGCCATGGCTCAAGACGTGACGAGTGAGCGATTCGTCGTCGAAGGGGGCGAGCCGATCGGAGGGGTCGTCACTCCGGCGGGCAACAAGAACGAAGCGCTGCCAGTGCTGGCGGCGACTCTGCTCTTGCCCGGTCCGATCTCCCTGCAAAACCTGCCGCGCATTCGCGACGTTTCCGCGATGCTCGAGCTGATGACGCGGCTCGGCGTTCGGGTGTCGTTTTCGGACAACAACACGGTCTTGGTCGACGCCGCGGATCTTTCGCACCGGGATCCCGACCGCGCGTTGTCGAGCGCGATTCGAGGCTCTTTCCTCCTCGCGCCCGGTCTGCTTCACCGCACGGGACGAGCCGCTTTGCCGAGGCCGGGCGGAGACCGCATCGGGCGACGTCGGCTCGACACCCACCTCTTGGCCCTGCGCACCCTGGGGGCGGAGATTGTCACGACCGAAGCCGAGGTCGTGATGACCCTGAGCGGACGTTTCCGCGGCACCGACGTGTTCTTGGACGAGGCCAGCGTGATGGCCACCGAAAACGCGGTGATGGCCGCCGCGGTGGCCGACGGGCGAACGCGCATCATGAACGCAGCCTCAGAGCCTCACGTGCAAGGCCTATGTCGCCTTCTGAACGCTATGGGCGCGCGAGTCGGCGGGATCGGCACGAATGTCTTGGAGGTGGAGGGTGTGTCCGATTTGCGACCCGCGAGCCACCGGATCGGTCCGGACCACATCGAAATCGGCTCTTTCGTCGCGCTCGCCGCGATGACCGGCGGCGAGATGCTCGTTCGCGATGTCGTGGCGGACGACTTGCGGATGATCCGGATGGTCTTCGCACGACTGGGAGTCGCGACGGAGCTCCGAGGGCACGACCTCTACGTCCCGCCGACCCAGGACCTGGTCATCCAGGAGGATTTCGACGGAGCGATTCCCAAGGTCGATGACTCGCCATGGCCGGGGTTTCCCGCCGATCTCACCTCGATCGCGCTCGTGCTCGCGACCAAGGCCAAAGGGACGGTGCTCATCCACGAAAAAATGTTCGAGAGTCGACTCTTCTTCGTGGATCGATTGGTCTCGATGGGCGCTCGCATCGTGCTCTGCGACCCCCACCGGGCGCTCGTGGTGGGGCCGAGCCGGCTCCATGCACAGACGATCGCATCTCCCGACATCCGGGCGGGAATGGCGCTCCTGATCGCGGCGCTCACGGCCGAGGGCACCTCGGTCATCATGAACGCGCAGCAGATCGATCGGGGTTACGAGCGCATTGATGACCGGTTGCGATCCCTCGGGGCAAAGATCCGCCGATGAATTCTCCCCGTGAATCCAGCGGACAGGATCGACTTCCCGCGCTATCGATTTCCGCCTTCATCGCCCTCGGTGCGTGGATGGTGCTGGCCTCGGTGTGGCCCGACGCCACCGGATGGAATTGGATCTCGGCTCGGGTGGGAGGAGAGGCGGCCCTCCTGCGTCTGTTCCTCGGATTCGCCTGGGTGCTCGTTGCTCTGGTCGCCGCGGACGTCCGAAGGCAAAGACGGATGGTCGGGCGGATGGTGGGGGAGATTCGGACCTACCTCGCGGAGAAGGGAGACCGGACTCCCGCTACCGCCGCACAGTCCAAGGCCGAAGCGGCCCAGATTCTTGTCAAAGTGCTGCGCACCGGCAGCGATCATGCGCGGGCTCGGGCCCGGGAGGCCCTGCGCAAACTCGCCGGCCAAGACCTCGGAGCCAATGCCGAAGACTGGGAGCCTTGGATCGAAGAGGTTCGCAACCGGGGTTAGCTGATAGACTGAACGCCCGCGGGTCACCCCCCCGCGCTCGGGAGCACGGCTCCCGAGCGAGGAAGATCCGCCGCCTCGGTAGCCGAACCCCAAGTGGCCGTAGCTCGGCCGAGCCTGACTATGTGCGACACGCTTTCTTGGTCCTCTTTTTCGCCGGTGGCGCTGATCTCTCTCCCCGGGGGATGGGAGATGATCGTCATTCTCTTCGTAGTGCTCCTCCTGTTTGGCCGCCGATTGCCCGACATGGCCCGCAACCTGGGCCGGAGCTTCATTGAGTTCAAGAAGGGTGTGAAGGGCCAAGACGACAAGGCGGCGCTGCCTAAGTCGGAGCGTCCCGTCGAAGCTGGCGTCCGGGAGCCGAGCGCCCATCGGAATGACGATTGAATCGCCGACGGGATCGCCATCTTGGAGCCTGGGCATCTTGGCGGGTGGCTTCAGTCGGCGGATGGGATCCTGCAAGGCTGACCTAACGACTCCGTCCGGCCTGAGTTTTGTCACGTGGATGGGCAGGAGGCTTGCTCCGCCCTCTGTGCCGGTGTGGGTCGGTACCCGATCCGATGGTCCCGGCCGGGACGCGGGTTTCCCGTGGGTGGACGATGAGCTGCCCGGAGAAGGCCCTCTCAGTTCTATCGTCGCGTTGCTATCGGTGACGCGCACCACCCACCTCCTGGTGGTGCCGACGGACATGCCACTCCTTCCGCCCGATCTCGGCATTCGGATGCTGGCGCGGGCTCAGGGGGAGGGTGGCGTCCTCGTGGATGACCAAGGCGTCGTCGATCCGTTTCCTGCCTTGATTCCGAGACGGGCGCTGGAGCCGACGCGGGCGCTCCTCATGGCCGGCGAGCGCCGGGCGTCGGCCTGGCGGGCTACGGTCGAGGCCGTGACGGTTCCGGCCCATTCCCTGTATCCGGACCGTCCCTGGGCCGAGGTCGCCGCCAACGTCAACACTCCGGAGGACTACGACCGGGTCCAGGACAAGCTTCGAAGGCTCGGATCGCGTTGATCGCACCCCCCGCGGCTGGTACGGTCGACCAAGGCTATGACCGCCACCGCCCACCTCCGAGAGATGTACAAAGACTTGGCCCCCGGCCTCGCCATGGTCGACGAGGAGATCGCACGTGCCCTTGAGGCCGATCACCCCGCGATCTCCGACCTGTGCGCGCATGTCAGCGCGTACAGCGGAAAGCGGCTGCGCCCGGCGGTGATTCTCCTCATCTCCACGCTCTTCGGGGAGGCGAGCGCCAAAATCGCTCGGCTCGGCGCAGTCGTCGAGATGATCCACTTGGCGACGCTCGTGCACGACGACGTCATCGACGAGGCGAGCCTGCGGCGCGGGAAGGCCACCGTCAGCGCCCGATTTGGCAATTTTGAATCCGTCCTCTTGGGCGACATCGTGTTCGCGCGGGCTATCCACCTCTTGTCTCGCCTCGGCGACTCGACGGCGCTCCTGCGCCTCACCCGGGCCGTCAGCACCCTCTGCGAGGGGGAGATCCTCCAAAACCGCCACCGGCGGGATGTCGATCTGGCGGCCGCCGACTACTACCGCATCATCGGCGCGAAGACCGCGGAGCTCTACGGAGTGGGAGCGGGACTGGCCGCCCACCTTTCCGGGGCGACGCCGGAAGCCGAGGAGGCGGTTGCCTCCTGGGCCTATGAGCTAGGGCTGGCTTTCCAGATCGCGGATGACGGTTTGGATTTGGTGGGGTCGGAGGCGGAGGTCGGCAAGTCGCTGGGAACCGACCTGAGCAGCGGCAAAATGACCCTGCCACTGCTTCTTCTCCGCGGTCAGGGCGATCCCGGAGATCTCGCATTGCTTCGCCGGGTCATGGCCCAGCCGGGTGCGGCAGATTCCGACCGGGAGAGACTGTTGCTCCGACTTCAGGAATCGGGGTCGCTGGACCAAGCCCTTCAAAAGGCGGTCGGCCATGTCCAGCGCGGACAAGCCGCCATCCAACCCTTCCTGTCGGAGTGGGCTTGCGAAAAACTTCGCGCGGTCGGGGAATTCGTAGTCCAGCGCCGCCAGTAGGAACGCTCCATTCTCACGGATCAGGATCGGGCCGAGATCAGCTATGCATGACGACATCGATCGGATCCTCTTCAGCGAGTCGGCCATCCGCGCTCGGGTCCAGGCCTTGGGCCAGAAAATCACCCGGGATCTCGTCGGCCAAGACGTCGTCATCCTCGCCCTCCTGAAGGGGTCGGTGGTCTTTGTCGCGGACTTGCTTCGGGCGATCGATATTCCGGTGAAGGTCGACTTCGCCTGGGTTTCCTCCTACGGCCACGCCACGACTTCGTCCGGCAAGGTTCAACTGAAGGTGTTCCCTGATGAACAGTTGCGGGGGAAGACCGTGGTTTTGGTCGACGACATCTTGGACACCGGTCGCACCCTCTCCGAAGTGGCGCGCCGCATCACCCAAGACCTCGGCGCCGGGTCGCTCCGGACCTGCGTGCTGCTCGACAAGGTGGCCCGTCGCGTGGTGCCGGTCCCCGTCGACTACGTCGGGTTCGAAGTCGAGGATGTCTTTGTAGTGGGCTACGGATTGGATTTCGCCGATCGCTACCGCAATCTGCCTTACATCGGGGTTCTCAAGCCTGCGTTGTACGAGGGTGGCGAGAGCTGATCTCCGCCCGGGCTGCCGTTGAGGCCGACCTGAAGCCGAGTGACGGGGATTGCGACGAGTCACGAACCGCCGCTCCGCGGTTGTTTCCTTTATGATGGAGGGCGAAGCACTCTCGCCCGGCCCACGAGGCGAGGGGACCGCTCCTCTCACCTTGCGCTCGCTTTCGAGCCATCGACCAGAGGCCATGAATCCCGTACGCTCCGAACCCGTCTCCTTCCTCTTGATCGCGGCCCTGCTCGGCGCGAAAGCGATCGAGCCCTTGGCAGTGGAGATCATGGAAGCGGCGGACGTGGCCGAGGCGGACGGCGGAGTGCTGAGGGCTTGGCTCCGCGGCAATTTCGAAGCTCTGCTCGAGGGAAGGATCTGGACCCTCGTCACCGCCGCGTTTGTGCACGACTCGTGGTTCGAGACGCTCACGGCGAGCGCGTTCGTGTTGCTGGTGGTGAGGATGCTGGAGCAGGAGATCGGGTCCAAGTCTCTCCTGGCTCGTCTCTCGATCCACGTTCCTCTCACAACTTTCATCGTTTCCGCGGTGAACGCCGGTTGGGATTCTCCCGCCGCGCTGATTCCGCTCGGGGCAAAGGGCTGGCTGTGGGCTCAGGCGGTGAGCCTCGCTTGGTTGGTCGGCGGAAGGAAGGTGGTGATGGCCTCCCTGCACGTCCGCTTCGGGTGGATCCTCATCACCCTGGCCGCAATCGACGTGGCGTTGGTACAGACGGAGCCTGACCTCGAGGCCGGGCGGAGGATCCTCGTCACGGTTCCGGCGGCGGCGGGCGCGTGGGCGGGCCTGGCCACAGAGGTCGTGCGCAAGCGGCTCCGCTCTGATCGACGGCCGGCTTCCCGCGGCGCGACAAACGTCCCGCTTCCGGCCGAGCGCGCCGCCCGCGACCCTTCCCCTCACGAACTCGACCGAGTTCTGGAGAAAATTTCGACGGGGGGGCTTTCGAGCCTTTCGCCTGCCGAGCGCCAGTTTCTCGATCAAAGCTCCAAGCACCTGCGCGAGCGGTCCAGCCCGCCCGGCTGATGGGGAGTCCCCGCGGCGCGTGCGAAATGGCACTGCCGCCGCGACCCCGTTCAGGAGACTTTTCGCCCTCGATCCGCCGCGACGGAAATAGTGCCGGGACCGATCTATCCCCTTGGCGGAACAGAACTTGCTGCCTGTCTTGCCGTCTGGTCTGCGGAGTCGTATAGACTGGTGACCAGTGCAGGCCCGCGCCTCGTGCTCGCGCGGGCATCCCATTCGGGAGTCCGTCAACATGCAGCGTCTCTTTGCTTCCGTGGCTCTCTTGGTGCTCGCCCTGCCTTCGGCCTTCCTCGGCCAAAACGCGGTGGCGTTCAAGGAATCGTTCATCCAGGCCGCCAAAGCCGACGACTTCGCCAAGCAGCAGGAACTCGTGACCAAGACCGCGCCCGACACGGTGGTGGCGGGCTTTGTCGATCTCGAAACGGACTGGTGCGCGACTGCCGCGGAGGAAGCGTCCGCTCAAGAGGCTTTCAAGTACCTCGAGCAGTTGGCCACGGTGGCTTCCATCACTCCGCCGCGCACCGACTTCCTCACGAAGCGCGTGGCTTGGTTGCGTGAACTCACGCCCGAACAGAAGCAGGCCAAGGTGGAGTTGTACTCCATGATCGGCCAGGCCTACTCGCGGTACTCGGACGCGATGAAATCGCGCACCGAATCGGCGGCGATGGAACTCGTCCCCACCTACATCGAGGTATTGGCCAAGGCCCAGTCCGCGACCGACCACTACTGGGGTTCCCAGGCGTGTTGGTACCTCGCCGACCTGAATCAGGTCGTCCCCAATTGGTTTGAGACCTGCTACTGGTTCAAGAAGGCCATTGAAGTGGGGTCGCAGGGCCACTCCGCCGCGGAGATCGCCAAGAAGAACATCGATGCGCAATTGCGGCGCGCCGCCGAGACCGGCAAGGTGAAGCCCGAGCTCGTCGACGTGAACTTGGATGTCGAGGCCTCCAAAGCCAAATACAAAGAAGCGCTCTTGAACGTGCCGGGTTCGCCGACCAATCCGACGGGTGCCGGCGGGGCCGGTGCCGCCGGGGCTCCCGCCAATTCCGCGGCGACGCCTCCCGGGAAAGTCCCAACGGCACACACGTTGCCTCCGGAGTGGAAGGAAGTCCCGATCAAGGTGTCGAAGCTGGCCGCCGAGCCTGCGTACGTCATCCCGAGCTACGCCTACAATTCCCACGTGCTGTTTTGGTTCGGAGTCGGTCTGAAGCGGGGCGATACCAAGGTCGCCGCCATGCTCCCGGGGGCACCCGAACTCGAGAATGACGGCGGTAAGCTCTTCCTTCACCCGGATGGCAAGGGCAAGACCAAAGACCCGATCCGCCTCAAACTCTCCGGCAAGCCGGAGGTGCACGAATTCAAGAACGTGAAGTACTTGGACGGTTCGACCGGAACCGTCTGGCACACGGTTCTCCAGCTTCCTTCGACCTTCAGCATGGGTGGCTTCGATTTCAATTACGGTGAAGAAGCCCTTGTCATGTATCGCGGAGCCAGCGTCGCGAAGGGCAAGTTCGGGGATGCCGAAATCACCGTGCACGACGTCAATGGCAACGGGGCCTTCAACGACTTCGGCCAGGATGTGCTCGTGAGCGGCAAGGGTAAAGCCATTCGCGTCCAGCCGCTTTCGAAGTACGTGTCGATCGACGGCCTCTTCTTCGAGATGACCATCGAGGCCAATGGCCGCATGATGCGCCTGCGACCGTACGACGGTCCTATCGCCCCGCTCAAGCTCGACTGGAAAGGTTCGAGTAAGCCTCGCGCCCTCATCGCGCAGAGCTCGGGCGACGACGTGACTTACTTCTACAACCTGATGGACGCGATCGATCACCCGGTTTGGGTCATTCCGGGAGCCCACCACTTCTACGAGGGCTTCATGGGTGAGGGCAAACTCGACAAAGCCACGACGATCCACATCACCCGCGGGCGTAGCGGCGCGTTCCCGGTCGAGGTGGCCAAGGAGAACGTCTGGAAGTTCGGGGGCGCCGGCGATCAGGGCTTCACCTTCATCTTCAACCCCACCACCGAGGGGAACGAGATGGTGATCGACGGCAAGACCATCAAGATCTTCGGGGCGGCCGGCGAGGGATACGAACGCAGCTTGCTCGGCGTTCCCTCCGGC
Source organism: uncultured bacterium (assembly GCA_902826835.1). GTDB lineage: Bacteria > Planctomycetota > RBC034. Next base: position 187,581 of record CADEGH010000001.1, on the reverse strand, counting down.
GTGGTTCAAGTTCGCAAAGCCAAGACCACTGGGCCCATCGTCGGCTCGGAGAAGCTCAAGAAGCCCGAGCTGGCCGATATCCGGGAGACTCGCGACTACATGCACTTCCCGAAGACAGTGCGCATGAAAAAGACCTGGAGCGGCGACTACGAGGTGAAGATCGAAGGCGAACACCCCATCCTCGGCAAGATCACCTCGGACTGGATCGCGGGTAGCTGAGGCTTGGGAGGGGCGCGCATCCGCATTGGGGCGGTTTCCTACCTGAACGCGCGTCCGCTGACTGAGGGCCTGAGCGGCTCGAGCGACTTGGATGTCGAGTTCGGGCTTCCCGCCGAAATCGCCGTGGGCCTGCGAGTCGGTCACTTCGATCTCGGATTGGTTCCGAGCATCGAACTCGCTCGCCAGCCGACTCTCGATTGGGTTCCCGGCCTGGGCGTGGCGTCGGATGGCCCCGTCTGGAGTGTCCTCCTCACCCTCGCCACGGCTCCGGGCCGAGTGCGGCGGTTGTCCTTGGATCCGAGTTCCCGTACGAGCCAAGTCTTGGCGCGCATCGTCCTCGAACGCCGATTCGGAGCCCGACCCGCGGTGGTTGTGCGTTCCCCCGACGCGGGAATCGAGCGCGAGGAGGCCGATGCATCACTGATCATCGGCGACGACGCCTTGGCGGTTCATGCTAGCGGAGTCCCGCGCCTCGATTTGGCGGAGGCCTGGACCGAGTGGACGGGTCTACCCATGGTGTTCGCCGTTTGGGCCGGTCAACGGGCCAGCCGATCGAGGTGGGGTTCGGCGGTGCCCCGACTGTCCGAGGCACTGAACCTAGGCCTGGCTCGCCGGGCGGCGCTGTGCGAAGCGGCGCAGGGCGACTTGGGTGTGGATGCGCGTACCCTGCGGGTTTATCTGGGCAATCGAATCCGGTACCGTCTCGGGCCACGTGAAGAGCGCGGCCTTAGGCACTACCTCCAACTCGCCAGCCCCTATCTCCGAGAATCGTCATGATCGACCTCCGCCTCGTGCGTGAAGAGACCGAAGCCGTCCGCGAAGCCTGTCGGCGCAAGCGCATCGAGGTGGATTTGGATCGCCTGCTCCAACTCGACCAAAAGAGCCGGGAATTGAAGTTTGCGTACGACGAAAAACGGGCGCTCCAGAATCGAAACAGCCGCGATCTCGGTAAGGCTCCGGCCGGGGAAAAGGCGGAACTCCTAGCGGGCCTGAAGACCCTCTCGGAGGAGGTCAAGGCGCTCGAGGTCGAGCAGAAGGAGGTGTTGGTCGAGCTTCGGAAGTTGCACCTGCTCGTGCCGAACCTGATGGACCCGGCGGTTCCCCGGGGCAAGGACGACACCGAAAACGTCGAGATCAAGCGGTGGGGAAGCCCGAGGCAGTTCGCGTTCGCCCCTCGCGACCACGTCGACCTCGGACTTTCGTTGGGCATCCTCGACATCGAGCGTGCCACGCGCATCGCCGGCAGCCGCACTTACTTCCTGAAGAACGAGGGCGCGCTGCTCGAACTTGCGGTGCTGCGTTTCGCCTTCGATCACATGATCCGGAAGGGCTTTTCGCCCATGCTCGTGCCGCATCTCGTGCGCACCGAGGCGATGGAGGGGACGGCCTACTTGCCGGGCGGGGAAGAGCAGGCCTATCGTTCGGAGCGCGACGACGCTTGGCTGATCGGGACCGCGGAAGTCCCGGTCACGGCCTACCGGATGGGGGAGATATTGGAGGACTCCGAACTCCCGTCTCTCATGGTGGGGATGAGCCCCTGCTACCGCCGCGAGGCCGGTACCTACGGCAAAGACACTCGGGGCCTTTATCGCATTCACCAATTCCAGAAGGTGGAACAGGTCGTGATTTGTCGCGCCGACGTCGAGGAGTCCGCGGCTTGGCACCAGCGCATTCTCCAAAACGCCGAAGAAATCTTGCAGGCGCTCGACCAGCCCTACCGGGTGGTGAACGTGTGCGACGGCGACCTCGGCAGGTCGCAGGTGCAAAAGTTTGACATCGAAACCTGGATGCCCTCGAGACGAGCCTACGGCGAGACCCACTCGGCCAGCCGGTTCCACGACTATCAAGCCCGCCGCTTGGACATCCGCTACCGGGACTCGGAAGGCAAAGTCCGCCACTGCCACACGTTGAACAACACGGTGATCGCGAGCCCGCGCATTCTCATCCCTCTCCTCGAGAACCAGCAGCAAGCGGACGGGTCCGTGGTGATTCCGGCAGTCCTGCGCCCCTACCTCGGTGGGTTGGAAGTGATTCGCCCCCGATGAGGTGGATGGCCGTACTGCTCGGGCTCTCGGTATCCCTGCTCGCTCAGCCGAAGCCCGCCTCCAAATCAGAGGCCCCGGCTCCCCTGACGCTTCGGTTGGTGCCGGACGTGGCGGAGTGGCGTCGGAAGGAAGGGCCCGATTGCAAGGTGTTGACGGAGTTCCGATCCGCGCGCGACGGAGCCGTCTCCTGGCTCGCCACGTCGGGGGGAGAGCAGTTCGTGGTCCGCACCGAAGCCGATCAGAAGGCTCCGGTGGTGCCTTCCGATGCGAGCCTCCAGCCGTTTGTTCTCGCCGCGCTTCGGGCGTACCCCGTCGACGGAACGCACCCCTATCACTGGCCCAAGAGCGGCAACTGGAAGGGCTGCACGCGGGATCTTCACTACCAAGGTGAGTTGCTGGCGGCGGGAGATCCGCAAGGGCGGGCGTACTGCTGCGGCTTGACTTTCGAGGTCTTCCTGCGCGCCTGGATGAGTTGGTGCGATGCGGAAGCTCGTGAGCGGCGCATCCTGGACTTTGGCCGGGACGAAGTGCGCAAGTTGCAGAGTGACTGGTTCGGGAGCGCGGAGGAGCGCACCTGCGTGCGCCATGCGCTGTTGAGCCGAGGCCTCGGACGCGAGATCAGTAATTGGGACGAAGCCCGCGCCGGCGATTTTGTCCAACTTTGGCGACAAGACGGCTCGGGCCACTCCGTCATTTTTCTCGCCTGGGAGCGCGCCGGATCCAAGATCACCGGGCTGCGCTACTGGTCGACTCAAAACTCGACCAAGGGAATCGGCGAGCGGGTAGAGCGCTTCGGAGACGGCAAGCGGGACCTGAAGGTCTCGGAGTTCTACGTCGTGCGGGCCGGAGTCATCCCTCCGAACTCCACGACGCGCTGATGATTATCAGCGACCACCCAAGCCGCCGAAGATGCCTCCGATGTTGGCCCCACCGCCGCCTGCGGGACGGCCGCCTCCTCGGCCTCGGAAGATGTCGGTGAGATTCCCGGCCGCGCCCGGCGTTCCCGTTCCGCCTTGATTGCGCCGTCCCCCTCGACCACCTCGAGGGCGCTCTCCCTCCGCTCCGCCTCCACCCGCTCCGCCACCGCGTCCGGCCGCGGCCGCAGCCGCGGCAGATCCGGGGGCGGCGCTGGCCGCGGGTTCCCTCAGTTTGCCATCCCAGTCACGAATCTGGCCCTCGGATGCGATGGAAAGCCACGACTGGGGGAGGGTGATGAAGCGCTGGAAGGTGTAGATCTCCGCTTCCCCGCGCTCGGCGGCCTCTTCCACGGATCCGATGCCACTCTTGGCAAAAATCTTGAGGGTGATCTGCAGGGCACGCGGTACGCCGCCTTCCTCCACCGAATTCCAGTCCTCTTGGAGCATGTCCTCCTCCGACTTCTCTTCGGGACCGGATACCCCGCCCTCGGTCATCGGATTGCGGGCCACGTACTGGATGCTGAGGCTGTGCACCTTGTCGTAGACGAGCAAGAACTCCCCGTCGCTGTGGGGGTGGTCGTCGACGTAGAAATCCTCGCGGCGCCAGAGTTCCAGGAAGTCGGTGCCGCCCGGGCCGCGGCGCATGACGTAGGACAGTTCGTTGATCCACGATTCGCGTAGGTCGTTCTTCTCGAACTCCTCGGGTGCGTTGGTCTTCGAGCTGGCCAGGAACGAAAGTGCGTCCGCTTCGCGACCGTTCAACTCGGCGTTGGCGCCGAGAAATACGTCGGTGTCCTTGATGTCGTAAAAATAGGCGTTGGCGAGGTCGTTGGCCAAGAGATCCAAGATGGCCGGGCCAAGGACGTAGGGCGTGGTGTGATTCGCGAGCGCGTTTCTCGTCTCCGCGGCGCCGCTGACCGTCATGAACAGGCCGGTGAACAAGATGCCGGTGATCGCGGTCGCCAGCATCACTTCGATGAGGGTGAATCCACTCTGCGTTGGTCTCATTTGCGATCTCCGCTCGCGCCGGCGGCCCCGCCGCCGCCAGGCCCACCCGCACCCGCTTCCGCCGCCCCGCCGCCGGGTCCCGCGCCGGGGAGGCCCTCGGCACCACCCCCCAGGCTCGCCTCTTCCTCACCAGGTACGGGAAGGTAGGTCACGATGCGCAGGGTCAAATCGTCATCAGCGTCTTCACCCAGGCGCTCGACGGCGAGCACGAGGAGTCGTTTGCGTTGGCCGGGCGGTTCTTCCAAGTCTTCTTCGTTCTCGAGGTCGTCGTTAGAGACCGGACGCCCGAGCAGAGATCCCGAGCCCGCCTCACCTTCCGAGGCCGAGGCGGAAAAGCCCGTGTCTTCGAGCGCCTCTTCGTCCTCGGCCCCCACGAGGATCTCCTCGCGCAGGACCTCGACGACAAAGCGGAAGTGTTCATATTCGTCTGGGCGATCATCCGAGGCCCAGCCCGAAAAATCGTCGGAGCTGCCCTCCTCGTAGCGCTCCTCCTCTTCCTCGCCCGGCACGAGTTTGCCGAGCTCGATGTCCGCCATGATGAGCTGCGAGAGGTAGCGGAGCTTGCGTCGGGCCATCGCATCCATGGCCTTGCTGGTCGCGCCCGACATCGCGGTGAGCACCATCGTGGCGGTGCCGGTGATGATGAGGAGAGAGACGATGACCTCGATGAGAGTGAAGCCCCGGTCTCGTCGGAAGGCGGAGCTCATTTGGTATCTCTCCGGGCCTGATCGGCCTGCATGACATCGTTGAAATCGGTCTCGCTGGCCTCCGTGAACTCGGCCGCCCACTCGAGCACTTCCGATCTTCCGGTCAATCCGTTGACCACGATCGAAAACCACTCTCCGTCCTGATCGCCCTTCTTCTCCGACTGCAACCACAAAATGAAGGAAGCGAGGGTGCCATTGGCCGAGTACGCAACTTCGACCGACTTCTTGTCGTAGTACTTGTCTTTGCTGATCCAGAGTCGCCGGAAGTGGACTCCGCGGGGGAGTTCCTCCCACTCGTAATTGTCCATCCAATCCTTGAGTTCTGCTTCATTCATCGGCTTCTTGTGATCGGGATCGATCGACCGTCCGAGCGCATCCGACGGAGGGTCGAGGCGGAACCGGAATCGATCCAAATCGAAGTCGATATCGAGGTAGGCCGTCCGGCGCGCGCTCGTCGCCTCCGAGCGCACGAAGTCACTCATCCCCGAAAGTTTCCGGGCCGCACTTCCGAGTCGCTCGCTCTGGGTCAGCCCGCCAAAATTGACGATGACCGTGCCGGCCATGAAGGCCACCACCGCGAGAGCGATCATGATTTCGATCAGGCTGAAGCCGAGCGCGGACCGGGTCGACCGCATGGGCTCACTCTTTCGTCTTGATGTAAGCGATGTCCTCGTCATTGTCCTCACCTCCCGGCTGCTGATCTTTGCCGTAGGAGATGATGTCAAACTTGCTCGAGCTGATCTTCCGGTAGATGTAGGGCTGATCCCAGGGATCCTTCACCTCACCGTCCGGGAACTTGTCCTTCTCGAGGTATCCCTCGGACTGCTTCTTGCTGCCCTCGAAGAGGAAGGTCGGCCACTCGCTCTCGTTCGGAAGTCGCCCCTCTTTGAGCTCGAACATGCGCACGGCCTGGGCGAGGTTGTCGATATCGAGTTGGGCCCGGTCGCGCTGAGCCCCGAAGAGCTGCGGGAAGACATTGACGGCCACGATGCCACCCATCAGCACGATGATGGTGACGGCGATCATGATTTCGATAAGCGAAAACCCGCGTTCCGTACGGCGGCTCGGACTCGTTGAGTGTCTCATGGCGGTTCATCCTTGAATCGGGAGATTCCCTGAGATGAGACGGCGCCAACGTCGCGGAGCTTCCTGAAAATACCTCAGCCACGCCCGCGCGTCAGGTTGCCCATCTGCATCAAGGGAATCACGATCGCCGAGACCACGAAGAGCACGGCCCCAGCGAGGAAAATGATGATAACCGGCTCGAGGACACTGGTGAGCCTCTGGGTGGCGATGTCGATTTCTTCATCGTAGGCCCCCGAGATGTTTTCGAGCAGGCTCTCGAGCTGACCGGACTGTTCGCCGGTCGCGATCATGTAACTCACCATCGGCGGAAACACCCCGCTCTGCATGAGGGGAGTGGAAATATCCGACCCTTCGAGGATGGCGGTGTGTGCCTTCGAGAGACATTGGGCCAAGACCGCGTTTTGGACTACGGTTTCTACGATCTTGAGCGTCTCGAGCACGGGAATGCCGGAGCGGAGGAGAGTCGCGGAGGTGGTGGCGAACCGGCTGATGGCGGTCTTGCGCACCAAGTCCCCGAGGACCGGGATGGCCATGAGGCCTCGATCGAAGCGCAGCCGACCGTCCGGGGTGCGGCGCATCACCTTGAGGAACATGGCCACCAGGACGCCCAAGAGAATCATGGCCCACCACCAACCCCGGAAGAAATCCGAGACGGCGATGAGGGCTTTGGTGATGCCGGGCAGAGCCTTCCCCACCTTCGAAAAGAGCGAGGTCAGTTTGGGCACGACAAAGGTCATCAGCACGATCACCACCAACACGCCCACGATCACCATGACCGTCGGATAGGCGAGAGCGGCGGAGATGCGGCTGCGGAGGCGATTTTGGCGGCTGATGTAGGCGGCGAGGCGCTGCAGAATCGTGTCGAGTTGTCCCGAAGCTTCCCCCGCCTTCACCATGCTCACGAAGAGGTCGTTGAAAAAGCCGGGGTGACGCCCCATGGCCTCGGCCAAAGAATCGCCCTGCGTCACTTTTTCCCGCACGTCGCGCAGGACCTTCTCGAAATCTTTCGACTCCACTTGGTCGATCATCGCCTTCAGTGCGTCGACGACCGAGATGCCAGCGCCGAGCAGGGTGGCGAACTGACGAGTGACGATGGCCAAGTCGGCTGAGTTGACTTTCTTGATGAAGAAGCTTCGGCCCTTGGAGGACTTGTCGCCACTCTTCCGTTCTTCGATGGCCTGGACCTCGACGACATGGATACCGTCGGCGCGCAGCTTGTTGCGGGCTTCGCGGGGCGTATCGGCGTCGACGATTCCGGATTTCGTGCCACCCTGCGTGTCGATCGCCTTGTACTCGTAGATCGGCATTCGCGGCTTACTCGATGTCCATTTGGGTAACGCGCAGGACTTCTTGGATCGTGGTCATGCCATTCTTGACCTTGCGCAGACCGTCGCCGCGCAGCGTGATCAGGCCGTGTTCCATCGCGGTGCGCTTGATCACCGTGGAACTGGCGCGATCGACGATCATGGAGCGGATGTCTTCGCCGATGGGCAAGACTTCGTAGATCGCGGTTCGGCCGGTGTAGCCGGTGTTGAAGCAGTTGTCGCAACCGCGGCCCTTGAACAAATGACCGCTCTGAAGATCGGCCATCGTGAGCTTGACCTCCCGCATGAGCTTCATGTCGTCGGCGCTCGGCGGATACTCGGTGCGGCACTCGGGGCAGATCAGGCGCACGAGGCGCTGGGCCACGACCGCGATCAAAGAGGAGGCGACGAGGTAGGGCTCCACCCCGATGTCGAGCATACGCGAGATCGCGCCGGCCGCGTCGTTCGTGTGCAGGGTCGAGAAGACCAAGTGACCGGTCAAGGCGGCTTGGATGGCGATACGCGCGGTTTCCTGGTCGCGCACCTCACCGATCATCATCACGTCCGGATCTTGACGCAGAAGCGAGCGAAGGCCGGCTGCGAAGGTCATGCCTTTTTTGTCGGACACTTGGATCTGGGAGATCCCGCCGAGGTGGTACTCGATCGGGTCCTCGATCGTGATGACGTTTTTTTCCTTCTTGTCGATCTCACTCAACACGGCGTAGAGCGTCGTGGTTTTTCCCGAGCCGGTGGGGCCGGTCACGAACACGATGCCGTGGCTGAGTTTGCTGAAGGTCTCGAGGATGTTCCGGTGCTCATCGGAGAGACCGATTTCCCGCAGATCGAAGACCTTCGACGTCTTGTCGAGGAGTCGCATCACCACCCGCTCCCCGTAGTTGGTGGGGACTGAGCTGATACGCACGTCGATTTCGGAGTCGCCGATCTTGATCGTCGAACGGCCGTCCTGGGGGATGCGGCGCTCGGCGATGTCCATCTTGCCCATGACCTTGACGCGGGAGATCACCCCGTCTTGGACCTTCTTGGGCACACTCTCCATGTCGTAGAGAACGCCGTCGATCCGGTAGCGGATTTGTAGTCGATCTTCGAACGGCTGGAGGTGGACGTCCGACGCCCGCATCTTCAGGGCTTGGAAGAGCACCATGTTGACCAGCTTGATGATGGGCGCTTTGTTGGCGACATCGAGCAGGTCTTCGGACTCGGTGACAAACGCGGAGAGATCTTCGAGTGATTCCTCTTCGATCGTCTCGATCGCCTCGTCGACCATGTCCGCCTTGTTGCGGTAGGCTTTGTTGACGAGGTTCGTGATCGCGATGCGCGGCACGAACACCGGCTCGACCTCGAGTCCGAGGAGCGACGCGAGGTCGTCCATGGGATAGAGGTCGAAGGGGCTCGAGGTCGCGACCTGCATGAGGCCGGACTGTTCCTCGATTCCGATCAGGCTGTAGTTCCTAGCGAATTCGATCGGTACGCGCTCCGAGAACACCGCCGGCACCTTGACCCCCTCGAGGTCGGCCCGGAAGCGGTAGCCGAGGGCGTCGGCAAAGAGCCTCAGGACTTCTTCCTCGGACAGGTACCCCTTCTTCAGGATGATTTTGTCGAGGGTCTGGCCGGTCTCGGCCTCCATGCGGAGAGCTTCCGCCACCTTGTCGGGCGGCAATTTCTCCTGGATGCGGCTGAGGACCGGATCATCGGTGGACTTGGCGGACGGAGTCACTTGTTCTGGTTTCCGGAAGCAGCGGGAATGGGGGCGGGGGAGCGCAGGCTGGCGGTGCCTTCGTCCACGGAGTCGACGCGCACATCGTGGGCGGCGCGCACCGGTTTCACCGGAACTCCGTCCAGAGCCGAGGTGGGCCCGTCGGATCCGACCGGCACCACGGGAACGTAGCGCGGGACATCGAGATTGCGAGCCCGATCGATCTGTTCGAGTTCGATCGTCTGGTCATCGATGCGGATGGTGCGGAAGTTCGGATCGATGAACTTCACGTTGCCTTCAAGCTTCATGATCTCGAGCTTGCGATCGTAGGAAACGTCTTCGAGGGTCTTGAAGTCGGAGAGGATGGTGGGGGTCACGAACAGGTAAAGCGTGCGCTTCTCGACCTGCGTGCTCGTGCTCTTGAACAGTTCGCCGACGAGCGGGATGTCCCCGAAGAACGGGACCTTGCTGACGGTATCGGCGGTGTTGTCTTGCACGAGCCCACCGATGACCACCGTCTTGCCGTTGGGCACGGTGACCGAGCCTTGGAACTCGCGGGTCGTCTTGGGCGGGGGAAGACCCGCCGCCGCGCTCCCGGCCCCTTGGAAGGCCTCCACCAGGAGGTGGATCTCGAGGCGGAGATAGTTGTCGTTCGAGATGTGGGGGGAGATGGTCAACTCGAGGTTGGCCTCTTGGTAATCCTGGAAGCCGGTGCGCGATTGGCCCGAGGGATCGAATGAGTTCTGCGACGTGGGGATCTCGTTACCGACCTTGATGCGCGACTCCTCGTTGTCGTTCGTGAGCACGCTGGCGTTCGACAGGAGGTTCACCTTGGTGTTGGTCTTGAGCAGGTTCACGAGCAACGGCACGTTGAGGTCGTTGTCGAAAATGCCGGCGGCCAATCCCGAGAACCCGATTCCACTGGCGCCGAGGAACGGAACCCGCAGCAGGCTGTCCAGCGAGCTCGTCGTGGAGGTCCCGGGGGTCCCGCCACCTCCGCCCGTTCCGCCGCCAGTGCCCGTGGTGGCTCCGGTCGAAATCGTGCTCAGCCCGAATCCGGTGGCCGCACCGACGCGGTAGCGGGGATCGCCGCCCTGGATGCCGGTGAGCTCCACCGCGATGTTCTGCAAGTCGGTGTCCGAGAGCTCCGCGATGGCCGCCTGGACGAGCACCTGCGGCCGTCTGCGATCGAGCTCGCGGATGATCGGCTCGATCTCCTCGTAGCGGGTGCGGGTGCAGGTGATGATCAAGGAGTTGGTGTTCGGATCGGCGACCACCGTCACCTCCTGGCCGAGTTCATTGGAGGTGGTCGGTCCGCCCGCTCCCGGCGCCGAGGGCCGAATACCGGTTCCGGTCGAGCGGCGCCCGGTTTGACCGAGGATGTCCCGCAGCGTCTGCTCCATGTCGTCGGCGTTGGTGTTCTTGAGCCGATAGATGCGCATGTTGCTGGTGGTTTCCTGGAGCTTGGTATCCAGGGCCGCGATCAGGCGCTTGATCTCGTTCATGTCCGAATCGACGGCGTAGATGACCAGCGAGTTCGTTCGTCCATCGGCGATCAGCTTGGGCTCGGGCTTCTCCTGATTGGGAAGTAGTCCTTCCTGGGGAGCGCGCGGCACGCGGTTGGCCCCCTGAGCGCCCTGTGAAGAAATCAGGTCGGCGATGATGGGCTGCAGCTCTTCGGCCACCGCGTTTTCGAGGGAGACGATTTCGAACTTCAGCGTCGCGGACGCGGCGGGAATGTCCATCGCCTGGCAGATCTGATACACCGCGTACACGCTCGGGGCGAAGCCGAGCACCAGGAGCGAGTTCGCCGACGGAACCTCCTGGACGATTTCGTTTTGGCGATTGGGGAGCACCTGGGTGAGAGCCGCTCTCAGGCTCTCGGCGCGGACGTGGCGAACCGGAATGGTAGTCATGATGACCATGCCCGCCTTCGTCTGGTGTTTCGCCAATTCATCCACCGACACGAATCGAGCGTTCTGCTTGATGATCTGGGAGGTCTGGAAGGGATCGACCACGACGAAGTCGCTGCCGGTCGGCCCCATCTGGATCATCGCGAAGCCCTGCATCACGAAGATCGACTGCCAAAACTCGTAGACCTGCGAACTCGGCACCGAAACCATCCCCGTGATGAGGATCTTCTTGCCCTTGAGATCGGCCTCTTTGAAGTTGAAGGCACGGCCGGTCGAACGGTGGGCCCAGTCGATGGCCGTGATGAGTTCGAGCCCTTCTTCAGGGAATCGGAAGTCCACGGTGTCGCCGGTGACGACCGGGGGAGTGACGGGCTGGGCAAAAGTGGCCCCTGCAACGCAGAGGACCGTCGCCAAGCCCAACTGGATGATCCGCACCCGCTTCGACCCCATGTCGTTCTCCTTCGTTCACACGAGATCACGCCACCGCGAGGGTGGGTAGATCGTGCAAGCACCGCTCCGAGCCAGGGCCGTGACCCCGGCTCTCTCCCGTTCGTGGCTGGGAGGCAGATTATCTGCTCCCGTGACGATCCCCCGCGCCGCCCGCGGGGAGACCGGTGTGGCGGGCTCGGTTGGTCGTTTCGACCAGGCCGACCTCGCGCGTTCCCCTATTGTGCTCTTTCGGCGTGCGCGCGTCGAGGGCTCGATGTTCCTCTGACGAAGCGCCGGGCGCCGAACTTCCGGGGCGCGTTGCTCTTGCCGAGGTAACGATTTATGATCCCGCCCCGCCGGCCTCCCCTCCGCCTTGGACTTGAGGAGAACCGGCCCCCGGTGCACAGGGGGTGACGCCGGAGAACCTCCCGGTTTGAATCTCGGGGTCCGAGACTTCCCGCATGTCAACGGTCACCAAGAAAGAGCTGGCCTACCGCATCGCGGAGCGCAAGCGTGTGAAGAAGGTGATCGTGAAGACGATCCTGCAGCAATTCCTGTCGGAAATCATCAGGGAATTGGCCGCGGGGAATCGGCTTGAGTTCCGGGAGTTCGGGGTGTTCGAGGTCAAGACGCGAGCGGCACGGAAGGCGCGCAATCCCCGCACCGGAGACCGCGTCCAGGTCCCGAAAAAGGCCATCGTGCACTTCAAGGCGGGGAGGGCCATGAAACAGGCGGTCCTCCGCAACGAGGCGCGCCTGGCCTCGGAATCCTCCCCCTCGGGCGCGTCCTCCGGTGCGGAAGCCGCTTCGCCTGGCAGCGCCGGCTGAGGATTGGCCTTGGCAGGTCGGGTCCGGAGTGGCAGATTGGCCGCTCCAGAGGACGGCCTGATCGCGCCGGACTCCGGCCCAACAATTTCCCTCCTCCAGGAGTTTCCATGGGTATTCGCGTTCAAGTCCGTGACAACGAGCCGATCGAGAAGGCGCTCCGGCGCCTCAAGCGTCTGTGCAACGCCGAGGGCATCGACCGCGCGGTCAAGGCCAAGGCCTACTACGAAAAGCCGAGCGAACGCCGCCGCCGCAAGGAAAAGGAGCGCCTGAAGACCATTCGTCTCGCCCACCGCGTCCGCTCCGGCGAGATCTGATGCTCGATCGGTGAGTCCTCTCCTCACCGTCCCTTCCGAGGTCGCCCCGGTATGCAGCCAGCGAGAGCATCGACCAGGAGCTATCGCCCGGTCAGGTGCTGCAAGGCGTCGAAGCGCGTGAGGATGCCCTCGATCTTGCCACCCTTGCGAACCAGCACCGCATCATTCTCGCGGGTGAAGAGGCGCAGGATGTAGTCCATGGGGTCTCCCTCTTGCACCACCGGGTAGGGCCGATCCATGATCGCGCCGACCGACCGCTCCAGCACCTTGCGGTCTTCGAGAGCCCGGGCCATCACCGTCGATTCCTTGACGGATCCCAGGCACTCTCCGGCATCAATGACCGGGAGCTGGGTCACGCCGTGTTCGTTCATGAGGGCGATGGCCTGTTTGACCATCTTGTCCGAAGGCACCGAAATGAGGGAGGCCGCCCCGCTTCGCTTCTTGGCCAAAAGGTCCTTGGCCCGCGCCTCGTCCTGCTGGAGAAAGCGGTTCTCCATCATCCACTCGTCGCTGTGAACCTTGGACAAGTAGCGCTCGCCGGTGTCCGTGAGGATCACGACGACCCACGCGTTTGGGTCGTCGATCTCGCGGGCCACCTGCAACGCGGTGTGGGCGGCGAGCCCGGATGAACCGCCGACAAACATTCCCTCCTCCCTCGCCAAGCGACGGGTCATGAGGAAGGCCTCTTTGTCACTCACTCGACGAATCTCGTCGAGGAGCCCGAGCTCGAGGGTGGCGGGGACCTTGTCGTTGCCGATTCCTTCGATCTTGTAGGGCTGACTTTCGCCCGGGACACCGGACTCCTTCATGGACTTGAGGACGGAGCCCGAGGGATCGGCTCCGATGATCCGCACTCCGGGCTTTTTTTCCTTCAAGTAGCGAGCACAACCCGTCATGGTTCCGCCGGTCCCCATGCCACCCACCAAAGCGGTGATGCGACCTTGCGTTTGTTCCCACAGTTCGGGGCCGGTCGAGCGGTAATGGGCTTCGGGGTTGGCCGGGTTGTAGAACTGGTTGGCGAGGATGGCGTTTTCGTGCTCGGCCGCGATGCGCTTGGCGACGTTGACGTAGTACTCGGGATGATTGTGACCTACGGTCGGGGTGACGATCACTTCGGCCCCGAATGCCTTGAGTAGCTTGATCTTTTCGACCGACATCTTGTCGGGGATCGTGAAGAGGCAGCGGTATCCCCGCAGGGCGGCCGCGATGGCGAGTCCCACTCCGGTGTTTCCCGAGGTTCCCTCGACGATCAGGCCGCCGGGACGCAGCCGTCCCGAGCGTTCCGCGTCTTCGATGATGGCGATCCCGATTCGGTCCTTCACACTCGCCCCGGGGTTCATAAATTCGCACTTGGCGTACACCTGCGTGCGGACATCGGAGGCGATGCGCGAAAGCCGGACGAGGGGAGTGCCCCCGATGCACTCAAGAATGTTGTTGAAGGGAGCGGGAGTCGGTCTTGGCATGAGCAATCTCGCTGGCGTCACGGACCCGAAAACGGGTCATGCTATCACCCTGCCTCCCGTGGTCTTGCCCAGCTTCAGATCCCGCATGTGTGCCCCCACTTCACCTGCCTTCGGGGCGATGGCTGGCCCCCGATTGGCCTCGGTCCGAGTGGGCTCGGCGCACCGGCTCATTCTTGGCCACGGCGCGTGGGGATCGGAGAACACGGCCGGTGTCTTGTGCCCGAATTTGCCGAGGCGCCGTCCATGAGCGTGTGGGAGTCGATCCTCCTCGGGCTGGTGCAGGGATTCACCGAGTTCCTGCCGGTTTCCTCAAGTGGACACTTGGCGATCGCTCAAGCCATGCTGGGCCGGGAGCCGGGAGGCGGCGCTCTGTTCGAGGTGTTGCTCCACCTGGGCTCACTCGGGTCGATCGCCACGGTTTTTTGGCGGGAGATTGGCCAGCTCATGCGGGCCGCGCTGCGGATCGGGAATAAGTCGATCTCACCCGAAGAAGGGCAGCAGCGTCGGCTCTTGGCCGCGATCATCGTCAGCGCCCTACCCGCCGGTTTGATCGGGCTCACCTTCCGGGTTCAAGTGGAGTCTCTCTTCGACCGGCCCCAACTCGTCGCCGGGTTTCTCGTCATCACCGGTTTGGTGCTCTTTTCCCATCGGTGGCTGAAGAAGGGAGAGGGCGAACTCACCTTACGGCACGCGGTGATCATGGGGGTGGCGCAGGCCTTCGCGATTCTTCCCGGAATCTCGCGCTCGGGGAGCACGATTACCGCGGGGCTGTGGGCCGGGCTCTCGCGGGAAAATGCCGGGAAATTCGCATTCCTCATGGCCCTCCCTCCGATCGCGGGGGCGGCGCTCCTCGAGGTGCTTCACCATGGAAGCGAGGCGGGAGCGCCCTTGCCCATCGTCCTCCTCGGGGTGGGGGTCTCGTACCTCTCCGGCGTGCTCGCCCTGCGACTCTTGCTGAGCTTCGTTCGCCGCGGCGGGTTCTTGCCGTTCGCGATCTGGTGCTGGTCGGTGGCGGCCTTGGCATTCGTCTTCCTGTGAGCGAATCCTGCGCCGAGTGTCGGAGCTATCCGACGGGCGGCTAACTTGCTCCGTAGGGCGGCCCTTCATGGCGCGGAGCTGCGTCGGGGCCGCACCGCAGCTTCGTCAAGCAACTCGGCGATGCACTTCCTTCCATGACCGATTCCCACTCCCACGAAATCTTCAAGCCCGCTTCTCCGGCGGAAGCGGCGCTGGCCGCGGAACTCGCGTTCGGCGACGAGAGTGGGCCGGCATTGGTGATCGGGGCTCCGAGTCCCGCGATCATGGCTGGCCTCCTCGCGAGTGCATCTTCGCTCACCATGGTGGCGAGTGCACGGGCGGTTCGGGAGGCTCGTCGCCAGTTCGGGGACCTAGCTCCGGCGAGGATCAGCGCGGCGCGGGTCGATGGAAACGGGCGACCGGTTTTCTCCGAGAGTTTTCGAATCGCCTTGATCGCGGAGTTGCCTAAGCACGAACCTCTAGAGATTCTTGAGCAGGCGTTGCTATCGGTTGCCGACGAGGGCTCGGTGTGGTGTCACTTGGAGCGCGGACAAGGACCCGAGGCCCGTATCGAAAAGCTCTTTGCGGCGGCCACCGGACAAACCACCCTCGTCCCGGCCTGGGCGTCGGCGGATCGACTAGTCTTGCACGGCCAGCGGCGAGCCCCCTTGCAAACCGCCGAAGCCTCGGAGGCGCCGGGCGTGCTCCCACTCAGTGTCATCGTGGTCGCTCGGGGACCTGCGTCGGGCATCGAGGAGTTGCTCTGTGACGTCCTCTTGAAACAGCACTGGCCGCCGCGCGAGGTCTTTGTGTTGGACCTGTCCCGCAGCGACGGCCCTAGCCTGCCGCCCGACCTCTTCGGTTTCGCGGAACAGAGTGCTTCGAAGCTCGTGCTTCTCCAGAACCCCGAGGAAGACACCGCCGCAGCCATCAACGACGCCCTGGGAGGAATCGAAGGGGACTATGTGGCGATCCTCAGCGAGCACGACCGCATCGCGCCCAATCACCTGGCCGCGCTGGGTCTCTTTCTCGAAAATCACCCGGAGCTCGGAGCGGTGCGCTCCGAAACCGTGGAGTGGGACTCGCGGAACCAACCCGGATGGAGAAGTCGACCGACGGCGGAGCTCCTGCATCCGGTGCGATCGTTGATGGCCGGTCATAGTTTGGCGCCCGCCTCGGTGCTTTATCGAACCACGACATTGCGCACGCTGCGCGGCTTCGATCCAACCCTCACCGCCCTGCACCATCAAGACACTTGGCTTCGCACCGTGGAAAAATTTCCCGTGGGTCACCTTCCGCTCCCGGTCGCGGGAGTGCGTCGGCCCCGCAGCGTGGCCTCCGATCGATCGGCGCGGGGTGAAGTCGCATGGGGGCAGATCTGGAGCGGTTTTCGGGGCCGAGTCTCGCTTACCGCGCTGGTGCGTGAGTTTCCCGAGTTCGACAAGCGGGACCGGCCGTCCGCGGCCCTGGTGGCACGCGGTCAGGCCCTGGTGCAAGGGAATCGATTGGAGGAGGCTGAAGCCGACTTTCGAGCCGCCCTCGCGGCGTCACCGGGCCTCATGACCGCGGAAGAGGGCCTTTTGCTTCTGCTTCGCAAGCGGGGAAAGCACACCGAGGCCTTGCGTGAATCGGAGCGGCTGAGTGCCCGGGCTCCGAAGGACCCCATATGGCACCTCGCCTGCGCGAATGCGTTTTTCGGGCTGGGGCGGGGCGATCAAGCACTGCAGCGGCTCGATGGTCTGCTCGCGGGCTTTCCGGAACTGGAAGTGGCCCATCTCAACCGGTTGGCGATCTTGCTCCACGACGATCCTCGGGGAGAGGCGGCCCTGCGCGCCTACGTCGCCCGGAGGCCCTTGAGCCGAAGTGTTCCCTACTTCGATCACTTACTGGTGGCCCCCCGCTTGACGGCCGACGAGACTCTCGGCTGAGCCAGGGGTGCGAGACTCCGGGTCGACGTAACATCGGCCACCGACTCGGCAAAAAGCCGCTCCCTCCGGGGCAGACTCTCGGCCGGAGCGGGAGGTAACTCCGTGCCAGGTACCAAGAAGTCCCGAGAGATGTGTTGCCACTGCTTCGGCGTCAGTTTCGACGCCGTGCGCGGCACCATCGAACGTGAGCAGTGCCGGACCGTTCGCGACGTGACCCGAGGGTGTCGGGCGGGCGGAGGATGCCGATCCTGCTGGCCGGAGATTCAGGTCGAGCTGGATGAGTTCGCCCGCAAGACCGCGGGGAGATTCTGGCGACGACTGTGGCGTCGTTGGTTCGTAAGGGGGTCTGCATGACGACGATCTACTTGGATCATTGTGCGACGACACCTCCACTTCCCGCCGTGGTCGATGCGGTACGGGCGGCACTCGAAGGGACGTACGGAAATCCCTCGAGCCTCCACGAGGAAGGCCAGCGGGCCCGACGAGTCGTCGACCACGCGCGGACCATCATCGCTTCGCTTCTGAGCTGTCGGGAGACCGAGGTCATTTTCACCTCCGGGGCGACGGAGTCGATGAACGCAGCCCTCCGGGGCGCGATTCAGGCGGCCCCGCGGGATCGCTGGCACTTTGTGACCACCACGGTGGAGCACGAAGCGACGATCGAACTCGGCCACTACCTGGCGGCCATGGGGGTTGCGGTCACGAGGGTGGGCGTGGACTCCGGCGGTCGCCTCGATCTGGATGCTTGGAAAAAGGCGGTCGCACGGCCCACCGCGATCGCGAGTCTCATGTTGGTCAACAACGAGACCGGAGTCCGCTTCGACGTGGAATCGGCGGCGGCGGCGGCGAAGTCGGCGGGGGCCCTCGTGCACGTCGACGCCGTCCAAGCAGTGGGCAAGATCCCGCTCTCGGTCGATGCCCTCGGCGTCGATTTTTTGTCGCTCTCGGGCCATAAATTTCATGCTCCGAAAGGGACAGGCGTGCTCTACGTGCGACGAGGCTCGCCCTGGAAGCCGCTCTTGGTCGGAGCCGGTCACGAGGGGGGTCGCCGTGCGGGCACGGAGAACGTGCCGGGGATTGCGGGACTAGCGGTGGCCGGCGCCCACATGGCACAGGGAATAGCCGCCAGGTCAGCGCGGCTCGGCTCGCTCTCCGATTACCTCGAACGGAAGCTCCTCGCCCTGCCGCGCACTCGCTCAAATGGGGACCGAGAGTCGCGAGTGCCGGGCGTCGTGAACGTGTCGTTCGAGGGCATCGAAGGTTCCGCCGTGGTCTTGACCCTGGCTCGGGAGGGAATCTGCGTATCCGCGGGCTCCGCGTGTTCGGCGGCCCAATACGGGGGGAGCCACGTCCTCGAGGCCATGGGCACCCCCTTCGAGTACCTCCACGGCGCCGTGCGATTTTCTTGCTCCGAATTCACGACGGAAGCCGAGCTCGATCGAACCGTCGAAGCGGTCGGACGAGCGCTCCGGTACTTACGAGCCATGGATCCCCGCGCCTCCGGTTGAGATTCGCTCAAGAGATCAACCGACGCTCGGCGATAACGAGCGGGGGGATCTCTGCCGGATGTTTGCGCGGCTTCGCAGATTTTTTTGGGTAGCGGCCTGGGTTGGTGGCCTAGGCTATGTGGGATATTTCGGGATATTCCTCCGCGAGTGGGGCGCCGACCATTTGCGCGAAAAAGCGCAGGTGCTCGGACTGGCCTTGCCGCTCAAAGATCCCCGCATCGAGATCCACCTCTCGAGGATGTCTCTCTCGCTTTTCGAAGGGGACAAACTGGTCACTCGTTACGACATCGGATACAGCGCGGGTCTGCCGGGACGGATGTCGCAACACGAATTTGGCACTCCCATCGGGGAGTTCACGGTGATCGCGAAGCAGTATCGGACGAGTGTGTGGAGTTTGGGATCGCGATTCTTGGTCCTCGATTTTCCCAATTCGGAATCGTTGGAGAGGTTGCGCGACGCGGAGTTGCTTTCGGATGCGGAGGCCGATTCCGTGGAGGCCGATCTTCGGGATGGACGGGTCCCCAGGCGGGCCGCCAAGCTGGCGCTGCCGTTGGGAATTCAAGGAAATTTCCTGTTCTTCCGAGGTCGGCGATTCACGGAGGGCAATGTCGCGCTCAGCAACCGCGACATCAACGAGCTTTACGAGTACGTGCAGGTGGGGACTCCGGTGCGCATCATCGACGGCCCGTATTGACCCCGAGCGGCCGAGCGGTCAGGATTGCCGCCCATGGCCATGGATCCCGGATTGGAACTGATCGCGGCGCGCATCGAGCGGGTCTTACCCCTACGCGACATGGCGGCGGTCGTACTCACGGCCGAGACCAAACGATTCATGATTCTCGTCGGCCTCTACGAGTCCGCGGCGCTCCTGCGCGAGTTGCGGCAGGAGAAGAGCGAGCGGCCTCTCACCCACGATCTCATCGGTTATCTCCTGACCGGATTCGACATCGAGGTCGAGGGCGTCGTGATCTCGTCGCTCGTTCGTGACGTCTTCTGTGCGACGCTCATTCTCCAGCAGCGAGTCCCGGATAGTCGGCCCAAGGTTCGGCTGGATGTTCGAGCTTCGGACTCGCTGGTCATCGCGCAAAAAACTGGCTGCCCACTCTTCGTGACCAGGCGCGTCCTCGAGCAAGTCGAAGACGTGAGCGTGGCCCTCGAACGAATCGATCAAGATTTTTCCGGGAGCGAAGAGTCAGAGCCGACTTCGGACGCGTGATCGCTTCCTCGGCATCCCCGAGGCCGCGAACAGGGTGGCGGCCCAAATCAGGAGCGAGTGCGCGGGGTAATCGGGGTTGCGGGCGGTGGTAATGATCACGGCGGCTTGCAGGGTCGAGGTCCAACCCCGATCGCGGGCACTCGCGATGATCCCGCCTATCGCACCTCCCAACAGAAAAGCCGCGAGCGGCCAGGGAAGCCCCGCCTGCCCGAGACCGGAGAGGTGGACGAGGATGTGGCGAGTGGCGGCGGGATAGCCAAGGCAGATCGCGGCAACGATGCCCGCCACGATCAAGGCCCACCCTCCGGTTCGCCAGCTTCCTAGTCTCGGTACGGCCGCGGCGCTCAGGAGCCCGGCCTCCACCCAGGGATCGAGGAGGGTGACCCAGCCGGAAAGCGTCGGTCCTTGGGC
The DNA here is from genome assembly GCA_902826835.1 of uncultured bacterium. Classification (GTDB taxonomy): domain Bacteria; phylum Planctomycetota; genus RBC034. The sequence goes on along the minus strand of CADEGH010000001.1, from coordinate 167,555 downwards.
CGCCGCTTGCCAGGCGACCGCGAGGCTGCCGGCGGCGAGCAAGATTCGTTGACTCCAGTGCGTCGCGACGAATAGCGCGGCCAGGGCCAGGCCCAAGGCGACGGCGCTGTCTTCGTACGGAAGCTCCCGCAGAATTCCCCGCTCGGTCAAGAATCCACCGGCGGCGACGACCGTGAGGAGGGCGCCCAAGGCTCGCAGGGTCGATTTTCGCGCTGGCGCGACCAGAAGGACCAACCCGACCAGGGTTCCGGAAACGGCGAGGCATGCGGGCACAAATCTGGCCCCCCGGACGCCGAGCTCCGAGAGCCAGCGGAGAGTCGCTTGCTCCTGGATGAGTCGCAGGCCCAACGAGGCCTGCCCGGCCCGGACCACCAATATCCAGCCCAGCCATCCGAGCAACTGAGCAACCCCGAGGGCGTGCGCCAGCGTGGGGAGGAGACTTTTTCGGCGCGAGAGCGGCGACCCTTGAACCATGGTGCCTGTTCTGTAGCCTGAAGGCTTCGCAGGCTCAAGGACTTCGGGTCCTGGTCGTCCTGCCGAGACACCGGGAGAAACGACGCATGCTGCTCGGACGCGTGGTGGGGACAGTGTGGGCGACGCGCCACGACCCCCTGGTGGACAACCTGCGATTCATGGTGGTTCGCGCGGCCAAACCGGACGGGACCCTCACCGATCAGTGGGTTGTGGCGGTCGATGCGGTGGGTGCGGGGGTCGGTGAGTTGGTCCTGGTCGCCCAGGGGTCGAGTGGTCGCCAGACCGAAGTCACGAAAAATCGCCCCGTGGACGCGGTGATCATGGCCATCGTCGATGACCTCGAGGTCCAAAAACGTGATTGGGCAGCCCTCGATCAGGTCGAGGTGAAAGATCTGGCACGATGACGGGCGACTCTCGTGAATCGACTTGAACTCGAGTCGCTGGTCCGCGAGACGCTTCTGGCTCGCTTGACCCAAGCCTCGGTGGGTGAAAGGCCGGCAACGGCGCGCGCCGCCACCGGGCCGCCCCTCATCACCGAAAAGGAAGTTCTGGCGGCGCGGGCTCGCGGCGAAGTGTCGATTTCACTCGTCGGGCGCACGATCATCACGCCCCTCGCTCGCGAGACGGCGGATCGCTACCGCATCCAGTTCACGGAATTCTCGACGGAAGCGGCGTCCGCAAAGCCAGATTTCCATGTGGCGCCGAAGCGGAGTGCGCCAATCCGGACGGATCCTGCGCCCGCGGCGACCCCTGACTCGCCGCGCGTGGTGACAATCGCCATGGGAGCCGACCACGGTGGCTTCCCGCTCAAGGCCGAGCTCAAGAAGTTTCTGGAGGAGGAGGCGGGATACCGGGTCCTCGACGTCGGCACGTTCTCGGACTCGGCCGTCGACTATCCCGACTTTGCGCACAAGGTGGCAGGCCTCGTGGCAAGGGGGGAGGTCCACCGGGGCATCGTGATCGACGGCATGGGCATCGGCTCGTGCATGGCTGCCAATCGCCATTTGGGCGTGCGTGCGGCGCTCGGGGCGGGAATCCTCGAGGTCGTGAATGCGAGGGAGCACAACGACGCCAATGTGCTCTGTCTCGGAGGCAAAATGCTGGGCAGCTTGGCAGCCCGGGCGTTGGTCATGGTCTTCCTCACCACCGTCTTCGGCGGTGGTCGCCACGCCCGGCGCGTCGCCAAGATCGACGAGGTGCCGGCATGAATTTCGCGCGGGTCGTAGGCAGCGTTTGGGCGACGGTCAAGCACCCGCCGCTCGAGGGTGGCAAGCTCTTGATGGTCCAGATCGTGGACGATCAGGGAAGAACCACCGGTGATCCGTTGGCGGCGCTCGACATCGTGGGAGCGGGCGTGGGGGATCTGGTGCTCCTGATCACTTCCTACGAGGCCACCATTCCCTGGCGGACGCGCCATCCCGAGTACGCCACGATCGGTATCGATGCCAGCGTGGTCGGGATTCTCGACCGCTGGCCGTTGTCTCGAGGAGAGCGCGCATGATCGTGGCCAGAGTGGTGGCGCCCGTTCATGCCACGATCAAAGATCCGGAACTGGACGGCCACCGGTTGCTCGCGATTCGGGCGGTCGATCTCGACCAGAACGAACAGGGCGTTCCGCTGATCGCCATCGATCGCGTTGACGCGGGAGTCGGGGACTTGGTCCTCGTGTTCAAAGAGGGTGGGTCGGCCCGGATGGTCCTCTCGAACGAGCGAATTGCGGTCCAGGCCGTGATCATCGGCGTCATCGATCGGATCGAGATCGCGAGGAGCTGAGCATGGAAGCGGCGGAGATCGATCGACTCGTCAAGTCCATCACCGATGAACTCGAGGCTCGGCTGAAAAAACCGGTTCGCCTCGAACGCGATCAGGTTTGCTCCGATTGCACGGGCACCTGTGCGAGGCGGTGCGCCTTCAAGCTGGACGATTTCCTCGGCGCCGGAGTGGCCCGGCTGAGTGGGGCTCCCGGCCTAGGCAAGACGCCCAAGGGAACCGCCGGTCTGATCGATCACACCTTGCTCAAAGCGGACGCGACGGCCCCCGAAATCGACCGGCTCGTGGCCGAGGCCGCCGAACACGGTTTCGCGTCCGTGTGCGTGAATCCCGCTTGGGTCGCCCGCTGCGCGCAACGCCTGGGCGGAACTCCGGTCAAGACTTGCACCGTGATCGGGTTCCCACTCGGCGCCAACCGGCCGGCGACCAAACACACCGAAGCTCGCATCGCCCAGGAAGAAGGCGCGACCGAATTGGACATGGTCTTGGCGGTGGGGCTTCTCAAGTCGGGGCAGGACGACCGAGTGCTCGAAGACATCGCCGCCGTGGTCGACGCAAGGCGAGCGGGAAGCCTCGTGAAGGTCATTCTTGAAACCTGCCTACTCACCGACGAGGAAAAGAAACGGGCCTGCCGCTTGGCAGTCAAAGCGGGCGCCGACTACGTCAAGACCTCCACTGGGTTCAGCACCGGCGGGGCCACGGTCCAGGATATCGTGCTCATGCGCGCTGAAGTGGGCCCGAGTCTCGGCGTCAAAGCCTCCGGAGGGGTCAAGGACCTCCGCACCCTCGAAGAAATGGTCAAGGCGGGAGCGACGCGCATTGGGGCCAGTGCGGGGGTGAAGATCGTCAAGGAGTCGCAGGCATGACGGCATCTTCGGCGAATCGCCCCGAGGCCCACGGCGGGCGGCAGTACCATATCGGGTTGGCTCCGGGCGAAGTGGCGCCGCGGATTCTCCTCTGCGGAGATCCGGCGCGGGCGGATCGGGTCGCGGCCCAATTCTCAAGCGTGGAGATCACCGCGCGTCACCGCGAGTACGTGACTCACACTGGTATTTACCACGACAAACGTGTCAGCGTCATGGCGACTGGGATGGGCTGCGACAACACCGAAATCGCGGTGGTCGAACTCTTGCGTTGTGTCGACAATCCGGTCTTGGTTCGCATAGGCACGTCCGGAGGGTTGCAGCCGGACGCTGAATTGGGATCGCTGATCGTGAGCACCGGGGCCGTCCGGCTCGAATCCACCTCACTCGGTTTCGTCGAGCCGGGCTTTCCCGCGATCGCCCACCACGAAGTGGTGATGGCTTTGGCCTCGGCCGCCGAAGAACTGCGGATCGCCCATCGGGTCGGGCTTACCGCCACCGCGGCGGGATTCTACGGCTGGCAGGGGCGCTCGAGCGACCGGCTTCACCCCCGCGACCCGGGGTTGCTCGACCGACTCCAGCTCCAGGGTGTCCTGAATCTCGAAATGGAGGCGAGTACTCTATTCACCCTGGCGATGCTCGCGGGCGTTCGCGCCGGTGCGGTGTGCGCGGTGTTGGCCAACCGCCCGAAGGACCAATTCCTCGGATCCGAGGAAAAGAGACTCGCCGAGGATCAGACGATCGAGGTCGGGCTGCGCGCGTTCGACTATCTCGACGCTCATGAAGGCACGGCGCCGCGCTCCGCTTGGCGATGGCCCAAGCCCTGACGTGCGGGCGCCTGCGCGGACGGAGAGTGTTTACCCTTCGAGGTCACGCGCCCCGAACGAATCCGGTAGGAGCCGCTCCAAGCTCGTCTTGATCACCGATCCGCGGGTGTCGGCACAGTACACCGTCAGATTCGGGGCAAATTCGTGGAGGACTTGCCGGCAGGCGCCGCAGGGTGTGACTCCGGTTTCGCTGGCGACCGCGATCGCCAGAAAGTCGCGATGCCCGGCCACGATCGCATTCCCCACCGCCGCCCGCTCCGCGCAGATGGTCAGTCCATAGGACGCGTTTTCCAGGTTGGCGCCCGGCACGATGGCGCCGCTTTTGGTGAGGAGTGCGGCACCCACCTGGAATCGGGAATAGGGCGCGTAGGCCTGAGTACGGGCGTTCAGGGCGCTTTGGACTAAGTCGGAAGAATCCATGAGGAGCAGCTTACCTAGCTCGGGAATGCCGAGGTAAATGCCGGCTTGGAATGGTATCGGCTCAGCCGGGAAAAGTTGCGCCTTGAGCTGGAGATGGGGGGAGACCGATAGCGACGACGGCAAAGGCTCTGCCGACGCCATCCGCATGATCCTCCCCCTTTCGAACCCGAGATGTCCTGACGCCCGAAGGCTCCGCCTCCGGGCTCCGGCATCGCGTCGTGCTCCTGCCGAGGTGACTCCTCGGGTCCGTGAGCGTGAACGGGGATGGTCCGTCCTGGAAGCCACGGTGGCGATGGCGTTGTTCGCGGTCGCCACCGTCGGTTTGGGGGGCGCCCTGACGGCATCGATCACGGCGGTGGCCGTGAACCGGGAAACCGCGATCGCCGTGAGTTCCGCGCGCCAGTTCGTGGAGCGGCTCCAGGCGATGACCTCCTTCGGGGAGGTTTTCCGGTCGTTCAACGACACCACGGCCGATGATCCGTCCGGCCTCATTCCGCCCGGTCCAGAGTTCTTGGTGTACGGCCTCGGTTCCGCCGATCCCGCGAATTCGGTGGCGACAGGAGTCCTGAGATTTCCCTCGGGCACCGACCCTGCCGAACTACGCGAGGACGTGGTGGATGCCGCCCTCGGTATGCCCCGCGACCTGAACGGGGACGGTGTGATCGACGATCGTCCGCATCAGCACGACTATCGGGTCCTGCCGGTGATGGTTCGGATTCAATGGAGTGGATCGGCGGGGCTGCGCACCGTCGTCTACCGAACCTTGCTCACGAGGAGGCAGTCGTGAATCCTCGCCCTCGGGAATCCGGAATGAGCTTGGTCGAGGCGTTGGTCGCATTTGCCCTGTTCGTCGGAATTGGGGCGAGTTTGTCGGGCCTCATCTCCGCCTCCACCCGGGCCTTCCGGGTCGGCATCGCGCTGTCCAGTCTCGATGCCGAAGGTCGAAGACTTCTTGATCGAGTGACCGCTGAGCTGCAGTCCGTCGCGCTTTCTACCCTGAGTCCCGCGAGCCTCGCGACCGTCGGTTCGAGTACCTTGGCCTACAACCGGGTCGTGGGCTACCTCGACGGCGAGGTGGAGTACGGGCCGGTGATTCGCCTCGAGTTGATCCTCGAGGACGGAGAACTCGAAGACGGATCGGACAACGACGGGGACGGACTCGTCGATGAACTCCGGCTTGTGTTGATCACGACCACCGGAGGTGTCGAGGACGATCCCGTCGAACTCGCGGGCGGCATCTCGTCCTATTTGGAGGGGGAGTGGCCGGATCTGCTCGACAACAATGGCAACGGACTCGTCGACGAGCCGGGTTTGGCCTTTCACCGTGTCGGCTCCGTGATTTCCGTCGTTCTCACCCTGGAGCGCGCGGTGTCCGACGGACACCGTGTCATCCGCACATTCGAATCCGCAGTTGCGGTGCGCAACTGATGCGAGGTCCAACCATGTACCCAAAACCACTGCGGCCCGACCAGGGAACGATGCTCGTTCTCTGTCTGAACCTGGTGATTCTCCTGTCGGCGCTGGCGGGGGCCTTTCTCACCATCACGGCCTCGGAGCACCAAGAACACCTGCGCTCGGAGCGCCAGCTCCAGGTGTTCTATATCGCGGAAGCCGGGCTCAGCGACGCCATGTCGCAATTGACGGGCGGAGGCGACGGAAATCTCGGTTCCGAAACCCAGCCCATCCAATTCTCGGGCGGGCAGTACTACGTGCAGGCACACGAACATTCCGCCGACCTCTACACCTTGCTCGTGAAAGCGAAACTCGGTAACGCGACCCACGCCATCGAAGCCACCATCGGGGTCGACCCGAACGGTGGTTACTTCAGGAAAGCGGCAGGGGCTCTGACCGCCATGGAGGTGCTGGAGTCTGCCTCCGTCGACAGTTGGGACTCGAGCCTGGGGGACTACGGTTCCCAGGCCACAAATACGAGGAGTGGGGTGCCCTACGCACGCGCGGGAGGCCATGTCTACGGCAATTCGGGAATTGACCTGGGCATCAATGCCTCGATCTTCGGCAATGCCCAGACTTCCGCGGTGAGTCCCATTAATCTGCTTCCCACGAACTTCGTGGCGGGAGCGACCACTCCGGATTCCAGGACTCTCGCGATGCCCGACGTCACGGAGCCGCCCGAGCTCTTGGCGATGACCGCATCTCCCTTGCATCTAAGCGGGTCAGACGTCGTGGACCTTCCCTCGGGAACCTATCGATTCAGCGATTTGAAAGTCCTCGACGACAGCGATTTGACGATAACCGGTCCCGCGACCATCATGGTCGATACATTCCTCACGGACAGCGACGCCGAAATCGACATAGACGCCTCGGCGGGTCCGGTGATCTGGTACTTCCGAGGCTCCTTCCAAATGCGCGGAACCTCGTCGATCGAGACGGATAGCGACCATCCGCACGAGAACATGCTCTTTATTTCCACGGATAACATCACGGGATTTCCCGGCCCGACTGGGAATCCTGCGCTCCCGTTGCTGATTGGCCAGCAGTCTCAGCTCAATGGTGTGCTTTACGCGCCCCAAGGCCTGGTTCACGTCACGGATCAGGCTCAGGTATTCGGGGCCGTGTACGCGGAGAGAGTCCGCATGACAGGTAACTCCTGGATCCATTTCGACGAACAACTGCGCCGCTTGCTACTTCCTTTGGGCAGCGGGCTGGCCGGGCTTTGGTCGGGGCAAGGCGGGGCCGGGCCTCCCTCGCTTTGGAGTCTCCTCACTTGGAGCAAGGCTGCGGTACAAGCCAGCATGCAGCATGTCCTCGAATCCCATGGCAGCGGAGACCGGCCTCCCACCGGCAGCGGGCCCCAGGGGGTCCCATCACCCAAGCGCTGAGAACGCAGGACCGAACGCAGCCGTGACACCTTCGAAACCCATGGATAACTGACCAGACCATTCCATCCAAGGAGCAGTGGTGAGTTGAGACTCCGATCGCTGGCACAAGGGGCTTCCAGCTCGGCAGGGCCGCTCGGATTCGTTCCGCGCCGGCTCGTGGGGACGTTGCTGCTTGCGATCGCGTCGTCGGCCGTGTGCCAATCCCCCGGCATCGGCGATCTGGGGGGAGCGCGAATGGGCCTCGCCCTGACCGCCCGTTGGTTACCGTGGATTACCGAGCAAAGTGTGCTGAGGTTGCTAGAGGAAGGGCATCCCCGGACCATCGACTTCGCCTTTTCGGGCCGAAGGAGCCAGCGCTTTTGTGTCCGGCTGATCGAGCGCCTCGGAGCGCGGGGAAGAGTGTTGGCCATCAAGGCGATCGTGAGGTCCCTCGACGACGTGAGGCCCGGCGTCGCCGACGCTTCGATCAGGGCACTGGTCGCTTTGGTACGACGCCATGAGGGAGTGCGGATGCGGGGTCTCCTCTGCGAGTCGATCGCATCACCCGGACTGGCTGCCATGCCGCGAACGCGAGCCCTCCACGAGGTCTTGGGAGTGGATCCCGCGCTCGACGACAGCCTGCTCGCGGCTTTGATCCGACGCGGCCAACTGGCCGACCCGTCGACATTGAACGCGGTGGCGTGCCGGCTCCGGGATCTCGCGCCGGGATCCGGCAACGATGCGCTACGGAGCGAAGTCCAAGAGCACTTGCGGAGCCCTTCGGAACCTCTCCGCAGAACCGCAGCGCTGGCCGCAGGCTGGATCCGTGACGAAGGTAGTGCGCCATTCCTCTGCGAGTTGCTTGATTCCGACGACCAGCAGACTCGGAATAACGCGGCGTGGTCCCTCTCTCGGATATTCGGGGTGCAGATCCTCGCGACCCGGAGCATATGGACGGATTGGCTCAACAAGGAGGAGCAGTGGTGGTCCCGAAACGGCGCGCGGGTCCTCGGTGACCTGCGTTCCAGGGAGCCTGCCCGCATTGCCGCCGGCCTGCGGGAGGCCGGTAATCACCCGTACTTCCGCCACCAGTGGATGACAGGGCTCGCTCAACTGGCCCAACATGAGAGCGATCCGATTAGAGTGGCGGTTTGCAACGCCATCAAAGGGCTGGGTACCAAACAAGGAACCGAATTACTGGCCGAGCTTTCCCAGGACGGAAGTGAACTCGTCCGGCAGGCGGCGTCGGCGGCCATCGCGGAAATCCAGACGGCGCGTTGAATAGCCGCTGATTGAAGGCGCGGAGTGTCTCCCGCGTCCTGCCTCGGGGTGGGCATTGAGTCATCCCGGTGGCCTTGCCGGAATCGCGATGCGAGGCCGATGGTCGCTGACCCTCAGCGACTCTTCGGTAGGCTGTGGCAGAGTGCCGGCAAGGCCCCGGCGAGGAGCTGCCCGAGGGTTGCCCCGGCCTTCTCCGCACATTCGAGGACCTCCGTGTGGGAAAGCGCGGCCTTTGAAATTCCCGCCGCGAGATTGGAAATCATCGACACCCCCAGGACGGGGATTCCCGCATGCGCGGCGGTGGTCGCCTCCGGCACCGTCGACATTCCCACTGCATCGGCCCCGAGAATGCGGAGCATGCGAATTTCCGCCGGCGTCTCGTATTCGGGACCAGGGAGACAAGCGTAGACCCCCGTGTGCATCTTGACCCCCTGCTTCTCCGCGTGGTCGCGCAGGGCCTGTCGCAGGGACGGCGGATACACCTGGCTCTGGTCAGGGAAACGAGGGCCGTATTCATCCGCATTGCGGCCGGTGAGGGGAGATTGGCGCGTGAGGTTCAGGTGGTCCGTGATTGCCATCAGGTCCCCCGGCTGGAAATCCCGGTTGATTCCTCCGGCGGCGTTGGTGAGGACGACGAAGCGAACTCCCAAGGCGGCAAAGATTCGTACGGGGGTGGCCACCGCGGCCATCGAGTGACCCTCGTAACTATGGACCCGCCCCTTGAGCACGATGGCGCGGTGACCCGCCAATCTTCCGACGACAAAGACCCCCTCGTGCCCGGCGACGGTTGAAGCGGGGTAATTCGGAATCGCGCTGGCTGGCACCTTGATCGGAGCCTCGATGGCATTCGCGATGTGTCCGAGTCCCGACCCCAAGATCATGCCGACGACGGGGGGATCCGCCAGCGCGAACCGCAGGGCCTCGGGCACGAGATCGGCAGGTATGGAGGGGCGTTTATTCATGGATGAATCCTCCGGCGATGGTCGCGGTCATCCAGGATGCGGCTGCCCCCGCGAGCATGGCCCTCAAGGCTAAGCGTGAGAGATCCTCACGTCGCTCCGGGACGAGGGCCCCGATGCCTCCGATCTGGATTCCGATCGAGGAAAAATTGGCGAAACCGCAGAGGGCGTAGGCGGCCATCACGGAGGATCGTTCGGACAGTCCGGCGTTCTTGGCGGCGGCGAGATCCATGTAGGCGACAAACTCGTTGATGCCCAACTTGGTGCCGAGCAAGCTTCCGAACGCCAGGCATTCGTCGGTGGCTACCCCCATGATCCAAGCCACGGGAAAGAACAACCATCCCAGGAGGCGCCTCAGGGTCAGCGCTTCGCCATCGATGATCAGGCTCGAGAGCGGCCAGTCCACCACCGCGACCAGACTCACGAAGGCGATGAGCATGGCCAGGACATTCAAATAGAGTTTCAGTCCGTCCGTTGTGCCGGTAGCGGCGGCGTCGAGCAAATTGGTGGAAGTTCGTTCGATGCGCCACTGCACCCGTCCGGCGGTTTCCGACCGAGCGGTTTCAGGAACCATCAATTTCGCCATGACAAAGGCCGCGGGGGCGGACATCAGACTGGCCGCCAAGAGATGGCCCGCGTAGCTCGATCCGAGCATGCCTAGGTAAGCGGCCAAGACTGAACCGGCGATGGTCGCAAACCCGCCGGTCATGAGCGCCATCAACTCGGAGCGGGTCATCTTGGCCAGATAGGGTTTGATCACGAGCGGAGCTTCGGTCTGCCCGACGAAGACATTGGCGGCCATCGCGAGCGACTCGGCGCCGGACACTCGCATCAGACCGGTCATGACTCGGGCCAAGAGATAGACCACGGCTTGGACGATGCCGAGGTGGTAGAGGATCGCCATCACGGCCGAGAAGAAGATGATGATCGGCAGGGCGCGGAACGCGAGCACGATCGGCCAACCCGCGGACTGTCCTTCGGTCAAACCCCAGGGGGCGTACCAGGACACGGGTTCGGACGGCGTCGCTCCGGGTTGAAAGACGCCGAGGGGGCCAAACACGAATTCACTGCCCTTGTTGCCAAAGGAGAGGAACTTGGTGACTCCCTCTGAGAAATGCTGGAGGCCGGCCGCTCCGATATCGGTGCGGAGGATCAAGCCAATCAAGACCTGGAGGGCCACGCCGAACCCCACGATGCGCCAAGAGATGCGGCGCCGGTCTTCGGAGAGAAGCCAACCGATGGCTACGAAAAAGGCGAGCCCGAGAAGCGCGCGGAGGTAGGGCATAGGCGAGGAGCGTAGCAGCCGGAACGCCTTGCCGGCGGGGCCGTCTCGGAACTCGTCGACCTCGCAAGTCGGTAGCATCCGAGACCCGAAGTGCGGCTCACGAAAAGAGCGAGCCCAGGTCGCGAGTCGAAACTCCGGGAAGGGATGGACCCGATGCTCCAAGCTTCGATTTTTCGCATGTACGACATTCGTGGGAGGGCCCTGACCGAGCTCACCGTCGAGACGGCTGAACTGGTGGGCCAAGCGCTCGGGACCAAGATCCGCCGCGCGGGCGCGGTCACCGCCGCGGTCGGGCGCGATGTGAGGCACAGTTCACCGCGGCTCGCGGCCGCCGCGGCCTCGGGGCTCGCCAAGGCGGGAATCCGGGTATCGGATCTCGGGGTCGTCCCCACTCCCGTGCTCTACCACGCGCTCTATCGCCGCTCCTTGGGTGGCGGCATCATGGTGACCGGAAGCCACAATCCGAGGGAGGACAACGGCCTCAAGGTCTGCCTGGGTGCCTCCTCGCTGTACGGTGAGGGGATCACCTCGTTACGCACGATGGCGGAGGCTCGCGATTTCGAGACTGGTAACGGGACGATCGAGTCCTGCCCTTACGTGGCCGACTACGAACGGGACCTCGTACCACGTTTTGCGTTCGGGCGCCGTTTTCGGGTGGGCGTGGACTGTGGGAATGGGGTGATGGGCCCGGTCGTGACTCCGATCTTGGAGCGCCTCGAAATCGAGGTCGTCCCCCTCTACTGCGAGCCGGACGGTGATTTCCCCAATCATCTGCCGGATCCCGAAGTGCCCAAGTACATGGCGGATCTAGCGAAGCTCGTGGTGGCGAAGGGGCTCGACTTGGGACTCGGCTTCGATGGCGACGGGGACCGGGTGGGCATCTTGGACGAGCGAGGCCGGAAGATCTCCGCGGATTGGATCGTGGCCCTCTTTGCCAAGGACCTCTTGGCGAAATATCCGGGAAGCAAGATTCGTTTCGACGTGAAGTGCTCGGACTTCCTTACCGAGGAGGTCCGCCGCTTGGGGGGAATCCCGGTGATGGGGGAGACCGGCCACAGCCTGCTGAAGCGTGACGTGAAGAAAGAGGACGCCATCCTCGGGGGCGAACTCTCCGGGCACATCGTGTTCAACCGTGGCTACGTGCCGATCGACGACAGTTTGTACTCCGCGCTTTACTTCCTCGGCATCCTCGATCGGAGCGGCGGGGTGGTGTCCGACCTGTTTCGGACTTTCCCCAAGCTCGCGAGCACCGCAGAGATCAAGGTTCCGTGCCCGGATGACCGGAAGTTCCACATTGTGGCCGAGTTGGTACGTCATTTTCAGGCCCGTTTCGAAGTCCTGGATCTGGACGGCGCTCGCGTGCGAGTTCCCGGGGGTTGGTTCCTGGTGAGGGCCAGCAACACCACTCCGAATCTGACGGTGAGGTTCGAGGCCCGAGACCAAGCGGCGCTGGACTCGGCCTGCGGCCTTCTTCTCGAGGCGCTGCGGCCCTTCCCGGAGGTCCAAACCGCCGTTCTCATCGAGGAGACACGTCCATGAACCGATGGCTGAGTCTGCTCCTGATTTCTGGACTCGCCGCGGCTCAAGTCTCGGAAGGACCACTCCCTTGGAGCCAGGGGGATGATCCCGATTTGGTCCGCGTTTGGCTCGAGGCGGAGCGGTGCGACGACTCTACGCTTTGGCAAGGTTTGTGGGAGCGATCGGCAGGGGACACCGAGCGGGAGCGGATCCTGCGATCGGTCGGTCGAGTTGGTTCCTCCGCCCTTGCTGGCTGGCTTGAGTCGCTGCTTTCCCACGCCGAATGGGGCTCGTCCAGCGCGCTTGCGCCGGCGCTCGGGTTTGCGGTGAGCCAGACTCCGAGTGAAACGCTCCTGGCGCTGGCCGCGGAGAAATGGGGAGGCACTGCCTTGGCGCGAGTCGTAGGGGCCCAGGGGCGACTTCCCGCGCCGGGACCGCTGCGGGACCGCATCAGCAGGAAAATCCTTGCCGAACTCGACCAGGGCACTCCGGAGGCCCAGGCGGCCATTTACACGGCGATCCCGCGCGTTGCGAACTTGGATGTCCGCGACTACGCCCGTCGGCATGTAGCGGCGTCGGATCCCAAACTGCGGCGAGCGGCGCTCTTTTGGGCGGGCCGCGCCGAATCTCCCCCGGACGATTCCCTGATCCAGGCCATCCTGCCGAGCCTCGTCGACGAGAACGAAGAGATCGCGTGGATGGCGGTGCGATGTTTAGGGCGAGTTTCGGCGGGTAAGGACGAGGCTGGCGTTCTGTTGGTCTCGTGCGCGATGGATGACCAGCGCGAAGGGGTGCAGGTCGAGGCCTTGCGCGCCTTGGGTCGCCTGCACTCTCCGCTCGCGCGCGCGGCGATCCTCAGTCGCATCCGCAGTGCCGACCCGCAGGTTCGGCGCGAGGCCTTCGAGTGCGCGGAAGCGGTGGCCAGATCCTTGGTCCCGGCGGATCGACGAGGACTCTCGGCCCTCGCGATCGTGGCGCTCGAGGAGGAATTGGTCGTCGACGTGAAGCGGGCCGCGCTGCTGGCGGCGGCAGCTCTCGAACCCGATTGGTTCCTCCGTCACCGATCGCGATTTCGAATGGTCGACCCCTGGCCGCTCCGAGTGGCGGCACTGCGGGCGTCCAAGCAGCTTCCTCGGGAGACCGCTTGGAGCGATCTGCGGCGCGCCGCTACCACCGATCCCGATCGCCGAGTGCGGGCCGGCGGGCTCGAGGTCGCGACCGAATGGCCGGAGCTTCTCCAGGGCCTGAGCCTCTCGGACCTCCACGCGGCAGAGGTGGTGCAGGAGACGACTTCGGGCCGGTACGAACTCGCCGTGCACGGGGAAGACCCCGGACTCGTCATGGCGCGGGCCAACCTCCTCGCGGCCTGGTGGAAAGCCAATCCTGAGGCCAAGTTGGCGGAGGCTCGCAACACACTGGGATGGGAATCAACGGTGGCGAGCCCAGTTCTTCAGGACGCGGAGCCGGCGATGGCAGTCATCGATCTGTTGGTCGCGGTCGGGCAAGCGCCGCTCGCCTCGACCTACGAGTCGCACCCCCGGCGTCCGATCGCGAGCCACGCCCGCTCGAAAGTCGGGTCGAAGACACCGTCCGGGGTGGCACCAAATCGCGCCAGCCTCGACCGCTTCCGGCTCGTCGGTCCGCGCCTGGGGAATTTGCCGACAACGGCGGTCATCGAAACTTCGCGAGGGGCCCTGCGCGTCGAGTTGTTCGCGAAGGAGGCTCCGATCACCGTCGACAATTTTGTGTTTCTCGGCCGCTCCGGATTCTTCGACGGTCTCCTGTTTCATCGGGTGGTGCCCAATTTCGTGGCGCAGGCGGGGTGTCCACGGGGCGACGGCTCGGGCGAGCCTCCGGCTCTTCCCCTGGGCCTCTCGCACCTTCCCTGTGAGCTCTCGGAGCGACCCTACGAGAGGGGCTCGCTCGGTATGGCCTTGACCGGCAAAGACACGGGGGGGAGTCAGTGGTTCTTCTGCCACACCGCTGCGCCCCATTTGGACGGGCGCTACACCCAATTTGGACGACTCATCGAGGGGTTCGAGATCCTCGACCGGCTCGTGCCCGGGGACACGATCCTCGGAGTGTCCTTTTCGGGGGGACAGTGACCTGGGCAAGCGTCCACGGAGGAGGACATCGGCTCGACTTGGATGCTCAAGGGGTCAAGGAATGGCCGAGGCTTCGCCTTTGGCCAGAGTGGCACGGAATCTGCGAACACCCCCGCGCTCTTCGCAAGAGGAGCGATCCTCGACTTCGGTCGTAGGCACCGCGTTTTAGTCCGCTCCATCAACCCACGCGGTGACCTGGTTCCCTTGGGGGGAACAGATTGGAGATCGAGGCGTCGGGCCGCGGGGTGCGAACCCCGCGGCCCATCTTTGTTTGCGGAGGCTTACTTCCCGCGGCGTCGGGTGAGTTCGCGGGCCACCACGATGACCGTGGGATCTCCCTTCTTCGCTTGCCCCTTCGGGACCCGCTCGACCCTTCCACGAATCAACGCGAGGCCGCCCCGACGCTCGATCTCCTCGCGCCCTGCCAAACCGGCGGGAACCAAGATCCCCACTCCCTTGCACACGAACAAAGCATGACCGTCCTTCTGACGGCGGGGGACGGCAAAGACGAGACTCGGGACCTTCCAGGCCACGTCCACGCCCACCTCGGATTCGCCCTTGGTTTCCAAGAAGCGTTGGAGTCGAACGCCTTCGAGTCGAACGTCGGAACCGGGGCCCGGTCCGGCGAAGCAAGCCACGGCGGCGAGAATCAACGAAGTCATAAGCACTCCTGACGGAGCGATGGCGGCAGGTAGACCCTACACCGAGCCGAAGCTCGGCCAATCACGAGCCGGAGGAATCCGGCGCGGGAAGGTGAGGAGGCGCCGCTCGGCAGAGGTCGGAAAGAAAACACTCTGCGCAGCGTGGTCGCCGCGCGATGCACACCGCGCGCCCATGGTCGATGAACCGATGCGATGAGACGATCCAATGATCCGGCGGAAATAGCCGCATCAGGTCAGTCTCGATCTTCTCCGGAGTGGCTGCCTTGGTGAGGCCGAGTAGACCCGTGATACGAGATACGTGAGTGTCGACCACCACTCCGACCGCTTTGCGAAACCCCACTCCCAGGACGACGTTAGCGGTTTTTCTCGCCACTCCCGGCAGCGTCAAGAGTTGCTCCATCGAAGTCGGAACGACGCCGCCAAACTCGGACACGAGCCGTTTCGCCGCGCCGAGGATCGCCTTGGTCTTGTTCCGCCAAAAGCCGGTCGAATGGATGATTCTCGAGACTTCTTCCTGCGGTAGGCGGGCGAGGTCCTCGGCCGTCCCGCCCTTGGCGAACAGTTCGCGGGTCACGATATTGACCCGGGCGTCTGTACATTGCGCCGAGAGAATGGTGGCGATGAGGAGTTGGAACGGGCTTTCGTGGTCGAGACTGCAGCGACTGTCCGGGTAGTGGATGGCCATTCGCTCCAGAATCAGCCGGGCGCGAGCCGCACGGTCCGAGGCGGATTCGCGCGGCCGCTTGGCCCGGGTGCGCGAGTTGCTGTCGGGATCTGGCAGCTGGTTCGAAGGTCGCTGGAACGCGGGGCGGCGCTGCTCGATCCCGGAGGTTTGCGCCTTCGAGTTGCGCACGTCAATGCGAGTCCGCGGGGCAGAGAGGCTGCCGACCCGAGAAGCCCTGGTTGATTTCGTGCCAGAATTCGATGTCCTCTTCCCCGTGGCGCCAGCAGAGAAACACGATTCGGTCGTCCCGCCAGGTGTAGAAGTCGATCAGGCCGATCACCGGATCCTTCAAGTACGCCCCCAATTCGTTCAGCTCCCGCAAGGCGGTCTGGAAGCGCTGGTCGAGGGCGTCGAACTCGGCCCGCAGTTCGTCTTCCTCCTGGGTGGTGAACCCCTCCTTGCCCCGTTCCCTCACGCGGGAATTGAGCGCAGCGGCCTCCTCCGTGGACTCCATGATCTTCGAGACCAGGCGTTTGGCCGAAGGAAGCCGCTTGCGAGCTTCCGTCAGGTCGACGATTTCCGTCGGAGTATTGGGAACTGTCATAGTCAAATGGGTGCGGACGAAAAAGTCCGGTTCGGGGAGGAGTCTCCGTGCATCCTAACTTTCCGGGACCGGTCGCCGTCAATGCCCGCGATGACGGATCAATTCCAAGAATTCCATCCGGGTCTTCGAGTCGGATTGGAAAGTCCCGAGCATGGCGGAGGTGGTGGCGCAGGAATTTTGCTTTTCGACCCCGCGCATCATCATGCAGAGATGGCGAGCCTCGATCACCACCGCCACTCCGTGCGGCAAGAGGAGGCGCTGCACTTCATTGGCGATCTGCGTGGTGAGTCGCTCTTGCACCTGCAGCCGTCGTGCGTACATGTCGACGATGCGCGGCAGCTTGGAGAGCCCGATGATCTTGCCCTTGGGCAGATAGGCGATGTGGGCCTTGCCGAAGAAGGGGAGGAGATGATGTTCGCAAAGGCTGTAGAGCTCGATGTCGCGCACCAGGACCATTTCCTCGCTCTCGGAGGAAAAGAGAGCGCCGTTGAGCATTTTCTCCGGATCGGTCCGGTAACCCGAGGTGAGAAACGACATCGCCTTGGCGACACGTTCAGGGGTTTTTTGCAGCCCCTCCCGCGTGGGGTTCTCGCCGAGGGCCGAAAGCTGCGCACGCACGAGTTCGGAGTAGATGGAGAGATCGGGTTCGATCGGCATGGTTCACTCCGGTCCGGTGTACTCGATCACGTTGTTCTCGCTCTCACGGATGCGGATCAGATGCAGGGAACCGACCGGGAGCAGGGGAGCCAAGACCTCCCAGATCGCAAGGGCGAGATTTTCCGTGGTGGAGATGCGTCCCCGCATGAAGGGCACATCGGAGTCGAGGCACTTGTAGGCCGCCGGCTGAACGATGTGCTCGTCGACGATTTGTTTTAGTCTCGTGAGGTTGATGAACATCCCGGTCAGAGGATCGGGAGTGCCTCGGACGACGACTTCGAGCTCGTAATCGTGGCCATGCCCGTTGACGTGGTTGCAAGCGCCGAAGACTAGGCGGTTTTCCTCGGCGCTGAGCCGCGGGTTATGCAATCGATGGCTCGCGGAGAAGCGCGACCGCTTACTCACATACATCATCGGAGCCACCTTCGCCGAATCAGGCGGGAACCTGGACGCTGCGGCCGAACAGGTAACGGCGCGCGAGCACCAAGCCGAGAATCGCGAGTTCCGTGCCGAGGTAGATGATCATCCACGTCGGAATGGCCCGGTCGCCGCCGGCGGCCGCGTAGGAGTGTTTGCCCGTCCAGAAAAAGTTGGTCCCGTAATAGGACCAAAAGAGGGCAAGCGAGCCGACCCAGCCGCCGACTGCGGTGCCGAAGTCCTTGAGCCAGCCAGCCCAGCGTCCGTGGATGATCACCATGAACACCAGGAAGAGAATCAAGGCCCCGACCTCCTTGGGATCGAAGCCCCAGAATCGGCCCCAGGAAGCATCGGCCCAAATTCCTCCGAGGATGATTCCCGCGACCAGCACGATCTCGCCGACTGGAACGGTCCAAAACATCGTGCGGGCCAGCGACTTTTGGAGCTCGTGGCTGTCGTCCAGCCAGAGCGATCGGATCAGGTAGACGTGAGCGAGAAGAATCGCCACCGCCAAGACCGCGTACCCCGTCATGATGGTGGGTACGTGAATGTGGATCCAGTCGTTGTTGTCGAGCACCGCCGCGAGGTTGCTGATCTGGGGTTGCATGAAGTCGGGATTGTGCGTCGCAACGTACATGGCCAGCGCTGCCCCGAGTGCCCCTGCCAGGACGAACCACCCGTTCTTGACGATGAATTCGAACACCAGGCCGGTGAGAGCGCAGGTACCGGCGACGAACAGCATCGACTCGTAGAACGTCCCGATCATCGCTCTTTCGGAGAGCATCGTGCGCTCGAACAGCCCGTAAGCATGCAGCCCGAGCCCGTAGGTCGCGACCGCGACGCAGATCCAGCGCAGGCCTAGACTGACCGAGCGAATGCTCGAGAAACCCATGGCCAACAGGCCGATCAAGAATGCGCTGAAGTAGACCCAGAAGGAGCGATAGAAAAAGCGACCGGCGTTGTACTTCACTTCCCGCGCCATGAAATCGGCACCTCGGAAGCGGGAATCGGGTTGGGCCGGATAGCCCAGTGCACCTAGGGAAGCCACCAACTCTCCCGAGGCATCCGCGAAGGCGGCGACCTGGTTCTCGCGGAACGCGGTGCCGAGGGCGGCAAATGCCCGGCTCACCGGCGCGCTTTGGTCGGAACTCCAGCGCGCCTTCGCGGCCTCGGCGAGATTGCGGAATTCCTCCTCACGATCACGAGCGTGGGGAGGCGCGGGCGGGACCATCGGCAGATACGCGAACTCGGGATCGGCCTTTCCGCCCGGGTCGAGCACCGCGATGTTGGCGAACATGACGTAGCGCTGCGCCAGCTTCAGAATCTCGTTGTCGGTCGTGGAGCGGCTCTCCGGAGCCTTGGCCTGCGCCTCCGCCCACGCCTTGGCCCACTTCGGGGACTCGTAAAGGTCGTTGTACGAGACGTGGGTGCGATCCTGGGAGGGTTCGAAACCGACGGCCCGGGTGGCCTGCGCGTCGGGCAACTTCAAGTAGGCCTGAGTCCGGGCGCGTTCCGGCTCGAACATCCAATGGAAGTAGTGGAGAAGCGCGTCTTTCTTTTGGAACGGCTCTTTGCCGGTGATGCGCTCGACCGATTCTCGGGCCAAGGAGTCGAGCGGCTTGTATCTGGTCCGTTCGAGTACGGGCAAAGGTCGCAACCGACTCCAATCGAATTCCGGCTTCTCGGTGACCTGGGCGGGCAGCGCCGATCCCAGGACAAGGAGGCTCAGCATCAATCCCATCAAGTGGCCGCGCGACATGTCAAGCTCCGCTGGGTGAGGAAGGAGGCACGGGGGAGGCCAGGCTCGTGAGCAGGCGACGCCGGGCGGGGAAATGGATGTAGACACTCTGCGCGATGAGGCCCAAGGCGATCAGGATGACTCCGATCCCTTTTCCGGGCCCTTCCGGGAGCACCAAGATCACGAAGAGCCCCGGGATCGTGGACACGAAGCACCAGAACACGACCGTGAGTGAGCGGAAGAATTTCCGGGAGTTGGAGGCATTGGCTTGGTCGAGGACTTGACCCAACGCGCGCAAGTAGGGCTTTTGGAAGAACACGATGACCAGGGCCAACACGAGGAGGGCCGAGGAGAGATAGATCAGAGGCAACCCGGGATCGCGGTTCACTTGAAGGAAGGTCGCCTCCGGTCCGCCACCCTCCGCATCCTGGGCGAAGCGGGCTTGAAAGAGTCTCCATCCGTCGAGGCGGAGGGGATGATTCATGTCGATCTTGATGAACGGCGCCCCTTCGGGTTTGGCTCCGAGCGCTCCATGCCACTGCTCCCTCAGTTCGGAATCACGAGTTTCGTGGCGGAGCCACAGGTGAGATTCGAAAGTGCGGGCCTCGTTCGACCCCGCGTGTAGTCCGCGGACGAAGTCTTGGAGTTCGATCTCGAAGCCCAGCGGCTGGCGTGCGCGCTGCCACGCGATTTCGAAGAAGCGGTTCTTCCAGGTGACTTGGGCGGGGCGACCGCCGAGAAAGATCCACTCCTCTTTCTTCAGTTCCTCGGCGTCGAATTGCACTCGGATTGCTTGGCGCTCGGGGCCGTAGCTCAGAAACTCCGTGTCGTCGCGCTCGCGGTAGCGATCAAACAGGCGATCGATCCGGATGCGAAAGCGGAGCCCGAGGTCGATGATGCCACCCACCGACACCGTCCCGGACTTCACGGCCGAGGTCTCTTGCCCACGCCAGGCCCAACCCAGGGTCTCGTCGTTGCGAGGAAGGAGATACAGGTGGCCCCGCGGGACCGGGAAGTAGTCGAGTTCGATCAACAGGTCTTCGTAGACCTGTTTCGCGCCGATGCTGCCGAGGCCGGGATACCAGGCGAATGCCCAGCGATGCTCCTGGCCTTTTGGCCCTTCGAAGGTGACTCCCACCGCGGGATTCCAGGGTTCGCCCGGGGTCTGATCGATCGGGAACTGGTTGCGTCCCATCTGGAAGTTGTCGAACCAGAATCGGCCCTTGATGCGGCAACCCGTGCCCGGGATTTCCGCATCGAGCGCGAGCCCTGCCGGACCATCCTTGGCGTTTTCGGGGCGCGCCCCTTCGCGGACTCTGAACTCAGCGAGGAGTTCTCCCGACTGGCGCTTGACGAGTAGACGAGCCTCGCCGGAGACGTCGCGACCGGACTGGAGTGCGGCCTCGGCGGCGGGGGTCGGAGGCTTGCGGACATCGAACTGGAGGAGATTGCCGAAGTTGAGACCGGGATCACCCTCGGCGAGTCCGAACGCCTGGGGCGGCATCGCGTCCATGACCATGGCCCCTTCCACACCGGCGCGCGGCGAGGGGTTTTCGTTGTCCCTCACCTTGGTGGGGCGGGCGTGTGCGTAGTAACGGTCGACGACGAGGCGGAACAGCGGGCTCCCGGCATCTTGAATGTGGTACGGACGAACAAATTCGCGGTGCTTCGGATTCAGGTCGAAATCGGCGATTGGATTGGCCAGCGTGCGGGTGGCGACCTCTCCCGAGGGATTGCGGAACAACTCGCGCACCACGAGTCGGGTTGCCGTGTCGAGTTCGAACTCGCTGGTTTTTTCGCCCTCCACCAATCCGAGCTCGCCCTCCTGTTTGCCCCAGAAGGACATGAACGACCCGACGAGCATGAGGACGAGGGCGAGGTGCGTCACGAGCCACCCGGCCTGCGAAACTCGCCACGGGTATTTACGCAGCGTGGCGGCGACGAGCGAGATCGTGAAGGCGATGAACAGAAGGCCGAAGGGCATTCCCGTGTAGATCGCGGCGCGGGCGGCTTTGGCTCCGTAGGCGCTCTCGTAGAAACCGCCGTACATGAGCCCGGCGATCATGACGACGAGAAGCGCGATCCCGAACCAGATGTTGCCGGCAGCGTGGGCGATCCGGCCCATCGCGCGGAGTGCGCCCGAAAGCCGGGGTGAGGCAACGGCCGGTGAACGCACGATGAAGGCTTGCGCGACAATGGCGGCCGAGGCCCCGGCGCCGAAGCTCAAGATCTTGGCGAGGAGGGGGCGGGAGGAGTCCCATCCGAGTTGGATGGTCAGCATCGCGGTGAGCGGCGCGGCCACGCCGGCGAGATACCACCATGCCGAACGCCCGCGGCGATCAGCGGTGACTGCCACAAGGAGGCCAAACACGGTCGCGGCGAGTACGGCCTGGCCCAAGAAGGCCAAACGCTCCGGCGTCTGCCAGGGACTATCGGAGTATCGGGTGCTCAGGTAGGGGGTGGCCACGAAGACCAGGACCGAGAGAACCGAGCACCAGAGGAACACGGTGAACACCGGGGCCATGATTCCCCGGGGAGCGACCAGTAGGCCGTTGCGCCGGGTCAGCTCGGTGGTGCTCGCATCGCTGGTTCTTGACTCCTCGTTCACTGAGATCTCCTCGGAATTGGGATCCGACTCCCGACTCTGGCGGATCGCGGAACCTGTGCCAAGCCCCCGCCGACAAAATGCGAGCGCGAGGGCGGCGCCTCGGCGGAAGACCGTGTCAAGTTGTCACGGTCGCGGGGGAGGCGGCGAGGTAGGCCTCGACCTCCTGCGAAATGCGCATCGAGCAGAACTTCGGGCCGCACATCGAGCAGAACTCCGCACTCTTGAAGTACTCCTCCGGGAGGGTGGCGTCGTGCATGCGACGCGCGGTGTCCGGATCGAGGGAGAGTTCAAATTGGCGGTTCCAATCGAATTTGAAGCGGGCCCGCGAGAGTTCGTCGTCGCGGTCCCGTGCCCCGGGCCGGTGGCGGGCGATGTCCGCGGCGTGGGCGGCGATCTTGTAGGCGATCACGCCCTGCCGCACGTCGTCCACATCCGGGAGGCCCAAATGCTCCTTCGGGGTGACGTAGCAGAGCATCGCCGCCCCCGACCACCCCGCGAGAGCCGCACCGATCGCCGAGGTGATATGGTCGTAGCCGGGTGCGATGTCCGTCACGAGCGGGCCCAGGACGTAGAAGGGCGCCTCCGAGCAGACTTCGATTTGCCGCTGGACGTTCATCGCGATCTGGTCCATGGGCACGTGCCCCGGCCCCTCGACCATCACTTGCACATCTTTGGCCCAGGCGCGGCGGGTGAGCTCGCCCAGAGTGTCCAACTCGGCAAATTGAGCCCGATCGGAGGCGTCGTGCAAGCAGCCCGGTCGCAACGAATCGCCGAGGGAGAGGCTCACGTCGTAGCGGCGGCAGATCTCGAGCAGGTCGTCGTAACGCTCGTAGAAGGGGTTTTCCTTCCGGTGGTGCAGCATCCACTGCGCCATGAGCGAGCCGCCACGCGACACGATGCCCGTGATGCGCCCTTCGACTAGGGGCAAGTGCGCGAACAGGATCCCGGCGTGGATCGTCATGTAGTCGACGCCCTGTTGGGCCTGGTGCTCGACCACCTCCAGCAACAAGTCGGCACTCAGGTCCTCGGTCCGTGCGACCGACTGGATCGCTTGGTAGATCGGGACCGTACCGATCGGGACGGGAGAGGCCCGCAGGATCGCGGAGCGAATGCCGTTGATGTTCCCGCCGGTCGAAAGATCCATCACCGTGTCGGCGCCCAAGTGCACGGACATGTGCAACTTCTTGAGCTCCTCGTCGACATCGGAGGTCACCGCGGAATTTCCGATGTTGGCGTTGATCTTGCACCGGGCCCCGATGCCGATTGCCATGGGCTCGAGTTCTGGGTGGTTGCAGTTGGCCGGGATGATCATCCGCCCGCGCGCGACCTCGGACCGAATGAACTCGGGTTCGAGCTGCTCCCGCTTCGCGACCCACACCATCTCTTCCGTGATCTTGCCCTGTCGCGCGTAGTGCATCTGCGTCACGCAGGTATCCCCGTGACGTTTGGCGATCCAAGCTGCTCGCATGTGTCGACTCCCAAGGCCAGGCCGAGGCCTGGATGCGACCCTACCGGCCCCAAATTGGGGGATCAAGCAGCTTTGTCGATCACTTGGGAGCGGCAAAATCCGAGGATTTCACGGTCAAGCTGACGGGGCGATCGGCGAGGAGTTCGATCGTCTTGGACGCCGTGCCCAGCCGCTCGTGCCACAGCACGAATTCGGCCGACTTGCGCTCGGGAAGGCCCGCCAGATCGAGCTTTCCCCGGGCGTCGGTGATTCCGACGAAGGGGTGACGGACGGCGATCACGGTTGAGGACATCCACGGGTGGAGATCGCAGAAGACGCGGTAGCTGCCCGAGCGCAGGAACGGACGGGTCGAGGACTCGCTCTCGGGCGCCAGCAAGCCGTTCCACACTTCCAAATCCGCACTTCCCTGGATGCGAGCGTTGTGCGGGATCGGGTCCTTGTTGACGACTCTCAATGCCTGGCCGACCGGTACGAACTGGACGCGAGGATGGAATCGGCCGTGTTCGTTGGTGAGCAGACCGGGGGCGAGCCCCGGCCAAGCCTCGGTGATTCCCCGGAGCGAAATCGCGACGTTGGCCACTCCGCGCCCCTCCGGATCGATGAGCAGGTCTTCTTGGACGAGCTTCCCCTCCTGGATGCACCGGCGGCAGAACTCGGCGTCGCCCGGGTTGCGCTCTTCCCACTCCCGGGGGAGGGCGAGGGTACGGGCGGCGGGGAGTTCTCCCTCCCAGACCACCGAGAACGATGCCTTGGCGGTTGGCCGAGGCGCTGCCCCATCTTGGGCGAGCGAGCTAGCGAGTAGCACGGGAAGGAGGGCGATCGATCGCAGGTCCATGCCACCATGGTACCGTTCAGCATGGGCCGCAAACGCTCGCGTAAGCGCCGCCGCCGCCCCCTGATTTGGGGAGGCGGCTTCCTCGCCATCTTGGTCGTCGTGGGTGGGCTCGGGTTGGATCCCCTGGCTGCCGCCCTGCTCAAGCGTCGCGCCCAGGATGCTTTGGGGCTCGCGGTCGATGTCGAAGGAGTGTCCGTCGGCCTCTTTCGATCCCAGTCGATCGTCCACGGCTTGCGCATCCACAACCCGGACGGCTTCTCGAAGACTCCCTTTTTCGAGTTGAAGCGACTCGATTTGCCTATGAGCCTCTGGGGGCTCGCTCAGCGGCCCCTTGAGCTCGAAGCGGTGCGGGCGCAAGGAGTGGTTCTGACGTATGAGCAAACTCCGGCGGGATCCAACGTCGGTCGCGTGTTGCAGATCCTCGAGGAGCGCCGAGCCATGCGGGGCGAGGGGCGGCGCTACCGCATTCAGCGTCTCGATCTCGAACACATCGAATTCCAAGCGCGCTTCGAACCCTGGCCGAACGATCGTCCGCTTGCGCGGGTCGGAGTGGCAACGCTCGGACTTTCGGAAGTCGGCACCGACACGAGTGCGGGCATTCTCCTCGGGGAGATCGCGGGAATTCTCGTGCGAGCGGTGCTCGGAACGGCGATGCGGCGGGGAGCCCTTGAGCTGCCGGGCGAAGTGTGGGGAGTGATCGAGTCCCCCCTCAAGAGCTTGCTCAAGGCCCCGTCCCGATCAGTGCGCATCATTGAGGGCCTGGATGCACCGGGTCTCGGAACCGTCCTCGAACAAATCGGAGACGTGCTGGGCGGTCGGAAGTAGAGGGTTCGGTACGATTCCCGCGGAGGTCGCAAGATGAAACACGGAATCGTCTGGATTGGCGCCACGGCGCTGGTCTTACTGGTGGTCGCATGTGCCACCGCTCCCTACACTGGTCGCTCCCAACTACTCATCATTTCCCAGGCGGAGGAAAACGCCCTGGGCTTGCAGGCGTTCCAAGAATCGGTGGCGGGGGCGCCCGCATCCACCCGCGCGGACTGGAAGGCGATGGTCGAACGGGTAGGGCTGAGGATCGCCGCCGTCGCCGAGCGCCCCGACTTCCAATGGGAATTCAAGCTGATCGCCGAGAACACGGTCAACGCGTTTTGCTTACCCGGTGGGAAGGTCGCCTTCTACGAGGGCATCATGCCTGTCTGCGGGGACGACACCGGGGTGGCGGTGGTCATGGGGCACGAAGTGGCGCACGCCTTGGCGCGGCACGGCGGTGAACGCGTGTCGCAGAGTGTGGTCGCGAAGATGGGAACCGATGTGGTCTCGAAAGTCCTCGGGGGGAGTGACGCGGCTTCGCAGCAGATGATCGCCACCGCTTTGGGGGCGGGCGCGAAGTACGGGGCGCTCCTTCCTTGGGGACGAACCCAGGAGAGCGAGGCGGATCAGATCGGCCTGATCCTGATGGCCAAAGCGGGATACGACCCGCGCGAAGCCCCGCGATTTTGGCAGAGGATGGAAGCGAAGACCGGAACGGCGGGGCGACCTCCCGAGTTTCTCTCCACGCACCCCAATCCCGAAACGCGCATCCAACAGCTCGAAGCCTGGATGCCCGAAGCGCTCACTCACTATCAGCCGCGCTGAGCGTCATTTTGGCCGGAATATGAACCACGCTCCGGCGGCGATGCAGAGGCCCGCCCACAGATAGTCCAGGGTGGGTTTCTCTTTCATGTAGAAGATCGCGAACGGGACAAACACCGACAGGGTGATGACCTCCTGGAGGATCTTGAGCTGAGCGAAGGTCATGGTCTGATGTCCGATCCGATTGGCGGGGACTTGGACCAAGTACTCGAACAAGGCGATGCCCCAACTCACGAGGGCGGCAATCCACCAGGGCTTGTCCTTCAAGTCCTTCAGGTGCGCATACCAGGCGAAGAGCATGAAGACGTTGGAGAGGGTGAGGAGGAGAGCGGTCTTGACGGGAATGGACACACGAGTCCTCAGCGGGCAAGGGCCAGGAGAGCGGCGGGTACGAAGTGAATGAAGATGAGAACGGCATGCCCCACCGTGAACGCCCATCGATCGGTCTTGTGGCGGAAGGTCTGCATCCCCACCGCGCCGCCGAGCGCACCGCCCAGGATTGAGACCAGCCAGAGGGACTTTTCGGGGATGCGGCGACGGCCCCGCCGTGCTCTCCACTTGTCGATGCCGAAGAGGGCGAAGGACGCCAAGGACAGGGCCAATACGTGGGCGCCGTAAACCACCGGGCCGGAAGCGTGGAACACGAGCCAAAGCACCAGACCGATGGAGAGGCCGAAGACGAGCAGCCAGATCACGAGGGCGGGACTCTCCAACCAGGACCGGCGGACGCGGCCTGCGGGTGGCGGCGAAGGCTCAGAGGGAACGGAGGCCATACCGTTTCATCTTTCGCTGCAAGGTCCGACGATCAATCCCCAAGAGCTCGCTCACTCGACTCACGTTGCCACCCTCCTTTTCGAGCATCTCGCGAATGTGCCGTCGCTCGGAGTCTTCGAGGGTTACCGGCGAGAACTGGGCGCCGCCGCGGGCCCCGGGTTGCAGCACGGCCGTGAGTTCGGCCGGGGTGACCTCGCCGCCTCCGGAGAGCAGGATGGCCCGTTCGAGGACGTGGTGCAATTCCCGCACGTTCCCGGGCCAGCGGTAGTTGCGAAGGAGGTCGATCGACTCGCGAGGAAGGACAATCTGCTTGTCGTTGGCATCCTTTGAGTGACTCAGGTAGTGCTCGACGAGCAGGGGAAGATCGTCAAGGCGCTCGCGCAGAGGCGGGATGGCGATGTGAACGACATCGAGTCGATACATGAGATCCTGTCGGAAACGACCCGCCTCGACCTCATCGAACAGCGATCGGTTGGCGGCGGCGATGAACCTCACTTTGACCGACTTCTCCTTCGTGCTTCCGAGGGAGCGGAAAATGCCGGTCTCGACGACTCGCAGTAGGCTAGCTTGAACCGCCAAGTCCATGTCCGCCACTTCGTCGATGAACAGGCTTCCGCCGTCGGCGATTTCGAGGAGGCCGCTCTTCGTGCGGCTCGCGCCGGTGAAGGCTCCTTCGACATGACCGAAGAGCTCGTTCTCGAGGAGTTCCGGTTTCAGGCCCGCGCAGTTGACGGTGACAAACGGTCGATCCCGGCGGGAGCTTCCCACGTGCAGGGCGCGGGCCACCAGTTCCTTCCCGGTCCCCGATTCGCCTTGGATCAGAACCGGGCTGCGGCTCTCCTTCGTTTTTTCGATCAGCTCGATCATTTTGAGGAGCGCGGGAGACCGTCCGATGATCCCTTCGTAGCCGCGGCTGCCTTCGTGGGGAAGCTTTTGACTGGCCGGCTCCTGGACGACGGCGCGCACGCGCGCGGCGTTGCGCAAGGTGTGCTCGACCTCGTCGATCTCGCAGGGCTTCGTCAAGTAGTGGTACGCGCCGGCCTGAATGGCCTCGATCGCCGAGGGGATCGTGCCGTGGCCGGTGAGGATCACGACGGGCAAGCCAGGCTCCAATTCCCTCAGGGCCTGGAGCAAGAGGATGCCGTCCATGCCTGGCATGCGCAGATCGAGGAGGGCTACTTCCGGGGGAGAGATCCGAGCGGCGGCCAAGGCTTCTTCGCCGCCAGCGGCGGCGGCAACCACGTGCCCCCGTTTCGTGAGGGCACGCACCATCGCGCGACGGAAGGTCTCATCGTCGTCCGCGAACAGGATTCGCAGGGAATCCGGGGAGGCCGTCATGGGTGGCCCTCGGTTCTGGGTAGGGAGATGCGGACGAGAGTTCCTTCTCCGAGACGGCTCTCGATCGTGATCTCTCCGCCCAGATTCTTGACAATTTCGTAACTGACATAAAGCCCGAGCCCGGTCCCTTCCCCGACTTCCTTGGTGGTGAAGAAGGGCTCGAAGACGCGGGGGAGCACGGCGGCGGGGATTCCCTCTCCCTGGTCCTCGACTTCGATCACCGCATGTTCCCCTTCGACCCGGCTGGTCACGGTGACCGGGGCTTCGGCCTTCCTCGTGGCGTCCAGGGCGTTGTCGAGGATGTTGATCAACACCTGCCTCAGGCGATCCCGGGAGGTGTGAATCTGGAGCGGCTTGACCTCGGCGTGGCTCGTGATGCGGACCGGCTTCCGCCCGGCGCGCAGGCTAATCAGGCGGATTGCCTCCTCAACGAGGGTCACGAGGTCGCAGGGCCCCGTGCGGTCGGTCCCGGGATGGCTGGCATCGAGGAGTCGTCGCACCAGGAAGGCAATGCGGTCGCTTTCTTTGCGCAGGTCGCTGAGGCTCTCGCGCACCGTGGCCTGTGCTTCGGTCGACCCTTCGAGGGCCTGCGGTAGTGCTTCCTCGGCTTCGGCGCCGAGCAGGCGCACCGAGGCGATCGGCGTGTTGATCTCGTGGGCGACGCCGGCGGCCAGTCGACCGAGTGCGGCCAGCTTGTCGGTTCGATAGAGCTCCTCCAGGGACGACCGGCGCTCCGTGACGTCCGTGAAAATCAAGATTCGCGGTTCGCGGGTACCGGCGCTCGGTCGTCCGGGGGAGGCTCGGACCTGGTAGGTGCGGGTGCGCCCATCCGTTCGTTTCGTCGTCCATTCCCGTTCGGCGGTTGCCAAACCTTCGGCGCCGAGCGAGGGTGGCCAGTCCTCCAAACCCACGAGGTCGAGACGACTTCCGACGCGGGTTACGGGAAGGGCCTCTTTGGCACCTTGGTTGGCCCACACCACGATCCGGTGCTCGTCGACCAGCACGATCGCGGCGTCCATCGACTGCAAGACGTCGAAGAAGCGTTCTCGTTCCCGCTCCGACTGTTCGTGGTAGCGCACGACTTCGGCGCTGCGACCGCGCAGGTCTTTCATCAGCGTGCGGGTGAAGGTGATCGCGATCCCTGCCGTCATCGCCAGCGCGACGGCGACTCCAGAGACGCCGGCGACTCCGAACAAGGACTCCCTCAGGGCATGGCTGTCCGGAAGGGCACCCGCGGTCTCCAGGCCCGACAGGGCCGCTATCAGCACCAGGGAATAACCGAACACGAGGAGCGTCGGGCGCATCGGCAAGAGAATCGCCGCGACCATCAACTGCACGACCAAAAAGACGGCGAAGGGGTTGCGGAGGCCGCCCGAAAAAAACAGCAGAGCCACTAGCACCGTCATATCCACCATGACCTGGAGCAGCGCCCCGGGCACCCTTCGCTCCTGACGTCGGCGGAGCACGACAATCAGATTGAACACTCCAAGAGACGCCCCGAGACCCAAGAGCTCGCGGGGATGGCTGATCAGTCGGAGGACGGGGCCCGCCACGCAGACGACCCCCAAGACCCCCGCCGTTGCCACCCAACGCAGTCGAATGAGCCACCGCACTCCTGCTTCTTCGGAGTCCCAGTTGGCGAGGGGGGAGGCCATGCGAGGTGATACGCCTCCCGCTCGCCGGAGAGAAGCGGAGACACCGGCCAGGGGGTGGAGCGGCGGCTTTCGGCCGCGGGATTTCCGGGGCCGCGCCTCCGCCGGCAAAGTGATAAGTTCCTGCGCACTGGAGGAGATCCTGATGTCACCCACAGAACCGGCTACGCCGGCGGCCCCGGCGCCGCTCAAACAACTCGACCGCGCGCTCTCCGCACTTCGAAACTTGGGTTTGATCAAGTCGGAGCCGAAGGAGGCTCCGATCGTGGGGCTCATCGACCGCATCTCCGAACTGGATCCTGAGAAGACCACCGCGATCGCGCGGACGCTATCCCAGGCCACCCTGTTCAACGAAGTGGTGCGCGAGCAGATCAGCGCCATGGCGATTGGCGAGCGCTACCGCGCCATCACGTCCGCGTTCGATTCGATCCGTGACGACGCGCGCCGGATGGTCGCCCAAGTCGACGACGGCAAGGTGGACAGCTTCGAGCGGCTCTCCAACGTGTGGATGAAAGTCACGCGCGGCGACATCCCCGCCCGGTTTGCCAAGATCAAGACCACCTACCTGGAAGTCGCCGACGATTCGAAAGACCAAATCCGCCGCGAACAAATCATCCTGGAGGCCTACCGCGACTTTCGGGGCGCCCTGAAAGAAGCTCAGGTGTTGGGGTTCCAAGTGTTGGCGAAGGCGGAACAGGCGCTCGCCAAGGCGAAAAGCCAGCTCGAGAGTTCCGCGACCGCCCTCGCCGAGGCGAAGGAGGTTGACCGGGAGGCTCTCGCGCGCCTCGAGATGGCTCGAGACTTGGGCTTGCGGGCGCTCCAAGACGAGGACCGCCGCTATCAAGTCGCCAAGGACCTGGCGGAGAACCTCTCCATCTCCTACTCAACCACCGAAGTGATCATGGCCCGGCTGCACCAGATCACCGAATGCAAGGAGCGCGTGTATTCCCAGGCCATCACCTTCTTCGGGACCAACGAGACGGTGTTCACCGCTCTCTCGGCCTCCTTCACGGGAATGCACGGGCTCCACGAGAGCACCCAAACCCTCGAGGCGATGAAGGCCGGAATGAACAAGAGTCTGGAGGTCCTGGCCGAGGTGGGGGGCAAGATTCAGGAGGAGGCTCTCAAGGCTGGGTACGGACCGACCCTCCGCGCCGAGTCGGTCAAGAAGCTCGTCGAGTCGGTGGTCGCGTTCCAAGAAAAGTCGTACGGCATCATCGAGGAAATGCGACGGCTCTCTTCTCAAAACGAAGCCGAAGTCGAAGAGGCCGTCGAATCCGGGAAAGCGCGGCTGGTCGCCCTCCAAAACCGGGCGGCCACCATTCCGGTTCGACCGACATCGCGGCGACCGAACTAAGCCCGAGCCATGGCGGAAAGTCAGAGCAGTCCTCCGGTTCCGGACCAAAACCCGCTCGACGAGGTCATGTTGGCGATGGACATCGTCGACACCCTTCGGCACGAGCAGTCGCAGGTGGAGGCGGAGCTGAACGAGGAGGCGCGAGAACGGGCGCTCGTGGCCCGCGTCCGGAAGATCTACGAGCAGCAGGGAATCGAAGTCCCGGAAGCGGTCGTGGCCGAGGGCGTCCTGGCCATGAAACGCGAGCGCCTCGTGTATCGCCCCCCGCCGCGAAGCTGGAAAGTGCGGGCGGCCGAGATGTGGGTGGACCGCCGGCGATGGATCCTGCTGATGGTGGCCGCGGGGGCGATCGCTCTGGGAATCGGCTGGTTCTCCGGTCGAGAGGAACGGGCGCGGACACGTCGCGAAGCCTTAGAGTCTCAGGCCAATGCCGCAAGCGCCACGCAGAACCGCGCCGAAATCGAATCGATCCTCCTCCGGCATGGAGGCCCGACGCCGCCGAACATCACGGATCGGGCGCTCGTCGAGCGTCGGGAACTCCTCTTGCGTGAGGCGCAGGGTGGGCTTGCGAGCGGAGACTTGGACCACGCCAAGAGTCGCGCTCACGAGTTGAAGTCACTCGATCTTTTTGTGTCGGCCGAACTCGAACTCAAGATTGTCGCCCACGCGAGCGCCACCAGCGGAGTGGAGCGCACTTCCCGGGAGGACCGGAACGTCCAGCTCTACTACCTCATCGTCGAGTCGCGCGATCACCGTGGCTCGCCTTGGCCGATCGACGTGCAGGACGAAGCAAGTGGGGAACGCAAGGCCTCGGCAGTGTTCGGTATCCGCGTGCCGAAGGCGGTCTACGACCGCGTCAAAGCGGACAAACTGGACAACCGGATCGTCGACGATGCGTTGGTCGGGCAGAAGTTGCCCGGGCAAGGGAAAATTCGTTGGTTGGTCGATTTCGAAGGCGGAATGATCCTGCAATGGTGAAGCGTCCATGACGAGCGGGGCCGGAGTCTACTCCGATCTGAATGCGGAAGTGCACGCGGCGCGTAGTGAGCTCGATCGCCTCGCGCGTGAACTCGAGAACCTGCGTCTCGAATTGCATCGAAGCCAAGCGGAGACGCAAGGCGCAATATCGGGCCTCGCCCAAGCCCGCCTCCAGGAACTCGTGGCGAATCCCGCCATCGAACGGCTCGATTCCGCTGATCACGCCGCGCTCAAAGCGCTCGAAGCCCGGCATGGCGCTTTTCTGGAGATCGAAGAAAAACTGCGCGGATTGGATCGGAAGTCGGATGACGCGGAAAAAGTACGGGAGGGCGCCCGCGACGCGCGCGACTCCGCGCTCTCTGAGCTTGAGTCCGTCGTCGGAAAGGTCCGGGCCACGCTGCGGGCGGATGTGGGTTTCCAGCATCGTGAGCGTGAGCTCGAGGCCCTGAGCCAGCGGGCGGACTCCGCCCAAAAAAAAGCCGATCAAGCCGCCGAAGAGCGGGTGCAGAAGGGCCGGAGCTTCGAAAGCGACAAGCTGTTCCAGTACCTGTGGAAGCGGCGATTCGGATTTTCCGAGTATCGGGGGCGGGGGATCACCCGTTTCGGCGATGAAAAGGTGGCTCGTCTCATCGGCTACGACGACGCCCACCGGGACTATCGATTCTTGATCGAGCTGCCGGACCGACTCCGGGCGCACGTGGAGAAACTGCGAGCCAAGGTGGAGGAGGGTCGCGGCGCGCTGGCGGCCGAGGAGGAGGCCGCGCTCAAAGCGGCGGCCGCTCAGGACTTCCGGCAGCGGCTCGCGGAGGCCGAGCGAGCGTTGGATCGCGCCGAGGACACGCTCGAGGCTATCGAAAAATCGCGGGACGGCCTCGTGCGCGAACGGGGTGCGATCGCGGCCGGTGAAGACGCCTTCACCAAACAGGCGTTGGACGCCCTCACCCGTCAAATCGCGCGGGAAGATGTGGCGACTCTGCGGGCCGACGCCGCGGAGACGGTCGGGGGGCACGACGACACGTTGGTCGAGCAGTTGGCGCGCGAGTCGGCCCGCCGTTCCGACCTGGAGCAAAAGCAGGCCGAACTGAGACGAGCGCACGCGGCGCAGGTGGATGCCACCAACCGCTTGGAGGAGCTACGGAGGCAGTACCGCCGCCAGGATTGGGATTCCAACCAGTCGGTGTTCGGGGGCTCGGTGAACGCCGGGGAGGTGATTCGCCAGGTGCTCCACGGTGCGGTCGTGCTCCACGACGCGTTACGAGTGCTGCAGCGGAATCAGTCGTTCCGGATTCCGCGTGTCGAACGACGCACGCGTGACGAACCCCGCGGTGGATGGACGGTGAACAGCGGTGGCACTTGGGGTGGGCGGTCATCGAGTCCAGGCCCCGCACCCTCGCGACCGGCGGACTCCGGCAGCTTCCGCACTACGGATCGATTCTGATCATCGTTGTGCCTCGGCAGCGCTCGCAGAGGGTGCAACGCTTCGTGGCGCGATGATCCGTTCGGGTTCGGAGAGTCGTGGCCCGACCAAAGGCTTCGGGACGGGGCTCCGCTCGACGCGAGCGGTTCAGTCCGGATCGCCGGCGTCGCTTTCGGGCGTCGGAAGTTCGGTGCGCTCCGCGACCTTGCGATAACCGAGCGACTTGAGCACTGCGAGGACTTCCGTCCAGGCGGGGAATCCCCGACCCTTGGATTCTCGGAAGGTCTGGATCGCACCAATGAACTCCATCGCTTCGTCATCGACGGGTGTGCTGAAGCGGGACTTCCGTTCACTGGCCTTGGGGCGGGGGCGTGGGGGAGAGTTGGTGTTCATGCGCGGCATCCTGGGGGGGAGGATCGACCTAGATCCCTATCGGCCGTCGGTGGGCTGCTCACTGAGGGGCCGGTGGGAAATGTCACGGGCGGGAGGATGTGCGGATGCGGGTGCGGCGGCGACGGAAGTCCCGTGAGTCAAGGTCCCACCAAACCCCATCGTGGATGCAACAAATGATGAGGCCGCGGTTTCGGGGCGCCAGCCATCGGCGGAATGGGGAGCACGGCCGGGCGCATGGTGAAAGGTGCCGGCACCCGCTCGGCGAGCTGAGCGATCAGCCTGCGAGCACGCGGCGAATCTCTGTCTCGGACACGGGGCTGATGAGACCGCGTTCGGTAACGATGCCGGCAATCAGGGGCGCTGGGGTGACGTCGAACGCCGGATTGAACACCTTCACGCCCGCGGGAGCGGTGCGCGATCCGAAGCCCTCGGTGACTTCCGACGGGTCTCTCTCTTCGATTTCGATTTCGGCTCCACTCTGCAGCCGGAGGTCGAATGTCGACGACGGCGCCACGACCCAAAATGGAACGCCGTGTTCCTTCGCGAGCACGGCGACCGAGTACGTGCCGATCTTGTTTGCGGTGTCACCGTTGCGGGCGATGCGATCTGCCCCGACAAAGATGCGATCGATGCCGATCGACTTCATGACGTGTCCGGCCATGCTGTCGGTGATCAACGTGACGTCGATTCCGGCGTGGAAAAGCTCCCACGCCGTCAAGCGGGCACCCTGAAGGAGAGGACGGGTCTCGTCCGCGAACACCCTAAATTTTCTTCCTTCGCGGTGCGCCGAAAAGAAAACCGAGAGGGCTGTGCCCATGCCCCCGGTGGCCAGGGCGCCGGCGTTGCAGTGGGTCAGGAATCGGCCGCCCTCGTGGACGAGGGCGCCGCCGATGCGACCCATCGCGGCGCACATCGCGCGGTCTTCTTCCAGAATCGACTTGGCCTCGGCGAGCGCTCCTTCGATCAAGCCGTCGACCGAAAGCGGCGCGGAACGGCGGACGGCGGCGGCGACTCGCTCGACTCCCCACGAGAGGTTCACCGCGGTCGGCCGCGCGCTGGCCACCTGACGAGCGACCCGGTCGAGGCTCTCGAGCAAGGCCGAAGGGTCCGGGCTTTGTGCGTCCCGCAGACCCAATACCACGCCGAATCCGCCGGCGACGCCCAGAGCAGGCGCGCCCCGCACTGCCAGCTTCCGAATCGCTGCGCACATCTCGGTCGCGGATTGGATGTCGATGTAGACAAGCTCGCCCGGCAGCCGGGTTTGATCGATGATGCGCGCGCATCCACGCCAGTCGCCGAGCCACTCGATCGTCGCGAAGGGAACGGAAGGGGTCATGGGCACGGGACCTTCTGCTCAGTCGGAAAGATGCGGCACGGGTCGCCCCGCGATGCGCTCGTAGATCTCGCGGTAGCGGTTACGCGCAACCTGCACGATCTCGGGAGGGAGTCTGGGGCCCGGAGCGGTCTTGTTCCAAGGCTGGTGCTCGAGCCAGTCGCGCACGACCTGCTTGTCGTACGACGGGGGATCGCCTTCCGGCAGGGCAGCCCGGGCTTCCTCCGCGCGCCAAAATCGGCTCGAGTCCGGGGTCAACACTTCGTCGACGAGGATGATCTGCTCGCCCTGCCGGCCCCACTCTAGTTTGGTGTCGCAGATGATGACCCCGCGGCTCTCCGCGTGCTCGGCCGCACGGGTGAAGACTTCGAGGGTGAGGCTCGCGAGGGAGTTCGCCGCAGACTCGCCCACCATGGCACGCAGCGCATCCATGGAGATATTCTCGTCGTGGCCGACTTTGGCCTTGGTCGAGGGCGTGAAGAGGGGAGGTGCAAACCGATGGTTTTTGCGGAGACCCGGAGGGAGCGGGATTCCGCACACGCGACCCGTTCGCTGATAGTCCTTCCACCCGGAACCGAGGAGGTAGCCACGAGCAATGCACTCGGCGGGAAATACCTCCGCCCGGCGCACGACCAAGGATCGCCCGCGCAAGATCTCGGCGTGGGCTCGGACGGCCTTCGGCATGTCCTCGATCTCGGAGGCGACGACGTGGTGCCTGGTCACGCCAGCCAGGAGCTGAAACCAAAACAGCGAAAGCTGCGTGAGGATGATGCCTTTGCCGGGGATCGGATCAGGCAGAACGACGTCGAACGCGGAGAGCCGGTCCGTCGCCACGAGGAGCAGGTGCTCGGCATCGATGGCATAGAGGTCGCGAACCTTGCCCCGGTGGATCAGCGGGAGTCCGGGGAGTTCGGTACGGCTGATGGCGTCCATGGGTCCTATCCGCTCCGACCTGAATCGAGTCGCAGCGGGGGGAGGCTACATCAGGGGTCGGGCCGCTCAAAGAGAGTTTGCCGGTTCGGGTCTGGGAGTAGGTCCGAGGGCCAACGTGCGAACGCGGGCCGAAGGCTCAGGCCGGGGCGCGTTCGCGGAGGAATCGACGCACCCGGGCGATGTCTTCGGCCCCGATCTGCAGGAACTCGACCCCGATCTCGAAGGTCCCGTTCAGAGTCTTGGCGACGTGGACGACACGCCCGGTCGCCTGCACGATGTCGTTTTCGACGGCGAGGCTAAAGCGGTAGCGACCGCCCAAGCGCAGCGCTTCGGTGGTCTGCGCGCGGAGCCCGAACTCGTTCAAGTCCAAGGTCACGGCGAGGGTCGTCCAAGCGTGGTCGGCCGACTGGCCCAACTCGTGATGGATTACCAAGGTTCCAGTTTCGACCCGAGGGGCGCTACGGCGGTCTTGTGGAAGCATGTCGGCTCGTGGGTGAGGGCGAAACGGCGCTGGACCGAGACCCGATGCCCTTTCGGCGTCGCGGGCGAATCGGCTTGAGCCCTGGCCATTTCGGTCGACTGTTAACATCGCCGCCTCCGTGGGATAGTCCTTCGAGGAATCTGACATGCGACGCAGCATTTTGTTCGTTTCGATCCTCTGCTTCGGACTCTCGGTGTTCTCCCAAGAAACCGATCTCGAGATCCTGCGTCGGCGGCTTCAGCAGGACGTGCAGGGAAGCGGCGCGGGCCGAGGATCTTCGGTCTTGGCCCAAGAGGCCAAGCGGAAATGGGAGCAGCAGGAGGCGGAGATCAACGCCCAGATCGAAATCCAGGAGCGAGCTCGAGCCGAGGGTGGGGACAAGCTGCGGGAAACCATCGCCATGTTCGAATCCCGCGCGGCCATGCAGGATCGGCCGGTTGATCACTACCTGGCAGGGCGCATTCTCGGGCAGTCGATGAAGCTCGAGGAAGCCCGGGTGCACTTTGAACGGGCGATCACCCAAGACCCGTTCTTCTACTGGGCGTACCACGGGCTCGGCACCTACTTCAACAATCGCGAGATGTACGAGCCGGCGATTGCCCGCTACGAACGAGCATTGGAGCTGAATCCCAACTTCCTGAATTCGGCGCGCGGGATGGCGCTCTGCCAAATGCGGCTCGGTCGCAAAGCGGATGCGGAAGCGACGCTGCGTTCGGTGCTCGAGCAATCCCCGAATGACCAGGAAGGTTTGTGGTTCCTGGCAATTCTCATGACCGACCAGGGACTGCATCAGGAAGCCTCGCTTTACTTGGAGCGCCTCGCCACGATCAAGCCGGGGGCCCCGGAAGTCGAGGCTGCTCTCGCCAACGCTTACCGCCGCACCGATCGCATCCCGGAAGCGGTGGCAATTTACGAGCGCCTCATCGCCAGTGATCCTTCCGAGTGGAAGTCTTGCCTCACGATGGCGGACATCACCCAGCGCCAGGGCCAGAATCATGTAGCGGCGACTTGGCTGGAGAAAGCCCTTTCGCGCCTCCCTGCCAACGCCTCCATCGCTCCGGATCGGCTGCAGGAGATGATCGTCGACCTCAAGTCGCGCCCGGCCGCCGAGGCCATTGATCCCAACCGCCGCAGCCCCGAGGAGTGGGTGGACATCCTCCTCAACAGCGTCGAAGTCGATCGCCGCCGGGAGGCGGCGCGGATCGTCGGCAGCTCCCCTTACATGAACAAGGTCATGATGGATGGGCTCCTGAAGGCGTTGCGCGACAAAGATCCCGACGTGAAGACGATTGCCCTCAAGTCGCTGGCCCAGAACTGGCCGCCCGAGGAGAGGCCGGCGCTCGTGAGCATGTTGGGTCTGCTCCTGAAGGATCGATCCCCCCTGGTCCGCGGGATGGCGGCGTTTGTCCTCGGGCGAGAAATCAAGGCGCGGGCCGGGGTTCCTCATTTGATCAACGCCCTCGGTGATCAGGACCCGTACTCGTTCCGCCAGATCCACGAAGCCCTCAATCATCTCACCTTCGCCTACATCGGAGTGCACCTTCCTACCGATCTTTCGATGAGCGAGCGGCAACGGTTGGCCACCGAGTGGCGCGAGTGGTTCGACCGGAATCGGGAGGACTACCGAACCGCCGAAGATTCCGGTCGCTGACCTCGGAGAGTTTGATGTCGACCATCCTCGTTGCCGGTGGAGCCGGCTATATCGGAAGCCACTGCCTCTGGCTCCTGCGACAGCGCGGGTATCACGCGATCGCTTTCGACAACCTCTCGGAGGGTCACCGCGCGGCGGTTTTGGGAGCGCCTCTCATTGAGGGCGACCTCGCTGATCGGGCCTTCGTCGTCAAGACGCTTCGTGAACAAAAGGTGGACGCTGTATTCCACTTTGCGGCGTCCTGCTACGTCGGCGAGTCGGTGACCGATCCCGCCAAGTACTACGCCAACAACGTGGCCACGACGCTCACGCTGCTCGAAGCCATGCGGGAGGCCGGGGTGAAGACCTTCATCTTCAGTTCCACCTGCGCGACCTACGGCGAGCCGGTCCAGGATCGGATGGACGAGAGCCATCCCCAGCAGCCCATCAACCCTTACGGTTGGACCAAGTTGATGGTGGAACGCATGCTCGCTGACTACTCGCGGGCTTACGGATTCCAGTACGTGGCACTGCGCTATTTCAACGCTGCCGGGGCCCACCCGGACGGCACCATCGGCGAGGACCACGATCCGGAAACGCATCTCATACCCCTCGTGATTCGCGCCGGGCAGGGTCTGAACCCGAATCTCAAGGTCTTCGGCGACGATTACCCGACGCCCGACGGGACCTGTATCCGGGACTACATCCACATCCTGGACTTGGCCGAAGCGCACCTCCTCGGTCTCGAGTACCTGAGGAAGGGCGGGCCGAGCACGGCCTTCAACCTTGGCAACGGGGCCGGCTACAGCGTGCTCGAGGTCATTCGAGCCTGCGAAAAAGTGATGGGGAAGAAAGTCCCTTATCAGATGGTCGGGAGACGGGCGGGAGATCCCGCGCGGCTCGTGGGCGACGCTCGCAAGGCGCACTCAACTCTCGGGTGGACGCAGCGCTTCGGCGACCTCAGCACGATCATCCAGAGCGCGTGGAAGTGGCACGAATCCCATCCACGCGGCTTTGACGGCTGATCGTCGCGTGCGGGTTGGCTCTTGCCTAATCCGCGGCCTCGGAACGGGGCACCCCGAGGCCGGGTGGGTTCCGGCCGGAACGGATTCAACGCGAATTTTGGGTCGACTCGATCCGGGCGGGCGCGGTCGTGCCGGCGGTCCGATCCTCCGAAGAACCTCTGGTCGACCGCCTGAACGGGCGATTTCTCGACCTCCCTGTCCATCGGCTTCGACGTGGTCTCCGGCTTGTCACCGTGCGAGGCCCCTCGGAGACTGCGAGATGCCGAGAGGGCGAGCCCGATGATTTCCCTTCCCATCGACGCAGTGCTCGACGAAGTGGTGCAAGCCGTCCGCGATACGGGCACCGCGATCCTCGTCGCCCCGCCGGGGGCGGGCAAAACGACCCGCGTCCCGGTCGCGCTCCTGCAGCGAGCGAATATCGACGGCAAGATCGTCATGCTCCAGCCCCGGCGCGTCGCCGCCCGGGCGGCGGCGCGTCGCATGGCCGAGGAGACGGGCACGCCGCTCGGCGGCACGGTGGGTTTTCGGGTTCGATTCGAGCGGGAGGAGTCCAAGTCGACGCGAATCTTGGTCCTGACCGAGGGCTTGCTCACCCGCTGGATGCAGACCGATCCCACCCTCGACTCGGTCGGCCTCGTGATCCTGGACGAGTTCCACGAACGGAGTCTGCACGCGGACCTCGCCCTCGCGATGCTCGCAAAAGTGCGCCGCGAGCTGCGGCCCGAACTCGGCATCGTGGTGATGTCAGCGACTTTGGACCCCCTCCCGGTATCGCGCTTCCTCTCGGGTGCGCCGGTGATCAGCGCCGCCGGCCGCGCCCACCCGGTGGCGGTCGAGTACCTCGATCACTCCGACGATCGAGCTCTCCCGATCGTGGCGGCTGAGGGGGCCTTGCGCGCGGCGGGGACGACGGCTCGCGACGTGTTGGTGTTCCTGCCGGGGTTGGGCGAAATCCAGCGCACCGCTGAGGTGCTGATGGCTCGCGGGGCGACCCGGGATTTTGACGTCCTCCCATTGCACGGCGAACTCGCCTCGCAGGAGCAAGACGCGGCCCTGCGGGCGGGGCCGAGACGGCGCATCATCCTTTCCACTAACGTCGCCGAGACCTCAGTGACCGTCGAGGGGGTGAGTTGTGTCGTCGACACCGGGTTCGCCCGCAAGTTGCGGCACGACGCGGATCTCGGCTTGGACCGGCTCGACTTGGAGCGCATCAGCCGAGCGTCCGCGGACCAGCGAGCGGGTCGCGCGGGGCGCCTCGGGCCTGGCACCTGCTTGCGCTTGTGGACGAGACCTACCCAAAGCGGGCTCGAGGACGAGGAGACGCCGGAGATCCACCGGGTCGATCTCGCGGGAACTCTGCTCGAATTGCGGGGCCTCGGCGTCGGCGATCCTCGGACCTTCGAGTGGTATGAAGCCCCTCTGCCTCGGGACCTGGCGAAGGCGGAGCAGCTTTTGGCCACGCTCGGGTTGGTCTCGGCGGAGACAGGGACGACGACCAAAATCGGCGAAGCGGTGCGGCGATGGCCTCTGCATCCACGCCTTGGGCGCATTCTGTGGGAGTCCCATCGCCGGGGATGCCTGGCGGAGGGAGCCCGGCTCTGTTCGCTCCTGTCCGAGCGGGATCTCTTCCGCTCAAGATCGGCGGGTGGCCACCGTCAGCAGGGCCCCAAGGTTCGGGGGGATTCCGACTTGCTCTTCCGGCTCGACGCTCTGGAGCAAGTGTCGAGATCCCAGTTTCGAACCCTCGAAATCGAGGGGGTGGTGGTCGACGGTGGGGCCGCGCGCACAACAATGCGGGTCGCGAAGGAACTCGAGGACCAAGCGCGTCGCGACCTCGGTCCCTCCGACCGTCGTGCGCCCGCCGAGTCCGACCTGCTGAAATTGGTACTGGTGGGCTATCCCGACCGAGTGGGTAGGCGGCGCGAGCGAGGAGGAGATCGGGCCATCCTGAGCGATGGCACCGGCGTCCGAATCGCTCCGGAGAGCATCGTGCTCGACCATGAGTACTTCGTCGCGGTCGTGGCCCGCGGGGCAGGGACGGGCCCCGGAGACCAGGCGGCGGTCACGGTTCTGAGCGGAATCGAGGCAGGGTGGCTCGAAGAGGTGTTTCCCGGCGCGGTTCGGACGGAAACTTCCGCGCTCTTCGATGCGAAGTCGGAGGCTGTAATCGGGGTGGAGCGGCGCCTGTTTTGGCAGCTCCAACTGGAAGAGAGGCGTGGGGGACGAGTTCCCCCGGGCCTGACGCGAGCGCTCCTCGAACCCGCCGCCGCAGTCGCCCGGCCCCCGCTCCTCGATTTCGAGGGCGAACTTGGCGAGTACCTGGAAAGGCTCCGCGTGCTCAGGCAGCACGCGCCTGAACTCGAGTGTCCGGAATGGTCGGAGAGTGAGTTGTTCGGGATCCTCTGGGAAGCGGTGCCGGAGGCTCGCAGCCTGCGGGAGCTGCGTAGCGTGTCTCTGAAGGCGGAGCTGCAAGGCAGACTCGCCTATGCCCAAAGGCAAGCGCTCGACCGGGAAGTGCCCGAGCGATTCGCACTGCCCGAAGGGAGGACGGCGGCGATTCGTTACGAGCGAGGACGACCTCCGATCGTGTCCGCCAGAGTCCAGCACTGGTTCGGAGTGAAGGAAACGCCCCGACTCGTGTTCGGCCGGCTGCCGGTGTTGGTCGAGCTTTTGGCTCCCAATCAGAGGCCAGTGCAGTTGACCGGGGACCTGGCGAATTTCTGGCGGGGCTCTTACCAGCAGGTGCGCAAGGACCTTCGCGGCCGCTATCCGAAACACGCGTGGCCGGAGGTCCCACCGCACGCCTGAAGGCGGAAAATCGCGCGAATTCGATGGTCTCGCCTTCGTGGAGTCCGGGCCGTAGAATGCCGCCCGGAGGCCGGGTGCGCCTTCAAGGTTGGGGAAAAGTCATGCGGTTGTTTTTCGCCGTTCTGTGGACGGTCACGATCTCGGTACAGGGGCAGACCATTCTCGCGCCTCGGGCGATTCCCGAGGTTTCGGGGACCCTGTCGGAAGCTCGCGACCAGGGACTCGAAGTCAGCCTGACGGTCGTCGATATCGCGAGTGGCTCGGTGCTCACCGCCTCGCAGGGCGATGAACCGCGAGTGCCCGCCAGCGCCATGAAGATCCTCTCGGCCGGCGCAGCTCTGCTCGGACTCGGGGCCGACCACGCGATCCAGACGGATCTCGTCCTCCACGGCGCGATCCAGGACGGGGCCCTGCACGGAGCCCTCCGCCTTCGGGGCGAGGGCGATCCGACGCTGCGGTCTTCGCAAGTCTTGCCGGCATTGGTCAAGGCCGTCAAAGACGCGGGAATCACCAAGGTGCACGGGATGGTGATCGTCGATGATCGGCTTTTCGATCGGGAGACTCGGGGGCAGAACTGGCCGGAGTCCGGCCCGGAAACCACTTGGCTGGCCGAAGTGGGCGCGCTGTCTTTGAACCACGGAACTGCCGAAGTGCTCGTGACTGCCGGGCGCAATCCCGGAGCGGCATGCGAGGTACGTCTGCAGCCGCCGACGCATCACCTCAACCTCCAGAATCGGCTGAGCACGGTGGGCGCCAAAGATGAGCACCTCGTCGCGATCACGCGGGCGTCGGGCAAGAACGATCTCACCGTGACCGGCAAAGCAAGAGTCGGCACCAAGGAACAGGCTTTCTCGGTGGCAGTCGAAGACCCCGGGCTCGTGTTCGGCTTCGCGCTGACGGACGCGCTGAAGCAGGCAGGAGTCGCGGTGACCGGAGCGCCTGCCCGCGCTCGGGTCGACGAAAACTGGGAGTCAGGCACGGTTCTTTTGCGCCTCGAAACCCGACTGAAAGATGTGCTCCCCACGCTCCTGGCGATGAGCCAAAACCATCGCGCGGACATGCTCTTCAAGCATCTTGGGGCCGCACTGGATGCCGGCGGAACCTTCGGCGCCGGCGCGGCCGCCACCCGCAGTGTGTTCGCCAAGTCGCAGGTCGATCTGAGCAGAGCGAAGATCTTCGACGGCAGTGGCCTTTCCCGGGACAACCGAGTCACCACGAACCAGTTGGCGTCGGCTCTGTTCGCTCTGGCGAAGTCCCCCGGCGCGGAAGTCTTCCGCTCAGCTTTGGCGGTCGCCGGTCAGGACGGCGGGACGCTGTCGACCCGGCTCAAAGAACTCGGACCCAGAGTTCGGGCCAAGACCGGCACCCTGAAGAACATATCCGCCCTCGCTGGATACGTAGAGACCACCACGGGCAAGCAGCGAGCGTTCGCGATCCTGATGAAGGTCGCTAAACCGAGCCGCCTCGCCATGCGGGACGTGCAGGATCGCATCGTTCGAGCGCTCGCGAAGGATGGAGCCTGATCTGGACCTCTTCTCCAGCTCGCGACCGCGAATCCCCGAGGCGCCCCTGGCGGAGCGGATGCGACCGCGGGAACTCGGCGAGGTGATCGGGCAGTCGGCGGTCCGGCCGGGCTCGCCTTTGTTCCTTGCGCTGGATCAGGGCCATTTGCCGTCCCTGATTTTTTGGGGTCCGCCCGGCACTGGAAAGACCAGCCTCGCCCGAATCCTGGCCCAGTCTCTGGGCCATGGGTTTGCCACTTTTTCCGCCGTCCTTTCGGGAGTCAAAGAGGTGCGCGAGGCGGTGGCCGAAGCCAAGGAACGCGGGCGACTCGATGGCCGCCGGACCGTGCTCTTCGTGGATGAGATCCACCGCTTCAATCGAGCCCAGCAGGACGCCTTCCTGCCCCATGTCGAGGACGGGACGATCATTCTCATGGGAGCGACCACCGAGAATCCCGGTTTTCACGTGAACGCGGCGCTGCTGTCGAGGTGCCTCGTGGTGGTCCTCGAGGCCTTGGACACCGGAGCCCTGGTCGAGATTGCTCGGCGCGCTCTAGAAGACGAGGCTCGTGGGTTGGGCCAGCGGGGCGTGCGGATCTGCGAGGAAGGCCTTCAGGAATTGGCTCGAACCAGCCACGGCGATGCCAGAAGTTGCCTCGTACGTCTGGAGGCCATGGTGGCAAGCGCGGTCGCCGAGTCGACCGCCCCACGCCGTCTAGACCTGCGTGACGTGCGTCGGCATCTTACGAAGAAGGCCCTCGGTCACGATCGCGATGGTGACCAACACTTCGACCTGGTCTCCGCGCTGCACAAGTCGATTCGAGGGGGCGATCCCCAAGCGGCGACTTACTGGGCAACGCGCATGCTCGCGGGAGGCGAGGACCGAAACTACCTGGCGAGACGCTTGATCCGCATTGCGGTCGAGGATGTCGGCTTGGCGGATCCCGTGGCTCTGCAAGTGGCCGCAAGCGCTAACGAGGCCTGGCGATTCCTGGGTAGTCCCGAAGGAGATCTCGCCCTCATTCAAGCGGCGATCTACCTGGCCACGGCTCCCAAGAGCAACTCGGTGTACCTGGCCCATGAACGGGCACAGTCGACGATTTCCGCCGGAATTGTCCCTCCCGTGCCCATGCATCTGCGCAACGCGCCCACCCCACTGATGAAACAGCTCGGGCACGGCCGTGGCTACCTCTATCCGCACGACTACGACGAGGGGGTGGTCGACCAGGCGTACCTCCCGGCCGACCTCGGGGATCGGGCGTTCTACGAACCCTCGCCCTATGGCCATGAAAAGGAGATCGCGCGTCGCATCGAGTGGTGGAAGAAGGTGCTCGCGCAGCGGCGGGCCTCCGACTCGGGAGCCCGCGCTTGAGACCGACGGTGGACGGCGTCGTGGGGCTGGCGCGAGCGGCTGGCGAGATTCTCATGCGGCACTTCGGACGCTTGCTGACCGTCGAAAAGAAGGGTGCTCGCGATCTCGTATCCGCCGCCGACCGCGAGTCGGAGGCTTACATCGTGGATGCCCTGAGGCGGAGTTTCCCCGGGCACGGGATCGTGGCCGAGGAATCGGCGGCGCAGGTCATTTCGAGCGGGCCGGCCTGGATCGTCGACCCG
Source organism: uncultured bacterium (assembly GCA_902826835.1). Lineage (GTDB taxonomy): Bacteria > Planctomycetota > RBC034. Next base: position 122,714 of record CADEGH010000001.1, on the reverse strand, counting down.
CTGGATGGCACCACCAATTTTGTCTACGGAATCCCCCAGTTCGCGGTGTCGATCGCCTTCGTCCAGGATGGACTTCCGCAGTTGTCATGTGTCCTCAATCCCGCGTCCGGAGAGTGCTACACCGCCGAGCGCGGAGCCGGTGCCTGGAGTGGGCAAGAGCGTCTTCGGGTGCGCACCGAAGAGAGGCTTTCGGAAGCCCTCCTGGCCACGGGTTTCGCGTACCGTCTCGAAGAATTGGAGGACGACAACACCGAGCACTGGCGGCGGATGTCGCGAGAGTCGCGAGGGCTGCGACGATTCGGCGCGGCTGCTCTTGACTTGGCCTGGGTGGCGGCGGGCCGATTCGACGGGTTTTGGGAGTGGCAGCTCGCGCCTTGGGATGTCGCTGCCGGAGCGCTCCTCGTGAGCGAGGCCGGGGGGGTGGTGACTGACCGACGGGGAGGGCAGGAGTGGCTATTTGGGCGATCGATCGTGGCGGCTAATTCGACTTTGCACGCCGAGCTCCTGCGGGTGCTTGGTCAGCCCATCCGGCCGGTCTAAGGCGACGGAGGAGGCCCGCCAGCGGGGGCACTGGGCTCGGTCCGCTTGGCGGGGCCCGAGGTTGGCCTGGGTTTGGGTTTCACGGCGGGGGGCGGGGACTTGGCACCGCCGGTTTTGCCGGTCTTGGGGGGCGTAGCGGGGGTGCCACGGGCGGCCCCGTTTGGACCAGCCTTGGGGGCCTTGGCAGGCGCCGCATTGCCGCCGGGCGCAACGGGGGCCTTGGATTGGCTTGGCGACTCCCCCTCGGAGGCGGCTGGGTCGATCTTGATTTCCGTGATCTCGGAGCGCTTGAAGCGGATTTCCCCGTGCTTTCCGACCAGCGTGACCAACTCCGGGGTCTCCGCTACGACCTTTCCCTCGAACCGGGCTCCGTTTTTCAGGGTTATCGAATCCGCGAGGAGGGGAGGTGGAAAAACCAGCACCAAGAGTGAGAAAAAAGCAGCGGGGTGCCTCATGACCCTACTTCGTCGCAATTCCGCCTGGGCTTCACTCCCCCCGCCCGGGGAAAATCCGGAATCCGTTGGTAGCGATTCCCGGTACCTTCCTGTAGGATCACAGACGGTTCTTGCCGCATGCCCTTCCTATGAAAGTCAAGTCATCCCTTAAGGAGACGCGCCCCATGGTTCGAGTTGCTGGTTCGCTGCTTTCGGTGATCGGCCTTTCGATGATGTTGGTTGCTCAGCAACCCAACCTGCCGTCAGCCAGCATGACGATCAACGGCCAGGTTGGTCCGCCCAGCCCTGTCATGGGTGTACAACTCCCGCGGGGCCTTCCTTCGACTCTCCAGCTCGGAGGGCTGCCCAATGCTCGGTTCGTGGTCGGCAATAACGCCAGCTTCTTGCCTGCCGGCCTGGTCTGGGGAACCAACCTCGTCGACCTCAACTTGACGGGGATGACCTACAGCCTGAACGGGTTTCTGAATCCCGCCTACCGCCTGGATGCGACCGGGGCCTTGACGATCAATTTGAATCCGCCTGGCTCTTTGGCTCTGAACAGTCAGCGCTGCTTCCAAGGCGCCATGGAAGATCCGAGTTCAGCCGTCGGTTTCGCGGTGACCCAGGGAACCCAGCTCGTGGTCGCCCCCGGATTGGTGTCCATGAATCTCAGCGTGGGGGCGAATGGATCCGCAGGAATCAACGTGAACCTCGCGCCCTACGGCGTGACGATTCCGTTCTACGGTCAATCGTACTCGAGCTTTTATGTCGAAGCCGACGGACTCATGAGCTTCGCCAACCCGAACATGGACTTCACGCCCACCCCGACTGACTTCCAAACGGGGGTGCCTCGCATCGCCGGCTACTGGACCGACCTGGAGCCTCAGTTTGGTGGAAGTGTTCAGTTCCAACTGGACCAGAGTGTGAGCCCGAACGTCGTGCGCCTCCTTTTCACGGGGCTGCGCGAATACAACGGCACCGGGTCTCCACACACCTTCATCATCGAGGTTGATGCTGCTCCTATTGGCAACATTCGAATTCGCCAGAGCCAGTTCAATCCGGCGGCGCAGTACGACATCCTCGTTGGAATCACCCCTGGTGGGGGTCTGAGCCCGATCCAACAGCAGAGCGATTTCAGCAGCTGGATCAGTCAGTTCGTTCCGGGCAGTGTGAACCGGATGTACTACGAGTGGTACGGACTGATCGGAATGCTTTTCTACACTGCCGGCTTTAACAATCCGTGGGATTTGCCGGCCATCACTACCGAGTTCTTCCGCACCCAATACACGACGACCGGCTTCGGCTACGACGCGACCGCTTACTACTCGTTCTTCTGATCGGGTCTTGCGCTCGGGAAGGCGATAGTCCTTCCCGGAAACAGCAACGGCTGTGATCCCCTTCGGTGGTCACAGCCGTTTTGCGTTGGAGCCCCCCGATCAGCCCTGGATGCGTTCCTTGAACTCCATGGTCTCGGGATCGATGCGCACCCGATCACCAATGTTGGTGAGGAGGTTCACCCGCACCTTGAGCCCGTTGTCGAGCACCGCGTCTTTCATGCCGGAGCCGCCCCCTCGAATCGAGGGCGAAGTCTCGGCCACGACCGCGATCACGGATGTCGGGGCCGACACGGAGACGAGCTGGCCTTCCACCACGAGACCGCGATAGGCGTCCGACTTCCACTTGAGTGCGTCCTCGGCGGCCGGCACGGGGCAACGGAGTTCTTCACCCTCTTCCGAGTAGAAGACCTCGTCGGTGCCGTCGCGGTAAGAGTGGGAGATCGCGATGACGCTGTTCTCGAGGACTTCCCACTTGGTGTCACCGTGCTCTTTGAACTCGGCGATGCGGCCAGTCTGGAGATCCTTGACCTTCATCTGGACGAACTGACGGCGGTCGTTCTTCAGAATGTTCCAGAAAATGACCTCGCAGAGTCGGCCCTCGTGGTTCACGAGATTGCCCCTTCGCAGGTCGAGCGCGTTGATCTTCATGGGAGGAGACTCGGGTCCGAAGCTTGAGACTGAAAGCGCGGGAATCTACGTTTCCAGGCGACTTCGTCAACGCCTGCGCCGGATAGCCGGCCTCTGCTACTCTGTCGAGGATGAACCCGCCGCTCGTGGACACCTTCGGTAGGCCGATGAAGAGCCTCAGGCTGTCGGTCACTGACCGCTGCAACCTGCGCTGCTCGTACTGCATGCCCGAGTCCGAGTACCGCTGGCTCCCACGTTCGGACTTGTTGACTTTCGAGGAAATCGGGCGGCTCCTGCCCCGGTTTGTGGACCTTGGAACCAGCCGGATCCGGATCACCGGGGGTGAGCCTCTCCTGAGATCGGACCTCCCGGTCCTGGTGCAACGGGTGGCGGCGCTCGCCGGCGTGGAGGATCTGGCGCTCACCACCAACGGCGTGTTCTTGGCGCGTGAAGCTCGCGGCCTTCGGGACGCGGGCCTCCACAGAATCACCGTGAGCTTGGACACCCTGTCCCCCGCCCGCTTTCGCAGCCTCTCCCGCTCCGAGGAACATGCCAAGGTCCTCGATGGCATTGTCGAAGCCGGCAAGGTCGGCTTTTCCGGTCTGAAGCTGGACACCGTCGTCATCCGGGGTGTCAATGACGACGAGATTCCGGCGCTGCTTCGGGCGGCGCGGGAGTGGTCGGCGGAAATCCGCTTCATCGAATACATGGACGTGGGAGGGGCTCTGCTTTGGACTCCCGAAGCCGTGGTTTCCCAAGCGGAGATCTTGGCCAAGGTGGAGTCGTCGGTTGGCCCCGTGGAGCCTCTACGGGACACTGAGCTTTCGGCACCCGCGCGCCGTTTTCGCACTCCGTCGGGGCAGGTCTTCGGCGTTGTCGCCTCCATGACCCAGCCGTTCTGCACCCACTGCGACCGAAGTCGACTGACCGCAGATGGCACTTGGTATCACTGCCTCTACGCTCCGACGGGAGTGGACCTACGCACCGCTTTGCGGGCGCCAGGCACCGACGCGGAGCTCGTCGAGGTCTTGACTTCGGCTTGGAAAAAACGGGCTGATCGAGGGGCGGAGCTTCGCATGGAATTGCGGAACCGTGCTCCCTCGGTGGCCCGAGAAGATTTGCGAGCCGACCCTCGTCTCGAGATGCACACCCGCGGCGGCTGACCCACCTCCACCGCCTCAGAGCCTCAATTATGGAAACGGCGCGAGATTTCGAAGATCCTTCGGTCACCCAATTGGCCGTCTTCCTCCAGAATCGGGTCGGGCAATTGCGGGAACTGCTCAAGACGTTGGATCAAGCGGGCGTTTCGGTTCTCGCACTCTCCGTCGCCGACAGTGCCGACTTCGCCACCGTTCGCCTCATCGTTGATCGTCAAGACGAAGCCCGCCGGGCGCTGACTGCCGACGGATACGCGGTCGCGGAATCCACAGCCTTGGCGGTGGTGTTGCCGCCAGGTCGCTCGAGCCTTCTCGCGATGTGTCGTGCCCTCATTCAGGCCGAGATCAACATCCACTACGTCTATCCCATGTTCCTAGCCGGGGACGGGGGAGGAGTGGCGGTCGTCCATGTGGATGGGTCGTCCACCGCCGCCGAGGCGTTGCGGCGCCACGGATTCCGCCTCATGGACGAGCAGGACCTTCACCGCTCTTGAGGTAGTTCCGGGTCCCGATTGCGACAGGTGCTCGCGTTGGCGGCTTTCGGCCGTCACGCCGGGGAGTGTGCTTGGCGACTCAAACTCACATCGTGGTGCGGGGGGCTCGAGAGCACAACCTCAAAGGGGTCGACGTCGCGATTCCGCGTGGTTCGCTCACCACCTTCACCGGGGTTTCGGGCTCGGGCAAATCCTCCCTCGCCTTCGACACCATCTGCCAGGAGGGACAGAGGCGCTTCGTCGAGTCCCTGTCGGCGTACGCGCGCCAGTTCTTGGGCCAGGCGGAGAAGCCGCGCGTCGACGAAATCGAGGGTCTTTCTCCGACCGTCTCGATCGACCAGAAGACGGTGAATACCAATCCCAGGTCGACCGTCGGTACGACAACCGAGATCTACGACCACCTGCGATTGCTCTATTCCCGCTTGGGGACACCCCACTGCCCGCAATGCGGGCAAATCATCTCCGCACAAACTCCCGATCAGGTGGTGGATCGGTTGCAAAAAGATGCCACAGGTCAGAATGTGCAAATTCTGGCGCCGATCATTCGGGATCGCAAAGGCGAATACAGGAAGGAACTCGAAGACCTGCGCAAGCAAGGGTGGGTTCGCGCCCGCATCGATGGCGTCATTCTGCGACTCGACGAGCCGATCAGCCTCAAACGCTACGAGCGTCACACTATCGAGGTCATCGTCGATCGACTCAAGGTCGATGCGGACAAACGGAGTCGACTCGTCGAGGGGATCGAGAAAGGGTTCGCGCTGGGCAAGGGGCAGGTCTCGGCACTCTTGGCCGATCGCATTCTCGTGTTTTCGGCCCGCCTCGCTTGCGGAGCGTGCGGCGTCGACGTCCCGGAACTCGAGCCTCGTGCGTTTTCGTTCAATAGCCCCCACGGCGCTTGCCCGAAGTGCGACGGCCTCGGAGAAACGCGCGATGTCGACGAAAGACTGGTCGTTCCGGACCGCTCGCTTTCGATCGACGAAGGGGCGATCGCCCCCTCCCGTTCGGCCGGGCTGGCGTTAGGGCGGCACCTCGGAAAAGACCTGCTGGCCCAGGTGTGCTCGAGCATCAAGGTGCGAACCGACGTGCCGATACGAAAGCTGACCGAGCGAGAGCGCAAGGTCCTGATCCTCGGTGAACCGAGGCAATTGGTCGATCTGGACCTGAAGTTCGAAGGCAAGCGACTTCGCTACCGGCGACGTGAACAGCGAGAGTGGGAGGGTGTGATCCCGCTGCTCCGTCGCCTCTGGAGCGAGAGTCAAAAAGCGGCCATCGAACCGTATTTGTCGACCATGACCTGCCCCGACTGTCAGGGAGCGAGGCTGCGCTCCGAAGCGCTTTCGGTGCGCTTTCGGGAGCTCGGAATCGGGGCGGTTTCCAAAATGACCGTGGAGGAGCTCCGCGGCTTCATCGGGTCGGTCGTTCTTCAAGGGCCGGAGGTTCCGGTAGGCGAGCGACTCCTCAAGGAGCTGGAAAATCGCCTGCGATTTCTCTCTCGGGTGGGACTAGGGTATCTCGCGCTGGATCGGGGCGTTTGCACCCTGTCGGGCGGTGAATCCCAGCGCATCCGCTTGGCGACGCAGGTCGGCTCGCAACTCCGTGGCATTCTCTACGTTCTGGACGAGCCGTCGATCGGCCTGCATCAGAGCGACAACCAGCGGTTGATCGAAACCCTGGAAGATCTCCGGGACGTCGGCAATACCGTAATCGTGGTGGAGCACGACGAAGAGACCATCCGCAGGTCGGATTTGGTCATCGACGTCGGTCCGGGCGCGGGCGCGCTGGGAGGCGAAATCGTCGCGGTCGGAAGCGCCCGGGATCTCGAACGATCGGATCGATCGATCACCGGCGCGTATTTGTCGGGGCGGGAAAAAATCGAGGTGCCGGGGCGAGGCCGCGTGCCGGGATCGGCATCGGTCACGATCCGAGGGGCTCGCGCCAATAACCTCAAGAATATCGACGTCGCCTTCCCGCTCGGTGTCTTCACCTGTGTGACGGGGGCCTCCGGATCCGGCAAGAGCACTCTGGTCGACGGGATCTTGAAACGAGTATTGGCCAAGGAATTCCACGGGTCCGAATTGATGCCACTCGACCACGATCGGGTGGAGGGTCTGGACTTGCTCGACAAGGTGATCGAGATCGACCAGGCCCCGATCGGGAGAACCCCCCGCAGCAATCCTGCTACCTACACCAAGCTCTTCGACTTGGTGCGCGACCTCTATGCGGGGCTCCCCGAGTCTAAAACTCGAGGATGGGCCAAGGGACGATTCAGTTTCAACGTGAAGGGAGGACGGTGCGAGGAGTGTGGTGGTGCGGGAGTCCAATCGATCGAAATGCAATTCCTCGCAAACGTCACTGTCCCCTGCGACCATTGTGGCGGCAAGCGATTCAATGTGGCGACGCTCGAAATTCTCTACCGTGGGAAGAACATCACCGATGTCTTGGAGATGACGGTTTCTGAGGCATTGGCCTTCTTCGCCAACCACCCGAAAATCGTGCGCATTCTGGGGACTCTCGAGTCGGTGGGCCTCGGATACATGAAACTCGGCCAGCCGAGTACTACCGTATCCGGTGGTGAAGCTCAGCGCATCAAGCTCGCGAGTGAACTCCACCGGCCCGCCACCGGGCGTACGCTCTATCTTTTGGACGAGCCGACCACTGGCCTCCACTTCCATGACACGCGGAGACTTTTGCTCGCCCTGCGGGGGCTGGTCGACGCGGGTAACACCGTGGTCGTCATCGAGCACAATCTCGACGTCATTCAAAATGCCGACTGGATCATCGACCTCGGGCCAGCGGGGGGAAGAGGGGGCGGTGAACTGGTCTTCGCGGGCTCGTTGGACGCTATTCAGGAGTGCGAGCGCAGTGTGACCGGCCGGTGCCTAAGGGAGAGACTTCGACCCCGCTCCGTCCGACTCCCCGCCGCAGCGGCGCCCTCCGTCGTGCGCGATCGGGCGATCGACGGCGATATCCGCATCGAGGGCGCTTCCCTGCACAACTTGAAGCGGGTGTCCGTCCGCTTTCCGGCCGGCAAAATGTCGGTGGTGACGGGACCATCGGGCTCCGGGAAAACCAGCTTGGCATTCGACACGCTGTTCGCGGAGGGACAGCGCCGGTTCGTCGAGTGCCTCTCGACTTACGCGCGTCAGTTCTTGGGGCGTCTCGAGCGACCGCCGCTGGACCGAATTGAGGGGTTGGCCCCCGCCATCGCGATCGATCAGAAGACCGCCGGACGCAATCCGCGGAGCACGGTCGCGACGACCACGGAGATTCACGACTACCTGCGACTCCTGTGGGCGCGGCTCGGGACGTCCCACTGTCCGGAGTGCGATCGGGCGCTCGCGGCGGCCACTCCGGAAAGTGCCGCAGCCGCTCTCCTCTCGTCGGGGATCGGAGTCAAGGGCTCCATTCTCGCGCCTCTCTGGCTGAGCCGCCTCGAAACCAAATCGGTGCTGGCCTCCGCGAAGGAACTCGCTACTCATTCGGAGATCCTCCGGAAGGAAGGTTTCGTCCGGGTGCTGATCGACGGCGTCGAATTCCGATTGGACCAGCCGCTTCCGGCGCTTGCGCGAGTGCGGGAAGTGTTCTTGGTTGTCGACCGGGTAGTCGCCAAGGACTCCGCGAAGACGCGAATTCGCGACGGATTCGCCCAGGCCTTTCGCGAGGGCCGGAGCATGGCGGCATTCCAACCCATGCAGGGGGACCTTCGTTGGTTCAGCGAAGCGATCGCGTGCCTCGACTGCGGCTGGTTTTCGACCGAAGAACTGACGCCCCGTCATTTTTCGTTCAATAGTCACCAGGGCGCTTGTTCGGATTGTCAGGGGCTCGGGATGCGGCTGCGCTGCGATCCGGATCGGCTCATCGTGCGGCCGGATTTGCCACTCTTCGAAGGGGCCTTGGTGGATCGTCCTGGCGATTTCATTGCGCGTCAGGACAGCTATTTCCGCACCACTGCTCTCGCGTTGATTGCCAAGGAGGGCGGTGATCCGGAGTCGCCGTACTCCGCCCTTTCGAAGTCCGTGCGGACTGCGATTCTCCACGGCTACGACGGCGACCTGCCCATCAAGTATGAATCGTCGCGATCCGATCGCGAGGAGTCGTGGTCGATGCAGGTGACCTGGAAGGGCTTGTGCACCTACGTCGAGGATTGGCACCGGAATGCCACCAACGATTGGTGGCTCGATCAACTCGAACCGCTCATGAGGCGGGACGAGTGCACGGGTTGCCATGGGGAACGATTGCAACCGGGCGCACGCGCCGTCCGCGTACACGGAGTGAGAATTGGCGAATTGGGACGAATGACGGTGCGGAGCGCGCTGAACTGGGTCAAGTCCCTGCACTTCCGTGGCTCCGAAGCACTGATTGCCGAGCAGGTCGTGAAGGAGCTGATTCACCGAATCGGGTTTTTGGAGTCCGTAGGACTCGATTACCTGACCTTGAATCGAGGATCGACGACTCTCTCGGGTGGAGAGGCCCAGCGTATTCGCTTGGCGACCCAAATCGGGAATCGCCTGACCGGAGTGATCTACGTGTTGGACGAGCCTACGATCGGCCTGCATCCCCGGGACACCCAGCGCTTGCTCGGAACCTTGCAGGAGCTCCGCGACCTCGGAAATACCGTCATTGTGGTGGAGCACGATCTCGAAACGATCGACCGCGCTGATTGGGTCGTCGATATGGGGCCCGGAGCCGGCCAGCACGGCGGGCAGGTAGTCTTCCAAGGCACTCTGGATGAATTTGTCACCTCCGGATCGCTCACCGCGTCCTACGTCACGGGACGTCAGTCGGTCTCTCCGCCCCGGCCCGCGCGCGGCCCGGCCAACAAACGACTCAAGCTCGAGGGCATGAAGGCGAACAACCTCAAGATGCCGAGCCTCGAGGTTCCATTGGGCAGGCTGGTGGCGGTGACCGGCGTATCCGGGAGCGGAAAATCGAGCCTGGTGATCGAGACCCTCGGTCCGGCGGTCGCCGCTCGTCTCAAGAAGGAGCGTGCCTCGAAGGGTTCCGTGCAGGTTCGCGGGGCCGAGGCGCTGGGTGCGGTGATCGTCGTCGATCAGTCCCCGGTGGGGACGTCCCCGAAGAGCAACCCGGCGAGCTATCTCGGAGTCATGGACGACATTCGCGAAATCATGGCGGGCGCGCCCCTGGCCAAACTGCGCGGGTATTCCGCGGGGCGCTTTTCGTTCAACACCGCGGAGGGGCGATGTTCGGCTTGTGAAGGCCGGGGGCAGACCAAGATCGAGATGCACTTCCTGCCAGATGTCTGGCTGGAGTGTGATTCTTGCCAGGGGCGGCGCTACGAACGAGCCACGTTGGAAGTCCTGTATCGAGGCAAGTCGATTGCGGACATCCTGCGAATGGAGGTGGATGAAGCCGTCTTGTTCTTCGAAAATCATCGCAAAGTCGCGGAGATGCTGCGTTGGCTCTCGGACGTCGGCCTCGGGTACCTGCAGCTCGGCCAAGCTGCGACGACGCTGTCGGGAGGGGAAGCGCAGCGGCTCAAATTGGCCAGGGAACTCGGAGGGAAAGGCAAGGTCCCGACCCTCTATCTCTTGGACGAACCGACGACGGGCCTCCACTTCGACGACATCGCCAAGCTTCTTTCGGTTCTGCATCGCTTGGTGGACCAGGGGCACACGGTCGTCTTGATCGAGCACAACCTCGACGTGATCCAGAGTGCGGACTGGATTCTCGATCTCGGGCCCGAGGGAGGTGACAGGGGAGGGGAGCTCATGGTGGCGGGCACCCCGGATGAGGTGTCGAGACACTTCGGATCGGCCACGGGAGAGGCCTTGGCAGAACATCGGTTGCGACGAGCGGCGAACGTGGCAAAACGGGAGTCTTCTCATGAGCCCGCTTGCTGATCCTCGTTCACGCCTGCCTCTGATCGTTCAGCGCGACAAATCGGTCCTCTTGGATCTTCATGCGCCAGGAGCGGAAGAGGCTCGAGGTCGGATTTCGCGGTTTGCCGAGCTGGTCAAGAGCCCTGAGCATCTGCACACCTACAAGCTCAGCGCGTTGTCGCTGTGGAATGCCGCATACGGTGGGTTTTCCGCCGGCCAGATCGTGTCCGTGCTTGAACAGGATTCGGCGACCGGCGTCCCCAAGGAGGTTCGAGCCTACATCGAGGAGATGATAGGCCGGGCTGGCCGAGTTCGGCTGCTGCGGGAGGGGGACCGGCTGCGCCTGGATGCCGACGCCGAGATTCGCGCGAAGATTCTCTCCAGCCAGGCGGTGGTGTCCTTGCTCGAGCCCGACTTCCACGAAGTCCTCTGGCTGAAGCCCGGAGTGCGTGGATTGATCAAACAGGCGCTCGTCCGGGTGGGCTTCCCGGTCGAAGACCTCGCCGGCTACGAGAGCGGGGATCATCTTGAGTTCCAGTTGCGATCCGCCGACCCCGAAAATCGTCCCTTTGCGGTTCGGGACTACCAGGAGCGAGCCGCCCAGGCGTTTTACGATCGCGGGAGCGCGCGAGGAGGCGCTGGTGTCATCGTGCTTCCCTGCGGAGCCGGCAAGACCGTGGTGGGGATAAGGTCTATGCACCTCTACCAGGTTCTTACCCTGGTTCTCACCACCAACCGGAGCGCCGTATCGCAGTGGAAACGTGAACTGCTGGCGCGCACCACGTTGCGGGACGACCAAATCGCCGAATACACCAGTGAAGACAAGACGATTCGGCCGGTCACCATCACCACCTACCAAATGCTCACGTGGCGGAAATCCGACACCGATGAGCTGATCCACTTCGAGCTCTTTCGACGGGCCAATTGGGGACTGGTGATCTACGACGAAGTCCACCTCCTGCCGGCTCCGGTTTTTCGGGTGACCGCCGAGCTCCAGGCGAAGCGGAGACTCGGACTGACGGCCACGCTCGTGCGCGAAGACGGCAAGGAGGACGAAGTCTTTACTCTGATCGGGCCTTGCCGCTTCGATTTGCCGTGGCGCGAGCTCGAGGTTCGCGGTTTTATCGCGGAAGCCAAGTGTGTCGAGGTCAGAGTTCCCCTCGACCGGGGGGTGCGGGCCACCTACGAGGAAGCCTCGACACGATTTCGAATCCGCATCGCGGCGGAAAACCCTGCCAAACTCGGGGTCCTGCGCCGCCTCTTGGAGCGACACCAGGGGGACAGGGTGCTCGTGATAGGCCAGTACACCCGCCAGTTGGGAATGGTGTCGCGTGACCTGAATGCGCCTCTCATTACCGGCCAAACTCCCAATGACGTGCGGGAGGATCTCTACCGGCGCTTCCGCACCGGGGAACTGCCGGTTCTCGTGGTCAGCAAGGTCGCCAACTTCGCGATCGACCTCCCGGACGCCAATGTCGCCATCCAAATCAGCGGGACTTTCGGTTCTAGACAGGAGGAGGCCCAGCGGTTGGGGCGCGTCCTTCGTCCGAAGAAGGACGGGGGAGGAGCGCTCTTCTACACCATCGTTACCGAAGGCACGCGCGACGTGGAGTTTTCTTCACATCGGCAGTTGTTCTTGGCGGAACAGGGCTATGCTTACGAGATCCAGGACTCACGGAGTCTTGCCGCGAGTCCCCTCATGTCACCTCGAACCTGCCGATGACTCTCCGACGCTTTTTGGAAACCCTCGAACCGGCCGGCCTGCTCGACCTTCATCGTCAGTGGACCGGGGATGATGATCCGGCGTCCATCGAGGAATCGGTCCTCGTCCAAGATCTGTCGCGGATGATGACGGACCAGGACCGGGTGCTTTCGGAGTTCAAAGAACTGCCTACGAAGTGCCGGACGTTCTTGTCCTGGCTGCTGCGGAAGGAAGCTTACACCTACCCGGTCTCGCGCATCGACGACGAAGAAGCGGAGCTTCCGTTCCGCAGCATCGAGGTCCCGCCCTTGGTGTTCGCGCTGCGCAAACGAGGTTGGATCGAAGAAGCCAAGGACCGCTCGTGGGTCCGATTTCAGGAACCGGTTTACCGCATTCCCAGAGAACTCGGCGACACCCTCCAAACCGCCCTCAATCCGTTGGAGCGCACTCTCGAAAGCCAGTTGACCCTCGAGGCCTTTCTATCGGGTGTACCGCGGGAGGAGCTAAATCGCCGGCTCTCGAACCTCCAATGCCCGCTCACCGCCGATTCCGACCGGGCTTTGATCATCGACTGGCTTGCCGAACCTGAGCATCTCCGATGGGCGATCGGCACTATCCCTGATGCACGGCTCAAGAGCATCGTGACCAGGACCTACGAGGATCTCGGCGGAATCGGTGAGGTCCGTCACCTCGAGCGACTCAATCTCGCAGTCTCGGAGCTTGCCGAGAGTCGAAGGATGCTGGAGGAGCGGTTGCTCGGGACATTCCTCCTGAACGAGTGCACCGACATCGGCCTCCAGCTCGGGCCCGGATCCTTAATCCTCTTCTTGGACTTGATGACCCCATCCCTGGCCGCAATTCTCCCTGTCGAAGTCGGGGAGGAGCCGCCACCTCCGGCCGACACGCTGGCTGATATCGCTTCCTTCCGGACCTTCGTCGACCACCATGCCGTGCGGGTGACTCGAGACGGCGCTCCCTACCGAGCCACGACGCGGAAAATGGAAGAGTCGTTGTTGTCTCCGGGGGATCGCCCCGGCGACCCGGAAGCGACCGTGGCGTTCCTGTTGAAGTTCTTGACCGAACTGGACCTTCTCAGGCCTGACCCGGAAGGCCGCCTCCGCACCACCAAGAAATGGAAAGAATTCGACGGCCGCCGTCCGGTGGAACAGGCCGAGATGCTTCTCGCCCATGTGGTCAACGATTTGAAGGAAGTGGCAGGAGCTTTCCACCAGAGCCGCCTTCGAAAACAAGTGTTGGCGATTCTCTCCGAGATGTCCGCTCAGGAGTGGAGTTCGCTGAAAGCGATCGCATTTCTGGCGCGAAGCCGCTTCTTCATCGGCCTCGACGCGCGCCTGTGCGCGGACCGGTTTCAAAAACGCTACAAGTACCAGACGCTGCCGCCGTTGGCGCCTCCCGCGGTGCTCTCGAGGACGGTGCAGGAATTCATAGCCGGCCCGCTGGCGATGACCGGTTTGGTTTCGGTAGCCAAGGAAGACGAGACTCCGGTGGGAGTCCGCCTCACTCGGTTGGGTCAGGCCGTACTCGGTGCTGCCACGGCTCAGGCGGAAGAGGGCGAAGTGGTCGGGGCGCTCATCGTGTCCGCGGACTTCGAGATCGTTCTCTTCCCGGATTCCGCGAGCATTGAACTCGGCCACGCGTTGGCCCGCTTCTCCAAGCGCGAAAAGGCCGACTTCTCCGTCCACTACCGAATCTCGGAACGCACGGTCCAGGAGGCGGTGGCGGGAGGAATGGCGGCCCAGGACATCCTGGATCTCCTTCGGAAAAACGCGCGCTACCCGATTCCCCAAAACGTCGAACTCTCGATCGACTTGTGGGCCCGGAGTGTGTGCGTGTTGGTCGCGAAGCGGGCGTTGATCCTGCGAGCCCCGAGCCCCGAATCCATGGAATCGGCTCTGAAATTGAAGGAGCTGCGCGCGATCGCGGGGGAGAGGATCAGCGCCACCGCGATCGAAGTCACAGAAGACCCCGCCTCGCCCAAAATTGCCGAAGCCTTGCGCGCGGCGGGCTTTTTCCTGCGCTAGTCGTGGATCGGGCTTGAATGCGCCGAGCCGTTCGGGTCAGGTCGTAGTCTTGGAGAGGGCGGCTATCCCGTCTTCGATTCCCAAGACTTCGTAAGTGTTGGTGGTGGCCCGCACGTTGATCTGGAACCGATCCCCGGGGCTCTTCTTGAGCAGGGACTTTCCGATCGGGGAGAGGTAAGAAATGATGCCTCGGTCCAGATCGACTTCCCACGGACCGAGGATGGTGTACTCGACGGTCCGGCCGTCTTGGTCCTGGAGTCGCACTCGGGATCCCAGTGTGACCTGATCGCCACCTTGAACCGTCGGATCAATGATTCGAGCCTTGGCCATTTCTGCGGCCATCTCTTCGGACAGTCGCGTGAGCCTGGACTGCTTCTCGATGGCGGCGGACCACTCCGAGTTTTCGGAGAGGTCGCCGTACGAGGCGGCCCGACCGATCTCCGCGGCGTTCTCCGGGATCTGGCGATTGACGAGTTCTTCGAACTCCATGCGCTTTCTGAGCAGCGCCCCCTCGGTGCAGAAGAGGATGTTCGGATCGAGCAGGGGATCCTGATCGCGCGAGTGCGCCTCGCTACCTTCCGTGCGCCCGAGATCGGGGCGGCGCCTGAACATGTGCGCCATCATGTGATCGCGCGTGTCCCGATGAAGACTACGATTGTTGCGCAGGAGAGCCGCAAGAGCTCGTGCCTCCGGGGCAGTCGCGGCGTCGAACGCGTCGCGGACGAATCCGTACTCCTTGCCCTGGAATGCATTGACAAGGGAGCGAGCTGCTCGTTTGGTGTCGTCCTTTTCTTCCCGAATCGTCGCGACGGCCAGGTGATCGTGCAAGATCAGCCCTTTTTCGAGGAGAGTGGGAATCGGTTCGACCGGGAGGTCCTTCGGCAGCTTGCCCGCCACGACCGTTCGCAGGTACCAGACGTAGGCGTCGGGGTACTCCTTGTACCGATCCGTGACGAATCGAATGGTGTCGCGTGCGAGTTCGTGGTGCCCGTGGCGGATGAGCTCGGCCAAGCAGGCGTCGGCGGCATCGGGCTCGCCCTGCAGAATCAACTCGCGCCAGAGTTTCGGCCACTGGTCTTTGGCGCTGGCCTTGAGAAGGCCCAAGGCGACCAGGCGGTGCCCGGCGATCGGAACCTGGCCGAGGGCGGCAGCCAATGACGCGGGGTCGGAGGCCGCGTTTTGAATGGTGAGCGAGTTGGCGGGGACCGATCCCGGGAACTTCGTGCGCGACTCTTCGAGCAAGCACGCGAGCGAAAAACGCGGCCCGGTCTTGAGGTCGGGAGCCTGTCCGGACGGGCCGATGAGGGCCTTCACGATCGATGCCACGGCGGTGGCGCCATCGGGTTGATTGGCAGCCTCGCCCAGGAGGTCACGAAGGTACTTGACACGTTTCTCATCGCCGTCCAGAAGGGCCAGCTCTCGCACACATGCCTGGGGGTAACCGCGAGCCTGCGAGCCGAGCTCGAAGGTCGGGTTGCTCCCTGGAGTCATGCTGATGTCGGAAGCGGCTTTGAGCTTGGACTTTGCCTTGGTCCACCACTTGGACCACGCCTTCGCATCGATGAGGCCCGTCGTGAGTCGATCCCGGATTTCGCGCAGGGTGGCCTTGCCCCGGCGACTTCGGAGCGCAGCGCGAACAAGTTCTGCCGGGTCGTCTTCGACCCATTGCACAAGAAGGGTCTGGCGGTCGTAGCGGAGGGCTCGGAGGTCGAGATCATCCAAGAATTCCGTGACCTTGGCCGCCATTTCAAGAGACATCCGATGCCCGCGGCGGCTCTCAAAGTCGATGACCACCGCGGATTCCTCCGGGAGGATGGCCGCGACGCGTCCGGGGCCCCACCCCGCCGGGTGGAAGAGATAACGCCCGACGGAGAATCCGAGAAAGATCTCCATGCGGTCGATGGCGACCTTCAACTCGCCTCCGCTCTCAAGCCCGCTTTTTTCGAGGAAGCCGGCTAGGCCTGGATGATCCCCGTGAAGCGACTTGTAGACCGTCATCAGCCCTTGTCGGATGCCCTTCTCACGAGGATTGAGCACCGCCATCTTCCTCAGCACGAACAGCGCCTCCCGGTAGAGGCCGCGCTCCAGAAGCTGTGGAGCGAGCATGCTCATGTAGAGGCTCGCTTTGTCGAGGATGCCCTGGGCATGAAGGGCGTCGGCGCCGGCAAGGAAGACGTCCACCTCGGTGGGGGCCGTCTCCACGCTCTCGAGCCACACCTCTTCGAAAGTCTTCAGATCGCCGCGCTGGGCAAGTTCTCGCAGGCGCTGGGCACGAACGTTTCCAGGTGCGGACATGAGCGGTCCCGTAGGTGAAAATGCCCAGGCCGACCGGTGCTCCCGATCTCCTGGGCGGCGGAGTGTAACATCGCGAGTGGCCGAGGCCAGAACCGCCTCTTCCCGCCTGGAGCCTGCCCCATGCCTCTTTCCACTGAACTCCTCGCCATCCTCCGCTGCTCCCAGTCCCGCGCGCCTCTCGTGCTGGAAGGCGACTATCTCGTGAGCTCTGACCCGGCCACGCGTCGGCGTTACCGGGTGGAGGACGGAATTCCCAACATGATTCTCGAGGAGTCGGAAGTGATGACCCCCGAGGATTGGGAGGTCGTCATGAAGCGACACGGATCCAGTAGCCCGGCGACGACCCGATGAGCGAGACCATCTTCACGAAGATCATTCGCAGGGAGATCCCGGCTTCGATCATCTTCGAGGACGACCTCTGCGTCGCGTTTCGCGACATCGCTCCGCAAGCGCCCGTCCACCTGCTCGTTGTACCCAAAGAGCCGGTGGCCGACTTGGCTTCCGCCGGTCGATCCCGGGAATCACTCTTGGGTCACCTGCTCCAAGTGTCCGCGAAAGTTGCGGAGCAGGAGGGGATCGGGCGGGGCTTCCGAGTGGTCATCAACAACGGCGCCGACGCCGGCCAAACCGTGTTCCATCTGCACTTGCACGTCTTGGGTGGCCGCGCGATGGACTGGCCTCCAGGCTGAGCGGATACCGAGTTGATCGGCCCGTGCGGAGGACGGTCCTCATCGCCCTGCACACGGCGCTCAGGGCGAAGTGGGCGCGGTCCGCCCCGAACTCGGCGCGTATCGCGAGGATTTAGGGAAACGTAATCCGCAGAGAGGGAGAGATCCGCGAGATGCCGAGGCTGGCCATCGGCGAACCAGTCGCGGCTGCGGCGAACAGGTTGAGTCCGGAGAGCGCTGGCACGCTGGGGAGGGTGACGCCAGCTACCGCGAGTCCGGTCGCACTCAGGAAGCCCGCGTTCATCTGGAAGAATGGGTTGGCGGGATCCAAGCTTAGTTGGAATACAATGTCGTAGTCGAGCGGGATCACTCTTCCGTCGGACAATAGGATCGGGTTGGCGTTCGAAAGTGCAAAGGCCAGAACGAAGGGGGCCAAGCTTTCTCCCGGACCGTATACGACTATGGGAGTCGTGGCTCCGAGACTCGGAAGTGCAGCCAAGCTGACGAGGAGATCCGGGTACGCGGCGATCCCCGAGTAGGCGAGTGAGAACGGGGCGGCCACGTTGAGACGGTACGTGAGGTCCAGTCGGTCGAGCACGGTGTTCGAGTTCGGATAGAGGCTTCCGCGCAGCGTGGGAACATAAATCTCGTTGATGCCCGCGAGTGACGGGGATGCCAGTGGCATCTCGATCCAACTCGTGTCGTAAAGGCTCTTTCGAAGGTGCCTCAGGTGTCCGCCGCCCGCAAAGTCCCGAAAGACGACATGCGCGGCGCCCGCCGCGGCTTCGGCCGCGATGGCGAACGTCGCGTACGCGTTGGTCGTGTAGCTGGCTTGGGTGGCGGTGTCGAGGACTTCCGCGGCGGCGAAACCCGTGACGGGGTCCCATTTGCGGTACTCAAGAACCCAATTGCTCGGCGCGACGGTGTCAACGTAGTAGGCCGCGTGAACGAACCCGAGTGAATCCGCTGCCAACTGGCACAAGTAATCTTGGGGCGCGGTGGAATTACCCAGAGTGGTGGCCGGGCCGAACGCCCCGAGTTGGGTCATCCACTTGCGGTGCTCAAGAATCCCGTTTGAGGTGTTGCGGTAGTAGGCGGCGTGCACATCGCCGGCGGCGTCGATTGCCAAGCTGGGCGCTTGGGAACTCGCGCTGGCGCTCAGCGTTCCGAAATTGGTAAAGGTTGGAGTTGGCCCAACCGGCCCGGCCGAGAACAAAAGAACGCTGGACCAACTCGCCGTGCCGTGCGCGGCAATCCACAGGCTGTCGTTCGCGTCAACTTCGATGGCCATGGCGTCGGTGCGGCTGGTTACGGCGGCCCCGACAGCGGCGCTGAGGTCGATCTCGGGGGAGGATAGGCCCGAGTTCGGATCGAACCAGCGGTAGTGCTGGCGGAAGTAACTCGGGTACCAGTAGCTACCCCAGATCGCATGCAGTCGGCCGGAAGAATCGACCGCGAGTGCGCAGGCGTTGGTGCCATTGGGCATGTTCAGGCCCGAAGCCGCGCTGTTGAACGCAAATGGGACCGACCCCCAGGTGACGCCCGAGTCTCCACTCACGAGGAGGGTCAAAGGACGCGTGGTCCCCACCTCGGCCAAAGACAGCGCCCACAAAGTTCCGTTGGAGTCCTTCACCAGATGTCGCCGCAGCGCGCCGGACCCGACCACGTTGCTCGAGATGAGGGGAGTCTGAGCAGACCCGACCAGAACCAGCAGCGCCAACGCGACCAAGGACTTGAACCAGGGTAGGGGCATGGGACTTCTCCGGAGCGCAGTATAGGCCCTCCGAGCCATCCGGGGACCGCCTCCCTGGTCAAAACCCGAGAAAATCACCGCCCCACCGGCCACGGAAGCCGCTTCGCCGTGGCCTCTCAGCTCTTGGCGGGCGCGCTTGGCGTTTCGGTTGCGCCCTCGCGGTCGGCCACCGGTGTTACCGATGCATGCGAGGCTGTTCCGTACTGGCTCGCGCTCGAATCTAAACCCCGGCGCGCGGACCAATCTTGCCTCGCGGTGCCATCCCTACGAGCCTCGGCAGCTTCTCCCATGGGGGCCAAGGCTCTCGCCGCTCAGCCACCTTCAGGGTGACTCAGGAATCGATCCAGGAGCGTGCGCCCCAGGAGTACCGGAGGTGGGACTCGAACCCACAAGAGCGTTAAGCTCAGCGGATTTTGAATCCGCCGCGTCTGCCATTCCGCCACACCGGCGTGTGGATCGACATCGTATGGAAAGTGGGGAGAAGGCCAAGCCCTCCGGCGAGAGTGTCTTTCTCGCCCGCCCAGGGGAGGCGGGGCGGCGGACGGGGAGTAGCGCTTGGAAGAGGGCGAGGCAGAGGCGCCCTTCCGAGTCGACGGCCGCCGTGAGACGAACCTCGGCGGATCGGTGGGGGGGCGCGGCGGCGCGTTGTCTCCAAGGGGCTCACGATGACTGGCTTGGATCGCTCGCGACTTGGGACGGAGGCCTCGGCGCTCACGAGGGTGAGGGGGCCGTTGGGCCTTCAAGGCGAGGGAAGACGCGTGCGCAAGGACCTTGGTGCCGGATGAACGGGCTTGCTAGGGGGCTGCCGGCGAGGGGGGGGTGCGAGGTGCGGGGATCGGTCGGCAATAATCCGGAGGGTAGAGGGAATACCCTGGAGACACGGGTGGCCTTGGGCTGCACCGGCACCGGTTTGTTGAGTCCCCACTTGAGGCTGCGGCCTTCGCCGCGAAGGTCCGATGATGTTTCGAGATTTGTGGAAGCTTCGCAGGCTCGGCCGACTCGTCTCCGATCGGAACTGGCGCGGGGTCATCGCCGCGATTCGCGAGGGTGGCCTTGAGGATCACCGCCAAGCGGTCGAAGCGAAAACGCGGGCCGTGGCCGGAATCGTTGGCGAATTCGATCGAGCCTCGTCCGCCGGGGAGTTGGAGCACGCGGTGGAGTTGGCGAACCTCCTGGTGGAGGCGGAAGGCTCCGACGCGGCGCGGGCCCGGCAACACGCTGCCAAGAAGCGTCTGCAGTTTCAGAGGAAGATCGCGGAGGAGGCGCGACTGGGAATGGTCGCCCTCATCGTGCCCGACCCGAGCCAGCGACCGGCGCCAAGCGCCCCGAAATCGACGATTCCCAGTAAGTCCCGGGGTTTGGTTCCCGGAACTCCGTTCATCCTCAGAGTCGAAGAGCGCGGCGATTGGCTGGTCTTGAGTTCGGACGTGGTGGCGATCGGAAGTGCGCAGGCAGGAGAAGCCGACTTGCCGATCATGGCCGCGATCGGACGCCGGCATCTCTTGATCGAGAGGGTTGTTGCCACCGAGCCCAACGGGGTGACCTATCGGGCCATTCCGGATCGGGAGAGGAGCTGCTCGAAAAACGGACAGCCGTTCAGCATGCCCGTCGGCCTGAATCACGGTGATCGCCTCGGTTTGGGGCCGTCGCTCTCCTGCGTCTGGTTACGTCCGGTTGCCAAGTCTCCGAACGCGGGGCTCGAACTTCCCGCCAGTTTCCCCGCTCACGGCTGTCGCAAGATCGTGTTGGCCCGGATGCAGGATCGAGAGTCTGCCCTGGTGGTGGGGCCTGCTCCCGAGGCCCACGTCGGACTGGCCAGCGAGAGCGACCGCCTCGAGCTCTATTGGTCGCGAGACGACCTGGGGGCTCCCATCCTCCTCGCGCGGGCCCCCACCGGGGTCAGTTTTGCAGGTGGACCTGAACGCCCGCAGGTGCGGGTCGAAGGTCCCGGTGAACTCCGCACCCGAACGAACCGGATTTTCCTGGACACCCTCTGAAGTCGGGTTGAAAATCGTCGCAGCGGCCCGCGAATGTCAAACCTTAGCCATGAATCCTCCTGACGCTGGTTTAAGGTGGCTGGTGCCTCTCCTACTCCTCATTTCGGCAGAGGAGGCACTGTCTCAGCCCGTCGTCGCGACTCCCGGCCGAGCCATGGATCGTCTGGTGGCCAATTTGGTAGCGGCTCTGCCCGCCATCGATCCGGTGCCGTCGGCCCTTTTCCTGGTCTCTCTGGGCTCGGCGGAAGCCTCCGCGGAATTTCGGCGTCGCCTCTCCGAGGAGGGGTTTTCCCTGACGGACCGGCCCGGATCCGGGGTCTTGGAGCTCACCTGGCACGAGCTCGGAACCGATCAATTTCGGCTGGCGATCACGGGCGAGTCAACTCGGAGTTGGACGGTTCGTTATGGCGACGCCGCCTGGATCGAGAATCCCCAGCCGGACCTCGTCGTGACGACGGGTAGGTCGTCGCGGTCGCTTCGAGAAGCGCGGGCTTCTGCCCGACAAAACCTGGTAGACCAAGTGTCGGCGCGAATCGCGGAGCCCGATCTCGGGTCGGAGGCTCACCTGCTTTGGACCTCCGACCATCGGGAGTTTGTCGCCGAAGAACCCAACGCGGCCGGCGCCAGCTACTGCGTGAGCGTCGCTTACCACTTGACCTCGGAGCGTGCGCAGGAACTCCGAGGCGCACTTTCGGCGACCCGTCGGGCCCACTTCCGCGGGGTGCTTCTGCGATCGGCCGGCACTTTGGGAATCTTGGTGGCCGCGTCGCTCGCTTGTGTCGCCCTCGATTTGCGCACGCGCGGATGGATGACCCGACGCCTTCGAATCGGCTTCTCCCTGTCCGCGTTGTTCTTGGTGAGCTACCTATGGATGACCCCACTATGACTTCCGAGTCTCGAGCATCCATCCCGGGGTCATCTCCGCGTCCACTCGATTGGGAACGATTCTTCAGGGACTACCGGCAGCCGGACTTCATTCCGGGCTACAGCATCCTCAACAAGTTGGGGAGCGGAGTGTTCGGCGAAGTCTACAAAGCCAAGAAAGTCTCGATCGGCAAGCTCTACGCCATCAAGTTCCTTCGCCTGCAAGACGATCAAATCGCCGAGCAGGTCCTGAGGGAACTCCAGGCCGTCGATCACTTCGCTCAGGTAGATCACCCCAATCTCGTCAGCATCGAAGACCGAGGCGAGGTAGGCGGGATCCCCTACATCGTGATGGGCTACGCGGGAGAGGAAACCCTCAAAGTGGTGCTCAAGGAGCAACCCTTGTCGCGCGACCGGGCGTTGGACCTGTTTCGCCAAGTCGTCACCGGCGTCCAGGCGCTTCATCAGCACGCGATCATCCATTTCGACTTGAAGCCCGCCAACATCTTCATCAAGGGCAACGTCGCTCGGGTCGGCGACTACGGCTTGAGCAAGTTGATGTCGGAGTCTCGTGCGACTTTGAGTATGGGGCGCGGGACGCCTCACTACATGGCCCCCGAAATGCTGCAGCGCCGCGGGGATGCTCGATCCGACGTCTACTCCCTCGGGGTGATCCTCTTCGAGATGTTGACCGGCGACGTCCCGTTTCGCGGCGAATCGGAATGGGAGATTCTGCGGCGGCACGAAAGCGAATTACCGGTGATTCCGGAGTCGCTAGGGCCGCACTTTCGACACCTGCTCGGGCGCTGCCTTGCCAAAAACCCGGATGGTCGATTCGCCCACGCTGGTGCCCTGCTCAGTGGCCTCGATTCGGCGGTGAATGGTGGTCGAGAACCGGAGGCTGGCGCCGTCTTGCCTCCCGCCTCGACGCCGCCCTCAAGGCCCTCGGAGTCGCCACCGCTTCTGGGTGATCTGGCGGCGAGGAGTGCTGCGCTGGGGGCCCGCGCCGGACGATTCCTCGGCCGGCGCCAATTCACGCTCACGCAGTTCGGCGAGGAGATTCACGACTTGCTCCAGCGGGTTCGGAGGGACACCGTGACCGCCTACCGCGAGTCGCGCAAGGAGATCATGCCGCCGCCGGCGGCGATCACCCCCTCGCCAGCCGAGAAGCCGGAGCGTTCCCTCTCCGCTCCCGAGCGCCCGCCTACCGGGCGCTGGTCGATCTCGCGTGCCATCGGATCCACGGTGCGCATCCTCGCTTTCCCCGTGGTTCAACTCAGCCGCTGGCTCACCAAAATCGCGGTGTGGCTCCTCATCCCCGCCGCTCTGTGCTTCGCGGTCCATCTTGGCCTCAGGACTATGCTCCTGTAGGGTGGTTCCACTATGCTGCGTGACTTGGATATCGAGCGCTTGCGGGTCTTGGATCCCACCGAATGGGAGCGGCTGCAAGCCGAGTACCACGACCGGATCTTCGGATACGTCAAGCGGCAGGTCAATGACACCGACACCGCAGCGGACCTCGTCCAAGAGACCTTCTTGGGTGCGGTGCGCGGGATTCGGAACTTCGATACGCAGTACAACATCGAGCAGTTCCTGATGGGAATTGCCCGCAACAAGGTGATCGACCATCTCCGCCGACGTCGTCCGGAGATCACCATCGGGGAAAAGGAAGACGAGTCCACGGGATTCTTCGGAGCTATGCCGGGGGATACCCCCACGAGTCCCCGCCAGGCCGAGGCCCGCGAGAAGGTGATGCGCCAACGGGGTGCTCTCGTGACTTGTCTCCAGGAGCTGGCGCACGAGCTTTGGGAGAAGCGCGACTACAAACGCCTGATGGCGATAGAAATGTGCTTCCTGAAGGACTGGAAGCACCGGCGCATCGCCGACCGAATCGGTATCGACGACGAAAAGGCGATCGCCGGAATCAAGTTTCGAGCGATCCGGGATCTGCAGGTGCGTCTGAGAAAGCGGGATCCACGCAAGACTCTATTTAGCGGCCTGTGGGAGAGCGTCTGATGGAATGCCCGGAAATCAGCGAACTGGCCGCCTTCGCGGAAACTCGGCAGGCCTCCTCGCAGCTCACGCAGCATGTTCAAAGGTGCGACGCCTGCCAGGAAGCCCTCGTCTCCCTGGAGGAGGAGGTGTTGAGCCTCCAAATTCCCCTGTCGGAAATTTGGTTCCGCTACCACGTGTCCTGTCCGAAGGCCGAGACCCTGCTGGCGTTTGCTCAAAAGAAGCTGGATGCGGACGCGGCGGACTACGTTCAGTTCCATGTCGACGAACTCGAGTGCTCGTTCTGCCAAGGCCGGCTCGGGGATTTGGAGATCCAAGCCACGCGAGAGGGCCAAAAGCGCGTTGCCGGGTCCCGAAAGAAGGTCGGGGAAGCCACGACTTCATTGCTACGCGACATGGGTAAGAAAGCCTGATCCTCCGGGAAATCCCGGAATCCTCGCGATCGCCCCCGAATATCTCCCCTTCATGATCCCGAGCCGACTGACCGCCCAACTCAGGGGGTGTCAGCTCGCGCGGAGGGTGCGGAGATATCCACCATGCTCAAGAAGATCCTGATTCTGTCTACTGCTGTGGTTGTCGGGGGCTTTGTCCTGTTTGGTACTTCGGCATGGCGCCACGTCAGTCACGGAGTCCACCGGGCGCGCCAGGCCCTCGATGACTCGGTGCCCATTCAGTTCCAACTCGAACAGGCGGAATCGATGATCGAGGACATCATCCCCGAAATCGAGGCCTCGAAGCAGGTCGTGGCGGAGGAACAGGTCGAGATCCGCTATCTGACCTCGGAAATTCACCGCCTCAGCTCCCAGCAAATGGAGGAGGAGTCGCGAATCAAAGCCAAGACCGCGTCTCTCTCCGCTACCCCGGCCTCCGTCTCGATCGCCGGTCGACCCTACTCCAAGGTCACGATGGAGAACGAGATTCGCCTCGCCCTCAAGAAGCACCAAAACACCTCCAGCCTGGTGGAAAGCAAGCGACGCCTCCTTGAGGCGAGGGAGCGGAGTCTCGAAGCCGCGCGTCAAAAACTCAACGCGGTGATCGGCGAGAAGGAAAACGTCGAAATCGCCGTGGAGCAGCTCAAGGCCCGGCTTCGCGAGGCCGAAGCACTCGAGGCCTCGGGATCGAGGTTCATCCTGGACGACGGCAAGCTCGCGCAAGTCCAGGGCATTTTGGCCCGCTGCAAGAAGCGCCTCGACGTGGCCCAGCAGCTCATCGAGAATGAACATGGCTCGCTCTTGACCGACCCAGTGGCTTCCGATGCCCAAGGGGACGTCACCGAAGAGGTATCGAGGTACTTCGGTCAGCCCGCGGTGGCGACGGTGAGTCCCTTGACTCGCTGATCGATCGGAGCTCGACTTTCGGGGGGTGCGGAGCGCGTAGGCGCCCGCACCCCTCTTTTTTTTGCTCGCCGAGCGGGTCCGATGGGGAACCTGGGCAGAGCGCATATCATGGCACGGGAGCCAGGCTCCCGCCTTTTTGAGGAGAGCGCGCGGTGGCAGACGAAAAGCAAGGATCGACCGGTCGGGACCTCGGCGGTGCACCTGGCGCCTCGACCACAAAACCCCCCGGAGTCACCGATCGTGAGTGGCGTCGTCGTCGGCTCGCGGAGGGGAACATGGTGGTGATTCGCAGCCACTTCAAGAGCATCTACCTGGTCCCCATGGTCCTGATCTCCCTCGTCCTGGGGGTGTTCGCAACCGTGTTCGGGGAGGCGGAGGTCGCTGCCAATGCCTCCCACCAGGCGACCCTCGGTCTCATCTGGGTGTTTTCGTTCTGCTTCTACATGAACATCTTCATCTTCGAGTGGTCCCGTTCGTGGACCTATGGATTCCTGGCGACCCTGGCAGTGTTCGTGGCGGTGGGGTTCGCGGTGGATAGCCCCACCTTCCCGGTTTGGGAAACGCTGAAGAACTGGCTCGCGGCCCTGGAAATTCGCCTGTCCAAGGCCACCTACTTCTTCTTCGCCGTGTTCTTCGGCTTCTGCGCCCTGATCTCTTGGATCCGCGCCCGCATGCACTTCGTCGTCATCGAGAGCAACGAAGTGCAAGTCTACCGCAACTCGCTCTTCGGTGACCGTGAGCGCATCTCCATGCTGAACCCCCGGGTGGAAGTCCGGGTGCCCGATATGATCGAGTACTTCCACCCGTTCTACCGAGCCGGCCAGATCATCATCCACGCTCCGAACCGCTCTATCGTGCTCGACAATGTTCTCCAGATTCGTCGGATCGAGCGCATCACCGACCGTCTAGGAAGTTCGCTCCAAGTTCGCATCACCCAGGAAGGCTGAGGCACCCCATTCAATGACATCTCCACGCGCCGTCGTCAACGCAGGCCAAAAGACCTCAGCTCCGCAGGCACCCGCGACGCCACCACCGCCTTCTACCCCCCGCGAGAAGGCGTTGGCCAAGTACCAGGTCGAAAGCTGGGGAGCCAACTATTTTTCGGTGGACGATGACGGATTCGCCACCGTAACCCCCGACCCACAGGCCGGCGCCTCGGTCCGGGTCGCGGACATTGTCGAGGAACTGCGGCGCCGCGGTTTTCGCTCGCCGTTCATGCTTCGCTTTCCCCAGATCCTGAAGGACCGGGTTCGTCGCCTGAACGAGGCTTTCGGGGAGGCGATTCGCGAATTCGACTACCCCAGCACCTACCAGGGAGTCTTTCCGGTCAAAGTCAACCAGCAGAAGGTCGTCGTGGACGCTCTCACCGAGATGAGCGGCCGCCATCGCTACGGACTTGAGGTCGGAAGCAAGGCAGAACTCGTCCTCGGTCTGACGCACGACTTGCATCCGGAAGCCCTGCTGATCTGCAACGGGTACAAGGACCGCGATTACATCGAGTTGGCCCTCCGGGCGGCGCACGCCGGCTCACGGGTGATTCTCATTTGCGAGACAATCCACGAAGTCAAAGACGTGTTGTCGGTCGCCAGCGAGATTGGGGTGGCCCCGGCCATGGGATTCCGCGCCCGCCTCAATTCGAAGGGGGCGGGGAAGTGGATCGAGTCGGGCGGGAATCACGCCAAATTCGGGCTGAGCACCCTCGAAATTCTCGAGGCCGTGGCCATGCTCGAGGCTGCGGGATGCAGCGACGTGCTGAAGTGCCTCCACTTCCATATCGGGAGCCAGATTTCCGATATTTTGTGTATCAAGGAAGCGGTCAAAGAAGGCGCACGTCTCTTTTGTCACATCAAACGCCGCGTACCTAGCCTCTCCATTCTCGATATGGGCGGCGGCCTCGGGGTCGACTACGACGGATCCAGCACTTCCTCCGACTGGAGCCGCAACTACTCTCTCGAACAGTACTGCCGCGAGTGTGTCTACAGCGTGCTCACGGTTTGCCGGCAGGAGGAAGTCGCGCCCCCGATGCTGGTGACGGAGAGCGGCCGGGCCATCGTCGCCTACGGATCGTTGACCGTCGTGTCTCCCCTCAAGATCATTGGACGCACGAGCCCGGGCGAGGTTCCGATCGGCCCGGATTCCTGCCATCAGGTGCGAGAGTTGCGGTCCAGCCTCAACGAGATCAAACCCGAGAATTGGCGGGAGGTCGTCAACGACGCCAAGGCCCTCAACGAGGAAATCCAGGTAGGCTTCAAGCTCGGATTCGTCAGTCTCGAGGATCGCGCGGCGGGGGAAGCCCTCTACGGGGACATCTGCCGCATGGCCTTGAGCCTCATGAATCAGGAGGAGGAGGATCCGGAAGAAGTCTCCGAACTCAGGGACATGCTGGCCCCGATGCTGGTGTGTAATTTCTCGGTGTTCCAGAGCACCCCGGACACTTGGGCGGTTCGGCAGGTGTTTCCGATCATGCCGCTCTCCCGACTGAACGCCGAAAAGACGGTCGACGCGACGATCGGCGACATCACCTGCGACTCCGACGGCCGCATCGACGACTTCTTGGGAGAGACGGGGACCTGCCAAAAGACGATCTCCCTGCCGAGCTTCGATGTCGACGAGCCGTTCTTGATCGGGATCTTCCTGGTTGGTGCTTATCAGGACACCCTCGGGGACTTCCACAACCTCTTCGGATCGGCGAACGAGGCGGCGGTTTGGGTGGATGGCCCGAAAGATTTCCGCATCGTCAATCAGTACCGCGGCACCACGGTCTCGGAAGCCATGGCGCTGTTCGGCTACGAGCGCCAGGGTATGGTCAGTCGCTTCGAGGATCGGCACGGCGGGGACGATTCCGCGGACACCGCGCGCTATCGGGATTGTTTCCTCCGCGTGCTCTCGAGCGGGACCTATCTGCGCCGGTGAGTTGACCGAGGTCAGCGCCTGGCCCCCGGGGCACTGCGCTACATGCGCTCGAGCGTGGGCATTCCCAAGAGTCGTGTCCCGTGTGCAAGCACTTGCCTGGTCGCTCGGCAGAGATCAAGACGGGCCCGTCGCAGGCTTTCCGACGCCTCCTTGAGCACCGGGCAGCGATCGTAGAACCGATTCAGGTTCCGGACCAAGTCGATCAGGTAGTTGGCAATCGCCCCGGGATTGTGATCGCGGGCGGCCCGTAGCGTGACTGCGGGATAACCGACCAGGTCGAGCGCCAACGCGCGCTCCGCTTCATCCTCGAGCCGGCACAAATCACTCGGGGCGGCCGCCGGGATCGTGTGTCCCTCGTTGACCAGACCCGAGAGTCGGGCGTATGCGTACAACACTCGGGCTCCCGTGTCGCCGTCGAACCGGACTGATTCGCCGGGATCGAACGTCATGCCGCTTTGCGGAGTGACCTTGAGGAGCATGAAACGGAGGGCGGACAGACCAAGGACTCGTGATCGTCGGGCAATCTCCGCGGCGGGAATGGACTGCTCGGGATCGCGGATTTTCATCTGCTCCGCGGCCAGCGACGAGACCTCGGAGAGGAGGTCGTCGGCATCCACGATGCGTCCCTCGCGGGACTTCATTTTTCCGTCCGGGAGATTCACCATTCCGTAGGCCAGGTGGTACAGATGATCAGCCCAGGCGTAGCCCATGCGCTGCAGGATCTTGAACAAGACCTGGAAGTGGAATTTTTGTTCGTCGCCCACTACCCAAACTTGCCCGTCGAGGCGGTTCTCGGTCGCTTTCATGACCGTCGTGCCGATGTCCTGGGTGATGTAGACCGCCGTACCGTCTGAGCGAAGGACGACCTTCTTGTCGAGTTTGTCAGCGCGCAGGTCGATTTCGATCGCTCCGTCTTCTCGTTTGGCAAAGACGTTGCGGCCTAGCCCTTCGAGAATAAGGTCCTTCCCGAGCTGCCAGGTTTCGCTCTCGCGATAGATGCGATCGAAGCTGACCCCGAGGTCCTCGTATGTCTTCAGAAAGCCGGCGATCGCCCACGCGTTCATCTTGAGCCAAAGCGCGTGAACCTCGGGCTCGTGGGCTTCCCATTCCCGGAGCATGCGCGAGCACTCGCTCCCGAGGGGGATCTTGGCGAATCCCTCCTCCCGGAAACTCTCCCTCCACGCCTTTTCGAGCTCGGCCTCCGTGAGGGGAGCCCCACGCCGTCCGCCGGTTTGGCGGGTTTTCCAATCCTCGAATTCGGCCGGGTTCCTTGCGACGTATTCGTCGATCTGCTCTCTGAACTTGCGCTCGAACAGGACATAAAACTCACCGACGAAGTGGTCCCCTTTCTTCCCCTCGGTTTCGGGAGTCCTTCCTTCGCCGAATTTTTGATACGCCAACATGGATTTGCAGATGTGGATGCCGCGATCATTGAACAAGTTGGCGCGGATCACCTCGGCCCCCGCGTTGGCGAGGATGGCGGATATCGAGTGCCCCAGGAAGTTGTTGCGCATGTGGCCGAGATGCTGGGGCTTGTTGGTGTTGGGCGCCGAGTACTCCACCATGATTCGACGCCCTGACAGCTCGGAATGGGCGCCGTACCGGGGATCGCCGAGGACCGCGGTGATCGCCTGCGGAAGCAGATGACTGGTCTTGAGACGGAAGTTCAAGAATCCTTTGACGAGCGTCACCGATTCGACGTCCGGCCGGGCGCGGAGCGCCTCCTCGAGGACCGGTAGAACTCGAGGAGGAGCGACCCGGGCGGCCTTGGCGATGCTGAAACCGTTGATGGTGAAGTCGCCGAAGGCACGGTCCCCGGGAATCTCGATCGAGACCTGCTCGACCGCGATTCCGAAGTTTTCCTGGAGGCAGCTTCGGATATGGGACTGGAGTTCGGGGATCAGCATGAAGGTCTCCGCGCCGTAACGCGACCAAGGAGGCGTTATCCTACGGACTCGCCTTTCGCGAAAAAGAGAACGAACATCGTGCCCAACCCCGCCGTCGTGACCGAGTGTCGGCAGTTGCCACCGGATTGGAGACCGCAGGCCGAACCGACGATGCCACCTGCGACCCGGATTCTCATGGTCGACCCTGCGAGCTTTCGGGTGGATTACGCAATCAATCCGCACATGACCGATGCGGCCGGAAACTTGCATCGCGTCGACCCCGTGCGGGCCGCACGCCAATGGGATGAGCTCCGTAAGACCTACGAAGGGCTCGGCTACCCCGTTTTGGTGCTTCCCGCTGACCCCGGCCTCCCGGATCAGGTGTTTGTGGCCAACCCGGTGCTCGCTGGCCCTCACTCCGTCACCGGTCGGCTCCAGTTCCTTCCATCGAGGATGAGGCACAAGGAGCGCGCTCGGGAACCTGCCCTCTGCGGGGAATTCCTGATCGGGCTCGGTGCCGAAGCTCTCCGTTCGACACCTCAGGACGTGCCCCTCGAGGGGCATGGGGACTTTTTGTGGTTTCCGGGACGCCGACTCCTCCTCGCCGGCTACGGCTTTCGTTCCGATGCGCGGGCGCTCCCGGAAGTGGCCGAGCGATTCCAGGCTCGGGTCTTGGGCTTCGAGCTCCGGCATCCCGCCCTCTATCACCTCGACACCGCGCTC
The DNA here is from genome assembly GCA_902826835.1 of uncultured bacterium. Classification (GTDB taxonomy): domain Bacteria; phylum Planctomycetota; genus RBC034. The sequence continues at coordinate 92,092 of CADEGH010000001.1, read as the reverse complement.
GTGCCCCTCGATCCGCAGACCGCACTCTTTGCGCCCGAGGCATTCAGCCCCGAGGGCTTACAGCTCCTGACCGCCGTCTTCCCGCGCCTCCTCGCGGTTCCCGGGGAGGAGGCCACACGTTTCTTTGCCGCCAACGCCCATTGCCCGGATGGTCGTCATGTCGTGATCGAAGGCGAGGCCGCGGCGACCCGGGGACTCTTGGCGAAGCAGGGTTTCTATCCAATCGGCCTCGAGACCTCTGAGTTCCGCAGGAGCGGGGGATCGGTCTTTTGCATGAAGCTCCCGCTGTGGCCGACTTGATCTCTCGCTACGGCCACTGATAGCCTCGCCTTTTGCCCTGCCCTCTCTGGGCGTACCTCCCTGTCGTGACCACCATGACCGATCGTCCGCTGCGCAACGTCGCGATCATTGCCCACGTCGACCACGGAAAGACCACCCTGGTCGACAAAATGATCCTCACGGCCGGGGTCCTCCGCGCCAACCAAGCCACCCAGGAGTGCATGCTCGACAGCAACGCCCTCGAACGCGAGCGGGGGATCACGATCCTCGCCAAGAACATCGCGATGCGCTACCAGGGGGTGAAGATCAATCTCTTCGACACTCCCGGACACGCCGACTTCGGCGGCGAGGTGGAACGCACCCTTCGCATGGCCGACGGCGTGCTCCTCTTGGTGGACGCGTTCGACGGGCCCATGCCCCAGACCCGATTCGTGCTCCGAAAGGCGCTCGAACGTGGGCTCCATCCCATCGTGGTCGTCAACAAGATGGACCGTCCGGAGGCCCGCCCCCGCGAGGTCGTGGACGAGGTCTTCGAGCTCATGATGGAGCTCAGCGCGACCGACAAGCAGCTCGACTTTCCGGTCGTCTACGCATCCGGACGGGCCGGATGGGCCTCCAAGTCGCCCGACCAAATCGGCACTGACCTGTTGCCCGTATTCGAGGCGATCTTGGATCGAGTTCCGCCGCCCGCGGTCGAGGACGGGACGCTGCAATTTCAGGTGGCCTCCCTCGATTGGAACGAATTTGCCGGACGCATCGCGATCGGGCGCGTCGAGCGCGGCCGGATTCGCCAGGGCCAGTCCATGGTGGTTTTGAAGAGCGACGGCAAAAATGTGCGCGCTTCGCCGCGCCGAATCCTCACCTTCGAAGGCATGGGCCGGGAACCCGTCAACGCGGTCGAAACCGGAGACGTCTGCGCTCTCGAAGGCCTCGAAGATGTTGAGATCGGCGACACGATCTGTGACCCGGAGCGGCTCGAGGCCCTGCCCCGCATCGAGGTCGATCAGCCCACGATCTCCATGGTCTTCACGGTGAATGACGGGCCGCTCTGCGGTCAAGAGGGCCGATTCGTCACCAGCCGTCAGATTCGCGACCGCCTCTTTCGGGAGACCTTGAAGAATGTGGCGCTGCGCGTCGAAGAGACCGATCGTGCGGAAGCCTTGAAAGTGAGTGGCCGCGGCGTCCTACACTTGGGCATTTTGGTCGAAGAAATGCGACGCGAGGGTTACGAGTTTTGCGTGGCCAAGCCTCGTGTCATCTTCAAGGACGAAGGGAACGAGCGCCTCGAGCCCATTGAGACGGTCAAAGTCGACGTGCCCGAACGGCATGCCGGCAAAGTGATCGAGGCCCTGGGTCAGCGAAGGGGCGAAATGGTGAACATGGACCAGCGAGACGGCCATGTCCGGCTCGAATTCCGCTGCCCCTCCCGAGGGCTCATTGGCCTGCGAACCAGGCTCTTGAACCAGACCCAAGGCGAGGCGGTGCTGAATCACGTCTTTTTGGCCTACGAGCCCTTTAAGGGAACCATCCCGAGTCGCCTCCAAGGGGTCATGATTTCGGTGGATGAGGGCGAGTCCAACCTCTACGCGATCGAAATGCTCAAGGATCGCGGTCCCTTCTTCATTCCTCCGGGACGCCGAGTGTACGAGGGGATGATCGTCGGCGAGCATTGCAAGGACAACGACATCGAGGTCAATGTCTGCAAATCCAAGAAACTGACCAACATTCGGACGACTCAGGCCGATCGAAAGATGTTCGTCCCGCCTCACCGGGAGATCGGGGTCGAAGAAGCACTCGAGTATCTCGAGGACGACGAGCTGGTCGAAATGACCCCCTCCGCGATTCGGTTGCGCAAGATCGCCCTCAAGGAGAGCGAGCGCCGTCGGCAGAAGCGAGCCGACAAAGACGCGGGTTAGGCCGTTCCCTCAATCTGCGGGGAAGCGCTGAGCACGTTGCGAACACTCGCGAGTGCTCATGGGAAGATGCCGCGTTCCTTGTAGGCTCGTTCCAGGCGGCGCAGGCCGACCACATACGCACCCGTGCGCAGGTCGGTCTTGTGGGTGGAGGCGGCGTCGATCGTGCTCTCAAACGCCTTCAACACCTGGCGGCGGAGCTTGCGATCGACGGTCTCCAAGTCCCAGGACTCGCAGTTCTTGTTCTGGAGCCATTCGAAGAACGACACGATGACCCCGCCGCTGTTGGCCAGAATGTCGGGGATGACCTCGATTCCGCGGTCCTGGAGAATTCGATCCGCCTGAGGCGTCGTGGGGCCGTTGGCACCCTCGAACACGACCCGAGCTCGCACCCGTCGCGCGCGGTCCGAAGTGAGCTGGTTTTCGATCGCGGCCGGCACGAGGATTTCGGCGTCGACATCCCAGAAACTCTCGGGGGAAATCGTCTCGCCCCCCGAGAATCCCACCAGCTTGCGGCTTTGATCCACATGGCGACGGAGGGAGGGGATATCCAAGCCGGCCGAGTTCATCACCGCGCCGGTGTGATCGTGAACTGCCACGACGCGCGCGCCCATCTCGGAGGCGATCAGGGCGGCGTGGTATCCAACGTTTCCGAACCCCTGCACGGCAAGACGGAGTTTCGAGAGCGCGATTCCCTTGCGCTCCGCCCATGCTTCGACCAAGTAGCACAGGCCCTGACCGGTTGCCTTCTCACGACCCTCCGAACCGCCACACGCCAGCGACTTGCCGGTGACGACGGCCCGCGCTCGATTGCGCTCTCCGACCGGCACGGAGTTGGCGTAGGTATCCATCATCCACACCATGTGGCGCGCATTGGTGCCCACGTCCGGCGCGGGGATGTCGTGCTCAGGGCCGATGTTGCTGCCGAGGGCGTGGGTGAATCGGCGCGTCAGCCGCATCTGCTCCTCATCGCTCAGCTTGGACGGGTTGCAAGTGATGCCACCTTTGGCGCCGCCGAATGGCAATCCGGCCAGCGCGGTCTTGAAGGTCATCCAGGCGGCCAGGGCCTTCACTTCGTCCTGATCGACTTGCGGCGCGTAGCGGATTCCGCCCTTATAGGGCCCGAGGATGTTGTTGTGCTGGATCCGGTAGCCGCGGAAAAGCTCGTAGCGGCCGTCCTCCATGCGAACCGGGAAGTTCACGACGACTTCGTTCTTGGGTTGGGCGAGGATGGTGCGGACCGCAGGGTCGAGTCCCATGGCGTCGGCCGCCCGTTGGAACTGGGTCATCGCGGACTTGTAGAGACTTTCGATCTCATCGGGTGCTGAGGCGGGGTGGCTCATCGCGGGGCTCCGGCGCGGGCGAAAGAGGATTCCAGGTTGGGGGTCTGGAACTTAGCAGTTGGCAGTGGATCAAGACCGGCGGTTCGGTAGTCCGGTCATCAGCTCCGACCGGCATCGGGGCTCGATGCTATGACGCCCCCTGTATGCGTCTAACCGTGGCACTTCTGTTCTTGGTGAGCCTCCTCTGCCAACCCGGCTGCGCGAAAAAAGCGTCGAACGGGGAGGCGGGGGAGAGTCGTCGGGCCATGCCCTTCGTGCGAGATGAAGGGGAGGTCGCGTTCAAAGTTGGCGAAGTCCCCGTACCCGCGGGTGCGATCGAGCGGATTGCGGGCTTGCTTCGCAAGCGGGAGCCGGCGCTGTCGACGGACCACGCGATGCGCCGCGCCATGGAGGAGGTGCTCATCCCGGAAGCCGCGGTCTACGACCATTTCCGCGCGCGCATCCCCGATCTCTCGAGGAAGGTCTCCGGACTCGTGAGCCGGCTGCGGGCAGGGGAGGAGTTTGGGCAGCTCTTGAAGCACGTGCGGGTCGATCAGGCATTCCTGGATTCGAAGGGGAGCGTAGGTTGGTTTCCGCCGGGGACCGGCGCCAGTGCGCCGCTTCCGGCTCTCCTCGAAGTCGAGGTCCTCGCGCTCGCCCCGGGTGCGGTGTCCGAGCCGTTCTTTTCCCAGATGGGGTTGAGTTTGGCTCGAGTAGGTGGGGAGCGCCCATCCTCCCAGGCAGGGATAATGGAGCGGGAGGTCTTCCTCCTGACCCTGCCATACTCCGAGGAGCTGGAGCGGGCATTCTCTAGCGGGGCCGGAGCAACGAGCGACGCCCAGAACGAGTTCCTCACCCTGTACAAGCAGTTGACGAAGGACGCAAAAGTCACGCAGGTGGCAGAACGATGGAAATCGCTCATTTACCCGTATCGAATCGGATAGTCGAGCGGGCGCCAAAAAACCGTCGCAACTAAGGTCTTGAGTCCATGCCTACCGATGGAGTATACATAGGCGTGTTCGGGGGTGAGCCGGGGCCGTGAGCTCCTTGAAGCTCTGGTCCGGCACCTACCATCGCTGGGCCCGCCACGCTGCGGGCAGCTTTCCAAAAGGGCCCTCATTTCAGGGCCTTTCAGTTCAAGAGTGCTCCCGGAAACCATCTGGGAGCCTCCACCCAGGAAAGCCGAGTCGGGGAAAGGGTTTCTCCGTACCGCTTTCCGTTCGCGCATGCCGTTATCAGTGCCCGTTGGTCACTGCATCCCCTCGGCTTGCGATTACTTGGATCGGTTCCACCTAAAGGGGATCAGGGCTTTCTCGGAGTTGTCTCCGGAGCTTCCGGTCTCGCAGGGTGGAGGGGAGGTCTGTCTCGAATGACAGGCAGGAACTCGCGTCGTCGGCCGGGTGGCCGTCGCGGGCGTCGTCGCTCGCGAGGCGGTCGCCCACCAGGGATTGGTCCCTATGGTGGACATTTTGGGCCGGAAGGCCAGGGAGCGCCCTATGAGGTCGCCTTCGATCACGGACCGGGAATGGACCCCGGGCACCGCGAGGGGGGTGATCCTGGTGCGATGAGGGAGGGGATGCCTAGTGGTCCGCCGATGCCGCACCTTGAGATGATGGCCAGGCCGGGTCTCATGGAGATCATGCAGGACGGCTTTGGGTTCCTGCGATTCGCGCAGAATAATTACCTTCCGGACGAAGACGACATCTACGTCCCTGCCAATTTGATCCGCAGGTTTCGGGTCCGCAACGGATCCATGATCCTCGGCGAAGTGCAGCCTCCTCGGAATCCCGGTCAAAAACCCGCGCTCGCCAGCATCACGGCGATCAACGAAAAACCGCCGGAGTTGCACGCCGACGAAGTCCTCTTCAAAGACCTCATTCCGTCGGATCCGCTTTCGCGCTTTGTTCTGGAGACGCCGCCGAGCGGCAACATCTCCATGCGCGTGGTGGATCTTCTCGTTCCCATCGGGCGGGGACAACGCGCTTTGATTGTCGCCCCGCCACGCTCCGGCAAAACGATCTTGATGCAGCAGATCTGCAACGCGATCTCCCGCAACGACCCGGAGACCCGAGTACTCGTTCTCCTCGTGGATGAGCGGCCGGAGGAGGTGACCGACTTCCGACGCAATACGACCGCGGAAGTCATCGCTTCGACCTTGGACGAGACGGCAGGAAACCACATTCGCATCACCGAGCTCGTGTTGGAGAAGATGCGTCGACAGCTCGAGGCAGGACATCACATGGTGGTCCTGCTCGACTCGATCACGCGCCTGGGGCGCGCGTACAACAACGAGGCCAAGGGGTCCGGGCGAATCATGTCCGGCGGTCTCGATGCCAAGGTGCTCATGAAGCCCAAGGCTTTCTTCGGGGCGGCTCGCGCCATCGAAGGTGCCGGCAGCTTGACCATCATCGCCACCGCTCTCGTCGATACCGGGAGCCGAATGGACCAGGTGATCTTCGAGGAGTTCAAGGGCACCGGCAACTCCGAAATCGTGCTCTCAAGGATGCTCGCGAACAACCGCATCTGGCCGGCGATTGACATCCAGCAGTCGGGCACGAGAAAAGAAGAGAAGCTCCTTCACGCCGAAGAGGCCAACCGCATCGCCATGCTCAGGCGCGTCCTGAATCAACTGAACCCTGTCGAGGCCATGCGCCTCTTGACCGAGAAACTCGAAAAGACCCGGTCCAACGCCGAGTTCTTGATGCAGTTCACGATCTCGGGTTAATCCTGCCAAATCGAGGATCACCGCACCGGGGCGGCTTCGCCGCTCCGGTGGTTCGTCGCACTCGTTCCTCGTCGGCGCTCCCCAGGAGGCTTGGCACTCCCTGAAGTCAACCTGAGTGCTGCATCGGCGGCAGACTTGGCGCTATCTCCTAGGCCTCGCGACATGCGCTTTGGTGTCCGGGGATCGGTCCCAGAAGGGGGCCTGCGAGTCGGGGTTGGAGGCATTGCCCACGCGATCGCGCCCCCTCTCCCCACTTCGGCCAGTGGGCTGGCGCTTGGTGGCTTGGGTCTCCCGCGTTCGACCCTGCTCGGACTCCGCATGGTCGGGGTGAGAAGGCTCCTGAACGCCCATGGACAGGAGTTGGCCGACCCTGGTCGTGGACGACGGACGAGAGATCCCGAGCGCCCCGCAACGTGCGCCCACCACTCAGACCGCGTGGCGGGACGGCCTGATTCACTCCAAGTGCGACCTAGAGCAAACGAGAAAAGCCCGAGCGGGCAGCTCGGGCTTTTCAGGAGGCCGAAAAATCAGCCCTTGTTGACGAGACGGCGACCGATGCGGCGACGACGGCGGAGGATTTCGCGACCTCCCCGAGTCTTCATGCGCGTACGGAAACCGATGGTCTTCAAACGCTTCAGGACGCTACGGCGGACGTGGGTCTTCATGGCAAATCCGGCATGGATCAGGTTCGGTCCAAGTCGTGCCTGGACCGCGGGGCGGGGAAGGTAGCAGGAGGTGGATGGGCTCATCAACCGGGTTTCGGTGCACGGTTTTGGTCGAGGGAGGTAACCTCGAAGGCAATCCCCCGTCTGATTAGGCAGAGCGCGGACCGAAGTCCGGCTCGACCTCGCATGGACGACTCGAAACCCGAATCCCGATGGCCTGAAGATCTGGGAACCGCGCTGATCGGTCTCAGCCCGGAGATCTCCGACTTCTTGGTCCACCACACCGGGGACCGCCAGCTCGGGGCCGATCTCGCCGAGGAGACGATGTCCCGGGCCTTTCGGGCGATCCAAACGCTCCGCGATCCGGCGGCCCTTCGGGGCTGGGTTTTTCGCATCGCGGTCAACGTCTTCAATGACCACCTCCGCGTGCAGCACCTGAAGCGGGTCGAGCCCATCGACGAGGTCGGGGATGAACTGCCGGCGGCCGGAGGCGAAGGACCGCTCTCCCGGGCCATCTCCCGGGAACTCGACGAGATCCTGCGCAAAGAAGTCGCCGCGCTCCCGGAGCGCCAGCGGTCGGTTCTGCTCCTGCACTCGCTGCGCTCGTTCTCGCACTCGGAGATCGCCCGCTGGCTCGGGATCTCCGTGATCTCGGTCAAAGTCGCTCTGTTCAGGGCTCGAGAGGCGATGCGCGCTCGACTCGCGGATGCGATCGAAGGAATTCCCGGCAAACGTTCGGCCGCCAAGCGGAGGTCGTCATGAAGTGTCCAAGCCTCCCCGCGCTCCACAAAATCGGAGACTGCGGCGTCCCTCCCACCAAGCAGGCGGAGTGGGATCTCCATGTTCTCGAATGCAGTCGCTGCCGGGACGTGTTGCGCCAATTGCGCCGGCTCGACTCCTACCTTCAGCGCCCGCTCTCGGCGAACACAAACGGCCTGGCATCGGCGATCCCGGAGAAAAGAACTTCGATGCTTCGTCTGGCAGGCGGACTCTCGCTGGCGGCGGTCGTCGTGGTGGCGATCATGCTCGCGAACCAGCCCCGCGTCTCGACCGAGCCCACCACCGTGCCTCGGGCCGCCGAGTTCGGAGCACAGCCCAGCACGCTGGACGCATCGACGTTGGTCGCGCTGAGGTCCGCGCCCGATGCCGAGGCAATCGCTGAAGTCTTACGACTCGGGGACCCTTCTTCCGAGACGGCTGGGGCCACGATCACTCGGCTCCAGGACTACCTGTCCCATCATGTCTCAGCGATCGTCGACGACCTCCACCGGGGAATCGTCGTCGCGGCGGGTCTGCGGTGTGGTCTTCGCACATTCATCGCGCCCGCCCAGCAACTGCTCCAGGAAGGCTCCCTCGATCCCGACGCGCAACGAGAGTTGCTCTTCGACCTCGCACGCGCCGGTTGGACAGAGTCGCTGTCGACCATCCAAAAGTTGGTCGATCGACCCGACATTCCCACTTCGGATCTCGTCGACGCCTTGGTGATGACGCGCCAACGCCGCGCCGTTTCCGTCCTCGACCAGGTCTTGTCGCGCCGCGGGTCCCGGCCCGAGGACCGCTATCCAGCGCTGGCGCGGTTGCCCTTCCCGGAGGCTGCTGATCGACTGGTCCTGGCATTCCTCGCCGGTGCCGATGGACCCGCGATGCGCCGAGCCTTGGTGGAGCGGCCCGATGCGATCGCCTGCTTGCGAGCGAGCTTGCTGCAACAGCCGGCTGACCGGCGAGCGCGAGTCCTCGGCATGTTGGGTGAAGCACGCTGCTCCGAGGCCGTTCCCGAGCTCGAACGCATGTTGGTGCGGGGAATCGACCGGGAGGGCATCGAAAAGACTCTTCAACTCTTGGCGCAAAACGGCGACCGTGAAGCCCTGTTCGGACTGGTCCGGGCGCTGCCTTCGGCGGAGTCGGAATCGGACTTGGCGCCTGCCTCCTCGCTCGTCTCGGTCTTGACCCGCTGGAGCGACCCCTCCCGGGGCCGAGCCTTGAGTAGCTTGCGTTCGGCCTATGAGACCGCGTCGCGATCGCTGCGTCGACGAATGGCCCTGGCCGCCAGTCTGATCGGAGGTGCGGAGGGCACGCACTTGGCGGTCCTGTCTCTAGGCGATCCGAGAGAGCAGCGATCTGCCATGTTTGCCCTCCGGTCCGCCGGTAAGAGCGAAGCCGGCCTGAAGGCGGCGCTCTCTCGTCTCAACTCCGGGGATCGCGGGGTGCGCCGCCTGGCTCTCGAAATCGTGGCCGAACATGGTGGAGAAGCGGCCATGACACATCTGCCTCGCGCGCTCCAACGCACCGAGGATCGACGAGTCGCCGTCAACCTGGCCCTCCGAGCGGAGCCGGGACTCGAATGGGCGGCCGCGGTCTTGCGGGCGGCCGAGCGATACCGCGACGTGTCTGAGCTCGCGCTCTCGGCGCAACGTGCGCGAGGGCGAACGCCGCCGAGGGCATCCCCCTCGCGTTAGGCACAGTTTCTACTCAAACCCTGAACCGTCCCGGGCAACCGGGAGTAAGGAGAGTCCATGTTCGTACTCAGTCTCTTGGCTACTCTGGGATTGTCGTGGGGCGTGTTGGCTCAGGCTCCTCCCGAGGCCTCTGAAATCAAATCGTATGACATCAGCGATCTGGTTCGGCCGCACCGCGCCGTGAATCCTGTGCTCCCCTTGCCTCTCGGGTCCGGGGGAGTGGTTGATGAAGAGAATCGAGAGGAGGACCGCTATTCCGATCCTCTCTGGGAAGAGTCCGATATCGTCGAGATGATTCGTCGCTCCGGTCCCCGAGATGAATGGGAGCAGGACGGCCGAACGATCGACAGCATGGGGTCGGGGCTGCTCTGCGCCCGCGCTCCGCAGAGCATGCAAACCCGGATTGCGGAACTTCTGTCCCTTCTGAGGCAACGCGTCAGCACCACCCAGTTGGTTGAGATCTGGACGGTCCCGGCAGACCGCCTTCCTGCTGAGGCCGGACCACGCCTCTCGAAAGCCGCGGTGGAAACTCTCCTCGCGGAAGCCGGTTCGGTATGCCTGGGAGTGGGGCGAGGCACGCCGGGCAGTTGGTTCCGCATCGCGGTCGTACGCGGGCAGTCGATGATCGCCGAGTACGACGTCGAGGTCGCGCAGGAGAGCGAAATTGCGGATCCGATCGTCGGTCTCTTTCGTGATGGACTCGAGGCCGCGGTTCGCATCACTTCAGCCGGGACCGGCTGGGAGCTCCAAGCCTCGATCCAGCGATCTTCGCTGGAGGACGTGCGCATTGTGCAAATCGGGGCCACTTCACTCGGCAATCTCCAACTTCCGACCTTCTCCTTGATGAGTGCTGAGGTGTCAGGTCGGATCGAAGGGGGCGGGGCGCTGGTCTTGGGACTCGTCCAGGGTGCTGCTGACTCCTGGGTCTTGGTCCGCGTCGGGAGCAGTGCGGCTTCGGGGAGTGCCGGAGCCGGATCGCACTTGCGCCTGCTCGGGACGGGCAGGGTCGGGAGCTTGCTGAATGAACGGCGAGCACTGCCACGGCTGGTTCCCTCGAGATCAGTGGTGCGAGCGCCCGAGAGAGCAAGCGAGTTCGAGCGCATTGCGATCGAGGGCGACCAAATCCAGGATACGATTCGGCGCTCGTTCGAAGACACGCAGGTCGATTCGGATGAACTGGAGATGACCAGCCGCCAGGGGGTCATGATCCTCAGCGGTCGTCGTGCCGGAGACCTATCGCGCAAGGTCGAAGGGCTCGTTCAATCCATCATGGATGATGCGCTCCCGACCCGCGGAGTCGAGGTGGCGGTTGGCAAGGTCGACCGCGAAACGGCTCGGGGCCTGCTGCTCGGGAAGATCGACTTGGAGACGGTAGCCAAAGGTCTGGACGGACGGGGCCGGGTCTCGGTGGCCGGCGGGGACGCTTTCCGGCTGCTCCTCGGTAGGCAGGTCGCCTACCTGGCGGACCAGGATGTCGAGATCGCCCACGACGCGCGGATTGCCGATCCCTGGGTTTCGTCGCTTTTCCTCGGCACGGGTTTGACGGCGACCCTCCATGGCCCGGCGGCGGGCCCGGTGGAGATTCGCGGGGAGTTTCTGTCCCGCGAACTCGTAGGGGAACTTACATCCTATGACGGGAAGTCAGACGATGTAGGTATCATCGAAACGCCTCGCACCGAGACCATCGCCAGTGGTATGCAGGGAAGCCTCCGGCTCGGAGAGTGGACACTGCTGCACTTGGCGGAGCGCTCGAGCCGATCGGACTCCCTTGTGCTGCTGGCACGACTGACCCGGTAGCTCCGGCTGCGGCTTTTCGGGCGGGGGGAGCCATCCATGCTGCGAGCCCTCATTCCGGCCCTGCTCGTCCTTGCCGTCGACGCCGTGGCCCTCGGTCAAGTGGTTGCGAACGAAAAACCCGCTCCGGCCAAACCGGGGATCGCGGCATGGAGTGAGTACCGGGGGGATCCCCTCAACACGGGCGTCTCCTACTCTCGGAGGCCCGCTTACAAGGGCACGAAGTGGAAGTACTTCGCCGGTTCGCCGCTGACGTCTACCCCCGCCGTGGCCCAAGGAATCGTGATCGCTCCGAGTGAGGGGGGATTTGTCAATGCCATCGACGCCGCCACCGGAAACAAGGTGTGGATTCGGCAGTGCGGGTCCGGCGCGCTGGGCCAGGGCATCGTCTTCACCTCGCCGTTGATCGTGGGCGATCGAGTCTACACCGGTAGTAAGACCGGCCGAATCTACTGCCTCGATCTCAAGACCGGCAACATCCTCTTCGAGTCCGAGGCGGCCAAGAAGGAAATCTACTCCTCGCCCAAGGGTGACCGGCGCGGCATCGTCTTCGGGTCCATCGACAACACGGTCCATTGCATCGATCCCGAGACGGGGCAGCACAAGTGGCGAGTGGCCACGCACCGTGAAGTCGGGGCCACTCCGGCCATCGTGGGCGACTTGGTCTACGTGCCGTGCAAAGATCGCTACATCTACGAAATCGTCTACGAAACCGGGGAAGTTCGCCGCAGGATCGAGATGCCGAGTACCTCCAACTCCACTCCGGTCATCGGCCTGGGTTTTGCCTTCGTCATGACGAGTGCGAGCAAGCTCGTGGCGACGGATCTGTTCAGCGGGAAAGTCGAATGGGAGGCTGAGACAACCGGGGATGACCAAGTCACTTCCGCTCTGGCCGATGGAGTGTTGTATGTGCCGGTGGGCGCTCAGCTGCGTGCTATCAACGCGGTGACCGGCGAGAAATTGTGGCAGATCGAGTGTGGCCACAAAGTCTGTCCTCCGATCGTGAATGGCGACGACGTGCTCTTCACCGCCCGCGATCGCAAGTTCCGCGTCGCCAACCGAAAAACCGGCGAAGTCACCTTCAGTATGGATTTCGAGGACGGCTTCGTGGCGGGACCAGTGCTCGTGGATGGCACCGTTTTTGTGGCCACCGATGTCAATTCCGGCGTCCATGTCCATGCCATCGAGTGAGTCCACAGTTCGACGGAGCCTGAGGATCCGAGGCCGGGTCCAAGGGGTGGGTTTTCGCCAGGCGACTTGCGAACAAGCCCGAAAGCTCGTGGGCATTACGGGATTCGTCCGTAACGCCCCGGACGGGTCGGTCTTGGTCGAGGTGCAGGGCCCCGCTACGAGCGTGGAATCGCTCGTGAGGTGGCTCTGGCGGGGTCCCCCGTCGGCCGAGGTCCTAGGGGTCGATGAAACGGTGGCCAGCGCCGCCCCCCTCGGGTCCTTCCGAGTCCTTTGACCAGGTGCGGTTGAGTTAGAGACAGCCCGCTCATATATATCTTGCCCGCCAACCGCCACCCCCGAGTCTCGAAGCGGCGGGTCCGATGGGTCGGAATACCGGAGCCACACCATGGCAATGATCCAAGTCGAGGAGCTGAGGAAGAACTACGGCTCCTTTCGAGCTCTCCAGGGCATCTCGTTCACCGTGGACCGGGGCGAGATCCTGGGATTCCTCGGCCCGAACGGGGCCGGGAAGACCACCACGATGAAGATTTTGACCGGCTTCCTGAACCCCTCAGGCGGCCGGGCCGTGGTGGCCGGACACGACATTTTGGAAAACTCGGTCGAGGTACGACGCCTGCTCGGGTATCTCCCGGAGCACACTCCGCTCTACGAAGACCTGAGTGTCGAGGGGTACCTTCGATACTGCGGGCGCCTTCGGCGCATGTCGGGTTCGCGGCTTTCGGACCGCATTCGCGCGGTCATCGGGTTGACTGATCTCGGACCCAAGTCGCGCGCGCTGATCAAGACTCTCTCGAAGGGTTATCGGCAGCGCGTGGGAATCGCGCAGGCGCTCCTGCATGAACCCGAGATCATCATTCTGGACGAACCGACGGTCGGGCTCGATCCCAACCAGGTCATGGATGTTCGGCAGCTCATTCGGGACGTCGGCCGCGACCGCACCGTCATCCTCTGCAGCCACATCCTCTCCGAAGTGGAGGCAGTGTGCGGCCGCGTGCTCATCGTCCACCAAGGACGAATCGTGGCCAACGGGGCCCCGGCGACGTTGACGAGTGAACTCAATCGTGGAGCCACCTGCGAAGTGGTGGCGGCCTGCGCGCCCGAGCGGCTGCAAGGAGAGCTTTCGGCCGTCGGCGGAGTCACCAGCGTCGAGCCGCGGTCGTTCGAGGAGGGCCGCGCGGCGGTGCGGGTGCGCGCCGACCGGGACGGAAGTGAACTCGCGGCGGAACTCGCGCGCGCGCTTTCCCAGCAGTCGATTCCCCTGCTTCGCCTCGCCCCGGAGCGGGCCACGCTCGAAGATGTCTTCCGCTCGCTCACTCGTGACACGGGGAGGAAATAACCATGGTATCGCTCACGATTGCGGCCAAAGAGTTCAAGGGCTTCCTCAGCAGCGCCGTGGCCTACATCTTCCTCGCCGCGTTCATTCTGTGGCTGAACGGAAGTTACTTCGTCTGGCAGAAGCTGGGCACGACTTACAATTTCTTCACCGTGCAGAGTACGGTCTTGGATGTGTGGTTCAGCATGGTGCCCATGGCCTTCGTGCTGCTCGTGCCGGCGCTCGCGATGAAACTCTGGCCGGACGAGCTCAAAACCGGAACCATCGAGCTCTTGATGTCCTATCCGGTCAAGACCCGTCAGATCGTGATGGGTAAGTTTCTGGCCGGACTGTTCCTGATTCTGGTGGGTCTCGCGCTCACCCTCGTAGTGCCGTGGACGGTCGGCCAGTACGGTGAGCTGGATCGAGGCCCGGTCATCGGCGCCTACCTGGCCTCCGCCCTCGTGGGAGGCGCCTTCTTGGCAGTGGGCCTTTTCATGGGCGCGCTGTGCCGTGAGCAGGTCACGGCATTCATCGTTACCGCGCTGATTTGTCTCGCGCTGGTCTTGATGGGTGACACCCTCACGAATCTGTTCCTTCCTCAGTCGTGGCATGGGATCACGAATGCGCTCAGCTTCAGTGTCCGCTTCGACGACTTGGGCCGGGGCGTCGCGAACTTCCCGAGTGTGATCTACTTCCTGAGCTTCACGGTCGTTTGTCTTGTCTTGAACGTTGCGGTCGTGGAATGCCGCAAAGGACGCTGAGGAGAAGCCCATGACCACTGGAAAATCTCGATTCTGGACCTGGTGCTTAGCTGGCCTCCTCGTGATCTGCGCGGCGGCGGCACTGAATCTCGCGGTCAGCGGATTGCCTTGGAAAGTCGATCTCACCGAAGACGGTCGGTACACCCTACCGCCCGCCGCGGAGCGAATCGCGTCGGGCCTCGAAGACCTGTGCAAGATCACCGTCTACCTTTCCGAGGAACTACCGGGGCCGGTGCGGTATCTGCCGAGAGCCCTGACCTCCCGCCTCGAAGAATTTCGTGCGGCATCGGGAGGCAAGATCGAGTACGAGTTCATCGATCCGACTCAAAACGAGCCTCTGAAAGAGGAGCTGAAGAAGCGTCAGCCTCCCCTCGAAGGAATCACCCTCGGTGACATCTCAGAAGGCAAGCAGATCCAGGGTTCTTACTGGTTCTGGATGATCTTTCGCTACGGCGACCAGGAAGCCACTTTCAACCTGCTCGAGCTGCGGGAAGCTCTCCGCAGCGAAGGTGAGTTCTTGCGACAAATCCCGTTCCAGATCGCGGCGAAGCTCGTCAAGCTGCGAAACCCGAACGTGAAGATCGGTATCGCGTCCGACAAGAAACCGCCGCCGCCGGAAATGCAGCAGCAAGCGGGTCGCGAGCCGATCGACAGCCTCGGAGTTCTCCGGGAGGCGATCAAGCGCCACCTTCCGGCTCCGGAAGACGTGGCCCTGAAGAGCGGTACCCCGATCCGGGAAGACCTGAACACGATCGTGGTGCATCGCCCGGAGGGACTCGACGAACGCACGGTCTTCGAACTCGACCAATTCCTGATGAAGGGCAAGAGTGTCGTGCTCCTCCTCGACAACTTCTCTTCGCTGGACTTGGATCGGCAGATGGATTGGGGGCCCGCCATGCAGGGCCAGTCCACGTCGGTCAAAGTTCGCATGACCCCTCACGGTCTCACCGATTGGCTCGCCCACTTCGGGATCGTCGCGGGGGAGGGCGTCGTCGAAGATGTCGCTTGCGCCAACCAGATCTTCAACCGACAGGAGATCGTTCGCGACCCGAACGGCCGTGCCTACTTGACGTTCCGCCAGGTTCCGGCCCCGCTGCCGGGATTGATCCTCGCCAAGGAGTTTGGGGACGACAAAGCCCCGACCGGTCAGTTCGCCGACCAGAGCCCGGCGTTTTCGGGGCTCGGAGTGGTCGGAATGGCCTGGCCGGTCCCCCTGTCCATCGACCGCGCCGCCTTCGAAAAGCACGGCTCCGGGGCGGCGTTGGAGGAAGTCCTGAAGACTTCTCCCGAAGCGGTCGTGCGCGACATCACTGACCAGAAGATCGAACTCCGGTACGACAACGGGGCCCCCGAAGCCAAGGCGGGAACCCGAGGCTCCCGGCCGCTCATCGTGGGCGTGCGCGGAAAGCTCAAGTCGTTCTTCGCGGGCAAGACCTTCGGGACCTCCGATCGACCGCCCCGCAAGGGCCCGGACGGGGCGGAGCTTCCCGAGATGCCGGAACTTCCGGCTAAGCTCGAAGAGTCGCGTGAGCCGGGGCAATTGTGGGTGTTTGCCGACAGCGATTTCCCGTCGAACCTGCTCCCGCAGCTCATCCAGCGGCTGAACTCGATCGATGCGGTGAACGGTTTGGCGCGTATGCAGGTGGGCCTCGTCAACCTGCTCGACACGGTGTTGCTCGGGACGGACCTCGTCGAGATTCGGCGTCCGAACTTGAAGGACCGGCTCGTCAACGTAGTGCGGGTCGACCAAGACAAGTCGGCCATCCGTCGCCGCACCGTGCTGTACCCGGTCCTCGCGATTCTGGGCGTGGGCCTGCTTTGGTGGATCTTCCGCGCCATCCGGACCCGCGTGTCGTCACCGACGATCGCGCTCTTGGAGACCAAGCCATGAAGTGGATCATTGGACTCCTCGTCTCGACGGTTGTCTTCCTCGGAGTGGCGGTTTACCGCCATCGCGATGCTTGGTTCGGGGACGGCAAGCCGCGCAAGTCGACGACCAGTCAGGAAACCGCCGACGTACCGCTGCCGGCAGTTTCTTTTCCCGAGGTTCAGGCGATCGAAGTCACCGATTCCTCGGGGACCCGGCGGCTCGTCAAATCGGGTGAAAACTGGGTGGTCCCCGACCGCTCGGACGCGCTTGCCAAGCCCGAGGCCGTGAAGGCTCTGTTTGACGGGCTCGACGGATTGGAGCGTGCGTCTTTGGTCGGGCGCAACCCAACCAAACACCCCGACTACGAAGTCGATGAAAAAAAGGCCCGCCGCATCAAGCTCGAGGGCAGCGGGGGGACCGTTCTGTTGGACCTCCTCGTTGGAAAGGCCGACCAGTCGAGACCCGGTGCCGCTCGTGGCACCTACGTCCGGACGGGCGGCAGAGATGAAATCCGGCTGCATGCGAAGAGCCTCATGAGCATCGTGCGCTCCGATCATCGCGCCTGGCTGGACTTGCGGCTGCATCCCGCGGACCAGGTCAAGGTTCAGGAGTTGCTCGAGAAGGCCAAGACGATCGTGGTCGAAGCGGATGACGTGAACCTCACGGATCAGCCGGAACAGCCGCCCGTCGAGCGCAGCGGGAATCGTTATCGCCTTGTGCTCGAGAGCGAAAAAGTCGCGGTCCCGAAGCCGCCCGAAACCCCGGTTGGACCCAAGCCCGACCAACCTCCAGTGCCGACCAAGGAATTCGAAATGCGTTGGAAGGTGGTGGAGCCGGAGGCGGACCGCAGCATCGAACTTTCGACTTTGATGGTCGAACAAGTCATCCGGCAGTTGCTCGGTGGCACCTTCGACGACGTGAAGGGTAAAGACGCCAAGGATCCGGCGTTCGGCTTGGAAAAACCCGCGGTCGACCTCCTCGTGACGTTCGATGACGGATCCACTCGAGGCCTCAAGGTCGGCGCGCCAATTCCGAAGGACGAAGCCCAGACCGGGGCGATGGGAGGAATGTCCCTCCGGTATGCCCAAATCGCCGGCAGCCCGGTCGTGGTGTCCCTCAACGGATGGGCTGCCAAGCTCTTCCAGAAAAAGGCGACCGAACTCCAAGACCCCGCCAAGCTGGCCGCGAGTCAGCCTGCGCCCGTGGCGCCGAGCACCGAGATTCAGCTTCCGCCCGAGGAGGGGAAGGCACCGGATCCGGAAAAGAAGTAGATCCTGATCTTCCCGCCAGGAGAGGGCCGCGCCCTCCGCAGATCGAGTCGATTCCGGTCTTCTGTGACTCCGTGGGGGCGTGCCGGACCCTTTGGGAATTTCGACGGATGGCTCTGGCTCCTCCCTGTACTCCAGGGGGCGGCATGGGTTAGATTCCCGCCCCTCGCCTAGGAGTCGCCATGGGAATTCTTCTTGCCGCGGATGTCCCGATCCCCGCCGTTGTGCCCTTCGGAATCCTGCTCGGTTGTATAGCTGTCCTGCCCCTGGTCGCTACCCACTGGTGGGAGCACAACAAAAACAAGGGAATCGTGGCCGCGCTCCTCTCGGCCCCGGTGGTGTGGTGGCTCCTGAGTCAAGGCCTCGAGGGTCGGCACGGACTCGAACACGCCCTCCTCGAGTACTTCCAGTTCATCGTCCTGCTCGGTTCCCTCTTCACGATCTCGGGCGGAATCTTCTTGGACGGGGACCTACGCGCGACCCCCAAGGTCAACACCTGCTTTTTCGCGGTGGGATCCGTGATCGCCAATCTCGTCGGCACGACCGGGGCCGCGATGCTCCTGATCCGACCGCTGCTGCGCACCAACAGCCAGCGCAAACACATCACCCACACGGTGGTGTTCTTCATATTCATCGTTTGCAACGTGGCGGGTTGCCTCACGCCCCTCGGAGATCCACCGCTGTTCATCGGCTACTTGAAGGGCGTGCCCTTCGAATGGACTCTCCGGCTGTGGCCCGAGTGGCTGATCGTCAATGTCGCGCTCTTGGCGATCTACTTCGTGTTCGATTCGATCATGGTCAAGAAGGAGACTCCGCAGGCCCTTCGCTTGGACCAGACCCAGTTGGCACCGCTCAAGGTTCACGGCAGCCTGAACTTCGCGTTGCTCGCGGGGGTCATCGCACTGGTCGCCCTGAGCGTGAAGACGCCATACCGCGAAATCGGCATGATCGTCCTGTCCGGGATTTCGTTGATGACCACCAAGCGGGACATCCGCACCCGCAACGGCTTTTCGTGGGTGCCCATCGTCGAGGTGGCGGTGCTCTTCATCGGGATTTTCGTCACGATGGTGCCCGCCCTCATGCTCTTGGCCGTGAAGGGGAAGTCCCTCGGCGTGGACACTCCGATGGAGTTCTTCTGGTTCACGGGAATTCTCTCGAGCTTCCTCGACAACGCCCCGACTTACGCGACCTTCCTCACCCTCGCCCAGAGTTTGGGACTTCCGAACGAGGTGGTCGGGGTGAGTCACAACGTCTTGGCCGCAATTTCGTGTGGCGCGGTGTTCATGGGCGCCAACACCTACATCGGCAATGGTCCCAACTTCATGGTCAAGGCGATTGCCGACAGCGCCAAGGTCAAGATGCCCGGCTTCTTCGGCTACATGGCATGGAGCGGCGCGATTCTGATCCCACTCTTCGTGGTGGTGAGCCTCGTGATGTTCCGCGGCTCTTGAGCCACGGCGACACGGGCTTCAGTCTCGAGGTTTCCCGCTCCGGTCTCGAGCGGCCTCGGCGCGCACGATGGCGCGATAGATCACGAGGTACATCGTCGAGATCAGGACGTTGATCAGGCCCCCGAGAAGGGCCACCTGGGCGAGGATCGTTCCGTCCGGCCGGGCGACGAACCAGGTCACGATTCCGACGATCAATAGGCCCGCGCCCACACGCTGGGTCGACCTGGTGATGACCTGCCAGAGCGGAGGACGCAGCCGCCGGAATCGGAGCAGCATCCAGCTCAGCCACTGGAGGAAAAAGACTAGGAGCCCGAAGCTGCCGACGGCCGCGGCCAGGGTCTGGAAGGTCTCCTTGGTCACTGCATTCCCTGTAAGGCGGAGCGCACGAGATCGGCCAGCGCCGTGTTGGCCGGTTCTTTCTTGAGTGCGGTTTCGGCGGCGCCGTAGGCCTGAGCATCGCTGTAGCCCAACACCAAGAGCGCTCCGGCCACGTCGTGCAGCCGGGAGGAGTCGTCGGTGGGACGGTTCGAGGCTCCGTAGCCGGCGGTTGTTGCGAGCCTCCGGGCTCGGTCTTTGAGTTCAGTGCAGAGCCGCTGGGCGATCTTGGGCCCGATCCCCCGCGACTTCGCGAGGGCTTTCCACTGCCCGTCTCGGATCAGGCTCCACAATTGATCGGGCTCGTGGGCCGAAACCAGGGAGAGGGCCAGCGAGGGGCCCACTCCCGAGACGGCGAGAAGCTCGCGGAAAGCCTCCCGCTCCACGGCATCCACGAAGCCGAACAGACGGTGGCGGTCCTCCTGCACCTTTTGGTGGGCCAGCAGAAATACTTCGCCGCCCGGGGCAGGAAGTCGCTCGGCGGTGCGCAAGCTGATTTCCAGCGCGTAGCCCACCCCGCCCGCCTCGACCACCGCGTGGGTGAGAGTCTTTTGGAGCAGGCGCCCTCGGAAGGAATCGTACATGCAGGCGCCTCCGACTCCGGGGGGAGGGTCAGTTGGAGAGAGAGACCCCGAATTCGGCGAGGCGGGTCTTGAGCTCGTTGAGCGAGGTCTGGCCAAAGTTCTTGAGCGATAGGAGCTCGGACTCGGGGTGAGCCAGAAGATCGCCGATGGTCACCGCCTTCATTTGCGCGAGCGCCTTGCGGCAGCGAACCGAGAGATCCAGGTCGGCCAGGACGCGGTTCAAGACGTTGGGGTCGACTCCGGGTGGGAGCTCGACCGGAGCCGGAGCCGGCGCGTCCAGCGTGCCTTCGGGGAGGTTGATCGTGAGGGGCAGCGTCTCTTCGTCGAGATTCATGCCCAGCCGAAGTCCGCGGGCGGCGAGGAGCGTCTTGATCTCGTTCAGGCTGGTTTCACCAAAGTTCTTGTAGGCCAAGAGCTCGGCTTCGTTCCGAGACACGAGATCACCCAGCGTCTCGATGTTCATCTTGGCCAGGCAGTTGCGAGCCCGTACCGAGAGTTCGAAGTCGCTGATCGGGATGCGCAGGAGCTGCGACCGCTTGTCGGTGCGGCGGTCGATTTCCTCGTCGAAGAACATGTCGAGGGAGGCCCGCGCGTCCTTCAGGTACGCGGTGGCTCGGGTGTGGGCGGGGAATGACGCCAAGACCTGCTGGTAGCAATTGGCGGCTTCCGCAGGACGCCCCTGATCCTCCAGGAACACGCCGTAGTTCAGGAGGGCGTGCGTGTCCAGCGGGCGTAGCGCCATGAGCGTTCGGTACATGGCTTCTGCGGAGGCTTCGTCGCCGCGGATGTCATAGAGGTAGGCGAGGCGGAGAAGGCTCGACCGATGTTCGGCGGTCAGGTCCAAAGCCTTCAAGAACTCCGCTTCTGCCGCCTGGATATCCCCTTCCGATTCGGCGATCCGGCCGGCCGCGTACTTGCCGTCCGCGCTGGATTGGAACTCGCTCGAAGCATCGGCCAAGGCCTTCTTGGCGGCGTCGACGTTGTGGTCGAAGAACAGCGCCTCCATCAAGAGAGCTTGGACTTCCGTGCGGGTCTTGCGCTCCGGGTGACCGCTCAGGAGCTTGGCCGCCAAATCGGGGCGGCGCTGGGGATGGGATCCCTTCTCGCTCACCGGGGCCCGGAGGCAGCACTCCGCTTTGGCAAAGGTAACGGCCGGATCGTCTCCCGAAAACTTCTGCAAATAGCTGTAGGCGCGGCCATACTGCCCGAGCATCCAGTGTGCGAGGCCGGTGATGCGGGCGTCTTGATCGCCGGTTTCGGCCATCCGGTTCTCGAACTGGTTCTTGGTCCGGTGGTGGCTCAAAACCATGGTCTTGGTCTCGAGAAGTCGGTCCAACCCAGGGCGGCGTTCGCTGGTCCATGCCCAGGTATCAGGCTCATTCATCGTCGCGGCGGTGGTCATCGAGGGGGCTCTCCGGCCGGGTCGGGCCAGCCATCCGACCGAAATTCCCGAGTTGGGGAGAGGTCAGGCCGGCAGGTGCGCGTGAATCCCCATATTGATATGCCAAAGATCAACATCAAGACCGCTCCCCTAAGTCCGTTGCTCGGCTCCGGGGGCCGGGTTACGATGCGCGGCTTCGTGGGGGGGGCCCCCCGTTCCAACCCATTTGCCGCGGGGCGCCGGTTCGTTCCGTCGCCGCTCGGTGCCTTTTTCATTCCATGTTCGAATCCCTCAGCGCCAGCTTTCAAAACCTTGCCCGCCGCTTTCAGGGCAAGGACAAGCTCACCGAAGACAACGTCCAGGAGGCCCTGCGCGACGTGCGCATGGCCCTTTTGGAGGCGGATGTCCAACTCGGAGTGGCCCGGGATTTCATTCAGCGGGTGAAAGACGCTGCCTTGGGCCAGGCGGTCGTCAAGGGGGTCGACCCCGGGCAGATGATCATCAAGGTCATCAGCGACGAATTGGCCAAGCTCATGGGGCCGGAGGCGGCGCCGCTCGTGCGAGCCGAACGCGGGCCGACCGTGATCCTGATGGCCGGCCTGCAAGGGGCCGGAAAAACTACGACCTGCGGGAAGCTCGCGAATCGGCTCAAAAAAGAAGGGCGCAAGGTTCTCATGGTGGCGGCCGACCTCCAGCGTCCGGCCGCGGTGGATCAACTCCAGGTCTTGGGTCGAGATCTCGAGGTCGCCGTCCATGCCGAGAAGGGTGTCGCCCCGCCCGAAGTCTGCGCCCGCGCGGTGGATCGTGCCAAACGGGAAAATTTCGACACGGTCATCCTCGACACCGCGGGTCGTTTGCACATCGACGATGCCCTGATGACCGAGGTTGCCGAGGTGGCACGCCGCACCTCCCCGCACGAAGTGCTCCTCGTTTGTGACGCCATGACCGGTCAGGACGCGGTGACGTCGGCAAAAGCCTTCGACGAACGCCTACCGCTCACCGGAGTCATTCTGACCAAGCTCGACGGCGACGCCCGAGGCGGCGCGGCCCTGAGCGTCAAGGCGGTCACCGGAAAACCGATCAAGTTCGTCGGCCAGGGCGAGAAGCTGGATAAGCTCGACGTCTTCTATCCGCAGCGCATGGCCGAGCGCATTCTCGGCATGGGCGACGTGGTGAGCCTGGTCGAAAAGGCTCAGGAGGTCATCAGCGAGGAAGAGGCTCAGGAACAAGCCGAGAAGATGTTTCTCGGTTCGTTCACCCTTGCCGATTTCCTCGGTCTCCTCGAGAAGATCCGGGCCATGGGGCCCATCAAGAATCTGCTCGAGATGATGCCCGGGCTCGGTGGGCAGATGCAGGGTATGAACATCGACGAGCGCGAGTTCGATCGCACGCGGGCGATGATCCTCTCAATGACGACCACCGAACGAGAGCACCCCGAAATCCTGAATCTCTCCCGAAGACAGCGCGTGGCGCGCGGGTCGGGCGTTTCGGTCGAACAAATCGATCAACTCATCCGCAACTTCAAGAACATGAAGAAGCAGATGCAGATGTTCAAGAAGATGGGCATGCTCGGGTCTTTGATGGATCCGACACGCTCCCTGCGCAAAGAGAAACAAAAGGAGCTCGATCGGATGCGCGCACTGGGCGTGAATCCGCTCAACGTCTCCCACCTCAAGGCCTTTCGCCAACATCAACAGCGCGTCGACCGAATCAAGGCGCGCAAGAACAAGAAGAAACGCAAGTAGGAAACCACTGATGTCCGTCAAGCTCCGCTGCACCCTGATTGGCCGTGTGCACCGTCCCTTCTTCCGCATCGGCGTGTTCGACACCCGCACCCGCCGCGACGGGGAAGCCCTCGAACTCCTCGGCTACTACGACCCGATCGAGTCCACCGGCCAGCGGGTCAAGCTCGACAAGGACAAGACCGAGCGCTGGTTGGCCAAGGGTGCGATCCCTTCCGACACCGTGAAGTCCTTCCTGCGCGAAGCGGGCATCAGCTTCTCGAAGCGCGCCCGCGACAAGAAGCAGAACCTCGCTCACGCCGAAGCTCGCAAGGTGTCTCGCGCCAAGAAGAAGGCTCGTGCCGGGACCGCGAAGCCGGCGGCACCGAAGGCCCGCGCCAAGTCGTGAGTCTCGGTTCGGAAAGGACGATCCGATGAGCAGTCGCCCTGCTTCCGAGAAGGTCGTGCTCGAGACCCTGGAAAGGGTCTACGGGGGCCCCACGGAATTCACGGAGGAACGAGCGCTGGATCAGGTCGTGCTCCTGATCCTCGCTCAGCGCACCGATTTCCGGCGCGCGCAGGCCGCGGTGAAAAAGCTCCAGACGCACTACGTCGACTGGAACGAGGTCCGGGTGACTTCCGCCTACGAGCTCCGGAAGATCACGTCGGCGCTCGGCAGTACCGGTCCCCAGGATCGCGCCGACCATCTGCGTGATCTTCTCGGCACGATTTTCAATCGCTTCAACAAAGTCAACCTCGACTTCATGGCTCCGGGTTCGACCGACAGCGAAGCGGCCCGCAAGCGGGAACGCTTCTTGGCATGGTTTTCGGAGAAATTCCCGACCGTGTCGAGCATCATCCCGCTGTTCGGCGGCGACCGCGCGGGGGTGGTGACGCACTCGGGGCTGGCCCGCGTCCTGCAGCGATTGAAGTGGCTGCCCGAGAAGACCACCGCGGCGAGCGCGGTGCGGGCCGCGATCCACCGGGTAGCGCCCGAGACGGAGCGACTGCGAGCCCAGTGGGGCCTCCTGCACTTGGCCGAAGATACCTGCGTCGCTCGCCAGCCGCTTTGTGGACGCTGCGAACTACGCAAACACTGTCCCTCGGCTGCGGAAGGCGAAACGAATCCGGCGAAGCCGGCGGCGGAGCGTCCAGCGGCCAAAAAGGCCAAAGTGGCGACCAAGGCCCGCAAGTGAGCTCGCTGTGGCTGGCGTCGAGGTCGCCCCGGCGTCGCGAGTTGCTCCGCGAGGCCGGCATCGCCTACTCCCTGGTCGATGGCGAAGTGGACGAGTCCTACTCGCCCGGAGTGAGTCCGGAGGACGTCGCGGAGATGCTCGCGCTTCGCAAGGCTCGGGCCGGGGCTCGCCACGCACGGGGTGGGCTCGTCTTGGGGGCTGACACGGTGGTGGCCATCGGCGACACCCTCTTCGGCAAGCCGACCGACCGGGCCGACGCGATTCGAATGCTCCGACTCCTGTCGGGTCGGGAGCACCGGGTCGTGACGGGAGTTGCCCTGATCGACGTGGCGACGGGTTTGGCGCGGAGCGCCCGGGACTGCACTAGGGTGTGGATGCGTGAGCTTCCTCAGGTCGAAATCGAGGCCTACGTCGATTCGGGGGAGAGCGAGGGAAAGGCCGGTGCCTACGCGATTCAGGAGACGGGTGATCGGTTGGTCACGGGCCTCGAGGGATCCTGGAGCAACGTCGTAGGGCTCCCGATGGAGCTCCTCGGTCGGATGCTCCACGCTTCCCCCTGAGCAGTTCGCGCTCGCTCCGGTCACCCCATGTTGTTCGCGGCGGAGCGCTCGGGGCCGACGCCCGCTTCACTCGGTTCCCGTAGTAGAATGACGAGCGTGAAGACTCGCTGCGATCTCCCCTCGATCCTCGTGCTCTGGCTTGTGGTCCTATTGCTGGCCGGCTGTCCGGCGGGACCACAAACTGTCAGCTCGCCTCATCCTGTGGGTGAGCGCGGCACCGACGGACGCCTTGCCCTCGAATTGGCCGGACGGCCGCTCTGGGTGGCAGTGGCGAGCACTCCCACGGAAAGGCAGCGTGGGCTACAGGATGTCGCCGCACTCGCGGACGACGAAGGCATGCTGTTCGTCTACGACGATTTGGACATTCGGCGCTACTGGATGAAGGACTGCCGTCTCGACCTCGACATCGTTTGGGTCGACGCCCATGGACAAGTACTCGGGATTACCGAAATCGTGGCGCCAAAACCGGGGGCGACGGATGCGGAGATTCCTCGCGCCGTGTCGCCCGAACCTGCCGCCTTTGTGCTTGAGGTCACACGCGGCTGGTGTCGGCGCTTCGGCGCCGTGCGGGGGACCACCCTTCGAGGCATTCCCACTCACGCCTCCAAGCGTTCCCACTGATGCCGCGCGACCGCGTCCTCGCCTTCCTCTCTCCGCTCGTTCTCGTGGCGCTCGCCGTGGGCGTCTTGGCCGCGGTGCGCGAGCGGCCATTGCCGCCGCCAGCGGCGCCGGGAGAAACGCTCTACCGTGAGCTGATGGAACTGGTCGAGGCCAACTACGTGGTTCAGCCGGACCTGGAGCGGGCGGTGCTAGGCGCGGGTGCGGGCCTCATGACGAGCCTCGACCGGCATTCTCGGCTCTACACGCCCGCGGAGTGGGAGGAGCATAGGCGCGATGCCGCCGGAGCGTTTGTCGGCATCGGCATTGCGACCCTCGAGCTCGACGGGCGACTCGTGATCATGGACGTGTTGCCCAAAGGACCGGCGGAACTGGCGGGGATCGGCCCGCTGGACACCATCCGAAGTATCGACGGTCGAGAGTGGGAGTCCTTCCCGGATGTGCGGGAACTCGCACGAGGCCTGTCCGGAGTGTCGGGCAGCGAAGTCCGCTTGGGGATTCAGAAGCCGGACGGGTCCGAACAGGTGCATTTGCTGAAGCGCCGGCTGGTCGACGAACCTTCGGTGCGAGGGGCGCTGCTCGGCGGAAACTCTCGAGTCGGCTGGATCGTCGTGACCGCGTTCCGTCGGAACACCGTCTCAGGCTTGGATGCCGAGTTGAGCCGGCTGCGCAGTCTGGGCATGCAGTCTTTGGTTCTGGACCTGCGCGGAAACCGGGGAGGCCTTCTCGAAGCGGCGGTCGCGATGGCCGGCCGATTCTTGGAGCGCGTCGTGATCGTGACCACGCGCGGTCGCAACGAGGAGCGGTCCTTTCGTGCTCCACCGCAAGCCTCGGATGCCAAGCTCCCGCTCGTCGTGCTCGTCGATCGCAACACCGCGAGTGCGGCCGAAGTGCTTGCGGGAGCGCTCGAGGACCATGCACGAGCCCCCCTTTTGGGGGAGCGCACCTACGGCAAGGGAGTCGTGCAAACGGAGTTGGACTTGGACTCCGTCACGGGCGTCGGCGTCAAGCTGACGACGGCCCACTACTTCACTCCGTCGGGGCGGTGCATCGAGAAGGACATCGGACTCCCCGAACTGGAACCCGACCGGGTCGGCGGCCTCTGCCCACTCCTGGTGTTGCCTCCACTTCGCCCCGAGGAGTCTCGGTGGGCGGAGATTCGTCGCTCTCGCATTCGCTGGACTACGGAAGCGCTTGCCGCCGGCGATCCAGCCAGCGGAATCCCCGCAGACTGGAAGGACCCTTGGCTCGCAGCGGCCACCGAGCTCCTGCTCGGGCGGGCTCCCGAGGATCGGGGAGGGCGCTGAAGCGTGCTCGTACTCGGAATCGAAACTTCCTGCGACGAGACTTCGATCGCTCTGGTGCGAGACGGAGTCGAGGTCCTAGCGAACGTGGTGCGAACCCAGGTGGCGAGGCACGCCCGTTTCGGGGGTGTGGTGCCGGAGATCGCAGCGCGTGAACACGTCGTTCACCTCTTGCCGGCCCTGCGCGCGGCCCTGAATTCGGCGAGTGTCGAACTCACGTCCGTGGACTTGATCGCGGTTACCGAACGGCCGGGGCTCCAGGCGGCGCTGCTTTCGGGCATTGCTGGCGCCGAGGCCTTGGCGATCGCAGCCGAGCGGCCGCTCGTGGGGGTGAATCACATCGAGGCCCACCTGGGTGCGCCGTTTCTCGCCAGATCTTCGCTCCCTCAGTATCCATTCGTGTCCCTCGTGGTGAGCGGCGGTCATACGCACTTGTTTCGCTCGTCCGGGGTCTTCCAGCACGAGCTCTTGGGCGCGACCCTGGACGACGCGGCGGGGGAGGCGTTCGACAAGGTGGCCAAGCTGCTTGGTCTCGGCTACCCCGGCGGGCCGGCCATCCAGGCTGCCGCCCTGGCGGGTAGCCCGAACTCCATCGCCCTGAAACGCCCGCTGCTCGGGCCACGATCGCTGGACTTTTCTTTCTCCGGCCTGAAAACGGCGGTGCTCTACACCTGCTTTGGCCAGGATCCGACCGGTCGACCCCTCCCGTCGCTGAAGGCTGGCACCGCTGTCGCCGACGTGGCGGCTTCGTTCCAGGCCTGCGTCGTGGACGTGCTGGTCGAGAAGGCCCGAAGAGCGCTCCACCGAACCGGCTTGCGCCGCCTCGCCGTGGGAGGGGGGGTGGCCTGCAATCGACCGCTGCGCGACGCCCTGCTCGTCATGGCCGCAGAGGAGGGGATCGACCTGTGGCACGCCCCTCCCGCCTACTGCTCGGACAACGCGGCGATGATTGCCGCGCGAGGGTTCGAAGTTCACCGCAAGCGAGGTGGCCGCGTCGTGCCCCTGTCTCCGGCCCCGAGGGCAGTGTGGCCGAGGCTCGCGTGGGCCGAGAGCTGATAACTCATTGCTACCGACTCGGTGGGGCGTCTGCGGATCTCGACCCCCGGGCTCGGACGGGGCCCTCCCTCGGCCGGGCCATCTGCGGCTGGCGAACTGCAACGCGCGCAAGGAATCGGGGCCTCCCCGAGGTGGATCTACCAGGGTCACAAGGTTAGAACCGCCCCCGGCCGCTCGGTGGCCATATGCCATGGATGCTCGGGACTTGCGGGAACTCCTCGATGCGGTCGCGGCGGGGCGCACTGCGCCTTCGGTCGCCGTGTCCCGCATTGGTCAAGCGACCGCGGATTTGGGCTTCGCGCGGGTCGATCGCCACCGCGGGCTGCGCACCGGCTTCCCGGAGGTGGTGTTTGGCCCCGGGAAGTCCGAGGAAGAAATCGAAACGCTCACGCGCACGATCTTGAGCCACTCGCCGCGGATCCTGCTGACGCGGCTCACGTCCGCGCAGGCGGAGGCCGCCCGGCGCGCGGCGCCCGACCTCAGGTGGCACCCGAGGGGCCGGGTCGCCACTCTGGACCGCGAGCCACGCCCCGCGACGGGTCGAGTCGGAATCCTGGCCGCGGGGACCTCGGACTTCGGAGTCGCGGAGGAAGCCCTCCTCACCGCAAGCGCCCTCGGGGCCCACGTCGAGACTTGTTTCGACGTCGGCGTCGCGGGCCTGCATCGATTGGCCGCGGCCATGGATCTGATCCGAGGTGCCAACGCCCTCGTGGTCGTGGCGGGGATGGAAGGCGCGCTTCCGAGCGTAGTGGCGGGCCTGACCGATCGCCCGGTGATCGCGGTTCCGACCAGCGTCGGATACGGAGCCTCTTTCTCGGGGCTTGCCGCTCTTTTGGGAATGCTGAACTCCTGCGCGGCAGGGGTGACCGTAGTCAACATCGACAACGGATTTGGGGCCGGGTTCGCGGCGGCCACGATCAACCGGCAGTCGGTGGGCGGAGGTGTGTCATGACCTTGGATTCCGAGGCACGGTTGATCTTGGCGGATGGCACCATCTTCGCAGGTAGGAGCCTTGGTGCCTCGGGAACCGCCGGGGGAGAGGTCGTGTTCAACACGAGTCTCTGCGGGTACCAAGAGGTCATTTCCGACCCGAGTTACAAGGGCCAGATCGTCTGCATGACGGCGCCCTTGATCGGCAACTACGGAACCAATCGCGAGGACGAGGAATCGGAGCGCCCCCACCTCTCCGGCTTCATCGTTCGGGAACTCACGCCGGTCACGAGCAACTTCCGGAGCACTGAAGAGCTCCCGGCTTATTTGCGCCGAAACGGGATCGTGGCGATCGAGGGCATCGACACGCGCGCCTTGACCCGCAAGTTGCGGCGGGACGGGTCCATGAAAGGGTTGCTCACCACCGAGCACCAAGAACCCGAACAACTGCGGGCCGCATTGGAGGACGTGCCTGATCTCGAGGGCCGCGACCTCGTGTTGGAAGTGACCCGAGGCCGCCGCATCCAATGGGAGGAAGCTCCCCCCAAGAACTACACTCCCGAAATCTCGAGTGGGTTCGAGACTCGGCCGCGTCGGCGGGTGGTGGTGATCGACTACGGCGCCAAGGCGAATATCTTTCGTTCACTCGTAGCCGCCAACTTCGAAGTGATCGTGTTGCCGGCGCAGGCTACTGCCGCCGAGATTCTTAGAGAGACTCCCGCCGGGGTCGTTTTGAGCAACGGGCCCGGGGATCCCCGGGTTCTGAAATACGCGGTGGAGGCGGCTCGCGGGGTGCTCGATCGCGTGCCGGTATTCGGCATTTGCCTCGGGCATCAGATCCTAGGCGCCGCCATCGGTGCGGAAATCTTCAAACTGAAATTCGGTCATCACGGGGGTAACCAACCCGTCAAGGATCTTTTGACCGGGAAGGTCGAAATCACTGCCCAAAACCACGGGTTTGCCGTGGAAGCGAATTCAGTGGCGGCGCGCGGCGGTCGTGTCACACACCTCAATCTCAACGACGGAACCGTAGAGGGACTCGACCTGCCCGGGCGGCGCGCGATGAGTGTTCAGTATCACCCCGAAGCGGCCCCGGGCCCGCACGATTCGCTCTACCTGTTTCGCCGCTTTCGCGACTTGGTCGACGGAGTGTCGTCATGAGCGTCAGTGCGCTCGTAGGGTTGCAGTGGGGCGACGAAGGCAAAGGCAAGATCGTCGACGTGCTCAGCCGTTCGGTCGAGATCATCGTTCGGGCCCAGGGTGGCGCCAACGCCGGGCACACTGTGAAGGTGGGCGACAAGACCCACATCCTCCATCTCGTGCCGAGCGGAGTCATCGAGCCCCGTTCGGTCGGCGTGATCGGCAATGGCGTGGTCGTGGATCCCGTCCAACTCGTGAAAGAGATCAAGAATCTCGAGGCCGCGGGGGTGGCGGTTCGCAATCGGCTCTTGCTCTCGGACCGCGCACACCTCGTGCTCGGATGGCACAAGGCTCTGGACGTTGCCCTCGAAGTCGCCAGGGGAGCCCAAGCTCTCGGCACCACGAAGCGGGGCATCGGCCCCACCTACAGCGACAAAGCATCGCGCTCGGGCATTCGCGTGGGCGATCTCTTGCGTCCCGACCAGTTCCGCGCGCGGGTGCGGGAAGAGGGAGGGCTTCGAAACCGCCTCCTGGCCGCGCTGGGACATGCTCCAGTCGATCCCGAAGCCGTGGCGGACGAGGCTCTCCAAACTCTGGATGACCTGCGACCGCTCATCACGGACACGGTGGCCTTCTTGCTGCAAGCCCACGCGGCCGACCGGCACATCCTGCTCGAGGGCGCGCAGGGAGCGTTGCTGGATGTCGACTTGGGTACTTATCCCTTCGTGACCTCGAGCAACTGCCACGTCGGAGGCCTGCTCGCGGGGTCGGGGCTCCCGCCGCGGGCGCTCGATCGGGTGCTCGGAGTCTCGAAGGCCTATTGCACCCGCGTCGGGGCGGGGCCATTTCCCTCCGAGTTGCAGGGTCCGCTTGAATCCGCGCTCCGAGAGCGGGGCCGCGAGTTCGGCGCCACCACCGGTCGGCCTCGCCGCTGCGGATGGCTCGACCTCGTGGCCCTGCGTTATGCAGTCCTGACGAACGGAGTCGACGAAATTGCCCTCATGAAGTCCGACGTCTTGGTCGGGCTCGGCCCCATTTCGGTCGTGACTCACTACCGGATCGACGGTCAGGTGCACCGCGACTTTCCCGCGGGCGAGGCCCTCGGGAGAGTCGAACCCGTACTGCGGGAACTGGGTCCCATCGAAGACTTCGTGGGACGCGGTTCCACGGAGACCGAGTTGCCTCGAGTCCTCCGTGACCTCGTGGCGTTGATCGAGGACGAGACGCGGGCGCGTGTCTCGGTGGTCTCGGTCGGGCCCGAACGCTCACAAACCATTTTCCGGTCCTGACCCAACATGGACCTCTCGGACCTCCGCCACCTCGCCATCATCATGGACGGAAACGGCCGCTGGGCAAAGTCCCGCGGTTGGCGCCGCACTCGTGGGCATCGAGCGGGGGTCGATTCCGTTCGGAACTGCGTCACCGAGTGTGCGCGGGCGGGCCTGCCGTGGCTGACGCTGTATGCGCTTTCGACTGAAAACTACCGGGCGCGTCCGGCCACCGAGGTCCGCACGCTGATGGCTCTCCTGCGTCGCTTCATGATCGACGAGCGGCCGACCCTGATGGAGAACCGCGTCCGGCTCGAAACCGCCGGCCGCCTCGATGAACTGCCCGACAAGGTGGTTCGGACGATCCGCGAAACCGAGGCGATGACCGCGGGCAACTCCGGCATGACGCTTTGCCTCGCGCTCAATTACGGGGGACGCTCGGAGTTGGCGGATGCGGCGAAGGAAATCGCCCGGTCGGTGAAGAGCGGAAAGCTTGACCTCGAAGCGGTCGACGAAGCGGCATTGGCCGCGCGTCTCTACCAGCCCAAGATGCCGGACGTGGATCTCCTGATCCGGACGGCCGGGGAAGTGCGCATCAGCAACTTCCTTTTGTGGCAGGTTTCCTACGCGGAGATCTGGGTGACGGAAACTTGCTGGCCGGACTTTCGCAAACCCCAGTTGGAGGCAGCGGTCACGGCCTTTCGACGGAGGTCCCGGAGGTTTGGGGGGCTTCTGCCCGAGGAGACGAAGTGACGGAAAAAGGGCGGCGTTTTCTCTTCGGCATCCCCCTCCTCATGGTGATCGCGCTGGTGGCCTACTTGGACCACGGACGCGGGCGGCCCCTCTTCGGGCCGCTGGTGCTCTTGGCTCTCGGCTTCGGGGCATTGCTCGAGTACTTGCGCATGCACGGAGAGCGGCTGCCGCGGATGCTGAGGATCGGGACGATGATCCTGGGCGCCGGCATCCTGGCGGTCCCGTTCGCGGCGGATTTCGGCTTTCCTCTCGCGATGCAGGGAGGCCCCCTCATCCTCCTCGGCTTTTACAGCTCCGCGGTTTTCCTCTCGGTATTGCTCTTGGTTCGTCGATTCCGGACTGAGGTCTTGCCGGACGACTGGAGCGGAGTCGGTCTCGGGGTTTTGGGTCTCTTCGTGACCGCGGTTCCCCTCGCTTTCTTGAGCGCGATTTTCTCGATTCGAGACGGGGTCATCTGGGTCCTGCTCGTGGTCCTCACCTCGAAATTCAACGACATCGGGGGCTACCTCGGTGGCTCCCAGTTTGGGCGGCACCGATTGGCCCCCTCGATCAGTCCCAAGAAATCTATCGAGGGAGCAGTGTTTGGGCTGAGCTTCGGGATCGGGATCGCTTTCCTTTTCCGCATCGCCTTTCCGATGGTGGAGGAGACCCTGAGTCCGCTGCGGACCCTGGGGTTCGGAATTCTCATCGGCGTGACGACCCAGGCGGGAGACCTCTTGGAATCGCTCGTCAAACGTACAGTTAAGGTCAAGGACTCGGGGGGCGTGATCCCGGCGTTCGGGGGCCTCTTCGACCTGATCGATAGCCTGATTTTGGCGGCTCCGGCCGGCTACACTTGGCTGGTCGGATTCGCCTGAACCGGCGGGTCTGCGTGCTGCCACCGGCGGCTACTCGGAGAACTTCAAAAACCCGATGAATCAACGCAACATCGCGCTTCGTGATCTCGACGAGGAACGTACGCTCTTCGGAAGCCTCGACCGCAACTTGCACCTTCTGCGCAAGCTCTACCGGATCGAGGCCGTGAGTCGGGGTGGGTCGGTCCGGCTGAGCGGCGAGATAGACGCGATCGACGACGCCGCCCGCGTGATCGAGCAGGCCCTCGATCGCATCCGAAACGGGCGATCTCCGGACGAGGACGAGATCGAGAAGATCTTCCGCAAGGGTTCGATCGAACCGACGCAGGCCACACCCATCGGCGAAAATGGGCACGTGCTGCGAAGTCCGGTCGAACCCCGCACCCCCAATCAGGCCAAGTACCTGAAGGCGATCAAAGAGAGCGTCGTGACCTTCGGCCTCGGGCCCGCCGGTACCGGGAAGTCCTTCCTGGCGGTCGCGATGGCCGTGGCCTACCTCCGGTCGGGGCTCTATCGGCGCATCGTGCTTTGCCGACCTGCCGTAGAGGCGGGGGAGAGCTTGGGATTCCTGCCCGGTGATTTGGCCGCAAAGATCAACCCCTACCTGCGTCCCTTGTACGACGCCCTCAACGAACTCTTGCCGCGCGGCCAGCTCAAGCGCTACATCGAAGAGGATGTCATCGAGATTCTGCCGCTGGCCTACATGCGCGGGCGCACGCTCGATCATGCCGTCATCATTTTGGATGAGGCGCAAAACTGCACCAACACCCAGATGAAGATGGCTTTGACCCGGTTGGGCAACCATTCAAAGATGATCGTCACCGGCGATCTTTCGCAGGTCGACCTACCCGGCAGCAAGCCCTCCGGCCTGCACATCGCCCGTCGCATCCTCGCCGGCATTGATCACGTGACGTTCGTGAACCTCTCCCGTTCGGACATCGTCCGCCACCCGGTGGTGGCGGAAATCGTGAGGGCGTATGGGCGCGAAGAGGAAATCGGCCGGCAAGGGCAACTCCGCCACCAAGACGACGAAGCTCCCGGCGATCACGAGGGGGATGCGGACCAAAACGGTCGCCGTGCCCGCAGCGATTCTCACCCGCGTTGAGATTTCGAAGCGTACTCCGGTCCCGGAAGTGCTCGATTCGGAGCTCGAGGTCCTGGCTCGCGTCATGGCCGACCGCCTGGGCCGGGGGTACTGCGCCTCGCTGAGCTTCGTCGGGGACCGGGAAAGTCGAAGTCTCAATCGGGAGTGGCTGGCGCACGACTGGACCACGGACGTGATCTCGTTCGATTTGACGACTCCGGGAGGGGAGTGCTCCGGGGAGATCGTGGTCAATCCGGTGCTGGCCCGGCGCGTGGCGAAAAGGCGCGGTGTCGACCCCCGAGCGGAGATCCTCTTTTATGTCGCCCACGGCATCCTGCACCTGCTCGGGTACGACGATGCCACGCCCGAGGAGAGAGAGGCGATGCACGAGTTGCAGACCGAGTGCCTGAGGGCGGCTGGGTTGCCCTCCCCCGACTAGGGTGCGGGGGCGTGGCAGGCCGGGCGGCGGCTTGGTACGGTGCCACCCGACCATCCTGCATCCGAGGCGAGGGGAAGGTCGGCCCGCATCATGAAGCTTCCCGACGACGACGATCTCTTTCTTCGAGCCGCGGCTCGGGAGAATCTCCTCACCCCGGAGCAGATTTCCACGGGACGGGATCTCCAGGCACGGATGCGCGACATGGGACTCTTGCCCAAGCCCCTGTCGGAGATTTGCCTTGAGCGTGGGTTCTTGAATCAGGAGCAGCACCAAGGCGTCGCTGAAATGGTGGCGCGGGTGAAGGAGTCCTTCCGGATTCCGGGCTACAAGCTCTTGGAGAAGCTCGGCCGGGGATCGATGGGGACGGTGTATCGGGCCCGCCAGCTCAATTTGGACCGGGTGGTCGCGATCAAAATCCTTGCCCGGTTCTTGGC
Source organism: uncultured bacterium (assembly GCA_902826835.1). Lineage (GTDB taxonomy): Bacteria > Planctomycetota > RBC034. The sequence continues at coordinate 57,385 of CADEGH010000001.1, read as the reverse complement.
CGAGAACCCCAACTTCGTGCGGCGATTCATGAAAGAGGCGCGGGTCATCGGCAAGCTGAATCACCCGAATATCGTGCAGGGCTTCGATGCTGGCGAGACGGAAGGCACTTACTACTTCGCGATGGAGTATTGCCCGGGGCCGACCCTTCTCGAGATCTTGAATCGCGGCGGGGCCATCGATCAGGACCGTGCCGTCCACATCGCGACCCAGGTCGCGCGCGCCCTCGATCACGCCTACCACCAAGATCTCGTGCACCGGGATGTCAAACCGGACAACATCATGATCGCCGAGGGTGGCATCGCGAAATTGTGCGATCTGGGGTTGGCCAAAGACATCTCTCGAGCGAGCGGCAGCACCGAGAAAGGCTCGACGATGGGCACTCCCAACTACATCTCGCCGGAACAGGCGAGGGGGGAGGAAGAGGTCGACATCCGCAGCGACATCTACAGCCTCGGCGCAACTCTGTACCACGCCGTCGCCGGGGTGCCCCCGTTTGAGGGCCCCAATCCCACTGTGATCATGGTCAAACACGTCAACGAGCCTCCGTCGCCCCCGAGTTCCATCGTTCCCGACCTCGATTCCGAATTGGAACGGATCCTGCTCAAGATGCTCGCCAAGAGCGTCAAAGACCGGTACCAGACTCCTCAGGCCCTGCTCATGGACTTGGAAAACCTCCGGGCCAAACGGGCCGGGGCGCCTATGCCCTTTCCGGCCAAACCCGCGATCCGCCCGAAGAATCGCTGAATTTGGGCCACTGGCCCCGATGACGACATCCCGGCTATGATGCGCCGGCCGGCAATCCGGAATGAGTCGTCGACCAAGGCGATCCACCTCCACGTCGGCACGTGAGGAGAACCGCATGCGGGAGTGCCTGGTCTGGATCGGACTCGCAGCTTCGCTCTGCGCACAAAGCGCCGAGCTCAAGGCTTCCAAGATCGAGCGGGTCGAATTGGAGAGCGAGTCCCTGGGGCAGAAGGTGAAACTCCTTTTGCAAATCCCTCTCGCCAAAGAAGAGGGGGAGAAGTTCCCGGTCATCGTCTTCCTGCACGGTCTGCGGGGGAGTGAGACGACCTGGACGCAGCGGGGCGCTCAGCACGACTACGACGCGGCGCTCGTGGGGAAAAAGATCCAGCCCGCGATCGTTGTTTGTCCGGATGGCCGCAACAGCTTCTGGATGAATGGCCAGGGCAAGTCCACCCAAAAATACGGGGATTTCCTCGTCAAGGACTTGGTGGCCTACTTGGGCAAGAATCATCCGGTTCGGGAAGGAGCCAAGTCGCGGGCGCTCCTGGGCGATTCGATGGGGGGCTTCGGGGCCTTGCTCCAGGCGTTCCGTCACCCCGAGGTCTACGGGATCGTCGCGGCGCATCAGCCGTCGGTGTTTCCCGAGGACCGGACCAAACTCCCCAACTGGGTGCAGCAGGGGCGCGGCGGGAGTCTCTTGACCAACCTGTTCGGGGATCCGGTCAACGAGGAGGCTTGGTTGGGCAACAACCTTTTCCACCTCGCTCGCACCCTGGAGCCCGGCGTGCTCCAGAAGATCGATGTCTACTTCGACGTCGGCAAAAAGGATCGTTACGGCCTGGCCGATCCCAATCAGGCCTTCCACACGCTCCTCGAAGAACGCAAAGTGGGCCACGACTTTCACCTTCGAGACGGGGGGCACGGGCGCGAGTTCTATTTGGACAACTTGCCGCACTCGTTGGCATTTATCGATGCCGCGTTCAAGAAGGGCAGCGCCAAGGGCGACTGACCCGTTGCGAGCTGAAATTCAGGTCGACTTCGTGACGATCTCTCGAATCGCCAACACCTGTTTCAAGAGGGGCGCGAGATCCGCGAGCACGAGCGCATTGTCGGCATCGGAGCGAGCTCGGCTCGGATCCTCGTGCACTTCGAAGAACAGACCGTCGACCCCCACCGCCGCCGCCGCTCTAGCCAGATAGGGAACCATCGCTCGGTCCCCTCCGGACCGCTCGCCGTGGCCACCGGGCTGCTGAACCGAGTGGGTGGCATCGAAGATGACTGGGACCCCCAGGGCACGCATGAGCGGCAGGGCCCGGAAGTCGTTGACGAGAGTGTTGTACCCAAAGCTCGTGCCTCGCTCGGTCACCGTGACATTCGGATTGCCTTCGTCCCGGACTTTGGCGATCAGCGGCTTGATGTCCCACGGCGCCAAGAATTGTCCCTTCTTGACGTTCACCATTTTTCCCGTGCGCGCCGCCGCCACGATGAGATCGGTCTGGCGGCAAAGGAAGGCCGGGATCTGGAGGATATCCGCAACCTCTGCCACGGGCGCGCACTGCGCGATCTCGTGCACATCGGTCAGGATCGGGACCGCCAAGAGCGACTTGACCTCGGCCAGAAGTTCGAGACCAGCGACGAGACCCGGACCCCTCCAGCTCCGGGCGCTTGAGCGATTGGCCTTGTCGAACGAGGCCTTGAAGACAAATCCGATGTCCAGTCCGCGAAGGGAGTTGGCGAGTGCCACGGCTTGGCGAAGCGTCGGCTCGCGCTCTTCGAGGACACAGAGTCCAGCGATGACGAGGAGCGGCGCCTGCCCGCCCACCCGCACCGATCCGCAGCGCAGTTCTGGAGGATTCATCGAGAGTCAGCCTTGGGTGCGAAGATGTGGACGCCGGAGGGGGTCAGGGAGATCCGGATTGGGGTGGTCCCGAAGTAGTCGCCGTCGACCTGGACCGGGCTGGGCGTTTCCGTGGTGACTTCGAGAATGCGGCCCTGCCCGACTCCCGCCACCGCCGCCCCCACGCGCCCGCCCAGAGTGCCGCGGATGAGACACCGCACGGCCGTCCAGGCTCCGGGTCGACGCCGCAGTTGAAAGTCGAGCCAGCCGTCACTCAGGCTCGCCTTCGGACAGACCGCGAACAGACCTCCGTAGTTGCGGGTGTTGGTCACGATCAGACCAAATCCCGGTCCTTCGAATGGCTGTCCGTCGACCTTCAAGCGCAGGGCGGGCTCGCGGTAGCGCAGCAATGCACGGAGAGTGGGCTTCACGTAACTCGACATGCGAATTGGACCGGTGCGCGCCCCGGAGAGGGCGCGCACGATTTCTCCGTCCAGGCCGATTCCGACCATCGCCAAGAACCACCGATCATTGACCTTTCCGAGGTCGAGCGGTCGGGTGTGCCCGTCGGCCACGACCAAGGCCGCTCGCTTGGGGTTGCGGGGGATTCCGAGATCGCGCGAAACGACATTCGCGGTGCCGACCGGGATGATGCCGACCGCGAGGCCCGACGGAGCGGCGACCTGCACGAGCTCACTCAGCGTCCCGTCGCCGCCCACCGCGACACAGGCTTCGAATCCGGCTCGATGATCGGAGAGCCAGGCCGCGCCGTCACCCGCATGGCGCGTCGTGTACACGGTGACTTCGTGGCCGCGGGAGACTAGGGTTTCCCGCGCCCGTTCGGCGGCCTTCGGCGCACGTCCGCGTCCGGAAACCGGGTTGACGACCAATGCCAAGCGCATGAGGCGCGGATCATAGCGCGCCTGCGAACTTCTGCCGATTCGGCCTGCTAACATCGCCCTCCGCCGGGGGTGGTGCCGGTCAATTGAGGTCGCCCAAGCCTCATTGGCGATTCGACTCGCGTCGCGGTCTTCCAACCCGAGTTCGAGTGGAGTTTCCGATGTCCGACGAGATCGCATCGCGCTACGACGCCAAAGCCGTGGAGCCGACCTGGATCGCGCGCTGGGACGAGTCCGGCGTGTTTCGGCCCGAATCGGCCGACCCCAAGGCCCGCCCGTTCACGATCGTGATTCCCCCGCCCAACGTCACCGGGCGCCTCCACATGGGGCACGCGCTCAACAATACCCTCCAGGATCTCCTGGTGCGCTTTCGGCGCATGCAGGGGTACGCGGCTCTCTGGGTCCCGGGCACCGACCACGCCGGCATCGCCACTCAAAACGTCGTCGAGAAGGACATCGCCAAGGAAGGGAAGACCCGGCAAGACCTCGGGCGAGAGGCGTTCTTGACCCGAGCCTGGGCTTGGAAGGAAGCCTACGGCGGAGCCATTCTCGACCAGCTCAAGAAGCTCGGGTGCAGTTGCGACTGGACCCGCACTCGGTTCACGATGGACGAAGGTCTCTCCCGAGCGGTCACCGCTTCCTTCGTGCGCCTTCACGACGAAGGGCTGATCTACCGCGGGGAGCGTCTCATCAACTGGTGCCCCCGCTGTGAAACCGCGCTTTCCGACGAAGAGGCCGAAGTCAGGGAAGACAATGGCCAGTTCTGGCACCTGCGATATCCGTTGGTCGATGAGCCCACCCGCTACTTGGTCGTAGCCACGACCCGCCCCGAGACCATGCTGGGGGACGTGGCAGTGGCCGTGCATCCAGGCGACGAGCGCTACCGCTCGCTGGTCGGTCGCAAACTGCGTCTGCCGCTCACCGGGCGTGAGATTCCGATCATCGCCGATACTTGGGCTGATCCGGAGAAGGGTAGCGGAGCGGTGAAGGTCACCCCCGCCCACGACTTCAACGATTTTGCCGTCGGGGAGCGACACGCTCTCCCGCGCCTGCGGATTTTTGACGATCGCGCGTGCGTCAACGAACTGGGCGGAGCCTACCGCGGGCTCGATCGTTTTGCCGCTCGCAAGCGCGTTGTCGCCGATTTGGATGCCCAAGGGCTCCTCCAATCGGTCGAGCAGAAGGTCATTCCGCTTCCTCGGTGCTACCGCTGCGACACCGTGGTCGAACCGCATCTTTCCAAGCAGTGGTTCGTACGGATGCGACCCCTGCTCGAACCGGCCGCCGCGGCGGTGAAGGATGGGCGCATCCAAATTCGTCCGGAGCGCTACACCAAGACCTATCTGGACTGGGTCGAGCAGTACCGAGATTGGTGCATCAGCCGGCAGATTTGGTGGGGCCATCGCATCCCCGTCTGGTACGACGCAGACGATGTGGCGGTTGCGAGCGAGGTGCCGCTCTCGATCGGGGCCCGCCATCCGAAGACCGGAAAACCGATCGTTCGCCAAGACGACGACGTGCTGGACACCTGGTTCTCCTCGCAGTTGTGGCCGCTCTCCGTGTTGGGTTGGCCCGACGAAACCCCGGATCTCGTGCGGCACTATCCGACCGATGTCTTGGTCACCGCACGCGACATCATCTACTTCTGGGTGGCGCGCATGGTGATGAGTGGCCTCCACTTCCGCGATGCCATTCCTTTCCACACCGTGTACATCAACGGAACGATTCTCGACGCGATCGGGCGTCGGATGTCCAAGAGCCTCGGAAACGGCATCGATCCCCTCGAAATGGGGGACCGCTACGGCATGGATGCGGTCCGCTGGACGATCGTCTCGTTGACCACGGAGGGTCAGGACATCAAACTCGCGGAGAGTCGCTTCGAGGGCGGCCGCAACTTCGTCAACAAGCTGTGGAACGCCTCGCGGTTCGTGCTCATGAACCTTGGCGACGAGCGCCCGAAGTTGGCCGATCAGACCCTGGTTGCGGCGGAGGACCGTTGGATTCTCTCCGAGCTGCGAAGCCTCGTTCGCGACGTGACTGCCGCGTACGAGGGCTTCCGGTTCCACGAGTCCACGCAGCGCCTCTACGACTTTACCTGGAACCTGTTTTGCGACTGGTACCTCGAGCTGTCGAAGAGTCGACTGAACGACGCCAGTCCGGCCGGGCAGGACTCGAAGACGACGGCCCATGCGGTCTTGGTGCACGTGCTGGATCAGCTCCTGCACCTCCTCCACCCGATCATCCCCTTCGTCACCGAGGAGATTCGTACGAAGCTCTCGGTGGGGAGTTCTTGCTTGGCGGGTTCGCGCTGGCCGACGGACGCCGGTCTCCGTGAGGATGGCGACGCCGCGGCCGAGATCGCGCGCCTCATCGCGTTGGTTCGGGCCGCGCGGACGGTGCGGGACCGCATGGGACTCTCCAAGTCTCAGGCCATGCAGCTCGTGATGACGACGCGGTCGATCCCGATCGCCGATTCGCTGCGGTCAGTGGGGCCACGAGCGGTGTCGTTGGCTAAGCTCGAAGCCGTGCTCGTGCGACTGGATGGCGAGAAGCCCGCCCAGTCGATCACGATCGTCGAAGACGGCTACGAAATTCACGTGCCGTTGGCCGGCCTCATCGACCTGAGCGCGGAGATCTCGCGACTCACGAAGGAGGCGGAGATCGCCGCTACAAGCCTTGCGGCGCTGCGAGGCAAGCTCCAAAACTCGGGCTTCCTCGGCAAAGCCAAGCCCGAAGTGGTGGCTCAGGAACAAGCTCGCGAGGCGGAGCTTTCGGACAAACTCGAGCGCTTGCGGGCGACCCTGAAGGATCTCGGCTCGGCCTGAGCCGAGTCCTGATTACGGGAGGCCGGCTTCGGTAGGCCGCAGGCCACGGTCGCGACCTGCCGGGCCCTGACCTCCCGATTGGCGACCGACCTATCGCCGGTTTTGCGACTCGGCGCCCAGATTCACCGGGCGTCCAGGGTGAGGTGGCTTACTCAACGCGCGCGCCCAGGGCCCGCGCTGCGCTCACTTGAGGGTGGCGGCGACGCCGGGATCGAGCTTCAACTTGAGCCCGACGAGGAAGGACTTCTTGTCCTGGTATTTGATCGGGAAGGAGTAGGTCAACTCGAGGGTGTCGTCGCTCGGGTTCGCAACGATCTTCGTCGGCGATGCGGCGGCCACGACCGGGGGCGGGAAAGTCTCGATGCGGACGCTGATCGGATTTTCCACCCCGCGCTGTTCCAGGACGAGCGCGTCCGGCAGCATCTCCGGTTTCTTTGCCGCCGGCTTGGGCTTGGCCGGTGCTGCTTCGCCCTCTTCCTTGGGTTCGGGCTTCGGATGCGAGTTCACCCACTTGAGGAAGTAGTTGCCCGCCGGCAGCGCCGGTTCGGCACTGGGCACTTCGAGCTTGAGATAGCCGAGCATCACCGAATTGTCGGCGTTGCTCTTGGCGAAGGCTTTCAGGGCGTTGAGGTCACGGAAATCGTCCGCGGCCCGAATGGCGATGGCGACATGCTCGGCCCGCGCCGGGAGATTCTTCTCGGCGTTCCAGCCGCCGCGGGTGACCGCGGAGTAGCCGTTCTGATTCTTGACCTCGATGAGCGCGCCCTGGCGGCCGAGCAGTTGGTCGCTCGGGAGTGGGGCATAGTCCACCTGCCATGACTTGATGTCCCCGTCTTCTTCGAGGTACGCGAACAGATCCCGGCCGCGCACCTTGGAGGCCGCGGTGCGGAAGCCGATGTAAGTGGAGCGCATCGTCGGGAGCACGCCGAACCGGTAGAAGGTCGTGACCAGGGTGTCCTTCTTTCCGAAGTCACCACCCTTGAGCGTGATGCTCTCGAGGTCGAAGTCGCCTTCGCTGATGGTGCGCCTGTTGATGGTGACCGGCTTAAAGCCCGGGTAGGGCTTGAAGTAGCTCGCGGTCATCTCGTTCGCATTGCCGGATAGATCGTTGATTCCGAGTGCGTTGCGGCCCTCCGGGAACGATCCGACCGGGGTGAGTCCGGGGAATCCCTCCGGCACCACCATGCGCGACTTGTGGTTCACCGCCCCGTCATAGTTGCAGAGCAGGGACTTGGTCTCCCAACGATCTCCCCAAGGCCAGTAGTAGACCAGTTTTTGGGAACCCGGATTCGCCCGAGCGGCAGACTCCCACTCCACTTCGGTGGGGAGACGGCGGTTCATCCATCGGCTAAACGCGATGGCCTGATGCCAGCTCAGGTCGGTCACGGGGCGATCGAGCCACTCTTCCGGGCAGACCCCCTTGGGCCAAAAGCGGGGGACCTCGCCCTTCGGATTATCGGCCAGGTACTCGACATACCAGCGCGAAGTCACCTCGTTCTCGTCAATGTAGAAACTCTCAGTCTTTTGCGGGTGGGCGGGGTAGGAGAGGAAGCTCAGCATGAGGGCTTCCATTTGTTTGCGGTAGCCCAACTGCTCGCCCAGAGTTTTGATCTCGGTTTCGTCTATGCCCATGCGGAAGGCACCGCCAGGAACCTCGATCATTTTGGGCGGTACCCCGGCCTTGCGAGCCTTCTCCTCGCGGTCGATCTCGGCGAGGCGGTCGGAGATGACCTGTCGACGGGCCAAGCTGTCCGCGAGAACCTTGCTCAGTTCGCGCTTGATCGTGCTCTCGAACACCGCCTCGAAGGCGTCGCTCCCGAAGAGTTCTTCGATGGTGGTCTTGGCGAGGGCCTTCGGGTTGACCGAGGACTCGCCGGCCGAGTCCACAAGGGTGGAGGTCAAGGGGTCGTCCAGGAGGGGGATGAGAGTTGGACCGACCGCACTGCGAATCGCCTCCTGCACCGACTTCTTCAGAGCCTGAGTGGCCGCGCGCTTGGTCTCGCCGACCAGAGCGTCCTTGGATGCCGCCAGGGCGTTGCCGAGCTGTTCCGCCAGCTTCGCGAGCCCCGGTTCAGACTTGAGCAGTGCGAACTCGGCCGCCGCCGATTCCTTCAGCGCCGAGAGTTTCTTCTCCTCGGCGGTGATCTTCTCTTGGAGGGCCTCAAGCTCCTTCGTGAGCTTGCCCTTTTCGTCCTTGGGACTGGCGGAGGCCTTGGCCCCGCCTGCCGCCGGCGCGGCCTTGGAGATCTCCTGGGCAGCCGTCGGTCCTTCGACCAGGAAGACCAAGAGTGATACCAGCAGGAGCGCAGTGCGAGTTGGGTTGGCCACGTAGCTCATAGTTCCGCCCTCAGTGAAGATCGTGTGGCCCCAAGCGGGGCGAAGTACGCGTCCAAGATGCAAAGGTATAGAGTCGGTTCGGCCGGTGGGCTCGCGCCGGGTCTCGGAACGCGGAGCAGTCGGTCCCAGGGGGGCGGAGGACCCTGCGAAGGGTCTACCGAGCTCCCGGGCGCTCCGACCCGACCTTCCGAGGCGGAGCGAGCAAGGGGCCCTCATTGTAGTCTGAGGGCGCGCGGGGTCAAAGTGCATCCGCGGCCGGGGACAAAACTGTACGGATCTCCCGGTTTTTGCCGAAAAACTCGGAGTGGGTGCCTCCGCAGTAGGGGGTGGACCAAGGCCGATGCCCGGTCGTGCTCCACCTCCTGAGGGTCCGACGTGGAAATGGAACTGGCCCGAGATGAAGACGCGCCTTTGCGATTCACCGTACCGCCTTCCGAGGCGGGCCAACGGCTGGACGTGTGGCTGCACACCAAGCTCCAGGGGCACTCCCGGAGCTGGGTGAAGGACTTGGTCGTCGCGGGAGTGGTCTGGGTCGACGCGCAGGTTCAAAAGCCAAGCCACCGTCTCCTGGCGGGTCAACTCGTGACCTGCGTCCTGAAGGAGCGAGCCCCGGCGCACCCGCTCGCACCGCAACCAATTCCCCTGAACATTCTGCACGAGGACGCCTCGCTGCTCGTGATCGACAAGCCACCCGGTTTGGTGGTCCATCCCGGCAACGGGAGAGCAGACGGGACCCTCGCCAATGCGTTGGCCTACTACATCGGCCAGCTCTCCGATGTCGGAGGGAGTGATCGACCGGGCATCGTGCATCGTCTCGATCGAGATACGAGTGGCGTGATGGTGGTGGCGAAGACGAATCGCGCCCATTACGCCCTCGCGGCCCAGTTTCAGGAACGTACCACCGAGAAGGAGTACGTCGCTGTCGTCGAGGGCGAGGTCGCGCTGGACGGAGACCGCATTCAAGCTCCGCTCGGGCGGCATCGGGTTGATCTCGCTAAGGTCGTCGTCGACGAAAGAGACGGCAAGCCGGCCATGACCGACTACACGGTGCTCGAACGCTTTCGGGGATTCACCAGCGTCCGCTGCCGGCCGAAGACCGGGCGCACCCATCAGATCCGTGTCCACCTCGCGCACATCGGATCGCCGATCCTCTGCGATCCCACCTATGGCCGCCGTCGCGAGCTTCACGAGCACGAACTCGCCGCGGATTGGCCGGGGGAGTCCAAGCTGCTTCTCGCCCGTCATGCTTTGCATGCGCACACCCTCACTTTCGATCACCCGCTCGAGGGCAAGCGGATGAGTTTCTCTGCTCCGCTTCCGACCGATTTGGAAACCGTCCTGGACGCCCTGCGTCGCCATCGTGCTCGCAGTTCGCCGACCCGGAGATCATCGTGACCCACGCCAACAAACTCCTCTCGCTCGCATCCCAGAAGCTCGACACGCGCACTTGGAAGTCGCACAACTGGTCGGGGAGCTTTCGCGAGTATCTCGATCTCGTTTACGAAGATCCCGCGTTGATTCGCAACGCGTTCCAGCGGGTCTACGACATGATCGTGTCGTACGGCTTCGACGAGTACACGGAGCACAAGGAACGGCGTGTCCGGTACCGCTTCTTCAGCGATCCTGACGGCCCCGGCGACGACGCGGTGTTCGGGCTGGATGCGACCCTGATGCGCCTGGTCGGGACCTTGAAGGCGGCCGCCCACGGTTACGGCCCGGAAAAACGCATCATTCTGCTGCACGGACCGGTCGGTTCAGCCAAGAGCACGATCGCCCGTCTCTTGAAGCGCGGCCTCGAGCGTTACTCGCGCACCGACGACGGAGCCCTCTATACCTTCTCGTGGATCCTCGAGGACGGATCCGAAGTCCCGTGCCCGATGAACGAGGAGCCGCTCAAGCTCATTCCGCAGGAGAACCGCAAGCCGATTCTCGACGAGCTGAACCGGCGCTTCGATCGCGGCTACCACCTTTCCGCGCCTGGCGACCTCGATCCGATGTGCCGCTGGTATTGGAATCACTTCCTCGAAAAGCACGACGGGGATTGGACCAAAGTTTTGGACCACGTGCGGGTGCGTCGCCTGCTCGTGAGCGAGAAAGATCGGCGGGGAATTGGCACCTTCCAGCCCAAGGACGAGAAGAACCAGGACTCGACCGAACTCACCGGGGATATCAACTACCGGAAGATCGCCGAGTACGGCTCCGATAGCGACCCGCGCGCGTTCAACTTCGACGGCGAGCTGAATATCGCCAATCGAGGGATCTGCGAGTTCATCGAGATCCTGAAACTCGACGTGGCGTTCCTGTACGACTTGTTGGGGGCGACCCAGGAACACGCCATCAAATCCAAGAAATTCGCCCAGACCGACATCGACGAGTTGATCATCGGGCACACCAACGAGCCCGAATACAAGAAGCTCCAGAGCAACGAACTCATGGAGGCGTTCCGCGATCGCACGGTGCGCATTGACGTGCCATACAACCGCACGCTGCGCAACGAGATCAAGATCTACAAACGAGACTTCAACGACGCGAAGATCCGCGGCAAACACATCGCCCCGCACACCGTCGAAATGGCGGCGCTCTGGGCTATTCTCACGAGGCTCGAGGACCCGAAGAAGCCGAACCTGAGCTTGCTCCAAAAGGCGAAGCTCTACAACGGCAAGACACTGCCGGGATTCACCGAGGACAACATCAACGAAATCAAAAAGGAGGCCCTCCGCGAAGGCATGGAGGGAATCTCGCCACGGTACATCCAGGATAAATTGAGCAACGCCCTGGTCAGGGAGTCCGGCGCGCGCTGCGTGAATCCGTTCATGGTGTTCCACGAACTCGAGGAAGGACTCAGCCATCACGGCTTGATCACGAGCGAGGAAGTGCGCAAGCGCTACCGCGAGTTGCTCTCGGTCGTGAAGGAAGAATACGAGGACATCGTAAAGAACGAAGTCCAGCGGGCCATCTCCGCGGACGAGGACGCCATCAAGCGGCTTTGTGCGAATTACTTGGACAACGTGAAGGCCCACACCCAACGAGAGAAGGTGCGCAATCCGTTCACCGGGGAGTATGAACCGCCGGACGAGCGCCTCATGCGCTCCATCGAGGAGAAGATCGAAATCCCGGAGAGCCGCAAGGACGACTTCCGGCGCGAGATCATGAACTACATCGGTGCCCTCGCGGTCGAGAACAAAGTCTTCGACTACCGCTCGAACGAGCGGCTGCATCGGGCGCTGGATCTCAAGCTCTTCGAGGACCAAAAGGACTCGATCAAACTCACGAGCCTACTCTCCAACGTCGTGGATCGAGGCACCCAGGAAAAGATCGAAGTCGTCAAGAAACGCCTGATCGACAACTTCGGCTACACCGAGGAGAGCGCGGCGGATGTCCTCAACTACGTCGCCTCGATCTTCGCGCGTGGCGACGCCAAGAACTGACATGGTCAACCGCATCCACAAGGACCAGCAGCGGTTTCGCCAGATCGTGCGCGGGCGAATCCGCCGCGACTTGCGGCGCTACGTTCGCGACGGGGAACTCCTTGGTCGCCAGGGCAAGGATGCCGTTTCCATTCCGATCCCGGAAATCGAACTTCCCCGCTTCACTTTCGACAGCGGACAGGGATCCGGGGTCGGCCGGGGAGACGGAAACCCGGCGGACGGTCAGGGGCAAGATCCAGGGGAGGGGGAGGCTGGGGAAGGCGAGGGCCAGCACCTGATCGAGGTCGAAGTCAAACTCGAGGACTTGGCCAAAATCCTGGGCGAAGAATTGGCTCTCCCGGACATCAAGCCCCGCGGGCATGCGTCGGTCGTGGCCGATCACGACAAGTACACGGGAATTCGTCGGGTCGGCCCCGAAAGTCTGCGGCACTTCAAACGGACGTTCAAAGAAGCGCTCAAACGGCAGATCGCGATGGGCCTCTGGAACCCGGAGCGTCCGGTCATCATCCCGGTGAAGGACGACCGGCGGTACCGGAGTTACGAAACCAAACGACAGCCCGAATTTCGGGCCGCGATCATCCACATGATGGACGTCTCCGGATCGATGGGATCCGAGCAAAAGGAGATCGTCCGGATTCAGGCTTTTTGGATCGATACCTGGCTCCGCCATCAATACAAAGACATCGTGACGGTGTACATCGTGCACGACGCAGTCGCCAAGGAGGTGAGTCAGCACGACTTTTTCCACTTGAGGGAGAGCGGCGGCACCAAGATCTCCTCGGCTTACGAACTCGCGCTCGGCATCATGAGGGAGAGATTCCGCGGCGAAGAATGGAACATCTACCCGTTCCACTTCAGCGACGGGGACAATTGGAGCGGCAAAGACACGAACCTCTGCGTCGATCTTTTGCGCCAAGAAATTCTCCCCCGTTGCAACCTGTTTTGCTACGGGCAAGTCAAGTCGGCTTACGGCAGCGGTCAATTCAAACGCGATTTGGATCTGGCGTTCCCCGCCGAGGACCGTTTGGTGACTTCGGCGATCGCCGATCGGGACGCGATTCTGCCTTCCATCCGCGATTTTCTGGGGAAAGGACGATGAATCTCCCCGCCGATCTGCAGCGGGTGCAAATCCGCATCCGCGACCTCGCGAAGGCCCATGGTCTCGATTTTTTCGAGACGATCTTCGAGATGTTGGACGCCGACGGCATCAACGAGGTCGCCGCATACGGCGGATTCCCGACTCGCTTTCCGCACTGGCGCCACGGGATGGAGTACGAGCGGCTTTCCAAGGGCTACCGCTACGGCCTGCACAAGATTTACGAGCTCGTCATCAACAACGATCCGTGTTTCGCTTACCTGTTGTCCTCCAACAGCTTGGTCGACAACAAGCTCGTGATCGCCCACGTCTACGGTCACTGCGATTTCTTCAAGAACAACGCGTGGTTCGCGGGTACCGACCGCCGCATGATCGATGGAATGGCCAATCACGCCACCCGCGTGCGGAGGCTCATCGATCGGGTCGGCCAAGAGACGGTCGAAGATCTCGTGGATCGCGCCCAGAGCCTCGAAAACCTGCTCGACCTCCATGCGTTGGGGCAACGCGAGACTTGGCCCGATCCGAGGATTTCCACCGAAATCGCCGAGGAGGAGGAACCCGATTACCGGCTGCGAGCCAAGGACTACATGGACGATTTCATCAATCCTCCGGAGTACTTGGCGGAGCGGCGTCGCCGGCGGCGGGAGCGGGAGGAATCGGAGCGAAAGCTACCCCGCGGCCGGCGCCGCGACATCCTCGCGTTTCTCCTGGAGACGGCACCGCTCGACCGAGCTGAGCGGGAGATCCTGGAGATCATCCACGCCGAAGCCCTCTACTTCGCCCCTCAACGCATGACCAAAATCATGAACGAGGGCTGGGCGAGTTATTGGCACCGCAAGATCATGATCGAAAACGTCCTGGTCGACGAGGAAATCGTCGACTATGCAGATGTGGTTTCCGGCACCCTGGCCGAGGGGGAGTCGCTCAACCCCTACAAGCTCGGCCTCGAGCTCTTCCTCGATATCGAAGAACGCTGGAACACCGGGCGACACGGCCTGGACTACACCCGCTGCGACGATCGGGCTCGGGTCGACGCTTGGGACACGAAGGCGATGGAAGGGCAGTCCCAGATCTTCTTGGCCAGGAAGGTCCACAACGACGTGTCGTTCGTTGATACCTACTTGACCGAGGAGTTCTGTCACCGCAACCGACTCTTCGTCTACCGCTACAACCCCCGGTCCAAACAAAGGGAACTCGTCACCCGGGACTTCAAGGCAGTGAAGGAACAGCTTCTGAACAGCCTCTCGAACGGTGGCACTCCGGTGATCGAAGTGTCGGATGCCAACTGGAACAACCGGGGAGAGCTGTACCTCGAGCATCGCTTCGACGGCCAGCCGCTGCGCGCGGACTGGGCGCTTTCGACCCTCGGGACCATCGCCAAGTTCTGGAAACGTCCCGCTCACCTGCTCACGAAACGCGAAGATCAACCCGTCCTCATGACCCACGACGGTGTGAAGGGGGAGGAGCGGGAGATCGGCGAAGGCCGCCGCGACTGAGGGTCCACGGGGCCGCTCTGGTTTGTGGAGCGGCCCGGGTCGGCATACTTTCGTTCCCGTGCACCGACTCTTCCCGTGGCCCATCGACCGGCTTCATCTCGCCTTCTTCGGCTTGCAAGCCCTCCTCACGATTGTGGCGAGGCCGTCGTTTCCGGGTTGGCTTCCGTGGTTGGCGTTCGATCTCGGAGTGATCGGAGTCCTCGCGGGATTCAACGCCTGGTCAGCCAGGCGCAGCCCGCGGGTCGGTGCCGGGCTTCGCCTTCTGCACGGAATGGTGGCGGTCCCTTTGGTTTTTACCCAAGTCGGACTGCTGATCGGCGCCCTCAGTGACCGCGACTACGCGTCTGCCCTCTGGGAAGCGGACCGATGGTTGTTCGCCGGCCACAATCCGCTCGAAGCTCTCGAGTCGATCGCCACTCCGTGGCTCACCGAGTTGATGCAACTCGCCTACACCGCCTACGTGGGAATGGCCCCGGCCGTGATCATCCTGATGTTGAAGCGGGGGAGCGTCCCCTTCATTGCCCGCTCGCTGTTTGGGCTCTTGTCGGTCTTCTTTTTGTCCTACGTCGGCTACTACCTGTGGCCGACGAGCGGTCCCAACATCCACAACAACTTCGGACCGCTCCTGCCGTGCGGCGTCGATCCCTTGCCGCTCTATCACTTCGAGACCAACCTCCCCGGGTACGGGCTTGCCGAAGAATTGCGCCTTTGGATGTTCCAGGTCGAACTCACAAAACGGGACTGTTTTCCGAGCGGGCACGTAGCGGTGGCCGTCGCCACCTGGATTTACGCTCGCCGGTTGTCGCGGCCCGCGGGCTTCATCTTCGCGATCCTCGCCCTCGGGGTGGTCTCGAGCACGATGTATCTGCGCTACCACTACGTGTGGGACGTGATCGCCGGAATCGGGCTCGGGGTCTTCTGTCCCACCGTGCTGGACGCGTGGCACCGTCGGCGTGAGCACCGCTGGTCGATTACCTGATCAGATTGGCATTTCGTAGATGCGGTAACGACGGGACAAACGTCCGCCCGCCCGCTGAGCCGTGTTCACCATGGCCTGGTTCGATTCGAGCAACCAGGAAGCTTCACTGGCCGGTACACCGTGTCGAAAACTCTGTTCGGTGATGTCGCGGTAGAGAAGGGCATCGAGTCCCAGGTGGCGGTGTTTCTTGGCGATGCCCATCAGCAGGCACCGATGAAAGGGGATCCGCGATTTTGCCCACAGCACGCGCAGGAATCCGAACGGGAAGAGTCGGCCGCGGAGCCGGATCAAGACCCGGTTGTAGTCGGGCAGTGAGAGACGGAAGCCCACGTCCTCGCCGTCCAGAGTGATGAAGGTCGTCGCCCAACCCAACACGAGTGGCCGAAGCTCCTTAGCCATCCGATCCATTTCGGCCTGGTTCATGGGCACGAAGCCCCAGTTGTCGCCCCAAGCGTCCTGATACAAGCGATTGATCAGGCGAACCTCTTCGGCGAAACGAGAGAAGTCGAGCCTTCGGATCGTCGCGCCAGTTCGGGTGGCTACCCGCTCGGCCAGGCGGTCCCAGCGGGCCACGTCAGTATGTTCGCGTTCCAGGACATAGGCCAAGAGGTCCTGGGCTTTGGATAGGCCGAAGTCTTCGAGGTGGCGGGCGTAGTAGGCCGGGTTGTAGGCCATCATGAGCACCGGAGGCCCGGGATCGCCTTCTAACAACAGGCCGCACTCGTAGTTGGTCGAGGGTGAGCAAGGGCCCCGCAGGACGGTCAGGCCTCGTTCCCGGAGCCATTGTCGCGCCCGATCGAGCAGGGCCGCCGACACTTGGGGATCGTCCTCGACCTCGAAGAACCCAAAGAACCCCGCCCCGTCCTGGTGGTGCCGAAGGTGGGCGCGGTTGTGACAGACCCCGATGCGGCCGACGATTCGCTGATCCCGCTCGGCCAAGAAAAAGGCCAGGTCGGCGTCGGCGGCGATGGGATGTCGCTTCGAATCCAAGAACCCCTGTATGTCGCGGCTGAGTGGCGGAACCCAGTTCGGATCGCCCTCGTACAGGCGGTGGGGCAGCGCGATGAACGCTCGCCGATCGCGAGCGGTCAGGACCGGTCGGACAGTTACGGGGCCTCGCTTCGCTACATTCGGGCCACGCTGGGCCAAACTCATGCGCGGGCGTTGTGGGCGGCGGTCTGACTTTGACCCTGGCGCTGGAGCAACGATATCTCGCCGAAGGCCTCGACGACACGGTCGATCTCTTCGTCGCGGTGGGTCGCCATGTAGGAGGTGCGGATGAGACCCTTGCCGGCCGGGGTGCCGGGCGCCACCACCGGATTTGCGAAGATGCCGCGGGCGTCGAGCATCTTCCAGAAACGGAAGGTCTCTTCGTCGCCCCCGATGAGAATCGGGATAATCGGGGTCTCTGAGCCCATCGTGTCGTAGCCCTGCTCCTTCAAGGAGCGCCGCATGCGATCACAAATTTCGTTCAGGCGTTGGATGCGCTCGGGCTCGTGCTCGATGATTTCGAGCGCGGCCATCGCAGCCGCGGTATTCGCCGGAGTCGGGCTTGCCGAAAAGATCAGCGCTCGGGCGGTGTGCTTGATGAAGTGGATGGCGGCGGCCGAACCGGCGATGAACCCGCCGACGCTCGCGAGAGACTTGCTGAACGTCCCCATCACGAGGTCGACGCCACCTTCCGGGCCGAGCAGATCGAAATGTTCGAGGGTGCCGCGTCCTCCCGATCCCAGCACTCCGATTCCGTGGGCATCGTCGAGCATCACCCGCGCGCTGTATTTCTTGGCCAGCTTCACGATCGAGGGGAGGTCCGTGATCGTGCCGTTCATGCTGAACACGCCGTCGACCACGATGAGTTTGCCCGCGTCATCCGGGCAAGCCTGAAGGAGGCGCTCTAAGTCCTGGAGGTCGCCGTGTCGGAATTTGCGGGTTTCCCCGAAGGCGAGGCGGCAGCCATCGATGATCGAGGCGTGGTTTTCTCGGTCGCAGAGGATGACGTCGTTTTTCCCGACCAGGGCGGAGATGACGCCGAGGTTCACCATGAAGCCGGTGGAAAAGACGGCCGCGGCCTCCATGTGCATGAACTTGGCCAGGCGGCGTTCAAGTTCCTCGTGGAGTTCGAGGGTTCCGTTCAGGAAGCGGCTTCCCGTGCAGGAGCTGCCGTAGCGCTCCGTGGCATCGACCGCAGCTTGGATCACCCGCTGGTCGTGGGTCAGGCCCAGGTAGTTGTTGGACCCGATCATGATCACCTCGCGCCCTTGGATGGTGGCGCGGGTGCAACCGTGCTCCTCGATGGCGCGGAAGTAGGGATACATGCCCGCGGCCATCAGCTCGTGGACACGGGTGAAGCGATGGCACTTTTCGAAGAGGTCCACAGCGGTCGTTCCCTCACCAAGGCCCTTGAGCCGAAGGCCCCCGGCTGGGGCACCGTTTGTTCGGAGGCCTGATCGAAAGGAGAATCTATCAGGTGGCCCCACCGGGTGGCAAACGAGCACCCCCCGGGGGGAGCAGCTCGCGGGGCAGTCTTAGCAATGGTCGGAACCCGAGAAAGGGTCTAGCTTTGGGAGAGGACACGCGCCCCTGGCTTCTGACCGGGTCAACCGGCTTTGTCGGGCACCACGTTCTGGACGAGGCTACCCGTCGCCAGATTCCGATCCGAGCCTTGGTTCGAAGCGCCCACCGAGCGATTTTCGGTCGGGACGGGGTGGAGTGGTTCGAGGGTGATCTGCGCGACCCTGGGACCGTAGGACGGGCGGCGGCAGGCATTCGGGGGGTCATCCATGTGGCCGGCCTGACCCGTGGCAGAGCTCGAGACCTCGACGCCGTCAACCGCGACGGGGTGGCCAACCTCGTGAAAGCATCCCTCTCCGCGGCAGCGGACCTCACCCGATTTCTCCACGTTTCTAGCCTTGCGGCCGGCGGACCCGGCACTCCGACCCTCCCCAGGAGCGAAGACGCTCGCGCCGAGCCCATCACCGACTATGGCCGGTCCAAACTCGCTGGGGAGGAGGTCCTGAAGAACGAGGGTGCCTCACTGCCGTGGACGATCGTCCGGCCACCCATCGTCTACGGCCCCTGGGAACGAGACCTCTATTTGATGTTCAAGCTGGCCAGGCGACGGTGGGTTCCCGCCAGTGGCAGTTCGGAAGCGAAATACTCGGTGGTGTATGGCCCGGACCTCGCCGCCGCCATTTGGGATCTGGCGGTCCACCCCCGGGCGGCAGGGAAGGTGATCAACGTGGCGGAGAATCGTGCCTACACCACGGCGGAGATGGTGGCGGCGATGGGGAGGGGACTTGGGACTCGGCCGCGCACGATTCGGCTGCCGGACTGGGGCGTCAAACTGGCTGCATCCCTAGGGAGCGCGGTAGGGAGTTTTCGAACCCGACCACCCCTGCTGTCGCGGGCCAAACTTCCGGAAATTTTGGCTCCGGGGTGGGTGGCCGCCACGAACCGCCTCCGCGAACTCCTTCCCCTCGCCTGCCAGACGTCCTTTGAAGAGGGAGCGGCTCGCACCATCCAGTGGTACCGCGCCGAAGGGTGGCTGTGATCCCGGCGGAGAATTCTCGCCGGATCTCCATCCTGGTCGTCAGCCTGGGCGAGGATCCTCGCCTGCCCGAGTGTCTGGGAGCCGCGCTGAGGGCGTGCGGGGAAGCTGCCCCCGTCATCCTCGTCCAGAACGGAGTCGAAGGACCAGGTCCGCCGCTTCTAGCGGACTCGGCCGGTCAGCGACTGACTCGCATCAGGCGACCGCAAAACCCCGGGTTCACCGGCGCGTGGAACGAGGGATTCCAGAGGGTGCGGACTCCGTTTGTCGTAAGCCTGAATCCCGACTGTTATCTGGACGAGGATTCCATCATCCGCGCGCTCGAGGCCTTTGACCAACACCCAGGTCTCGGGGCGGTGGCGTTGCGGCTTTTGCGGCCCGGTCGGCAGGTGCTCGACTCGGCTGGGATTCGCCTGGGTTTCCTCCGGCGGCCCCACGACCGGGGAGCGGGACAGCCGGAGGCCGCCTGCTTCGGGGGAGAGGAGGTGGTTGATGCGGCCTGTCTGGCGGGCGCCGTCCTTCGGACGGAGGCGGTGCTCAGCGCGGAGGACCAGCCTGGCGAAGCCTTGGATGCGCGGTTCTTCGCGTACAAAGAGGATGTCGACCTCGGGTGGCGGATGGCCAATCTGGGCTACCCGAGTCTCTACCTGCCAAACGCTACCGCCATCCATGAGCGAGGCTGGAAGCCAGGGGAGAGGTCGAGTATCCCGGTTCGCTTGCGGCGGCTGAGCCTGCGCAATCGATGGTTGATGATCGCCAAGAACGAAAGTTTGCCCTCATTCTTGGTGCGCCTGATTCCGTACCTCTTGTGGGAGGCGGCCTCGATTCTCTATGTTCTGACCAAGGAACGAGACCTGTGGCCGGCCTACGGGGAGGCACTTCGCCTCCTGCCCGGCTCCTTCCGCCGTCGCCGGCGACACCTTGGACGCTGACTCTATGGACCTCACGGTGGTCGTGGCGAGCTACAACGCGCGGGATGTCTTGCGAGCGTGCCTCGCGAGCTTACGTACCGCGGGTCCGAGTTTGGCCATCGAAGTCGTGGTGGTCGACAACAACAGTCGCGACGGGTCGCCGGAGATGGTGGCGGCCGAGTTCTCCGAGGTCACCCTCCTCCGCAACGAACACAACGAGGGATTCGGGCGAGCGAACAATCGAGCCCTCAAGATTGCCCGCGGCCGCTACGTTCTCTGCCTCAATTCGGACACGGTGATCCCGGAGGGCAGCCTCGAGCCGATGATTGAGTTCTTGGACGAAAATCCGGACGTCGGCATCGTGGGTTGCCGGTTGGAGCGGCCGGACGGTGAGCTCGACCCGGCCTGCAAGCGTTCCTTTCCGACTCCGGTATCGGCGCTCGCGCGCTTCCTCCACTTGGATCGCATCTTTCCCAACAGCCGAGTGCTCGGCTCCTACCGTCGGACCTTCGAGGATCCGGCGGGCCGTTACGAGGTCGACTCCGTGGTGGGTGCGTTCATGCTCGTCCGCCGCGAGGTGATACAGGAGGTGGGAGGCTTCGACGAGGACTTCTTCATGTTTGGCGAAGACCTCGATTGGTGCTGGCGGGTCAAGCGGCATCGCTACAAGGTCTTTTATCTCGGCGATCAGCGCGTAGTTCATCACAAGGGGGCCTCGGTTCGAACCGAACCTCAGAAGATGAACTGGCACTTTCACCGAGCGATGTTTCTGTTTCACAAGAAGCACCTCGTGGAGCGTTACCCGTTTTTCGTGAACTGGGCGGTCTACACAGGGATCAGCGTGCGGTATGCGCTGAAGAGTCTGGGGATGGTGCTCGGGCTCGGAGTGCGCAAACCGGTGTCGGCCGAGTCGATCCGCGAGGCCGAGGGCTCCTGACCACCCTCGGCGGCCTCGCGACGGTGGCCCGACGAACTCCGCGGCGCCCCTGAGACCAGCCGGCCGACCGGGGAGTCGCTTTCTCAGCGCGGCGTGTTGGTTTCCGACTTTCCCCTCGTGTGTCGACCCCGGTCCGGTCCATCCTCGTTTTTCGCGAGCTGCTAAGATCCGCGCGCCCACGGTGGGGGGATGCCCCCTCATCCTCACGGATATGGGCGCTTTCCGACGGGAACGGCTGAGGATGCTCGGATGATGCGGTTCTACGGATTGACCGATGTCGGCAAGAAGCGCACCGACAACGAGGATCGTTTCTACATCGGGGATGCCAAGGGATATTGCATCCTGGCGGACGGAATGGGGGGGCGCCTCTACGGTGAGGTCGCGTCCAGCATGGCGGTGGAGGCGGTTTCTTCTCACCTGGAGGCGGATCTCCCGGGAAGTCTCGGCCGTCTTGAACGCAACGAGCAGGCCTCCCTGCTCGTCAACCTCCTCGACGAGTGGATCCGCGACGCCAATGCCGCCATCTACCGCCGCGGCCAGGAGGACGACCGCTACCAGGAGATGGGTACGACGGTGGTCGTCCTCTTCAGTCTGGACCGGCAGATCGTGCTCGGGCACGTCGGCGATAGCCGAGCCTACCGATTCCGCGGTGGTGAACTCGCGCAGATCACCGAGGACCACTCGTTTGTGAATAGCCAGGTCAAGTCGGGCATGCTGACCGAGGAAGAAGCCGCCCGCTCTCATCAGAAAAATATCATCACGCGCGCGCTCGGAACCGCCTCCAAGGTCAAACCCGAACTCCGGGTGCACCAGTTCCAGCCGGGGGACGTGTTCTTGGTCTGCTCCGACGGCCTCACCGACATGGTGCCCGACTCGGAAATCTCCTCCATCTTGGCGCGTGGTGGGACGATGAAGGAACTGGCGCGAGCCCTGGTCGATGCCGCCAACGCCGCGGGCGGGCGCGACAACATCACGGTGATCCTCGCCGAAGGGGAATCCTGAGTAGCCTGCGTGCCGGTTCCAACCATCGAGGTCGCGAACCTCTCCAAGTGTTTCTTTGATCGGCAGCGAGGCGAAATCCGGGCCGTCGACGGAATTTCCTTCCGGTGCTTTCCGGGCCGGGTGTTCGGCCTGCTCGGGCCGAACGGGGCCGGCAAGACCACGACCTTGCGCATGCTGTCCTGCGCGCTGAAGCCGACCACCGGGAGCATCACGGTGGTGGGCGCGGACGCCGCGTCGGAACCGGACCGGGTCCGCCGGAGCCTAGGTTTTTTGAGCGGGGCGACCGGCCTGTACGAGCGACTGAGTGCGCGCGAGATCCTCGAGTTCTTCGGCCGTCTCTTCGGCATCGGCGACACGCATCTGCGCGGTCGCATCGACGAACTGGCCACCCTCCTTCACATGGGCGACTTTCTCGACCGGGGCTGCGGCAAGCTGTCGGCGGGCCAACGCCAAAAGGTCAGCATTGCCCGTACGCTGATCCACGATCCCCCAGTCATCATTCTCGACGAACCGACCGCCAATTTGGATGTCATCGTGGCCCGCGAAGTTGTGCAGTTCGTCGAAGCCGAGCGGCGCGCCGGCAAGACAATTCTCTACTCGACGCACATCATGAGCGAAGTCGAGCGGCTGTGTGACGATGTCGCCCTCGTCGACGAGGGTCGCCTCCTGGTCAGCGGCCCGCTTGCGGAGGTGAGAGGATCGCGGTCCATGGAGGAAGTCTTCTTGGACCTTCACGATCGGGCGCGGGGCCGCGCCGTGGGGACCGCGTGAAATCCAGTCCGCTTCTGACCGTCGCGGGGCGCGAGCTCAAAGACACCCTGCGTGATCGCCGGACGCTGATCACGATGCTGGTCCTCCCGGTCATCCTCTATCCCGCCTTGCTGTTGGGCTTCGGGAAGCTCACTGCGTCGCGCACTCGGGATTTGAATCGCACCCCGGTCCGGGTGCTCGTGCGGTTGGACGGTCAGAGTTTTTCTCCGGCTGACCGGGTCGCCGGTGACGTGGCAGTGGCCCTAGCGGCGCTCCCTGCAATCGAGTGGGAGACCCGGACCCGCTTCGACGACGAACCCGCAGCGGTGCGGGAAGGCGAGGTCGACCTGATCGTCGATCTGCCCTCCAATTTGACCGCGCAACTCGCCGAAGGCACGCCGGTGAAGATCGCGCCCGTCTACGCGTCGGCGCGAGACGCCTCGGCCTCCGCGTGGAAGCGCGTTCGGGCCGCGATCGAAGGTGCCCGCGATGCACGTTTTCCCTTGGAACTCGCGGCTGCCGAGGGGGATGTCTCCAATCCGGAGGAGCGGGGGGGCCAGAGCTTCGGCGGTCTGTTGGCCATGATGGTGGTGTTCATGGCCATGGCCGGGGCGTTTTATCCCGCCATCGACGCGGCGGCGGGGGAGAAGGAACGAGGCACGCTCGAGACACTCCTGCTCGCGCCGGTGGGACGCGCCACCTTGGTCTTGGGCAAGTATCTCGCAGTCTTGGTCGTAGCGGTGGTCTCCGGGCTCGTGAACCTCGCGAGCATGAGTCTGACGTTCACGGCGCTGCCCAAGAGCTTCGGCAGTGCCCAGACTTTGTCGCTCCCCTTGCAGGCGGTTCCAGTCGTGATCCTGGGGCTTGTCCTCGTCAGTGCGTTGTTTGCCGCGGTGTGTCTCGCGCTCTCGACCTTTGCGCGGACCTACAAGGAAGGCCAGGCTTACCTCACGCCGGCGCTCCTTGTGGTCATGCCACTCGCCATGGTCGGAACCCTGCCGAACTTACAGCTCAGTCTGAGCACTGCCCTCGTGCCGGTGGCCAATCTCTGCTTGCTGCTCAAAGACCTGCTGTCCGGCCGAACTCCGTGGCGCGAAGCCCTCGTAACACTCGTGGTCCTTGCCAGCCTGACGTCGGCGGCCCTCGCCTTTTCGATCAGTTTGTTTCGCCGCGAGGACGTGCTCTTCCGCGATGGGCGCTCGCGTGCGCGAGTTCTGGGATCGTCCAGCCGTCGACTGGCCGCGGTGCCAGCGGCTGCCTTGGGCCTCGCGTACGTCGGCGCATTCGCCGCGATGTTCCACATCGGAAGCCGGCTCATGGGGTACGGGTTCATCCCGGCCACCGTCGGCTCCCTCGGATCCCTCCTCCTCGTTGCCGCTCTCACGGTGGGAATTTCGGGGACCGAGTTCCGTTCCGGCTTGTCCCTCGGTCTCCCCAGCGCCCGAGCTTGGGGACAGGCGGGAAGCTTGGGGCTGCTCTTGCCCTTCGTATCCGCGGCGGTCGGGCACTGGCAGACCTGGGTGGGCCTGGAATCGCAGGACTCGACTACGGTCGCAGGGATCGAGGCGGTCGTGCGCAACGCGAGCCTCCCGGCATTGTTCTTCGCAACCGCGAT
Source organism: uncultured bacterium (assembly GCA_902826835.1). Taxonomy (GTDB): domain Bacteria; phylum Planctomycetota; genus RBC034. The sequence continues at coordinate 32,981 of CADEGH010000001.1, read as the reverse complement.
CGTGCCTGGCCTGGCGGAGGAGATTTTCTTTCGCGGGATGTTCCTGCGCAGCCTGGGTGCGGTGTGCAAGCCAATCTACGCCATCATCGGTACGGCGGTGGCGTTCGGAGCGTTGCACTGCGATGCCGTGCGCTTCTTTCCTCAATTCGCTGCGGGACTCGCGCTGGGGACGCTCGCAACCACCACGCGCAGCGTCTGGCCAGCCGTCCTTGCGCACACGCTCCACAACGCCCTCCTGTTGCTCGGCGAGATGAAGCCCGACGCGCTCGGCTCCGCCCTCCTGAATCCTTGGGCTGGTGGCGCGGCGGTGGCGCTGACCGTCGTCCTCTTTGCGGTGCCTCGATGGCGGCGATGATCGTTCTCCACTTACTCAGCGTGGGGGCGTGGATTGCCCAGAGTTTCTGGTCGGTAGGAGGTGCACCCTTCTTCTTTTGGACGGCGTGGGGAACTGTGTTCCCGGTCGCCCTGCTGTTCGCCCTACGAATGCGCCGCGCGTCGGACCACTTCGCCTGGGGAGGTTTACCGTGGCTGTGTTTGATAGCCACCGTACCGCTCCTGTCTCCGATCGGTGCCGCCCACGCCCACGCGCGGATCTGGGGCCGTTCGGCCGAGAATCCGCGAGCGCCCACGGACTATCGGGAGGCCTCGGCCTTCGCGGCACTGCGGTGGGAGCGCCTGGCCACGATCGGAGGGACCATCATCCTCATCGTAGGTGGTCTCCAAGTCTGGACGCTGCTGTGGGACACTCCACCGCGCCGGCGGTCGCCCGAGTGGTGGCAGGTGTGGCACCCTTGGATGGACCCGCTAGGAATTCAGGGCGAGGCCCGTTTGAGCATCGTGGTGCGCGTCGGGTTGGTGGTGCTGGCCGGGTGGTACTCGCGGCTGCTTTGGGCCACTGGCCTCCTCATGCAGGCTCAGCCGCCTCGCGAATAGACCAGTTCTCCGCCGATGTAGGTACTCAAGACGAGAGTGCCCCGCAGATCGAAGACCGAGGCGTGCATGGGGTCGCGATCTAGGACGATGAAATCCGCGACCTTGCCCGGCCGCAAATTGCCGCGCGTCTGCTCAGAGAAACTGGCTTTCGCGCCCCACACCGTCAGGCTCTGCAAGGCTTCATAGCGGTTCATACGCTCGCCCGGGTGGAACGGCGATCCGTCCTGCCCGGGGTCCAAGAGGAGTCGGCTGACCGAAGCTTCAAGGTTGCGCCACGGGGAGAGGGGTTCGACCGGCGCATCGGTCCCGTTCGGGATGTAGCTGCCAGCGTCCAAGAGCGACCGCCACGCGTAGGCGCCTTCCAAGGTCCGGGCGATCCCGATTCGATCGCGCACCCAGGGTCCGTCCGAGAGGGCATGGCAGGCCTGCATTGAAGGGATGACGCCGAGCTTGGCGAAGCGGCGGAAATCGCTGCGATCCACGATCTGCGCGTGTTCAATGCGGAATCGATGGTCCGGAATCGGGCCGGAGTGCGACTTCAGCGCTCTCTCGAAGGCGTTCAGGGTTTCCGTAGTCGCCCGGTCTCCGATCGCGTGTACGCAGATCTGCCAACCCGTCGCCAAGCCCCGCCGCGCCGCGCGCTCGAGGAAAGCCGGGTCCAGAACCGAAAGCCCGTGGTGGTGATCCCGATCGGCGTAGGACTCGTGCATCCAAGCCCCACGCGAGCCGAGCGCTCCGTCGGCGTACAACTTGATAGCTCGTACGGTCACCCGATCGCCGTGGGCGCTTTGGATCGGGCGGCCCGCGGTCGTGACCTCGAGGGCGGCGTCGTTGTCGACCCCCACCATGGCATAGAGGCGAATCTTGAGCGTCTGGTCGGCGTAGAGGCGATTCAAGGCGAGGAGGTCTTCGAGGTCGACTCCTGCATCCACGAAGGTGGTGATTCCTAGACTGAGGGCGGCGGCCTGGGCGGCTCGGTAGTCGCTGTCGCGGGTGTCTCCGTCTGTAGGAACGAGTCCGCTCACGAGATCCATGGCGCGGTCGACCAGGATGCCGGTTGCACGTCCATCGGGTCCGCGGATGATTTCGCCTCCTTGAACGGAGGGCCCGTCCGGTCCAATCTGCGCGCGGTGCAAGGCCCGGGAATTCACCCAGAGAGCATGACCATCCACGCGCGTGAGCGCGACCGGATGCTGGGGGGCGGCATGGTCGAGGATCGAGGCGTCGGGGAAAGCCTTCACCTCCCACGCCTCCTGGTTCCATCCTCGTCCGAGTATCCACGTCTCAGAGCTCACGCCCGCCGCCGCGGCGGCCACGCGTTGTCCGACCTCTTCGGCGGAGCGAGCGCCGCTCAGGTCCAGAATGCGTGCGGCCTGTCCCACGCCCCGGAAATGGGCATGGGAGTCGATGATGCCCGGAAAAACCACTTGGCCGGGAGCAAGTTGCAAGACTTGAGTGGCCGCATCGGCCTCGCAAATCGTCAGGATGTCGTCTTCACCGATCGACTCGACGATGCCTCGACGCACCACCATCGCGCTGGCGACCGGGTGGTTCGGGTCCATGGTGATGATGTGCCCACGGATTACGAGGGGGGCGTTGCCGACGCCCGCCTGGGCTAGGCTAGGCCCAACGATGAACACGGTCAGGAGCAAGCACCAAAGGGTCGCGCGCATAGGGTCTCCCCAAGTGAGAGGACGCCGCGGAGCGCCCGCCTCTTCCGGGACTTTTACCACCCGCAGGCGGGACTCATCGGTGATGGGAGCCACCGTCCCCCTGATCGACTCCCTCGCCTTCTCCCGATCCCCTGCTACTTTTCTCCGTCCCGAGCCGATCCTGCGGCTCGTTCTCTGGCGCATTCCTCCATGGCCCGACGGAAGTTCGACGATCCCGACCACCGCCTTCCCCTGGTATTCCGATTGCTCATGGGGTGGAACGGAATCCTGGCGGTGGTCGCGGCGGCCTTGCCGTTCGTCGCGTGGACGCCACCGATCTTTGCCGTGGCCGAGGAACTCCTCACCGCCTGGATCGCTCTGTGGGCGGGGTGGTCGTGGTTTTGCCATCGCGCGGCGCTGCGCCGAGTTGGCAAGGAGGTCGGGGTCGGGTCGGCTCAGGCCGCGATCGTGGCAACTCTCTCGACGCTGCTCCTGCCCGTGTGGGCGACCTTGAGCCAATCGTTGCTGTGTGGCGCGCTCGCGCGGCACTGCCAGGAGTCTCGTCCTGAAGCCGCCCCGCGCTTCGGCCAGTTGGCGAACCAAGCCCGAGCTCTCCTCGGCTTCGGGCTCGTGTGGAGCGTGGTGGCAATCTTCTTCCTGCGCTCCGCGATGCAGTGGGCCGAGTTGCGAGGGAGTGGCGACTCGACTCCCTTCCGATTCCACAGTCTGCATGGCGTATGGTCGGCGGTCCTCATGGGGCTCGCCCTCGCAACGTGGCCCTGCCTCGAACTCTGGTGGCTCTCGCGCACTGGCCCCACGCTTTGGAAGCAGCTTCAAGCGCTGCCTCAGGCGCCCGGCGTCACTCCGGAAGTTCGCTGATGGGCAAGCCCCTGGCGATCGAAACTTCCGGATTGACGGCCCTCTTCTCGGGTGGTCAAGGACTCAAGAATCTCGACCTCGCCGTCGAACGCGGAGAGATCTTCGGCTTCTTGGGCCAGAATGGCGCTGGCAAGACCACCACCATCCGACTGCTCTTGGACCTTCTGCGGCCGGACGCGGGCCACGCCTCGGTGCTGGGAATGCCGGTGCGCGGAAGTGGCGGCGAACTGCGTCGGAGGATCGGTTTCCTTCCGAGCGATCTGGCGCTGCTCCCGGATCTTCGCGGGGCGGAGGTCTTGGCCTTGTTTCGCGGGTTGTACGGGGCACCGCTCGGCGCCGCGGAAGCGGTCTTGGAGCGATTGGGCTTCCTGCTGAGCGCCCTCCGTCGTCGTGTGCGCACCTATTCCACCGGGATGCGGCAGATGCTCGGGATTGCTCTGGCTTTCCAGCATGACCCCGAGCTCTACATCCTCGACGAACCGACGACCGGCTTGGACCCGGTGGTGCGGGCGTCGTTTCTGCAGCTCGTGCGCGAGGTGAAGAGTCGCGGGCGGACCGTGTTCCTGTCCAGCCACGTCTTGGCCGAGATCGAGGCGACCGCGGATCGAGTCGGCTTCATCTTTGCCGGCGAATTGAAATTGGTGTCCGAAGTGTCGGAGCTACGCCGACGCCTTCCCAAACGTGTCGAGCTTCGTCGACTCGGTCGTCCCCCCGAGAGTTTTGTCTTCGAAGGTGATCCGCGCGAACTCTTGCGCAAACTGGACCAGCCGGATCTCTTGGACTTCGAGGTCGCACCCGCAAGTTTGGATGAGATCTTTCGTCGGTTCACCGAGGGAGGGGCTTCCCGGTGAGTGCTCCCGTGTTCCGCTTCCTGCTGCGTCGCCATGCGGTAACCCTGCTGCTCGTGGGAATGGCCCCGGCCTTGATTGGCGCCGTCGTGGGCATCGTGTTCCCGTCCTACTCGGGCCTTCGTGACACGCTGCAAGCGGTGGCGAGGCCCTTTCAGAAGCTCTTCTTTGGGGATCAGCTCGACATCTTCTCGGTGTCTGGGGCGTTCACGCTGCCGTTCCGGCATCCCCTGTCCATTCTGAGCATGACCCTAGGGGGAGCGATTCCGGCTCTCAACTCGCTTTCGCTCGAACGCGAGCGTGGTGGCCTCTACCTGTTGATGGCCTCGCCGATCACTCGCACTCGCTACATCCTTACGATGGTCGCGTTCCAAGTTCCGGTCGCGCTTTGGTTCGCGGGCAGCACGCTCCTCGGAGCGTTCGTGGGCGCATCCTTGGCCGGCGTTTCCCACGAGGTTCCGTGGCAGGCCTACGGGTGTCTGAGCGCTCAAACTGCCCTGCTCTACGGTTGGTTCGCGATGTTGTCCCTGGTGCTATGCGTCCTCGCAGAGGAACGCAACGTGGCGGGTCGGCGCCTCGCCATCTTGGTGTTCCTCCTCTACCTCGCGGCGATGGCGTCGGAGTACTGGAAGTCGATGACCTGGCTCAAGTGGATCACTCCTCTCGGCTGGTTCGACGTCGCCAAGACCATTCACCAAAGTGCGGTGCCGCTCTCATCGTTCCTGCTGCTATCCGGCTCGGCGTTGGGCTTGGCCGCGCTCGCGATCGTGTTCGAGAACCGTCGACGCTTCGTGTGATCAACGCGCGCGAGCGTGCCAACACTCGCCATAAAACCGAACGGTCGCTTCCGCGATCGGCCCCCACGCGAGGCGGTCACAACTCCGGGTCGCTGCCGCCTCCGCTGCCGATCGATCGCGATCGAGCGCACGTTGCAGGGCGTTGCCCAGGTCGTCTTTTCCGTCGAACAGTTCGACGGCGTTGTTGTCGGCCGTTTCCTGCAGGCCAGGGTGGACTGGGATGATGGCGGGCCGCCCCATGCTCAGCGCCAAGATGAGGCTGCCCGAGGTCGTGATCTTCTTGAACGGTAGGACGACCCAGTCGCTGGCACCAAACCACGTCGCCACATCCGCCTGGGGCACGAATTGGGAGTGGATCCGGATGCGAGAGTCGGAAGCGGCGAGGGAGCGCAGAGAACTCGCCACTTCGGACGAAGTCGGCGACCCGACAACGAGCAGCGTGGCGTCCATTGGTAGTCGCGCGAAGGTCTGAATGAGGGTCTCGAAGCCCTTGTAGGGGGCCAGTCGCCCGAACGCGAGGAACACGGGCCGATCCTCGTCCAGTCCGAGGGTTTGTCGGGCGGAGCCGCGGTCCACCGGCGGAGGATAGGCATCGCGAAAATGGCCGTGCGGAATGATCGCGACGCGGTCAAAACCTCTCGACTCGAGCGCCCGGGCGGTCATGCGATCGTGGGCGATGACGCCGTCGGCGCTCGCGAGCAATCGATCGTGCAGGAATGTCTCGGACCTGCTCCCCTGGTGGGGCTCGAGGTTGTGCGCGGTCCAAACCAGCGGGATCGCGTGCCTTTCTGCCGACCGCAAGCGCCAGAGGTGGCGGAGGGCTTTGGTCCAGGGCAGCGGCCAGCGTCCGCGGGCGAACAACCAATGGGCGTGGACGACCCCAGGGCACGCCTTGGCCTGAGCCACAAAACCACCGAAATCTGCCTCGAGACGACCCAACCCCGCAGCGGCCATTTGGTCGTAAAGTAGCCGCTGGTAAGGGTTTTCGGCTAGTGGCGCCGGAATCGAAAACACCGCGATCGGGCCCGGGGAATGCGCGCTTTGGCTCACTCTGCTGTTATAACCGTACCTGCGGTCGCCGATCCGGTGAGGCTCTGTCTCATCCCGATCCGATAAGTGCTCAGGATCATGCCGGCCGTCGGCGTCTTCCACTAGGCTTGGAGTCCAACCATGAAGTTCGCGCTCGTAGCCCCGCCATGGGAGGTGATGGTGAATTCCTACCCTCCTCTAGGGTTGGGCTATGTGGCGGCGGCCACTCGGGACGCCGGATTTCCTACGAGCATCTACGACTACGGACTCGAGCCACACGCCACGATCGCCAGGATGGTCGACGAGGTCAGCGCCGAGGCGCCGGATGTCATTGGCATCACGACTTGGACCCACCTGTACCACGTTTGTTGCGACCTCGCGAAGGCCTTCAAGCAGCGCCTCCCGGACGTGACCATCGTGCTCGGGGGGCCGCACGTCACGATCTTCCCCGCGGAAACCCTGGAAGAAGAGTCCTCGGCGGACTTCGTGGTCTACGGCGAAGGGGAGCTCACGATGGTCGAGCTCCTGCGGGCGATGGACACCCGTGGGCCCTACGACGGAATTCTGGGCCTGGCATGGCGATCGGCCACCGGAGTGGTGAAAAACCCGACTCGCCCCATCAACAAGGACATCGAAACGCTGCCGTTCCCGGCGCGCGACTTGATGCGTCTCGAACGCTATCCGTTGCGGGCGTGGGATGGCGAGCCGATGACCACGATGATGACCAGTCGGGGCTGCCCTTACGCATGCACCTACTGCTTCAAGGGGCTCTTTGGTCGTCGCTACATCACCACGCCCAATGACGCCATCATCGCGGAGATGGAGGAGATCCACGCGCAGTACGGGATCACCCACTTCTACTTCGTCGACGACCTCTTCGTCGTGAACCTGACGAGGCTCATGGAGTTCGTGGAAGAAATGCGCAAGCGCAAGCTGCCGTTCCGGTGGCAGTGTTTGGCGCGGGTCGACCGTCTGCAGCGAGAACACTATTTCGCCATGGCGGAGGCGGGTTGTTCCAAAATCCACTACGGGATCGAAACTGGTGATCCCGAGGTCATGGTGCGGGTCGACAAGGAAGCCACGATCGAAGAGGTTCGCAACGCGGTCACCTGGTGCCACGAAGCCGGCATTCAAGCCAAGGGTTACTTCATGATCGGCTTGCCCGGCGAAACCGAAGTGACGACCCGCCGGACCATCGACTTGGCGTGCGAACTGCCGCTCGCCGACGCGATGTTCTCACTCACCACCCCGTTCCCGGGCACTGCGCTTTGGAACGACGTGAAAGATCGCTTCGTCGGCATTCCCAGGAAGGAACTGTTTCGGCGCGCGAGCTATTACTACGGCACCCGCAACGTCTCCGAGCCGATGTTCAATCTCTCGCAGCTCCCGACGGAGCGCTTGATCGAATTGGTCGACCAAGCCGAGTTCGAATTCCGCACGCGTGGCTTCAAAGCCCGCGAAATCGAGAAGTCACTCGGTTCGGGGCTCGATCGCATGATCTTCCGCCTGACCCAGAAAAAGTGGGTCAAGCGCATGGGCGTGGGACCGTTGCGCAATCTCGGAAAGCGCTGGCTCAAAGGAAAGATTGGAGCCCCCTCCTAGGGGACGAGGAAGGTTATGGAGAAGATCGCCGAGGTGGGCACGGCCCGCCCTCCTTCTGCACTCCGTCGACTGCGCAAACGCTTGCAGTCGACGCTGAAGATGCCGACCCTCTTCCGCAACTGGAAGCAGGGGAACACCATTGTCGAAGGTGCTTATCCGGACCGCCTCTACATCGAGATCACCAATGTGTGCAATCTCGACTGTGTGATGTGCCCGACCGGCCTCCACGTGCTCGATCGTTCCAAGGGGCATATGAAGTGGGAGCTGTTCACGATGGTCATCGACGAGATGGCCCCGCACGTGAAAACGACCACGCTCCACATATGGGGCGAGCCGACCCTGCATCCACGTTTGGCGGAAATGATCCGCTACGCCCGCGCGGCCGGTATCGAAGTCACCACCTCGACCAATGCCACGCTGCTCACCGAGGCCAAGGCCAAGGAAATCCTCGACAGCGGTTTGAGCGAGATCTATCTTTGCTTGGACGGGATGAAGCCCGAGACCTACGAAGCGATCCGTAAGAAGGCCGACTTCGCGGTCACGAAAGCGAATATCGAACGATTCATCGCCATGAAAGAGGCGTACCCCGGGCCGGTGCCCAAAGTCAACGTTCAGATCATCGAGATGGCTCCAACGAAGGAGGAGGTCCAGGAGTTCCGGCAGTATTGGACGAGGCCGGGGGTCGACTCCGTGAACGTGAAGGTGTTCGACTCGTGGGGCAATCAGGTCAAAGAGATCAATCGGCTTCGGGATCCCGAAACAGAATTGCCGAGCCTCAAGAATCGCTACCACTGCCCTCTGCTTTGGTACCACTGCCACGTTTATTTCGATGGCACCGTCACCTGCTGCGACCGCGACTTCGGCGCGAAGTACCCGCTCGGCAATGTGCGTGAGTCCGGCGGAGTCATGAAAGTGTGGAACGGACCCCGGATGCAGGAGCTGCGCCGCAAGCACCTCGCGCGCGACCTCAAAGACGTCCCGCCGTGCCGAGCCTGCACTGAATGGTCGTGGTGGAAACCTCGCCCATTCAGCGCGCGGGGAAACTCCCCGGAAGCGCACTAACTCGTGGTGGCAGGGCTCGAATCGCCATCCGCCGCGGCGAACGACGGGCGCCTGCGCGGTCCGGTGCTCTTGATCAACCCTCCGTCGCCAAGTGGCTTCACCGCGAACCGGGAAGGCTTCGGTGGACTCGGCACTCTGACCGCCGGTCGGCGCGGGTTTCTTTACCCGGACGCGGCCTTGGCCGAGGCGGCGGCGCGACTTCGGTCCCTCCGAGTTCCCGTGCGCGCCGGCGACCTTGCGATGCAACCCTGGCGCGGCCCGGTGCGGCTCTTCCGCAGATTGCCCGAACTGGACGGTGGTCACCCCGCGATTCTCCATGTCGCGGTAGTTTCCCTCGATCATGACTTGGCGTGGGCGAAGCAGACCCTCGGAGAGTGGTCGGCGCCGCTCGTCGTCCAGGGCACGGCTCTCGCGGAGTTTCGGTCGGAAATTCTCGCGGCCTTGCCGCGCGCGACGATCGTCTCTTCGGGCCGTGGGGTACCCGCCGCGGATGCACTGTTGGCGCGCTTCGGGGCCACGCGCCTGCCGCTGGAAAACGAGCTCGAACTCCCGGCCTTCGATCTTCTACCCCTGGGAAGGGCTCGCCGCGTCCCGCTTTGGAGCGGATTCGGCTGCACCTTGGCCTGTGGGTATTGTCCGTACGTCGTGGATACGAATCGCCAGTACTTTCCAAACGCGGTGGAACTCGTCACGCGGCGCTTTGCGGCGTTGGTGAAGGCGTTTCGGCCGAAGCGGGTGGTGCTGCGCGATCCCAATTTGGGCCAGGACCTGGAGCGAAGCCGGAGCCTGTTCGAATCGCTGTCGCGGTTACCTGCGCGCGATCGCGTGCCCTTCGAAGCCGAATCGAGACCGGATGGGCTCACCTCGACCTGGCTGGAAGCTTTTAGTCGGGCGGGAGGGGTCGAACTCAAACTCGGAATCGAGTCCTTTGACCCGGAGTTCTTGGTTTCGAGCGGACGCGTTCCTGACGCCGGCGCGGCCTCCGATTATCGCCAGCGTTGCCTAGAAGTCGTCACCGCGGCTTCCAATATGGGAGTCGCGCTGCGCCTCTTCCTGTTGCGGGGCTCGGGAGCCGCGGCCGATGGTGCGCTCTCGGGCGTCGCCTCGGAACTCTCTCCGTTTGGCGAGGTGGTCATCAAGGATCTGCTGCCGGCGAATCCCCGTGAGCTGTGGCGCCGCATGCATCGAGGCGGATCCAGCGCATGACGGGCCTGTTTCGCAAAGCCTGGTGCGCCGGGTGGCTCCTGGTGGCTCGCGTGCCCGGCCTGTCCGGACTGGCGCGGAGGATCGCGCGCGGCTCGGCCGGCCAGTACAAGGAACGGCGCTTCCTCGGTGGACTCACCCGTCGACCGTGGCTCAGTCCCTATGCCGAAGTGAGTCTGCGCGGCGCGGTGCGATATGGCCACGATGTCTTCGTCGGCGACGGTTGCGTGCTTTCGAGCTCGCCCCAGTCGGGGGAGCTGCATTTGGCCGACGGGGTGACGCTGTGGAAGGACGTGATCGTTGAACTCGGTCCGGGCGGATCCCTCTCGGTGGGGGAGGGAACGTACATTCAGCCCGGGGTGATCCTGACCGCATTCGGACGAATCACGATCGGCCGGCAAGTGCAAATCGCGCCCCGCTGCGCGTTCTACCCTTATTCTCACCAATTCCAGGACTTGACCCGTCCGGTGCGCGAGCAGCCGCTCTCCACCAAGGGTGGCATCACCGTCGAGGACGACGTGTGGCTCGGCTTCGGAGTGGTGCTGCTCGACGGAGTGACGCTCGGCCGTGGATCCGTCATCGGAGCGGGCAGCGTCGTCACGAAGTCGGTCGAAGCCTACACGATCGTGGGCGGGAATCCGGCGCGTCGTCTCGGCTCGAGACTCGCGAGTGAGGAGGGAGACCATGGATCTCACCCGCTACGCGGATGATTACTGGAGCAAGAAGGACGATGGTGTCGACTACGATCGGCTCCGACACCTTCTGAGTTTTGCGCCGAAGTCGGGTCGAGCGCTCGTGATCGACGGTGGTCCCGGGATGCTGGCGGTGGAACTGCGCCAGCTCGGGCACAAAGTGGTGAACACCGACGCCTCCGCGCACGCGGTGGAACGCTCGGAGGCCAAGGGTCTGACTTCGCTCGCCCAGGACTTGGACAATGGTCCTTTGCCACTCCCGGATGCGAGCTTCGATCTCGTGGTCTCCGATTCGGCCATTGAACACCGATTCCATTCCTTGCGCGCTCTGGACGAGGCGAGTCGGCTCCTGCGACCCGGCGGGACATTCCTGCTCCTCGTCCCGAACATCGCCCACTGGCGCTATCGCCTCGCCCTCCTCTTCGGGAGGTTTCCGGAAATCGAGGGGGCGGCGTCGGACCGCTGTCATTTGCGGTTTTTCGCGCTCCCGGAACTGAAACGAGAACTGGCGGTTCGAAGTTTGAGCCTTCAGCGAGTCTCCGGATTCGCGAGTCTGTGGGTGAAGGGGCTCTATCCGCGCGTGCTCCGTGCCCCCCTCATCCGCAATCTCTACGGCGGCTTGGTTTGGCTCCGGCCGTCCCTGTTCGGGCGAGACTTGATCCTCGTCGCGAAGAAGCCGACCCACGTCGATTGAAAGCCGAATCACGTCGCGCGAAGGCCGAGTCAATAAGTCTGGCGCATCAGCGAGATCATGGGCTCGATCCCGTCGCGGCTCACGAGCACGAACACCGAATCACCGCGGGTCACCGCGATGACATGACAACTGCGGCAGCGCTCGATACGCAGACCGTCCGCCGTAACGCCATCGAGAAGGTGCAAGTCGCGCAGGAGGGCTTGGTCACGGCGCAGACGGTACACGCTCACTTCCTGATCTTGGAGATCGAGGATCAGGTTGGATACTGGAGTTCCGTGGAACCCGACTTGGCGCACCGCGCCCTGGACGCCTCGGCCGCGCAACTTTTCGGGGATCTTGGCGTCCTCACCGAAGAGCTCCCGGTAGAAGCTGCGCAGTTTTTCGCCATCCAGGACCGCGACTTCTTCCGCCTCGCGGCGGAGGAGGTCGGGATCGAGGATCGAGACTTTCTTGCGCGCCGCCTCCTGCTGGAGAGAGAGGAACTGCGCGACGGCAAAATCGATGACCGGCCCGTGGTCGTCGTGGTCGTGGAGGCTTTGGCCGCGGAAGAGCAACAGGGCTACCGACGCCGCCAGCGCGGCCGGTATGGCAGTGGCGATCCAACGTCTGCGGACCAGGCGCGCATCTTCGCGGTCGAGGACGGTGCTGATCCGTCGATCGAAGCCGACGGGCAGAGCCTCGTTTCCGAGTAGGTCGCGCAGCCGTGCCTGGCTCTTGACGAAGTCCGTTCGGAAGGCGTGACAAGCCTCACAGTCGCGAGCATGGCGCTCGATCGCTTCGATCTGGACCGCGGTTGGGTCTTCGGCTTGGCCTCCCGACACCATGGCGGCGAAGTCGCGGCAGTTCATTCCGCCTCTCCTTCGATGGAGCCGACCCGGAATCCCGACACGCTCGCGTAGTCGGCGAGCTTGTCCTGGAGGAATTTGCGACCACGGAAAAGGCGGGACATCACGGTACCGATGGGACAATCCATGACGTCGGCGATCTCGCGGTACTTCAGGCCTTCGATGGTGCTGAGGAGGAACACCAGCCGAAGATCTTCGGGCATTTCCAACACGGCCTCTTTGATGCGATCGTCGACCGCTTCGAGCAAGACCCGCGCTCGTTCGGCGGCTCCGCGGCGGCCCAAGTCGTCCAGGAGGGATCTCTCGGCTTCCGGAGGTTCAGCCACCTGGTCGAGCGCGGCCGCCCTGGGAGGCTCTCCGCGCGTGTTGTTCAAAAAGACCGTGTAGAGCACGCGGTGCACCCAAGCTCCGAAGTTCGTTCCTGGCTCGTAGCTGTCGAAGAACCGGTAGGCCTTGAGGAGTGCGTCCTGCACCAAGTCCTCGGCCCGGGTCGCGTTGCGAGTCATCCGCAGCGCCGTTCGCCAGAGCCCCGCGAGATGAGGTTCAAGCTCCGCGGCAAAGCGCTCGCGAGCGGACTTGGGCGAGCGTTTTGGTGCCGAGGTGGCCATCGCGAGGATGCTAACGATCCGGAAACCGCACCGGTCCATCCCATGAACCAGGCGCCTCTTCACAATATTCGCAAAAGTTCACCCGCTTGTTGAGGGGATCGCGCGCGGCGGCATAGAATCCCGCTCCCTCGGGAGGTCCGGAATGAAATCCTGCTTGGTTGCCGCCATCGCTTCGGTCCTCGGTTTATGCCTGCCCGCGCAGGAATCTTCGGATCAAAAGCCGAAGGAAGAGACCCTCGCTCTCATCGGCGGGCGGCTGCTCACGCGTCCCGGTCAGCCCCCGGAACTCGGTACGATTCTGATCCGAGGCGGAAAAATCGTCGAAGTCGGACCCGAGGTGAAGGTCCCCGAAGGAGCCAAGGTCGAGGCCATGGACGGGGCGTTGATTGCTCCCGCATTCATCGACGTGGGCCACGACGCGCTTCTTGAGGCAGAGGTGAGGCGGCAGCGCACGGGAAACCCAGACGATCGCTTCGCCGACGTCCTCTCGGCGGAGGAGGCGGCCATCGATCGGCGCATGCTGGAGGCGGGCATCGGGGCGGTCTACGTGGACACCTCGCTCCTCCCGGCCAGCGAGGGCTCGACCTCCTGTCTGGTGCGACCGGGCAGCGGAGATGGCGCTCGCTTCGTTTACGAACGCGAGGCCGGTTGGACGGTGACCCTCGGGGTCAAGGGGCGCAATCAAGCGAGTCTCCTCGATCGCCGCGCCGCGCGAGCCACCGTCCGGGGTGCGTTCGACGGCGCGGACCGCTACGAGAAAGCGAAGAAAAAGTTCGCCGACGACTGGAAGGACTACGAAAAGAAACTCGCCGAGTACGAAGCGAAGCAAAAGAAGGGCGACAAGCCTGCCGATGGCAAGACGCCCGCCGGCGGGGAGGGAGAGGCGCCGAAGTCCGAGGGCCGCCCTAGATCATCCTTGCGCGATCGTCTTCGACGGAGCGGGAGCGGCTCGACCGGCGAGAAGACCGCGGAGGCTTCGAGCGATGCCTCGGCCTCGAAGGCGGACGAAAAACCCAAGGCTCCGAACGAACCCACCAAGGACTGGGGGTTTGAGACGCTCCTTCGGATTTTCGAAGGCAAGGGGACGTTGCGCATCGAGGCCCACTGGAAAGAGGACATCCTCCTTGCGCTCGAATTGGCCAAGTCGCGCAAACTGCGCCCGATCATCATGGGTGCCACCGAAGCAGGGCTCGTGATCGATGAGCTCAAGGAGGCGAAGGCTCTCCTCATCTTGAATTCCGCGGCTCCGTTCTCGACGGCGAACGCGATCGACCACGGCGACCGTTCGGTGACGAGAGTGTCGCAGTTCGTCGAGGCCGGAATTCCCTTCGCTCTCATGACCGCGGGGGATCCGAATTTCGGGCCCGCTGACGTCCCCCTGTTTGCGGCTTGGCTCCAAAGCTCGGGAGTGTCGGAGGCTGATGCGATCCGCGCCCTCACGGTGTCGGCCGCCGAGGTCGTCGGGATGGCCAATCGCTGGGGTCGGATCGCGCCGGGCTACGACGCGCTCCTTCAGGTGCGGAAGACCGACTTGTTCGCCCCGGGCTCGAAAGCGGAGGCGATGATTCTCGGGCAGGTGGTGGTTCGCCTCACCGGAGACCGACCATGAGATTGGCTTCCTTCACTTGCGCGTTCTGGTTGGCAAGCCGCGTTCTGGCGCAAGACCAGGCCGACCTGGCCATCGAGTGTCGCCTAGCGGTGCCGATGGCGGGCGCTCCCATCGAGTCTGCGACCATTTTGGTGAAGTCCGGACGCATCGTTGCGGTCGTTCCCACCGCGAAAGCGCCAGCCGCGAAGGATAAGCAGGTGTTCGCGGACGCGATCGCGTTCCCGGCCCTGATCGACGGCGGATCGAGCGCCGGTCTCGAACGATCGAGAGTGGAAAACGCCAGCGCTTTCTTGCCCAAGCTTCAAGTTCGAGATCTTGTTCTCGGCGATGCTCCGACCTGGCAGGAAATGCTGCGAGCAGGCATCGGGACGACGCATCTTTGGACGCCGCGGAGCCAGGCCATGGGAGGCGACACCGCCGTAGTGCACTTAGGTGCGCGCGGTTCGCCCACTCACCCGATCCACCGTGGCCTGGTCAGCACGAGTCTCGATGAAAGTGCCTACGTGCGGGGGCGCGACCCGACCTCCGCGGCCGGCGCTCTCGACCGCATCCGCGCGGGTCTCCTTGAGCATGCAAAATCGGCCCAAGGCGAAATGCGTCGCTGGCTCTGCTCGGTGGGGTCCCCTCGCGAACGCGAGATGGCCGAAGAGTTAGCGGTCTCTCATCCGGGGTACGGAGTGCTCTCGCTGCCTCCTTCCGCGCTGGAGGGGGCTCCCAAGACCGACCAGCTTCTCGGGGTGATTCTTCGCGGCGTGGTGCCAAGCCTGAAGGCCCCTGATCGGGCTCGCATCCAGGCCTTGGTCGAGCGCAAGCTCCGCATTGCCCTTGCGTCCGACGGTCCCGATCGCTCGCCCCAGGCGCTGAGACTGGCCGGCGTGGTGCTCGCGAGTATCGCCGGCGAGGCGGCCGCGGAACGAGCATTGACGGTGGACGCGGCGCACGTGCTCGGAATCGACAAGTCCGTGGGGGCCCTGACCGCCGGGCTCCGCGCGGACATTGTGCTTTGGAGTCATCGTCCCACCGACCCTCGTGCCCGAGTGTTGGGGATGTTCTTGAACGGAGTGCGCGTCGACCAGAAGGAGCTCGCACCATGAAGCCCATCGGCTGGATCGTGTTGGTTGGCTTCCTCTTCCTCGGGTGCCTACCTGCCCAGGACGTCTGGGCCCTGAAGGTCGGCAGAGCCCACTTGGGCGATGGGACCTCGATCGCGCCCGCCATCGTGATCGTGAGTGGAGAGCGCATTCAGGCCATAGGAGAGAAGATCGCGGTGCCGAAAGGCGCGAAAGTCTTCGACCTGCCGCAGGCCGAAGTCACCCCCGGTTTCATCGACGGCGCGAGCCAATTCGGCCTCATCCGGGGTGAGCTCGACAACGAGGAGCGCTCCGAGGTGACCCCCACGGTGCGCGCGGCGAGTTTTGTCGACCTCGCCTCGTTCGATCTGAGGCGCGCGTTTCGGAGCGGCACGACCACCGTCGTGGTGCATCCAGGATCAAGAAACGTGGTCGGTGGTCAGCCCACTTTGGTGCGCACCGGCGCCGAGGTGAGTCAGACGCTTGCCGACACCTTTGGGGTTCGAGTGTCCCTGGGACTGGATCCGACGATCAACGCTGGTCGGGGTGGCCAAGGAATGCCGCCGCGCCGGCCCAATTCTCGAATGGGCGTGATCTTCGAGGCCCGCCGAGCCTTCACCCGCGCCCGCGACTATGCGGATGCCCGGGCCAAGGGCGCGGGGATAGTTGATGTCGAATTGGAGACCCTGGCCGCAGCCCTGGCCGGCAAGCTCACGGTGTTTTGGCAGGCCGAGTCTGCCAAGGATATCTATACGGCCATGCGGATCGCCAAGGAGTTTGGCATCAGCCGAAACGTGATCGTGGGTGCCCAGGAGGCAGGCCTCGCGGCCGCCGAACTCGAGCGCACGCGGACGCCCGTGTTGGTCGGACCGTTGTTCCATCTCGAGCGACGCGGGGGCCGAGGACCCCGTTCGACCCCCGAATCGGAAGGCGAACCGCTCGGGAGTGCCGCCGAGTCGAGCCGGCACGACCACGAAGGACACGATCACGCCGCTGATCACGGTCACGAACACCCATCCGCCGAGCCTTCGAACCAATGGCCGCTGTACGTCGATGAGGAATCAGCACTCCTGCACGGCTGCAATTGCTGTGCGGCGGGTTTTCCCAACTTTGCCGTACTCGAGCCGCTGCCTCCGGCCGTGACTCCCGAACGCCTCTTTCGCGCCAAGGCTCCGTTTGCGCTCGCAGGGGGCGAACTGGAGCCGGGCCAAACGCTGCTGGACTTCGCTCGCTTCGCGGTGCGACTCGGATTGCCCCGCGAGCGGGCTATTCCACTCTTGACCTCGGAGCCCGCGCGCTTCCTGGGATTGGCAGATCGCACGGGATCGCTCAAGGCCGGACTGTCCGCAGACATCGTGGTGTTCGACGGCGACCCCTTGCTGGCGACGACCGGAGTGCGGGCGGTAGTGAGTGCAGGAAAGCTCGTGGATTTGCGCGAGGAGACCAAGCCATGAAATCGTTCACGTCGATCGGATTGTTCACCCTCGTGAGTGTACTTTCGAACGGGTCCACCGCCCAAGACCTCCTGATTCGGGAGGCGCGCATCGTGCCGGTCGATGGTGCGGAGATCCCGACCGGGGACATCTACATCAAGGACGGGAAGATCGCCGGGATCGGAAAAGACTTGCAAGTGCCCGCGGAGGTCCCGACCCTTCCGGCGGTCGGTCTCGTCGCTTATCCCGGATTTGTGCTGGCGCACACGAGTTCCGGCATGGACGCCGCGAACGAGCAGGTTCCAATCACGCCCTATGTCTCGGTCGTGGACTCCTTGGATCCCGCCTCCAACTTTTTCGAGGACTGTCAGCGGGACGGCGTCCTGACGATCGGCGTCTTTCCGGGCGAACGCACGATCATCGGCGGCATGGGCCGCGTCGTGCAGCCGGCGGGAATTCTCGTCGAGGACATGACGGTCATTCCCGATGCGGGTCTCAAGCTCTCGATGATTCCCGCCCAAGGCAGCCGGGCCAGTCATCTCGCCAAACTGCGCGCTGCGCTCGACGAGGCGCAGAAGTACTGGAAAGACCTTCAGGCGAAAGCCAAGGATCAAAAGGAGACCGGCAACGTCTCGTTGGATCTCGAGGCTTTCCGAGCCGAGCGACGCAAATCGGCCTTGGTGCGGCTCCTGAAAAAGGAGATTCCCGCCATCATCGCCTGCGAGAACGGCGGGGACATTCAGCGCGCTCTCGAATTGATCGACCAATATCAATTGAATGCGAAGCTCTATTGCCTCCCCGGCACTTGGCGAGGCGCTCATCTCCTCGCGAAGCGGGAGATCCCGGTCCTCCTTTCGGCCGACCTCGAGATCGAAGAGGTGGATCCGGAGACGGGCAAGGACGTGGTGCGGATCGTGCCTCGCATTTTCCAAGAGGCAGGCGTCAAATTCGCAGTGGTGAGCGGCCAAGGTTCGCTCGGGCGTCGCTACCTTTGGTACCAGGCGGCGAGCCTCATCCGTTATGGATTCAAACGTGAGGACGCGCTGCGCGCGGTCACCCTCGCCCCGGCGGAGTTCCTGGGACTTGGCGCGAAGAAGGGCTCTCTCACGGTTGGCAAAGACGCCGACATCGTGCTCTTCACCGACGATCCGATCGGCGGCATGGCCTGGGTTGATCGGGCCTTCATCCGTGGGCAGAAGGCCTACGATCGCCGCAAAGATCCGCGGCTGTCCGATCTGATCGGGGGGGCGGCCAAGTGATCGCACGCTGGCTTTGTGCCGTCGTCATCCTGGGAACGGTCGGTTCTCCCCTGGCCGCTCAAGCGCCCTCGGACCTTGTCCTTCGAGGTGCGACGGTGTGGACGGGTTCCACCCTGATTCCCCGCGCCGTGATCGTGATCGGTGCGAACGGAAAAGTGGTCGCGGTGGGGGGAGAGGAACTCGAGATTCCGCCAGCGGCCGAGGTGATCGACCTCACCGGCCGCTTCATTACCCCCGGGCTCATCGACGCCGACGGGCAGGTCCGCGAGCGGACCGAAGCGCCATCCGTGCAGTCAGGCGTGGTGGCCGGCGAGGACTTCGATCCGCACTCATTCCCGCGCACCGCGATGCAGAGCGGGGTGAGCGTCGTCTACTGGTCGCCCGGCCGCAATCGGCTCGTACCGGGGCAAGGCTCGGCCGTGTCCGCGCGTCCGTACGAACACGGCGGTGGCGCCGTTCGTCGCGAGGCAGCGCTCCACACTGTCCTCACGGAGAGCGCTCTCTCTCCGCCTCCCGTTTTCCGCCCGGCTGTGCCACCTGGTCCGGAGAATCCGGTCGAGGCAGCCAAGCCCCAAATGCCCACGACGCGCGCGGGCGCGCGTTCGATGGTTCGGGAACTTTTTGCCGAAGCGAGCGCTCGGATCGCCGCCAACCGCGACGGCTCTCCGGCGGACGAGTGGAGTGCGGACCATCGGCCGGTGATCCGAGTCCTCAAGGGGGAATTGGCTTGGCGCGTGCGGGCGCATCGCGAGGAAGACATTCGATTCGCCATTGAGATCGCCGAGGAGCATCGCTTGCGCCTGGTCGTCGAAGGCGGCCGTGAAGCTTGGAAGCTCGCGGCGGATCTGGCGCGGATTCAAGCGCGCGTCGTCCTCGAGGTGGGGATCGCGGCCGGAAGTACGCTGCCGGCCCCGGCCCCGTTCGAGAACAACGAAGGCGAAGGACGTGCGGAGGCCGCGGCCATCCTCAAGCGGGCCGGGGTGACTCTCGCCCTGGTGCCGAGTGCGCCCGCGCCCGAGCACGATCTGTTGTGGTTCGCGGCGCAAGCGGTGAGCCCGGGTTTTTCCTCCGAGGACGCGCTCTCGGCCTTGACCCGCAACGCGGGGCAGGTCCTGGGCATCGACAGCGGGGTCACCCGCGTCGGAGGCGTCGCGGACTTGGCGATTTTCGATCGGCATCCGTTTGCTCCGGGTGCCTCGGCCGAAAGCGTCGTGCTGGGCCGCAAGCTTCTGTCGACGCGCCCCGTGTCGGAGTCGCCCAAGGTCTTGGCGCTCAAGGTAGGAAGGATCTACCCCGGAGACGGTGAGCCCATTTCGCCCGGCACAGTTCTGGTGCGAGGCGGCAAGATCGTTGCAGTCGGACGGGACATTTCGATTCCAGACGGAGCGCAGATTCACGAGTTCCCGAAGGCGGTGCTGACCCCTGGCTTCGTCGATGCGGGAGCGCAGCTTGGCTACCGGAGCGTGCGTCAAACCGACGCCGGAGCAGTGGTGCCGGGCGCCGGTCTCCCCGCGCTAGGGATGGAGCAACGGGCTTCCGATCTATTCGACGCCACTTGGCCGGACGTCGTCGCCACCGCACGGCGGGGCACTACCGCGGCGGCACTCACCCCCAACGGTGGGCGTCTGCTCGCAGGCTGGTTGTCCGTCGTGAAGTTGGGCGGCCCGAAGGAATCTCGAGTCGTGAAACCCGCGGCTGGCCTGCTGCTGGATCTTGAGGGCCTTAGGGCTACCGCCGAGGAGGTGGACAAGATTCGGAAGGCCTTCGAGGCGGGCCAAAAGTATGTCGAGAGCTGGGAGAAGTACGAAAAGGACCTGAAGGCCTGGAAAGCGAAACAGAAGCCGGCCGCGGCGGTTGACGCTCCCGCCCTGGTGTCCGTGCGAACTCCCGTCGCCCGAGATCCGCTCGTTGGAACCTGGAAGTTGCACTACGCGTTTGACCGCGCTCCGCGCGAGCTATTTCCCGCGCAGCTTCTGATCCGCCTCGAAGGTGAGGCTTGGAAGGCGGAGTTCAGCGCCGAGTCTCTCCCCGGTGGAGTCACGATCGCCGTGAAGGCGTGGTCGGCTCCGAAGCTCGAGCTCGAGGCTTCGCTCGGGGAGGAGAAGGTCAGGGTTGAACTCGACGTGCGTCGCGACGCTTTGGAGGGCCGATTCGATTCCGCCTCCGAAGGCAAAGGCACTATCCTCGGAGTGCGCACGGACCGAACGGCCCCGCCCGCTCCGAAGGTCGACAAGCCGGCGGACGAGAAGAAGACGAAGGACACCGCCGCCAAAGAGGAGGACAAGAAGCCCGCCTCGGATAGCGCCGCTGAGTCCAAGTCGACGACGAGCGAGAAGAAGACCGAGAGTGCTGCGGGCGCCGAAGCCAAGAAGGACGACTCGCCCAAACCGCCTCGTGTCTCCGCTGCGGATGAACCCTTCAAAGACCTGATCGCCGGCGACCTGCCGGTGTTCGTGCGTGGCAGTTCTCAAAAACTCACGAGGGATGTCCTGCGCCTTCTGCGCGATGAACTCGAGGTGCGCACGGTCTTGCTCGGCGACTCTCTGATTCCCTCCGAACTGGACCTGCTCGATGAACTCGGGGTGGCCGTGGCCACCGACGGGGTGGGAGTGCGCTGGGAGGGTGAGCGTCATTTCAACGCTTATGCAGCGGTGGTGCAAAAGGGCTTGCCCCTCTTGTTCCGCTCCGGTGTCAGGCGTGACCCGCGCACGCTCCTGACGTCCGCTGCCTACTCCGTGCACCGGGGCCTGAGTCCCAAAGAGGCGTTGCGAGCCTTGACGTCTTGGAGCGCCCTGGTTTTGAACGTGCAAGATCGCCTAGGTCAGGTGGCTCGTGGCAAAGACGCTGACTTTGTCCTCTTCGACGGCGAGCCATTTGCACCCGAGACTCGGATCTTGAAGGTCATGGTCGGAGGGGAGTTCGTGGCGGAGGAAAAACCATGAAGCTCACTGCAAGATTGACTGTTCTTGGAGTCTTGGCGCTGGTATCCGCCTCGTACCTCACCGCTCAGGAAGACGGGATCGCGATCCGAGGAGGCATCGTGTATCCGGTCTCACGAGCCCCGATCGTGGATGGTGTCGTACTCATCCGCGGTGGCAAATTCGAGAAGGTCGGCTCTCCCGACGAGGTCAAAATCCCCGCCGGCTATCGGATCATCGACGCTGCGGGCGGCCAAGTCGTGCCGGGATTCATCGACCTCCACAATCACACCGCGGCTTCCGATCTGCAGGACAACCTGTTCCAGGTGAATCCGGAATTTCGAGTGCTCGACAACGTCGATTGGGACACACCTGAAACGAGGATCGCGGTCGCGGGTGGAGTCACCACCGTGCTGACGATTCCGGGCTCAGGCACGAACATGACGGGGTTTGGTGTTGTCCTCAAGACGTTCGGCAACAGCCCCGAGGAAGTCGTGGTGCGATTCCCCGGCGCGCTCAAGATCGCGCAGGCGGGGAACCCCGAGCGCTCCGGCGGAGATCTCGGCGCCGGGCGCATCGGCATGAACTGGATGATTCGCAACGTGCTCCTCGAGGGAAAGGCCTACCACGACGCGTGGACGAGCTTCGAAAAGGGCGAGGCCAAAGCGGCACCCCCGAAGGACCCTCGCTACGAGAACATGCGGCCCCTGTTTCGGGGCGAAGTTCCGGTGGCGGTGCACACGCAGATCTTCCAGGTCGTTCAGTCCACCCTGCGCATTCTGCACGACGAACTCGGCCTGAAGGTCGTGTTGGACCACGGCGAATTCGACGGCTTCGTCAATGCCCCGGAATTCAACAAACGCGGCATCCCCGGCGCCTTTGGCCCCCGGGGTTTTTACTACGACCAGCAACAGTCGAAATTCATCGGGCTGTCGGCGGCTTGGCGATGGCTCGGCATGCCGGACTCGAAGATCGGACTCAACACCGATGCGCCGGTGTGCCCTCAAGAAGAGTTGCCGTACCAAGGAACGATGGCGATTCGCCACGGCCTTCCCGAGCCGGTGGCACTCGCGGGGCTCACTCTGAATGCCGCCAAAATGTTGATGCTCGACCAAAGGCTCGGCAGCCTTGAGGTAGGTAAGGATGCGGATGTCGCGATTTGGACGGGGAGTCCGTTCGACCCTCGCTCGCGGACGCGCGTGGTCCTCGTGAATGGAAAGGTGGCCTATGACTCGGACCGTGACGGCATCCGCTTCTAGAGTTCAAGCGATTGGGCTCCTGGTCTTGGGGTTGACTCTCTTCCCGACCTCGATCCTGGGCCAGGAACCGCCTGCCGAGGGTGGTGCCGAGGTCAAGGTGGAGGGGACTGCCGAAGAATCGGGTAAGTCCTCGGAGCCTTCCAAGGCGACCGCCTGGTACTTCGGGCGCGTGTTTCCGGTATCCGGCCCGCCCATCGAGCGGGCGGTGATTTTGGAAGAGGCGGGCCGCATCGTCGCGGTCGGAGTCGAAGGCGAAGTGAATGTGCCCTACGGCGCCAGGGAGATGGATCGTCGCGCGGACACGGTTTGGCCGGGTTTCGTGCTGGCGGCTGGCAACCTCTTCAGCGGCCAGGAACGATTGGCGAACGGCGGCAACAACTCGCGAGGAGACACCAGTATTGGTGATCGCCTGGATATCGATGCCCAGGGGCTACAGGCGTTGGCAAGGGCCGGTTTCACCACCTTCGCCTCGTCGTTTTCGGGAGGCGGAATTGCTGGCAAGGGCGCCCTCCTTCGACCGGTAGTTCAGGCCAAGGGGCTCGTGCCCCTGAGTGACTGCCTCTTCAAGGCGGATGCTTTCCTGTCGATGGGTTTTGAGGCGGGCACTTCGTCCAAAGAATCGTGGAAGAAGAACCTGGAGAAGGCCCGCAAGTACCTGACTGACCTCGCCGCTTGGAAAAAAGCGGGTGACAAGTCCGGCGCCAAGAAGACCGAGGACAAGCCGAAGGAGCCTGAGAAAAAGCCCGAGGGTGAGAAACCCGCCGAACCCGAGAAGCCGGCTGACGGCAAGACCGAGACCAAGCCGGCCGAAAAGAAGGACGAACCCAAAAAGGACGAGCCCAAGGCCGAAGAGGTCAAGGAGCCGAGCAAAGACGCGAAGATCATGCCGCTCGTCGATGTGTTTGAGCGTCGACTGCCTGGCATCCTCGGAATCGCCGATGCCGCGGCTTTTCTGCATGCGGAGTCACTGTTCAAGAGCGAGGAGTCCTTCCGCCCCGCGCTCTTGGAGCTGGCACCGAGTCGGAATGACGGACGAGACTTGTGGCGCGTCGCCGCGACGATCCACAAACTCGGCTTGCCCGTCATCATGGTTCCGGACTTCACGCGCATTTCCCTCACCCAGTCGGTACGCCTGACGTGTCGCGAGCTGGTGGACCAGGGAATCGCGGTGGCGCTGATCCCTGAGCCCGGCGACTTGGGCGCGCTCGCACGCTTCCGTTTCCAACTCCAAGAGATGCGCCGCTTCGGCTTTCCGGCGGACGAGATCTTGCGCGCGGTGACCACCACTCCCGCCGAGATCCTAGGGATCGCGGATCGGGTTGGGTCCCTGGCAGTGGGTCGGGACGCCAACTTCTTGATCTTCCGCGGCGATCCTTGGTCCCCCACCTCGGGCTTGATGGAGGTGGTGGTGGACGGACGATCGGTTCTGAGCCTGAAGGAGCCCCTGCCATGATCCGTGTCTACCTGACCCCGTTTGCGGCTCTCGTTTTGGCGGGACTCTCATTGGCTCAAGAGCCCAAGACGGAGCCGGCGAGCCCCGATCCCGCCCCCGAAAAGGCGGCTGAAAAACCGGCCACCCCGGCTCCGGCGAGTGCGGACGAAACGAAATGGGTCGCGTTTGTCGGAGGAGAGGTGTGGACCGTGACCGGCCCACGATTGCCCGGTGCGACGGTGCTCGTGAAGAACGACAAGATCGTGCGCATCGGCGGCGACGAAATGGTCCTGCCTACCGGAACGAAGATCGTCGACTGCAAGGGTAAACACGTGGTTCCGGGCTTCATCGCCATCGCCTCGCGCAACTGTCTGGGAGTGCGCGGCAACACGGTTCGTGAGAAGGCGAAGGACCGAGTCGATCCCTTCACCGAGTACATGCTGATGGCTTTGGGCTCAGGAATCACCACGGCCCACCAAGGCCAGGGGGGCGCCAACGAAATGTTTGGCGGTCTCTTCGGAGCCCCACAGGGATTTTTCAGCGGGAGTCCTCGCGGCGTCCTCGGCGGCGTCATCGCCAAATTGACCTACGGAACCATTGAGGGATACGAGGTTCGCGATCCGGCCGCCGTCTACATGACGCTCGAGGGCAACACCGGTAACGAGATCCAAGAGACGGTGGATGCCTTGCAGAAGGCGCGTGATCTCGTCACGAAGCGCAAGGAGTGGATCCAGGCTGTGCGCGACGGCAACAAGGAGGCGAAGGAACCCAAAGACGAAGAGTCCATCGAAGCGCTGGCTCGTTGTCTCGAGGGTGAACTGCCTTTGTTCATGCAGGCGTCGACCGCCAAAGACATCCGCAAGGTGCTTGCGCTCTCCGATCGATTCGCGGCCGCCATGATCCTGCACCCCGCGATGGAAGCGTGGACCTGCATGGGGGAGATTGGAAGTCGCCCCATCGGGCTCGTGCTGTGCCCGCGCGGACTCGGAGGTCGAGCGGCGCGCCCGTATCGCGACTTGCTCCGCGATGGGCCACACGGGTGGTCGATCGAAACCGCCGCGATCGCTGGCCGCACCGGAGTGCCCTGGGCAACTACGACACTCTCCACCGGGATCGTGACCGGCCTGCTCGCCGGTCGGGACGTCTTGACGATGTCCATTGAAGCCGCGTTCGCGGTGCGAGGCGGAGCCAAGCCCGAGGACGCCCTCGCGTCCATCACGATCACCCCCGCTCGCATGCTCCGGATTGCGGACCGAGTCGGAAGCATCGAGGTCGGCAAGGATGCCGACATCCTGGTCATGGACCGGGAGCCCCTCGATTACCGGGCCTTTGTCGACCTGGCTTATGTTTCGGGAGTGGAGCGCTACGATCGGCGCGTGGTCCCGTTCTGGAACCACATTCCCGCCGATCGAACGAAGCCTCCGAGCGCGCCCTGGCATCCGTACGGGATCTGGTCCAACGTGAGGGAGCTTCCGGAGTCGGCTGGTTCGGAGCGCTGACTCGTGACTGACTTGCCGCTGGACTCCACCGGAGTCTCGGGCGACGACCGAGGGATCTCGGCGCCTCGCTCGCTTCTGGTCGGGATCGCCTTGGGTATGCTGGGAATCGGCCTGTACTTGCCCTGGCTCGGGGCACGAGACTTCTGGCCCCCCGACGAAGCCCGTTATGCGCTCGTGACCCGCGCGGGCTGCGAGCCGGGCGCGAGTCCTTTTGTTCCCTACCGCAACGGCGAACTCTACCCCGACAAACCGCCGGGGTACTTCTTGGCGGCGCGAGGCGCCGCAAAGCTCTTTGGCCGGCTGGATGAATTCACCGTCCGCCTTCCCTCGGCGGTCGCGGGCATCACGCTGCTCATCACGGTGGGAGTCGTTCTCGCCTCCCAAGGTCTGGGGTTTGCTCTGCTCGGAGGCACGATCCTCGGGGGGTTCCTGCTGTTCGGGTTCGAGGCGAGGCAGGCGCATCTCGACCTCATGTTTGCGGCAGGGTTCGCACTCTCCGTGTTTCTTCTTCGTGCGGGTGGCCTGCGTAAGTCGTACTGGTTGGGAAGTCTGGGGGGCCTCGCCCTCGGCCTGGCGATTCTCACCAAGGGCCCGCACGCGCTGCTGGTGATCCCAATTCTCCTGGTCGATGCGGCCGCGTCGCGCGACCTGCGCCGGTTTTTCGCCGGGCCGGTGTTCTTCGGTTTCGTGATGACGGCGGCTCTGGTGGCGGGGTGGCTGTGGACTGCGCATCAGGCGGAGGAGGCGAGTGGCGCCGGTTTTGGAGATCGCTACCTGGAGACCCTGAAGGCGCAGTGGCTGAGCCGAGTGCAGTCCGGCGACGACCACGTGAAACCCTGGTACACGTATCTGGTCCGGTTGCCGGTCAATCTCCTTCCGTTCTCGCCATTGCTACTTCTGTGGTTCTCTCGCCGCGTCCGCGACGGACTCTCCGAGTCCGGGCGCAGCCTGTGTCGCTTGTCTTGGATTTGGCTGGCGGTCGTGGTGGTCGCATTGAGTGCGGTGGCGGGAAAGCGGGAGATCTATCTCCTGGTTGCCTACCCGGCGATGGCGATCCTGCTGGCACAGGCGGCCGACGCGTCGCTTTGGGCCGGTCAGCCGTGGGTCCGGCTTTGGGCGGGGGGCCTCGGCGCGATCCTTGCGGCCGCTGGAGGCCTGGTTTTCTTTTCGGCCCGATCTCCGGAGCACTTGGAGGCGGCGTTGAAGCGGTGTCTGGAGTGGGGGCTTCCTCACGGCGAGACGATCTCCACCCTGGTTCGATCGAATCCCGCGACGGTCGGCCTCCACCTCATGTTTGCTGGCGGACTCCTGCTTGCGACCGCGCTGGCGACGCTGGCGCTATCGCTGGCCAACGCACCCCGAGCCGCGCTCGGCTGGTCGGGCCTATCTTCGGCCCTCGCGCTTTCGCTCACCCTCGGATGTCTGGCGCCCCTCTGGAACCAGGAGTGCTCAAGGCGGACCGCCGGGCAAGAACTGGGCGCGCTCGCCGGGGGCGGCGCCTCAATTGCCGCGTACTTCCATCTGGATGAGGGCTTGGCCTGGTACTTCGGGAGAGTGCTCCCGGAAGTGGGAGCTCGACCCGAGCCGGGCGCGAGTCGCTACGACTACGATCTGGAAGACGACCGGGTCGCCAGCCGGGAAGCCCTACGAAGCTGGCTGAGCGAAGGAAACCGGCTCGCCGTCGTGCGGGAAAAGGACGCGGAGCGCTTCCGGATCGACATCGCCAACCAGTACGAAATCGTGAAGACGATTCGGCTGGGCGATGACGCGACGGTGGTCATCCGCCCGCGCGGCTCATGAAAAATCAACGCCCCCAATTGTCGGTGGTCGTGCCCTTCTTCCAGGAAGAGGGGAATGTCCGTCCGCTCGTCGCCGAATTGCTGCCGATCCTGGATCGGCTCGCGTTCCGGACTGAACTGGTGTTTGTCAACGACGGATCCACGGACGGAACTGCCGAGGCACTCGCGGAAGTGAAGTCGAAGGACGCCCGGATCCGGGTGATTGAGCTACTGCGGAATTCGGGGCAGACGGCGGCCTTCGAAGCCGGCTTCCGGGCGGCGACGGGCGCGTGGATCGCCACCATGGATGGGGATCTCCAGATCGATCCCGAGGATCTCCCCAAATTCGTGGCGCGGTTGGAGCAGGGCGATGTCGACTTCGTCTACGGCTGGCGACGAGAGCGCCGAGATCCCTGGTCGAAGCGGATCTCCACCAAAATCGCAAACTCCGTGCGGAACCGTTTGACCAAAGAGCGGATCCACGACACTGGCTGCCCACTCAAACTCTTTCGGCGCGAAATCATCGACCGGATGAAGTTGTTCAACGGGATGCACCGGTTCTTCATCACCCTCGCCCACATGGACGGGTGGAAGTCGGCGGAAGTCGTCGTGAACCATCGGGCGAGGCACTCGGGCGCGAGCAAATACGGAATGTGGAATCGCGTGTTCCGCGCGCTCCGCGATTGCCTCGTCGTCCGCTGGATGCAACGGCGGCACCTCCGGTATGAAACTCGCGAGTTGGTCGACCGGGTAACGCCTCCCATGAATTCCGACGTGACAATCACCCGGACCTTGGACGCCGGCGCTTGACCGGCCTCGACGCTCTGGGCTGGCTCGGTCAAGGTCTGTACTTCAGCCGTGGCCTGGTTCAGTGGGTGGCCTCCGAGCGCGCGAAGCGGATCGTAGTCCCGACCATCTACTGGTGGTTCTCCTTGGTCGGGGCGGCGTCCTCGCTCGTCTACGCGATCTTCAACAAGGACTTCGTGTTCACGCTCGGTACGGCCGCGCCGGTTCCGATCTACATCCGCAATCTGATGCTCCAAGAAACGCGCAAGAAGCTGAGCCCGGTTGCGCTTTGGGGCGTGCTCCTCGGCGTCGGAGTCGGAGCGGTGCTCGCGTTCTGGAGCGGAATGGACGATCGCTTGCGGGAGGCTCCGACCTGGGCCGCCGCCCTGGGAATTGTCGGCCTGGCATTTTGGATTTCTCGTTTCCCTCTCCAGTGGTGGCTCTCGGAACGGGCCGGGGAGTCGAGACTTCCGCCCGCGTTTTTCTTGACGTCGTTCTTCGGATCGGCGCTGCTCCTCGGGTACGCCTGCTGGACAAAAAAACCGATATTCATCGCCGGGCAGGCACTGGGCCCGTTCCTCTACGGCCGCGGACTTTTCGTTTCTCTGCGCAGGACGGGCGTCGCCTGAGCCGATTTGGGCTGGGCGCCGGAGACCAGGAGCGGGTATCCTCGCCCACATGACTCCGAGGATCTGGTTGGCGAGTGCACTCTGTGCTTTCGGAATGAGCGCCTGGGCGCAGTCTCCGTCGACATGGCGCGGCAACAATTGGATCCCCGGTACCAGCGTCACCTCGGACAATGTCTTCGCGTGGCTTCCTGGTCCGATCAGTCCATTTTCCACCTTGGACGGACAGTTTCGCGAAGAGGTGGTCGCCGCGGAAGTCGCGAGGATGGCGGCATCGGGGCTCAACTCGGTGCGGCTCATCCCCTCGTTTTGGGCCTTCCTGATCGATCGGGCTGCCTACATCGACACCCTCGGGAAAATCGCCCGGATTTGCAACGCTCACGGCATCAAGATCACCTACATGGTTTGGAGTGCCATCGGGTTGTCGACTCCGGCCGTGGCCCTGGACGGCAGCCTGACGGAGGAACTGTGGCACGAACTCGTTGGCACCTCCCCCACGGCGGTGACCAATCCTCAGCTTTACGTGCGCGTGGGCGCGCGCACCCTGCAAACGAACGCCGCCGCTTCCTTGCTGGCTCCGTTACCCGCGAACGAGCCGTTCTTCTCCTCCCTCTACCATGAGCCGGGGAACGAACTCATCGCACTGTCCGGCGACTACACGCAGTGGCCGTACGGAATGGCGGCGCGTGTCGACGCTTACTTGGATGCGATCGCGACTTTCTTCGCAGTCGATCCCGATGGCGTCTTGGCCTTCGGTTCCTACGACCTGTTCAACGAGCCGAACGGCGGATTCCAGCTCTCGAACATTCCCGTGAGCAACTACATCCAGTTCATCCGCACGACCGAAAATCGGCTGCTCGCAATTCATGCGGGAGCCAGTCGAACGATCGGGTGGGCGGGGGCGGATGCGGGAACCGACCAGCTTGAGTTGGCCGCGCGTGCCGCCGGATACCGTGGCACCTATTACTCGTTCCACTCATACGCCCCGGTGGACAGCTTTCGGTTTCAGATGATCGAGCGCAAAGCGTTTGCGGACACGCTTGGGGTCGAGGCTTTGTGCTCCGAGTTTCACCGGATGGATGCGACGGCGGGTCGACTCCCTTGGTTGGTGGGCGCGCTGCGCGAGATCGGAGTCGGCGGCCAAGTGTGGGGATTCCTCCAGAACAACACGTTTGGACTGACCCCCGGCGGAGGCTTCGAAGCCATTGACGGCGTGTTCCTCCCGGTTCCGGGTCCGGCCGGGCTCATTCAGTTCCAGCCCCAAAACGTCGTGGATGCCCAAGCGAGCCTCGACTGGGCAGCCGGGGCCCCGCTGCCGCTGCCCCATACACGTTTCCTGAGCCCGGGGACACCCGCGGACCCGATCTTGCCCTGGAAGCACCTACTTTCCGACCCGTTCACGTTGACCCTCGTCTCGCCGCTCGTGGGCGAGCCCGTCGAGTTGTTCCTGACGACCGCGACCCCCGGCACGCAGAGTTGCGTCGCCGCTTCGAGCGCGAGCTGCTCTCTGATCCTGGGCCTGGGCCTTTTCGAATCCAACGCCACCACCCAGACCTTGCCCTGGGGCGTGATTCCTCCCTCGGGCGAACTCACGCTGTTCAAGCTTGCGATTCTCCCGGCCTCCCTGGCCGGCCAAGCCATCACCCTGCAAGCGCTGGTCGGCACCCGGTCCATCCCGTGGATCCAAAACTCGGCCCACTTGACCGAGCCGGTTCGGCTCCAGTTCTACTGATCCGTGGCTTCATCGCTGCCCCAAGCTTTCCCCTTTCCATCCAACGCTTGAAGCCGCCGAAGCCTCCGATACCATCCCCGACCAAGCACCCGTAGCTCAATTGGATAGAGCATCTGACTACGGATCAGAAGGTTGCAAGTTCGAGTCTTGCCGGGTGCGCTCTGGAACAATAGGTGTTTTGCGCACTTCGCCGACCTGGACCAAGCTTACCCATGTAAGGAATTCGGAGAGAATTCGCGGGGAGGTGGTCTGTCTTCCCTCCGGCCGCACGCCGTCAATCTGCTGACCGCCTTCCGGTGGCGCGTCGTGGACTTGCGCGGGGGATGTCCCGGTTCCCGTTGAAACTCGGCGGACCGGGTAGCGGTAGATGACGCTACGCGACACCCTCCTTTCTATCCACTCCGCGAAGTCTGCGAACGAGATCCGGCATCAAGCGGTGGCCGCGAATGCGGCGGAAGGACTTCTCGGCATGAAGGAGCATGGTCGACGACCACCGGAGCGCATCCCGGGTGATTTCCAGTTCTTCACGTTGCGGCACAGGTCTCGGTTGCGTGAGAAGACGCTCTCGATGAGGTTGGTCGTTCGGAGAAAGTCCGCCAATTGGTCCGGCACTTGAAGACGATGGATGGTCAGAGTCTCTTCCAGTCCCTCTTTGAGGCTCTGAGCGGCGCTCGGGCTCATCGCCTCGAGCTTCGAGACGAGCTTCAGGAGTGCCTTCTTGGCGTCGTCGTAGCAGCGCATGCCCCAGGCGGACTTCATCGCGCGGCGAACCAGAAGGTGGTGCGTGTCCGGACGGTGGGAGAGCACGTTCCGTGCCTTGTGCGGATGGCAGCGATGGACTTCGGCCTTGTTCCCGAAGACTGCCTCTATCCCCCTGCGAAGCCCCTTCGAGCCGTCGATGACGAAGAGGTACCGCCGGTTCGAATCCAGCCCACGCTTCACCAAGTCGGCGAGGAGCTCCGTGACGACGGTCGCGTACTCGGTCGCACCCTCCCAAATGCCGAGGACCTCCTTCTTGCCGTCCGATGTCATTCCGACGGCCGCAACCTGCAGGGATTCCTGGAAGCGGATGCCATCGATCATGATCACGGCGAACTCCTGCGAGGAGAGGTCGCGCTCGAACAGGGCTCGAAGCTCCTTCTCTGTTGCCACCTTCCAGTGCCGACTGACCGAGCTCCGCTGGATGCCGTAGCCATCGCAGAAGTCGTCCAGGGGACCTTCGTAATTCCGGGTCGAGACCCCTCGGAGGATGCGCTGACTCACCTGGGCGCCCATCCGGGAGTCGTCCTGAAACGCCTCGTAAGCGCGAACGGGGACTTCTTTGCCATCGGTCGATCGGACGCGCGGACGTCGAATCGGGACCTTCCTTCCGCCGTACGTCACGAAGCCCTCTTCGGAACCCCAGCGAACGGCTTGTCGATCCGGGGCATGGGCATAGCGGGGTCCGACGAGTTGGGTGACGTCTCTTTCGATGAGGGACTGGATCATCAGCAGCCCCGCGGTGCCCGCGATGGACTCGAGTTATCCGTGGAGGGACGCGAGCAGCGATGGAATCGGAAGCGCGATCTGGATCTCCCGGTCGTTGACACTGATCGTCCGTCCCGCGGGAGGGGCGACACGGCTTCTTCTGGATCTCGATGTCTTCTGGCAGTACGAATTTCGCACGGCGGCTCCTTTGGATTGGGTACCTTTGGTGCACAAATTCAGGCTACCCAGGAGCCGCCGCTCTATTTCATCGTTTCAACGGGATTCGGGACATCCCCAACGCAGGCGCCAAGGTCGCAATCGATACGCACACGCCGCGCTTGCAGCAGGGGGACGCCTACGCAGCCGGGCCCGTCGAGGACGTGGCCGTGGTCACCCTTCCAAACGCGTCGGCTGTGACCGTGCGCCTTGAGGCTCTCGCGGAGGAGGTGATACTCGCTGGCTCAAGCCACGTGGCCATTACTCACGTGCTCGAAGCGTTGGCCAAGACAACGTGACGTCACGGGTCTGAACCCCGCCCTACTCGCTCCGCCCACCCAGGACATGGAACCAGGCATCCGGCAGCCACCCGCTGAACCGGAGGAGGTAGATCAGGCAGAGGAAGAACCAGACCACGGTGGCCACGCGGCGCAGGCGGTGCAACCAGGTCATGACCGGAAGCCACCGGTCGTGATGGAGGTCGCCCCATGCCTGATTGTTTCGGTGGCTCAGGGCGTTGCCAGCGATCGCGAGCATGCCCAGGCCCAAGGTGGCGCTGCCCCACTGGATCCAGTGCCAGGGCGCGACCTCGGACCAGTCCATGGCGAGCCAGATTTTCGTGAACGCAGGGGCAGAGAAGTCGCGAACTGCAGCGTAGTCGGAGGCCTTCAGGGTGACCAGAAGCAAAGAGAGCATGGCCACCAGCACGCTCGCACAGATCCAAAAGCACTGGAAAATATCGGTCAGAGGCCAGCAGAGGGCCTGCTGCTGTTGATTTTCTTTGTCCGTATGTGGCCGGGGGCGGAGCAAGTACGCCAAGGGCCACCAGAACCAGAGGGTGGCCTTGATGTTCAAGCGATAGAGAATGGGTGGGAGGAAGAGGAATGGAGCAAGAACAGGAAAAACAACCAACCTAGAGAATTTGTCCTTCTCCCTTGCCCAATTCATTACGAATCCATCCAGGCAGAAGATCGGCTCCTCTTTTCGAATCCCCGGCATTAGCCCGAAGTTCCGGGCGCTAAATCGCCGTAACCCGATTCTGCGCAACGAGTT